>NZ_BAAGZL010000007.1:0-342949 GCF_054778555.1 Spirosoma flavus
TGTGTTTCGGTAAACTTCTTTTTTTTCATGTGTCAGTTAAAATTAGCTCTTTTCGAGTCTAATCCATGACTGTCCTAATTTCAGGGAAGCTTACAATTTCAGGGAAGCTTACACCAGCGCAAGCTAAGGTCTGGCAAAGTCAAACTAAAAACTGAGTCAGCGCAGCAGACGGTTAGGGTTTTATCCAGTACAACACAGCAATGTTCATGGATACCGGTTTTACCCCCTAATGCGGCAATGCAGACTTGCTTAATTAGCTGGCCTTCTATATCAGTAATCTTAATTCCATGTTGGGTCAAGATGAAGCGTTCTGGGTTATCAGAGGCATAGTAATGGTCATACTTTACTACATTGTCAGCCGACCCAGAATTGTAATTCGTGTCGTCATAGATGTCAATTACAAAATCTGAATAAGTCCAATGCATATCAACGTTTATTTTGTCGACGAGTGGCTGGACCTAGAATCCTAGACCTGCCTAATCGGGGCGTTTCTCGTGTCGACTGAAACTGACTAACGATTCTCAAAACGGCTTGCTGAGACGGCTTCCTTGTCGCACGGAAGCTCACCACTACGTTACGGTCTGTTCGTTTCACCCAACGACCATGAGGGTTGATGGATGAGCACGCTACGTCATTAAACAACCACAATGCCCGACCTTTACACCCTCATTGGGTTGGGCTGCCCCGCTTGCCCACGGGACGTGCTCCCTGTCACAGTAGACCCTGAATATTAATTGACCGATAACTGAGCCTGAATCTGAGCTACAAACTCTGCCGACACATTTGCCAATTTTGCTGCTTGTTCGACAGTCAGACCCATTTGAAGTGCGTTCTTAACGGTTTCGCTTTTCACTAGATTTTCTCTACGTTCCTCTGCTTCCTGAATTTTTTGTTTTTCAGCCTTCACCGCTTCAGCGTTGGCTGCTGTCACACGAGCAAAGTATGCCCGTTCTTCCAGAGTCATTTTCCGCGTGTCTAACTCATCAATCGCCCGCTTGAGCCATTCCTCATTCCAGAATGCGGGATACTGAGTAGGTTCAGTTGTATGTAGCGTCTTCATGGTATATACCAGTTTGTCTAAATCGGTCTCTATCTCAGCAACTGGCTTGTTAAACTTAGCCAATTCTACGGTAATAAACGTCATTTGAGTATCAATGATTTCACCCGATTCGCTCCGTAGATTGGCCACTGTATGAAAATGCATTGTTGGTAAAATGCTCTTCGCCAGAATGGCGATAGCGTAGATTTTGGGCAGATTGGCATAATCAAACTCGCCCCGCTCAACGACTGTGTTGAATTTGTGGAGAGCGTAAGACTTCATACGCTGCACAAAATGCGGAGCCAGGCCTAACTGCATTTCCACAATGAACTGGCTACCGTTTTCGTCGGTGCAGGCCAAATCAAAAATGCCACTTCGACTGTCAATGGTAAGAGCCTCAAATACGTTTTTGTCGAACCTAACTTCTCGAATGGGCGTCTCGGATTTGATGAGTGCCTGTAAAGCGGTACGTAGAAATAAATTGTCAGCTTCGTTACCGAAAGTGGCTTTGAAACCGTAGTCCGAAATAATGGGAATGTAGATACCTGTTTCCATCCGGCAAAGGTACTCAATCAACGCACTTTCTACTGTTGTCAACTCGGCCCTGTCGGAGTGCATACCCTGTCACACGCTACGTTGCCAACTCACCTTTTGTCAGCTTGCCCAACCGGGGCGATTCTCGTGTCAACCGAAACCTGACCAACGAGCCAAATCGTTGACCGTTGGAACGCGCTGCCTGTCGCACGCGACCTGACCACTAGGTTACAGCCTGTTGTGTTCACCCAACGACCATGAGGGTTGATGGATGATGGCGCTACGTTATTGAACACAAACCACTGCCAACCTTTACACCCTCATTGGGTTGGGATGCCCCGCCTTCCCAACCGGCGAGCATCCTGTCGCCCGATAGGGTGACAGCGCGAAGTGGAACACCATATTATTAAAACAGTTCTTCTTTACCTTCAAGCCCATCTAATTTAGATTGTCTGTCGTATTCCTCCGCACAAGACCTGAACTCACATTCTGGACAGATAAACCATATACCAACCATTTTAAGGATTTCAAACTTTTTTTCATCATTAATCTCCATTTCAGTAACTCCTGAATTCGGCAGACATAAATCATCCTTAGTATAAGGGGCATTTAATTTATTACAATCTTGATAGTAATGTAAACAAATGTTGTCTACTTGTTTATCTAACTTGTTTTGAGAATAGTTAGTGACGAAAAACTTCATAGTTATATAAAACTTTGTTGTAAGTAATAACGGGGCGTTTCTTGTGTCAACCAAAACCCGCCGAACGAGCCCAAACTCTCCGAATCGGGGCGTTTCCTCTGTCCCACAGGAGCCCAACATGGAAACCCTAAGCCTACATCTGAGCCGTGCCCCATGTCGACCGAAGCCGACTAACGAGCACTGCTTTTTAGCACCACCCAACGCCAACAGGGGCTGATGGTGGGCGAACAACTCACTACAACAAACGTGCTTGCACCTTTACACCCCTGTTTGGTTGGGCTACACACCTCACCTCGGGACGTGCTCCCTGTCGCCAGACAGCCGCCCATGTGTAGAATAGACAGCTATCCTTTTAGGTAGCTTAAGTAGCTATCAACGGCGTCTTTTATCATCCTACTCACTTCACTACTGTCAAAATCTGGGCATTTATATGGATGCTCTACACAATCATGCCACATCCGCTCTACGGTCAATAAATCTTCACTTGCGAATTCAAAAACCTGTTCCGACAAAATAGTATACGCTCCAAGTTTTGCTTCATAGCCTTGATAGAATAGAATCTCAAATATCTCTTTCAATTTGCAACTACAATCCAACGCCTGAAGCGCATACACCAAAGTACCGTTATAGTTGAAATTCTCCTTTTTGAAGATGGCTTTTAATAATTCATTTACGGCTCTATCTGCTTTTATATCCGCTAAGCGAAGTGCAGCTACGTTTCTGATTTGTGACTGCTTAGAACTTAGTTGTGTCAACAACGAGTCGACTTCTTGCTCCTCCTCTATCATAATTCAAGAGTTCAATTTGTCGGCCAGAACCCGGCAAACTCACTTTTTGACTAACCAGACCGGGGCGATTCTCGTGTCGACCGAAAGCCGCCGAACATGCTCTATCTGTTTGGTACACCCAACGACCATGAGGGTTGATGGATGAGGAAACCACTCCAGACAACAAGCGCAGCCTCAACCTTTACACCCTCATTGGGTTGGGCTGCCCCGCTTTCCCTCGGGACGTGCTCCCTGTCGCCGGAGAGACCACCACTTAATGCTAAACAACAAAGAAAAGACAAAAAGTCGTAGCTTCGTGGAAACGTTCATGCATCATGGAAAATCTGCTGGCTCGCGTTACGCTCAATCCCGCCGTTAGTCAAGGCAAGCCAACCTTGCGTAATATGCGCTTTACGGTGGCCCAACTGCTTGAACTGCTGGCTGCGGGCATGACTCATCAAGAAATCTTGACCGATTATCCGTACCTAGAAGAAGCCGACATTCAGGCTGCTTTACTCTATGCGGCTCACATTGCCAATGCCCGTAGCATTGTGGCCCTGCCATTGGCTTCTTAACTGATGGTGCTCAAGTTTCTGGTTGACACCCAGCTACCGCCCATGCTGGCAACCTACCTACAGTGGAAGGGGGCCGAGGCTATTCATACGACCCACTTTCCCGAAGGTCATCTGTTGCAAGATACTGACATCGCTAAAATAGCCATCGAAGAAGGCCGTATTATCGTGACTAAAGACTCGGACTTTCCCGATGCGTTTTTTCTCAAAGGAGCACCGCCCCGAGTGGTGTACCTTCGGCTAGGCAATATCCGCAATCGGGAGTTAACCGCTTTTCTGGAAACTCGGTGGTCAGTGATAGAAGAGTTATTAACTCAAGATGTGGGTATGCTGGTCGTAAGTCGGCAGCAACTGATTAGTTACTAAGGAAAGCTGGCCTAGGGGGCATTTGCGCTGTCGCAAGCCAGCCGACTAACGAGCCGAAACCGGCCTGACCGGGGCGTTTGCGCTGTCGCAAGTAAGCCCGAAATGGAAGCCCAAATCTACCTTGGCACTACGTTCCTTGTGTCGATCGGACGCCGAAATACACTCCCAGCTTAGTGGGATCACCCAACGACCGTGAGGGCTGATGGATGAGGACACTACGTCCCTGAACTCGAACAACTGCCAACCTTTACACCCTCATTTGGTTGGGCTGCCCCGCTTTCCCTCGGGACGTGCTCCCTGCCACCGGAGAGCTAACTTAGAAAGTAAATTCTTCACCATCCGTTGCTGTCTTTAACTGACTTGGTATTCCCTCATCATCAATAGCTTCCCATGATGCTACTGATTTTGGGTTAAACTTGATTTTTTGTAATGAGTAATGGTCAGTCAATAATAGATTTTCAGCTTCCTTGACAAGATAGTAATTGTCTCGATTGTAGTTTTCTACATCTTCTGCGGATTTAAATTGAGTAAAATAATCAGGGGTGGCAAGCCAGTAAATCATCAAAGCTGTACCGCGATCACACATTTCATGATGTAGTACCCGCTTAGGAATTTCATAGCCATCGTTCCAATTTTTTATCAGATAATGCAATTCCTCAGATGTTTTTAACCTCTCAAAGTTTGCGTACTGAAGTTTGCGTATTTCTTCATCCTCATCATCGCTGTTTTCAATAGCTTCCTGTTCCTCTTCGGATAGGGTGTTGAAGACATCATATATGTTGTTTTCAATGAACTGAATCTGCTGCTCTGATAATTCTAGCATAAATCTCAAACTTTCAATATAATAAATGTTTCTTATGTCGCTGGGAGTCAGAATTTGACTTGGGTAGTCTACTCAACTTAAGCATTTCTCGTGTCGACCGAAGCCCAAAAACGAGCCAAACAGCCGGACTTGGGGACGCGCTGAGTGTCGCACGAAGCCCACCACTACGTTATCATCTACTGTTCACATCACCCAACGACCACGAGGGCTGATGGTGACGAAATAGCTCATTTCACTACGTTACCCTAACCTTTACACCCTCGTTTGGTTGGGCTGTCTAGCCTCCTTCGGGACGTGCTTCCTGTCGACAGGAAGCTGACTCGTTTACCTTAGCAATTAACTGAAACGTTGTCATTATCAGCTATAATAAGAATCATATCCTGAGAGTTCTCCTCTGTCTGGATAACGGGTTTGTTAAGGCATTTGGATACGGCAATTATATAATCAACTAATCTAATATGGTCGTCAATTGATGTTACTTCTCGGGGATCAATGTCATTTTCAATTTCTTGGTCAGCGAAGAAATAGCACTTAACAATAACAGCACCAAGCTTTATTGTCGCGCTGACCAACGAATCAATCTTACCGTCCAGATACTCAATTGCTAGGTCGCTGTCGATGATTGTTTCTACTCTTTCCGTCTGTCCATCGTAGAATTCAACGGAATAGCTTTCATTGATTAAGCGAAACCATTTTTGCCAATCCTCTTGCGTTGTGTTTAAAACATACAGGTCGCGCAATGAACCGTCACATTGATAAACTTTGTCTTTTATCGTCTGCCAATCCATTTTATACCGATTCTTAACCAAAGGTTGCCTATTGAGCCGTGCCCCCTGTCGCCAAGAGGCTGCATTACAAGCCTGGACTTGCCAAGGCGAGGCATTTCTCGTGTCACACGCGAGCTGCCTAACAAGCCAAACAACTTGCCTGTCGAGTCGTGTAGTCTGTCGACCGAAGCCCGACCGATACGTTATGGCTGTTTGGCGGCACCCAACGCCAACAGGGGCTGATGGATGAGAACGCTACGTCACTGAACATGAATAGCGTCAACCTTTACACCCCTGTTTGGTTGGGCTGCTAAGCCTTCCCAACCGGCGAGCGTCCTGTCGCCCGGCAGGGTGACAGCGCGGAGCGGACAACAACGCACGCACAACCGATGAAAGACCAGCGCGAAGCCGTTTACTACGTTGCTGACGGGCGCGACGCTGTTTTTGCTACGTTCCTGTCGGGGCGCTTGCCCTGTCGCACGCAACGTTGAGAACGCACTTTTCTCAGCCTGCCCAATTCCGGCGATTCTCGTGTCAGCCGGAAGCCGCCCAATGAGCCAAACAGCCCGCCATCGGGACGCGCTCACTGTCGCACAGAACACGGCCACTACGTTGTTTTCGCTGTTTGGTAGCACCCAACACCCGCGAGGGTTGATGGTGGACGCACAAATATACTGAATAACAGCTACTTGGACCTTTACACCCTCATTTGGTTGGGCTGCAAACCTCACCTCGGGACGAGCGTCCTGTCACACGGCAGCTGCCCTACGCGAAGCGCACACAACGCACTTTCCGATTTAAACCCGAGCGCCAAGCCGCTGCTACGTGTCGAAATCCAGTTTTTAAGCTTCTCATTCACAACGGTTGGCCTGTCGAAGGCTACGTATCTAACTCACTTCGTGCTTCCTTGCTTGAGCGTTTCCATTGTCACACGCAACCAAAAAACCGACCCAACTCCGGCGTTTCTGGTGTCGACCCCAACCCGCCCAACGAACCGAAAAGCTTTCCTGACGAGCCGTGCGGCTTGTCACACGAGACCTGATCGCTACGTTGTTTTTCTACCTGTTGTGTACACCCAACACCCACAGGGGTTGATGGATAATGAGACCACTCCAGACAACAAACGGAGCGTCAACCTTTACACCCCTGTTTGGTTGGGCTGCCGACTATACGACGGGACGTGAGTCCTGTCGCCGAGAGCGACCCCACGCGGAGCGCACACAACGCACAATCCGCTTTTATTGACCAGCGCGAAGCTAACGAAACGTAACGAAAATCCGCTTCTGTCGAGCCTGACTCTCTGGGGCGTTTCCGGTGTCGCCCCCAACCCGCCTAACTTGTCCAAGGCCGAACTGTCGGGGCGGTTGGTCTGTCGACCGGAGCCGCCCAACGAGCCAAAAAAGCTGGCCCTGTCGAGCCGTGACCCCTGTCGCACACGAGCCGACCACTACGTTATTGCTTTGACCCTCCACCCAACGACCATGAGGGTTGATGGAGTGCTCCACAAGTTGCACAAACAAACGTAGTTCGGACCTTTACACCCTCATTTGGTTGGGCTGACCCAGCTTTCCGCCGGGACGTGCTCCCTGTCGCAAGACAGGTGAACCACAGGGAGCGATAAAGCCAGTCCTAACTATCATAAATGTCCACTACGTCATAGCCCAAAGTTTCGCTGGCAATGCGTTTGAACGCAGCCGCCCAAACCGCCCACTCATCATCGTCCATTAGACCAGCGACTTGTAACCCGGGTGGCTCCACGGAAGCATCAACATACTTCTCATCGGTATTGTAACTGAACCAATAAGGGATACCTTTTTCTCCAAAAGCACCGCCTTCTCCAAAGCCTAGCCAGCCTTCCAATTGCTCGTAAATACCGATTAGTTTATCCCAAACTGGGATTGGGCTGTCATCGCCAATATTTAGGACCATCTCTTGATGATTCATTGAGCCGAATACTTTTAGTCTAATTTTGGGAGCGTTTCCTGTGTCGCCCACTACGTACCAAGCGCTTTTTTAGCTACCAAAACCGTGGCGTTTCTCGTGTCAACGGGAGCTGCCTAACGAGCCAAAACCGCTCTGTCGCGGACCGTGCCGCCTGTCGCACGCGAGCCCACCGCTACGTTATTGGCTATTCGCATCACCCAACATAGTATTGTGTGCGATATTGCGGAACTAGCTCTTCATGAAAGCATCAATATCAGATAGTTATAGTTCCGTATTTTTTTTGTCACTCATTCAGTCGTTATGGATGGTGACAAATCAATAATTTTCTGTCCAATTTATCAAAAAATAGCTTTAAAAGCGCGATAACAAAGGATGGAGCAAGCTCCTGTGCAGCGAATCTGGGACGTTGAAGGTTTCCCCAACTATTTCTTTGGCAATGACAATCAACTCTACCGCATTACTAAACGGGGTGAACTTCGGCCAATACGGCGTAGTATGAAACGATATACCCAAGGCTATGTGCTTAAAAGTCGATTCTTTAGTTTAGCCCAGTTGCGCACCATGTTGCGTCGGCATGAACTCACAGGTCGTCCAGTGGGCTTTTAAGATTACCGATCTGATGGGCGCTTACATGGGTGTAGCGCATGGTGGTTAAAATACTCTCATGGCCCAACAAGTGCTGAATATAGCGAATGTCCATACCTGACTCCTGCAGATGGGTGGCAAAGCTATGGTGTAAGGTGTGAATACCACCCCGTTTTTGGATGTTGGCCTGCACCACCGCCTGGCTATAAACCTGTTGAATCCCCCGTTTCGCCAGGGGTTCATGTAACTCAGCCTCTTCAAAGACATACCTTTTGGGACGATGTCGGTTCAGGTATTCATCCACTTCGGCTTGCAATTTGGCCGAAAACATCACCACCCGATCTTTTTTGCCTTTACCCGCCCGTACCGTAATCAGCCGACGGACCGGGTCCAGATCCACTAGCCGAAGTGCGACGACTTCGCCCACCCGCAGGCCAGTGGCATACACCAGTTTGAACAGGGTCCGGTACTTCAATGAGGTCGTTGCTTTAAAAATGGCCTTCACTTCGTCGATACTGTAGACGGTGGGTAATTGAGTGGCCTGGCGAGGATAAGCTACCTCATAGTAGGTTTTCTCGCGTTGTAGCACTTTCTCCTGATAAAACTTCCAGGCATTAATATGAACGTTGAGGGTAGCCGCGCTATACCGTTTCTTCTCCACCAGAAACAGCAGATAGTGCTGGTAGTCTGTTTTGGTTAACTCATCCAGTGCTTTGTCACCCATGTACTTAAGTAGGGTGATTAGTGCTTGCTTATAGTTAGTCAATGTTTTGTAGCTGTAGTGCTGCCGTCGAAGTACCTGCGAAACAGTGTTAATAACTGGGTGCTGGTCGAACTCACTCCGTGAGGGTCTATTGCGGAACAGCTGGTGAGTGCTTGCCTTGCCCAGGGGTGGCCAGGGTGGGTTGGTGGCTTGCTGAATGTGAGTCGTGGTAGCGGTGGGCTTGTAAAGCTGGACCAGCGCTTCATCGAAACGACAGTACTCTTTGCCGAACAGTTGGCCAATCTTACTAAGTGACTGGCGGGTATTGGGCACCAGCCAGCAACGTCGTGAATAACTCCAACGTCGTCCTTTGACCTCACGAATGAGTTCATTACCGATGGGGTCAGTGGGAAAGCTTATAGCAAGCAGGCTGGGGTCGCGCTCATCAATACGAATAGTAATCATGCTGGGGCAGTACGTCAATAAAGCAATTAGACGAACAGCCCTTGAGATGGTCTCAGAATTAATATATGTGGCCCTTTAGCCGAAATGGTAATTAAATCTCTTTGGGCCATTTTAGTAGGAGTAAGTCATCGTTAGTTCAAAAAAGCTTGTCGAATTAGCTTCAGAGACTTATTTGTCCCTAATTCTATCGGGAAATGAGTTAAGATTGGCAAGCCGAACCCACGAATAGGTATTTAGCTTGCTTTATTTTTCGCTATATCGTTCTGATTGGAATCGAAGTACTTCATTCCTTTTTGTGGTCAGACGAGCAACGGTGGGGGCTACCGCTTGAACACCTCCCCGGTACTGGCCCGTTTTTTAAATACCCCCGGTATGGCCATCCCTGTGGCCAAAAAAGGATTGTTTAAACAACTTGGTACAGCGAAAAACATTATTCATTCCGAACGGGCAAAGCCTTTATTTCATTTTGGGGGATATGAGGCTGTTCAAGTTTATCGCGAGTAAACCGGTCGATCCGAAGGGTTTCGGTCGGTTGCATACCAAAGCTTCCTGTAAAGGTCGTTGAGAAATTGCGGTTCGATAATTTACGTCAAGGAAATAAGTTCAACGACCTACAAAACTTTTGTTGTACCCAATGTTGTACCTAAAATGAAAAAAGCACTTAACATTTCTGCTAAGTGCTTGATTTTCTGAGCGGTCCGGACGGGGCTCGAACCCGCGACCCCCTGCGTGACAGGCAGGTATTCTAACCAACTGAACTACCGAACCAATTACTGATTTAGATTTACCGTCGCCGTTTCTCTAAATCGTGGCACAAAAGTAGGAGTTTACGCTATTCCACGCAAGGCTATCTTGGAAAAGTTTATGTAAAAATTTATTCTGACAACGCTGTGTTCACTGGAAATCAGTTGGTTCCAGGAGAAAATATTTTCTAATTAGCGTCAGCTGATTAATATAGGTGGTCATAAAGTTGAGGTATATAACAAACGGTTGGTAAAAAAATAAAGATCTGTAAACCTTTGGACAACATTTTGCAGTTATCCTATTGTTGACACCACCAGGCATTACTCAATGAAACGGGTTTTACGAACGATCCGCTGGATATTTCTTGCGATTTTATTCCTGGCTGCCGGAACGGTAGTAATTGCCTGGTTTGTTGATGGGCGGCAAACCGATGAAGAACTCGTAGAGGAATTCAGAGCGCTACGTATCAAGCCGGTGATTCACTATTATCAGGCTAGGTCGCAACGTAGTGAAGTGAAGCCGCGAACCATTCGGTTTATGGAAACACCCCGACCAGCAGGCGATACTACGTTGCCGGTGGTACTGTTTATTCATGGAGCACCCAGTTCGCTGTCATTCTTCAATGAATTTTTTAAGGATACAACCTTGCTCAATCGGGCGCAACTGGTGGCCGTCGATCGACCAGGGTATGGATACTCGGATTTTGGCTTTGTTGAAACCTCAATCATCAAACAAGCGGAACTGCTTCAGCCACTGATCGAGCGTTATCGAAAAGCGCCTTTTCTGATGGTGGTGGGCTCCTCATATGGTGGATCGGTTACGGCGCGACTGGCCATGACCAATCCCGAACGAATTAACCACGTCGTGTTTGTGTCGTCGGCGCTGGGGCCGGGGCTGGAACGGACGTATCCCATTAGTTATTTCGCCAACAGTCCGCTCATCCGATGGGGCGTGCCTCCGCTGCTACGTCTGGCTAATGACGAAAAACTAGCCCATCGGCAGGCGCTCGAAGCGATGCTGCCCGATTGGCCCAGAATTCGGGCGAATATTACTATGCTCCACGGTCAACGCGACGAATTGGTGTACCCAACCAACGTTACGTTCGCACAACACCATCTGATTAATGCCCAAGTGAAACAGTTTTTGTTGCCCGAAAATCGGCATGACATTGTATTCAATAAGCGCGAATACATGACGCAGATTATCCTCGACATTCTTACCAGACGCGACGTAAAAGAAACCGTCGAAACGAAAGCAATGGCAGTCAAACAGGTTAAACCTGAGCCTAGAGAAGCTATAAAGTTGTAGTGTTATAGCGTTGTAAAGTTTTACGGCATGTGAACTCTATAACCCTACGACTGTCTTACCTCCCAATTACACCGTTATCTCAATTCGATTTTGTTCCGGGTCTAGAACGACACTTTCGTAGTAGCCATCGCCCGTTCGTCGGGGCTCGCCGATTACTACGTAGCCGTCGCTACGTAATCGATTTGTCAACGTATCAACTTCTTCCTCGCTATCGACCGATATTGCGAGATGGGTCAGCCCCATATACTGCGTAAATCCCTGATTAATCTGGTCAGAAATTCCAGGCATCTGCATAAGTTCCAGCCGAGAGCCACCCTGCGGAAAACGGAGGAAATAAGACGAAAAGCCTTTGGAGGTATTAACGTATTTATCGTTGGACGTAGCACCGAAATAGGTTTCGTAAAACACGCGCATACGTTCTAAATCCCGAGCCCAGACGGCGATGTGTTCAATGTGCATAGTTGAAGTATGGTATATGAGATAGGATGTATGGGGCAGATAATGAAGTATTTAACGTAGCGGGGATATAGTATACATCATTAGAGCACCAGTGCAGGCATCCAGAAGACGCCGTCGCCCAGCCAGCGGTATCGCTCGTTTTTGATAAAATAGTTCGGGTAACGTTGAATCGCATACAATGTAATACTCATGATCGCGAGCATCAGCGCCGAGCGTTGGGCAAAACGATCATCTGTCACGAAACAAAGCGTGAGCCCGGTAGCCACTACCAGAAACGTCAGCCAGCGAAGAATGGTGTCGCAGCGCTCGAGGCCTATTGCTGTTGCTAATGAAAAAAACGGCTGTTTAGGACTTTCGCGCTTTTCCATTACCGCAAATAAAAGCAAATTCTGGAAAGCAATGCCCACGAACATCAACCATTCGGCTACCTCGACACCACGTACTATCGGGCGTTGAACCCACACACTTCCCCAGACGCCAGTGGCATACAAAAGCGCAACTAATGGTTCTTTCAAAAGCAAAGCCGGGTGGCGCTCGGGAAGCCTAAAAACCGCACCTACATAAGCGGCACAAACACCACCCAGCACAATACCGAACTTGACGACGCTGGCAGGTAGAAAAAACGTCAGAATAATGGCCAGCACCGTCGCGCCGATGACCACTTTCCAGAGCAGAGGTGCGTATTGATAATGAAAGCGATGACGCTCCGTTAAAGGTAACTTAGTCTTCTTGTCTTCATAACGTCGGACGTCGAGTAGCCTGTCGATGGTATAAATGATAAACACTGCCAGAGCCAGAACAAGCGGTGTAGCCCAATGCACGGGTGTTACGTCAGACAAACGCGTGGCCATCCGATTCGACAGCACCGCTCCGATGACGACGGGGAAACTTAAGTAATAAAGGGGACGCAGATAACGTAGCAAGGGGTGGTTGAGTTGTAGAGTTATAAGGCCGTAAAGTTATAGGGTTGTGAGGTTATTAAGTTGGTTGTTGCATTCTCACCGTTCCGGCGTTAGCCAACGTTATAATTTTAGAACCTTATAACTCTATAACTGATTCATAACCGGCGGGGCTAGCCAGGGCTCCTGTCGGCTAACCACCTCGATGGACTGACCGACCTGTAACGTACCAAGTGTGGACTCTCCAGTTGACTGGGCCAATACATTCTGACCAAACAAAATCTTGGCGTTCCATTGGCGATACGTTTTCAGAGTTTGTAACGGCTCCTTACCCGATTTAGCTGTTTCTGGATCTATAGTCGTTAGTAAGCAACGCGCACAGGGTTTTACGCCGTAGAAATCCATCCCGCCCACCCGGAAATGCTGCCACGCGTCTTCCTCGTAAGGCAGACTATCGTTCACAACTATATTGGGTCGAAAACGTTTCATGGCCATCGGTTCAGAGAGCTTTTGATTTAAGTAATCGAGCGAGGACTGACTTATAAGCAAATAAGGATAGCCGTCGGCAAAACTAACGGCATCGTCGGCAAGAGCATATTTGGGGTCAACGGCGCGATACGTAGTGTCGGGCATAAAAACCAATCGGCAAGGTTTGCCGAGCATTGCCGAGAACCATTCATCCGCTTCAGCACTAACCGTCAAGGCAGGTACATCCTTACTGTCCCAGATAGTGACTGGTAGCATTTCTGGATTGTCGGTCAACGTATCAACAGGTGGTTCCAAAGGCAGGGTCAGTACGTTGTCGGGATGATGGCGGTGCCAGACACGTAGCATCTCATCCTCGATTGCTACGTCGATGAGGGCCATTACGTGGTTCGTTCGCTGGGTCATGCACTCCCCCTCGGGCGAGACGATCATGAAGCGTCGGTCATGCCGAAATCCTTTGGCTTCAACCACTACGTTGGTAACCGAAAGACCTCCAAGCGATTTTATCGGATAGATGTGTAATTCAGAGATGGTCATGGTTCTGTAATAGGCCCCGACAGGCTCCGGCTGTCAGAGTCGCGTCAGCGACTAACCTGGTAGTTAAATCCGACAGCCGGAGCCTGTCGGGGCCTACTCAAAAACTCATTCTCGGCAGTGGACTAACGGTTTGATCGGTGAAATCGCCCTGCTCATATTTAAACTGGGCAGCCATCGCGATCATAGCCGCATTATCCGTACAATATTCAAATTTTGGAATAAATACGTTCCATCCCTGTTCGTTGCCGAGTTGGATAAGCGCGCTACGTAGTCCGCTGTTGGCCGAAACACCCCCGGCAATGGCAATATCGCGAATGCCGGTTTCGCGGGCCGCTCGTTTTAACTTGGTCAGCAGCATTTGCACTAAGGTGTGCTGAATACTGGCGCAGATATCGGGAAGGCGTTCCTGAATAAAATCGGGATTCGTTTTCACGTTGTCGCGCAGGAAATACATGATGGCCGTTTTGATGCCGCTAAACGAAAAATCCAGATTAGGCATCTCGCCCATCGGAAATTTGAACGCCAGCGGATTGCCGGTTTTGGCGTATTTGTCAATCAGCGGACCGCCAGGATAGGGGAGCCCAAGCAGTTTGGCTGATTTGTCAAATGCCTCACCCACAGCATCATCCTGCGTTTGGCCAATCACCGTCATGGCCAACGGCCCGTCGATACGTACCAGTTGTGTGTGGCCCCCACTGACTGTCAGACACAGAAACGGAAACGTTGGCGCCGGGCTTTCCAGAAAATGCGCCAGTACGTGCGCCTGCATGTGATTGACTTCAATAAGCGGCACATTGAGCCCCAGTGCCAGCGCCTTGGCGAACGAAGCTCCAACCAGTAACGAACCCAATAAACCCGGTCCACGGGTAAAAGCAACGGCATTTAACTCGTTTTTCGATACTTTTGCGTCCAGTAAAGCCCGCTCGACTACTGGCAAAATATGCTGCTGATGCGCCCGTGAGGCAAGTTCAGGAACGACGCCCCCGTATTTTTCGTGAATTAACTGGGTGGCAATTATGTTCGACCGAATATGGCCGTCGGCTAAAACAGCCGCCGACGTTTCGTCGCAGGAAGATTCGATGGCTAAAATATTCACCGTACAAAACTAATGGATTACGGAGTCGGTTGATGCAAGATGGGACGGCCGTGGTATAAACCGCTACGTTGTTTGTTGAGGAAAAGGTCGCAAAAATGATTTTTCTACACGTAAACAATGGAAGTTGCGACTAAACCGTTCCCTCAGTTAGTAGTCCAAGTGAAAGTTTTCTAGGTTATTCGTTGTATATTAGGCATTTCCGTGCTGGATGCGTTCGTTTTTCGCCATATTCCTTAAAACGCTGCTCTACGTCGTACTGACGGTATTGGGCCTGTCGCTGGGTGTGCTGATGGGGCTGCAAATACCAGCCGTACAGACCAAACTGGCGCAGGAAGGCGCTACCTGGCTCTCCGAAAAATTATGCTTCCCGGTCGATATTGAATCGGTTTCGATCAAGTGGTTTGATTCGCTGACGCTGAAAAATTTAACCATTAAAGACCTGCAGGGGCGCCCATTTATCGTGGTTGGGCGACTCGATGCCAACTACAATCTCCAGAATTTAATTGATTCGTCGGCGCACAATATTCATCTCGATGAAGTGGTGTTGTACCGTCCTGATGTTCGAATGATAAAAAATCCGAGCAACGGCGACACTAATCTCGATGATTTTATTGCGCGAATTGAAGAGTTGACTTCTGACCCGACCAAGCCCAGTGTACCCAATCAGAACGTACCGTTCACGGTAGCGCATATTCATTTGGTCGACGGGAAATATATGCTCGAAGACCCGCGTGAGCCGTTTATGAACGATAAGAATAGCTTTGACTATAACCACTTTACGTTCACAAACCTCAACGCCGAAGTCACGGATTTTCTGGTGCTGGGCGATACGATTGCCTTTCATGCTGATGGATTATCAGGAATAGACAAAGGCTCTCGATTGAAAATCAAGCGGCTCGATACGCAGTTTTTATACTGCAATACCAAACTCGAACTGGGTCGATTGTATGCCCATATCGGCAATTCGATCATACGTAACGAACTGACGTTTTTATACGATAAACCGTCGGCTTTTGGGGATTTCAACAAGCGAGTGCTGATGCAGGCTCGCTTCCGAGACAGTGAAATTCAGTCGAAAGATTTAGGCTATTTCTCTGATTATTTGCGTGGATTGAATGAAACCTGGTTACTGACCGGGCATTTTACGGGTACGGTAGAAGATTTCCGGCTACGTAACATGGACCTGCGTTTCGGCCCAAAAGGACGTAGCCAGCTGGCGGGGTCCGTTGCCTGGAAAGGACTGCCTGATATTGACCACACAACGGTCGATTTTGCGTTTACGCCTTCGACGGTCAACATGGCCGATATCCGCCAATATTATCCCGATTCTTCATTCAACCATACCATTCAAAAACTGGGGACTGCTACGTTCGATGCTACGTTTGTGGGCGCGTTCGATGATTTTAAAACGAAAGGAAACTTCCGAACGGCCATTGGAAACGTAACGGGCGATCTGGCCCTCAAACTGGCCGATAATCCCGATCAGACAACCTATAAAGCTAATCTGCGGGCTGAAAACCTGGAATTAGGCCAACTTATTAACCAGCCCGAGCAATTCGGTAAACTCGATGGACAGGGGAACGTAGTGGGGCACGGCACCAACCTTGAAAAAGCTACTATCGACCTCAACGGCAAATTCGGGCGGTTCGGCTGGCAGGGGTACGAATATCGCAACGTATCGGCTAACGGCAATTTGCAGAAGGCACTATTTGTGGGTTCGCTGAATATAGACGACCCCAATATCGCGTTTAGCCTCGACGGTGAATTTAATCTAAGTGGCACTCGAAAGCACTACGATTTGCGGGGTACGGTGCAACACGCCGATATGCGGGCGATGGGGTATTTGTCTGATTCCCTTGTCGTTAAAACCGATTTAGACGTACAGCTCGAAGGCAGTAAACTTGACGACGTAGTAGGCAGCGCTACGTTCACCAATACAAATCTGACCCGTAACCGACGGGAGCTTGCTGTGAATAAACTGACGCTGGTGTCGTCGATCGAACGAAATTCGGTACGTGATTCGGCGGGAAGTCAGCGGTATTTCGATCTGGATTCTGATTTTCTAACGACCCGTTTCCAGGGAGACTTTCAGCCACAACGTACCATCGATGATCTGACCCGGCTGGCTCGTGAGTACGAACTTTATTTTAAAGGCGATGCTGCCGGAATGGATGCCTATTATGCCCAGAAACAACGCCAGTTTGTGCGACAGGCACGTCAGCAGGGCGGGGGGGCAGTTCGGAGATATGGCGTTGACTATCAGTTAATAACTAAAAATACTACGCCTTTACTTTCGTTTTTTAATTCGGCCGTGTACGTAGCGCCATTAACTCGGATGGAAGGCCGGTTTATGGTTGATAATACGTCGTTTTTGACCGCTACTGTCAAAACCGACTCGCTTCGGTTTGGTACCGTTACGTTCGGCCCCAGCGATCTGGATTTAACAACTTCTAAATTCGTATTTAACAAAGAAGTGTTGGCTTCGGCGGTCGTTTCATCGAAATGGCAGGCGTTCAGCTCGATGGTGCCAACTCGAAATCTACAGGCGGAAGCGTCCTGGGATGTTGACCACATCGACTTTACCAGTGGTATTGAACAGGTCGACAGTAGTGGCCGAAATATAAACCGGGCCGACCTGAACGGTGAACTGCGTTTCAAAGGCGACGCCATCGACCTGACGTTCCGCCAGTCGAAACTACGAGTGCTCAACAGCGACTGGATTCTGAACTCGCAGGGATTGATTCGGAAAGTAGGCGACGAATATACAGTGCGGAACCTGTCGCTGGTGAACCAGAATCAGCTAGTGCAGGCTTCGGGCAAAATCTCGGCTGATTCTGTAGAACATTTGAATGTTGAAGCCCGGAATTTTCTGCTCTCCTCGCTCAATTCAGTCCTGAATACTACGTTGGGTGGAACACTCAACGGTACCCTCGCCGTACGTAACATATATACGTTGCCAATTCTGGAAAGTGTCTTGTCTGTCAGTGCATTGTCCTATCAAAATGCATTACTGGGCGATGTACGGGGAGATGGCACCTGGGATCAGCAGGCCCAACGATTGAATGTCGATGCCCATGTAAGCCGCAGTGGAAACGACGTAGTAACGATAAAGGGAACCTATACTCCTCAACTTAAAACTAATCCGTTGGCGTTGAAAGCAACGGTCAACAATGCTGATCTGAAGCTGCTGGAACCCTTCACGGTTGATCTGCTTTCAAATCTTGGTGGAACCGCTTTGGGCGTCATAACGGTTTCCGGTACGCCAGCCATGCCGGTTCTAAAAGGTGAAGTTGCGATTAAAAACGGCCGCGGCAGATTCGATTATCTCAAAGCCGATTTTTTCTTCGAGGATAAAATTTATTTTGGGGAAAATGACATTATCGCACGGCAACTGACGCTTCGTGATCCGGACGGCAATACGGCTCTACTGCGTGGTGGGGTCTATCACGATCGATTCCGGTTCTTTACGCTTGGCTTCGACGCGGATTTCAAGAACTTCAAAATCATGAATACGCAGGCCAAGGACAACGATGCGTTCTATGGACAGGCTGTTGTGACGGGCAAAGCGGAACTCTACGGACCAACCGACGACCTGACCATCCGGGCCAACGTAGCGAGTAATAAAGGAACCCGTATTTACATCCCACTCGATGGCGCTACGTCGGTGGCCACCGATGATCAGATTCGTTTCGTTGATCGGCTCGCTACAACCAAACCGAACAGTCAGACGACCAAACAGACCGACCAGCCTGTACTGGATCTCTCCCGAATTCAGATGGATTTTAACTTCGATATTACGCCTGACGCGTATTGCGAAATCCAGCTCGACCGGCAGACCGGCGACATTATCAGCGCTTACGGGGAGGGGCGTCTGTCGATGAAGGTAGATACCAAAGGGGATTTCACCATGACGGGTAATTATGCGATCCAGCGCGGTGAATACACGTTTACGTTCCAGAATATCCTGAACAAACGCTTTCAGATTCAGCCAAATAGCCGCATTACGTGGACGGGCGATCCATACAGTGCGTTGCTGGACGTTTCGGCGGCTTATACGCAATACACGTCACTGGCTCCGTTGCTGCCGCAGACCGGTTCATCGACACCCGGAGCCGACCAAACCCGCCGTTACCCGGTTGATTTACTGATAAAATTGAACGGCGAGTTGGGTTCTCCGGCGGTTAGTTATGATCTGGATGTGAAGGAATATCCAGCCTCTGCTACGTTCCGTCAGGCGGTCACGGCCTTTGAATCGCGTTTACAAAGCAACGATCAGGAACTGACGCGACAGGTTAGTAGTATTCTGTTATTCAATCAATTATTGCCTGAAGGCGCTGGCTTGTTCGAACAAGGGCAGGTAAATACAGGGGTATTCAACAGCGTGAGTGAACTGCTGTCTAACCAGATTAGCCGGATGGCGTCGAATCTGGACGAGAACCTGGACGTTGGTGTATCGATTGGTGGTTTTACAAACAGCAACCAGAACGAGAACCTGCTCAACAACCTGCAACTGCGCTTCTCCTATCGGCTGCTGAATGACCGGCTGCGTATCAGCCGAGATGGGGGATTCACCTATGGACAAAGTCAGTACAATGCGGCTAGTTTGCTCGGCGAGTGGACGCTGGAGTATTTTGTAACCCCCGATGGCCGTTTTCGGGTGAAGGCTTATAATCGTAATCAGCAAAGTATTCTGAATCAGGCTAGTCTGAACAGTACCATCACCACTGGGGGCGGATTAAGTCTCCTATATACCCGTTCATTTAACCGGCTATTTGGCGGTAAACGTAGCACACCCGGACTGGTGCCTACTAAAACCAACGAAGAACCTGCGTCTGTAGTGGTTCCCGTATCCGGCAACGTAGCACCCGGACGTAGCGCGTTGTAGTCTATTGTGCTTCGACCCATTTATTCGCTCCTGCTACGTCTTTTCAAGCGTCAGTTTATGCATTCCAGCCTCGTATTGATACGTAACAGATAGCTGATACGTATCACAAATTAGCTTTACGATGGCCAGCCCCAGACCAACCGACTCATGTTCGCCCGATTCTTTTTTAAAGCGTTTAAATAGCGTTTCCGGATCGGCCTGTAGCTCTGGGCCTGTGTTACTTAATTGAAGTTGATGAGCCGACGAACGTACCAGAATGCGGCCTCCTGAGTGATTGTGCCGGATGGCGTTGCTGACTAGATTATTGAGCAGGCTTTCGGCCAGTAGGGGAGGGAGTTGAGCGCGAAATGGTTCTTCTGAACTGATATTCGTCTTAATGTGCTTATGCTGCAAAATTTCTTCTACGTCGCCCAGGCGCTGAATTAGTTCGTCGGTCAGATCAACAGACTGAACATCAGCAAACTGTCTGTTTTCAATTTTGGCCAGCAACAACAATCCCTGATTCAACCGCGACATTCGGCGGGAAGCCTGGTAGATACCGTCAATCCAATGCGTTTGCTGATTCGTCAACTGTTCCGACTGAATAAGTTGCTCCACTTTAGCATTAATCAACGCCAGGGGTGTCTGCATCTCATGAGAGGCATTTTCCGTAAACTCTTTGAGGCTTCGGTAGTCCTGCTGCATTTTGTCGGCCATCTTCTGCAACACCTGATTCAACTCCCGAAATTCGTTAATATCTGGCTGGGCCAGATGCAGGGAGGTGCTGTGATTCAGGTCAAACAGCTTAATACGGGTCAAGGTATCGTAAAAAGGTCGCCAGATACGTTCGGAAAGTTTTCCCTGAAACCAGAACATCCCAAGCAGCAGGAGTCCCAGAAAAAGTACCATCGTCAACGATACGGCTTCGATAAGTCGATACGACTGAATGAGCGATTTTCGAATGGAAACCCGGTGCATTACCCCATTAATAGACTCGTAAAAAGTAAGTTGGCGGAAAGGTGTCAGTTCGTCGTCATAGCGGTTTAGAATTAACGTATCGCTAAACGCTTCTTTGATCTGCGCCGTTGGTTCTGCACGGGTAACTTCAATTTTATTCTCGACAAAATAAGGAATGCTCGACCAGTTATTGTGGCTTCGTATATAAGCTTCAAAATCCCGCTTTTCAACAATCAGGCGACTCTCAACTTCATCATAAATCAATAGTTTTACAATTTCATAGATAGCGAGCGCCGTCAGCAGGTAAAGTACCAGCGAGAAAATAAAGTAAATTCGGTTGGTTTGGGCTAATAGTTTCAACGTAAGCCAAATTTATAGCCGATGCCGTAAATGGATTGCACATAATCGTCGGCACCCTTGCTCAATAGTTTTCGACGCAGGTTTTTGATGTGTGAGTATACCATATCTAACGAATCGGCCGAGTCGATGTTATCGCCCCAAAGATGCTCGGCGATGGACGCTTTGGTTAACACAATGTCTACGTTCGACAGAAAATAAAGCAGCAAATCGTATTCTTTACGCGACAAAGGTGTCGATTGATCGTTCACGTAAACCATTCGCGTATTTGGTACAACCTGAATGTTGCCAAAACGAATTTCGGTATGGCCGCCAAACTGCCGACGACGTAGCAACGATTTCACCCGCGCGTTCAGTTCTGAGAGGTGAAACGGTTTACTCAAATAATCGTCTGAGCCAATTTCAAGCCCTTTAAGTTTGTCTTCCAGAGAATTACGGGCCGAAATAATAATAACGCCGGTTGTCGCAATCAGCCGTTTGAGGTTTTGAATTAGCTGAAGGCCATCGCCATCCGGAAGAGTTAAATCGACGATTACACAGTCGTAGTTGTACAGGAAAATACGCTCGTCGGCATCCCGAAACGTAGCACTTACCTCGCAGACATAGCCTTCCTTCGCCATATAATCGGTAATGCTTTCGGCCAGTCCCTGTTCGTCCTCGACAATTAATACTTTCATAAAACGCTCCTAAATAAAAATCGAAAGTATTGTTCAATTCTGGAAACATTTAGGAAGGTATTTTCCGTCGCTATTAACTGAAAATTAACCAAATCGGGGAATTTCCCAAATGTTTCCAGAATTGGGCTTTTGCTTTGCGACCATCGTTGTCTACGAATCAGCCTCCATACAGGCCGGTAAACTGCTATGATGATTGCACGAAAATACCACTCAACTCTTTGCTTACTCGCTCTGATTGCGTTCGCTTTACCGCAGTCGGTCAGGGGGCAGCGTCAGAACCTGAATCAACTGCTCGACCAGAGCGTTCGGCAATATCCGTTGCTAAAGGCGCGGCAGGCCGATGTGAATAGTACCCAACGTCGGATTCAGGCTAGTCAGACGGAGTTTTTGCCGATTATGCTCGCCCAGCATCAGTACAATTATGCGACGAGCAACAGCCTTAATGGTTCGTTCTTCCCAAACGAAAGTATTAATATTTCGACATCGGGTGGCGTTCGCCCGACCGCCATTTCGCAGGCCAGTTTTGGGAGTTTTACCAGCGCTTCCATCGAATGGCGGGCCATTACGTTCGGGCGCGTCCGGGCAAATGTGAACGTAGCAAAAGCTGATAATCAACGTAGTCAGGCGGAGTACGAAAATGAAATTTTTCAGCACCAGATACGTACCATTGATGCCTATCTGCTCACGCTCATCAGCCAAAAGATTGTGCAGATACAACAGAGCAATCTGGAACGGGCGCAGACGTTCAAACGTGTTGTCGATGCCGGCGTTCGTTCAGGAATGAGGGCGGGTGTGGATAGTTCTTTAGCTACTGCCGAAGCGATTCGGGCGCGATTGCTGTTGCTCGAAAGTCGCCAGCGTGAACAGGTTCAACGGCTGCAACTTTCCGAACTGACTGGCCAGCTACAGCCCGATCTGCAACTAGATAGTATGCGTTTTTACACCGCCCTGCCGCTGAGCGATTTTAAGTCAGATTCGCTGTCGCCCAAAAATCCGACGTTACGTCTGTTTCAATCACAAATAAACCTATCTGCGGCACGTAGCATCGCCAGCCAGCGGGCAGGACTACCCATTATTTCGCTGGTAGGTGTGGGCAATGCACGCGGTTCAGGCTTTTCGAATCAGGGCGATGTTTTTCTACAAAATCAACTGGGTGGACTTGGCTATCAGGTTGGTAATTACCTGCTTGGCATCGTCGCCCGCTGGAATATAACCGGAATGCTACGTACCCGGCATGATTTTCAGGCAGATCAGTTTCAGGTTGAACGTGCCCGCCAGTTATTCAACACCCAGCGCCTTCAGATCAATCGTCAATACCAGGAGGCCGACATTCAATATCAGGTAGCATTAGAACAGGCCCGTCAGGCGCCGATTCAATTACGTGCCGCCCGCCAAGCATTCAACCAGGCTAAATCCCGATACGAAAGCGGCCTGACCGATTTGCCGACACTATTACAAAGTGTCGTAACGCTCAACCGGGCCGAGGTAGATGGTTACGTTACCAACAGTAATGTTTGGCGATTTCTATTACTAAAAGCAGCCGCTGAAGGTGATTTGTCCCTGTTTATGAACGCCCTGTAGAGGTAAGGCATGCCCTGTCTTTACGACCATAATTGAAACCAATTAAATTATGTACAACATCATTCGTTCTGCGCTTCGGAAACCCATTTCGGTGGTGGTGGCTGTGATGGGAATTTTGTTCTTCTCCATCCTGTCGCTGTTTACCATTCCGGTTGATATTTTCCCCAGTCTCGATTTGCCGACCATTTACGTAGTGCAACCCTACGGTGGGATGGCTCCCGACCAGATGGATGGTTTCATCGCCACGCGTTACCAGGATCACTTTCTTTACGTATCGGGTATCCGCGACATCGACGTAAAAACGATTCAGGGGTTGTCGCTGATTAAACTCTCATTTTACCCAGGCACCGATATGGCGCAGGCAGCGGCTGAAGTTGCCAACAACGTATCACGGGCCAAAGCTTATATGCCAGAGGGCACTGTTCCTCCGCAGGTGGTCAGGTTCGATGCCAGTTCGGTGCCGGTGGGGCAGTTGGTTTTTGAAAGCCCAACGCGCTCACTGAACGAAATTCAGGATTATGCGTCTTCGCGCGTCCGACCCATGTTTTCGCGCATTCCCGGCGTTTCCAGCCCTCCGCCGTTTGGGGGCAACCAACGGACAGTGATTGTCCGGGTCGATCCGCAACGGGTACGTAGTTACCAGCTCACGCCCGAAGAGGTGATACGTGCAATTGTTACTAACAACCAGCCTTCACCCGCCGGTAATATTCGGATTGGCGAAAAAACGCTGATGACGCCCGTAAACTCGCTGGTGAAACGCCCCGAAGATTTTCTGAATATTCCGATACGTGTTGGTTCCGGCCCGACCGTGTTTGTGCGGGATGTTGGAACGGTAGAAGATGGCGCCGACGTAACGGTAAGTTACGCGCTGGTGAATGGGCGCCGGGCGGTGTATATCCCGGTTGTGAAAAAGTCCGATGCATCGACCCTGGACGTAGTGAACAATCTTCGAAAAGCACTACCCGAATTGCAGGCCGCCGTACCGGAAGATGTGAAGATTTCCTACGAATTTGATCAGTCGGTATACGTAACGAATGCACTTAAAAGCCTGGTTACGGAAGGGATTCTGGGTGCTATTTTAACGGGTCTGATGGTGCTGCTCTTCCTGCGCGACTGGCGGAGTGTGATCATCGTGGTGGTCACCATCCCGATTTCCATTTTGTCGGCGGTGATTATGCTCAATCTGTTCGGGCAAACCATCAACATCATGACCCTGTCGGGGCTGGCGCTTGCTATTGGGATTCTGGTCGACCAGGCAACGGTAACCATCGAAAATATTCACCAACACCTGGAAATGGGTAAGCCCAAAGCTACCGCCATTTGGGATGCCTGTAAGGAAATCGTTTTCCCCGAATTCCTGATTCTGCTGGCGATTCTGGCTGTATTTGCGCCCGCTTTTGTAATGAATGGCGTACCGCGTTCGATGTTCCTGCCGCTCTCATTATCAGTAGGTTTTGCCATGATTGCGTCGTTTTTGCTTTCGCAGACATTCGTTCCGGTGATGGCGAACTGGCTGCTCAAAAGCCACCCCGAACACGAAGCACCTACGCTGGGTCTGGATACCCGCGAACTGCACATGATCGAGGATGAAAAACCAGTTGCCAACGCGAAAGGATTTGAGCGGTTTAAACAACGATACACCGCAACGCTTGAAAAAATCCTGGATCGACGCGGTTTGGTAGTGGGTGGCTATCTGATTGGTAGTCTGGCAATTATCCTCGTGTGTTTTATGGTGATTGGTACGGATATTCTGCCCCATGGCAACAGTCACCAATTCCAGATGCGACTTCGTATTCCTGATGGAACGCGGGTGGAACGTACCGAAGTCGCTACGTTGAAAGTACTGGATATCATCAAAGAAGCGGTTGGCAAAGACGGTGTGGAGATTTCGTCGGCTTATGTCGGTACGGTGCCATCCAGCTACGGTACGTCCAATATTTTTGTGTTCAACAGTGGTCCGCACGAGGCCGTTTTGCAGGTGTCGCTGAGCGAAGAACATCCGGTTAAAATGGATGATCTGAAGGAAGAACTTCGGGAACGTATCGCCAAAGCTCTGCCAACAGCCAGCATCTCGTTTGAGCCGATTGAGTTGACCGACAAAATCATGAGTCAGGGCGCTTCAACGCCAATCGAGGTAACGGTGGCGGCCAAAGACCTGAACGAAGCGGGTCGGTTTGCGAACAAGATTCGGGAGCAAATGGCGAAGATCGATTTCCTGCGCGACGTACAGATTGCTCAACCACTGAAATACCCTATCCTGAAGGTAACGCTGAACCGCGAACGGGCCGGACAGCTCGGCGTTACGTCGACACAGGTGGCACGTTCGATGGTAGCCGCTACGTCGTCGAGTCGGTTTACGGACAAAAATTTATGGCTCGATGAGTCGAAAGGGTTAGCCTATCAGGTGCAGGTGCAAATTCCAGAATACCAGATGAGCAGTGCCAGCGACATTGGTAATATTCCCCTGAAAAGTGGTGAAATGCGACCGCTTTTATCGGATGTCGCTACGTTCTCGGAAAGTACAGCACCGGGCGAATACGACCGCGCTGGCCCGAACCGGCTGGTGACGATCACGGCGAATTTGCAGAAAAAAGACCTTGGTTCAGCGCAGAAAGCGGTCGAAAAAGCCATCAAAGATGCTGGTGAGGCTCCGCGTGGTGTGCTGGTTGAAATGGGTGGCCAAACCAACTTGCTGGCCGATACGTTAAGCAGCCTGCAAACGGGTCTGCTGGTGGCAATCGTGATTATCTTCTTACTGTTAGCCGCTAATTATCAGTCTTTTAAGCTATCGTTGGTTATTCTGGCGGCTATTCCGGCTGTGGTGGCGGGCGCTCTGTTGATGTTGCTGGCCTGTGGCGCTACGTTGAATCTACAATCGTACATGGGGCTGATTATGTCGGTGGGCGTATCGGTTGCGAACGCTATTCTGATGGTGACCAACGCCGAAAATCTCCGCCTGGATATTAAGAACCCCCGGAAAGCCGCTACGTTGGCCGCCAACAGCCGGATTCGTCCAATTCTGATGACCAGTATTGCCATGATTGCCGGGATGGTGCCAATGGCATCGGGACTGGGTGAAGGCGGTGATCAGATTGCGCCACTAGGTCAGGCCGTTATTGGCGGATTGATTGCGTCTACATTGGCGGCTCTCCTCGTATTGCCTTGCGTATTTACCCAACTACAGGGCAAAGCGTCCACTCAGTCCATATCACTTGATCCGGAAGATCCTGAAAGTCAGTATTATCGTCAGGAAGAACAGGAGCTAAGTCACAGTCTATAATCGAAACCATATCACAGCCCGAACGTATCGTTCAGTCGGCATTCAATTATTTTCCCTATGAAACTGCTTTTGACACTTATCGTACCGATGGGAATAGGTTTCGGCATAACGGCTTGTTCGACCGCAAACAGCGATGACAAGCCCGCCGAAAAAGCGCCTGCCATTCAGCAAGTTGTCACGACAACGGTGCAATCACTTCAGCCCAATAAGCACGTAACGCTTCCGGGTGAACTGAAGCCCTGGAACCGGGTAAGTATCTACGCCAAAGTGAAAGGCTTTGTGCGGGATATCCCTGTCGACCGCGGAACGTTTGTACGGAAAGGGCAGGTGCTGGCCCGGCTCGATGCGCCCGAAGTACTGTCGGAATTAAGTCAGGCGCAGGCGCAGCTACAGGCACAACAGGCAACATTGGTAGAACAGAATACCCGGGCCCGCGCCAGCCGACTTATTTACCAGCGAATCCTGCAAACCGCGAAAACAGAAGGAGCGGTATCCGCGAACGAAATTGATCAGGCGCAGGCGCGGATGCAGGCCGACAGTGCCATGGTTGCCGTGGCACGCGGTACGGTACAGGCGTCCCAATCGAACCTGCAAGCCAAATCGCAGTTCCGACAATATCTGACCATTACGGCTCCGTTCGATGGGATTGTTATCGAACGTAACATCAGCCCCGGCGCGCTGGTGGGCGCGGGCGAAAGTGGTAAACCCCTATTTGTGCTCGAAGACAGCCGGACGCTACGTCTGACGGTGGCGGTTCCAGAAACGTTTGCGAATCAAATACCGCCGAAAAGTTCGGTAGCCTTTACGGTAGCGGCCCTGCCCGACCGCCGTTTCAACGCAAAACTGGCTCGTTCGGCGCAGAGTTTAGTGGAAGCAAACCGCTCGATGATGGCCGAATTCGACGTAGCAAATTCAAGTCATGAACTAAAGGCCGGTATGTATGCCGAGGTACAAATGCCGATGGTCCGCACGAGCAAAACGATGTTCGTGCCATCGACAGCGGTGGTGAATTCCAGCGAAAAAATGTTCGTGATACTTGTACTCGACAACCGGGCGCAGTGGATATCGGTGCAGAAAGGAAACGTCGTTGATAGTCTGGTTGAAGTCTTCGGCGATCTCCAGCCCGGTATGCCCATTGTCCGGTCGGCGTCGGAAGAAATTCGGGATGGACAGGCTGTAACCACTGCTCGGCAATGAGACCAGCCCTTATTCGTTACCTGCCGATTACCCTGCTATTTTTGGTGGGTTGCCATACCGCCCGGAAACAGTATCAGCTCGTTTACCGGGATAACGCGGGCGTTTATCGCGTAGAACCGGCAAAAGTACGTACCGTGCGTGTCTACCGACATCCCTACAAGGTACTAGTCAAAACGGATTCAGGGCAGATGGAAACTGCGTCACTGAGTGGACTTTGGGGATGTCAGGAAACGGGCGGGGTTCGGCGTCGGCTCTATTTAGGCAACTTTTATGAAGTTGTGCAGGAAAAAAACGTAGTAATTTATCGCCAGGCCGACTTTGATGGATCGTCCGGCGACCATTATTTTTTTAGCAAAAATCCTGATAGTGACATTCTGTATTTAAGCCGCCGAAATTTACTAACGGCGTTTTCGGACCAATCCTGTATGCAGGACGTAGTGAGTCATCTGCCTCGGCAGGACTGGTTTAAAACCAACGCTAAAGGCTACTTCCAGCTTCTGGCAGCCTGCGACCGTTGTCTCAGCCTAAACTAATCTGATGCATTATGGGCGCACATAATTGTCACACCATAGGCCAAAACTCAGTTTTCCAGATGGACAGACTCTATCTAAACGGACAAAAGTTATGTTGAAATGAAGTAAAGCCTACTTACTTCTAAAGAGGATAATAGCCTATTGGTCTATCCTTTACGTGTAGACGGAGCATATCCATACTGCTCTTTGTAGGCTCGGCCAAACGCGGATAAACTTCCGAAGCCCACCGCATAAGCTACCTGCGTTGGCGGAATGCCTTCGTCGAGCATGTCGTTGCCGCGCCGGAGCCGGTAGTCGCGTATAACTTCACGGGTCGTTACGTTCAGCAACCCCTTGAGTTTGCGGGTGAGGGTTCGGCTAGTAAGCGCCAACTCATCGGCCAACTGTTCTACTTCAAATTCGGGTTCGTCGAGGTGTTGCTCCAGAACGGCATAGAGCTGCTTTAGAAAAGCGGGCGTTTCAGGTGGTTCCTGCTCAATCGGATCGTCATATATCGACGTGCCTTCGGTTACTGGGCTAACGAGCGTTCGTTGCCAGTACGTTCGTAAAGCGGCCTGTCTACGGCGGAGGTTCTGCAAACGTAACAGCAATTCGGCTGGTAAGAAAGGCTTGGTCAGGTAATCGTCGGCACCAGTTTCGAGGCCCGCAAGTCGATCTTCAATGGTTGCTCTGGCCGTCAGCATGATTACCGAAATATGGTCGGTACGGACATCGGCACGTAGCGCACGGCACAGATCCAGGCCATCGAGCCGGGGCATCATCAGGTCGGTTACGATTAATTCAGGAATGGCGTCAAGCGCCATTTCCAATCCTTGTTGCCCATCTTTAGCTTCGAGTAACGTATAATGCGGTGACAGAATCATCCGGATATACGTTCGAAGATCGTCGTTGTCTTCGACCAGCAACAGCAGCGGTTTGTCAGTGCTTGTACCGTCTTCATTATAAACTTCATCGCCAATCAACAGTGCACTTTCGTGATCGATGACCCCTGAATCAACTGATGGAATAGGAGATACGTAACGATTCAGTCGTTGGCCGTTTTCGCTCGGTAGTGGCTGACTGGCTTCGCTCTGGATTGGTAAGGTAACGTGAAACGTCGTGCCTTCACCCGGTTTACTACGTACCGTAATGATTCCCCCTATCAATTGGATCAGTTCATAAGTAAGGGCAAGCCCCACACCTGTTCCTACTTCGAGACGATTAGAGCCTACTCCCTGATAAAACCGATCGAACAGATGGCCCATATCGTCCGGAGTAATGCCCACACCTGTATCGTGCACGTCCAGGTCTACACCTGCTGAGCTATATGTAACCTCTACCTTAACCGATCCCCCTGCCGGCGTATTTTTGACCGCATTACTGAGCAGGTTCGTCAGAATTTTCTCCACCTTATCGGCATCGTACTGAGAAAACCAGCTATCCTGATTCTGATGTAAACTTAAAGAAACCGAGCGGCTGTCCGCCATAGAATCGAAGAGAGCAACCCAGATGCGTATGTCATTTGCCAAATTACCCGGTGCCAGCATATTTTTCATCTGACGGGCATCGAGTTTCGCCAGATCGAGCAATTGATTGATCAGCGTTTGAAGCCGACCGGCATTCCGGTACATGAGGGCGTACAGTTCATTGTCAGGAAAGCGGGCCTGCAACGTTTGCAGAGGGCCTAACAGCAACGTAATAGGTGTGCGAAGTTCGTGAGAAACATTGGTGAAAAAATCCGTTTTAAGCTTGTCGAGTGCCTGTATATTTTCACGTCGGGACTGTTCAAGACTCAGATTATCCGCCGTTTGAATCCGTTCGCGGGTAGCCTGCCAAAGCATCATCACCATAAAAAACGGTTCGGCTATCGAACTTAAGAACATCGAAAACTTAAGGGATTCTTCGGTAAACGATCCGGTGAAAAAGCCAGCGTTACGTCCGTAGAAATACGTGTAGAGAGGTAACAGTACCAGCAGCGACATTACGTTCCAGATGACGGGCCTAAAGCCACTCATGAACAAGGCAATCAGTAACGCCAGAGTAAAAGCCAGCATGATGGCCAACGTACCAATGATACCCCAGGTGATGTATGGATGACGGAAGAAAAAACTAAGCCCTGCATAGAACAGACCTATTCCGCCAAAACCGACATAAAGCCAGACCAGACGGGGCAGATGCTGAGGCAGTTGACAAGCCGTTACCACATAATAGGCCAGCGCTGGTAAGAGCAGGCCCACCGTTACATACTGACTCGTGTGCACCCAATAGGGTGAAGTAGGAAATAAAATATTAGAGTAGCCGCTCGAAAATAAGACGCTCATGGAGACTGCTAATCCCCAGAGCGCATAGGCACGTAGCACTACAAACCGGCGCATGAACAGCAACAGCGCCAGCAGAAACAGCGCTAACATAAACACGAGTGTGAATACGACGTACCGGTCCATGTCGGGCAGGCGATCCGACACAAATGTGGCCTGATCCCAAACCCGCAGCTTATAGCTATGATGCTGGGTCGACAGTACGCGAACGTAAAATGTTTGGGACTGTTTGCCCGATAGTGTTACGTAAAGCGTGGGGTAGCGCGTTTTCGGATTTCGTTTGACAAAGGGTATAAAATCGCCTGTGTGCTGTATACGCCATTCCGCAATGGAATCGGGCTGATAGAGACTTAGGCTGTCGATGTAAAAGTTAGTTAACTCAAACGCATACGTATGGGAGGAATCGGTAGCTTGTTGTAGCGTAAATCTGCACCAGATTGGATGCGTTGTAAAGCCCTGTATTAAAGTTGATGATGAATCAGCTATTGTTTTCCATCCACTCTGCTGATTCACTACGTTGCCAAGAGACAACCGATTTGTTGAATCGACCAGATACTGAAACTTTAAATCAACAGGTTGTAAAAAATGGTGTCCTGGCAATCGGTTCGTAGGAGCCTGAGCGTTTGCCTGGGCCAGCAGCAGAAGCCACAAACAGACGATACGTAAATACATCTCTATTGTATGGGTTTTCGTATACTAATAGGCGTATTGTCTAACCGGTTTTTTCATATTTTCCTCAAAGAAATATCCTGGTAGATCAAAGCAATTAACAGAATGTAAACTGCATTTTTAGTGCCAATTTCAGAAAAATTGGCTCTACTTTGTCAGCAAAATTAAAAAAGGTTCTTACTCTTTGTAGACAGATGGGATGAATTAATAAACAAAAAGTGATGCGTTTATTACTCGCCACTTTTAACGCTGCTACGTTGCCGGACGGCTTCGTACAGCACCACGCCGGTTGCTACAGATACGTTTAGTGAACCAACCGAACCCAGCAGCGGAATTTTTACGTGATTGTCGGCCATACGTAGCAGTTCAGGCGAGATACCGTCTTCTTCCGACCCCATAATAACGGCGATTGGGCCAGTCAGATCGGTGCTACGTTCGTAGAGATCGCGGTTCGATTTTTCGGTACAGGCTACTACCGTAATGCCTGATTCCTGAAGATATTTTACGGTTTCGGTTAAATCGGGTTCGCGGCAAACGGAAATATGGTTCAGCGCCCCCGACGACGTTTTCATGGCGTCGGAATTGATGGCGGCTGCTCCCCGTCCCGGTATTACAATGCACTGAATACCAGTACACTCAGCCGTTCGGGCAATGGCTCCGAAATTACGGACATCGGTAATGCGGTCGAGAAGAAGGAAAAACGGCGTTTCGCCCCGTTCGTATACATCAGCTATTACGTTGGAGAGCTTAACGTATTGAACCTGAGCCACCAGGCAAACAACGCCCTGGTGATTCTTGCGGGTGAGCCGATCTAGCTTTTCGACGGGTACGCGCTGAATCGTTACGCGGTTCTGAAAAGCCAGATTCTGGATTTCGGGGTGGCTCAACCCTTTTTCCATGTATAATTTATCAATCTGCTGGTCGGAACGTAGCGTTTCGATAACAGACTGAATACCAAATACCATCTCGTCGGGCTGGGGACGAAACTGAGGACGCGGACGAGAATGGCGATTAAACGATTGGGGCATTTTTAACGATGTATGATGTATGATCTAAAGCTAACGCGAAATATACATCATACATCCCATATCATACATCTTTTACGTTATTCGCGAATGGCGCCGGTTCGCCAGGCTTCCACAATCGGATACCAGATGGGCTGATACTCAATGTAGCGTACCAGCTCATAATGGTCGTCTACGAATTGATTCGGTTTTTTGGTAAAGGTAAAATTGATTTCTGATACGTTGGCCCGGCGGTTGTACACCCATACTTCGCGTTCGCGATTGCGCTGTACACGGTCGGGGGGGCCAAGCACAATGTAAATCATGCCTTTATCGGTTTTCCAACCTTCTTTGAAGCTGGTAAAGAGTCGGTTCGCTTCCTCAACCCGGTCGTAATACGACTTAATGGTACGTTTGGCGACCTCTTCATTGCCTGCCATCAGGCCGAGCCAGTACCGGTCCAGCGCTTTTTTTGTATCCTGCGCCTGCGCCATCTCGTTGATTTCGCTGCTCGTACTCATATAAAGTACCGGCTTGATGAGCTTCTCTGGTCGGGTCAGTTTCGGGAACCGTTTGTCGGTTATGACCAGACCGATTCCGCTGGCATCGGTAGTGTCTTCCATAAAGTAATAAAGCCCTTCTTTAGGAATCACAAACGGCTGATTGGTGGTGACAGTCAGCGTTGAATCGACCGAAAGCGATTTGGAAACCGCCTTAGGCGATGTATTCATGGGCGACGAGGCCGCTTCAAAATCATGCCGGTACCGGAAGCCAAAAAGGGGTTTGCTGGTACCATTTACATCACGAAGAATAATTGTATCGCCTGCATTTACGTAGTTGCGCAACTGCGCTTGCCCATCGGCCGAAAATAAGGCGACTCGGTCGCTCAATTTGGCTGGTCTGAACCGTAACGATAAGTCATTACGTGCTTTAGCTCCGCTGTTGGTTTCGGTGATTTCAGTCAGCAAAATAGCATTAACGGCGTCTTTGGGGCGTTTCACATCAAATGACAGCGTCAGATGATCACCCTCTTGTCGGACATTCTGTGAGCTAAGCGGCACCGTGCCATAACCTAGTCGTTCGCGATTGTTATAATCGGGATACATCACGTAGGCAATCATAAAATGTTCCGCAAAGTCGGTAGGACTCAGTACCGCCTGGCCGCCCGGCATTTTTGCCGTCAGGTTCATAAACACCCGAACCGACGTAGTATCAATGGCCAGAAATTTCCCTTTTATAGACGTAACCATCCAGTCGCCCACACCTTTTGGAGAAGAAGGCGTAGAACCAACTGAGGCACCATCGTTGTTGCGAATGGGCGCTGCTGATGATTCAGACGTAGCACGGGGTGAGTTCTGTGCCTGTTCAGGCTGACTGGCCGGTCGGTTGGGCTGATTTCGTTGTGCTTCCGTACGGGCATCATAGGCCGCATTAATGCGGGCCTGTTCCTTCTTTTTAGAACTGGCACAGGCCGATAGCAGGGCAATGAAAAGTAAAGCAGTTAGAGTACGCATAAAAAACAAGTCCAGGTATTGACTTAGTACGTTGTTTCTGGGTTAAATAGGAAACAATACACGCTGTTAGTTATAACGAAAAAATACCACGCATTGACTTATCGGGCAGGCTCATTTTTCTTTGCCTCTGCAAAAGAGTAATTTTGTCGTTTGAATTGCAAACGCATGTACAAGACCACTGAAATTACGTCGGCCGAAATTGCTTCGGATAATCCGGTTCACCAACGACTTTTGTTTCCCTATGTCGAAGCGGCTGGTATGGTCAGCGGCAACGTACTGGAGATCGGCTGCGGCTGGGGCCGGGGACTCGAATTACTCACCAAAGCCGCCAGCCATTATACCGGCATCGACAAAAACGAAGCCCTCATCAAGGCACTGGGCGAAGCTTATCCGGATGCTACGTTCATTGCGGCAAACATTCCGCCACTCAGCGGTTTAGCAGACAATACGTTCGATTTTATCGTAACGTTTCAGGTGATCGAACATATCGAAAACGACGACCTGTTTATTAAGGAAGCGCATCGCGTTTTGAAACCCGGTGGTAAACTGCTCCTGACGACGGTCAATAAAACATTTTCGCTTACGCGCAATCCCTGGCATGTGCGTGAATACGTTGCCGATGAATTGAAAAACCTGATGGGGCGTTACTTTTCGAAAGTCGATACGAAAGGCATTCACGGCAACGAAAAAGTGATGACGTATTACGAGCAGAATAAAGTATCTGTAAAAAAACTGACCCGCTTCGATATTTTCAATCTGCAATATCGCTTGCCCCGCCGACTGCTTCAGGTTCCTTATGATTTAATGAATCGCCTGAACCGCAATCGACTTCTACAAGCTGACGGGCTGGCTGCCGAAATCAATTATACCGACTACGAAGTAAGCAATAATCCCGCCGGAAGCCTGGATTTTTTCTACATAGCGACGAAGTAAAATATTGCCATAAACAGGCAGTCCTGATCAGAAACGATCAGGACTGCTACGTTAACAATGCACTACGTTATCACCGAGGCTTCTCCCAACGACGATTTACCGCACCACCTACTTTTGCTGGCCGATGAAAATCAAGCCTTGATTGATACGTATCTGCCATCGAGTCAGGTCTATCTGCTACGTATCGATACTACGTGTCTGGGCATTTGTCTCCTGCAACGCCGGGAAGAGATCGGTGAAATAATGAACATTGCGGTTGAGTCTGATTACCAAGGCAAAGGGCTTGGACGAGCCTTGTTGACCCATGTAATTGACGCAGCCCGAAAACAGGGTTTGCCGCGGTTGCTTATCAAAACAGGCAATTCGGGTATTGGCCAGATTGCCCTTTACCAGCAGCAAGGGTTTGATTTAACAGGAGTTAACTACAATTATTTTCTGGAAATGTATCCCGATCCAATTTGGGAAAATGGTATCCAGTGCAAACATCAACTCGTCTTTGAGCTGCGATTAGGAACGTAGTGCTTCTCCATCTCAGGTACTACGTTAACTTGAATATTGCGTAAGTCCACGTAGTGCTTTAGACGGATTAGTCAACTGGGTCATAAACCCATTATGTTCACTACGTTATTAGTTTTCCGCTGGTGTTACGGTAATGACAATTGATTTGGAAGTAGGCGTATTGCTTTTTTCAGCGATGGAATCGATAGGAACCAGTACGTTGGTTTCGGGGAAATAAGCGGCACAGCAACCACGCGGAATGTCATACGGAACCACGATAAATCGGTGAGCGGTACGTTGCTTACCGTCATATTTGCTGTGTAAATCGACTACTTGTTTTTCCTGTAATTTCAGATTGGCGATGTCGTCGCGGTGCATGAACAAGACGCGCCGTTCGTTGTAAATACCTCGGTATCGGTCGTCGTAACCGTAAATTGTTGTGTTAAACTGGTCGTGACTACGGATCGTCATCAGCAGCAGTTCGCCGGTTTGTAAGTCGTGGTGAGACGGCGTATTGATGGTAAAATGAGCCTTCCCGTCTTTGGTTTTGAACTCCCGCACACGTGGCCCATTCGGAATATAGAAACCACCGGGTTTCCGAACTTTCTGATTGTACTGCTCGTGTCCGGGTACAACTTGCCCGATTAAATCGCGGATGCGGTCATAGTTAGCAACGAGACTGTCCCAATCAACGGTTGATTTTCCGTTTAGGGTCGCTTTGGCCAGTTCGGCAATAATAGCCACTTCGCTTTTGAGCGTATCAACTACCGGATCAACAACTCCGTGCGATTGAGCTACTACGCCGGTCGTGCTTTCACAACTGACAAATTGCTCGCCTGTGGCCTGAATGTCGCGGTCGGTACGTCCCAGGCAGGGGAGAATCAGTGCTGTTTCGCCGTGGATGAGGTGACTGCGGTTCAGTTTGGTCGATACGTGAACGGTAAGTTTACACGTCTTCAGTGCTTCGCCCGTGTAGTTTGTGTCGGAAACGGCCATCGCGAAATTGCCGCCCAATCCGAAAAAAACCTTGGCTTTCCCTTCGTGCATGGCTTTTACGGCTTTCACCGTATCGTAACCATCTTCGCGGGGCGGCTCAAACTTAAACACTTTTTTCAGCGCATCCAGAAACTCCGGTTTGGGTTTTTCCCAGATGCCCATCGTGCGATCGCCCTGAACGTTGCTGTGTCCGCGAATCGGGCTGGCGCCACCGCCTTCGATGCCAATGCTGCCCTTGAGTAAGAGCAGATTAATAATTTCGTTGATGGTCGAAACGGCGTTCCGGTGCTGCGTTAGTCCCATCGCCCAGCAAATAATGAATTTGCGGGTATGCTTAATCAAATCGACCGCTTCCTGAATCTGGTCAATCGTCAGGCCACACTGAGCGGCAAGGTCGCTAAGTTCAAACTGCTCCAGGCTTTTGATAAACGTTTCGTAGCCCGACGTATAACTTTTAATAAATTCATTATCAAAAACTTTCCCGGGCGTTTTCTGCTCTTCGGCAAGTAACAACTTACACATCGCTTTCAGGAAAGCCATATCCGAGTTGATACGTACCTGCAAATACAGATCAGTCATTTTTTCGCCCCCAAACAGCATATCGCGCGGACTTTGCGGGTCTTTGAAACGTAGCAATCCCGTTTCATGCAGTGGGTTGACGGCAATGATTTTAGCTCCGTTACGTTTGGCTGCTTCCAGCGGTGTCAGCATACGCGGGGCGTTCGTTCCCGGATTTTGCCCCATAATCATGATGACATCCGCCTTTTCGTAATCATCATATTTGACCGACGCTTTGCCTAAGCCGATGGATTCTGCCAGCGCCACACTAGTCGATTCGTGACACATGTTCGAGCAATCGGGCATGTTGTTGGTGCCAAACATTCGAACAAACAACTGATACAAAAATGCTGCTTCGTTACTGGTACGTCCCGACGTATAGAAAATGGCTTCATCAGGCGAATCCAGAGCATTTAGCTGATTCGCAATGAGTTGAAAAGCGTCATGCCAGCTAATCGGTTCATAATTTGTAGCGCCCGGACGTAGCACCAGGGGTTGTGTTAAACGGCCCTGCTGCCCCAGCCAGAGGTCAGTTTTCTGAAGTAAATCGGCTACAGAGTGCCGCTGAAACAGGACCGGCGAGGCTGTATGTTTGGTCATAACCTCGTCGGCAACGGCCTTGGCACCACTCTCACAATATTCGGCGATTGGAGAACGATGTCCATCAGGGTCGGGCCAGGCACAGGACGGACAATCGAATCCGTCTTTCTGGTTCAGGCTGACAAGCGCTTTCCACCCCCGTCCGGCCCCCGTTCCATGTAAAACGTGCTTGAACGACTGGAAAACGGCCGTGTAACCAGCCGCTACGTCAAAGGGATCTTTTACATCAAGATTACCGGTTAACTCTTCCGGGGGCGTGTTCTGTGCCATATGCGTTGTCAAAATTACGTATCAGAGGGCTAGTCCACGGCGATACGTAACGGGTAACTAGCTGTCTATAGCAGAAGTTTTGTAGTCTCTTACAATCGTGGTTTTTTGCATCCTGACGCAGGCAGGATAACAAATATCACCTTAGTGAGCTACTTAAATTTTTCAGGATCTAACCGGAAAAAACGAACGGCGTTGTTGAATAAAATGTCCCGTTTCTGGTCGAAAGATAGGTAATCGGCATTTTCAATTACGCTGATGGAAGTTTCGAACAACTTTGGCCAGACCATAAAATCGGTACCATAGAGAATCCGCTTGCCGAAACCCGCCTGCACAAGCCGTTTTATATACGCGTGAATTTCGGCCTGCGGATAACTCCAGATGAACCCGGCCAGGTCAACGTAGACGTAAGCGTTGGCGCCCATCAAGCCAATCATTTCATCGATCATCGGATAACCCGCGTGCATCACCCATATTTTTAATTTAGGGTGCCGCGCCAGCATATCCTCCAGCAAAAATGGCCGACCCAACGACGCCCGGTATTTAGCCTGCGAAATATTCGCCATACCATTACCACCCGTTCCCATGTGAATGCCAACGGGTATATTTAATTTTTCGGCTGCGGCAAAATACCCATCAAGCGACATGTCGCTGGGCGAAAGGCCTTGATATTGAGGAGCTACCTCACCCATCACTTTGTAAAAGCCTCCCGAAAGCGAATCGGTAAAAGCCTGTACGGTCATGTCGTTTGGGCCACTGACGCCAATACCGGGAATAACCCGATCGGGGGCAGCTTTTTTCCACTTTCGTAAAATCTGCGGGTCGCCGTAAGCTACGATTGTCATGTTGAGACGCTCCATAGTGGCAAGAACGGCGTCCTGCATTTCCTGATCGGATTTGGCGGGTTGTAACGGATCGACGCAGCTTGTGTTTAGAAACGCCCGCATCTGCTGATTGGGATCACCTCCGGGCATATCCCGTAAAAACCACGGACACATTTCAATGGCGAAACTCGGATTTACTTTCATCGCATGAACGTGTACGTCGATGATCGGAAGCGGGCGTTTCGGCGGAGCGGTTTGGGCGTGTGTAATGCCTGAAATAAACAGGTTTATAATCAGGAGAAAACGTGTTTTCATAGGTCAACTAGTTGGGAATAAAATGCTAAAATCGTTTCGTTGATTTTGTTAATCAAAATTTTCGTCGGTTTCCAGCTCCATTTCCAGTAAGGCATAGCTCAGACTTTTGCCGTGCGTATCCATCGTTAAGGACGTAGTAACGCCCCCCATCAACGCTTGCTGGCACACAAACTGAAGTGCAGGCAGGTTGGGCCACTCATAGCGTAATACGTCACCTGCAACAATGCCACTCAGGTGTTTCTTGACTGCTTCGGCTGTGATAAGTTTCTGAATTAGCGGGTAATTGTCAGAATGATAGGGGATTAGCGATAGTGTCAACGTGTTGCCCTTATCGCCCGCCCGACTATGTGCGATGTCGTACAGTTTGATTTTCATGATCGAAATACCATGACTTGTGAGTTGATTTTATCGCGTGAAAGCAACGTCGAAACGATGCCCACGACCTCATGAACGTATTTGCGGGCACCACCGCCACCCGCCGGCCCGTTGGTGTACAACGCTTCCACCTCTTCGCCGACCAAAGCCGCCTGTTGATACGTAGCCGCTCGTCCGGCAACCCGCAATCGGATTTCATAAGGTTTAGGATATGCACCGAACTGGGTTCGATGCACCGACGTACTACCAATGTAATCCACGCGAAGATCACTAAATCGATCTCGTAAACGTTCCTCAATGATAGCTCCGGCAAGTTTGGCCCGGCCCAGCGCGTTTGAACCGCCATACGAAATTTCTCCCTCGCCGATATAGCCAGCATCGTAACCGACACTCACTTTCAACGTATTAGGTCTGGTTTTTCCCTGCCCGCCCGTTGCCATGACCTGATTCAGACCGATTTCTTCCAGACGTACCTGCGTGAAATCAGCTACTACGTCGGGGGTAACGTAGTGGGCAGGGTCCATGACTTCGTATAAGAGTTGTTCTTTGGCCGTTGCTACGTTCAGCAAACCACCTGTGCCGTCTACTTTACCAAAAACAGCCGTTCCATCCGACGTAACATCGGCGAAAGGGTGCCCCAGATGCGCCATATCTGGTACGTCTTTTTTTCCGGGATCGGCGAAATATCCACCCGTCAATTGTCCGGCGCATTCTAATAAATGACCGATTACAGTTCCCTGGCCAATCTGATTGCTATCGTCCAACGACCAGCCAAATTCGTGAGCAAGCGGAGCCACAAATAACGATGGATCTGCCACGCGACCGGTGATGATAATATTCGCTCCGGTTGCGAGAGCGGGTAAAATAGCGTCGGTTCCCAGATAAGCATTTGCTGAAATCAATGGGCCAGATTCGGTCAGGGGTTTGCCCGTTTCCAGCGAAATCTCTTCGCCCGAAAGCTGGTCAAATACGTCGTCGCCAGTGACAACGGCAACCGTAACCGATGCGTCTATTTTTTTAGCAATTTCTATGATTTTTTGCCCAGCGGCCAGCGGATTTGCTGCGCCCATATTCGTAATGAGTCGAACGTTGTTGGCTATCAGATACGGCAATAAACGTTCAATTCGACGTTCGAGCAATGGGTCGTAACCCAGCGACGGATTTTGCCGTTTGCGTTTCTGGGCCAGCGCGATGGTACGTTCGGCCAGGCATTCCAGCACCAGATAATCCAGGTTTCCACGCTGAGCCAGCACCACCGAAGGTTCTAATCGGTCGCCGGAAAAACCAGCGCCACAGCCAATTCGAATTCGTTCTTTCATAGGTGAATGGAACTGGTTAAGAGTGCTGCCAGCGTCATGACCAACGTAGTACCAAACGCCCATTTCAGAATGAACTTCTGGTGGTCACCCAAATCAACGTCGGCCAGTCCGACGAGCAGAAATGTAGAGGCCGTTAGCGGGCTAACCGGAAACCCAACTGTCATCTGCCCCAGCAAAGCCGCCCGCCCGATTTCCAGAGGATCAATTCCGAATTGCGTAGCGGTCTGACTTAAAATCGGAACGACGCCAAAATAATATGCATCGGGTGTAAAAAGCAGACTGGCTGGCATACTTGTAATGGCGGTCAGCGTAGGAATCCAGGCAGCATGTTGTTCGGGAACCAGCGACACCAGCGACGTCGCCATAGCGTCAATCATTTTCGAACCGGTCAGAATTCCTGAAAAAACGCCAGCCGCGAAAATCATGCTTGACACCATAAAAATGTTGTTGCCGTGACCACGTAGCACTTTTTGTTGATCGACCAGTTTTGGGTAGTTGATCAGTAACGCCAACGTAGCTGCTACGATGAACAAGGCCGGTGTAGGCACCCAGCCTTTCATCAACGTAACGATGAGCGTAATGGTCAGTAAGGCGTTGAGCCAGAAGAGCTTTGGGCGACGTAGCAGCCGCTGTTGCTCGGTCAGATTTTCGTGATGAACGTAGTGGAAATCTGTTATGCCCAGTCGTTTTCGCTCCTGCCGACCAAACCAATAGGCTACAAATAAGACCCAGGCGACACCCGCTACTATCGCGGGAATGTTCGGGTTGAACAATTGCGTAGCGTCGGTTTTTAGCGTCGAAATGGCCCGCGCCGACGTACCAGACCAGGGTACCAGATGGAGGGGGCCAACACTCAGCGCAACGATTCCCGGTAAAATTAACTTGTTGATTTTTAGCTCGCGATAGATCGGTAAAAAGGCCGACATCACGATCATGAACGTAGCGGTACCGTCTCCGTCAAGGTGGACAATCATTGTTAGGATGGCCGTTCCGACAATTACTTTCAGCGGGTCGCCTTTAACGTAGCGGATGATACCCGCAATGATCGGATCGAACAGACCGGCGTCGAGCATGGTGGCGAAATAAAGCACAGCGAACATCAGCAGAATACCCGTTGGCGCCACCTGCTTAATGCCCGTCAGAATCATTTCGCCCAGTTCTTTCGGACTGAACCCCGCCAGTAAACCCATCGCCAAAGGCACCAGCACCAACGCTGTTATGACCGATAGCCGTTTGGTAATGATGAGCGCCAGAAAGATACCGATGGTAGCAAACCCCAGAAGCGACAGCATACAATTTTTTGAAGGAGTTTAAAGCGATATCTGCGGGCCAATCGCCAGCGCTTCTTTATCGTGATGGTATTTCTCTACGCACTGATTATCAAGCAACATCGTCGCTCCGTTGGCGGGCGTATACCTCTGCCAGTTGGGTAGACCTTTATGGTTCGGATTGCCGGTCCGGGCGAAACTTACCCATGCCTGACTCACTTTGTCGGCCAGCTCATAAGCCGCTTTGGTGCCGCCGGTCATTTCTTCACAGCGGGCTACGTTGTTGAACGCAAACGGGATTTCGGTGCAGTGCATGGCTTTATAACGCCCGTCCAGTACTGGCGACTGATACGTAAAAAGGTACATGTACACCGGCGCGGACGAGGTTGCTTTTACATCTGCCATTTTGATGGCGCTACGTCGGAACATACCGTCTACATCAAGCAAATCGGAAGGTTTGGTATCGTTTGGATACGCTTTTTTGAGGGCCGCAATGAAGGCATCAGTCTTGTCGCCGTACTGTTTTTGCAGCATACTTTTGGCCTCGTCCATCGTCAGCGCGTTGCTATCTGGCAAACGTAATGAAGCCATAAATTCATTTTTCGTAGACCCAATCAGCAACGGAATTGTGCTGGAAATTGATTGAGCCGTCGGGTCGGTGGGTTGATAGGGCAGTAAGTTTCCGTCGAGCGTTGGTCCCCACATCAGGCCAAAAACCCCCGTTTGTTTACCTTCCGCTTTCACTTGTTCCTGCACTTTCAGTACGGCCTTTTTACCCGCAGCGGCCAGTCTTCCAAACGGTACCTTCTGAATCTCATCAACCTGATCGGCTTTGATGCCTAACTCATCCAGTACGGCAGCGCCTACGCGTTTGGTCAGCGCAGGTTCATGGAAGCTAAGTCCAAGTCCACCGCTTTGAATAATCGCTTTCTGGAAAAGGCCTTTGGCCGACGGTGTATACAGCAACGTATTGACCTTGCCGCCCCCGCCCGACTGGCCGAAAATCGTTACGTTGTTGGGATCGCCACCAAAGTTGGCGATGTTCGTTTTGACCCATTGCAACGCGGCAACCATATCCATAATACTCGTATTGGACGAAGCTTTGTATTTTTCGCCGTAGGCAGACAAGTCAAGAAATCCCAGAATATTTAGCCGGTGATTAATTGACACCAGCACTACGTCGCCTTTCTTGCTGATGTTCTCGCCATCGTACGAAGGCAATTCCTGCGAGGAGCCTGCTACGTGTCCGCCACCATGCAGCCAAACCATAACCGGTCGCTTTTTGGAATCACTGACACCTGACGACCAGATGTTTAATCGCAGGCAATCTTCATTCGGATAACCCCAGTCGTGGTGAAACACAAACTCCGATTCGTCCATCACCGACGTAGTAGGGTCCATCAGCGGGCAAACGGGGCCATAGCTCATCGAACTACGAACACCCGTCCACGAATCGGGTTTGGTGGGTGCCATAAAGCGTTCGGCTTTGGCGTAGGGAATACCTTTGAACGTGTAAATGGTATTGTGAATATAGCCCCGAACTTTTCCAGATTCGGTAGAAACAACGGCTACGTCCTTACCCGTTACGAGCGACGTAGTGGGGGCTTTCTGGTTTTGTCCAATCGACAGGAGTGGGAACGTAACGGTGAATAGCATGAGCAGCCATACGTTCGTCTGAAAAGGAACGATACGTTGTTCAAGAGCTCTTCGTATACTATAGTTGACTTCCATTGATTTAAGGGGCATAATTGATGTATTGTACAAAACGGGGCGCAGCGGCTGTGTTTGGGCTGCTGCCATGAGGTAAAGCGTGATGCCAGATGATAAAATCTCCGGCAGAACCTTCAATTGGTTTCGCACCAAGGGCCATTAGATTCTGGGTGTGAGGATCGGTTTTAGGGTCAATGTTGGCCAGCCAATCTGCTAATTTGTGTTGAAAACCAGGTACTAACGTAAACGCGCCCTGATTGGCCTGTGTGTCTGAAAGATACAACAAGCCTTGCACGCCGAATGGCACAGGCCGATCCAGGCGAACGTCCCAGTGAAGGTTTGGTCCTGGGAATTTCCAGGTAGTGGTTTGAGGTGGGTTAAATCCGACCCGATCGGTACTTACCCATAAATCGGTCCGGCCCCATAACTGCTCATAAGCAACCCGAATGCGGGCTGATTCTCGATTCCTGGTTAAAAGCGGATGCTGAAACAATTGAACCATGATGCCTTGCTTATCCGAACGAGGAGTATACCAGGTCTTGGGATCATACCGATCTATTTTCAGAAAATCGCAGATCAAATCAATGGTTTGTTCGCAATCCTGCTGCGGGATGGCATTTTTAATGCTTACGTAACCGTGAGTTTCCCAGTGTGCCAGATCATCCTCACTAAGCGTAGGTTCGGATTCTGGCAGGTCAGTTTGCGTCCAGTTACCGTCCAGTAGCCGAGCGTTGAATTGAGTAACTTTATCACCCTTGGGCGGCCCACCGGTAACGGTTTGTATCCAGAGCTCAAATTCCGGAAAACTTGGAGACCTTTGAAACAAATATTGAAGAGTGGGCTCAAGGCCAAGGTTGAGAGCGCTCAAGAGGGCGGTGTCCAGATCATGTTCGTCTTCAAAAGAGTCACTTGCCAACTGCCCCTGCCGAACAGCCATTTTTTTCGCCCAATATCGCTTCAGATGAAGAATGCCTAATTGGCCTGTTTCGGTCGATGCCGCCAACTCATCCAAACCTGTGGTCATAGCTGAAAAATTTAGGCTGAATTTTTAGTAGCGATCTGTATGCCGCCAGAAAAGAACGTATTATTTATTGGCTTTACAATCATCGTTTTCCCATTGTCGTGAACAGGAAATCCAGCGCGGGGCCATCGGGCAGGGGAGCGGCCTTCGACTGATCGCCGAAAATCATAATCTGCCGGGAATCGGTTGCGTAGATAGGCCATTGCGGAAGTCCCTTGCCGTTTGGATTACCGGTTTTGGTAAAATTCGCCCAATACGTCGACATCTGTTTCGCCAGTTCATTATCGACAGGCTCCAGTGGGCGCAGACTTTTATCGATAAATTGCAGATTGTCATAGGCATACGGCACCTCGCCCGTATGGAAAGCGCCGTATTTAGCATATTCGCCCGTAGCCGGTATTTTCCGGGCAAATCGATAGACGTACACTTTTTTGCCCTTTTTGCTTTGAATGTTTGCCCAAGTATAATTCTGAGCGCCAAAGATCATATCGCGCGACATGTTACGTTGCGACGTGGCCGCTTCGGCGTCGGTGGTTCCGGGATAGAATTTCAGGAATTCGTCGGCCCGTTCGCCGTATTGTTCCTGAATTTGTTTACGGTAGGCTTCCGCGTTCTTCATCTGCCCGAAATTCATGCCCTCGTCCTCGTTCCAGCCGGTAAGCAACGTAACGTCGTTTTCCTGACCAGCCGCAAAAATATCGGCGATGGATTGAGGCAATACGTAGCCATCAATGACTGGACCGCGTCCCTGACCTTTTTTAAGAATTTCTTCGGCTGGTTTTGCCCGTAACTCTGCCAAAGTCGACACGCCCAACGTCTGCGCCATTTTCTGACCGGCTTCTTCAGCCTGTTGAAGACTCGGATACGGTCTGGCAAAACCGGCGCCACTTTCGGCTATGGCTTTGTTGAACAAGCCTTTAGCCAATGGCGTAGCAACCATGCAGTTCACGCTCATGGAACCCGCCGACTGGCCCGCAATCGTTACGTTGTTGGGATCGCCACCGAAGGCCGCAATATTCTTTTTGACCCATTGCAAACCGGCAACCTGATCCATTAATCCGTAATTACCCGAAGCGTTGTGCCCCGATTCGGCCGTAAGTTCAGGATGGGAGAAGAACCCAAACGGCCCAACCCGATAGTTGATGCTCACAAAAACGACTCCTTTTTGTGCCGTCGCTTCACCGTCGTAGATGGCACAACCGGTTCCTCCGCTGTTGAATCCACCCCCGTAAATCCAGACCAGAACCGGCCGTTTTTCACTAGCCGATTTTGCCCCTGTCCATACGTTCAGATACAGACAATCTTCGCTGATGGGTTCTTTGGGAATCAGGTATTCGGCGCTCCATGGTCCAAACGGAGCTGGATTTCCCTGCATGGGGCTTGCGCCAAACGCATCGCATTTTTTGACACCAGACCAGGACGTAACGGGTTGAGGGGCCTTCCAACGTAGCGGGCCAACCGGTGGAGCGGCAAATGGTATTCCCCGGAAAATCGCTACGTCACCAGCTTTGTTCGACGTACCGGAAATCTGTCCACCTTCAACACGGACTACGTCGAGTTTGACGGGAGCAGGTGTGTAGGCAACAAGAGTCAGCGAAAGCAATAAGGCGGAAATAAGAAAGGGTAATGGCTTTTTCATAGGTATACAGGAGATTCGGCAAGCCCCTTACTCTAAGGGAATACGCATCAAATCTTACTTATAAGGATGCTGTTACTTGGTATGTGTCGGAGCACAAAAGCAAGTAGCATAGGGCAAAAATTGTCTTTAACAGAACGTATCGACATGGATGTTGGCATTACAAACCCGTACGTTTCTGATAGGCCAAGCGTTTCGTTAATACGTACTAATCATTGATCATGGAAAGAAAGAAGGTGAATACGTTTGTGAAAAAACAGGTTGGCTGGCTTGGGGCGCTGGCAGCCGTGGTTGGGCTGGTGGGATACCAGCATGACAAAGACCCTATTAACCGTCGAATCAAACGTTTAGACCCGGCGAAAGCTGCTCAACTGGCGCAGGCCATAGAAGCTACCGTCAAACCCGAAATGGCGTCGGGACTTACCCTGAAATTGTGGGGCGTGGATTCATTAGTAGCTGACCCGATTGCCATCAATATCGGCGACGATGGCAAACTTTATTATACCCGTACCAACCGGCAAAAAAACTCTGAATTCGACATTCGGGGGCATCAGGACTGGGAAATCGAGTCGAATCGGCTGCAAACAATTGAGGATAAACGGGCTTTCCTGCATAAGGTACTTTCACCTGAGAACAGCGCTAAAAACGAGTGGCTGAAAGATATTAATGGTGATGGCTCTCACGACTGGCTCGATATGGCCGTCGAAAAAGAACACGTTTACCGGATTGAAGATACGTCTGGTGATGGCGTTGCCGATTTGTCGCAACTTGTTGTTGAAGATTTCAACGATGAAGTAACCGACGTAGCGGGTGGCGTTATGAAGTATGGCGACGATCTGTTTGTGGCCGTCGGCCCTGATTTGTGGCGGATGCAGGACAAAGACGGCGACGGTATTGCTGAGTCAAAAACGTCTATTTCACATGGTTACGGCATTCACGTTGGCTTTAGTGGACACGGCATGTCGGGCATTGTGATGGGACCCGACGGGAAAGTTTACTGGCAAATCGGGGATATTGGCTTCAATGGAAAAGATAAGGATGGCAAGCAATGGTCGCACCCGAATAGTGGCGTTATTGTTCGTTCCAACCCCGACGGCTCTGATTTTGAAGTATTTGCGCATGGTGTTCGGAACACGCACGAGTTTGTGTTTGATGAGTACGGTAACCTGATCAGCGAAGACAACGACGGCGACCATCCCGGCGAAAAAGAGCGGCTGGTTTACATCGTAAATGGCTCAGACACAGGCTGGCGCAGCAACTGGCAGTACGGAAAATACCGTGACCCGAACAACAATACGTACAAAGTCTGGATGGACGAGCAGATGTATAAACCTCGTTTTGAGGGGCAGGCTGCTTACATCACGCCAACCATTGCCAACTTCGTCAGCGGTCCCGCGGGCATGAAATACAATCCGGGAACGGCACTAAGTCCAGCCTATAAAAACACGTTTTTCCTGGCCGAATTTGTTGGAAATCCAGCTCGTTCGGGTATTCATGCGTTTAAATTAAAATCCAAAGGAGCTGGTTTCGAACTGGGTGAGCAGAAAAAAATTCTGAGCAACGTACTGGCAACCGGCATTGATTTTGGTCCAGATGGGGCGCTTTACGTAGCAGACTGGATTAACGGCTGGGATACGAAAGATTACGGACGTATCTGGAAACTGGACGATCAGGCTGGAGCCAACTGGGCAGACCGGCAACGTACTAAAACGTTGTTGAGCGAGAAATTTACGTCCCGTTCCGAAACCGATTTGGGCGAATTGCTGAAAAATCCTGATATGCGCGTTCGGCAGAAAGCCCAGTTTGAATTGGTGAAACGGGGTGCCAAGGGCGTCGACGTATTGACGGCTTCGACCAAACAAATGGATAACCAACTGGCGCGCGTACACGGTATATGGGGCATCAGCCAGTTGATACGTCAGGATAAGCAATACGGAAAATTACTAATGCCATTATTGACCGACAATGACCCCGAAATTCGGGCGCAGGCTGCAAAATGGTTGGGTGATGTTCGCTATGTTGACGCGGGTTCGGCTTTGATTCCTTTGCTGAAAGATGCCAACAGTCGCACCCGTTTCTTTGCCGCCGAAGCGCTGGGACGTATCGCGTATGAGCCAGCTACACAACCGCTTATTCAACTGCTGGAAGCCAACAACGACGAGGACGTTTACATTCGTCACGCGGCTAGCCTGGCGCTGGCACGTATCGGCAAACCGGCTCCGGTGGTGGCTCTGGCTAGTCATCCGTCGCGGGCGGTACGTATCGCAGCGGTGGTGGCGCTACGTCGCATGAGCGATCCTGGTATTGCATCTTTCCTGGGGGATAAAGATGAATTTATCGTTACCGAAGCGGCTCGTGGTATCAACGACGATTTGTCGATTCCTGCAGCTCTGCCTGCGTTGGGCAACGTATTGAAAACAACCAGCTTTACAAATGAAGCTTTGCTACGTCGGGTCATCAATGCCAATTTGCGGGCCGGTACGTCGGAGGCTATGCAGAATCTGATTGATTATGCGCAGAAAGAAGGGGCTCCGATTGCTATGCGGGCCGAAGCGATGGACGCACTGAGTACCTGGGCGAAACCGTCCGTGCTTGACCGGGTTGATGGACGTTATCGGGGTGTGGTCGAGCGAGATCTAGCAATAGTAAAATCGAAGGCGGGGGCCATGTACACGCAACTGCTGAATCATTCCGAACTGGCCCTACGGCAGGCAGCTACCAAAGCCATTACGCGCTTGAATCTGGGTGACGCTTCCGACGCTCTATTCGCGCGTTTAACCACTGATAAAGAGGCTGAAATGCGCGTCGCTGCGTTACGTTCTCTAGCCGCCATGTCTGACAAACAGGTGAGTAAAGCCATCGAAACGGCGCTGGCTGATAACGAAAAAACGGTACGTGTCGCCGGATTGGATCTGCTCGCTAAATCTGACATGCCAAAAGCCAAAATGGTGTCGCTGCTGTCGGACGTAATCAACACGCGTACTACCGAAGAAAAACAGGCCGCCCTATTGACCTTGGGTAAATTGCCTATTGCAACTACACAAGCCGTTTTTGATGATTTACTCAAGAAACTGTCGGCTGGTACGTTGTCTCCTGAACTTCAGCTAGAGCTGGAGGAATCTATCGAAAGCGCTCACTCGGCTCCGCTGACGGCTCGGTATAAAGCCATTACGTCTAAACTGTCGCCGGATGCGCTGGCGGCTTCATATAAAGGAAGTCTGCTGGGTGGAGTGCCAGATCAGGGTCGCCGAATCTTCTTCCGACACCAGACGGCGCAGTGCATTCGGTGTCATGCCTACGATGATTTGGGTGGCAACGCCGGCCCCCGTCTGAATGGTGTTGCTAGTCGACTTTCGCGCGAGCAATTGCTGGAAGCGTTGATAAATCCAAGTGCGCGGCTGGCGCCGGGTTTTGGGACGGTCGAACTGAAACTGAAAAATGGTAAAATCGTCAATGGCATTCTTCAGGAAGAAACGCCAACCGAAGTCAAGGTGAAAGTGGGCGACCAGCCGGATATGGCTATCCCGAAAACGCAGATTGCGAAGCGAACCACAGCGCCATCGAGTATGCCCGAGATGAAATATCTGCTCACCAAACGCGAAATCCGCGACGTTGTTAGCTTCTTGGCGACGTTGAAAGAAGATAAATAAATTCAGGTACTGACAGGCTCCGGCTGCTGATTGTCGCTATATTGTTAGCCGCTATCGCGTCTCCAACAGCCAGAGCCTGTCGGTGCCTATTAACTGGCCACTAAGCCCAATTCCAGCGAATGCTTTCTGGCGTCGGCGCTGTGGGCGAAATAACAGACAGGCACTCCGGCCGCTTCGACTTCACGAAGAGTTTCTCGAGTTTTAGGCTCGTTTTTGCCGTGGACCTGCCGGATGTATACAGCTACAATACGTTCCGGAAAATGCCTGACAAGAGCAGCGTAAATATTCGGATCTTCCTGAGTATCATCCCCAAGCAGAATAAAACGCTGATCGGGGTAAGCTTCCAGAATACGTACTATCCGGGCAAATTTAGTCATGTGCCTGCCCTGCCCCGTTTTTAAAACCTCTGAAAGTTGCTTTAACGGACTAAGCAGATAAACGCCTTCCGGCAGGCCATTTTTTCTCGAAAATTCAAGGATATAATCGTACAGATTCCACTCGCTGCTTGATACGTAGAAGAACGGATTCGTTGCATCGGTGCCACTTTGGGCTTCTGCCAAAAGCTGATAATGCGCCACAACACCATCGAACGGCTGGCGGCTGTGCGCGTTACGAGTCAAAATAACTTTTAGCCGTTTCATGATATCAGCTGAGTGCGACACCAGAAACGTATCGTCGATGTCGGAAATGCAGCCGAATTGGGTGTGTGGTGGCACTAAAACCTGCCCTTCATTTTCATCCAAAATAGCTTCCGAAGAAGGAGCGATGAGCTGCGCCCGAACAGTATGCCAGCCACACGGCTGCGGTTGCGTTAGCGGAACATCGACCCGAAAATAACCGTCGATATCGGATTGGGCTTCGGCAATCTGGTCGCCTGCCAGAATGCGAACTCTCGCGTGTGGATACGGACGTACCAGAAACAGACGTAGTAACCCAAAGAGATTCAGAAAGATATTGTCGCGATACGTTTTTCGGGGTAAGGCGCTCCGGCGAAATACACTGCCGTGAACCGTCAGGCTGGCATTGGTACCAAAACCCCGGTAAAGTTTCACGACAGGCTGATTGGTTAGCCGGAGCCACGTGAAGAAATGGCGACGTAATCTATCCTTTACGGTTTTATTTTGTTTATAGGCAGAGGGCGATTTACTGGTTTCCATAGTGTATAATCAATACTCGCCTTTATAACTTTTAAAACGCGCAGAAGTTGACCTTTTTATTCGCTATCAATCCCGTTTCGGGAGGAACTACCAAATCTAACTGGGAAGACGCCATTCAAAAACACTTTAAAGAGCTTCCCCACAAAATTCATTTACTTAAACTTGATGGAAAGACCGATGCCGAATCGATACGTACCCACATCGACAAACACAAACCGGATTGCGTGGTGGCCGTTGGGGGCGATGGTACACTCAAGATTGTGGCCGAGCAATTGCTTGATAAGAAAGGTGTTACGTTAGGAGTGCTTCCCGCTGGTTCGGCTAATGGGATGGCAACTGAATTAGAAATTCCGGCTGATGTAGAAGGGAGTCTGGCTATTTTAACCGAAGGGAAACAAAAAAAGGTAGATATAATCAGGATTAACGACAACGATATCTGTCTGCATCTGGGCGATATTGGATTGAACGCTCAACTGGTTAAGTATTACGAACAGAACAATCTTCGTGGGAAGCTGGGATATTTACGTAGCGTACTAAATGTTCTGCGAAAAACACGTCTGTTACGTGTATCCATTAACGTGGGTGATACGTGTGTTTCCCGGGCTGCTTTTATGGTGGTACTGGCTAACGCTCGAATGTACGGCACTGGTGCAGTCATTAACCCCGATGGCGATTTATCGGACGGTCAGTTTGAAGTGGTTATTTTTCGACGCCTGTCATTTGGCGAAATCCTGAAGCTTTTCTGGCGATTCAAGCCCTTCAATCCAAAACAGATTGAAATTCTTCCTGCTACGTCGGTTAACATTGAAATGCACCATAAAGCTTATTTTCAGGTCGATGGTGAATATTGCGGACGTATTACTTCACTCAAAGCCAGCGTTGAACCAGGCGCACTGACGATGCTGGTGCCGTAGGGAGTTGTAAGGTTGTAAAGTTGTAGGGTTATAAGGTTGTAGAGTTTTTGCGAATGCGTCAGCCAACTCTATAACCATATAACCCTACAACTTTATAACTCTATAATCCCCGCTATACACATTAAACCGTTGGTCGCGAAGGAAGCCGAGGAGGGTGATGCCCGCTTCTTTGGCCATTTGTACGGCGAGGCTGGAAGGTGCACCGACAGCGGCCAGCAGTGGGATACCTGCCATCCAGCTTTTCTGAACTAGCTCAACGCCAATACGTCCGCTTAAAAAGACGCCACATTGCGAGAGAGGGAGCTCGTTTTGCCAGAAAGCTGCTCCAATTAGTTTATCTAAAGCATTATGCCGACCGATATCCTCGCGAACAAGTACTACGTTGCCAGTGGTATTAAACAGAGCGGCTGCGTGGATGCCACCGGTATAAGCGAAGGTACTTTGCTGGATACGGACGCGCTCGGGTAGGGCATAAAGTATTTCGTGTGCAATAGCAAAATCGGACGTAACAGGCCCCGTCGTTAACGACGTAACGGCTTCAATAGTGGCTTTCCCACATAGGCCACAACTGGATGACGTGAACGTATTACGTGTTAGTCGCGACCAATCTATATCAACATCGGGATGAAGTTCAACACGTATTACGTTGCCTGCTTTTTGGGCGTCCTGCACGCAATGACGGCACGAAATAATGTCGGTGGGGCTATAAATAATACCTTCTGTGAAGAGGAAACCCAGCGCCAGTTCTTCGTCGTTACGTCCTGTTTCTTCGCCCGGTGTCCGCATCGTTACGGATACGGAACGTTGCTGTCGGTTGTCGTTCGGGCCAAAGCCCAGCCGAATTTCCAGGGGTTCTTCAATAGCCAGCAAATCAGGCGTTTCGATCAGGCTTTCATGAGTAATTTTTTGAATGGTAACGGGCGCAACGAACGACATGAAGTAAGTTGAAGAGTTGTATATATATAAAGTTATAAGGTAGTAGAGTTGTTCGACCAGCGAACCAAACTTTACTACCTTATAACTTTATAACCTCACGCTTAGAAACTCAACGTAGCGGATGCTTTGAGAGCGAATTTGTCCGTTGGGATGCCATTCATGTTGTTGTTGAGATAATTGAGCCGGTGGATAGCCTGAATCCGGATCAGCTTGAAAATGTTGTCGATGCCATAGCCGACTTCCATGTAAGGGCGGGCGGGATCGAGCGAGCCGAACCGAATGGAACGGGCTCCATTGGGCAGAGGTTTCGTCGTTTCCAATGCTTTATTCTCATCGGACTGGCTGCCCCATAGGGCATCGAAGTTAGCAATCAGGCGCCAGTTCAGTTTACGGATGCCCGGTAAGCGGTTGAATAATAAACCCTCAAAGCGATGCTGCAAGTGTAAAGCCACGAACCGGTCGCTTACGAATTCATAATACTGCATCCGGTTGAACGTATTGGTTGTGAGCAGTGGAGTAGGGTTACCAATATGCGGAAACAGGAGCGGAGCCGGTAGTGGTGAGGGAATATAACCTGCGGAAAGCAGGTAATTCATTCGACCCAATACACCGATACGTAGTGATTGCTGGGCACGCAGCGTGAGCCGATCATAGTTAAACTGCCCACCCAGCGATTTTGCACCACGGGTATAACGTATCGTCAGGATAGGAGCGCGTTTGGTACCTAACGTAATACGCTCATTTCCATCCATAATATATTTTTCTTTCCGCGACAACCGTGCTTCAATAGACCAGTACGCGTCGAAGATATCGGAACGTAACGGCGATGCGTCGCCCATATCAGGCTGGTCGCGGTAGTGGAAGGGAAACTGCGGATCAAAGGCGCGGCTTCCCAACGTAGCGGTCAGCAGAATACCCCGAATCGGTTCGGTTTTGAAGAAAGCCTCCTTCTGGAAATTATCGTAGGTTCCCCGGTAGCGTCCAAATCGGCTTAGGGCATAAAAAATTCGGTTGCCGCCAATTAATTCAGGCGTCAGTCCGAGTCGTTCCAAATCGCGATTGATCGTTACGCCGGCAACCGTCCAGTGCTGTCGGGAAAATAAATAATTGATCTCGGCTCCGTATTTGAATTTATCATCGAGCGTACCATAGGCCACATAGCCTCGGAATATCCAGTGAGGGCTGAACGTTTCATTCGTTCGGAAACCAATGCGAGTGCGTAGCCCCTCAATACTATTCACCGCAAACAGATAGGGGTAGGGGCCAAGGTCGATGGGTCCCATTTTGTAGAATCCTGTTATCAGTACCTGACCTACTCCTTCGGCCATTCTCACGGCAGGAACGGCCCGAAGCTTGCCAATGATTTCGCGCGTCTTTAAATCTTCTTTGTTCAAAGAATCGGCCCCGGCCAGATTTTTCTGGATACTACTCCAGTAAGCATCGTTAGCCGTAGAAGCGGTGTCGCTCGGTTCGATGGGCTGTTCGTAAAACAAAATCGGTTTGGGGCGATTCACAATAACATTGCTGTTACGTAGCGTTACTTTGGCTCGTAAACCCAGTGACTGCTTCCCGACGCCCGTTAAATCGGCCGTTAGATGAATACTAACGGGCAACCAGCCTGTAGTAACTGACTTGTTAGAAGTTGAGTCGTACGTTGGTTCAAGCTCCTGCTCAATGGTCAGGCTTTTGACGTAGTTGAGGTTAGCGCCACTACCAATTTTGGTTTCGATCATGCAAAGCGCAAACGTAGTGGTATCGATCCAGGCCTTACCCGTGAAAACCAAATCTTCGGGTCGTTTTGGATCAAACTGAATTTCGTAACAGACATTATCACCGATTTGGGTAGTGTCGGCCAGATAAAATTCGTACCAGTTTTTCCAGTTATCGCCGATGGGTGAAGCAAAATCTTTTCCCAGAATAGGAATGTAGTTATCGTAGAAATTCTGGTTAACCAGATTAGTACCGCCCAGCAACTGCGAACTCAATCCGGCATCATCGACGGCTACGCCCCGAATTCTCGTCTTGCGGATGTCTTCCCGTTTACGCGACGGACTATCACGATAATAATACCGGGACACTGATTCGGAAGCCAGCAAAGGCAGAACCCGATGGCCTTCATCATCAATGATTGAATCATGCTTACTCATCGCCTGATTAATCTTTTTAATCAGCGGATTTTTACGCATCCTGTCCGTTACGTGGCTTAACGCTACGTCGGTTTTAACGTAGCTGTCGTATTCATAAGCTGACAGGCGAGTACGGTCGTTGATAGACCGGTTTTTACGTAGTTGACGTAGCACACGCCAGGCTGGGTTTTCGCCGGCGCGAACAGTAACTTCCTGCAGGGCAGTTCCAGCTGATGTCAGTTTGAAGTCGACAGCCTGCGAAGTACGTTCCTTGTCAATAAACTTGCGAAGGGTTTTGTAACCCATTGAGCTCACCGCCAGAGAGTCGGAAAGTAGTTTTACGGTAAGCGTGTAACGACCACGTTCGTCGGTTAACGCACCGTTTTTGCGCCCGACCAACGCTACGCTGGCAAATGGAATCGGATCACCTGTGCCAGCGTCAGTAACCAGACCCGTAACGGTGTACGTAGTCTGCCCCTGACTAAAACTGTTGATGCTAAATGAAGTGAAAAAAAGTAAAGTTACGAGTACGGAGTAGAAAAGTTTCATTTTAGGTATTTCCAGACAGCGAATATAGTGAAAATACTTAGTCTATAAGATTAAAAACATCTTAAAGTGAGATAAATAAAGCCCTTACTTTCAATTATTTGAAGTAAATCGCGAAACTTTTTTTAACCGACCAGCCAGATTCGATCGGCATCAGCTCCCTGCTCGGTCCATTCGACCAGAACACGTTGCGATTCTAACGTATTAACACGCTTACCGGTGTAGTCAGGTTTAATTGGAAGGTCGCGGTTATATCGTCGGTCAATAAGCACCAGCAACTCCACTTTTCCGGGTCGGCCAAAAGCAGTCATGGCGTCGAGAGCGGCCCGAACCATACGACCCGTTGCCAATACGTCGTCAATTAAAATAACGCGTTTATTTTCAATGATAAACGGTACGTGGGTAGCATTTGGACGTAGCGGAGAATCGCGTCGGCGAAAATCGTCGCGGTAGAACGTAGCATCCAGATAACCCAGTGGTACCGAATGGCCCAGCGTGCGGTTCAGCTCACGGGCGACCCTTTCAGCAAAATAAATACCGCGCGGCTGCATGCCCAGTAGCACTGTTTCAGCAAAATTCTGGTGAGTTTCGATCAATTGTTGTGCCAAACGGCTGATTACAATTTCAAGTAACGGACTGGATAGAATTAGGCGCTGCTGGTTCATACTATATAAATAAAGGTCTGTAAATATAATAGACACCTGAAAACTACCATTCCATAAATCATACAAATGCAGTATTGTGAAGGCTTTACTGTATGTGTAGTTTTGGTTGTGGAATCAGGTATCTTAGGAGCGATGAAGATCAGGTGTACGTTCGGGATTATCGGCCTGCTGGTCTGTATGTATTCAGGAAGTAACGCGCAGAACGTAGCTGGGTACTGGTTAGGCGTTGTTTATCCTTCCGACCCTACCAAGGAGATTTATAATTATTCAATGAATCTTACCCAAACGGGTACTACTATAGGCGGAACGGCCCAAACTGCCGACCCTGATTTACCCTTCGGCGGGGTCGCTTATGTGACAGGTCAGGTGGCGGGTTCTACTCTTACGTTTGGCGAAACTGATAAAAACGGCAAAACCGATGCCCAAAAAGACATTTGCTACTTTCGCGGTCAGGTGACCTACAACGCCACCGACGAAAGTCTGACTGGTACGTATGAATACATTACGAATCAGACTACGTGCCCAAAAGCGGGTGGTGGTAAGGTTGAGTTGTATCGGATTGTGCTCAAATCGGGTTCTAAATTCTGTAAAGGAGTACCGATAAACTTAACTGTGACGGGAAAGGATATTCGCTGGTATTCGTCGGATGCGAAAACTGGTTTACTAGGTAGGGGTAATACGTTCAGTCCCATAATTACGAAAACTACTACGTTCTATATAACCCAAACGTTATATAAAAACGAAAGCCCTGCCATACCAATTACCGTTGAAATAGTTGAGCCATCTTTCACGGCCAGATCAAACAATTCGGGATGCGAAAAAGCGAGTGGCTCTATTGAAGTAACTGCAACCGGCGCTACTGGCTGGCAATATAAACTCAATACGGGTACGTTCCAGGATGCGCCCTTGTTTGCAGGGCTGGCACCAGGTTCTTATACTGTTGTAGCGAAAGACGCGGCAGGGTGCCAGGCGTCGCAATCGGTAACCATCACAACTGATGCCGCCCCCACTATTACCAACCTAACCAGTACACCCCCACGCTGCACTACTGCGAATGGCGAGGTACGTGTTCAGGCGTCGGGCGGTAAATCCCCCCTTACGTATTCCATCGATTATGGAAGAACATTTCAGAATACGCCTGTATTTACCAAATTGTCAGGAGGCAGTTATACCGTTCGGGTGCGCGATGCCAATGGGTGCGAAGTGAATAGAGCGTTTAGCATTCCTGGCTGGCAACCCATGACGGTGCTTGGGGCATATACCATTCCGACTTCCTGTGGAAAGCCAAATGGAGAAGCTTCCATAACGATTGCGGGCGGTAACAAACCCATCCGCTACAGTGTCGATAATCAGACGTATCAGTCTAGTGATCAATTTACGGGGCTTACCGGCGGAACGTATACGCTGGTGGCGCGCGATAGTGCAGGTTGCACAATTAGTCAGTCAGTGAGCGTAGCTGCGAGCAAAGGCCCGCAACTTGTTACAATTGAAACGACAAAGGAGGGGTGCGGCCTGAAAAACGGATCAATGACTATTACCCCTAACCCTAACGCAAGTGCTGTTGAATACGCTATTGATGGACTGACCTTTCAGCGGGCGGAGTCGTTTTCGGCCTTAGCGGGCGGTACGTATACACTAACCATACGCGACCCGGACAAATGCGTGCTTACTCAAACCGTGATTATTCCGGTAGATTGCGCCAATTTGATTCATTTACCGACCGCCTTTTCGCCCAACGCCGATCAACAGAATGATGGACTTACGGTACGATTCGGTTTCCCGTCGCTGAACGTAGCGGCCTTTACAGTATATGACCGATGGGGGAGCATACTGTACAATCGGGCTAATTTTTCGCTCTCCAGTGGCGAATCGCTCTGGGACGGGCAGCTTAACGGCGAAGCCGCTCCTGAAGGTCTCTACGTTTACCGGATTGATTGCCGGTTTCCCGATGGTAGCCAGTCAACGTACCGGCAGGCTGTTACGTTGCTACGTAAGTAATAGTTGTAAAGTAGCAGGGCGCTGGAATTGTAAAGTTTGCTGGATGAGGAACCAACTTTACAACTCCATAACTTTACAACTCTATAACTCCGAACGTATTAATGAAATTTTTGATTGTCGGGCTGGGCAATATCGGCCCTGAATATGCATTAACCCGCCACAACGCTGGCTTTATGGTGCTGGATCGGCTGGCGGCTCAGCATGGATTTGATTTCTCGATGACCCGGCTGGCGTATACCGCGAAATGGCAATACAAGGGTAAGCAACTGTTTTTCGTAAAACCCACTACCTACATGAATCTGAGTGGTCGGGCGTTGCACTATTACCTGAAGCAGGAAAATATTCCTGTTGAAAATGTGCTAGTGGTGACGGACGATAAAGATTTGCCGTTTGGTAAACTTCGCTTAAAACCAAAAGGGTCACCGGGGGGGCATAACGGATTACGGAATATTGATGAGGTTTTGGGAACACAAGAATACGCCCGGTTGCGAGTCGGTATTGGGAGTAATTTCTCAAAAGGTCGGCAGGTTGATTTCGTGCTGGGACAGTTTCCAGAGGATGAGTTGATCCAATTGCCCGACTATTTGGATCGGGCAGGAAGCGCCGTGCTCACTTTTTGTACTTTGGGAATACAGGCGGCCATGAACAATTACAACCAATGATATAACTTTTTAAAGAACTTTTGAATTATTTTAAGCCATATTTTTTGTATACTAACAGGCATATGAGTAAAATAATATTTTGTTTTGCGTAGAAAGCTTTTGTTTTGAGCTGATTTTGAGCCTTAAAGCAGCACTATATTCGGAATAATATTCTGAAACGGAGGCTATAGACATTTTGCAGTTTATGAATTTCTATAGACATTTGTGCGTTCAATAATAAGAACAAAATAGAACAAAACAATGAAAACGCGTGTTATCTTTGCATCGTTGATACTCGGATTAGGATTGACGATTTCTCAGGCAGACGCGGCTACCACCACCAACACTGATGATAGCCCGGCAGCCAACAAGCCGGCAAGTGCCCTGCTTGTTAATGGTTCACAAAAGCAGTTGACTGCCTATGTTGAACAAAACATTGCCAAGTTTGCGCTCACTACCAACTGGCAAAACTTTATGAGCGTAGTCTCGTTGTATAACCAACATCCGGCTAGCCTGCTGAACTTCAGCGCTGCCGACCGGACCAAGTTCAACGAAGCTGTAACTCAGGTAACGAATAAACTGGCAAACCAGAAAGATGCTGCTGCCAGTCGCTGGATGAATCAGGTGAATCACACCGCCCGGATGATTAATTACATCTGGAATGTGGATAGTTCGATGAACGAAACGCTTGATATTCAGTAATTTAAAATAAATACCGTTTTACTCCGGTATTTGGAACAGAAACGAGTAAAAGTTAGTTTTTCATGTAGAAAAGGTTAAGGGTTTAGGAATAGTCAGTATAAGGTTCCCCGCATCGGGGAACCTTATCTTTTTTTAGGACAGATAGCTGTAGAGTTCTTACCGACCCGTAGTTTCAAAACGCAAACCGTGGTTGAAATTAAAAAGAGCGTATCCTTTCCCTTCCTGAAAACCTGGCACATCCGATTTATTGTCAACTACTGCCTGTTGAGAAACCGGAATGGTAAATGGTAACTTTCCCGTCGGATTATAAGCGCCACTTACTACGTCCAGCAAGGCTTCGGGAGTTGTTCCGAACGTAGCAAGCATTGTTTTGGCCGCAGCCTGATCCAGTTCATCCAAAACCCACGGATTTGAAAAATTGATTGCCAGAATAGTGGGTTTACTTTTGATTAATTCGTTGACGTGTACTACGTCAATTTTATTTTTAGACAGGTTCAGCTCAACAGGTTTTGCCGCCGATCCAAATAAACCGCCTGTACTGGGAATTAGCCATAGCAAAATAACATCCGCTTCCTCTTTGGTTGACACAAAATTAAACGGACCAGCCGATTGCGCCGGTTTGTGAAGCGTAATCGGACTAGCGCCCCGACCATTATCGTAATAGGTTTCAAAATATACTTTGGTTTTAGGACGTAGCGGAAGTTGTTTAGCTGCATTACGTAGAAGTACAATCGACTTTCGATGAGCTAAGTCCGCTTTCTGCTGAAACTGAGCATTTCCAACCAATTGTTGTGCCTTTTGAACATCTACATATGGATTTTCGAATAAACCTAAGGCAAATTTCTCTTCAATAGACGCTCTATTGACTCATTGATACGAGCTTCGTTTACCAACCCCTGTTTTACCGTTTCGAGCAAAATGGTAGGATCAGCGGTCCCGGAAAAAAGGTCTACTCCTGCCGATAGCGCTTTCTGGTAACGTTGGTGCAGCGTGAGGTTTTCAACGCCCCACGGCATCATTTCAATCGGCCCCGTATCGGAGTTAATGATGCCTTTGAAGCCAAGTTTTTTTCGTAGCAAATCCTGGATAATAGCTTTATTGTATGAAAAGCCGACTTCTTCAAACTCTTTTCCTTTCGGGCTGGAATAGTAAGGCATAATGGCAGACGTACCGGCTTCGATAGCAGCTTTGAACGGCTTCAAATGGTACTCAAACATTCCGCCAGGGTAATGAGCCCATTTACCCCAATCGAAATGAGAGTCCAGGCCGTTCTCCTGCGGTCCGCCACCCGGAAAATGCTTGGTGGTCATGGCTACCGACGTACCGCTCAACTGTTTACCCTGGAACCCCAGAATAATTTCACGTACCATGCTGGATGCTACGTCGGCATCTTCGCCAAATGTACCTTCAATACGTTGCCAGCGCGGTTCGGTTGCCAGGTCGGCCATGTACATATATGCCTTTCGCAGGCCTACTGCGTTCCACTCCTGACGGGCAATGTCGGCAAACTCATGTACGAGCTTATAGTCGCGCATGGCCGCCAGACCTAACTCGCCAGGCCATTTAGAAAAGGTTGTTGTGCCTACACTTAGCCCAACCGCAGCATCAAGAGTTACATGGTTTCGTGGGTTTGAGGCTACAATGGCTGGTATGCCCAGGCGCGATTTTTCGCAAAGTTCCTGAAGATTGTTAGCCCATTCGGCAATGACGCGTGCCGGTGGATTGGCCCGCAAAATGAAGTGACGTAAGTGATACTGATTTACGCCTTTTGTGGTGCCAGCCGCCGACATGATCGGAACCATGAGCGGTTTTCGGGTGAAAATATTGTTAGCCTGAACCAAGTCTTCTTCGTTAAATCCGCTCGTAATTTCGATTCTTGGCGCATTGGGCTGGAAGGCCTGGTCGCCCTCCATTCGGGTGGTGCTGATGAGCATGAATCCCACTTTTTCGTCAAGCGTCATTTGCGAAAGCAAATCCTGTACACGCGTCTCGGTGGGCAAACGCCAATCCTCGTAACGATCTAATTTGCCATTTTTGTTGAGATCTTTAAACGTTAATCCATTTTGGGTTAATGTTTTTACCGAGCGGACGCCCAAATCGGGCTGTTTCTGAGCCAGCGCTGAACTCGTTGCTACGATCCAACACAAGAAAAAAACATGTATTTTGATTGACACACGCATTGACGTATTCCGTTTTTTTAGGTAAGTACGATTTATCAGATCAGGTATATTGAGCCTAACGCTCTGGTCGATTTAGAAGAAAGTAACCTTCACGTTTATCATACTGGATAAAAAACCGTGTCCGCACGTAGCACCGGGCTAAGCCTAAAATAAAAAATCCGACCATCAACATGGTCGGATTTTTTACATCTATTAGTGTACTCAATATTACTTGGCCGAAACCTGACCACGTAGTGCCCGTGGAATTTCGATGCTGGCAACTGGGTTAGATGCCTGCTCCAGCATTTCGATGTTTTGAACCGGAATCTGACCAACCCGAACTGACTTGCCTAAGTCAAGGGATGATACGTCGACATCAATAAAGTCAGGAATATTGTCGATAGAACCTTTCACGCGCAATTTACGAACGCGCGTTACCAGTTTACCACCCTTTTGTACGCCCGGAGCCGAGCCTACCAGCCGAACCGGAACTGCTATTTTAACCTGCTTTTTGTCGTTAACCAACAGGAAATCGGCGTGGAGCAGCACGTCGCTAACTGGGTGAAACTGAGCTTCCTGAAGAATAGCCCGGTACTCAGCGCCTTCAATGTTCAAGGCTACTTCGTATATATTTGGCGAATAAATTAATTCGCGGAAAAGAATGGCAGGAGCATAGAAGTGAACTTGCTCATCACCACCATACAACACACACGGAACATTACCCTCGGCCCGAATCGCCTGTGATTCCGCGCGGCCGAGATTCGCTCTTTCATACCCTACAATCTCGATTTTTTTCATTTGTGTAAAAATTTAAACGTGAAAGAATGAATGAGCGAAGGAGTGATAAACGTAATAAAAACGCTATTTCACTCATTCACCTCTTCGCTCTTTAATTTCTTATAAACAATGAACTAATAGATTCATGATCGCGGATGCGGCCAATGGCTTTGGCAAATAATTCAGCCACAGACAACACCCTAATTTTACTGTTCGCTTGCCTCATCGGTAACGTATCGGCAACAACCAATTCTTCGAGTACCGAATTCGCAATGTTTTCGTGCGCTTTCCCCGACATGACCGGGTGCGTACACACGGCCCGTACCGATTGAGCGCCCTTTTCCAGGATAATCTGAGCCGCTTTGGCCATCGTGCCGCCGGTGTCAATTAAGTCATCAACCAGTACTACGTTGGCTCCTTCTACGTCGCCAATAACCTGCATCGACGCAATTTCGTTGGCCCGCTTCCGATGTTTGTCGCACAGAACGATGTCGGCGTTGAAATGCTTGGCAAACGTACGAGCGCGGTTAGCACCTCCCACGTCGGGCGAAGCAATCACCAGATTTTCCAGATTCAGGCTTTTAATGTAGGGCACAAATACCGACGTTCCTTCCAGATGGTCGACCGGGAAATCGAAAAAGCCCTGAATCTGACCAGCGTGTAAATCAATCGTCATGAGTCGATCGGCGCCCGATGCTTCAAGCATATTGGCGATCAGCTTGGCCGCAATTGATACCCTGGGTTTATCTTTCCGATCCTGACGAGCGTAGCCGAAATACGGAATCACCACTGTTACGTAGTGAGCCGAAGCACGCCGGGCCGCATCAACCATTAGCAGCAATTCCAGTAAATTATCGGCAGGCGGGGGCGTCGACTGAATCAGAAACACGTCACAGCCGCGTACCGATTCTTCAAAGCTAGGCGACATTTCGCCATCGCTGAAACGACGACAGGTATAACCGCCTAAGTCTTTGCCGTAATAGTGCGCAATTTTTTCGGCCAGATAAATGGACTGACTACCCGAAAAAATCTTAACCGGATTAAACGAAGCCATGAGGTGCCGGACAAATTTCCCGCAAAGGTACGGAAAAAATAGGCCAAACGCAGTAAGTGTTTCAAGTTTCTTTAGGCAACGTAGCGAGAAGCGCCCGAACGTTCGTTAAACCACCGGTAAATGGTAGTGCAAAGGAGTGCCGAAAGCACGCCGATGCCCGTACCCGCCAGTACGTCGAGCGGATAGTGGGCTGCTACGTAGATACGGCTGTAGGACACAATTGCTGCCCATAAAAAGACCAGCCGGAGCCAGGGATGATGTTTTCGAAACAAAAACCATAAACTAGCCGCCAAGGCAAACGTAGTGGCTGCGTGCGCTGATGCAAATCCATATTGTCCGCCACACTCGGCAACCGGGTGGATTAGTTTTTGCAGCGAAAATTCGTGGCAGGGGCGAAGCCGGTGAGTGAGGGGTTTCAGTATCGATGAACAAAGTTGATCGCCCAGGGCTACGGATGCGACGATGGTCAATAAAAAACCGATGGCCCGTTTGCGATACCGGAAAATGAGCCAGCCAACCAGCAGGACGTAGAACGGAATCCAACTGTTACGTTCCGTAACCCAGAGCATGATCGGATCGAGCCAGGGTGTGTAAAGGCCGTTGAGCCACAAAAATAGATTGGTATCGAGTTGATTAAGACTTTGAATCACGGTTTATACCTGAATACGTCGGAGCAAAGTTAAACTACCCAACAGCCCGGTGGTTTAAAATCATAGGTAAAGTCCATAAAAAAAGCCGCACTCTTTCAAGCGCGGCCCGTCTGTCGATGAATAAGTAATATTTTTATTCGGTTACTTCTTCCCGCGTAAGCACTTCACTTACATCAGTTAAGGGCAACCCGAAAGCGTCGGCAACTCCTTTGTAGACTACTTTTCCTTCCACTACGTTCAGGCCCAGTTTCAGGTCGACGTTGTCGCGGCAGGCCTGCTGCCAGCCTTTGTTGGCCAGCTGTAACGCGTACGGCAACGTAGCATTAGTCAGAGCCACCGTACTCGTGTAAGGCACAGCACCTGGCATATTCGCTACGCAGTAGTGCACTACGTCGTCGATGATATAAGTCGGATTTTCGTGGGTTGTCGGATGGCAGGTTTCAATGCAACCGCCCTGATCTACTGCTACGTCTACCAGCACCGTACCAGCCCGCATCATTTTCAGCATTTCACGCGTGATGAGGTGTGGCGCTTTGGTACCCGGAATCAGTACGGCCCCGATAATCAGGTCACAGACTTTAATCATCTCCCGAATGTTATATTCGTTCGACATCATCGTCTGCACGTTCGGTGGCATAATATCAGACAGGTATCGTAGCCGGGCGAGGCTCACGTCCATAATCGTTACGTGTGCGCCCAGGCCAGCTGCCATTTTCGCGGCTTGCGTACCCACAATTCCTCCGCCTAAAATCAGTACGTTGGCGGGTTTTACACCTGGCACACCCCCTAGCAGAATCCCCCGACCTTTCAGTGGTTTTTCGAGGTATTTAGCTCCTTCCTGAACCGCCATCCGGCCTGCTACTTCCGACATCGGAACCAGCAGCGGTAAACTGCGGTCAGGACGTTCAACGGTTTCATAGGCCAGGCAAACAGCACCTTTCTCCACCATGGCGTGTGTCAGTTCTTCCGACGACGCAAAGTGGAAATAGGTAAACAGCAATTGGTTTTCTTTAATCAGATCATATTCAGGAGTGATTGGCTCCTTGACCTTCATAATCATCTCGGCAATGCCATATACCTCCTCGATGGTAGGCAGCATAACCGCACCGGCATTGATGTATTCCTCATCTTCAAAGCCACTACCTTCGCCAGCATTCACCTGCACGTATACCGTGTGGCCATGCTTACGAAGTTCCGTAACACCAGCGGGTGTCAGGGCAACGCGGTTTTCATTGTTTTTAATCTCTTTGGGAACACCAATAACCATATCCTATAGATGCGTTGGATGATTACGCCATCAATACTACAAAGCTATGGGTAAGGAAATTGTTTTCTAACAGACTCTCTTTTTTTAGGAAATTTGGATAAAATTGGCCTATTTGAACGGAAAATATCCTGTTTTGAATTCCTTTTGAAAACATAAGGCTGTAAAAAATTCTGTTATGGAATTTGTTGATAGTACCGACCGTAAAATTTTGAATGCACTCCAGGAGAATGCGCAACTGACCATTCACGAGATTGGCAAACAAATTAATTTATCGAAAACTCCCGTACACGAACGTATCAAACGGCTCGAACGCGAGGGCATAGTGGAGCGCTACGTTACTATTGTGAACCGAAAAAAGATTGGCCTTAAACTCATGGTTTACTGTCAGGTAACACTGGATCGGCAAACCCGTGATACGTTCACTACGTTCGATGAAGCGGTACGTTACCTGCCTGAAGTACTCGAATGCAATCGGGTGTCTGGTACGTTCGATTATCTGCTGAAAGTGGTCAGCCCCGACATGGAAACGTACAATCGGTTTTATCAGGATCAACTATCGGTGTTGCCCGGCGCTATGCACATCAATAGTTTCTTTGTGATGGCCGAAGTGAAAAATTCGACGGTAATTCCTGTGCTGTAAATCATAATATAGATATTATATAAAACGACTGGTTATACGGATTAGTGGTAGTCATTTAGCCCTTTATCCTCAAAATTCTTTTAAACAATTATCACTAAGTGAGGTTTTATGATATAAGTAAAATATAAAGCTCCATGTTATGAAAATTGCAGTAGAGAAAGGACAGGATAAAACGCTATTACCCGACGGGCCGCAACACGTAACAATTACGCACATCGACGAAGGAACAAGTGAGAATAAGGGTATTCCATTTTTCGCCGTTCGGTTTGAGAACGATGAGGGGTACATTTCCCAACGCTTTTATCAGTCTCAAGCCGGAATGTCGGCTATTGTCAACTTGTTCGAAATGGCCGATATTCCGGTAGCAGAAGGAAAGGATCTGGATACGAAACAACTCATCGGCAAAAACCTGATGATAAATGTGGGCGAACGATCTTATACTGACCCCGAAACGCATAACGAACGCACACTGAAGCAGGCACTAAATTTTTTGGTCAGCTAACATTTTAAGGCTCCGGCTGTCGGAATTGCGTCAGCAAATACAACCGACAGCCGGAGCCTGTCGGGGCCTTATGTGGCAAACGCTTCGGCAGGATTGGCCTTAAGCCACTTTGCCGAAGCGTTTTTGTTACTGTGCGTGCCACAATGAAAATGAATTTATCCTAATTGGTGTTCACAACATGAACTACGATTGGATAGTATTATGGAAGTCGAAATATGGAGTGACGTCATGTGCCCGTTTTGCTATATTGGGAAACGGAAATTTGAAGCTGGATTAGCGCAATTTGCACACAATGAGGACGTAACAGTCACCTGGAAAAGTTTTCAGCTGAATCCGGGTATGAAAACTGATCCAACGAGAAACGTCAATCAGTATCTGGCCGATATTAAAGGCTGGAGTCTGGAACAAGCCGAGCAAATGAATGACCGCGTAACCGATATGGCGCGCGAAGTGGGGCTCGATTACCATTTCGATCAGGCTATTGTGGCCAATTCATGGGATGCGCACCGGTTTATTCAACTGGCGAAAAAGCACGGTTTGGGCGATGCCGCCGAAGAACGTCTGTTTCGGGCCTATTTCACCGAAGGCAAAAACACCGCCGACCACGCTACGTTGGTTGAATTAGGGAGTGAGATTGGCCTTGCTACGTCGGAAATTGAAGCGATGCTGGTTTCGGACGATTATACGGACGCAGTACGTCATGATCTTTATGAAGCACAGCAACTTGGGGTTCGGGGCGTTCCGTTTTTTGTCATAAACCGGCGCTACGCCGTTTCGGGCGCTCAGGCTCCGGAAACGTTTCAGGGGGCTCTCGAAACAGCCTGGGCAGAGTGGGAGCAACAGAATCCACCCCTCGTTCAAAACGATACAGACGAAGGCGTTTGCACACCAGAAGAGGGGTGCGTAATACCTGATAAAAAGTAAAAGAATCCTATACCAAAAAGGGTCAGTCGATACGTTGGCTGGCCCTTTTTTGTTACGTTAATTTGCGATTCTAACCAGATGAGCGAGAAATGAATATGAAAATTGGCAAAGAAATAGAGTAATATCGCTGAAGATTCAGGTTTACAGTACGTTCAAATTCGGTCTTATACATCCATGAAATTCACTTCCTTTTTTTGTCTGAGTATCGCTGTTAGCCTGGGTGTACAGGCGCAAACCTGGCAGGCTGTTACGCCCCAAAATACCTGCTCAACACGTCACGAAAATGCTGCTACGTTGATAGGCGACAGTCTGTACGCTGTTGGCGGACGCGGTATGAAACCGCTGGAAGCCCTCAACCTGAAAACGCTTGTCTGGCAGGTTTTACCGACTCCGCCTGTCGAAATGAATCACTTTCAGGCAATAACCTACAATGGCGAGTTGTACGTAATGTGTGCATTTGAGGGAAAATATCCGCACGAAACGCCCATCCCGAATATTTACATCTATAATCCAAAGCAAGGTCAGTGGCGTAAGGGGCCAGAAATTCCAAAAGAGCGGCTCCGCGGGTCGGCAGGTGTCGTAGTATATAAGGATAAAATTTACGTGGCCTGCGGCATCACCGACGGACACTATGATGGACACGTAGCGTGGCTCGATGAATATGACCCAAAAACCAATACGTGGAAACGCCTGCCCGACGCCCCCCGCACCCGCGATCACATCACCGCAGCCATCGTTGACGATAAATTGTATCTGGCGGGTGGACGTAATTCGACGGCACGTATCAACAAAGTGCTGGAAACGACCATCGCCGAAGTTGACGTGTATGATTTTAAAACGGGCAAATGGACTACGTTACCCGCTACGTCCAACATTCCGACGCAACGAGCAGGGGCAACTGCCGTTACGCAGGGCGGAAAAGTATGGATTATTGGCGGAGAAACCGTTCAACTAAAAGCTCATAACGAAGCCGAAGCGCTCGACCCCAAAACCAACCGCTGGACGTCGGGACCGAGAATGCTGGAAGGCCGCCATGGTACGCAGGCGGTCGTCTACGACAATAAAATCTACATCGTAGCTGGTTCCGCTAACCACGGTGGAGGGCCTGAACTGAATACAGTTGAAGTGATGAAGTGACGTTGTAAGGTTATAAAATTGCAGAGTTGTTGGACTATCGAGCCTAACTTTACAACCCTAAAACGTTACAACTCCCTATGGCCGCTACGTTGATCCGCGAGATTGCCAAACTGATTGACCATGCCCTTTTGCATCCAACCCTAACTGACGCTGAATTGCGTGAAGGTTGCGAACTGGCGCTGAAATACGACGTAGCATCGGTTTGCATCAAACCATACGCGGTTCCAATGGCGACCGAATTGCTGGCGGGGTCGGACGTATTAGTAGGTACAGTAATTGGCTTTCCACATGGTAGTAACGCAACCGCTATCAAAGTGGCCGAAACGGTGCAGGCCTGCCAGGATGGAGCTGTTGAAATCGATATGGTTGTGAATATTGGTAAGGTTTTGGCTGAAGACTGGACGTTTGTGCGGGCTGAAATTCAGGCGGTTCATGACGCTTGTAGGCCGAATGGCGCCATCCTGAAAGTGATTTTCGAGAATGATTTTCTGCCCGACGATATCTACAAAATCAAGCTTTGTGAAATTTGCACCGAAGTGGGAGCGGAGTTTGTTAAAACCTCGACTGGGTTCGGATTTGTGAAAAATAGCGATGGTAAATACAGCTATGAGGGAGCTACCGAACACGATTTGCGGCTCATGCTCGATCACGTTGGTCCGGATGTGCGCGTGAAAGCGTCTGGTGGTGTTCGTACGCTCGATGAGTTGCAGAAAGTAAAAGCGATGGGCGTATTACGGGTAGGAACTTCCGCTACGAAAGCCATTATGGAAGAAGCGTATCGTCGATTTGGTGGTGTTGCTGCTGATACCCCTATTGAACCCATTTCCGAAACCAACGGATACTAGTTGTCAGTATATCTTTGCACTGTTGAACTCTCCTGAACTATGCTAAACCTTGGCTTTGTGTCGGCAATTCTGGCCGATTATGACTTGAATGGTGTTCTGACGTTTGCGTCGGAAAATAAATTCAAATGCGTTGAAATCATGTGCTGGCCTAATGGCAAAGCCGACGCTCGACGCTACGCTGGTGTTACGCACATCGACGTCGATAATCTTCCGATCGACCAGATTCATACCTTAACTCGCCTGCATCATGTCAGTATTTCGGGTTTAGGTTATTATCCCAATCCGCTCGATCCTAACCCTGAACAGGCGGAGTTTTACCGCGAACACATTAAGAAGGTAATTCGGGCGGCTGCCAAACTCGGTATTCCGGTCGTTAATACGTTCATTGGACGGAATCCTGCGTTAAATATCACTGATAATCTGAAGCTTTACGCCGAACACTGGCCAGCTATCGTGAAAGTTGCGGAAGAGTGTAACGTGAAAATCGGCATCGAAAACTGCCCAATGTGGTTCACCGACGATGAATGGCCGGGTGGTAAAAACCTGGCGACAACGCCTGCCATCTGGGATAAAATGTTCGAAATTATCCCGTCGCGCGCACTGGGTCTTAACTACGATCCCAGTCACCTGATCTGGCAAATGATGGATGAAATTCAGCCTATTTACCAGTACCGTGACCGACTGCATCATATTCATTTAAAGGACGTTAAGCTGTACCGCGAAAAGCTCAACCGCGTCGGTACTATGGCAAACCCGCTTGAGTATCACTCGCCCAAACTGCCCGGATTAGGCGACGTTCGCTGGCGTGATTTCTTCGCTGCCCTGACCGATGTTCGTTACCGTGGTCCCGTCTGCATCGAAGTAGAAGACAAAGCCTTCGAAGGAAGCCCAGAAGACGTTCAAACGGCTATTCTAACCGCCCGAAATTACCTGAGCCAATTCCTTGTGTTGTAAAGTTATAGGGTTGTAAGGTTGTAGAGTTGATTAGCTTTCGAACCCTGTAACCTTACAACTTTATAACCATGATATGAACGCGGATTCGGGTTTTTTCGGAACGTATCACGGCTGATTCGGGCTATGACGAACTACCCGGTTTTTGGATCGAGCCCATGCCTTTTGTGCCTCGTCAAAGCGAGCGGGTACGTATCGAAGACTTATGATTTCTACTCCGTTCAATCGACCCATACTTTGCCTTGTCCATACGTCCCCGACGAATTCCAATAGGAGCCGCCGTAGATGTACCAGTCTAGCTGTCCCAGATAAGTCACTACGTCCTCTGGACGAATTTTCAAGTCCTTGGGTTCTAGAACTCCTCTAAACCATTTTCCCGACCGTTCGAACGCTTCCGACTCGATTTGATACGTTATCCAGGCCGTGCCGCAATGCCGACAGATTTCTACTGCTACGTCGGCGAATCGTCCGTTGGTTTCGTCGACGCCTACGAACGTAGTGGTGTAATCGCTGTAGAGAATTGGCGGCTTGTGGCATTGACAGGATGATTCAGGTAGTGCCATACGGGTCTCAAAAATTTCCAGGAAACACTTCTTGCGTCTTCAAATCGCGTAGTGAAAACGAATCCACAGTTCCAATGCCCGCAAACTGAATCCGGACGCCGTAGACACGCCGTAACGATTTATTGTAGTTCGTTTCGTACACTTTCCGATTGTTGATAAAAATCCGGGCTTTTTTATTTGCCGCTTCCAGACGTAGCGTTCCGCCATCCCGTAAATCAGCTCCCAGGAAACTCAAATCATCGTGGCGTCCTCGCTTGGATACGTCGGAAGTTTGCAGATCGATCCAATGGACGCAGCCCGGTTTCATAACATCAAACATGTGCTGCGACGACTCACCCCAGACCGTAATACCTACCTGCGAGCAGCGAACCCCGGCGCGGTCAGGAGAGGTTTTGACATGAGTTATCAACTCGAAATTATCACCGTCGATACCTGTCGGCTGGCTGTTGATGAACTCCATGAAAAACGTCCGGTTGGTATCGACTCCAGCGTGAGCCGCTTCCTTCGCACTAACGCTACGTTGCTTATTGATAAACAGATTTTTAACCTCAATAGGATACACTCGACTCGTGTCATGCATCATGTTGGCGGTCACCGTCCAGCCTTTTGTCTGTAAATAAATGGTTGCTGTATCCATAAGCTTCCCGTTACGTTCCAGGACGGCGAAATAACGGCCGGGACGCTCGTAATAATGCGTATAGACACTATCTGCTACGTCTAACTTCCGACGCTTTCCGTCGCCAAAACGAACCCAGTACGTTGCTGATTCATCTGTAGCTGGTCGTCGCAATTCAAAAACTGCCGAATGAGGATTTTCACCTAATGGATTTCGGCAAATGAGTTGCGCCGATACGTCCGCTTCTCTTTGCTGCATGGTCAACACAATTCCCAGTATCGCGAGCAATATGACGGCAATCAAAACAGGCCCCAACCATTTTCGGCTCCGGGCAGGTGGGCTGGGAGAGATTGCCGGAAGTACCGGAACCGAAATTTCAACTGGAGTTTTGGGAATTCGCGCTACCGATTTTCCGGCTAATTCCTGCACCTGAACGTAATGATCCCATCCTGAATAGCCGACGTAGCTGGCCAGTGCATCGCGGGTCGCTTTCTGAGGGTAATAACGCGAGTCGGTCTTGATTTTGCCAAAAATACGCTTCAACGTATTGGGGCTAACCTGCACTTTGGTTGCTCGGAATAGGATATTACTCAGCCGGACGTAGTCGCTGTTGGTCCATTCAGCCCGATTGGGCTTACCATACGTCTCGCTGATTAACTGGCAACAGCGGTCGAGGTACTCGTAAAAGTCCGCTTTGCCTTGTCCATTCTCTGCAATCATTATGTTGTAAGTGTCTGTTCTTCAGCGTTTTTGCTTGTCCAAAATTTTGGCTAGACAAATGGTCAGGATTACCCGTCTCAACAGGGTATAATCCAATTTTAAATTTGTCATCTCCAAATTTTCAATAATCATACTTCCGTTAAGGGAGCCATAAAACACTAAATATCGATAAAATATGCGACACAAACTTGTACTAATCTGTGCGCTTTTCTGGGTCGGCCTGATCCCCCTGCTGGCGCAGACGCGACAGATTACGGGTAAAGTTACCGACGAGACGGCTAAAGAACTACCCGGCGTCAGCATTGTGGTGAAAGGTAGCCAGCGCGGTACGGTTACCGATGCTAACGGGCAGTATAAACTTAGTATCCCAGACCAAGGGCCGATTAACGTAACGTTTTCGTTCGTGGGTTATCAGAGCCAGGAGGTGAACGTAACGGATCAGGCAATTCTCAACGTGAGCCTGAAGCCCAACGATAATTCGCTGGACGAAGTCGTGGTGGTAGGCTATGGTTCGCAGAAGAAAAAAGACCTGACCGGAGCTATCTCTACCATTGGCTCTCAGGAGGTTGCTGGCCGCCAGACGATTCAGGTTTCCGAAGCCTTGCAGGGAAGTATAGCCGGGGTGTCGGTGACACGTAGCAGTGGCGCGCCGGGTTCGGGTTCCAGCATTCTGATTCGGGGAATTACGACCATCGGAACCAACAGCCCGCTGGTGATTGTGGATGGCGTACCTGTGAACAGTATTGACAACGTAAACCCGAACGACGTAGAGAATATCACGGTGTTGAAAGACGCATCATCGGCTGCTATCTACGGCTCAAGGGGCGCTGCGGGGGTTATCCTGGTAACCACAAAACGGGCGAAAAGCGGTCAGAGCAGTCTGGAATACAACTACGAATATGGGGTACAACGTCCTACCGCTCTGCCCAGCTATGTTGGTGTGCAGGATTACATGCGCTACTTCAACGAACAATCGACTAACGACGGCGCCAGTACCGGACCGTATGCACAGGCACTTATTACGTCGTACCTCGACAGCAACCGGGTCAGTCCCGACCGCTTTCCGAATACCGACTGGCAAAAATCAATCCTGACACGTAGCACAGCTCCTCGCATTCGGCACGATCTGGTGTTCACGATGGGAACGGGTAAAATCAAGACAAAAGCATCGCTGGGCTATTCCAAAGCGGGTGCTTTCTACGATAATCGCTCTTACGAACGTTACCTGTTTCGCGTCAACAACGATTTGCAGGTTAATGACAAGGTGAATGTTAACCTTGATGTTTTCTACAAACGTACCAACAACGATGGCAACGCGAATGAACTGCCCAACAATACGTTCAATCCCATCTACGAAGCGCGGGTGATGCCGCCGATTTACGACGATGTGTATTCGGATGGGCGGCTGGCGTTGGGTAAGGATGGGCGTAATCCGTTGGCGCAAATTCGGGATGGCGGCTTTACGCAAACGCGCTCCAATCAGATCGGCGGCCGGATGATGTTTACGTACAAACCCATTGTCGGACTGACACTTACGGCCCTGGTAGCCCCCATTTTCGACTTCGACAAGAATAAATATTTTAGTAAGCAGATTCGATACACCAACCCGAACGGTACGTTAAGTACGGTGGTCAATCAGGCGCGTACTACGTTGACGGAAGGGCGATCAGAAGGGCTAACCATGAACGGTCAATTGCTGGCCAATTACGCCAAAGAAATCAAGGGCGGGCATACGGTTGACGTACTGGTTGGTTTTGAAGAAAACTATCGTTCGCAGGAGTCGCTTTCGGCCTCTCGGGGTGGTTTTGCGCTAACTGGTTTCCCCTATCTGGATGCCGGTTCGACCGAATTACGGGACAATTCAGGGAACGCCAATGCGTCTGGTCTACACTCGTTCTTTGGTCGGTTGCAGTACAATTACAAAGACAAATATTTTCTTCAGGGTAATCTGCGTGCCGACCGTTCCTCACGCTTTGCGTCGCAGTATCGGCAGGCCGTATTTCCTTCAGTGTCGGTCGGCTGGACGTTATCGGAAGAAAGTTTCCTGAAGAATAACAACTGGCTTTCGTTCCTGAAAATCAGGGGTTCTTGGGGCGAAGCGGGTAACGAACGGTTGCTGGATCGGAATAACAATCCCGCCTACTATCCGTATCAGGCGACCGTCGATTTCTCGCAGGCGCTGTTTTACCAGAACGGCAGCGTAGTACCCCTGACCGGAGCTGGTCAGCAGGTGTACGCGGTGGAAAATATCTCGTGGGAAACGAGTCAGACAACGGACGTGGGACTGGATGCGGCTTTTCTGAACAATCGCCTGACGGTTGCCGCCGACTATTACCAGAAACAAACGCGCGATATCCTGTTGCCGCTCGATATTCCGCTTTACATCGGCTACGATAAACCCAACCAGAACGCGGGTGTCATGAACGTACGGGGCTGGGAGCTGGAGCTAGGCTGGCGCGACCGGATTGGCAAGCTGAACTATACGGTATCGGCCAACCTGTCGGATTCGCGGTCAACTGTCGGCAATTTGAAAGGGACTGAGTTTCTGGGGGATATGGTCACGCGAAACGGTAGTGAATACAACGAATGGTTTGGCTACCGATCAACGGGGCTTTTCCAGACGCAGGACGAACTTTCCGGCGCTCCGGTGCTGACCGCTTCGACTAAACCCGGCGATGTGCGCTACGTCGACACGAATAAAGATGGCAAGATTACGACCGACGATAAAGTCTTGCTCGGTGGTTCGCTGCCCCGCTACCTCTATGGCGGAAACATCCGGCTCGATTATCAGGGTTTCGATTTTTCGGTAGCATTTCAGGGTGTCGGAAAACGCCTGTCGCGGTTGCCGAGCGAAGTCAATCAGCCGTTTGCGGAAGCTTTTGGAAATATGCCTGCCGACATGGTTGGCAAGTTCTGGAGCTTGAATAACAACGCCGAACAAAACCGGCTTGCTACGTATCCGCGGCTCTCGCGCACGTCCAATGCGTCGAACTACGCACTATCGGACTTCTGGTTGTTTAATGGATCTTATTTCCGGACTAAAAACATTACGTTCGGCTATACGCTGAAGAACGATCTGATGAAACGGGCCGGTGTGCAAACGCTACGTTTCTACGTATCGGCCAACGATCTGTTTTCGGTGAGCAAATTCCCGAACTACCTTGATCCTGAGTCGGGTAACTATGCTTATCCGATTGTGACGACCCTGCTGGCCGGGGCTACCATAAAATTCTAATGAACCGCTACGTATCACTTACTGCGAACTTATCACTTATGAAAAAACTGGTTTATATACTGGCGGTGTCGATGGGGGTATCGGCCTGCCAATCTCTTGACCTGAACCCGCCTTCCGAAGCGTCGACCGGTACGTTCTATTCTAATCAGACGGAATTGGAACTGGCTGTAAATGACTTATATCGACTGGCTTTCTGGGGCAACGACAACGAATTATTCAGCGATAACGAATGGCACCGGGGGCAACTTACCAACGCTGTGATTGGCGGAACGATGAACGCCGACGATAGCAATGTGCAGACGTTCTGGCTCAATTCGTATAAAGCTATTGCCCGCGCGAATTCGTTTCTGGCGAACAAAGACAAGGCCGCTGCCAATACGTCCGCTAATGTTCTGCTACGTCTGGAGGCTGAAATGCGGCTGATTCGAGCGTATCAATATTCGCGATTAATTACTCATTTTGGCGACGTACCGTTTTTGACGGAACCGATTCTGCTGGAAGACTCGTATGGAATCGCTCGTACGAGCAAAGACCAGATTCTGGATTTCGTGTTCAAAGAGCTGGATTTTGCCGCCACGAATCTACCCGTATCGTATGCGGCCGCCGACGTAAAACGTTTGACAAAAGGCGCTGCATTAGCCATCAAAGCACGTACTGCCTTATACATGGGCAAGTGGTCCGTTGCCAAAGAGGCCGCCAACGCCATCATGCAGTTGGGAGCATCGGGCTATAGTCTGAACAGCAGCTTTGCGCCATTATTTCTGAAAGCAGGCGAAATTAGTCGCGAGCTGATAATCAGCATTCCCCGCGATGAAAAGCTACAGGTATTCGGTGCCGCGGCTTATGTTCAGGATAACATTACCCGAAATGCGGGCGGCTTTGGGGCACAATTGCCAACCCGCGATATTGTCGATGCGTTTGAGTGCATAGATGGCAAACCCATCGATGAATCGCCTTTGTATGACCCGAAAAATCCCTTCAAAAACCGAGATCCCCGGCTCACGGCTACGGTGGTGGAGTTCAACACCCAATGGCTTGGCTATAATTACACGCCCCATCCCGACTCGCTGACAATTTTCAGTTCGAAAGAAAACCGGCGTGTATCGAATAAAGACAGCCGTGCGGTGGCTGCGTTTGCCAGCTATACGGGATTTATCTGGAAAAAAGGCATAGACCAAACATGGGCGGACCGGTTAGTGGAGGATAACGACGCTATCATTATTCGATATGCAGAAATATTGTTGACCTACGCTGAAGCTAAAATTGAACTGGGTGAAATTGATGCCAGTGTCTTAAATGCTATTAATCAGGTTCGGGCGCGGGCTTATGGGGTGGCGGTTGGACAAACTACAGCGTATCCAGCCGTTACGTCGACCAATTTGACTGAGCTTCGTCTGATTATCCGGCGCGAACGGCGGGTTGAGTTTGTGCGGGAGGGACTACGGTACATGGATCTGATACGTTGGAAACTGGCCGAGAAAATTCTGGTGAAACCGGTAATTGGTTTACCAGACCCCGCTGCACAGAATCGGGCCAAATGGCCTTTCCCCGGCGTAACGCCCATTGACGACGATGGCATTGCAGATTATTCGGGTTTTGGTACTGACGTTAAAAGCCTGATTGATCGTAAATTCGATAAAAGTCGCCAGTATCTGTGGCCAATTCCCGCCGTCGAACGACGCGTCAATTCGAACATTACGCAAAACCCGGGCTACTAAAATATGTATGATGTATGGTGTATGATATATTGTTGAGAACTATATCATACACCATACATCATACCTACTACATCATACATACATTCCTGATTATCAAATGAAAAAATATATTCTCTCGGCCGCACTGCTTGGCTGGTTGCTGGGTTGTGTTCAGGCCCAATCGAAAAAGACGCCATCGTTTAGCGGTATTTACCCGCAGTTGGCCATGTATAATAACGAAGGCGAATGTGGCACGGGCGCGGTCGTTCCGTGGGCCGGCAAGCTTTGGGTTGTTACGTATGGCCCGCATTTGCCGTTTGGTTCATCGGATAAACTATACGAAATCTCGCCCGATTTAAAGCAGATTGTACGTAGCGAAAGCATCGGTGGAACGCCCGCCAACCGAATGATTCACTCCGAAAGTAATCAGCTGTTTATTGGCCCATACGCCATCTCGGCTGATGCGTCTGTCCGGACTATTCCGTATAAAATGATGCCGGGTCGACATACGGGAAACGCCCGCCACCTGACCGATCCCAAAGGGAAAATCTATTACGGTACGATGGAAGAAGGTTTTTACGAAGTCGACGTAAATAGTCTGACCCCGACGATGTTATACGAGGATGGAAATGTTCAGCATAAAAAAGAGGATGACGTATCGAACAATCACCAAAACTCATTACTACCCGGCGCACATGGCAAAGGCGTGTATTCGAGTCAGGGGGTGATGGTGTATTCGAACAATGGCGAACCGGGGCAAAAAGCGCTGGTACAGTTTGATATTGACGCTGGTTCGTTGTCGGAGTGGAATGGGAAAGACTGGAAAGTGGTACGTCGAAATCAGTTTGTGGAGGTGACTGGTCCCGGCGGTATTTACGGGAATAAAAACCCCGAAACTGACCCCATCTGGGCAACCGGCTGGGACCATAAATCGGTACTATTGGGCGTTCGCGACAAAGCAACCGGCTGGAAATTTTTCCGGCTTCCCAAAGCGAGTCATAGTTACGATGGCGCCCACGGATGGAATACCGAATGGCCAAGAATTCGGGACGTTGGTACTACGCAACAGCCTGATTATCTGATGACGATGCACGGCATGTTCTGGACGTTTCCCGGTACGTTCACGGCTTCCAATACGGCAGGGATTCGTCCCCGAACATCGTATCTAAAAGTGATCGGTGATTTCACACGCTGGAACAACCAACTTGTTTTTGGCTGCGACGATTCAGCGCAGAAGGAATTTCTAAACAAACGGAAAACAAAAGGCAACATTGAAGGGCCGGGTCAATCGAATTCTAATTTATGGTTCACACCCTTAAATACGCCTGATCAGCTGGGGCCAAATACGGCAGAAGGTGCCGTCTGGCTGAAAGAATCCGTGAAAGCAAACGAGCCATCGGAGCCCTTTCTATTTGCTGGCTGGACCAACAGGTCGGCATGGGTGCAGAACAATAGTAACAACGACGTAGCGGTTACGTTCGAAATTGACAAAACCGGCAAAGGCGACTGGACTGCATTACAGAAGACAACTATTGGCGCTAACAACTCGGCCTACGTAGCCTTTCCGTCCAATACTTCTGGCGAATGGATTCGCGTAAAATCGGACAAGGCGGCTAATTTATCTGCGCAGTTCACTTATTCGGCTAATGACACACGTAGCACGTCGACCAATTCTATATTTAGCGGCCTGAGTAACGTAGCATCGGCCAGCACAACGGGTGGACTAATGTATGGGCTTGGCAAAAATCGGCGGGCGCTGGCATTGGCTGCACAAACGTATCAGGGCGGAAAATCGACTGATGTCGGGTATTACGAATTGAGTGGCGATATGCAACTGATTCGCAAAGAAAGCCCGGAAGATCAGTCGTTTATCAAAAGCAAATTTGCCATTCCGCAAAACGTAGTAACGATTGATAAATCGAGCGTATTGATTGTCGATGACAAGGGGCGTCGCTGGCGATTGCCGTTAGGAAACAACTCATTTACAGACCTCACCAATCAGGCGGCACTACGTATCTGTCGGGAAGTGGCTACAGAACGGGATTTACTGAACTGTCACGGTACGTTCTATGAATTGCCCGCCGAAAACGCGGATGGTTACGCCAAAATCCGGCCGGTTGCGTCGCACAACCTACGTATCAATGACTACGCTTCGTATCGTGGCCTGCTGGTTATGACGGGTGTCGATCTGAGCGTAGCGGCTAAAAATGAGCACATTATCGTGTCGGACGATAAAAAAGCAGCCATCTGGGCCGGTGCCATTGATGACCTCTGGAAGCTCGGTAAACCAACAGGTCACGGTGGTCCGTGGAACGCTACGTCGGTAAATGCCAATGAAGCATCGGACCCGTATTTAATTGGTTTCTATGATCAGCGTAGCCTGAAACTCACGCACAAAGCCAACGCGCCCGTTACGTTCACCATCGAGGCCGATCCGGTTGGAACGGGCGTCTGGATGAGTTATAAAACGATTTCGGTTCCGGCTGGACAAGCGGTTGATTTTGTCTTCCCCAAAGATTTTCAGGCTCGGTGGGTTCGGTTTAAAACGGATAAAACCTGCGAAGCTACTACGTTGCTGGAGTATAAATAAGTTGTAGGGTTATAGGGTTATACGGTTGTAAAGTCGGCTGACGCTTTCATAGTGTTTAATTATTAGCCTATTTTACAACCGTATAACCCTATAACTCTACGGTATATGATACCCCAAATTATGCTTGATTTCCTTCAGCACGAACGTGCTGTTTAACACCCCAATGTTCTCAATCTGAGAGAGTTTGTTTTTCACGAAGTCATGGTATTCGGTCAGGCTTCCCACATGAATTTTGAGTAGAAAATCGACTTGGCCAGCCATGTGGTAGCATTCCTGTACTTCCTCCAGCTTCTGCACTTCCTGTTCAAAATTATTGATAAAGCCCTGGTCGTGATAGCGCATCGACACCTGACAGAACGTAGTGATAGGCTGCCCCAGCAACCCTTTGTCCAGAACAGCTACGTATTGTTTAATGAAACCCAGTCCTTCCAGCCGTTTAATACGTTCGTAAACAGGCGATAACGTTAGTCCGAGATGGGCGGCCAGTTCTTTTGTGGTCAGCTTTGCATCCTTCTGCAATAGCCTGAGAAGTTTCTTATCAATATCATCTAGCTGTTCCATGCCGAAAAATTTTCTATAAATAAATAAGGTAACAAACCTATGCAGTGATTTTCTTGGTAAATGTTAGAATAAGCAATAATATTTTCTAATTTTTTTGATTTTAATCCGTGAATTATCGGTAAATATAACTTTGTGCCGTAATAAGATTACACTTCATCAATAAAAATTGTTTAGCTTTTAATAACGTTTCCAAAGTTTCAATTCATTGGCTATGAAACGAGAAAGCATATTAGTTATCGGGGCAAACGGGCAGATTGGTACGGCACTGATTCCGCTGCTTCAAACCCAATTTGGCGAGAATCACGTCATTGCGGCCGACCTTCGCAAACCACAAACCGAGCAGGGAATTTTCGAACTGCTCGACGCTACCAAACCCGATGCCCTAACCGAGGTTGTACGTCGGTACCGTGTTACGCAGATTTACCATCTGGCGGCTGTGTTGTCAGCAAAGGGCGAAAGCGATCCGCTTTGGGCATGGAATCTGAATATGCAGACCGTGCTCAACGTACTGGAAGTTTCCCGGCTGAACAAGGTTAAAAAAGTCTTCATTCCGAGTTCGATTGCGGCTTTTGGTGAACATGCGCCTAAATACGACACCCCGCAAATGGCTTTTCTGGACCCGGCCACCGTTTATGGAATCAGCAAAGTAGCTACCGAAAACTGGTCGATGTATTACCACAAACGCTACGGCCTCGACGTTCGCTCGCTACGTTATCCGGGTGTGATCAGCTACCAGTCGATGCCCGGTGGCGGCACTACGGATTACGCTGTAGCTATTTTCCACGAAGCCGTTCAGGGCCACAATTTTGAGTGTTTTTTGTCGGAAGATACGTTGCTGCCCATGATCTACATGGACGATGCGTTACGTGCTACGTTGGAATTGATGGATGCGCCCGAAGCCAACATTTCGATACGTACCTCGTATAATCTGGCTGGTGTGAGTTTTACGCCTGCTCAGTTAACGGCTGAGATTCAGAAATTTTTCCCGGATTTCGTTACGTATTACAAACCCGATTTCCGTCAGGCCATTGCCGATTCGTGGCCCAAAACCATCGACGATTCGGTGGCCGAGCAGGACTGGGGCTGGAAACCCGCCTTCGATCTGCCCCGCATGACGGAGGAAATGATTACTCATCTGACACCGGTGTATCAGCCGCTTGTCGCAACACATTAATCTTATGTACGGAACGATCAAAGAACAACTTCAGCAGGAGCTGGACGGCATCAAAGAAGCCGGTCTGTATAAGTCCGAACGTATCATTGTATCGCCCCAATCGTCGGTAATTGCCATTCACGGCGGGCGTGAAGTTTTGAATTTTTGTGCCAACAATTACCTCGGTTTATCGTCGCATCCCGACGTGGTACAGGCTGCTCACGATACGTTGGATACGCACGGTTTTGGCATGTCGTCGGTGCGTTTCATCTGCGGTACGCAGGATATTCATAAAGAGCTGGAAAAGAGAACGGCTGAGTTCGTCGGCGCCGAAGATTGCATTCTCTACGCAGCTGCTTTCGATGCCAACGGCGGTGTTTTTGAACCGTTACTGGGAGAACAGGACGCCATTATTTCGGACGAACTAAACCACGCGTCGATCATCGACGGCATACGGTTGTGCAAAGCCAAACGATTCCGGTACAAGCACAACGACATGGCCGATCTGGAAGCGCAGTTAAAAGCTGCTTCGGGTTCGCGTCGTATTCTGGTGGTGACGGATGGTGTATTCTCGATGGACGGTACGATTGCCCAATTGGACAAAATATGTGATCTGGCCGATCAATACGGAGCCATGACGATGGTCGATGAATGCCACGCGAGCGGATTTATGGGCAAAACCGGTCGCGGTACACCCGAATTCCGGAACGTACTGGGACGTATCGACATCATCACCGGTACGTATGGTAAAGCACTTGGCGGTGCGTCGGGTGGTTTTACGGCGGCCCGTAAGGAAATTGTCGAATTGCTACGTCAGCGGTCGCGCCCGTATCTGTTTTCCAATACATTAGCCCCGACGATTGTGGGTGCATCGCTGAAAGTGCTCGACATGTTGCAAGGCTCGACCGCGCTACGTGATAAGTTGGAGTCGAATACGAAATACTTCCGCGAAGCCATGACTTCGGCCGGTTTCGACATTCTTCCCGGCGAACACCCGATTGTGCCCATCATGCTGTACGATGCTCCGCTGGCGCAGAAATTTGCCGCCCGATTGCTGGAAGAAGGCATTTACGTAATCGGTTTCTTCTACCCGGTTGTACCGAACGGCAAAGCCCGAATCCGGGTGCAGATTTCGGCAGGACATGAGCCTGAACATCTGGAAAAAGCCGTTGCTGCTTTCACGAAAGTAGGGCAGGAGCTAGGCGTGATTTCAGCGACTGAGTTGGTGAAATAGAATAGGCTCCGACTGCCTCTGGCTGTCGGAGTCGCGCTAGCGACTAATAGGGTAGCTACAACCCATCCGGCAATTCCGACAGCCAGAGGCTATCGGGGCCTATTCTCTTCCCGAATCACCAATTCCGGCTCCAGAACAATCTTTTGAAACTCGGCTCCGTTCAACGTACCATCGTTGATTTTCAGAAGAATCTCAGCCGCTGTGTAGCCAATTTTGTAAGGATGCTGCTCCACCGAAGCCAGTGGCGGATGTTCCAGGTACGTAGTGAGGGGCAGATTAGAAAAACTCACGAACGAAATATCCTGATTGATACGTTTCCCACGACTCCGGCACACCTGCATGGCATCGAGTGCTACGTAGTCGTTGAAGGCCAGAACGGCGTCTGGGTGAGCTGTTTCTAACAGTTGCGTCATTTTTTCGCTTATGTCGCCAGTGGTTAAATCGACGCGTTTGATGAGTGCGCTTTCTACGGGTAATTTCGCTTCGAGTAACGCCTTGATGTAGCCCCGATACCGTTCTTCACTGGCAACAAGGGGCTGCGGTCCATTCAGCAGAGCAATACGTTGACAACCCCGCTGGGCCAGCCATTTGGTTGCTTCGAACGCGCCTTTTTCCATGTTGCATTCGACCTGATGCGTATCGATTTTTGGGGGAATCCGATCCAGCAGCACCACCGGAATGCGCCGGTCGAGCAGTCGCTGGATATGACCGAACTGCTGCGATTCCTTCGCAACCGACAACAATACACCATCGACCTGATTGGACGCCAGCGTTTCCAGAATCTGCTTTTCGCGGTCGTATCGGTCGTGCGATTGATAGAGCGCAACCGTCGAGTGAGCGGCAAAAACCACTTCTTCGATGCCATTTACCACCTCGGAAAAGAAATTCTCCCGAATTTCGGGCAGCACAACAGCCACAATGCCAGTTCTGCCTTGCCGTAGATTTCGGGCCGTTATACTAGGAAAATATTGGAGCTGCTCGGCTAGCGCCCGTACCGCTGTTTTGGTCTGAGCGCTGATACGCGGGCTATCCTGTAAGGCCCGCGATACCGTCGATGGCGAGATACGTAATTGACGGGCAATTTCTTTAATCGTTACAGCTTCTTTCATCAACGGTCAGTTTGGCTAGCTCAAGCTGGCTTCACGCGGCTAAAATTGAAAATAAATGCCGCTTTAGACAAACGTTTGCACAGACTAAAACAAACGTTTGCATAGCCACAAAGAGAACTACAAGGCACCGAATACCCATTTGTCTATTGACGTAACGATAGAAAACGGCTAATTTACAATCACTTTTCACGGTGAGTACTACGTTCCCCGTAACCCTTAAGCGCTCTTGACCATGACAACTCGTCGATCATTTCTTCGGACAGCCGCTTTGAGCACTGCTGCCGCGCCATTTATTCCTACCTTATATAATACGACGCTGGCGGCTTCACATATAGCTCCGTTGGCTAAAGTGCGGTTGGGTTTTATCGGCGTTGGTCTGCGGGGACGTAGCCATGTGAGTCAGGCGCTCTACCGCGACGATGTTGAAATTACCGCGATCTGTGATATATCGGCCGATGCGATCGCCAAAACCAATGCCATGATCGAGAAAGCAGGTCGAAAAGCGCCGGTAGCCTATTCAAAAGGTGACGAAGCGTTTAAAGAAATGCTCAAACGCGACGACATCGACGGCGTGGTCATTGCTACGCCCTGGGAATGGCACGTACCAATGGCCGTGGCGACCATGAAATCAGGTAAATACGCGGGCGTCGAGGTTTCGGCAACCGTTACGTTGAAAGAATCCTGGGATCTGGTTGATACATTCGAAAAAACCGGTTCACACTGCATGATTCTGGAAAACGTTTGTTACCGACGCGATGTCATGGCGATTCTGAATATGGTACGTCAGGGCATGTTCGGCGAAATGACGTATGCCCATTGCGGTTACGAACACGATCTGCGAAACATCAAATTCAACGATGGAAAGGGCCACGGCGTAGGCGCCGAGTTTGGTAAAAACGCCTACTCAGAAGCAAGCTGGCGTACTCAACACTCCGTCGACCGCAACGGCGACCTGTATCCAACCCACGGACTCGGACCCGTGGCGCACTGGCTCAATATCAACCGAGGGAACCAGTTTGTCCGCCTGACGAGCATGGCAACCAAAAGCCGGGGGCTGCACAAGTACGTAGTGGATCATGGCGGAGCCAATCACCCCAATGCGAAAGTCAATTTCAAGCTGGGTGACGTAGTGACGACCATGGTGGAATGCGCGAACGGCGAAAATATCATGATTATCCACGATACGAATTCTCCCCGGCCGTACTCACTCGGTTTCCGGGCGCAGGGTACGCAGGGCATCTGGATGGACGATAACAAGTCGATTTATCTGGAAAACGCCAACGGTAAGCCCCTCAGTGCCAAGCCGCATACTTGGGAGCCTTTCGAAACATATCAGGAAAAATACGACCACCCACTCTGGAAACAGCACGCTCAAACGGCTCAGAATGCGGGTCACGGCGGCATCGATTTCTTCGTGCTACGTGGTTTTATCGAGGCTATCAAGGCGCAGGTTGCTCCCCCCATCGACGTATACGATGCAGCGGCCTGGAGTGCCATCAGCCCATTGTCGGAAGAAAGTATCGCCAAAGGCAGCAAACCCATTGACATTCCGGATTTCACGCGTGGTAAGTGGAAAACCAACAAACCCATTTTTGGGCTTAACGACATTTATTAGATATATACCGGCATCCTCCGGGGCTGGCTCCAGTTTTTAGTAAGTAAATAGGTTGGTTACGTGCATGACGCGGTCAAATCAATATGGCCGCGTCATCATTTTACTTTCGCAGGTAGTTTGCCTATCTAGTTAAACGTATGAAAAAGCTTCGATACCAGAAACCCTTTGTTTCTGTTCTAACCCTTGTTACTGTTCTGGCATCAGGCTGGCTATTTACAAACTACACACCCCATGCCGTAACGCCGAACGTGGCCCGACCGAACATCATCTACATCTATGCCGATGACATGGGCTACGCAGAATTGGGCTGTTACGGTCAACAAAAAATCAAAACGCCAAATCTGGACCAGATTGCCCGCGAAGGGATGCGCTTCACGCAGCATTATACCAGTATGCCCGTTTGTGCGCCCGCCCGATGCATGTTGATGACCGGTAAACACGGCGGCCATTCCTACATCCGGGGCAATTACGAAATGGGTGGCTTTCCCGACTCGCTCGAAGCAGGTCAGATGCCGCTGTATCCGGGCGCGTTTACAATTGGGAAAATGTTACAGCAATCGGGTTACAAAACGGCTTGTATCGGTAAGTGGGGGCTCGGTATGGCAAACACCACCGGTAACCCGAACGAACAGGGCTTCGATTACTTCTACGGCTATCTCGATCAGAAACAGGCTCATAACTACTACCCAACGCACCTCTGGGAAAATGGCAAATGGGACAAACTGAACAATCCGGTTATCAACGTCCATAAAAAATTAACGCCCGAAACCGCTACGCCCGAGGCATTTGCCTACTTCCGGGGTAAAGACTACGCTATTGACAAAATGGCGCAGAAAGCGCAGGCGTTTGTGAGAACAAATAAAAACCACCCTTTTTTTCTGTATCTGCCGTTTACCGTTCCCCACGTATCACTTCAGGCGCCCGAAGCCGCTGTAAACGAGTATATTGGTAAGTTCGAAGATAAACCCTATCTGGGCGAGAAGAGCTATGCCTCGACGCCGTATCCGCGTGCTACGTATGCGGCCATGATTACGTATATGGACAAGCAGATTGGTGGGCTGATGCAATTGCTGAAAGAACTGAAGCTCGATGACAATACCCTCGTGATGTTCTCGAGCGACAATGGCGCTACGTTCAACGGAGGTACAGAAGCGGCTTATTTTAATAGCGTCGGGAAATTGCGCGGTTTGAAAATGGATGTTTATGAAGGGGGTATCCGTGAACCGATGTTGGCCCGCTGGCCCGGAAAAATTAAAGCTGGTCAGGTGACAGATCACGTATCAGTTCAATACGATTTACTGGCCACGTTGGCTGATGTAGTTGGGTATAAGCAACCGTTTAAAACAGATGGCCTTTCCTTCTTGCCTACGCTACTTGGTCAACCATCGAAGCAGAAAAAGCATGATTTTATTTATTGGGAATACCCCGAAAAAGGCGGACAGCTTGCTATTCGAATGGGAAACTGGAAAGGAGTAAAAACCGACCTGCGCAAAAATCGGAAAAGCCCCTGGGAACTCTATGACCTAAGCCGGGATGAAAGCGAAACGACCAACGTAGCGGCCCAGCATCCTGATCTGATAAAGCAATTTGATACTGTTGTTCAGCGCGAGCATGTACCGGCTCACCTTAACGAATGGGAAATAATAAATCCCAAAGTAACGCCCGGCGGGATGTAATACTGACTATAGCCTGTCGGCAAAAATTGACCTGAAATAGATAATAGAATAACAACGTATCATCAGCTTTGACCTTTCAACGCCAAAGGAATGTGTTCGTGATACTTATTTTTGATCTTTATGCGCAATAGCCACGCTGTCACTGTCTCAACGCCCGGCCGTATTTGCCTGTTTGGCGAACACCTTGATTATCTGGGCTTGCCCGTCATCGCTGCGGCCATTTCCTGCCGTATTCAGATTACGGCTGAACGTATCGGCGGGCAGAACGTACACCTGAATTTACCGGATATTGGCACAACAGAACAATTCAGTCTGGCCCAGTTACCCCTGACGTATCAGCACGACCGCGACTATTTTCGAAGTGCCATCAACGTATTACATCGCACTGGTTTTCAGTTTAGTGCCGGTATCGAAGGTGAGGTACAGGGGCGAATCCCCATCAATGCCGGTACGTCCAGTTCGTCGGCACTGCTGATTAGCTGGTTGAATGTATTAACACAATTGTCGGATACACCGAAAGTTCTGGAACCCAAAGAATTAGCAGAACTGGCGTATATGGCTGAAGTATTGGAATTTGGTGAACCGGGAGGCATGATGGACCATTATTCGACGGCTGTCGGTGGCGTTATTTACCTGGAATCGCAACCCGCTATCCATCTGGAAACGTATCACCCAAAGCTCGGTACGTTTGTATTGGGTAATTCGCAGGAACCAAAAGATACCATTGGCATTCTGGGACGGGTGAAATTTGGTATGCTACGTATCGTCAGACAGTTAAAGGAATTAAATTCCGACTTTTCACTGCATTCAACCGACATTACAGCCGTCACGGAGTACAAAGACGTTTTGTCCAAAGATGACTATGTATTGCTGAAAGGAACACTGTCGAACCGGGACATCCTGCGGGAAGCGTTGACGCTCCTGCAAACCTCCGGCAGTACGTCGCTGGATGATAGTAAATTCGGCCGATTGCTGACGGAACACCAAGCTAATCTGCGGGAAGCTCAGCAGATTTCGACGCCCAAAATTAACCGAATGCTCGACGCTGCGTTAGCGGCCGGGGCTCTTGGTGGGAAAATAAATGGTTCGGGTGGGGGTGGATGCATGTTTGTATACGCGCCCAACAACGCCGAACAAGTGGCCGAAGCTATTGAACGCGAAGGTGGTCAGGCATACATTGTTTCGGTTGATGAAGGAACACATTCTCAACTAGTGTCAGTGCCAAGCCGCTATGGCGAACCGTTCTAGTCTGGCCCCTGAAAATTAATAGGCATTCTACTCGGATTTGGCTCCGGTCTGGCTCAAACATACCTGTTATGATAAATAAATTTCTGATTGTCAGTTTACTTCTGTTAAGTGGAATGGCTTCTGCGCAGTCTGCCAAACGTCCTAACGTAGTACTCATCTACGCAGACGATGTTGGCTATGGCGACCTAAGCTGCTACGGTGCCACAAAAGTCAAAACCCCCAATATCGATCGACTAGCCAGTCAGGGATTGCGGTTTAAAAACGCCTATGCCACCGCAGCTACCTGTACACCATCGCGGTATTCGCTCATGACGGGTGAATACGCCTGGCGCCAAAAAGGAACAGGTATAGCCCCCGGTAATGCATCCCTTATCATCAAACCCGGACGTAGTACGTTGCCCGGTGTATTCAAAGCGGCTGGATATCAGACTGGTGCAGTCGGCAAATGGCATTTGGGACTGGGTGGTCCGGAAGGACCTAATTGGAATGGTGACGTAAAACCCGGACCGTTGGAATTAGGATTTACCAATTCATTTATCATGGCCGCTACCGGCGACCGCGTTCCCTGTGTATACGTAGAGAATCACCGCGTTGTCAATCTCGACCCTAAAGACCCGATTCAGGTCGATTATAAACAAAAAATTGGCGACTGGCCAACGGGGAGCGAAAACCCGGAGAAGCTGAAAATGAAGCACTCGCACGGCCACGACATGACCATCGTGAATGGCGTTGGACGTATCGGCTGGATGACGGGTGGTAAAGCGGCACTTTGGAAAGATGAAGATATGGCTGATACGTTTACAAAGCAGGCCGTTACGTTTATCGAAAGGAATCAGAAGCAGCCGTTTTTTCTCTACTTCGCCACGCACGACGTCCACGTACCACGCGTACCACATCCTCGCTTTGTGGGTAAAAGTGGCCTGGGGGCTCGCGGAGATGCACTACTAGAATTCGACTGGGAAGTGGGTGAGGTACTGAAAACGCTTGACCGACTGGGATTAGCCAATAATACGATTGTCATGTTATCGAGCGATAATGGCCCGGTTGTTGACGATGGGTATCAGGATCAGGCCGTAGAAAAACTGAATGGTCATAAGCCTGCCGGTCCGTTACGGGGTGGAAAATATAGCGCGTTTGAAGCCGGAACGCGGGTTCCGTTGTTGGTACGTTGGCCAGGGCAGGTAAAAGTCGGTGTATCGGAAGCGCCCGTCAGTCAGGTGGATTTTCTGGCTGACTTTGCGGCTTTGCTGGGGCAATCCTTCAATCATACGGACTCACCCGATAGCGAAAACCAACTCAATGCTTTACTCGGTCGCGACCCGGCTGGCCGATCGGTGATTGTTGAGCATGCCGGTACGTTGTCGATTGTGCAGAAGAGTTGGAAGTACATTGAACCCAGTAATGCAGCGCCTTATTCCAAAAATACCGATACCGAACTCGGCAATAACCCCAAACCCCAGCTCTATAACCTGACCGATGACATTGGCGAGAAAAAGAATGTAGCCGACCAGCATCCCGACCGCGTTCAGCAATTGAAACAGGAATTGGATAAGATTCGGGGTAAAGAAGCGCAATAAGTAGTCTGGTCAGGCTACTTACCGAGGGTAACTGAAGCCGAAAGGGTTGTTTCTGAACGTAACCGGGCTACCCGAATACCTGACAATCGTTTGTGCCACAGTACGTAGTCGCTGATTGGGTAGGAGGTGAGCACCACTTCGCCCTGATCGGAGGAGGCATGAAGCAGATGAAAACGGCCATTTGGCTGCCGCACAGCCAGGCCAACGTGTTTCATGTCGAGACCGGGACGGGCGGCTGTCAGCATCACAATATCACCTTCGCGAAGCTGGCTCTCAGCCTGACGAACGTTTTTAGACGGAATAAAGGCAAACGCCTGCTGGCTCAGCGCGGCTTCGGCCATCGCCATCTGTTTGAAAATAGCGGGATCTTGCAGCGGTACGTATTTGTACGTTGCCGATGTCATATACGATATCGGTTTGGCAACAGAAAGACAGCCAGGCAGTTCGGCCGTTACGTCGGCCACCAATCCTTTACGTTCATTGTCGCGCAGCCAGTCCGAAAAATAGTGCAGTCGGCTGGCATAACCATTAATCTGGCCGTCGCGATAACGGAGTTTGGTCAGGTATTTCCGGAACGCTTGCTCCAGTTGCGCCTGATTCTGTTTGTCGGTTACGTCATGCCAGGCTAGTGTAAGGGCCAGAACGGTTTCGATGTACGTAGTGCAGTCAAAAGCTTGTACATTAATAATCAACTGTTCTGGATAGATACCATCGAGCGTGTGTGCTACGTAGGGAGAACCCATTAATTTTTTACCAAAACTAACGGCTGTTTCGGCTGGCGTTTTGCCGCCAATCAAAGTCAGCGATTGCAGCGGAGAAATGCTTCCCTGCGCCCATAAAATAGACGGTACCAACAGCAGAAAAAATGCTGTGTAAAGTTTTCGCATAGTTAGGTGGGTAAATGTTAAAGAGCGAAAGACTGAAAGAGCGAATGAGCGAAATACTATACAGCACAAAGCGTCCGGCAGGCACTTTCGCTCGTTCACTCATTCACACTTTCGCTCTTTAAAGATGCGCTAATCTACAATTTTATTTCCATCACCCATACACTACGTGGCTGGATCAGCAGTGGAACTCCCACACTACCAACGCTTTCCACAGTAGTATTCATTAAAAAAATATCGGTGAACTGATACGTTCGGCCAGAATCGAGTCGCATGGCATCGAACGCGCCCGCTGGAATACGTACCGTGGTTTCATACGTATTCTGATTCGAGAAGTTGCAGACAATGAGTAACTTCTGACGGTCGGTGAAGCGCAGATAACTAAATAGCTGATGGGCATCGTACCCGGCACTCTGACCATTATCGTTGGCGTACTGCAAATCATAAAAATAGCCGTTCTGAATCGCATCCGATCCGTTGACCAGATGATTCAGTTGCTGATAAAAAGCACGTAGCGCCCGTTGCTCGTCTGTCAGTTCGCCACCGTCGTAGCGGCCCGCGTTTATCCAGCCCTGCCACTCGGGTACTCCCCAATAATCGAAAATGGTTGTGCGGCCATCATCGCCACTAAATCCTTCGCTACCTTCTGCCCTAACCCCTATTTCCTGGCCGAAATATAGCAGCAGGGGCCCCGTATGCATGGTGGCGGTCAGGGTCATGCCTGGAATGGCTGCCCAGGGGTCATTGGCAAAAAATCGCGATGCAATTCGCTGTTCGTCGTGGTTTTCGAGGAAACGGAGCATGTGCTGGGAAAAATCGCCGGATTCCTGCTGCCATACCCGTGTGAGTTCATAACAGGAACCGTGGCCTTCCATTAAAGCACGAACGGCGTCATACAATCCAACTTTATCGTATAGATAATCGAAACCAGCTTCGAAAATAAACGAGCGATACAGGCTGGGTTCGTAAATCTCTGCAATGAAAAGCAGGTTGGGATATCGTTTTTTTATCTGGAGGATAGCCCAGTGCCAGAACGTTATCGGTACATAATGCGCCATGTCACAACGGAAGCCGTCGATACCTTTGGCTGACCAAAACAGCAGAATGTCAAGCATTTGATGCCACGTAGCCGGAATTGGGTCGAAGTGAGTGGTTCCATCGAAAATGTTAAGACCGTAATTAAGTTTTACGGTTTCGTACCAGTCGTTCTGGTCGGGTTTCGACGTAATGGAACCGCTGCCTGTCACCTTGGCCGGATACTCATGCAACGTACCGGATGCTACGTTCCCATCTGGCGGTATGAAAGTTTCGCCCGGTAGGTAGTAAAAATTGTTTTTCGCCGAAAAACCCACCAACGTATCATCCTGCTCACCTAAATCTACTACGTTGGCTGGCTTTACGTCGGAATGGTACTGGCGCGCTACGTGGTTGGGTATAAAATCAATGATGACCTTTAGCCCATGCGCGTGAGTGCGTTGCACAAGTGCCTCGAACTCAGCCATTCGGTTGGGTACATTAACCGCAAGATCGGGATCGACATCGTAGTAATCTTTCACCGCATAAGGTGAACCCGCACGACCTTTCACCACAGACGGATCGTCGGAACGAATGCCATATGCTGAATAATCCGTTTGCGTAGCATGTTCCAGGATGCCGGTAAACCAGACGTGCGTAGCCCCAAAATGCTGGATGCTCCGAAGGGCAGCATCGTTTATAGCATTGAACGTACCGACCCCGTTTTCATCGCGGGTTCCGTTCCAGTGATTCGTCGTACGTTGATTACCAAACAGACGGGTAAAAATCTGATAAATAACCAGTTTGTCGCTTACTGGATTAGTTGATGACGTATACATAATTAAAGAGCGAAAGGATGAAAGAGTGAAAGAGAGATAGCGAATTGCAGCGAATTTGCCGGTAGGCCATTCGCTCATTCACGCATTCATTCCGCATCGGCGGTCCGATTTCGCTCTTTAATTTTTCGACGCAAAACTATGGCCTTTTTCGACGAAAATATTGGGCTAATTTTACGTTCTTGTTGCATTATTTTATGATTGACCTATGATACGTATGAAACATTTTACCTGTACCTGTTTTTTAGTCTTTCTGTCGCTTCAACTGATACGTGCCCAACAGATTACCATACAGCGCGTTAACCCGACGAACTGGTGGGTTGGTATGAAAAATCCGAACGTACAATTGCTGGTTTACGGACCTAATGCGGGTACGTTGGCCTATGCACTCAACTATCCCGGGGTTAAACTGGTGAAAACGCACACCGTCGAGAATCCCAACTATGTCTTTCTGGATTTGACGATTGCGTCTACAGCCAAACCCGGTACGTTGAAAATCAGGGGCAAACGGGGTAGCCAGACGCTGACGCAGTCGTTTGAATTGAAAGCCCGTGACAAATCGCCGAAAGGCCAGGGCGTTACGTCAGCCGATTTTATCTATCTGGCCATGCCCGACCGCTTTGCTAACGGCGACGAAAGTAACGATAAATTTGCCGACATGGCCGATCCCAACGCCGACCGGTCGAATCCATTCTACCGACACGGGGGCGATCTGGCAGGGGCCTCTCAGCGACTCGATTACCTGAAAGACCTGGGCGTTACGGCTATCTGGTTTACGCCCGTTCTGGAAAATAATCAACCACTTACCAACGAGGGTGGGGCTATGCGTTCGGCGTACCACGGCTATGGTTTCACCGATCACTACAACGTTGACCGGCGCATGGGAGGGAACGACGCGTACAAGGCGTTCGTAAAAAAAGCGCACGGCATGGGCATGAAAGTGGTGCAGGATGCGGTCTATAATCACTGCGGTATCAATCACTGGTTCATCAAGGATATGCCCAGCAAAGACTGGCTGCACCAGTGGCCGACCTACACCAATACGTCGTACAAATACCAGCCCATCACCGACCCACACGGTGCTACGTTAGACCGGCGCGTAACGCTCGATGGCTGGTTCGTGCCCTTCCTGCCCGACCTGAATCAAAGCAATCCCTACGTAGCGAATTTCCTGATTCAGCACGCCATCTGGACGGTCGAAAATTTTGGCGTTGATGCCTGGCGCGTCGATACGTATATGTATAATGATCAGCCGTTTATGAACCGCTGCAATCAGGCGCTCATGGACGAATATCCGAAGATTCACATCTTTGGCGAGTCGTGGGTAAACAACGTAGTAGATCAGGCGTATTACACACGGAACAAGATTGATTTTCCATTTAAATCCAATCAGCCCGGCGGACTCGATTTTGTGCTTTATGCGTCGATGAACGATGCGCTGAAACAGAAATTCAGTTGGGATGATGGCGTCAATCGGTTTTATCAGGCACTGGCGCAGGATGCCGTTTATGCAGATCCCAACAAGCTCGTTACGTTCCTGGATAATCACGATACCGACCGCTATCTATCGGTGATTGGCGAGGATTTCGACAAGTATAAAATTGGCCTCACCTGGCTGCTGACCACACGCGGCATTCCGTCGATGTATTATGGGACGGAAATCCTGATGAAGAATTTCAAAGACCCATCAGATGCCGAAGTGCGTCGCGATTTTCCGGGAGGCTTTCCGGGCGACAAGGAAAATAAATTCGAAACGGCCGGACGTAACGACCGCGAAAACGAAGCATTTCAATACGTTCGGAAACTCGCTACGTATCGGCGCGATAATCCGGTGCTGCATTCCGGAAAGCTGATGCAATTTCTGCCGCAGGATGGTACGTATGTATATTTCCGTTACGACGCCAGCAAGACCATAATGGTGGCTACCAACACGAACGACAAAGAAATCTCGCTTGATACGTCCCGATTTGCCGAACGAATAAACGGCGTTACGTCGGCCCGCAACATAATGACCGATGCCATGATTACTGATTTTAAACTGTTGAAAATTCCTGCTAAAACGGCTCTGATACTCGAGTTGCAGAAATAATGACGAGAATACTAATGGGTTGTAGTATGTTGTAATCAAATATATTACAACCTATTAAAGTACATAGTTGAAATTTACTCTTGCTATAACCATAATATTATCACTATTTTTCGCCAAATGAAGAGCTGAAATTACCGTATATCATTATCTATGATAGTTTAATAAATCTATATTAGTAAAGTTGTATTTTAGTGACGGAGAAAATAAATACCGATGAGCGCTTTACATGGTTTACTTGATTTTCGTCAAATAGGCGTATTTAATTCCAGAGAGGTTGCAATTGGGATTTGCTGTTTAATATTTTTCTTTTACTGCCTTTCAATAGAATCTCTTCGATTATCAATCTTTAAACTCATAAAATTTGCTTTCGTTAAGCAACTCATAATTATATATATACTTGCCGCGTTATATTCTTTAATTCCAATTCTAATCTTTTATGTTCTAGGGTTCTGGGAAAACTCCTTAATAAAAGATGCTATATTTTGGTTTCTATTCTCGGCTTCAATAAACTTATACAATATCACACATAAGAATAAAGAGTATTTCAAAGAAGCATTTAAAGATAATATTAAATTTTCTGTAATAACTGATTTTATCACTAGCCAACGCACATTTAACATATTTATTGAATTATCTATCGTGGTTATGAGTGTTTTGCTAGGAGGATTAATAGCATCTTCCGAAAAAGATGAAAAGCATAAAGCCGCAAATCAGGTATTTAAGATATTAGCTTTTGTAATAGGAAGCGCTATGTTTCTAGCGTCTTTTTATTTCTTCGCTGAAAATTTAATAAAATTAATTACTCTAGATAAAATGGAGGAATTTTCATTACCTATAATACTTGGTATATGGTTCATTCCCTTTTTATATTTATTATATCACTATATAGTTTATGAATCTGCATTTTCTTCAATTGACTTTAATGTAACGAATGAAGACATCCGTAAGTTTGCTAAAAGTCAGACAGTACTTCATTTTAAGTTCAACACTGACTTGCTTAAGCGTTGGTACGATAGCATATCAGTTCATCCAATTAAAACAAAAGAGGATGTGTTGATATCCTTTTTAGATATAAAGAAATTAGAACTCATCGAGCGAAATCCTCCCCATGTTGATGTTTCAGAAGGTTGGTCACCATACAAATCAAAGGACTTTCTTACTGGAAATGGAATTGAGACAAACTACTACAAAAACTGTTATGATAATATATGGCAGGCAAGTTCTCCTTATATTCTGCTTAATAATGAAATTATAAATAACAATATTGCTTATTACGTGTCTGGAGATAATAAAGTAGCTAAGCAGCTAAAATTGGTTTTGAACGTCAACTCTCAAATTGAAGAAGATTCGGCAATATATAAATTCCATGAATGCGTTATTTCATTATATAAAGCAGCATTTAATAAGTCAATTCCGTTAGCCATAAGCCAAGCTGTAATTAATGGGCGAAATAAAAATTTGAGCATTTTAAAAAAGACCGTTTCTATATACAAGACAGAACACATTAATAAAATCGGAGGCTATACTTTAGTTTTTGTAATTAAGCAAGAATGAGTAGCCTGCTTGGTTAAAATTATCATGATCTGCCAAAACGGCGATGGTGCTGAAACTGCGGAAGTAATCTTGGTAGTTTAAACAAGTCTCTTCCAACGGTAAGGTGTTTTTCGGAATCTTCCGGTAAATCACCTTGCCTTATGAAAATCGCTACGTTCCTTTTCATACTATTGGCCCTAGCTGGATGCCACAAAGAGATCGTTTCACAGACCGACGACGGTACGTTGCCCGGTCAGTTTCGAGTGCAGATCGACCCGATACGTTGTGCCATGCCTACTACGCAACGATTAACGGTTCACGCTACAAGCGACGATACGTATCAACTTATTTACGACCGGTTTGGGGTGGGGGAATACACGTTAACGGATGTTAAAGCGACGAAACTGAGCCCGACCAGTTACAATTTATCCGTGAATGGTCAATCCATCGGTCAATATGGGCTGGAAGTAATACGTGACCTGAATGTTACAAAAACAAGCTGGGTCCTCGAAGTGCATCACGCCGTCGGTACATCTGAAGGGCTGGCGTTTATGGGGGTGAAGGAGTAGATTTAAAGAGCGAAAGGGTGAATGAGCGAAAGAGCGAAAAAGCCGGATGGTCTTTCGCTCTTTCGCTCATTCACCCTTTCGCTCTTTGATCCCCCTACGTCAGCGCTTCTTCCGAAGCGTAACCCCGATACCAGTTCACATGGCGGGTCAGGTACATAATGACGCCCAGAATGAGCAGTAAGCCGAAGCTACCGAGCAGTAACGAGTAATCTTCCAACTGAAGCAACGAGTAAAAGAACCCGTAGAGCAGGGCGAGAATCACACTGAATAAAACGGTCAGGCGGGTGTTTTGGAATACGTAGCGGACGTAGAACGTAATGAGCGCCAGAATAATAACGCTGCCGATCAGGTAGGCGCCATCGAATGAGACATGCTCCGAAATGGATAGCAGCAGCAGGTAAAACAGGCAAATTGCAAAGCCGACCAGCAGATACTGAATCGGGTGAATACGTCGACGGTCGAGGATTTCGACGAAGAAGAACGATACGAACGTAAGGATTACAAATAGAATCCCGTATTTGGCTGAACGCATCGTTTTCTGATATTCATCGACTGGCAAAAGTAGCTTCACGCCGAACATAGGCGCAGTTTCATTATCACGAACCAGGAAATTCCCGATGCCCTGCTGCGGATAATTTCGGTTGAATTGAAGCACTTTCCACGATGCCTGGAATCCCTGCGACGTAATGTTACGTTGGTCGGGTAGAAACGATCCCACAAAGCTGGGTGTGTTCCACGGTGAACGAAGAGTTACCCGCGTTTCTTTCCCAAACGGCAAAAAACTCAATTGTGTACTGCCATTCAGATTGACTACCGACTCAAAACGGTACGAATCGGTATCAAGTTTTATCGGGGCACTCACGCCCGATGGCAGAATATCTCCGCTCGGGATGCCCGGCTCGGCTTCCAGCGTCTGGTTGTTGACCTTAAACGTAATGGCATTTTTGATGCCTTTCATGTCTGTGACGCCCAGCGAAAGAAATGCCTTATCCCACTTCATAGCCGCGTCCGACAGACCCAGCGATGTAACGGACGGCTTTCGAAAGGTGCCTTTGATTGTGAGTTTGGTATTATAGAGCATCACCACGAAAATACCGCGATTACGTCGTTCGGGCGTTACGTTGCCATCGACCTGCAAATCGTCGGGCAGGAAATGTGCAAAGAGCGTTTCGGTTTGTACCTGTCCTTTATCGTCTTTCGTAACTACATCATAGGGAACCGATAAAACGGGGCCGCCAATTACCTGTTGACCACCCCATTTGGCACTTACCTCGGCGGTTGCTTCATCGCGTGTGGCTTCTCGCTCCTGAATCAGCATTTGCAGCATATTGGTAGGAATCAGCAGCACAAGTATTAGGACACCGATCACAGCTAGTTTTAGCATCGTAGACGTACGAATCCAGTTGTTAATACGGTCGATAATAGAAGCGGGATGGCCAGAAGTCGGCAAGTGTTCCATGATTGATTATTTATTTAAAAGTACTTTGTTTTGCAAAGTAAACCAAGCGAAACTGGATTTTGCAATTTTTGAGATAAATTATTTTCTTCAGTGATTTCTGGCCGTGTTTCAGCTTATTATGAGTCGTCCATCGGGACCGGTGGCTAGGCATAATCCTTCAGTCATTTATCTAATGGCGCAGAGCAATTTGCTGGCGACGATAATGCCGGATTTACCGGTCCGGGAAGTGGCTGACTTTCTGGGAAGTACGTTCTGGATGGTGTAGCTGCTGATCGTAGGTGTACTTTTTTTACGACGTAAAGGGATCGATAACGTACTGACGAGCGTTTAAAACAACCTAACTTTGCTTTTTATTCAACTTATTTAGTGCCGATGCGTTCCATCAAAGCTTTTCTGTTCGACCTCGACGGAGTGATTGTCGACACCGCTATTTACCATTATCAGGCCTGGAAACGACTGGCTAACGAGCTCGGTTTCGATATTTCCGAAGAGTTCAACGAACGGCTCAAGGGTGTCAGTCGTATCGAATCGCTGGACATTATTCTAGCTCATGGCGGACTGATTCTGTCCGACGAAAAAAAGGCGGAATTGGCTGCTCAGAAAAACGGCTGGTACTTAGAGCTGGTCAGCCGCATGACTTCCGACGATATTTTGCCCGGCGTAGCCAATTTTTTTTCGCAGGTACGTAAAGCCGGGTTGCAGACGGCACTCGGTTCGGTCAGTAAAAATGCTCCCTTGATTCTGGAACGTATTGGTATGACCGACGCTTTTGACGCGATTATCGACGGTAGCAAAATCAGCAGAGGCAAACCCGACCCGGAAGTATTTATCAAAGGAGCCGACGAGCTGGAGGTAAGTCATGACGAATGCGTGGTGTTCGAGGATGCAGTGGCGGGTGTAGAAGCCGGTAAACGCGCAGGCATGTTCGTGGTTGGGCTCGGCTCTCCCGACGTACTGACGAGGGCTGATTTGGTAGCGCCTTCACTCGAAAACCTGACTGTTGAGGACGTATTGAGCGCAACGTCGAAAGCAGAAGCGTAAGTTTTTGCTATTTTTATAGTCGACACAATCTAACTGTTCGCGTATGGATGAGCAGAGCTTGGATCGACTGCGTAGGGAACTGGTCGGTGATGAGAAACTGGTTCCCAGCGACTTCTGGGATCGCCTTCGCAGCGCCGGACCGTGGGCTGTCTATCTGGTTTCGTGCGCGTATCAGGAAACATTTCTTTACATCAGCCCTTCTTTTAAAGACGTAACAAGCTACGAACCAGCCCGGTTTCAGGCAGAAAGCCTGCCTTATCCCGTAATTACCAGTAAACCGGCGCGTTCGCTGCAAACCGGCGGTATTTATTCTCTAAGCCGAAATCCGATGTATCTAGGTTTATTGCTGCTGTACGCAGGACTTAGTCTGCTGATTGGCAACGTATGGACGATGCTTCTGTTGCCATTTTTGGTGTTGATTGTTACCCGGTACGTTATCAAGCGGGAAGAGCGGTACCTGGAACGAGCCTTTGGGCACGCGTATCAATCGTATAAAGAGAAAGTACGTCGCTGGCTGTGAATTTAATGGCTCTAAGTACCGAGTTGTAAAAAGCATTTGCTTACGTATTGTCCTTCATGGAAATAAGTAACTATCTATTTTTGGTTATAGAACCCTACTTTTTATAATTGTTAGGGTTATGGTTTCACGATAGATTGCAAGAAATCATTAACAATCTTACCGATCAAAAATAGCAGCATTCTGTTAAAAAACGGTAATCAATGACTCGTTCTCAACTCAATCCCATGCCCGTTTACTTCGATCGCTACATCAACCTGTGCGACGACGTAACGCTACCCGAGGCCGCCATTGGGTTTTGTACGCCTGGGCATCAGCGCTGGCACATGAACGTACTGTAGGAACGATATTAGCCGCTGCTGAAATGATTTAAATATTGGTCAGATTATCCGGAAAGCTGTGCTGACGATGGAAAACTGTTCATACGTATTCATTAAAAGATACGTATGAACAGAACGAATGTATCGACGAGTAGTAGCTACGTAATCGATAATCACAGACTTTGTTGTAGCTTTCAGGAGGACGCCGACGTGTGCAGACTTCAGCGGCTTCACTTCCTCAATAACTGCTATGGCAAAATTACTGCTTCTCCTGATTACACTACTGGGAACCACCGCCCTGGCCCAAATCAGCCAGAATACCGGATCGCAAGCACCACTTGATCAGCCTACACCTCCCGCCGGGCCCGTTTTGTTAACCAACGGTAACCTCGTAGATGTAGAAACCGGTAAGGTGCGCGAAGGAATGAGCCTCCTCATCGAAAACGGCCTCATTCGCAAAATTGGCAAGCGCATTACCCCGCCGACCGGTGCAACTGTGGTGGATGCTACGGGCAAATGGTTGATGCCTGGACTGATTGACAGCCATATACACCTGTTTCAGTCGGGCGGTTTGTATACGCGGCCCGATGGTATCAATCTGACGAAGTACCGGCCTTACGAAACGGAACGGCAGTGGTTGCGCGACAACATGGGCGATCTGCTACGTCGGTATCTGGCCTGCGGAATCACCACGGTCATCGACGTGGGCGGACCCCTCTATCAGTACGCTTTTCGTGATCGTTTCAACCAGCAAGTTACCAGTCCGCAGATTCTGCTGACGGGACCGCTCATTTCCACCTACCAACCCGAGGCTTTTAAAATTGAGGATACCCCCATTCTAAAAGCCAATACGCCCGAAGAAGCCCGCGAACAGGTGCGAAAGCAATTGCCCTATAAACCCGATTTTATCAAAATCTGGTACATCGTACGGGGTGTCGGTACGGGAGAAGAAACGCAGGCGATGGTGAAAGCGGCCATCGATGAAAGCCACAAAAATGGACTGAAAGTCGCCATCCATACGCAGGAACTGCTAGCGGCTAAATTAGGTGTGAAATTCGGAGCCGATTATCTGGTGCATAGTCCCGAAGATGGCCTGGTTGACGATGAACTGATCGCGCTAATGAAGCAGCGCAATGTCAGCTATAACCCGACTATGGTAGTTGTGGGCGGCATCAAAGGATTTTTTACCGACAGCCGTAAACTCAGTACGTACGAGTTTACTCGGGCCAATCCCTACGTATTAGGCAGCCTTTATGACATAAAGCACCTACCCGAGCTAGCGCTGAAAAAACGGATGGACGACTATCTAAATGGGCCAGCATTTGCAGCTCGGCAAGCGAGTCGGGATTCTATTGTACGGGCTAATTTGATTCGGGTTTGGAAGGCGGGTGTGAACGTAGTGACTGGTACTGATGCAGGCAATCCTGGTACGTTTCATGGCACCTCGTACATAGATGAGTTACGAGCCATGCAAAGCGCCGGCCTATCGAATGCTGATCTGCTGAAAGCGTCAACGATCAATGCCGCCCGGATTCTGGGTAAGGAGGGACAAATTGGCTCGCTGACTGAGGGTAAATGGGCGAACGTACTGGTGCTTTCCCAGAACCCACTAACCGATATTGCTACGTTGGCCCGTATTGAGACGGTCGTGAATCGGGGCTACGTCATGACTTCGGCGCAACTGCTGCCCGACAAACCCGAAGACCTGGCCCAGCGGCAACTGAACGCCTACAACGCCCGCGACCTGGAAGCGTTTCTGGAGCCTTATGCAGAAGATGTTGAAATTTATACCTTACCCAACAAATTAGAGAGTAAGGGTAAAGAAGCAATGCGGAAAAACTATGCCTTTTTAACCAAGACTCCTATGCTCCACTGCGAGTTGGTCAATCGTATGGTGGTGAACAACACTGTTATTGACCATGAACGCGTTACGTTCGCAGCTGATAAAGCGCCGGTGCAGGCAGTGGCTATTTATAAAATTGAAAACGGGAAAATTAAACAGGTGTATTTTACGAAGTGATCAGGAAGGCCCAACGCTACGTAGCGTCAGAACGACAACCAGCCTGATAGTTTGATCGCAAAAGGTGTAACCGGAATACCGGTACGTCCAACGTTATCGCGATACGTTACCCGGTGGATGGCATCGACACGTAGCACTTTGAAAATGTTGTTGATGCCGTAACCGAGTTCAATGTAGGGTGTGTGGTTGAGCGAACTGAAGCCTTCAATGGCTTCTCCCGACGTACCGGTTTTGGGAATCATAGCCAGATTACTGTTTGAAACGCTACCCATTAGCACTTTCGCCGTAACGAGTTCGCGCCATTTAAGACGACGTAGTAAAGGCAATCGATTGAATAACAATCCGTTGAAATTATGTTCGAGTTGGAGCGTTGCCCAGCGGTCGCAGATAAACTCGAAATAATTCATCAGGTTGTAAGCATTACCAACATAAAACGACGATTCGTTGCCCAGCGGCATATATAAGAGTGGGTAGGGAACGGTTGAGGGCATAATGCCCAAGCCAACGTTGTAATACGTCCGACCCAGCACGCCCATCCGAAACGAATGCCGAATGCCAAAATTTATTCGATGGTAGGCGAAATCACCGTCTAGCAGGTTTCGGAAACCAAGGGCATAACGTAGCGTGTAAATCGGTTTCCGAGTGGCACCGGTGCTAACCCGAACGTTTTCATTCTGAAGAATAACTTCGTCGGGAGCGTAGCGGGTTTCGGCAATAAACTCGGAAGTTTGATACGTACTGCGGATATTCTGGTCGCGGTCGTTGGGTTGCGGCTGGAAGGCAAACGCAAACAATGGCTCAAAACTTCGGTTCCGTAACGCAACCGTCTGCGTAAATCCACCTTTCATCTCGCGCCGGAAATAAACGAGGTTTTCTTCCTGAAAATAAGGTCGTCGGATGTTGCCGAAGCGGGAATAAGCGGCAAACAGCGAGTTGTTGCCGATGTTATCCGACGAAATGCCCACTCGTTCCAGATCATAACTGTGCCGAATGCCAACTACCGTCCAGGGCTTGCGACTAATGATATACTCGATATTTGCCGAATATTTTAGCTGCCTGTCGAGCGTACCGTAGGCAAGGTATCCGTTCAGTTGCCATTTGCGGCTGAAACCGGTGTTGGTGCGAAAACCAAGTCGGAATCGATAGCCTTCAATGTTATTTTTCGCGTACGAACTCAAAATCGGACCCAGCTCAATATTCGATTTGCCAAGCGGGATATAACCTAATACACCAAGCTTTATGATTTCACCTGCAACTCGCATCAGCGGTATGTTTCGCACGGAATCGACCACTTGGATAGCACGCAACTCGCTGGGATCTAGCGAACTAGGGCGGGCTCGCTGCCAGAAGGCAGCGTCGGACTCCTTAAAATCGTCGGCTAATTCGACGGATGGTGTATAGAAAGCAACCTCCTCTGGTTTATTTTCTACTACGTTGCTGGCAGCCGAAAAGAAACGTAGCAGCGCCCCCGGCGAATTAGGAACGGGCTGGTCGGTATCAATAGTAACCTGCGTGAGCGTAGGGAAGCGAATTCCAGAGGGCAGCGTCTCCCAACTTTGTTCAATATGCAGCTCTTCTACGAAGTTGATATTCGCGCGTTTGTCTACACGAACGTCGGTCTGGGCCAGCGCCATCTGCAACGTATCAATCCAGACAGTTCCGGTAAACGCCAGATCGCTGTTACGTTTGGGCGTGCATTCGATTTCGTAGCAAACAGCGTTGTTGAGCAAAACCGTGTCTTTAAGCCGAAACGTATAGACCGTTTCCCACTGACTGCCGACGGGAGAAGGAATATCCTTGCGAAGAATATAAAGCGAGTTACGGTAGAAATTGTACTGCTGAAACGACGCACCGGTAAACTGCGAAATCAATCCGCCATCGCTGACTCCCACGCCCGCCACACGCGACTTCTGGATTCGCTCCTTTACCAGTTCCGGGTTGATGCGGGCGTAAAACTGAGAGAAAGTTTCCGAAATAAACACTGGCACGGCGGGCTGGCCATTTTCATCGGTAATGGCGGGGAGTTTGCCCAGAAATCGGCCAACTAAACCCGGTCTTTTCTTATTCTTTCTGGTGAAACTGTTGATGTACCCCTCAATTTTATTGTAGCTATCGTACTGATATGCCGAGAGTTGGACCGGATTGAACTGGTCGCGCCGACGTAGCACCTCGCGCATAACCCGGTAAGCCGGATCGCCCCCTTTGGCATAGACTCTAACCTCCGCCAGTTTTGTAGCAGCAGCCGTTAGTCGGGCGTCAATTGTTTGTGAGGGCTGCTGCTGAATAGCATAAGACTCTGTACGGTAGCCCAAACTAAGTACCACCAGCGAATCTGCTAATTGGCTTAAACGTAATGAGTAACGTCCGTCAGCATCGGTCGTAGTGCCGGTTGTTTTACCTTTCAGAGCCACACTGGCAAACGGAATGCCCGCGCCTGTTGCGGCATCGGTAATGCGCCCGCTGATGGTATAGCTATTCTGCGCCCTGACTGGCAAATACCAGACAAGTAGTACCAGAGACAGCACAGTCAGTAGCGGTTGCTTCATTAAAATGGTGGCATCAGATTGTGTATAGTTCACAAACTGATGATTAGTCAATAGAGTTTACTAAGTAGTAAGAAACTGAGAAAAGTGCAGACTCTCAGTAGAAGATTACTAATACCGCCAGCGTAAAAGGTGAAAATTTGGCTTTATAGATAGTACGTCAATAAACGGATGTTCGTTGCAGTAGCTGTGCCACGGCAAAAAAGGTGTAGCGTTACGCCATTTTCGGAAGGATGATACCACTCGCCCTAATAGAGCGCTCCCAATGCTAGATCGGGAAGGAAATACGGCCATTGTTTAGGTACCTAAATCCATAACTTCCAGACGTACTGTGAAGAGCGTTTCATAAAAACTTTGCCTGATCGAAACTATGGGTGCGAATCTCAAACCATTATATCCAGCTAGTCATCAGTTTATCTACTATTGATTCGGTTCATTGTATAAAATAGTACTATGTAAAACAAACTATTGGCCGACAATAATTGAAGTATTTAATTGATTTTCACATTTTTTAATTCTTGATGCTACGTAGCGTGAATGAGTTCCGCCGTAATAATCGTGGGCTCAGGCCGAATAGGAATGCCTGTTTGCTGGCTTTTTGCCAAGAGCGTTTCGATTCGTGCTTCAATCTGCAAAAGCCTTAATTTTGTAACGCTCATACGAATCTTGGAGCTCTCGATCCTCTTTTTTGTTTCCTCAACCAACATTTCAACCTTAAACTTCTCGATAGACGCATCTCTGGCAAGGCATTTACTGTCAAGAACTCTACGTTTTATGTCTTCAACCATCTCTTTAAGAATGTCTCTTGCCATTTAGTTTGTTAATTGTCAATTCATTGATACGGTAAACTACTGAATTTCCTTGGGGAGTTATCAGTTCATTTCCTGATACCGGAATAACCCAATAGGTACTAGTTGCTGTGAAAAGATTTTGTTTAGAGAATAGAAACAAATTCTTTATCCACAGTGCCGGGTACGTAGACAGCAAGGGATTGAAGATATCCTATAATAGCGCCTGGATTATGCACTGGTATTTTCATGGTGGCATTATAATCGACAGGCTCCCACTCATGATTATATAATCGTCCATCAAAAAAAAGCTGGAAGTTACCCATACGCATTGATTCGCTATAACGATCTATAAATGCCTCCTCAAATTCGCCATGTATGGCTCCACAATGCATAAGCTCTTTATCGGTCAAGCTTTTTATCGCACGCAGATGAAGCCTGAAGTCAATAGCTTCACCGTCCTGCAAACTTTGCAATACGTGGGCCATTACTTGCATTTTACCAATAAATATCCATTCGTTGTTAACGACTTTTTTATAGGTACACGGCGCACCCCAGTAAGAAGCTATATCGCGAAGCTGTTTGGGCGTCAACATAAAAGTCGTCAGGTTCATGTGTGTAGCACGAATATAAAAAAATACCTCCCGCAATGCAGGAGGTATTTGGGCATCACCTTTTCCAATTAATAGGTTGTTATGTCAGATTCGATTACGGACGGCCACCTCCACGATTGCCACCACCTCCGCGATTTCCGCCACCACGGTTGCCACCACTTGGCGAAGATTGTTGTTGCTGACCACCGCCGTTGTCGCCACCGCCATTATCGTCATTACCTTTAACGTCGTCGTTATCAATCGATTTCCGTCTGCGCTGTGGAGCGTCGAAGCTCATTTTACCAAGTTTGTAATTGAACGTCAGCCGCACCCCAGCGTTGTAAAAACTATTTTGCGAATATTGGGTCAGGATCGGCGAGACCGACTCAGAACGCTGGATAAACGGATGGTTGAAGATGTTTTCGGCAGCAAGGCCTAAGCTAGCTTTCTTGTTGTTAAATTCTTTCCGAATTCCCAAGTTGTAGAAATACATCGCGCTCTGTTCACCCTGAAGCTGCACCTGCTTACCGCGGCCACCGCCAAATACCTGAATGCCCCAGCCATTACTCAGCGACAGGCTACTCATAAGCCGTCCGCCAATTACCCAGCCTGAATTAGAAGCCGAATAAACCGGATTAGCATTGTTGTTAGTCAGGCTAACGTGGTACAAATCGATGCCGCCACCCAGTTGAAGTTTAGAGAACAACGTACCGTTACCAAACAGGTTAACCCCGATTGCATCCTGATGGCCAACGTTCTGATAGCTGGTACGTATCACCTGCTGGAAAACCGGGTTGGTTGGATCACCGACAGATTGTGATGTTACATCGCGTACGGCCGTAATTTCATTGTTAGTACGTCGGGCGAAGAGCGAGCCATTCAGGTAGAGCCCTTTAATGTTCATGCTCGTGCTAAACTCTACGTTTTCCGTGATTTCGGGCGACAGGTACGGGTTACCAATCGTAATGTTTGTTGGGTTAGCGGAGTTGACGTTCGGATTCAGGAATTGAATACCCGGCCGTTGAATCCGGCGGTTATAGGCCAGCTTGATGATACGTCCACCTTTCAGGCTTTTCGAAATATTCACGCTGGGTACCAATACGCCGTAGTTCGGAATCGTCGAGGCTTGACCAGCTGACTCGTTGCTGAATTTGGCGTCGATGAAGGTATACTCGTAACGCGCCCCAGCTTTAATCGTGTATTTGCTTTTGGTCGTTACGCTATACGACAGATACGTACCGGCGATATTCTGGTCGTAAAACAACGTATTGGATGGGCGGCTGTTGTCGATTTGATAGGCTCCGTTATCGCCCGTCGAGAAAAAGTACTGATACTGGCTGTTTACCTGACGGAAAATACCCTTACCACCAAATTCGATTAACTGATTGGTTTTGATTGGCGTCTGGTAATCAATCTGAAGGGTCGATTCCTGATTATAGCTATCGTTATTGTTTTTCTGACGACCTGAAATGGTCTGAAAATCAGTGTTGCTCAGCAGATCGGCTACGAAGTCGTTGGTCCGATTGTTCCGGCTATACAGCGCCAGCACACTAAATTCCTGCTGCGGTTTGTACGTTCTGGTATAGCTCACGTTCGCATCGACCGTACCCGACAAATCGGTCGTTTTTACGTTCCGATCGTTGAGAATTGGGAAATAACTGTTGGGCGTAGTGGTCTGTGTGAGCAGGTTGAACTGGCTCTGAGTTCCGTTACGGGCACCGTAGCGAAGACTGGCCGTCAACGATGTATTTTTGTCGATGTCGTAATCCCAGCCCAACTGATAGTTACCAAACAGACGTTGGCTCAGCGTATTCGCCGTTTGAACTGTTCGCGTAATACCCGAATACGTATTGGTAGCCTGATCATAGCTGCGTGTGGTCTGGTCGTTCAGGAACGCGCCTTTCACGTTGTACTCAGCCCGGCCAAAACCGCCCAGCGAGAAACCCATTTTACCCGTGCGGTAATTACCGTTCAATCCCAGGTTAGCGCCCCGGTTACCGGCTCCGCCGTTGATATCCAGCGTAAGACCCTGTAACGTATTCTTTTTGGTAACGATGTTGATGATACCGGCAGAACCTTCAGCGTCGTATTTAGCCGATGGCGACGTAATCACTTCCACCGTCTTGATCATATCGGCCGGAATCTGCTTCAGGGCGTCGGCCACGCTGCTAGCTACAATGGTCGAGGGTTTGTTGTTGATCAGTACCCGGACGTTAGCACTACCACGTAGCGATACGTTCCCGTCGAGGTCAACGGAGAGCATCGGCACTTTCCGCATAATATCGGTAGCGTCGCCCCCTTTGGCGGTAATGTCTTTATCGGCGTTATAAACCAGCCGGTCAACTTTTTCTTCGATAACGGCCGCCTGACCTACTACGTTTACTTCGCTAAGTGTGCGTACATCTGGGGTTAGTTTAACGGTTCCTACGTTGATCGAGCTGCCTTTGTCGATAGTAATGACGGCGCTACGTTTGTCTTTGTAGCCGATAAATGAATATTGCAGACGATACCGACCCGGTGCCAGACGGCCTAGCGTAAAAGCCCCTTTGGCGTCGGCGGTGGTTCCGTCGATGGGTTTGTTGGTCGAAATGTTCAGCAGAGCGATCGTTGCAAATTCAACAGGCTTACTGGTCGACGAATCGGTAAGTACACCCGTAATTTTTGCGTTGCCACGAGCCAACGGTTCCGCTTCTGAGGGCTTAGCACCCGGCGATGGCTGAACATTGTCGGGGACAGCCGGAATAGGAGCTGGCGATTGGCCGCCCGGCATGGTAAAGTTATCTGGAGCGGTGGTAGCGGGCGTTTTACCAAACGGATCTGGCGGAACAGCTACCGGAGCCGTTTGTGTAGGTGTGTTGGTTGCAGGTGACGTAGTAGCCGGATTGCTCGGCGTGGCTGGTGTCGTTGCGGGCGTGCTGCCAGGAATGGCGGGCACCTGGGCAAACGAGACGGTAGTGCCAGCGAGGATACAAAAGGAAAGTAGCAGCGTCTTCATAACTTCAGGTTTGAGCCCCAAAGGTCCTACGGGAGCACTGAACCAGGAAATTAATCTGGTCGAATGCCGATTTTTGATTGCTGAATACGAAAAACAGGCAACGGAAATCAGTTTGGTCCGAATGGGTTAAAATAGGATTAATACAATTTTGCTTTAGTGTTGCACGAATAACCGTTATTCAAGACTAAAGTTTAGACAATAGGAAAGCTCAGTTAATGATAGCTTAAGTAGTCTGCATCAGGTTTTTTAGCGCATAGTTAAAGGCCGCATTTTAACGCATCCAAACCGGCGAAAAGGATACGTTAAAATGCGGCCTCTAACTGTATAACAAAAAAATACTAGTCTATGAATTAGCTTCTTTCAATACGCTTAGAAAGCCTTTCGGAATAGCTGCGTCGAACCGCATAGGTTCGCCTGTAATGGGGTGCTCAAAAGCCAGTACCTCGGCGTGTAAGCCAAGTCTACCGATCGGATCGGACGTAGCGCCGTACTTGGTGTCACCCGCAATCGGATGGCCAATATCCTGCATATGCACCCGAATCTGGTTCTTACGGCCAGTTTCCAGTTCCAGTTCCAGCAGGGCGTAGTGTCGATTGAATTTCACTACGTTGTAGTTAGTAATGGACAATTGCCCGAGTTCCGGGTTCTGACTCGAATACACAATCAGTGCTTTACTCTCGCGGAGGTAAGACGTAACGGTTCCTTGCCGTGGTTCGGGCACACCTTCGACCAGTGCTACGTAGGTACGTTGTTTAGTGGTCGCATTCCAGTTTTCCTGCATGATACGTTGCACTTTTTCACTACGTGCAAACATCATCACGCCCGAGGTTTCACGGTCGAGTCGGTGAATAATGAAAATTTTATTTTTCGGATTCTCCTTTTTAACGTAGTCGCTCAGAATGCTGTATGCTGTACGATCGCGCTCTTTATTGGTCGCCATCGAGAGCAAACCGGCCTGTTTGTTGATGACAATCAGATGTGCATCTTCATAAATAATTGTAAGTCCCCGGTATTGCGAGGTTTCGGGCGCCCGATTGGCCGCCACCGTAACGATCTGCCCCGGACGTAGCGGATGATTGAACTGCGTATAGACCTTCCCCTCAATCAGAATCTGTTTGTTACGTAGCAGCGACTTGATATTGTTTCGATTCTTATGCGGCAACTGAGCTAGTAAGAACGTCATCAGTTCGGCGGGTTCCGAAACAGTAAAGTTTACATCGGTACGTTCACCACGACGGCGGGGAGATTGAGGTTTTTCCATCTGGCAAAGGTACGAGTTTAAAGAGCGAAAGAGCGAAAGTGTGAACGAGTAAAAGAGCGACCGACAGTATTCACTCTTTTACGCGTTCACACTTTCGCTCTTTATTTTCCCAGCCACTCCTTAAACTCAGTCATGCGGTCGCCACTGACGAAAACTTCGTGACGGGATTTGGGTGCTAAATCGAGCTTCAGTTTACCCGCCGAGAATGTGTGAATGCTCTGAATAGCAGGTAGCGATACCAGAAACTGACGACTGATCCGAAAGAATTGCCGCGGGTTCAATAACTGGACAAGCTTATCCAGACTATAATCGACGGGGAGGTTCAGCCCATCTTTAGTGACCAGAAAAACCACTTTTTCTTCCAGAAAAAAATAGGCAATGTCGGAGGTCGGAATGCTACGTATTTTCGTTCCTACCGTAATCATAAACCGATCTTTATATTCGGTTTCTTTGGGCTTGCCAATCAGACTGAGCAACTTTTCGATGTCGGGCGTGGCGGGGTTATCCTGACCAAACTGTTTCTTGAGGGCTTTGAATTTTTCGATTGCGGCAACCAACTCATCGTAATTAATTGGTTTCAGCAAATAATCGATGCTGTTCACCTTAAACGCCTGAATCATGTACTCGTCGTAGGCGGTTGTAAAGACCACCGGCGTGGTCAGCTCTGTTTGCTCGAAAATGCGGAAGCCCAGGTCATCTTCGAGGTGGATATCCATAAACACCAGATCGACTGTCGGATGCGGATCCGTAAACCAACTGACCGCTTCAGAAACCGAAGGAATGCGCTCCAGTACGTCAATGGCAGGGTCGTATTTATGGAGTAATCCCTCTAATCGTTTCGCTGTCAGGTTCTCATCTTCAATAATTACTACGTTCATATTTTAAAGAGCGAAAGGGGGAAAGAGTAACTTGATGAGTGAAAGAGCGAATGAGTGAAAGAGCGAATGAGTCGGCTGCCGGATGGCTTTCGCTCTTTCACTCATTCGCTCTTTCACTCTTTAGATTATCTCTTTTACTTTTTCGCCATTTAGTAATGGAATTTTCACCACAAAATTTCCGTCGCTTTCGCCTATCCAAACCGGTTCACTGGTGAGTAGAGCGTAGCGGTTGATGATATTTTGCAACCCAACACCGGTCGACGATTCCGTCTGTGGACGCTGTTGCAGATTATTTTGAACAACCAGACAATTGCCATCTACCTGAATCGATACGTGCAACGGCTCTTTCGCCGACATGCGGTTGTGTTTCACCGCGTTTTCGACCAGCAACTGCAAGGTGAGTGGGGCGATGCTGTAGCGGTTCTGCGCGTCTTTCGGTACGTCGATGGCAACGTCGAATTTGTTTTCAAACCGAATATTTAACAGGAAGCGATACGCCTGAATAAATTCCAGCTCGGTTTTCAGCAGAACCCGTTCATTATCTTTCTGCTCCAGAATATAGCGATAAGCCCTCGACAACTGGTCGATAAATTTTTCGGATAAATCGGCATCCGCGTGCACCAGCGACGATAAAATACTTAGGCTGTTGAACAGAAAATGCGGATTGACCTGACTTTTTAAAGCCGCAAACTGAGCCTGTAGATTCTCTTTCTCCAGACGTTCGGCCCGTACCTGCACGTCTTCCAGCCGTCGATTGGCCCGTCGATTGGCCGCCAGGTAAAACGTCGATATCATGGCCATCACTGTTAAACCATTGTTCACCCGCCGACGCTGTTCACGTCCCCGTCGACGTTCTTCAGGGGAACGGGGTGGGCTTTGCGGACGGGGTGGACGTGGCTCCTGATACTGACTGAAGCCAAAACGCTGCTCCAGTACGTCGTCCAGACTGTGCCATAAAGACGAAAAACCAATGTTGAACGTAACAGCTAATGCGCTGGCTATCACCAATACCGCAATCTGGGCGGGAATTTTAAATTCGATAAAGAAGCCATCGCCAAAGCGCGTAACGTAGCGTTGCTGAAGCCATTCCGTTACGTTTAGCCAGAGGTATAAAAACAAAATACTGACGATGATTTCGAGAATCCAGAACGGAATGTTACGTACCATCAGCAACCAGGATATTGATGCGCCATTTACGTACATCCGTATGGGAAAGTAAATGACAAAAACGCTCAACGCGAGCTGCCATTTCTGATAGTTGGATAGCCGATATGTGAAAGTAGATTCGGTCATTATACAAAGCTATTCAGCGGAGCCGTCTGGCAAAAAAATAACCGGCGGAATGCCGGTTTTGGTCGGGCGAATGCCAGCTTCGGGTTTATGAGCGTACCTCAATTATTTTCTGAGCGGGCTTGTCGTCAATCACAAATTCTTTCACAACACTCTCTTTCCCGACCGATACGGTCACTTCATACGTACCATAGTCGAGCGCGGTCAGATCGAATAGTTGACGTAGTCCTTCCTGTAAATTGGCCTGTTCTGAATAGAGCACATGGCCGGTTGCATCGCGAAGTTGAACGGTAGCAATGGCCGGTTCACGACCTACGATGAGTTTCAGTTTTTGATCGGTTGTAATCGAAACGTTGGTTTCAGGAGTTTGTGCGAACGATGCGGTGCCAATGGTCAACCCCAGCATCAGAATGGCTAATTTTTTCATGATTGTATTTGTTTTCGTTTGACGATGGCAAAGTTGGCGTAGCCCGTTCGGTCTGAAAAATATGTTTAGCTGAATGCCGATTTTTGCGGGATGAGCTTGAGATTCAGGGTGATAAATGACGGGTTATGTCTGTGCAAAGCTCCAGCTTGGCCCGTGTAATAAACCTGCTACGTCAATCCTGGGCCAGCCGGAACTTGGCTCAGCCATAATCATCGTACCTTTACCCCAAACCGAACGTAGTATGAATCGCTTTGCCTGGACAGTATTTTTATTAGTAGCGAGCTGTGGCCCCTCCTCGAAAAAGACCGACAAGCCTGACGCTGAAATTATTGCGGCCCCGTTTAAACTGCCTTATCAACTCGATCGACCGGCAAAGAACTATGTGCTGCCTAATAAGCTGAAAGAAATATCGGGGCTGACGTTTTACAAAGGCAATAAACTACTCTGTGTACAGGACGAAGAAGCGGTTGTTTATGAATTTGATACGGGCACAGGCAAGGTGACGAATGAATTCGGTTTTGGCGGCTATGGCGACTTCGAAGGTATTGAATACGTGAACGGCGAAGTTTACGTGCTCGAAAGTAACGGCGACTTGTTCCGGTTTAAGCCCGATTCGAAGGAGATTGGACGTACTAAAACTGAATTGCCTAAGAAAACCGAAGTAGAAGGGCTCGGCTATGATCCTAAAACGAAGCGACTGCTGATCGCTGTAAAAAAGGGTGGTGGATCATCCAGCGATAAGGCCGTGTACTCATTCGACTTGCTGAATCGGGCGGTATTCAAGGATATGAGCCTGAATGATGAACAGCTGAAAGGGGCGGGAATTGATCCTAAAGATTACAAGCCGTCGGGTATTGCGGTTCATCCTATTACTGGCGACTGGTACGTATTAACTTCGGCGGGTAAACGATTGGTTATTACCAGTCGACGGGCGAAAATTATGTACTCCGCACCACTTGATGCCAAGTTATTTCGCCAGCCGGAAGGCATCTGTTTTGCGCCGAACGGCGATCTTTATATTGCCAGTGAAGGCGATGGCAAAAAGGGGTATATACTGAAGTTTGAATACAAAAAATGAGGCTGATTTTTTGTGCGTTACTCGTAGCGTCGGGCTTCATTCAACAATTCTTTCACTTTATCCCGGCTACGTTTCAGGCGCATCTTAACGGCGCTTTCTGATAAACTGAACTGCTGGCTGAGTTTCTGAATGGAGTAACCTTTCTCATATTTAAGCCGCATAAGCAACTCATCTTCAGTCGAAAGTTGACGCATAACTTTAGCGAGGAGTTTACTTTGTTCGCTAGCTGCTTCATTTTCGTCGGCTTCCGCGTCTGTATCAAACGAATCGGGGAGGGGTGAAGTGGGTAACCGTTTTTGAATCCGATTAATGTCCAGGCAATAGTTTTGTGTGATAGCGTAAAGCCAGGTTGAAGGTCGTGAACGGTTTTTGAACTGCTCCATATTCGCAAATGCCTTCAGAAAAATCTCCTGAGTACAGTCCTGGGCGGTAGCTGCGCTTTTGGTCATCGAAAGGCATTTTTGATAAACCTTTTTGACGTATTTATTATATAGCTCCTCAAAATTACTAGTGTCTGATTGGTGACTTGGGTGGAAATCGTGTCTTAAAAAAGTTGTATTTTTCATAACGTTCAGGTTAGTTTTTTCATAATAAATACAATTCTTTACTATCAATGTTTTTTATAGCTAAACCTTAGGTTAATCATTGTAGAATTTTGTATACAAAGATTTTTGTTAATGAAAATTTGAAATAGTTAATTTATATAATCCAAATTTGCTTCTTATGTATAAGAAAATGTAATTAAGACACTTATTACTATTTCTATTTTGCCGAACCATATAATTATGCTTTTCTATTTTGCAGAAGTGATATTTATTAGACGGTAATTAAAATTGTCTTAAATTAAGGTTGTGGCATATATTTTAGTAGAACGATCGCTGATAAATTATAAATGCCTGCCAGCAGCTTCCGAGTAAATGACCATTTTGGTAAATGACTTCTCCCAGTTTTTGCGTCGAAATACGTAGTGGGGGCCCCTTGTCTATTGCCAGAATGATAGTGTTCTGACTGTCAGATACGTAAAAAGAAGAGTTTGGTCCATTTTTTCGGGTAAATACTCGGCATGCATAACTATATTTGATGCCTGTTTACCCAAACAGATTTTTGCCGAAGACTCTTAACCAGTTTAATCAGCGTGTACGAATAAACGGCTTCGGGGAGTCTTAGGTAACCCTGCCGTACTTGATAGAATTTTATGCCAACTGCCGAACGCGAACGTATTTACGAACGAGCCGATAATAAAGGCTGGAAAAAATGGGGACCTTATTTAACCGAACGCGCCTGGGGCACTGTTCGCGAAGATTATAGCCCCTATGGCGATGCCTGGAACTTCGTATCGCATGATATGGCCCGTTCGCGCGCTTACCGATGGGGTGAAGAGGGTATTGGTGGTATTTCCGACAACAAAGGACATATCTGCTTCGCGCTGGCTTTCTGGAACCACAAAGATACTATCTTGAAAGAGCGCCTGTTTGGGCTGACCGGGCCGGAGGGCAATCATGGTGAGGATGTAAAGGAGCTGTATTATTATCTGGACAGTACGCCGACGCACTCCTATATGAAGATGCTCTACAAGTATCCACAGCAGGAGTTTCCGTATAACCGGCTCGTGATTGAATCGGCCCGTCGAAATAGGCAGGATCCTGAATTTGAACTGCTTGATACGGGTATTTTCGATAAAGACGAATACTTCGATATTTTTATTGAGTACGCCAAAGCCGATCAGAACGACTGGCTGGTTAAAGTTACGGCACACAATCGCTCCGGTAAAACGGCCCCGCTGACCTTGCTGCCCACCATCTGGTTTCGGAATACATGGGCGTGGGGTTACGAACAGTACAATACCCGGCCTATGCTGAACGGTATTGCCAACAATCAAATTGAGGTGAATCATAAGCAGTTGGGTAAGTATAAGCTTTACTGTGAAGAAGCCGATGCGCTGCTGTTCTGCGATAACGATACCAATACGGAACGACTCTACGGACGACCGAACGTATCGAAATACCCCAAAGATGGTATCAATAACTACGTAGTATCGGGTGGAAAGAAAAGCTACGTTAACCCCAATCAGATCGGGACCAAAGCGTCAGCGCAGTACGCCAGACAGGTTCCGGCGGGAGAGAGTGTGTCTATACGACTGAGATTCAGCGCTCAAACGAGCCTTCAACATCCTTTCGACGATTTCGACAGCATCTGGGATCAACGGGTAGAAGAGGCCGATGCTTTCTATGCAAACCTCCAGAAAAACGTAACCGACCCCGAACTGCTCGCTATTCAGCGGCAGGCGTATGCAGGTATGCTCTGGAGCAAGCAGTTTTACTATTACAACGTCAACGAATGGCTCAAAGGTGACCCTAAAATGCCGGTGCCGTTTCAGGGGCGGGTATATGCCCGCAACGAAACCTGGCGGCACATGTATACCGCCAACATCCTCTCCATGCCCGATAAATGGGAGTACCCGTGGTTTGCGGCCTGGGATCTGGCGTTCCACACCCTGACACTGGCCCGGCTCGACGCTCACTTTGCCAAGCGACAACTGGCGGTTATTCTGCGGGAGTATTACATGCACCCCAACGGTCAGATTCCGGCCTATGAATGGAATTTCAGCGATGTGAATCCACCCGTTCATGCCTGGGCAACGTGGCAGGTTTATGAAATCGACCGTGAGCAGAACGGAACGGGCGATGTAAATTTTCTGGAGCGTGTTTTCCATAAACTCCTGCTCAATTTTACCTGGTGGGTAAACCGCAAGGACGTAGCAGGTAATAACATTTTTGGGGGAGGCTTCCTTGGACTCGATAACATTGGGGTGTTTGATCGGAGTCAGCCGCTGCCGATGGGGGGACGTATCGAACAGGCCGACGGTACGGGCTGGATGGCCATGTACACGCTTAACATGCTACGTATCGCCTGTGAAATTTCACTGACGCGACCAACGTACCAGGACATGGCGAGCAAGTTTTTCGAGCACTTCCTGCACATCGCGTCGGCCATGAACAATCTGGGTCGGCAAAATATCAGCCTGTGGGACGAGATCGATCAGTTCTATTACGACGTACTGCACATGCCCGACCATAATGCCCGGTTGTTAAAAATCCGGTCGATGGTAGGCTTAATTCCGCTGTTTGCCGTCGAAATTCTGGACGAAGAACTACTCTCGAAACTTCCTGACTTCAAACGCCGGGTGGAATGGGTGCTCACCAACCGCCCTGATCTGGCGTCGCTGGTGTCGCGCTGGCACGAACCGGGCAAAGGCGAGACGCACCTGCTGAGTCTGCTACGTGGTCACCGGATGAAAATGATTCTGAAACGGATGTTCGACGAAACCGAATTCCTGTCAGATTATGGCATTCGGGCGCTTTCGAAATACCACGAAAAAACACCGTATCAATTCGAGTTAAATGGCGAAATGTTTCAGGTTCGCTACGTGGCTGCCGAATCGGAGATGAGTATGTTTGGCGGAAACTCCAACTGGCGAGGTCCGATCTGGTTTCCGGTAAACTTTCTGCTGATTGATTCCCTGTTGAAGTTTTACCGCTATTACGGCGATGATTTCGAAGTGGAATACCCGACAAATTCGGGCCATATTATGAGCGTAAAAGAAGCAACCGTGCTGGTGGCCGAACGGCTTATCAATATTTTCCGGCGCGATTCTTCCGGCCACATTGCCGCCTACGGCCCCTACGAAAAATTGCAGAATGATCCTCATTTCCAGGGTCTTTATCTGTATTTCGAATATTTCAATGGCGATAACGGAATGGGCTTGGGTACCAACCACCAAACTGGCTGGACGGGGTTGGTTGCCGATTTGATCGAATACTGGTATAAATACCAATCAGAACCTGTAAGTGTGGAGAAGTAATTTGTCTGGGCCAAGCCACAGCCTGGCCCAGACAAACGCTACGTCAGTTGCCCAATCGGAATCGGTGTGTCGGGTTGCGTCGAGAGCGGTTGTAAACGGAGCTGATACCAAGCTACGTCATGCCAATTGCCAAATTTATAGCCAATGTGTTTATAGATTCCCACCTGCTCAAAACCGAACGACTGGTGAAATGCTTCGCTTTTTGGGTTTGGTAACGTAATACCCGCATACACATTGTAATATCCCTGCCGACGTAACATGTCGAACAACGTAGTATAAAGCCGGCGGGCAATTCCCTGCCGATGGGCATCGGGATGTATATAAACCGACGTTTCAACTGACCATTGATATGCCGTTCGGTCGCGGTGTTTGGCAGCATAGGCGTATCCCACTACGTTTCCATCAACTTCGGCAATCAGATACGGCAACTGCTGTTGGATGGTACGTATCCGACTGGCAAATTCATGGACTTTCGGTACGTCGTATTCGAACGTAATACTTGTCTCCTGAATATAAGGCCCATAGATCGCCAGAATAGCGGGTGCGTCGTCAGGTGTAGCGAATCGAATGGTCATGGTACGTATTCGTTTAAGCTATCAGACGTAGCATCATTTTTTCGAAGCATTGTATTTTGTAACCAGTTGCAGCGTATGCTCCAATGCCTTGGCATCGCCCCAATCTTCATGGCCTGGTACTACCACGCGGGCACTGCCAAATTCTTTTATTACGTTGCGCATCGACTGCGGCCATACCGTTAGGTTGGCATCGGCCAGATTCCCCATGCCAAATACGGCTACACTTTTGACCAGACAGCCGCCATACAGTATGCGCTGATTCGGTAACCAAACGACAATATTGTCGTCGGTATGTCCCGCTCCCGGAAAGTAAGGGCGAATCGGTTGATTACCAATGGTAAACGTAGTATCGTTGGGCAGAATAGGTTCAGGTGACGGGTATCCTCGCTTCACTGCATTCTGGGCGGTCAACTTCGTACTAACAACCCGAACACCTGCTTTCTGAAGTGCCCGAATGCCACCAACGCGGTCGTCGTGGGCATGTGTTACGATGCACATGCGTACGGGCTGGTGCAGGCTATCGGCTACCCAACGTAATATCTGACGCGTATTGTCGGTGTTTGTATCGCTATCCCATCCTGAATCAACCAACACGACACCATTATTTGTCTTAATAATCAGTCCGTTAGAGGGGACAGCGGCATTATTATACATCCCATACGTAGTATGTACAAAAACCTGCTTATTAAGGGGCGTAACTTTCAGTTTCGGTACGGATTGTGCCTGACTATAACGTAGCAGAAACAGTGTAAGAATTGTGGCAAAAAGACGCATGAAGTGTAGTTTCTGATTATTTTGCTAAGACGCCGATTTGTAGAAAACTGGCTCCTTGTTTGCCATGGTATACCCGATGCGTAGCTTTTTGGTAATCAGTTTCTTTGGCGCTGAAAATCGGGACGAATTTTTGCGGATTGCGGTCGGCCCAGGGGAAACAAGAACTTTGTACCTGTACCATCAGGCGATGCCCTTTTTTGAACGTGTGTAATACGTCCTGCAATTCCACACCTACTTTGGTTGGCTGGTTGGGCGTAAAAGCTTCCGGTTTGCTGATGTTGTTGCGGTAACGCCCACGAATGATTTCACTACGTATCAACTGCTGGTAATTGCCATACACTACGTCCTTATGCTGCGGATTTTGGGGCGCATCGGGCGGATACACGTCAATTACTTTCACTACCCAATCGGCGTCGGTGCCGGTGGTCGATACAGTCAACTGAGCCAGAATAGGACCTGCCAGTGTCAAATCGTCGGTGAGTGGCTCCGTTTGAAAGGTCAGTACATCGGGGCGGGTCGAGGCAAAGCGCTGGTCCTCAACCATGTATTCGGCGGAAAAACCGTCGTTGATTTTGTTCGAAAAAGGCACTGGATGCGCCGGGTCAGATAAAAACTCAGTAAAAGCCGCGCCGGTTGTTGGCGATGCAAATGCCAGTTTGCCGTTTGCCCCTAAGTACAGTTGTTTGGTCTGCGTGCCTTTCGGCGGATACGTATCAAATGTCCGCCAGCGGTTCGTACCCGTTTCGAATAACGTAGCTTCGGGCAGGGCGAGTGGCGTGGTTTCGTTAAAAAGGTGATGTTTGAAGAATTTGGTCTCAATGTTTTCCTGATAATACGGCGATGTTGGTGATCCAAAATCCTGATCGGCAAGCGTTTGACCGGAAGGCCCTGCCCAGCCGCCATGTATCCAGGGACCAACGACAAACGTATTTTGAATACCCGGATTCTGTTTTTCGATGGCTTTGTACGTATTGAACGTACCGAACAGATCCTGCTCATCGTACCATCCGCCAACCACCATCACGGCATGTTTTATACCCTTAAGATGCGGCAAAATATTCCTTGCCTTCCAGTGCTCGTCGTAATCGGGATGCTCGAAATTCTCGTGATAATATTTGTTACGTCCCTTGAAAAACTGAGTTTCAGAGTTTGCCGTTGGCCCCATGTTCATGTAAAAATGATAACCATCGGGATCGTTCATTTCGAACAATAATGGCGGATTCTGCTTTGTAGGTTGCTTATGCTCCTGAAAATAAGGGTAAAAGCTGAAGTTGGCCGCAATCATAAACGCGCCATTATGAAACGCATCATCTCGCCAAAGATCGGCCATAGGCGCCTGTGGAGACGAAGCCTTTAAGGCTGGGTGCCCTGAAACGGAACCCGCCGACGTAAAGAAACCAGGATAGCTGATTCCCCATTGACCCACATTCCCGTTGTGATTGGCTACGTTTTTTAGCAGCCAATCGATCGTATCATACGTATCAGACGCTTCGTCTACGTCGGTTGGATTCTTCTTGATATCCTTATGGGGTGTCATTTCGATAAACGTTCCTTCCGACGCCCAGCGCCCACGAACATCCTGATACACAACAATGTAATTATCACGTAGCATAAACGGATTCGGTCCTACACGTCTGCGGAATTTATCCGTTCCGTAGGGCGCACAACTATAGGGCGTCCGCTGCATGATGATCGGATGCTTTACAGCCTGATCTTTCGGCGCGTAAATCTGCGTGAACAGCTTTTTGCCATCGCGCATTGGTACCATAAACTCCGTTTTCTGATAATTTTCGCGCACATAGGCCGAATCCTGTGCAGATGTGAACGGATATGGATTAGCAGGAGGAGTTGATTGTGCAACGGCCATTACTGGTCCGAGCAGAAAAATGAATAGTTTCTTCACGAGTTAACGTAGCGTCATTTACGGCACAAAATAGCGTTAAATTGCACTGAGAACGCGTTTATCTCAATCTATTTTGCAAATACTCGCTTTCGAACGATTCCGGCGTTACGTGCCGGAACGTAGCAGGAGGAAAAGGTACGTATGAAACGGACAATTCTTTTATACGGACTCTCGCTGGCAGCCTTAATTGTTTTGCTGAAAATGCTGGAGTTTCGGTTTATGGTGCATTCGCTGTCGCTGGAAATTTATCTGGGTACAATTGCCATTTTATTTACTGTCTTTGGGGTTTGGGCGGGTCTGAAACTCACCCGTCCGAAGACGATTCTTGTACCGCAGGCTACGTTCCAATTCGATGCCAAACGTCTGGATTCGCTGGGCATCAGCAAACGCGAATTTGAGGTGTTGGAACTGATGGCAAAAGGGCTGTCGAATCAGGAAATCGCCGATACGTTGTTTGTCTCGCTCAATACAATCAAAACGCACTCTTCCAATTTGTTCGTAAAGCTCGATTCCAAACGTCGTACACAAGCTATCCAGCGAGCCAAGGAAATCGGGCTGCTTCCCTAGTACATTTGGGTGATTGTACGGGTAAACCAGCTAAATCATACTTTCGGGTGATGCCGTTAAGCCGCTGTTTTTCGTGCTTTGACAAAAAAACATCATGAAAAAACTTGTCCTGATTTATGGCTTGATTGCCGGTACTATCGTAGGAAGCATGTTCGGCCTGACAATGCCGCTTTTGCGAAATGGTACCCTTACGAGCGACAATAGTATGTGGGTGGGTTACACCACCATGGTCATTGCTTTATCCCTGATTTTTTTCGGGATAAAATCGTACCGCGATAACCATCTTGGCGGGGCCATTACGTTCGGTTCGGCGTTTAAGGTTGGTATTTTTATTACGTTGATTGCGTCTGTGGTTTACTGCCTTTCCTGGGAAATCTGTTACAATACCGTCTTCCCTGATTTTATGGATTGGTATGCCCAACATGCGGAAGCGGACATGCGCAAAGATGGAACTGCGGAAAAGGAAATTGCCCGGTCGATGACTGAATTACGGAAAATGGCAGAGTCGTATAAAAATCCGTTGATTCGCTTTGCTTATACGTTTATGGAAATATTTCCGGTAGGGCTAATCATTACGTTGCTCAGTGCTACGTTGCTACGTCGAAAAGAATTTTTGCCGGTTGGGTAATGCGAAGTAAAGAAGATTAACGTAGTGATACTGAATGACTGATTTTGGGAATATTGTTGGATTGTTTACACTAGATTCATGAAAAAAGTAACCGGAATAGGCGGAATCTTCTTCAAATGCGAAGACCCAGAGAAAATAAAAGAATGGTATGCTCAACATCTGGGCCTGCCTGTGGAAACTTATGGGACTCAATTCAAATGGCGCGACGTAGATGATCCCAGCAAAGAAGGATCAACCGTTTGGGGCGCTTTCGATAAAAACACCAAATACTTTGAACCATCCCAAAAAGACTTCATGATCAATTATCGCGTCGAAAATCTTGAAGAATTGGTGGAACAGCTACGAAGCGAAGGGGTAACCATACTTGATGAAATAGCTGTTTATGACTACGGGAAGTTTATTCATATTCTTGACCCTGAAGGAAATAGCATTGAGCTTTGGGAAGATATTGGGTAGAGACAGGGCATGCCCTGTCTCTACATACACGACCTATTTTCCAATCGTGATTTCTTTTTCCAGATAACCGCCACGGGTTGATAGTAATTTGATCTTCGCTTTAACGGGGCCCGGCTGGTTCAGTTTGACTCGGAACGTAGCATCTTTCTTTTCGCCAATACCAGTATAGCCAGCGTAGATAGTTTTATCTGTAATCGTGGGCTGCATAATCACCACTTTAGCCTGGTCGAAGCCTTTCAGCAGGGCTTTGTCAATATCCAACGTAACGCGATCTTCCTGCACCATCTTGACTCGTTTCGCTTGCTCTAACGCTACCGGTAGCTTGCCCGAATTCTTCCACAAAACGCTGACTTCGAACTCGTTATTGGCCAATGGTCTTACTGTTACGTCGGTAAATTCTAGCTGAGGTAGCTCTTTTGCCATCGCCAGATTAAACCGCGATTGTTTCGAAATCCAGTTTTCCAGTTGCCAGGCCGGACCATTCTGCGCGAAAAACTTAGGATGAAAACCACCAATCTCGACGGCTCCAAGTTGTGGGTGCGTGAACTTTGTCCAGGGTTTAAAACCGCGTTTGCCGTTGGCTTCGTCATCCCACATTAGGCCGTCGTATTCGTCATAATCGCCGTCGCCGTCGTAATCTTTCATAGCTCCGCCGTTCCAGAGTTCGTCGCCGTACCAAACGGCACCGTACTGGAAATAACCAAAATCAGGCCCGTGCCCGAATAAGGGCGTCGGTTTGGTTGGGTCGCCAGTCACACGGTCGGTCTTGTTACGGGTGTTGTACGTCTCATACACGTCGCCTGCCCACGGATAGCCCGTAAATGACAACCCAAGGCTGTCCATGTGTTTGTAAATGGCTAAATCCGGTGGAAACATACTCTCAGCACTCGACGACGTAGAGGGCGGGCGCAGGTGCATCGGTACGCGCGTATCCATTGAATTCACAACCGAAATATTGGGATGGCCCATCAACCAAACGAACGTAGCGCGGGTTTCAGGCTCGCTAAGCGGGTAATCACTAGCTCCTCCTTGCGAGTAACCCCGGCCCGTAAAATCACCTCCCTGATCGGGACGCCAGTTTTCGGGATAATTCCGGTGGTTATCGAGGCCGCCGATGCCGTCTTCATTGTATTTGCCATCACCGTCATTATCAATGCCTTCCGTGTATACGATCCACTGACCTTGCCCTTCTTTGACCCGCTTCATCAGTCGACCCGATTTATCTTTTGGGTCTATTACGTAGTCGGCTTTTTCGAGTTCTTCTTTCGTAACGGCTTTCTTTCGAATCTGGTAAATAATACCATCTCCGTCGAGGTCATCTTCGGCATCTTCGTCCAGCAATCCATCCCGGTCGTCGTCGCGGGGACGCATCGAGCTTCTATTACGTTGGGCCGTATACAAATACATCGTTGCGCCATCGGGGTTGTTTTCGGGGCGTAGGTAGATGGATTTTGTATCCAATAGCTTCGTAATGGCTGGGTCTTTCCCATAATTATCGAGCAGGTGTTTAGCCAGCCACAAAACAGCTTCGCTGCTGGTTACTTCGCCACTGTGACGACCGCCTTCGAAATAAGCTGCGGGTTTGTCGGTGTGTTTGCCCGTTTTCTTGTTGGTCAATGTCATCTGCAAAATCGGCCGGCCTTCGTAGCTTTTGGCTACTTCGTACAGGTCGACTAGGTTCGGGTATTGCTCAGCCCATTTGCGGCACCAGCTGTGCATAACTTCGGGCGTGTGGTACACATCGAAGCTAAGCGTTGGTCCCGGCTCGTACTGCACGTCCTTGAACTTGTGTTTTTTGAAGTAACTGATGCCATGCCGATCGCCTTTTACGGTGTAAAACTTACGAGCGGTGTCCTGCTCCGGCCAGATCGATTCAGGGCCGTAATACGATTTTTGGGCGTAGAGTAAGGATGTACAGAAAAGACAGGTGAGTACCGTAAACAGCTGTTTCATGAAAATTGGTTTTAACGATGAAGGTTGTAGTTGACGTATTAAGGCGATAATATATAAGAAAAAAGACGCTTGGAGTTATCCAGGCGCCTTTTTCTTTGAATACGACAACTATGTATTTGGATTTACACGTAACGCTCGGTAATGTGAGCGGTACGTTCGGTTGTTTCAACCAGCAACGGGTGACGGGGCTGACTTAGGGCTGTTTCCAGTTCGTCAATTGTTTCTTTAAACAGCAGATTTACTGGAATCTCGTGCGATTCCTCTTTGTTTTTGATATACATCAACGACGGACGTACCGTTCCTGAAGCCGCCAGTTCGTTGTACTGCTGTTTGGCAGTCGCAAATTCTGCATCGCCCGGCCCAAATGAAACGACACGCTCGGGCAGCGGATTGGCTTTGCGATTGGCCAGCGCTACGTCCAGATTCGCCAGCAGCGTTTTGACATGATACGTATCTTTTCCGGTACGTATCCGTTCGCGTAAGGATTGGCGAATAAGATAGGTTAGGGAGCTGGAGAGATTTAGCCCGATCTCAGCCATTTGTTTGAAAATCAATGACGATGGCGACATGCCCGGAATCGTGTTGGGGTCATGAAGCAATACGTCGCCATTAGGCGTCAGAAAGCCGTCGATACGTGCATAAACGTTGATACCCAGTTGCGTAAACACGTTTTCAACAGCTAACTGAATTTTACGGTTGTTTTCCAGGCTGGTTCCAACTGGAATCCGTTTTTTAGTCGTGTTAAGCTTGTATTTCGATTCAAAATCGAAACTCGTTACGTTGTAAATTTCGGTTGGAGGTAGTGCGATAGCGACCTGGTCATCATCTTGAATAACGCCACACGAAAACTCCTGACCGCTAATAAACTCTTCAAATAATACCTCATCTTCGGCGTTCAGCGAACCAATCGTTATTGTCGGGTTGCCTGATTCCAGCATAGAATTCAGTCGTTGGACAAAATCTTTGGGATGTTTGATAATCTCGCCCGTTTGTTCGATCACGACGGGAAAACTGATGCCTGAGTCAAGACTAACCATTTTCTGGGCTAGCTCCTGCTTTTCATCGGCTGACAGCTCGGCCCACTCGCTTAATTTGCTCCACCCGTCAGGTTGAATACTGGTCGTAAAAAAACACTGTTCCACCGCCCGGCAGAACTGCGTTAGATCGGCCTCGCGAACAATCGCTACGCCAATGGAAGAACCCTGATGAGGAGCTTTCACAACGATCGGCAAGCCAAGATGCGCGATTAGTGATTCGAAAAACTGCGCTTTGTCCGATTTTTCGTATGCATCCCGGCTGATAGTCGCTGTTTTTTTCTGCTGGCCGTTTACCAAGGCAATCAGTTCATTTTGCAGAATTTTGTTGATCCCAATCGACGAGCCAACCAGACCAGGGCCGGTATAGGGCATTTTATACCATTCCAAGAGACCCTGAATAGCACCATCTTCGCAGTCTGGGCCGTGCATGGCCAGAAACGCCAGATCAAAGTAATTCTTGAAATGCTCCGGCCTGATTTCAGGAAGTAAATTTTCCAGCGTGTGGCTGTCCAGCGATTCATCGTAAACCGAGAAGCCAGAATCATCCTGCGGTAGTGCGTCGCGCAGGGTTGTGTTGTCTAGAAAATCCGAATCGACGAGCCGAAACCGCCCGCGTCCATCAACAAATATCAAGACAGGCTCAAACAAACCTTTGTCTAAATTGGCTAGCGCCGTGCGTCCACCCGCAAACGACACCTCGCGCTCACGGGCTGGGCCACCGAAAAAAATGCCTATTTTCACAGAACTGATGAATATTACTGTTTGCAAATAAACGAAAAAGCCGCTTGTTTCAGACAAGTGGCTCGTTCAATGATTTTTTAGTACGATTGCTTCAAGCTGTAAAGGAGAGCTACAACGTGCTGTTTTGAAACGATGGAAAATCATCTTCCATAATACCCAATTCCAGCTGGTCAAATAGAGACTGGATTGGCAAGCGTATTTCTTTAAAAGTGTACGTGCCTGCCATTACTTCAGCGCTTACTGTAATAACATCTGGTATTGTGGGGGCTTTATTTAATAAGCAGGTGTCAGGTTCACTGCTTCTACTTTCGTTACTTCGGGTACAGCCTTCAGGATAGCTTCTTCTAAGCCCCCTTTAAATGTCATCGCCGACATAGGACACGTACCGCAGGAGCCAACTAATTCAAGCCGAACGGTTTTATCGTCCGTCACTTCCAATATTTTCACATTACCCCCGTCGGCGGCCAGATAAGGACGCATCGAATCGAGAGCTTTTTCAATTCGCGTAATTAGTTGGTCGTTGTTAACTACCGTTTCCATTGAATGATTGATTTACGGTAAATTTATAATTTCTGTATTATTTATGCAACCTGAACCCGTGCTGTACGGTCCAGCGTTGCGTTACGTATAGCAACCTGCTGCGCCAACGCTTCAGCCGCCGACCGGAACGCTTCTGAGGCAACGGGCTCACCTACGCTGATGGCAGGCCGACCTTCATCCCCCGCTTCCCGAATGCCTTGTACCAACGGAATCTGACCTAGCAACGGTACGTCGAACTGGCTGGCTAACTGCTGCCCGCCCCCTTTTCCGAAAATATAATACTGATGGTCAGGCAATTCGGCAGGAGTGAAGAAAGACATGTTTTCGATCACTCCCAGAACCGGTACGTTAATTTGCGGCTGCCGGAACATAGCTAGCCCTTTAACAGCATCAGCCAGCGCCACTTTCTGCGGAGTAGTTACGATGATTGCACCCGTAACTGGCACTGTTTGCACAAGCGTCAGGTGAATATCGCCCGTACCCGGCGGCATGTCGATGAGCAGGTAATCCAGTTCTCCCCAGTCAGCGTCGGAAAAGAACTGCTGCAAAGCTCGACCCGCCATCGTACCGCGCCAGATAACCGCCTGATTTGGAGCAATTAATAAACCCATCGACAGCATTTTGACGCCAAACTGCTGAACAGGCTCCATTTTGGTTTGACCGTTCTCCTGAAAAATACGTGGCTGAATATTTTCGGCTCCAAACATCGTTGGCATCGAAGGGCCGTAAATATCTGCGTCGATGATTCCAACTTTTGCGCCGGACTTATGAAGCGCAATAGCCAGATTAGCCGTAACGGTTGATTTTCCAACGCCACCTTTTCCGGATGAAACAGCGATAATATTTTTTACACCCGGCAATGTAGGCGCGTTATTGCGAGTTGACGTAACGTCTGATGTCATATCGACGGTAACCTGAATATCAGCACCGATGTGTGTATGAATGGCATCTTCGCAACGCTTCCGAATCACTTCTTTCAGAGGGCAGGCAGGCGTGGTCAATACGACCGTAAATCGCACGGAACCAATACCAAGCGTTACGTCCTTGACCATGTTGAGTGATACGATGTCGCGCTTTAAGTCGGGCTCTTCAACAGTGCTGAGGGCTCGCAAAACGGCTTCCTGAGATAATCGGTAATCAGACATTGAATAGTGTATAATGAATATTGTATAATGAATAACGCAGCAAAATGAAGGACTAAACCCCAGAATTCATTATGCATTGTCCATTATACATTTTTCTAAACGCCCTTGCACCGTTGCCAGTTCCGCCGAAACATCGATTCGTTTTGAGAGCGCTTCTAACTGATTCAGCAATTTGGTCAGAAACTGCTGGTGAGCAGGGCTTGTATCGCCATAAAGTGGCCGGTGAGCCAGTGATTTACTGACTTGTTCCCACTCATCCGCGAATTGGCGAAGTTCGGTATCAAAAGCAGCCTCAGCAAACTTTCCGAAAATATAATCCTGTGCCTGCGCGTTCGGGTGAATCAGGTCGGCTTCGTAGAAACGATAATCACGCAGATCATCTATCATTAATTCATAAGCCGGGAAATACGCCACCCAGTTGTTCCAGACGGTCAATTCGTGCGCAATGACACGTAGCGTCGACTTGCTCACACTATTGAGCGGCAACGTATCGCGGGTGTGACGTACCGGACTAACGGTCAGCAGGACTTTTAAATGCGGATTGGCTTTACGTAGTGTTTTCAGTAGCCGATTCATATCATCCTGAAGGTGATCGATCTGACACAGGTATTTTTCAAAAAGCGATCCCGGCATTTTATGGCAGTTGGCTACTACTTTGCCCGTTTCGATGTGCCGGTAAACCACCGCTGAACCGAGTGTGAGCAGCAGAAAATCGGCCTTACGTATTGCTTCGGCTGTGTCGGCAAGACGGTTGGTAAGTATGCTACGTAATTCGTCACGGCTGTGGGCCCATAACGACGAATGAAAATCGTAATGAAACCAGATATCATTACGTTCAACGTAGTGGTCCTCTTCCGGCGTAACTCCCTGAAGCGCCATTGTCAGCAGTCTGGCAATGGACACCGGGTTGAAAATCGTGCCGAACGGATTGTTCAGTACGTTCAGTTTATGATCGGCGAGCCGGCGCCCCATTACGTCGGCAAAGCAGGAGCCAATGGTCACAATCCGGCTATTTAAGCCGATGCGGTAGGGCAGTGGTTCGGGCGAAAATTCGGTATGAAATAGCATACCTAATCAACAAAGAAACGGCTCATTAAGGTCCGTTTCTTGGAAAAATGTTGTCTATCTATAAGGCTGAAAATCAGCGCTTAAAGGTACAGTGTGATGCCGTGCTACGTGCAAATTGATCGATGGTAAAATTAGCTGGAAACTGATGCTCATTTGTTACAGCCAGCACAGTTTATTAACCCCTGTTGCCAATTATCTGCGGTAGTGCTTGAGCAACTAAATGCGCTTCTAACAACAAAAAACCGACTGGTTTCGCCTTGAGACGCACCAGTCGGTTTGAGGTCAATCAGATCGGAAATTATTCGGCCGAAACGACTTCGAATTTCACTTTGTGTTTTACATCCTTGTGTAAATCCAGTGCAGCTTCGTAGTTGCCCAGTACTTTTACGTCTTCAACGCTAATCTTCTTCCGGTCGACATCGAAACCTTTCTCACGAAGGGCTTCAGCCACCTGCGTATTCGTAACACGACCGAAGATTTTGCCGCTGTCACCAGCTTTTGCCGGGATAGTCAACGTGATGTCGCCAATTGCATCGGCTAACGCTTGAGCGTCGTTCTTCAATTTTTCGGCTTTGTGAGCCGCCTGACGAATGTTTTCGGCAACGATCTTCTTGTTTGATTCGGTTGCCATCATTGCATACCCCTGAGGAATCAGGTAGTTGCGACCGTAACCGGGCTTCACCGTAACGGTGTCGTTCTTATAGCCCAGGCCGGCAATATCGGTTTTTAAAATGATATCCATTTTTTGAAAAGTTGTAGGGTTGTAAGGTTGAAAAGTTGTAGAGTAAAGCATGCGTCAGCAAACGTTACAACCGCAACGGCGGCCCGGCCTACAACTATATAACTCTACAACGTTATTTCAGAGAATCGCCTACGTAAGGCAGAATGGCTAAATGACGAGCGCGTTTGACAGCCTGGGCCACTTTACGCTGGTTTTTCAGAGTCGTGCCTGTTAGCCGACGGGGTAGAATTTTACCCTGTTCGTTCAGCAATTTCAGCAGGAAGTTACCGTCTTTGTAGTCGATATATTTGATACCGGCTTTATTAAAGCGGTCGTATTTTTTGCGATTCTCGGTTTTCGAGACAGATTCGTTTTGTAAGCTCATGGTTAACAGGGTCTATCAGGCGTTTTCGGTTTGTTTTTTCTTACCTACTTGTCCATTCCGTTTCTTCTCATTGTACGCCAAAGCGTGCTTGTCGAGCGAAATGGTCAGGTGACGAATGATACGTTCATCGCGGAGATACTCAGTGTTGAGTTTGTCGATGATCGTACCGGGAGCCTTGAACTCGAAGAGTTGATAATAACCCGTGTTCTTGTGCTGGATCGGATAGGCTAGCTTGCGCAGGCCCATATTATCTTCATGAACAAGTTCGGCACCGTTGTCGGTGAGCACTTTCCGAAACTTGTCAACGGTGTCCTTCATCTGAGCATCAGATAAAACGGGAGTTAAAATGAACACCGTTTCGTAGTTATTCGAAACCATTATTATAGAATTGTTTGAAATGAGGGCGCAAAGGTAGTGAAAAACTTAGAAAGTTGTATAGTTGTAGTGTTATAAAGTTATAGGGTTGTAGAATTGGCTGACGCGGAAGTAACTCGAGCGTCAGCCAATTCTACAGCCCTATAACTTTATAACTACTTAACCGTAAATTCCCCTTCGCCGATGCGGAAGCCTTCGCAGTAGATTTCCACTACGTGCTTCCCTTCGTTGAAGCGCTGACCGCCCCGGCCAAAAATGAAGTCGACCTGCTGACGGCTATTGTCGAAGTTGAAACGCTGGGTAGCAGTATAGATCATGCCTTGACCTCCGTACGTAAATTCGCCCGATCCAGTTGCCATGTCGGCAATAACGGCACCATTGGGATCTAGAATTCGGAGGTACATTTGTTTTTCTTCCTGTTTAGCTAAACCGTTGGGAGCCAGCCGAACCGATATACGTAGTTTGTCGATACGTTTGGCTTTATACGTACCGCCATCTGTTTCTTTGCCACGTGCGTTGAGTGCGTTAACCACAATGTTTTCGGCACGTAGCGCGGCTGCGATTGTCACTTTTTCGGCTAATTCCTCATTTCTGGAAGCTACAGCTGCTACGGAATCACTAAGCGACTGTTTTTCTGCTTTTAAGCCCGAATTCTCTTGGGTCAGCGCTTCGTTCTGTGATGCCAGTACGCCGTTTTCTTCCTTCAGTCGGGCAATTTCCTGGTCTTTTTGTGCCAGCAAATTCTGGTAATTCCTGATTTTCTGATCGTATTTTTTGCTGTCGAATGTTGTTACGTTACGTAGCTCACGTTTATCCGTCTCTAATTGCGCCTTTACTTTCATGAGCGAATCGACACTGCCGCCCAATTTCTGAATCTCAGCGATTTTCGCATCCAACTGGGCCGAAATGGAATCCAGCTTTGTTTTCGCGACTAAAACTTCCTCCGTTTTCGCGGCAATGGTGGCATCTTTGCTTTTGTTGTCCTGTCGTTCCTGATAATAAAAATAAATCAATAACAGGTTCAGGGCCGCTAAAATCAGTAAAGCTGCCAGTAAATAGTTACGACTGTTATTGCTGGGTTGAGGTCTGGGTTCCATAGATTTTTCTATGCGTATGGCTTAGGTTAATGTTGTTACCAAAACCAAAGCTTTGAGTGAAATATTGTGTTCCTGAGGTTATTTAACGCAAATTCCGCTTAAAAACTGCGTGTTTTGGCGATGCGCTCACCCGTATCTTTGCGCAATAATAATACGCTATTGCGATAAAGCACTCCGTAGATGATTATGATTGCTGAGGCCATACACCAGATTGAGCACTCGCTGGAAGGGAAAGCGAAGTTGATTGCTGTAACCAAAACCAAGCCAGTCAACCTGATTCAGGAAGCTTACGACGCGGGTTGCCGCCGGTTTGGCGAGAACAAAGTGCAGGAAATGGTTGATAAACAACCGCAACTCCCCACCGACGTAGAATGGCATTTAATTGGTCATTTGCAAACGAACAAGGTAAAATACATCGCTCCGTTTGTGTCACTGATCCAATCGGTCGATAGCCTGAAACTGCTGCAGGAAATCAACAAACAGGCGGCACGTAACAACCGAGTCATTGACTGCCTGCTACAAATCTATATTGCCGACGAAGAAACGAAATTTGGCCTGTCAGTTGAAGAAGCCGATATCCTTCTCGATACGTTGCAAGAGAACCCGTTATCTAACATACGTATCGTTGGTTTAATGGGGCTAGCTACCAATACGTCGGATGAAGAACAGATACGTCGGGAGTTTCGCGCTCTAAAACAATTGTACGACAAACTGGCAACTCGTCAGCAGCCGAACGTAGCGTTTCAGGAATTGTCGATGGGTATGAGTGGTGATTATCCAATTGCGGTTGAAGAGGGGAGTACGATGATACGGGTTGGTAGTGCTATTTTTGGAAATCGATAAACACTTTCTGAACCGGGATTTTAACAAGATTATAAGGGTTAACAGGATATTGAAAGAGGTATATCCTGAAAATCATTTTAATCTTGTTAAAATCCTGGTTCAGACACTCCGGTTTAGAAAATATGAAATTCTTTATTCAATCAGGTGCCATATTAGGTTTGTTAGGCGTAGCACTTGGTGCTTTTGGGGCACACGCGCTACGTGCCATGCTCGATGCATCAGGTCGGGCCGCTACGTTCGAAACGGCCGTGAAGTATCAATTTTACCACGCCCTGGCTTTGGTATTAGTGGGCGTGCTTATGAATATGTTTGGCAGCAACCCCACTATTGTTAAACTGCTTGGCTGGGCAGGGTACTCGTTTTTAGGTGGTGTCCTCATCTTTTCGGGTTCGCTCTACATTCTTTGTTTCACGGGTGTTACGTGGTTGGGGGCTATTACACCTATCGGTGGATTGGCTATGATTGCCGGCTGGGCATTGCTGATGTGGGCGTTTTTGTGAAATGGCAAAGGGCATAGGCATAGCGTAAATTGTAACCCAACCCTCCACCCCATGCCCAAACCCCTCTGCTTTTTTACTATATTTGTATTCTGATTCTGAGAATAATGCAAACCAATATACAGGCTGAGACCGCCCGTCGGCGGACATTCGCCATCATTAGCCACCCGGATGCCGGGAAAACCACCCTCACCGAAAAACTGCTGCTTTTTGGCGGAGCCATTCAAACGGCTGGTGCGGTTAAATCCAACAAAATCAAGAAAACCGCTACGTCCGATTTCATGGAGATCGAGAAACAGCGCGGTATCTCTGTCGCTACGTCGGTAATGACGTTTGAGTACGACAATCTGAAAATCAATATCCTCGATACGCCCGGCCACAAAGATTTTGCGGAAGATACGTATCGGACGCTGACAGCCGTTGACAGTGTTATTCTGGTCATAGACTGTGTGAAAGGTGTTGAGGAACAGACCGAACGCCTGATGGAAGTTTGCCGGATGCGCGATACGCCGGTGATCATTTTTATCAATAAACTGGACCGCGAAGGACGTAATCCGTTCGATCTGCTCGACGAGCTGGAAGAGAAACTCAGTATCCGGGTTCGCCCGATGACCTGGCCCGTTAACATGGGTTCTGACTTTAAGGGCGTTTATAGCCTCATCGAGAAAAAGTTATATTTCTTTAAAGTCAATAAAACCAAAGTTGAAGACGACGTATTGCCCATTGAGTTGGAAGATTCGCTGCTTGACCAAAAAGTGGGTGAACGTGATGCTGCTCAGCTTCGGGAGGACGTAGAACTAATTGAAGGCGTTTATGATACGTTCGACAGACAGGCGTATCTGGATGGAAAACTAGCTCCTGTATTCTTCGGCTCGGCGGTGAATAATTTTGGCGTGAAAGAGTTGCTGGAAGGTTTCTGCGGTATTTCGCCAGAACCGATTGCCCGCCCGACCGATAAACGGGAAGTACTGCCTGAAGAGAAAAACTTCAGTGGATTCGTTTTTAAAATTCACGCAAACCTCGACCCACGCCACCGCGATCGTATTGCGTTTTTACGTATCTGTTCGGGCGTTTTTGAACGTAACAAGTTTTATCACCACACGCGCTTGGACAAGAATGTTCGCTTCGCCAGCCCATTCAGTTTCATGGCCGATAGCAAGAGCGTAGTCGAAGAAGGGTTCCCTGGCGACGTAGTGGGCCTTTACGATACGGGTACGTTCAAAATTGGTGATACGTTAACGGAAGGAGAAGATTTACAATTTCAGGGTATTCCTAGTTTTTCGCCGGAAATCTTCAAGGAGTTAATTAACCTTGATCCGATGAAATCCAAGCAATTAGATAAAGGTATTCAGCAGTTGACCGACGAAGGTGTAGCGCAGTTATTTACGCTGGAATTGGGTAACCGGAAGATCGTAGGAACCGTCGGCGAACTTCAATTCGAAGTAATTCAATACCGATTAGAAAATGAATACGGCGCAAAATGCCGTTGGGTACCGTTGAATTACACGAAAGCTTGCTGGATAACATCCGATAATCCGGCGAAACTGGCTGAGTTTATTCGGCTAAAAGGAAACCAGATTGGTTACGACAAAGATAGCCATCCCGTGTTTCTGGCTGAATCTGAATGGATGCTACGTATGAATCAGCAGAATAACCCCGATATTGAATTCCATCTTACGTCGGAGTTTAACGTAGCGATTTAGTAATTTAGAGCGGAGCCGGTAGCATAAATTAGAGCCTTTTGCCAAACTACTCAGGTTGGGGCGTGTTATACATGAAATCAATAACACTCAACAGCTATGAAATACGCAATTGGAATTTTCACAATGGTTCTGCTTATGGCAGGTTCGGCAATGGCTCAGCAACGTAGTACCAATCAGAAGGCTGGAAATACAGCCGCTTCAACAACAAAGGGTTCTGGAGTAGGACAGTCGCCGGAGCTGTATAATACGACAACTGGCGACGCAAGCTCAAACACGACGACCGGAACTCCTCAGAATTCGTTGCCACGTAACAGCAACAACCAAACTAACCCCACCGTTGGAACGGGTACTACGTTGGATCAGAACGCAGGAGCAGCCAGCAATGCGCCGAGTTCAGCCGTTAGCAGCGACCCAATACCCACGAAAACGGATAACACTAGCAGCGTAAAACAGGGTAGTACAGAAGTGAAAGCGAAAAAAGTAAAGCCGCCTAAAGAAAATTAACGTATTGGCAGTGTGCAGTTTATAAGACCCGCAGGCAACTGCGGGTTTTTTATTAACACAACTTTAATAACCGTATTACTCTATCGGGAGTTACTGTTATTACTTAGAGAGTTTTGAATTTATACTTAACGACAAGAAATCATGAAAAAGTTAATGATGGTTGCTGTAGCTGGTATGTTAATGTCGGGTGCTGCTTTTGCACAGGACGATATGAAAAAAGATGCCAAGATGGAGCACAAAAAAATGAAGCATGATGCCAAGGAAATGAAGAAAGAAGCCAAGAAAGAAGGTGACGACATGAAGGCAGATGCGGCCAAAGAGATGAAGAAGGATTCTAAAATGATGAAGAAAGAAGCTAAAAAAACTACGGATTCATAAGGTAGTCTATTGTTTTAGGAAGAAGCCTCTCTAACCAGGAGGCTTTTTTTATGCGCAAAAAAAATGTTAAAAACTTGACTTCAATATAAAAGATTACGTACTATTGCAGTGTACTATTTATCTAATACACTATAACGCGCTGCAAATGATTAATATACAAGATGTATTTTTTGGCTATCGGAAGAATAGACTTCTGTATGAGCATTTGAATCTGACTTTAAGACCAGGTTCTATTTATGGCCTGCTGGGTCCGAATGGAGCAGGCAAATCAACGCTGTTGCGACTGATGGCCGGATTGCTTTACCCTAAAAGCGGAGAAATTCGAGTAGGGGAATACAAGGCTGGCGATCGGAATCCGGCTTTTCTTGAGAATATTTTTCTCGTACCAGAAGAGTTTTACATGCCTTCGGTTCGTATCCGGCAGTTTGTGGATTCTAACGCACCATTTTACCCCCGATTCGATCAAGAGCAGATGCATGGCTACATCCGCGAATTTGGTCTGACAGACAATCAGAAAATCAACGAACTGTCGTATGGCCAGAAAAAGAAACTACTGATCGGCTTTGGTTTGGCGACAAACACGGCCGTACTACTGATGGATGAGCCGACGAATGGATTAGACATTCCTTCAAAAAGCCAGTTTCGGCGGTTGGTGGCTGGCGCAGTCGATGAACACCGAACGGTGGTTATTTCGACCCACCAGGCGCGCGATCTTGAAACGCTGATAGACCCAATCGTGATTCTGTCTAATCAAGGTATTGCGCTGAACGCCAGCGTTGAAGAAATCACGTCGCGGCTCTGGTTTGGGATGGTGCCTGAGCTCGATAAAAGTCGTCGGGTGCTTCATGCGGAGCGGGCTGTGGGTGGCTATGCGATTGTTGCCGAGAATCCGCTGGGCGAGTCAAGTCGACTCGATTTAGAGTGGCTCTTCAACGCCGTTCAGGCCGAGCCGCTACGTATCAAGGAATTATTTTCCACGATCTCAACTCCCATAAACGCATGAATCAGACATTCTCATTTACGCGCTTTATGCGCATACTACGTAAGTATTTCACCGACAATCGGGGCCAACTGCTTGCCAATCTGGCGTTGTTGCTGGGTGTTTTGGTAGCAGTCACCTTCTTTTTGTACCGCGCTTATCCGAGGGAGATTGATGATATGCGTTATAAAATCATGCTCGTTGTTGGCTGGGGAGCATGGTACATATTTATCATGCAACAGATAATTGTGTTGAATGATAAACAACGCGCCATTAATTACCTGATGCAGCCTGCTTCGGCACTGGAGAAAATAATGTTACTATGGCTCATTTCCGGCATTGGTTTTCTGATTGTTTTCTTTGGTACGTATACTCTGATTGATGCTATTGGAATCACTTTTGTGAACAATCGGGATTGGACACCCGAGCAACTCAATCAGATTCAACGTATTGGAGGAGTTCTTGCCATAAAGCCCTGGTATAAAAGTCATGCGCTGATTAATATCCCTATTTCGATATGGATATTTACTGCCATTTTTCATGCAGTATACATGATGCTTTCGTTTATACTGCGTCGGTATACAATTGCACTTGGAGTCGTTCTGACGCTGGCCATTGCCATTTTCGGTACACTATTGAACAGCTCGCTACTGGAGTTGTTGACTGGAAACTCGACCATCCGTACGGGTGCGCCGTTTTCAATGGTCATGTTAGAATCGCCTGATCAGACAAGCTGGCGCGTTATAGATCTACCGCAACCCATTGGCAATCAGATTCGCTATTCAGTGGCGGTGGTTGTAGCTCTACTTGCCTACATCACCGCTTATGTGGGGCTAAAAGAAAGGGAGGTGTAGCGATGGATTTTCGAGATAAACAAGCCATTTACCTGCAAATTGCTGAACATGTCAGTGAGCAGGTGTTGCTGGGGCGCTGGCCCGTAGGTGAGAAAATTTTGTCGGTACGTGAACTGGCGGCCGAACTAGAAGTGAACCCAAATACCGTAATGAGAACGTATGATTTCCTGAGTCAGAAAGGGGTCATTTCTAATAAACGTGGTATCGGTTACTTCCCAAACGACGATGCCGTCGACCGAATTCGGGCGTATCGGCGGGAGCAGTTTCTGGAAAACGATTTACCGATTTTCTTCAAAAACCTCTATTTGCTCGGCATCGAATTGCCAGAGATTGAATCGCGCTATGAGCAATTCGTAGCTGCCCATTATTCTTGACCTTTCTGATCAATCAATATGAAAACAAGTTCTATTTTACTGGCCATCATTGCGCTGGTAATGTTCACCGGTATGGTGGCAACAGACCTGTTACTCAAGCAGGAATATGAAAAAATTGACTGGCGAAATCCGTATCAGGCGTTTGTGCACCGGCCGTTACCAACTGCTAAAAACTGGGTAGTGGAAGGAACGCCGGGAAGTGAAATTATTGCGCTACGTAGCAAGGACAGCGCCGAAGCCCTGATTGATCCGGAACAGTTAAAATTTTACAAAACCCGTCAACAGGGCGATACGGTATTCGTTACGTTTAAGCCCGATATCGGTGGCTACGATGGCGAACCACGTGACGACGCCAACTATGAAAAACGTCATCACGTAGTGCTACGTATGCCTGACTTCGAATCACTACGTATCAACGATGGGCGTTTGACGTTGGCCGACGTAGGAACCGATACGTTATCCGTCGCGTTGGAGAACAGTCGTTTACGAACCCAAAAATTGACCATTTCCGGGGCATTTTCGCTGACGATGGGTCAGAATAGTTTTGCCGTGTTGGGCGCTTCAGACAAGTATAATCTGTTACGTACCTCTGTGCAGGACTCGAGCGGAGTATTGTTCAATGATACACAAGTAAATAAGTTTCTACTCGACGTATCACCTAAAGCAGAAGTGCAGGTTCGTGGCCAGATGTTGAAATGGTTGAAGTAAGTTTCTGTTGCAGGCCCCGACAGGCTCTGGCTGTCGGCTACGTAGCAACTACCCAATTAGCCGCTTTCGCGACTCCGACAGCTAGAGCCTGTCGGGGCCAATCAGTTCTATAAGTATAATGACGCTTACTCAACTTGAATATATTGTAGCTATCGATACGTATCGGCACTTTGCGACTGCCGCCGAAGCCTGCCACGTAACGCAGCCGACGCTTAGTATGCAGATTCAGAAGCTGGAGGATGAACTCGGCGTGCTCGTGTTCGACCGGTCGAAGCAACCCGTTGTGCCGACCGAAACGGGGCAGGCGATTCTGGCGCAGGCGCGCGACGTACTGCGGGCAGCCCGGCGAATTCCCGAAATTGTGAGCGAATCCAAGGAAGATTTCCGGGGTGATTTTCGCATTGGTATCATTCCGACGCTGGCGCCGTATTTACTACCCTATTTCATTGGTGAGTTTGTGGCGAAATATCCGGGGGTGAGCGTTCAGATTCAGGAAGTTGTTACTGAACAGATTATTGAACGCCTTCGAAACGGTTTGCTCGATGTGGGGCTTGTCGTGACGCCCCTTGCCGAAAACGGAATCACGGAAATTCCATTGTTTCGGGAGCCGTTTGTGGTCTATGCCGCCGAGGGGCATCCACTGCTTACCCAACCAGCAGTTTCACCTGCGAATCTGCCAACTGACGGGCTCTGGTTGCTCAGCGAAGGGCACTGTTTCCGGAATCAGGTAATGAATTTGTGTGGAGCTGATCGGCAGATGAACAATCCGATGGCGTTACGTTACGAAACTGGTTCGCTGGAAACACTCATAAAACTGATCGACAAGCAGGTGGGCTTTACGTTGCTGCCGTACCTGGCTACGATCGATATTGATGCCGCCCGTCGGTCGCGGCTACGTCCGTTTTCGGCACCTACACCGGTGCGCGAGGTCAGTCTGGTGATGCATCGCAGTTTTCTGAAACGTAAACTCATTCAAGCGTTTAAAACTGAAATTATAGCTCACCTGCCGGGCGATTTGATAGAAGCAGGAAGTAATGGGCAAATGGTGAATGTGCGGTGATGGCTGGTTTACTGGCAGTTACAACATTAGATGCGTATCATTCGCTTTTATCGCGAAAAAACATACACGCTTAAAATTGCTTATTCGTAGCAAATTGGTGAATTTCAGGCGCAAATAGACAGATTGAAGAATTTTGGCATTCAATTTGTAGAGTCAACTCCTAACCTATTTGCATAACACATGATTCATCGTTTACGGTGGCTGTTCTTATCGTATAAATTTCCTATACATAAGATGTGCACGGGCCTGATAATGACCTTGGCACTTCTGCTCGGAACACGGGCTATCGCCCAGACTAACACACTTGAAACCCAGCCCCTTCCCGTTACATCCGTATGTCCCGGCTCCACCATCGAAGTGACGGGTTTCCGAAACTACCCCAGCGCCGACATTCGCGTCGAACTATCCAACGGCGGTAGCTATTACGAAATTCCATCTGAACTGATTGACGGAAATAGGTTTGAAATTAAGTATCAGGTCACGATTCCTGGTAACACCCCGGCGGGAACCAATTACCGCATCCGGATGGTATCGAAAAATCCCGATTTGGCTGGTATACCCAGTTCGACGACATTAACGGTCAAGGCCGCGACAACAGCACCAACCACCGCATCTGCTACGTATTGCCAGGGAACAGCGGCCAGTGCTTTGTCGGCTACGGCCAGTACTGGTGGAATTCTTATCTGGTACGGGTCGGCTTCGGGAGGGAATAGTTTGCCGGGTGCTCCAACTCCTTCGACCGCTAGCCCCGGCGTGGCTACGTACTACGTGAGTCAGAGTATTAACGGTGCCTGCGAAAGTCCGCGTGCAACCGTCCAGGCAACGATACAACCTACGCCGTCGGCACCGAGTATTTCGCAGTCAACGTATTCAATCTGTCAGAACTCGCCCACTCAATCGCTGTCGGCTGTTGGTCAAAATCTGAAGTGGTACGAAACCCCTACGGGTGGAACGAGTGTCAGTGCCGTGACGCCTAGTTCATCGACGGTCGGTACAAAATCGTACTACGTTAGCCAGACGACGAACGGTTGCGAAAGTTCACGTACTACGTTGACGGTCAGTGTGCAGGAGGTGCCAGCCGCCCCTACCATCAGCCAGACAAGTTATACGGCCTGTCAGGGAGGATCGGCCATCATTAGCGCTACTGTGGTATCGGGTATATCAACTATCTGGACGAATTACGGCGACTCACCAGCCCCAACCAATACCAGTGTAAACAACAACGTAGCAACCGCAATCATACCCACTGATCAGGCCCGAACAATGACCTATTCGCTGGCTCAGACTAGTTCGAATGGATGTAAAGGTCCGTCAAGTGTTACGGTCAGCGTTACGGTAAAAGCTACGCCTAGTGCACCGTCGGTTCAGTCTGTCAGCGTTTGTCAGGGTGGAACCGCGCCAACGCTTCAGGCAAATGGGCAGGGGCTTCTCTGGTACACAAACAGTTCTGGTGGAACGGGCTCGTCTGTAACGCCGGTCGTCAGTACGTCGCAGGCAGGGCAATTTAATTATTACGTTACCCAGTCGCAAAATGGTTGCGAGAGCGTTCGGGCAGTTTTGCCAGTATTTGTCAACAGCATACCAGCTGCGCCCTCACTTACTTCCCCAATCATATCGGTTTGCCAATATACACCGGTTCAAACGTTGGCGGCAAACGGGCAAAATTTGAAGTGGTATGACGTAGCAACGGGAGGTAACGCACTGGCATCCACTCCCCAATCTGATCCTTCGACACCATCCTCCAAAATTTACTACGTTAGCCAGACCGTTGGCAGTTGCGAAGGGCCAAGAGCTAGTTTGACCGTTACGGTTCGACGAGCGCCCGATGCGCCTTCACCGGTTAAGAGTGATTATGAATTCTGCGAAGGTGAGTTGCAGCCGGTTATCAGTTTTGCGCTACCTGCCGCTACGGACTCAAAACGTTGGGTGATCTTCAAAACGTCTAGCAAAGAAACCTTTTTTGAGGCTACGACAACCAACACCACGTTGGTCGTCAACGTACCAAATCTATTTTCACCCGCTTCGGCTAGTGCTACGTCATCTGTTGAGTCATACGGTGCTTTTGTGATGGACATAACGGGCTGTGCCAGCACGACCAGTTCGCCTATCAACGTAAAAACAAAGGCGCGCCCATCTAGCCCGGCTACGTCAGAACTTTCGATCTGCCAGAATGCGCCGTCGCAATCGCTTGCTGCTACAGGACAAAATCTGCTTTGGTATACGACCGGATCAGGTGGCGTCGGTTCGTCGGTGGCGCCAACGGTCAATACGGGGCAAGCCGGACAAACAACGTACTACGTCAGCCAAACGCGGGATGGTTGCGAAGGGCCACGTAACGCGCTATCTGTCACCATAAAAGCGTTGCCAACGGCGCCCGGCGTAACACCGCGAACGATCTGCGCCATGAGTCCGTCGGAACAGGCAACAGCGTCTGGCGAAAATCTGACGTGGTATACTTCGGATGGGACGAAGCTTGGATCGGCTCCCACTATCAATACAGATCGGGGAACTTCTTATTCGTTACTTGTAACGCAAACGGTGAATGGTTGCGAAGGACCCAAAGCTAGTTTGCAGATCAACGTAATATCCACGCCTATCCCGGCAGTTGCTAAAGCCATTGTTGAACTCTGTCAGGGATCACCGCCACAGGCGCTTTCAGCGACGGGAACAAATTTGAAATGGACAGAGCCAAATGGTAACGTAACGAGCGTAACGCCGATGCCGTCCACAAATACGCCCACCGCCCGGCCCGATGGCGATGAGTATTCCGTTACGCAGACCGTTAACGGCTGCGAGAGTACCAAAGCGTCGATACGTGTGTTTGTGCAGGCCACGCCCAAGCTAACGCTGAGCCAGAGCACAACCACGAACATTGGATTGGACGTACCCCTAAAACTGATTTTTACGGGTGTCGGTCCCTATCAATATAAATTGTCGAATAACATCGCTGGAACGGCCACCAAGGATACAACAATATCGGTAGCTCCTGCACAAACTACTACGTATCAAGTACTTGAGATAACTAATAAATGTGGGGCCGGACCAACCGGAATTGCCACCGCTATTACCGTCACGGTACTTGTGCCCACCATCCGAACGCTGGCGCTGAATTCTACTACGTTGTGTGTGGGTACCCAATTGACCACCAATTTCCAGACGACCGGTACGTTTAACACGGGCAGCGTTTTTAAATTGCAGGTGGCGAAAGTTGAGACGGATACGACAAAAATGGTCTACCTTGATGTGCCTGTAAGTCAGACGGCGAATGGGCAGCTTAGTGGGCTTATTTCAAATACGTTGCCCGCCGGGAACTATGCCGTACGGGTTATTGCTACGAATCCTAAAATCCCGATTAATGGCAGTGCCAGCCCAACAACGCTAACGATACGTCCATTGGCAACCGCATCGCTTACGGGCAACCCAACCGTCTACGAAGGGCAGCCAGCACGGCTTACTGTTGTGCTGACGGGCGACGCACCGTGGAGTTTCTCATATCGGGACAGTACGTCGGCGGGGCTTGGTGGCACAATGACCATACAAACGAGTACCAATCCGCATTCGCTGGAAGTCAGACCGACGAGAACCAGTACGTATCTGCTTACTGGTGTGAGCAATGGATGTGGTACGGGGGCTGTTGTCAGTCGGGCAGCTATTGTTACTGTAACGCCATTGCTAGGTATTGAAGATCAATTGCTTGTCGACGCAGTTGATGTGTTTCCGATACCCACTTCGTCAATGATTACGGTACGTATCCGAGGTCTGACAATGGCACAGCCTGCTACCCTCGAATTGACTGACCTGAACGGACGTATCGTCCATCAGCAGGAAGCCCGACTGGAAAACACATCGATTTCCCTCGAATCGAAGCCAACCGGTACGTACCTGCTACGTATCCGCGTAGGCGACCGAACTGCCGCCAAACGGATTGTAAAACAGTAAAACGTAGCGCGGACGGCCGACCGTCCGCGCTACGTTTTATTACCAATTATCATCTCCGCTACTTCCCGTCCTGTTTTTAGTGCGCCGTTGAGCGATGGGTACGTCGTTTGGTCGCCACACTGATACAGATTTTCGGCTAATTTGAGCGGTTGACGTAGCGAATCCGTGCCGGCTTGTTCAGGAGCGTAGGCGGGTAATGCGTGCGGGATATGATACGTTCGTAGATATTGCCATGTTTGAACTTCGCTACCAAACCAATTCGAAAGTTCCTGCCGAATCTGGGCAGTGAGCGATTTCTCATCAACTCGTTCGAGTTGCTGCGTGCTAACCGAAATGAGCGATTTTTCGGCGGGGGCGTAGGTTGGTGCTATATCGCTGACAATGGCTACGTTATGCACCGACGAACTACGATGCGTATTGAGCATCAGTAGCCTCCGCTGTTTTGGATTCAGTATGAGTTGTGCGGCATCAGCCCCGAAATAGGTGCAGGTAGTATGATTAAATGCTTGTTCGGTCGGAGTAGGGCGGCCAGTTAAACGAGCGGCCTGCGCAGCATCAACGGCCAGTACAATAGTTCTCGCCGTAATGGTTTTGCCAGATTCTAGTTGAATCCTATTGCCGTCGATACGTTGAACAGGCGAGTTGAGCCAGATATGATTCGGGTTCAGTCGACTTGCCAGTTGTTCGGGAATGGCACCCATACCGCGCGCGGGTACGGCGGCATCACCTTCGAAGAACATGCGGAAACAAAACGAAAAGAAATTGCTGGACGTAGTAAGCGCATCTTCTAAAAATACGCCCCCGAAAAATGGCCGGAAAAACTGCTCAATGATGGAGTCAGAAAAGCCGAATTCATCCAGAAAATCTAACGTAGTGGCAGGAGTTTGCCTGAATAGTTCGTCTAAGGTTAAGCTTTGGGTTTGACGTAACAATTCAAGCAATAATACCTTGTCATTGAACGAACCTACTGGCGAACTGATCATTTTGAACACCGATGAAGGCTCTCGTGCCGGATTGAGAAACATTCGCCAATTTGCCTGATCGCCTGGCGGTTGGTGACGTATCAGTGCCCCCGACCGAAAGCACTTCAAATCCAAAGCCGAATATTTTAGGAGCCGTTGCGCTTCCGGGTAGGCTGTCAGCAGGATTTGAAAACCACGGTCGAGCTGATAGCCATCGACAACATCCGTGCGGACACGTCCACCGACAGCATCATCGGCTTCGAGCACGAGCGCGTCGATACCAGCTTGTTTCAGGTAAATTGCGCAGGCAAGGCCAGCCATACCAGCACCAATAATAACAACTGGTAAATCGGGCGACTCGGGTAAATCAGTAGGCATGGGAAAGAAAAGTTTGGTTGTTCTTCTGTGGGGAAGTTCAAATGTAATTCACCCGTCATAATTATTCGGTAGGCAGTAGTATTTTTTTTATATAGATTGGATATTTTAAAGCTTATCATTTGTTAAACTGTTGAAATACAGCCATTAACAATAATTTTTTATTGTTTTTCCGAGAAAGCATTAATTTTGTCGCACCAATTTGCGTTATAGCCACATGGACCTGCTGGTTATTGACAACTTCGATTCGTTTACATATATGCTGGTCGATTACCTGCAACAGGCGGGTGCTCGCTGCCACGTAGTACGTAACCATGTTTCGTTGGAAGAACTGGCTAAAAAATCGGTTGATGGGGTTGTGCTTTCGCCGGGTCCGGGTATCCCTCGGCGCGCTGGTCGGCTGATGGAAATTATTGCTTATTACCACCATCGTTTGCCCATGTTGGGTATCTGCCTGGGGCATCAGGCTATCGGCGAATTTTTCGGTGCCAGACTCGTTCGCGCCCGACAGCCCATGCATGGCAAACAATCGACAATTCATACGATGGCTGATGACGTATTATGGAAAGGAGTACCGGCTGAATTTGACGTAACACGCTATCATTCATTGGTTTTAACTGACCTTTCTGATACGTATCAGCCCAATACGGGTAGTCGAAAACCACTGGTTTGTACGGGGTTATCGAAAGATGGGGAGGTGATGGCGCTACGTCATCGTACATTGCCATTGTGGGGCATTCAATTTCATCCGGAAGCTCACCTGACGCAGTACGGATTGCAGCTAATTCAAAACTGGATTGACTTTATCAGGTTTAGTACACAGAAAAACGATTCGACTTCATCCTTAACCACGTCGTACATATGAACTATCAGATTCGCGAAGAAGCCGGTTTCCGCTACGTTGACGAAGGACAGGGCGACATACTGTTGTTGCTGCATGGTTTGTTTGGTGCCCTCAGCAACTGGGACGATGTGATTACTACGTTCTCGAAACGGTACCGGGTCGTTATTCCGATGATGCCCATTTATGAAATGCCGATACGTCAGGCCAGTCTGGAAGGATTGCTGGCGTTTATCGAAAAGTTTGTGGATCAGAAAGGACTGAACGAGATGACCTTGCTGGGCAATTCTTTGGGTGGGCATCTGGCCATTTTATACACGTTTAGCCACCCTGATCAGGTGCGAAGACTGGTGCTGACGGGTAGTTCGGGCCTGTTTGAAAACGGCATGGGCGGCTCCTTTCCAAAACGCGGAAGTTACGAATACGTGGCCGAGCGGGTAGCCTATACATTCTACGACCCAAAGGTAGCGTCGAAAGACCTGATTGATGAGGTATTTGAGATTACCAGCAGCATTCCAAAATGCATGAGCATTGTGGGTATCGCAAAGTCAGCACAACGGAACAACGTAGCGAAGGACCTATACAAGATTCAGGTGCCGACGTTGCTGGTCTGGGGGCTGAACGATACGATTACACCCGCCGAAGTAGCGCACGAGTTCAACCGGCTAATTGCTGATTCCGAACTGCATTTTATTGACAGATGCTGCCATGCCCCGATGATGGAATGCCCGAATCGATTTAATGAATTACTTGATAACTGGCTGGTACGTCATCCGATTTACGACGAGCAATTGTCGGTAACCAGCTAGAGTTTGTTTTGATAACTAAATTCGGAGAACCGTCCACTAAGTGGTCGCCGTTCACGAAATATGGAGTACAGTTAGATCATAACTGTTCCGGTTTTGAAACTATGCATTAATTTACGTAGTTTTCTGGCAAACAGGTTGCTGTTTATGCTACCACTACACTGTTAGAAATATGCTGGCTGCCGAATTAATAGACCCTATGATCCCCACGCTGAAGCCAACGGATTCCGTTGGACAGGCGTTGGAGTGGATGCAGGAACACCGCGTAGGGCAACTCGTTCTGACGGATTTGGGCGAGTATCGCGGAATACTGACCGAAGAGTTACTGATGGATGCCGTCGACGAAGAACGGGCTGTGAGTCAAATCATGCGTCTTTTCGAGCAGACTTACGTACAGGAAGATCAGCACTTGCTGGAAGTACTGGGGCTGGTAACGCAACATCAGATGGAAGTGGTGGCCGTCCTGAACGAAGAACGTCAGTACATTGGTACCATTTCGGTGAATGAACTTCTCAAACAATTTACGCAGGAACTGGGCGTACAGGAAGGGGGCGCCATTCTGATTTTAAGCATCAACGAACGAGATTACTCGATGACGGAGATCAGCCGTCTCGTTGAATCGAATAACGTCAAAATCATCAGCAGCTATTTTTCAAGCGCGGCTTATGGTATGCCCGATCGCTCGCGATTAACCATTAAACTCAACCGGCGCGACATCACCCCCGTAATTGCTACCCTCGAACGATTTGGTTATCAGATTGAAGCCGCCTTTGCCAATACGCCTATCGAGAGCATTGATCAGGACCGTCTCAACTCACTGCTACGTTATTTAAATACGTAAATTAGCAGAGGGCGTGGGGTAGAGGGTAATTACCTCTTTATCCTCTGCTCTTTGCCCTCTGCCCTTCGCCATTTTTTCATGAAAATCGCCATTCACGGGCGCAACTTTCCCGAATCGGCCCGGCCTTACATTCAATCCATGTTTGAAGAGCTGGCCCGTCGTCAAGCTGACATAGTTATTTCGAATGGATACCGCGAGTTTCTCGATACGGCGGGCGTTGCTCATTACAGTCAGGAAACTTATACCGTCGAGGAAGGCGTTACGGACGCCGACTTTATTTTCAGCCTGGGGGGCGATGGTACGTTGCTCGATGCTGTTACGCACGTAGGGGCCAGCCAGATTCCGATTGTTGGTATCAATATTGGGCGCCTGGGGTTTCTGGCAACGGTAGCGCCGGCATCGGTTCGGCTGATGATCGATTCGCTTTTCAATGAGCAATACACAATCGATGAGCGGACGCTGGTCAGCGTTCGCTCATCGCAGGATGTTTTTGGGAATTTGCCCTTCGGACTGAACGATTTTACCATTACCAAAACACAGACCTCATCGATGATTACGGTACATACGTATCTCGATGGGGAGTTCCTGAATTCGTACTGGGCCGACGGACTTATTATTTCAACACCATCTGGCTCCACGGGCTATTCACTCAGTTGCGGTGGACCTGTTCTGCTGCCGCATACCGATAGTTTCATCATCACGCCTATCAGCCCGCACAACCTGAATGTTCGCCCGATGCTGGTCATGGATAGTTGTCAGTTGGCTTTTGAGGTAGAAAGTCGTAGCGGCAATTTTTTGGCGGCTCTGGATTCTCGTTCGTTTACGGTCGATGTGTCGGTACGTATCAGTCTACAAAAAGAAACCTTCAAGGCACGTTTGCTCAAACTCAGCGATGATAGTTTCCTCAACACGCTACGTAGTAAACTGAACTGGGGCTTCGATATTCGGAATTAGAAGCAGTCCATTTTCTCGAAAAATCCCGTTTACGGCATAAATTTTGGTACCCTCTGCCAATAAAAGCATTCTCCCTACCGTTTCGGAAATGGCTGGACTGATGACCAGCCGCAGTTGATTCACCTAATTTATGAGTATGAATAAAAATAATTGGCTGATGGTAAGTGCAGCAGCAGCTTGCCTGCTGGTTGGCCAGGTTACGGAGGGTATTGCACAACGGCGGCCGAACCCGCATTTTGTGCCGTATTCATCAGTTTCGTTTGGAGGTGGCTCATCAACATACTTTGGCGACCTGGCAGGTTATCGCCAGCCGTTTAAATCGCTGTTTACGCTACCACGCTGGAATGTGGGTCTGGGATATACCCGACAATTTACGCCCCACTTTGCCGCTCGCGCCATGTTTACCTGGGCTCGTATCTCAGGGGATGATTATACGTATAGCAAGAATGATCCGACTAAGTACGCTATTCCCTACGCACGAAATCTTCATTTTCGGAACGATTTAAAAGAGTTTGCCCTAACGGGTATTTATAACTTCATTGCCGATGGTCGTACGCCTGAAAACCGGGCGAAAATTACGCCCTATATTTTTGGTGGCGTGGCGTTGTTAGCTCATAGTCCTGAAGCCCGGACACCTACAGAAACCAACGGTAATAATGGTGCCTACGATGCTCGTAAATGGGTGAAACTCCAACCTTTGCATACCGAAGGTCAGGGTCAGCCGGGTTATGAGAAACCGTATTCGCTGGTTACTGTGGCCATTCCGGTAGGTATCGGTGCACGGTACATGATTAATGAATTCTTTAACGTTGGCCTTGAAATTGGTTACCGATACACGTTTACAGATTACCTGGACGATGTAGGCGGAGATTATGCACAACCGGATGCGCTTCAGGGTTTATCGACGATAATGGCCGACCGACGATTTGAGCGGGATGCCGCCCGGGAAAATAAAGACCGTTATACCGTTGCACAGCAGCTTTTTCAGGCCGACTCATCGCCTTTCACTGCACCAACACGGGGTGAAAAAGGGATTCTTCCCGACGGTTATTTGCTGACACAATTGACGATTCAATACGTTATTCCGGGCAAAATCAAATGTCCACCCATTCGGTAGATAAGTGGTCGTTGATGGCTTATACTATCAACGAAAGACTTTCGACCATCGACTCCAGATAATGCATCGGTATCAGGTGAGTTTAGCCCGACTGATTGTAGTCGGGCTTTTTATCGGCTTCCAGGCGAAAGCCCAGCAGATTGAAATAGGGGCTGGTTTGGGTGGTATGCTTTACAAAGGCGACGTATCACCTGAATTGAATCCGCGTTTTATCACTCCGGCTGGTAATCTGTTCTTTCGGTACAATTTCAGCCGTTCGTTTTCGATGCGTGCGAGCGGAGCTATTGGCGCGTTCCGGGCCGAAGATAAGTACAGCAGCGATCCGCAGCAGCAGCTTCGTAATTATTCGTTTCGAACGAATATGAATGAAGTTACGGTCGATCTGGAATATAATTTCCTGAACTATAAACCGCTGCCCAAAGCTAAAAACTGGACGCCTTACGTTTTTGGGGGAATCGGTTTGTGTCAGTATAAAAATGCAGTGGCGAAAGTTGGAGGAATGCTCATATTTCCGCTGGGTATCGGCGTGAAATACGAAATTAAGCGGCCCTGGAGCGTTGGCCTGGAGTTTGGCACCCGATTCACCAGCAACGATTATCTGGATGGCCTCGGCGACCGCACATTTGGTAACGCCACGGCCAAAAACGCTACCGGAAACCCTGCTCTCCGCGACAGTTATACGTACACTGCCATTACGGTAAGCTATACGTTCTACAAGATTTTCTGCCCGTAAAAAAGTAGTAAACAATAAGTATGTAGCTAATTATCAGCGATACTTGTCTTTTATTACGCTTAATTTGCCCGTTTTGCCTGGGCTTCCAGGATAAGTTTGAGGTCGGCGTTTTCGGGCGTTACGTGCGTGTAAGTTCCTTTGCCAGACTGGGCCAGTTTTTTCAGTGTATTGCTCTTGATTTCATTCTTCCCGAACGTAAAAACAGTCATATAAACATCCTGACTGCTGTTTTCAGTCACCAGGTTAAACGTATCGTCGCTGATCGGGAATTCGCCGTCGGTGGCCAGGATGATTCGGTTATTTCCAGCCCGCATGTAGTTTTTATTTGCCACCTTATAGGCCAGCTTAATACCTTCGTTGCCATCTGTATCACCATCTGATTGCAGTTGGTCGATGACGCGGTTAATCTCGTCTGTATTACTCCCCGACGTTGGTTTTAGCACTACTTTTGCTTTTCCTGAATACACCACAATTGACAGTTGATCTTCAGGACGTAACAGACGTAGCAGCGATTTTACTGATTTCTTGAGCAAAGGCAGTTTTACCGGCGAATCCATCGACCCCGATACGTCGAGCAAAAGGATCATGTTATTGGCTGCAAATCCATTCAAAGAAGTCGGCACGGAAACCGGCCCCGACCGGTCGATGTACACCGTATCGACAGTTGGTTTGTTTATATAAACCGTATCATGCAAGACAACCGGCTTGCCGTTGGCAATGGTTGAAACCGGGCCATTGCCATTAATAGAGGCTTTGTCTGAAATTTTATTAGGCGGATTTTGACTTTCTATCGGCTTTGGATCGGGCTTCTTAACGTTCGCTAGCTCGGGCGCTATTGTGACTGCCTTCGACCGACGGAACGCAAAAATATTGGGTTCATTGATCGTTTTCAGCAGATTTACTTTAGCCAGATCCGCGAATTGGTTGTAATGATAAGCGAGTTCGTTGTTGAAGAAATAATAGGGTGATTCGTATGGACTTTCTTTCGAACGGGCTATTCGCGGTAGCATATCGCTCCATTTAAATGAACTTTCAGCGATGTCTTCGTAGGGTGTATACGGACATAAACCGTTGTTACGTCCCAATCGCTGCAACCCTTTCAGGTTTTTAAACTCGTTGACAATTAGGGTGCGGGCTTCCAGTTGGAGTGAGTCAATTTGTGGTAGTTGGCTGGATTCTTTTTTCAGATACGCCCTAACACCGAACAGAATTTCTTTATTCATGTCGACGGCATGTAGCAACGCATTTCCCGCTACGTTCCATGAGTCAGTTTTTTTCGCTATCGGGTAGCTTTCGAAAATACGCCGTACATCGTTGTAGAGATGCTCTTTTTTCTGATCGAACGTATCGAACAGATAAACGTAGCGGTCCATAATTTCATCGGCGCGCTGGAAGTTATCCTGTTCGTATTGTTTTTCGTTTGTGTAGCCGATCAGCTCGATGCTTAGCGCATCCATCTCTTTCAGCATTGCCAGTAATACGTCGGCCTGACTGCTTACAGAGGTCCGATACGTTGCTGGAATCTGGGTGTTACGTATCGTCAGCGTCTGGTGTTCAGAAATTGGCACTTTAAATTCTTCATGCGCATACGTCAACGGATTTCTGCGACCGCTACGTGTCCGATACGAATCGACAGAATACTGGTAGTTTCGCATTTCCAGTTGCATCGTATTCATCTGACGTAGCGATTCATTAATAAAGTCGACGTAGGCATTCAGCGTTTTGAACAAGTCCGCGCTGACGGGCGACGTAGCAGGTTTGGTGGAGAAAGCGATGCGGGGGACATCGCGGAAGGGCTGGGTGCGCTGGCGAGAAGAAGTTGCCGATTCTAATACGTCAACCGCAAAGACAGGCGAAAATTTCGGATAATCGAGTAACCGCCGGGCCGACGTACTGTATTTGACAAATTGCTGATACCAACTCAGCAAATCGTTGTTGTAGTAGTTAATGAATGATTTGTAGAACTCGTTATTGTGGCGGGCCGATTGCCGGGCGGCAAAATTATAATCGTCGACGGCCTGCTTTTTCAGGGATTGAATCGACTGTAAACCAGACCGAAACGAGCCAATCATATCCGAAGCCGGATAGTCAATATGTTTTTTGGCCTGCCCAAAATCGGCCAGCATTTTTTCGTCGGCCGCAATACTTTTCTGAATCAGTTCGACGGGCCAGGCTGGAGCTTTTGAGTCGTTGAAATAGCAACGTAACGTATCGAGTACAGCCAACTGACTCTCTAATACGTCGATCATCTCTTTTTCCGAGTACAGATAAGGGTCGTTAGCGCGATAAGGTTGATAGCGGTGGTAAACCCGCTGGATTTGTTTGTAGAACTCCGTTTTATCGCGGCTGAACTGGTCGACTTGCCCTTTCAGATCGACAATCAGTCCATTAGCTTTTTTAAAATTATCCTGTTTGTAATCTTTTAACCGATCATAGATTTCCAGTGATTTAACCGTCTGATCGATTTTGCTCAACAATTTCCAGAGCGCTTTAGCGCTGTCATCCAATCGTTTTTTTTCGGCTTCGGTCAAAGCCTGGCTGCCGAGCGCTTTTTTGTAGTAATACTCTTCCAGCGTACCGGAAGGCGACATTTGGGGCAAATTTCGGGAAGCACCAGCATGGTCAATTGTGGCATAATAAGCCTGCACCCGCCGAAATCGGCCATCAACTTCATCGACCGACTGGTTCAAAAAGGCAACGTAGTGATTGAGTGCCTGCTGGGGTGAATCGCCTAAAGATTGACCAGCTGCATGAAAAGCCGCGAAAATTAGAAACAGAAAGAGGAAGGTATGCATAATCGAAGTAATGAAAAAACAGGCTCATAATCAAGGTGTTGCCGAGGTGTTGTAGGATGTCTATCACCCCAGGGGTAAACATTCTATGGATCTTGCCCGTGTGGAATAAGACGGAATCGGTAGCGAATAGAAAGCCCCTCGGGTGTTTTTTCTTCTGGATTAGGCGTTGGGTTCATCCAGCCCGACCATTCCGTTGATTCGGTCGGGCGACGAGGTAAGTTCATCTGAAAATCGCCGTAAAGGCTATGAAGATAAACCCGTACTTTCCAATTTTTATTAGTATATAGATAGCCATACCAGGGGCGAATCACGTAATCACCGTCTTCGTGGATCTGCTCATCCCGATAGTAGGTAAGTGACGTACCTACGAACATAACTTCAACTGCTTTGTCGATTGGCTTACCGTTGAGCGCTGACTTCTTTACACGGACATCCACGTCCAGCACCGGCGTATACTCGTAATAATTGAGTACGTAGGGTTGTTTATAATCAAACATGAACCAAGTAACCGCCCAGCCAATAGTCATTATCACATCGAAGAGTTGAACGTAACGGCCATATCCCTTGCTGATCAGGTTACTAGCCAAAAAACCGACAGCTATAAAAGCAACAATTGCGCCCAACGTACCGAATAACAAGCCGCCATATCCATTGGCGATAGTCTGGTCGGAGTTGCCCCGGTTATTGCTCAGCAACGGCCAGCCGGCGATAAAAAAGCCGATTGGAGTCGCACATAAACTGGCAAACAATATTGTTAAGAAGCGTTCCATACGTTACACTCTTGTCTATACTTGATTATGTCTGACTATCAATGGTTTATACTTAGTTTATGGGTTCTGTCCATACGGAACAAGCCGAAACCGATAGCGAATCGAAAGGCCGGCTGGCGTTGCACATTCGGGGTGTGGACTGGGCAAAACCCAGTTCGACCACTCAGTTGTTTGAGGGGGACGCTTGGGGAAATTCATCTGAAAATAAGTTTCCTGTTGAGAGAGGTTAACCTGAATATCCCAAGCTCTAATCCGACGCAGATACGCATACCAGGGTAAAATCATAAATTCACCTTCCTGCCTGATGCGATCTAGTTGGTAGTACGTATAGCCCTCTTCTGCAAACCGAATTCTAGCTGCCTTGTCAATCGGTTTACCATTCAATAAGTCTTTTGAGGCACGTACCTCAATGTCCAGAATGGCGTTTTGAGCAGCGTAGTGCAATTCATAGGGTTGTTTATTATCATATATGAACCAAGCAACGCCCCAGCCAACAAGCATGATAAGGTCAGCAATTTGAATTGCTCGTAGATACCCTTTTCCTATCCATACATTCGCCAGGTAACTGATCACGATAAAACCAACAATCGCGGCTGCGGTGCCGAGAAGTAGACCAATATATCCGTTGGCGATGGTCTGATCGGAATTACCACGGTTATCGCTTAGAAATGGCCAGCCCGCTACGAAAAAGAAAAGCGGTGCCGTGCATAAACTAGCTACAAAAATTGTTACGTAGCGCTCCATAATTCTGTGAGTCAGCAGGTTGGCTTGTGGTTATAAGTATTTCTCAGCTAAAACCGTAAAGTCCGTCGGTGGTGTAGTTTGCTGAGTTTTATATGAATCGGCCCGGCTTTGCAGAAAGTCTTTAAAATCTTGACCTTGAGGGATTTTGTACGTGGGGTCGGCACCCTTAGCGAGCAATAACTGGCATACGTCCCAGGCTTGTTGATTGGCAGCCTCCAGCAAAATAGACCATTGGCTGGCCGGATTAATGGCGTTTGGATTGGCACCGTAACGTAGCAGTAAGCTCACGCGCTCCAGTTTTTCTTCGCTACTGGAATTGAGCATGCTAAATAGGAGAGGGGGTGTATCAGGAGAGTTCTGTACGTTCGGGTCGGCCCCATGTTTCAGAAACCATTCAGTGAGTTCAGGTTTAGCCCAATATAGCCGGAGGTGAGTGGCCTCACGTAACGTATCATCGGTTTTGAACGTAGCACCTTGGTTCACTAATATCCTCATCGTTTCGTACGCTTCAGGCGATGGATTTTCGGCTGCCTTCGTCGCGGCAATATCAAGCAACGTAGTATGGTCGGTGCCGCTTTCGTTAATTCCAGGCAAAGGAGCTGTTACTAATTTCTTAAGACTGATAGTATCTCCAGCCATAATAGCGGCTGCCGCTTGTTGATGGTCCGTATCCTGAAAAAAATACGTACCATTCGCTTTTGCCTCCTGCTCCTTTGCCAGCCCTTCCGCTTGACGACCTTCTTTGATACGTTCGAAAATCAGATTCGTACCCACCAGCAAAAGGGGAAGTCCACCGAGAACCGATACTGTGATGTGAGCAAAGCGTGATTCGCGTAGGTTTAAAAATACCAGAAATCCGACAAACAGCAGTAGTACGAAAACAAAGCCACTTAGCATACCCCGCCCAGCCGCGTCGTTGTTGGGGCTGTTGCTGCCTATAAACATATACAGCAACAGCAGGCTATAAAGGCCAATAAGTATCCAGTTCAGGGTAATCAGGGTTTTCATACGGTAAAATTGTTACGTCCTGATCCGGAAAGCTATTACCAATAAACCATAGGTAGATTTGATGAAATAATATGTAGGTTTATAGGTATAATTAGTAATATAGACTCAAACTAAACCTGTTATGAAACTAAGACAACAATGCCTGTGGGGGATGCTTATCCTCTTAACTACTCTCACCGCATTTCGCTCGCTGGAACCAACGAAATTCGACGGAGCCTGGCAATATAAAAACCCAGCCGGTGCTATTGTAATACTGACAATTGCAGATAATTACCTTGTTCAGACCACGTACGAATCAACCCGATACATAAGTACGCGCGGTGGTGTTTGCAAGATGGAGGGGAATGGATTGAGTTTAAACGTTGAGTTCGATACAGAAGACAGTACCCGCGTTGGCCGAACGGAAATGAATGACGCAGACCTATTAGGCACTAACTTAATCTTTCGTAAACCCGGTTCCATACTGACTTTCACAAAGATTATGGAAACACCTACGCCCCTGACAGGATTATGGCGGATTACGGGCCGGGCCGACGACAAGGGCCAAATAACGCCGATGCAGCGGGGAGCCCGCAAAACTCTTAAACTGTTGACTGGAAGCCGGTTTCAATGGATTGCTATTAATCCGGAGACAAAACAATTTTCGGGAACAGGGGGTGGTACGTATCAATTCAAAGACGGGAACTATACCGAAACCATTGAGTTCTTTTCCCGCGATAACAGCCGGGTTGGGAAATCGCTGACGTTTAAGGACGAAGTAAAAGGCGATGAATGGCACCATACCGGTCAGAGTTCGACGGGGGGCAAAGTGGATGAAATCTGGAGTCGGGAGAAATAAAATAATTATGGCTTTTGTCTTGCTGACGCAGGCAGCAAGACAAACCAATGCTTGGCATTGAGAATAGGCCAAATACTTAGTAATAAATAAAACATAGAATAATCAACTACAAATGTGCATTCATGCCTAATTTTGTTTGGAATTCTGGGTTATTGATGATTGACCCGTGATTACACCTCTATACAACCTAAAACTATTCTTTTATGGTTTCTAGCTTAACTTTAACTCGCCCCGGCCGATGGCTCTTATTGGCAGTAGGGCTTACCTGCTCATTGACCGGGTATGCTCAGGATGCCGTTACGTACCAAACACCGCCTAAAGCGCTGGCCGATCTGGTAACGGTGCCACTTACGCCCAACGTCAGTATGTCGGCAAAAGGCGACATGATGATTTTGCTGGAGCAAGCAGCTGTTCCAACCATCGACGAACTGTCGCAGCCTGAGCTCAAACTGGCGGGCCTTCGACTAAATCCGGCCAATACGGGGCCTAGCCGCGCCCGCTACGTTACTGGCCTCAAACTCCGCAAACTGACCGACAAAGACGAAAAGGCCATCACGGGTCTGCCCGCTTCGCCCCAGATTAGCTACGTTACCTGGTCGCCCGATGATTCAAAAATCGCGTTTGCCAATTCGACCAACAGCCGCATTGATCTCTACGTTATCGACGTAGCAACGGCGACTGCTCAGAAGATTGGAACAGCTGCCCTGAATGCTACGTTGGGTGTGCCGTATCGGTGGTTATCGGACAACAAAGGGCTGATTGTGAAAACCGTTCCGGCCGGCCGTGGTCCTGCGCCCGAAGTGAGCCGCGTACCTGTCGGACCAACTACGCAGGAAAATATTGGTGGCAAACGGGGGCAGGCGCCAACGTATCAGGATCTGCTCAAAAACCCGTCGGATGAAAAGCAGTTTGCGTATTACACAACTGCGCAGGTGGTTCGGATGGGGCTCGACGGAACGGCGACCAACATTGGTCAACCGGGTATTATCATGACGGCCGATCCGTCGCCCGATGGACAGTATGTAATGATTGAAACCGTTCATACGCCATTTTCGTATCTGGTGCCGGTAAACCGATTTCCCCAGAAAACAGACATTTATGCAACCAGCGGTACGTTGGTAAAAACGCTCGTTGATAGCCCATTACAGGAAAGTGTTGCGTATAGCCGCGACGGTGTTCCGACTGGCCCCCGCGATTATACCTGGCGGACAGACATACCAGCTTCGGTTTATTACACTGAGGCACAGGATAACGGTGACCCTAAAGTAAAAGCTGACATTCGGGATAAAGTGTACTTGATTGAGGCACCTTTCTCGGGGCAGCCTAAAGAAATTTACGCGTCGCAGTTCCGTTTCGCTGGCTTCGACTGGGGGAATGCATCTACAGCGCTGGTTTCGGAGCGTTGGTGGCAGAGTCGGAAAAGCATCACCAAAATTATTAACCCTGCTACGTGGCAATCGTCGGTGCTGTTCGATCGCTCCTACGAAGACCGGTACACTAACCCCGGTCAGCCCGATATGAAGCAGAACCAGTATGGCCGCGACGTATTGAACATACTTCCCAGCGGTGATATCCTGATGCTTAACGCCCAAGGTTCCTCGCCCGAAGGCGACCGTCCGTTTGTGAGTTTGCTGAACCTGAAAACGAAACAGACGAAAGAACTTTGGCGTTCGGCAGCTCCTTATTTCGAGCGGCCCGTTGCGGTGTTAGACGCAGTTAAACAGGTAATTCTGACCACTCGTGAATCGCCTGATGAAAACCCAAATTACTTCATCCGCAACCTGAAGGCGCGTATCGCACCGATCCAGGTAACCGCTTTTGCCCATCCGTATCCGCAACTGAAAGGTATTCAGAAGCAGCAGCTTCGCTATAAACGTAACGACGGCGTGGAACTGAGTGCTACGTTGTATCTGCCGGTTGGCTACAAGAAAGAACAGGGGCCACTGCCAACGTTCCTGTGGGCGTATCCGGCGGAGTTCAAGAGCAAAGATGCGGCTGGTCAGGTGTCGGGTTCGCCGTATCAGTTTAACCGGATCAGTTACTGGGGTGCGGCTGCTTTCGTGACGATGGGCTATGCCATTCTGGACAACGCCAGCATCCCCATCGTGGGCGAAGGCGACAAAGAACCAAACGATACGTACGTAGAACAACTGGTCGCCAGTGCGAAAGCCGCCATTGACGAAGGTGTTCGGCTGGGCGTTGTCGATTCAACGAAAGTAGGCGTTGGCGGACACTCGTATGGCGCTTTCATGACGGCTAACCTGCTCACGCACAGCCGGATGTTTAGGGCGGGGATTGCTCGAAGTGGCGCGTACAACCGGACGTTAACGCCTTTCGGTTTCCAGAATGAGCAACGTAGCTACTGGCAGGCGCCTGAGGTGTACAGCAAAATGTCGCCGTTTATGAACGCTGACAAAATGAAAACGCCGTTACTGCTCATCCACGGCGAGGCCGACAACAATACCGGTACGTTCCCGATTCAGTCGGAGCGGTATTACAATGCACTGAAAGGTTTCGGTGCCACAACCCGACTGGTATTTCTGCCCTACGAAAGCCATCATTACGATTCCAAAGAATCGCTGCTGCACATGCTGTGGGAGATGAACGGCTGGCTCGACAAGTATGTCAAAAACCCAACCGCAACTGCACAACCTAGCAAAGCCGGGAAAGTAGGTGGTGGGAAGTCTGAGAAATAATTGTTATTCGATACGTTCCAAAACGAAACATCCCGAGAGGTCAGACTTCTCGGGATGTTTCGTTTTGGAACGTATTAAATCTTCTCCAGCAAGCTCAAAAACTCCTGCTTCTTGTTACGCGAAACGGGCAGCGTTTTGTTGTTTGCCATAACGACTTCCCCGCCATCGCCCCGAATGTATCGCTGGACGTAGCGAAGATTGATGAGGTAGCTGTGGTGTACACGGCAGAAACCTTTGGTTTCCAGTACGTCCTCCACTTCTTTCAGCGTTTTGGAGATGAGCACAATCTGCCCGTTTTTCAGTGCAAACCGCGTGTAACCCCCATCCGACTCGCAATAATAAATCTCTTCGCTGTGAATGATTTGCAGCCCCTCCATCGTCGGCAGGGCAATCCGGTCACCGATACGTTGGTTTTGCAGATAGCCTAAAAACTGCTCAATATTGGTAGGCTCCTGGGTTGTCTGTTCCTGTTCAGCTTTGGCAACCGCCCGTACCAGTTCGTCTTTATCGACGGGTTTCAGAATATAATCCAGCGCGTTGTGCCGTATGGCTTTAATCGCGTATTCGTTGAAAGCGGTGGTGAAAATGACCCGAAAACCGGTATATCGGCAGGCTTCCAGCATTTCGAAACCACTCATGCCGGGCATTTCGATGTCCAAAAAAATCAGGTCAGGGTGCATCGATTCAATGGCTTTTAACCCTTCCGGCCCGTTGGCGCAGCCGGCCAGAATCTCTACGTTCGGGCAGTAACGTTTTAGCAGCAGCGTCAATACGTCGCGGCAGTGTTTTTCATCGTCGATTAATAAAGCGGTCATGGTTGTCGGAGTTTCATGGTGAATGTTACGTCGGTGCCGGCGGGTTGGCCTGAATCCGTCGTTAAATCGGTTATGGTAATGCTGGCGTCAGCATCATATATCTGGTTAACAAGTTGTAAACGTTCCTGCGTGAGGGTGTTGCCATACGATTTATGGGCAGTCAGTCCACTCACCTGGGTTTTGGCCGAGGCTGCCCGCCCGATGCCGTTGTCGCCGATGACAATGTACAGATGGTCATCCTGAACGTAGCAATCGACACGTAGCGTTGGTTTCACTACGTTCGGTTGGAGCAGGCCGTGCCGAATGGCATTTTCAATATACGGATAAGTGACCATGGGCGGAATTAATACTGTATCAATCAGCAGCGATTTGCCAATGGTAAACACAAACTCAAACTGGTGGTCGCAACGTAGCAGTTCCAGCTCTACGTAAAGCTGTAATGCTTTCAGTTCGTTATGCAGCGATACCCATTCCGTCGACGTATTGGCCATAATCTGGCGCATCAGCCGCGAAAATTTCGTCAGATACAAAGACGCCTGTTCCGACTCGTTTTCGAGCACAAACTTATTAATGGCATTCAGGCTGTTAAACACGAAATGCGGATTCATCTGTAGCCGAAGCGCCAGCAATTTTGTTTCGGCCATGCGTCGGTTGTTCTCCGACAATTGCTGCTGAACGCGCTGATACGCCAGTTCGGCTTCAACCCGCCCAATTTTCTGGGCGCAAAGGGCGGCAATTTTGGTCAGTAAAGTGAGGTGGTGTGGGCGAAAAAAGTTGCGTCTTGGATGTTCGGCATCGATTACACCCCAGACCTGGCCATTGAGCCAGATGGGTACGGTTATTTCAGAAGCCCGCACGGCATCGTCGGCAATGTAGCGTTTGTCGAGTGACGTATTACCGATACGTTCGGGTTGGCCAGTCAGGGCGACGCTCCCTACAATGCCCTGTCCCAGCGGAATTTCGATCGGACAGTGAATGATGCCCAGCGCGGGCCCTTTACGACCATGAGCTGCTAACTGTACAAGAGTATTACGATTTGTATCGAGCTGATAGATAACGCAATCCACAAAATTCAGACGGGCAATGCAGTTACGGGCTACGTCCCACAGTACGTCGGCAACGGTACTTTGCTCCAGTAATGACATTGCAAAGAAGTTGATGACCCGTTCTACCTCCAGCTCATCTTTCAGGGATTGCTGTATAGTGGGGTGCAATACGTTACGGTTAGCATTTCTCACAAGGATAGTTAATGTTAATGTAATGGATAAGCAAAAGAACAACTATTCTGTAAGGCTCGTTAGTGAAAACCAACAACTGGTGGATTTGACCGTATAACTGGTTCATTGGGTGAATAACTACCGGATTCAGGATGTAACGAGCCGTTAAATTGTCAGTTATTGGTTATTTTCTACCTATTGTTTGCTAAAAACCACTGACTGTCGGTTCGTAGTAAACCGTGCTACACGATTAGTCGATATTTGGCGCAAATGTGTTACGTATAACTACCTCTAACGTAATAGATTCTAAGTAGGTGAGTCGAAATAGTTTGGATTATTTACCGTCTCTTTTACCCGTAAATCCCCTGAAGGGGACTTTGTCTAACTATGAGCAAAGTCCCCTTCAGGGGATTTACGGGTAAAAGAGCTTTAATTTAATATATATGCACAGACCTTAGTACGATTTGATAACCGCTACGTCGTATTTGCTAACGTAAGAAATTTGGTACGAACGTAATGAATTTGATTTACTCCCTTGCTATCTTTCGGGTTAACACCTTCCTGCTCAATGGCGAAGCCATGTAATACGCAACAAAGCACAAGCAAGCCGGGCTCGGGTTTGTGGCTATGCTATTGCTTGTTGCTAAGTATAGGTTGGTTTTCGGTACGGGGGCAGGCGCCTGCAATAGCTTTTCAGCGGCTGACACTGATGCAGGGGCTGCCCGCCAATTTCACCATGGCTATTGCGCAGGACAAACCCGGTTTTATCTGGATTGCCAGCGTAAAAGGACTGACGCGATTCGATGGAATACGTTGCCAGAATTTCAGCCGTCAGGTGGGTGACCCGCGTTCTTTGTCGCATCGAATACTACGTACTGTTTTTGTCGCCCGTAATGGTACCATCTGGGTGGGCGCGCAGGAAGGATTAAATCGGTATGAACCCGCTACGCAATCGTTTCAGCGCTATGCCTTCACTGACCTGGGGCCGGGCTGCAATTTCATACGTAACATTACCGAAAATCACGATGGGCGTTTGTGGCTGGGCACCAAAGGGGGCCTTGTAAATTTCGATCCAGCTACGGGCAAAGTAACGCAACTAGCCCTTCCGGTGGGAACGGCTTCTGAAGTAGCTGTTAAATCCATTCGTCGAACCCTGATTGATGGACAGACTCTTTGGATTGGCACAGAAAGCGGTTTGTTTGCCTACGATATGGTTACCAAACAGATTCGTTCGTTTCGCCACGATCCGCAGGTGCCATCATCGCTGCCCGGCGATTATATAACGGCGTTAACTAAAGATAATCGTACCGGCGACATTCTGATTGGCACCCGCGATGGCCATCTGCTACGTATGCAGCCGAAAACCGGGCAGTATCAGCCTGTTTTGGGGCTTTCAACCGACCAGCCTGTTTCTGCCATTCTTTTAACACGTACCGGCGATTTGTGGGTGGGCGTTAACCGCGTGGGGCTCCATCGTTACGATGCAACTACCCAACGCTTTCTTCGCTACGTCAATAATCAAAATAATCCCCGCAGTCTGGTTTCAAACTCCATTACCGGGCTTTTCGAAGATAGGTCAGGGGTTGTCTGGGTGCTGAGTGATGATGCAGGCGTTTGCTGGTTCAATCCGACGATTAATAAACTGCATTCGCTGTATGACGAAATTGACTATCAACCCTCTAATACTCAGGGATTCGACGCATCTGGCTTATCGATCGATCCAATTGATAATTCGGTTTGGGTAGCCACGCGCGATGGCGCTCTGCATGTCAATCCGCAAACGAGGACGTATCGAATCTTCCATCATGATCAGAATAATCCTAATAGTCTAACCGATAATATGTCTTATTCGGTGCTGGCCGACCAGCCCCGGCGCATTTGGGTGGGCACCAACAACGGACTTAACTGGCTGGACCCGATTACAGGGAATGTGCAACGTATCACCAGCCTTTTACCGCCCGACGACTCCAGTACCATTCCGGTTGCTACGTCGTATAAGGGGGTTGCCGGAAACCAGGTATTTAACCTTGTAAAAGCACCTGATGGACGAATTTTTATTGGCACCAACGAGAAATTAACGGTTTTTGACCCGAAAACAGGTCGTTTTCTGCACCAGTTCAATGACACACGGATTGCGAAACTGCCCGGCAAAAATTACAACACGTTATACCTTGACCGGAACCAAAATTTATGGGTAGGAGGGTTGGGGCCGATCTATAAAATAAGCCCGGATTTACGTCTCCTGGCTCAATACGTTCATAGCGACGACCCACAGAGCCTGCCTGACGAAGGAGCAACAGGATTTGCCGAGGATCGTTTTGGGCGCATGTGGGTCAGTACCGACAACGGCCTGGCGTGTCTTAATCCAAAAACGGGTAAATTTCAGGTATTTACAACGCAGCATGGCTTACCTCATGACGACTTGTCGGCGGTAATTACCATAGGCGACACCCTGTGGATTAGTACGAGCCGGGGACTGGCCTACACCGACGTACGACGACCTAAGTTCACGGTTTTTAACGAAGCCAATGGTTCTTCTTCCTCCGAATTTGAATCGGGTTCCGTGGTTCGGGATGGTAATGGGCGGTTATATTTCGGCGCAATGAGGAGCCTCATTTATACGTATCCTAAGCGCATTCAGCAAAATCGGTACGTACCGCCGGTCTATCTGACCTCGTTGCGGGTGAACACGCTGGAGTTGTTGAGCCACCCATCAACCGATCCGCCAAAACTGGAATTACGCCATACACAGAACACCTTTACGTTCGAGATGGCCGCCCTGAGTTTCGACAATCCGAACGATAATCAATACGCCTATCGTTTGGAAAATTTCGATGCTGACTGGAAGCGGGATGGTAATCGACCATTTGCCAGCTATACCAACATTCCGCCCGGCGATTACGTATTACACGTCATAGCAGCCAACAACGATGGCCTCTGGAACCGGGTGGGCTACCGGCTTCCCATAACCATTCTGGCGCCGTTCTGGCAAACGTGGTGGTTTCGGATTTCGACTCTGACTTTGCTGCTGGGGTTGACCGGATTTTTTGCCCGTCGGCGGGTGCAGATACTGGCGAAGGAGGAGCGGGAAAAAAGCGAACTGCGCGAACGTATTGCGGCTTCGGAAATGAAGGCATTACGTTCGCAGATGAACCCGCATTTTCTCTATAATTCACTGAACGCCATTCGATTATTTATTCTGCAAAACGATGGCGACAATGCAGATAAGTATCTGGTGAAATTTGCGCGGCTGATGCGGCTTATCCTCGATAACTCGCGGATGGAGTGGGTTACGCTGGACAGTGAACTGGAACAGTTAAGCCTTTACATGGAACTGGAACAGCTCCGATTCGACGACCTGTTCGATTTTTCAATTAAAACCGATCCGGATCTTCTGATTGATAAAACGGCCATTCCGCCCATGATCATTCAGCCGTATATCGAAAATGCGATTCTGCACGGCATGGCTCACAAACAGACGAAAGGGTGCATCAAAATCTGTATTGTTCCCAAACCCACGCATCTAGAATGCATTATCGATGACGATGGTGTTGGGCGGGAACGGGCCCAGTCCTTTAAAAAACCCGGCACCAAACACAACAGCGTTGGTTTGCGCGTTACTGAAGACCGGCTTCAACTGATTGGGCAACGTAGTGGTCAGACTGCTGGGGTTCAGATTATTGACAAATACGACGATCAAAAACAGGCAACCGGTACGCGAGTCATAATTCAGATGCCCTTTTTGAGTTCTTAGCAACTACTTGTGGCCAATTGCTGAACTGAAATATTAAAATAATCGAGGATTTTCTTGATGTACTCGTCCTTGTGTTCGGATTTCATGATGGCTGCGTGTTTGGCATTGTCAATTACCCAAAGCTCAGTTTTTACCGGGCTATTTTCTTTAAATCGCCTGCCCATGTCAACCGGTGCCCAGTCGTCGGCTTTTGAATAAATAAGGAGCAACGATTTCAAGTGTTTCGCTTCTTTAATTCGGTCAATCATGCGTACCTTTTTCTGGTAAGCTGGCAGCAGAAAATTAAACAGACGTAGTGTTTTATAAGCCACTGGAAATTTTATCCAGAACTCTTCCAACGTAGTAGCTGCACTTTCAACAATAGCGAAGCTGTAGGTATGGGCAGGGTCTGCAAAAGCAATGGTTGCCATCTGCCCACCCAGCGAAATGCCATGATAACCGATTGGAATACTAGGTGTTAGCTCGGCTGCTTTGATACTCATGGCAACAATATCCTCATCGTACGAAAAATTACCGAATGTACTTTCCCCAAATCCGTTAATATCGAAAACTAACGTATTGAAGCCATTTTCGCGCAGAAGTTCTGTATAGCCGTTCTTGATAAAATAACCTTTGGCTTCTTTCCCCATCGGGTGCCCAAGTACAATTGTTCCTTTTTCCTGCGAAGTTTTTGATGTCGCAAATAGCCCGGTAAGGAGTCCGCCCGATTTACTTTTGACAGAAATTGGTTTCCAGTCTCGTTGTTGTTCGGGTGATAACGGACTGCGCCATTTAACCATGAAATTGCCGAAAAAAGGCTTTTTAAGAAGCTTGTAAATCATCATGGCTCAGTTTTTTCGTAAAGGTCCCCGAATTTTAAGACTTCAACGCTAACCTATGTTAGGAAATGCTTTTGCGAAGCCGACTCAGACTTTCCGGGTGGATACCCAGGTATTTGGCAATTTTATGAACCGGAACGAGATTGATTAACTGAGGTCTGGTCGATAAAAGATCATTGTAACGTTCCTGCGCTGATTTCGTCAGAAAGTCTTTTTCCCGGTTAGTATTGTTGACAAAAATGGACTCAGTTGCTAGGCGACCTAACTGATTGGCAACCAGCGACGTTTTGTAGGCATTCTGTAGTTCGTCATACGTTATTACGTCAACTTCGGAATCAATCAAAGCACTAACCTGCGTATCGGACGGTTGCTGCGTCAGAAATGACGTATATGAATTGAAAAAACTACCGGGTAGAAAAAAATCGACAATACGCTCCTCTACGTCTTTTTGCACGGTTATTTCAATCAAGCCACTGACCAGAAAATAAGCATTACGTTCAATCAGACCGTATGAAGAAATGATATCTCCTTTTTTAAACGTTTTTCGGTATACCTTAAAAGGAAGCTCCCGATTGTCTTTAAAATCTGTTTTTACGGTAGCATTTATATACTCGATAAGGGTCATCTTTTTAAAAGAAATGCGTGAATTATCCGGATTGTATACATCATTTTTAATAGCAAGAACAGATTTTTTACACATCTGAGCAAGAGGAGTATACGTTGGTATGAATACAGAAAGACGTATTGCTGCCCGATTGGAAATATATGTCCTTATAAGGCGGTAAAGTATATTTTCGCTAAGGAATCCAACCAAACAGTTTCCAGCGTAGGTAGTTCAGTACTGTGAAAAGTCTGCTTACTTTGAGAATTAGTGACGCATCAATTTGTATGAGTAATACCTATCCACTATGAATGGCGACCAAAAATCAGTAAATCTGGAAGAAGTAGCCGCCAATGAACGTTTGAAGTTTTGCCTTCAGGCTAGTGGGATAGGTATCTGGGATTTAAATCCAATTGATCAGCTTGTTTACTGGGACGAGCGTTGTCGGGAACTCTACGGGTTTGCTAAAGACGACGAAGTTTCGTACGACGAGGTGTTACGTTATATGCACCCCGACGACCGCCCACGGGTGCATGAGGCTGTGCAATGGGCACTTAACCCTGAATCAGGTGGCCAGTATGACTGCTGGTTTCGGACAATTGGCGTCAATGATGGTAAGGTGCGCTGGCTGCATTGTCTGGGTAAAGCGTTTTTCAATGAAGATAACATTGCTTATCGCTTTACTGGTACGGCCCAGCCTATAAATTTCGCTAATTGGCAATCAACAGAAAGCAGCCCGCAACGGTCGCTAATTGAAAGCGAAGAACGTTTTCGAACCATTGTTGAGAAGGCTCCAGTGGCGGTAGCGTTGTTTAGCGGTCCTGAATTTGTCGTCACGCTGGCCAATGACCGGGTGCTTGAATTCTGGGGCCGGAAGCGCGAGCAGGTCATGAACAAACCCCTGTTCGAGGCTCTTCCCGAAGCCAGGGGACAAGGCTATGAGGAGCTACTGATGAATGTTTACGTAACAGGTGAACGACTTGTGGCTAACGAACGATCGATCACGCTGGAACGTAATGGGCGGCTGGAAACGGCCTACATCGATTTTGTCTACGAACCCTATTATAGCACGGGCAACAGCATTATTGGTGTTACGGTGGTTTGCATCGAAATTACCGAGCAGGTAAAGCAGCGCCAGGCGATAGAGGCCAGCGAAGCCCGTTTCCGCAGCCTGATTCAGGAAGCTCCCGTTGCTACGTGTCTGTTTGTCGGGCGCGATTTAGTTGTTGAAGTAGCCAATGAAGTGATGATTGGCTACTGGGGCAAAGACTGGTCCGTAATTGGCAAACCGATAATCGAAGCGGTTCCCGAGCTGAAAGGACAACCTTTTCTGGATATTCTAGACCGGGTATATACAACAGGAGAAGCCTACACCGCCCAGCATATGCGGGCTGATTTAGAGGTCGATGGCGCGCTGAGAACGTTTTACTTCAACTTTACGTACAAACCGTTACGTAACTCGGCTGGCGAGGTTTATGCCATCATGGATATGGCTGTCGACGTAACGGAACAGGTGCTGGCCATACAAAAAGTAGAAGCGAGCGAAGCAAAATTGCGGTCTATTTTCTCAACGGCTCCGGCGGCAATGGGACTGTTTGTGGGGCGTGATTTGCTCATAGAGATGCCCAATCAGGCGTTTGTCGATATCGTTGGAAAAGGTCCCGATATTACGGGTAAACCCCTGCGCGACGTAATGCCTGAGCTTGAAAATCAGCCGTTTCTGCACATTCTGGATGATGTGTATACGTCGGGTAAAATGTTCCAGAGTTTTGGCTCCCAGGTCAACATCATGAAAGACGGTGTGATGACCCATAGCTTCTACAACATCACTTTTTCGCCGGTTTTGAATGAACTGGGGGAAGTGTATGCAATTCTTGATATTTCTATCGACGTAACGGATGCCGTGAAAGACCGGCAACGTGCCGAAGAGGCCGAACTGGCGTTACGTGGTGCTATTGAACTGGCCGAACTGGTTACCTGGAGTATACACATTCCCACGGGTCAATTAAGCTTTTCGGAGCGGTTTATGGATTGGCTGGGGCTCTCTGAACAATCGGCACCTGTTGAAGAAGCCTTTAGGGCAATGCCTGATGAATACCGGCAGTCGTCGGCCAACTTACTTGCTGCGGCTATCGAACCGGGTTCATCGGGTATATATGAAAACGAGCACCCCATTGTTAACCACAAAACGGGCCAGGTACGTATCATTCACGCGCAGGGGCAAGTATTTTATGATGACGCGGGTATGCCCGAATTTCTGAGCGGAACGGCGCAGGACGTTACTGAGCAACGGCGTGTACAGCAGGAACTTGAACTTCAGGTTCAACAACGCACTGAAGAGCTGGCCTCAACCAATGAAGAACTGGCAACCGCTAACGAAGAACTAGCCACCACAAACGATGAGCTGGCGCATTCAGTTCAGGATTTACAACGTTCCAATCAGAATCTGGAACAATTTGCGTATATCGCCAGCCATGATTTGCAGGAACCGCTACGTAAAATCCAGTCGTTTGGCGATATTCTGATAAATCAGTACGGCACCCAGATCGGCGAAGGAAGTCAGTACCTGGATCGAATGCAAAAAGCGGCTGGCCGAATGTCGACACTCATTCGCGATCTCCTTACGTTTTCGCGCATTTCGACCCGGCAGGATAGTACCCGACGCATATCGTTGAACGATGTCGTTAAATCGGTCCTTACTGATCTGGAACTTTCTATTCAGGAATCGGGCGTTACGTTACAAGTTGAGTCTTTACCCGACGTTTTGGGCGACCGCTCGCAGTTGGGCCAGCTTTTCCAGAATCTGCTGAGTAATGCGCTCAAATTCCGCCGGAACGATGTCAAGCCAACCATTGTGATACGTTCCCAGCAGGTGAAAATGGCCGATTTGCCGAATTCTGTCCGACCCGCCAGGCAGGTACCTATTTATAACCGTATCGACGTAGCAGATAATGGAATAGGCTTCGATGAGAAATACGTAGAGCGCATTTTTCAGGTTTTTCAACGGCTGCACAACCGGAGCGAATTTGCCGGTACAGGCATCGGTCTGGCCATATGCGATAAGGTTGTAGCCAATCACGGCGGGGCCATTACCGCTACCAGCAAACCCGGGCAGGGCGCTACATTTATCATGTATTTTCCGGCTATATAGAAGCTTGAGCCGAGCTAAAATCTGGCTCAGATACGTACCACGTACCAGCCCGATAACCCCGTTTATTTGACCAAACCAGCCTGTTATTAGTTTGGTCTGTTAACCCCTGATTGACCTTTCTACTTTTGTGACGTTCTCGAAATTTCCTTCCTGAAACCGTCATGAAATCAATGAATGCTGCCATAGGTGATACGTACCAGTTACTGCCCGACCAGGCATGGCCTAGGCTCATATGGCTTATGATTAGTTGGGCCATATGCCATTGGTCGCGGATAAACGCCTTCTTATACACCTGCAACTTTTAACCGGGGCATCCATGCAACTCAATCTTAAACCGTATTACGGGTTGGCGATTGGTACCGTGCTGGTGTTTATTCTGCTTGGCATTATCGGTAACGTATTGATTCCAAATGGCGTAGATAGTCCAGCCTGGCGAAAGACAGGGCCATACGTCGTTTTTGGTTTGTTTCTGCTTCTGGTAATGGCCCTGGTTCCGATCGTTCTACAGAATTATCTGGCCGCGCAACAAAAAATCGGAAATGGTAACCTGCCAATGGTGCAGTTCTTGGATCGCCAGAGTCGCCTGGTTGTGTTCGGGTTTTGGATCATACTAGGATTGGGCGTAGCAACAGCACTTCCATACATGATAAAAGACGGATTCTTTACCCCAGCCGAACCAGCCTTGGCTTCCGATGCAATGAGCGGCCTTCCCGACGAATTATATCCGGTACGTGTTGGCGAAAAATGGGGCTACATCAACAACAAAGCCCAGCTTGTTATCCGGCCTCAGTTCGACCGGGCCGATGATTTCAGCGAAGGTATGGCTGTGGTGACGATCGTAACTATCCATGGCGAAAGAACCGTCTGGAAAGAGGGCTATATTAACCAGTTGGGGAACGTAGTGATTCCCTGCCAATTCGATAAAGCACATCCGTTTTCGGAGAACATGGGACGTATCGAAGTCGATGGAAAAACAGGCTTTATTGACAGACTGGGTAGAATAGCAATAGCTCCCCATTTCGAAGAAGCCTCCGATTTTTCGGAGAGTCGGGCCGTTGCAAAAATGAACGGACGAAATGGATTTATTAATCCGTCTGGCGAGTGGGTCGTTGAACCCAAGTTTGAGCGGGCCTGCTGGGTATCCAGATTTTCTGAAGGATTAGCGGCCGTATACACAACCTTTAATAATGGGCCAGCGGGTTACGTCGACAAAACAGGCTCGTTCGCCTTCGATCCTACGTTTGAATACGTCGAATCGTTTTCGGAAGGACTGGCGCAGGTTCGGCCCAAAGGATCGTCGAAATATGGATACATAAACCGCAAAGGTGACTGGATAATTCCGGCTCAATACGAGCTGGGGATGCGTTTTTCGGAAGGCATAGCGGCAGTGAAACGTAGCGATGGAAAAGGCTGGCAATTAATCGACTCCTCCGGAAAAACGGTCAGTGGCGTTTTGCCGTACCTGTTTGTCGGCATGTTTAAAGATGGATTGGCGGGCGTTGAGAGTAAAGACCATCGCTGGGGGTTCATCGATAAAACCGGGCGCGAAGTAGTTCCGACGGAGTACGCTACCGTTACGTTATTTCACAATGGCCTGGCTCGTATGGAGAAAGGGCGGATGATGGGTGAATTAAAGATGGTATACCTGAACCGGGAAGGCAAAATAGTCTGGCAGGGGGAGTAGATGAGTTATAGAGTTGTAGGGTTACCGAGTTGTAAAGTTGACTGATGTGCTATGAACTTTACAACTCGGTAACCCTACAACTTTTTTACCGCAACGCAAACAAATCGTTCACGCCCAGCATCCGTTTGGTAATGAATCCTTCGCCGAATTCAGCGCCGATCATGTGGCCGTGTTCACGGGTGCGTGACTCCAGAAATTTCATAAACGGTTCCCCCGAAATATAACTTTGCGGTTCATTGCTGTCGGGGTTAAAAAACTGACTTTTATACGCTTTAATGGCATCCAGCTTCTGATCCCAGTAAGGTGTTACGTCGACCACGAAATCGGGTTTTAGTGACCGATCTTGGATAAAATGGTAGATGAAAAGAGGGCGATGCCCTTCCTGGGGCTGCCCGTCTTTATCGACTGTTTTGATTTGCCGAAGACCTGCGTAAAAGCAGGCCTGCACCACCAGTTCAGCCGCTCGGCCGTGATCGGGGTGGCGGTCGTCAACAGTGTTCGTCAGAATAATTTGGGGGCGATAATGCCGGATAATCGGGATGAGCGCCATCTGATGTTCTTCATCGTTACGGAAAAAGCCATCCCGGAACCCCATATTTTCGCGGGCCGACAATTGCATGATTCGGGCTCCTTCAGCGGCTTCCTGCGCCCGAATCTCAGGCGTACCGCGCGTGCCCAATTCACCACGGGTGAGGTCGACGCCCGCTACGGTTTTCCCCTGTGCTATGAGCGACAGAATAGTGCCGGCACAGGTCATTTCAATATCATCGGGGTGGGCGGCAATGGCCAGTACATCAACATGCATAGATGTGTAGTTACCAGAAAACAAATGCCTTGCTGGCAGGCAGTTAGTGAGAATGGTTTACTAATTGATAGCTTAACCGTTCTTGTCTATCGATTTGTTTCAACTTCTTCGAAAAAAGGGCCGGTTGCTATTTTTTGCGGCAAACCTATTATTTTGGCAACCCCAATCCTGACTCTACCTAACCTATGTCGTATAAGGCGCTTGCTCTTCAACTAACCTGTCAGACCGTTCATGCCTGCCGTACCCGTGAAGAGTCGGAAACGCAGATGCTCCAGACCATCGAACGTATTGAAGGGCAAATTGCAGCTTCCATTGGCTACTTGGGCCGCGAAACATTACTGATTGTAACCCCCGAACACTTTCTGAGCGGCCCACCAGCCACCGAAACCATCGACCAGTGGCGCGAAAAAGCGGCTCTTGAAATCGACGGTCGAGTGTATGAAGCCATGAGCGCCATGGTGCAGCGTCAGCAAATTTATTTTTCGGGAAATGTATACGAACAGGATTCATTTTTTCCGGAACTCTATTTCCAGACTAGTTTCATCATGGGCCCCAACGGCGACGTATTGCTGCGTTACCGGCGGCTAAATGCCATGTACATGCCCACTCCCCACGATGTCTGGGAGTTATATCTGGATGCGTACGGGTACGATTCGCTGTTTCCGGTCACGAAAACCAACATCGGCAACCTAGCTTGCCTGGCATCGGAAGAGATTCTGTATCCAGAAGTGGCTCGCTGTCTCGCTATGCGCGGGGCTGAGGTCTTGATTCACTCCACTTCTGACATGAGTAGTCCGCTCATGACTCCTCAAAAGATAGCCAAGCAGGCGCGCGCCATCGAAAACATGGCCTACGTAGTGTCGGCAAATTCGGGGGGTGTATCGGGTGGAGTCGTACCAATGGGAACGACGGACGGAGGTTCTAAAATCATCGATCCGAAAGGTTTAGTGCTAGCCGAAGCGGGCTACGGAGAGAGCCTGGCAGCTAATGCTGATATTGATTTAGCCGCGTTACGGGAGTTTCGGCAACGGCCCGCCATCACCAACTTACTAGCCCGCCAGCGATTCGAGCTTTACGCCGAGAGTTACGCCAAACACAGCAGCTACCCCCCCGATACGTTGCTGGGGCAACCCGCCGAACGTCAGCATTTCGTGCGTACTCAACAGGAGGTAATCAAGCGATTATACAGCTAAGAAATTTTGTCAGGCTGAGCCGGGCAGCCGGTGCCAGATGTAGAAAGACAAAATTGTTCTTTAACGTACCATCTGCGAGTCGTTGGTCGTCTTTCATAAACTTACCGTATTTTTGCGGCTGGTATGACATCAACGATTCGGGACATCGCTTATCTAGTTCGGCAGGGAAAGATCATCGCCCTCGCCGACGAAACTGGCTGGTCACTTGCCGCCGACCCTCTTCACGACGTAGCAGTTGAGCAACTCCTGACGGCAACGTCGGCGATGCCTGCTAACCTGCGACCAACGGTTTTAATTCACAATACTGACCAATTGAGTTTATACGTAGCGAAAATTCCTGATGTAGCCTATGACCTGGTTGAGTTTGCCGAAAATCCGTTGACGGTGGTTTATGACCAGGGAAAGAACGTATCACTACGTGTATGGCAACCCGCCGAATCGCTACCAACAGAGCCAGTATCGGCGGGTGAATTGGCCGTTCGTCGGGCTTTAAATGCTGACATACAGCGCCTTATCGGTAGTTTTGGGCGTGGCTTACTCACCGTGCCGTTCGAATCGCTGACGCTACCTCCTGTCACTGAACCCCTTGTTGCTGAACGGTTTGGTACGTTGCCGGGAATGCCGAAACGTCCGCGCATCATGCGACTGAAGGTAAATGGAGAAATTAATTTTATAAGAAAATAAGTAGTCAGCCGTCAGGTGTTCGCAAAGTAGACTGACGATTCTTGACTAACGACTATCGACATCTTTTTCATGAATTTTAAGGATACCATCCAAACAAATCCAATTTTTGAAACGATTGCTCAGCAGGCCGATGCGCTCGGTTTGCCCGCTTTCGTGATCGGCGGATTTGTGCGCGATTTGGTGATGGGGCGGCCTTCGAAGGATATCGACGTAGTGTGCATTGGCAGCGGAATTCAATTGGCCGAAGCTGTCGGGAAAGCACTTGGTACCAACGTAGCGGTGTTCCCGAATTTTGGGACGGCCATGTTGCGGGCGATGCAGGGCGATCAGGAATGGGAAGTTGAATTTGTGGGTGCCCGCAAGGAGTCATACCGGGCTGATTCGCGGAAACCAATTGTGGAAGATGGTACGCTCGAAGACGATCAGAATCGCCGGGATTTCAGCATCAACGCCATGGGTATCAGCTTAAACCGCAATCTGAAGCAACGTAACGGCGAAGTCGCCACCGCTTTCGGCGATCTGCTCGACCCATTCGATGGCCTGAAAGACATCAGGCGAAAAATAATTCGCACGCCCCTAAACCCCGACGTTACGTTCTCCGACGACCCGCTACGTATGATGCGGGCCATTCGGTTTGCCTCACAACTCGGCTTCGACATCGACCCTGATACGTTCGACGCCATCATCCGCATGAACGAACGTATCACCATCGTTTCGCGCGAACGAGTGACGGACGAACTGAATAAAATAGTCCTATCGCCGACGCCTTCGTATGGTTTCAAACTTCTGTATCACGCGGGTTTGCTGGACCGTATTTTTCCGGAATTGATTGCTCTAAAAGGCGTCGAAACCATTGAAGGGAAGGGCCATAAGGATAATTTTTACCATACGCTGCAGGTACTCGACAACGTAGCGAATCGAACGCAGAAGGAGAAAACAGGATCTGAAGATGAACTCTGGCTACGTTGGGCGGCTCTGCTGCACGATATCGCCAAACCCGCTACAAAACGTTTCGACGCTAAAGTGGGCTGGACGTTTCACGGACACGAAGATTTGGGAGCTCGTTGGGTTCCAGGTATTTTCCGAACGATGAAACTGCCACTAAATGAGCACATGCGCTACGTTCAGAAACTGGTACGTCTGCACTTGCGGCCCATTGCCCTAACCAAAGAAGAAATAACCGACTCTGCGCTACGTCGTTTACTGGTTGATGCCGGAGATGATCTGGAAGGACTAATGGCGCTTTGTCGGGCTGATATTACGTCGAAAAATTACGAGAAGGTGCAAAAACATCTCCGTAATTTTGATAAGGTAGAGCGAAAACTCCACGATCTGGAAGAACGCGACAAGCTTCGTAATTTCCAGCCGGTTATCACGGGCGAACTCATCATGGAAACATTCGGGGTGCCGCCTTCCCGCGTGGTGGGTGACATCAAAACTATCTTGCGAGAGGCCATTCTGGACGGTGTAGTTGCCAATACGTTAGAGGCCGCTTATCCGCTGCTGCTTGAGGAAGGTCGTAAACGCGGGTTACAGGCAGGGATAAAAAATAAATAATTGTTACGCACTGACTTCCACCGCCTACCATTTCATTTTACATTGACTTATGGACAATAACAATACAAATTTCCGGCGTTTTTTTGGGGCTGCGCTTACTATTTTAGGCGTAGTTGTGGTTTTGTTTGCCTTGGTTGCTTTCCTGTCAGATGGAAAACCGGTGCTGGGCATGAGTGTCTCGAAGTTTGAGTCAGCAGCCCCGTTCATCGTCGGAATGATTTTTCTGGTTACCGGCGTCAATTTGGTCCGCGAATCGTAGAGATGCAGGAACTATAAAGTCTGTCATGCTGCCTTCGTGTGCATGACAAAGACGCTTTTAAACGATCTTCCCATTCTTCCTTTATTTGGCCAGTTTTGCCGTCAGCAACCAGGCATACGGGTTAATCGGTTGGGGGAGGCCGTCAGGCTGGATTTGTAAGTACATCAAATGCAGGTGTGTTGGCGACCGGGCTTTGTAAGCATTGAAGCCCGTTCGGCCCATTTCGGCCAGTTTTTGCCCCGCTTCTACCCATTGCCCCGGCCTCACATCGACCTGACTGTTGTGAGCGTAATAAAACAACCCGTGCATGATAGGATCATACACCCAAATCCAGTTGCCGCCCCGATATTCGGAGCCGGGTTTCCAGGCGGTTTCAATGGCCAGCACCAAACCACTACTCATAGCTAAAATATCAACGGGCTGACCGCTTCGGTCGTCAATATTATCCTGATTTCGGTCGCTGATGAAAATATCCTGGGCTGGATGGCTGCCTCTTACGTTATAATCAAATAAATCGAACCCTTTTCCCTTAAAACCTTCGCCATGCGTTCCGCCAATGGCGCTGCTAGTATACCCACGAATAGGGAAATTGAAATAAAGTCCTGACCGTTGTAGACTATCGCGCTGGAGCGAATCCTGCGGGTAACTTTCTTCACTCCGAAACCGATTCTGCAAGCTATGCATGATGTGGCTGAACTGTTTCCTGGCCGAATCGGGCGTAACAGTCTGCTCGCGGATCTGGGTGTATAAAGTCTGAAAATGCTGGCAATACGTGTACAGCGAAGGCTCATCGTTATTGCTGATGACAACCTGAGACGAAGCCGCATTCAGGCCGCCAATCAACAATGCCCCAACCATTCCAGCTATTCGCATGAACGAAGTTATGTCAATCTTCACTACTCGTTTTTTAGTAAGCCGCCAAAAATACGGAAAGTAGTGAAATCGACACTAAGTCGGGACGTAACAAGGTGGGAAACGAATCAGCCCATACCTGAGGCATGGGCTGATTCGGATACGTAGTAGTTAAGAAAGAAGCCGCTAGACGGCGGAGAATTTCTCCTGAATATTCATGACCTGGCCGACTAATTTATTGTAAATCAGTGCGGGGGTTGCCAACTTTGGATGACCAGGATGCAACCGGTTCCAGAGTTTGTAAATGTCGTCAGTGAAATCGCCCCAGTTTCCGGCGTTGAGTTGTATACGCCCGACCGAAATGCATGGTTCGTGAATTTGAGTTGTGTGCCACCAGCGCGTTGGAAACAGAATGGTTTCGCCTTGGTTGACTGTTACGCGCAAGGGTGTAGCTTTTCTGAACAGTGGAAATTTCTCATAATCAGGTTGAAATGCGTTCACCTGCGAAATTTTGTCGTTGTCTTCGCGCGGGTACATGTAAGAGGCCTGATCGGGCGGATAAAGGAAAAATTCCTTCGAGCCGTACAATTGCGTAATCTGCGTGTGCAGAAACAAAGCATCTACGTGCAGAAACGGGAAGAAGCCGCCATTGCCCCCGAAAAAAAGCTCATATACGGTTGTCGCATTGAGCATAAACTTGGGTAACAAGGGATGATTGACCCGGTCTGACTTTCCGTACAGGATTTCGGGCTGTATATCGCTCAGCAATTCGGGGACGTACTGCCGCATGTCGATGTTGAACGGGTAAGGGGCCGGTTTTTCAGGCGTCGACGCCAACATCAGATCAACGTACTCAGACAAGGTGTAGGTAGTGCCTTTGATCTCCTTGGAAATATGACCGTAGTTCTTTTTGAAAAACTCGGGTGTGAGTTTGCCCATCGCTTTCCAGTCGCGCGTAGCATCGGTCAACACCACCGGAATGGCTGGTTCAACGTATTCGGCGAGCAATTCCTTCCGGGAAATATTCGTGCGCTTATCTATTTGAGTGATTTGCTTTGCGTTGGCTACTCCCGTTGTCGCTACCATGTCCGTCAAGTCAATTATTTTATGGGCCCGATAAATGGATTACTGTTATAAGTAAATAAATATGAAAACTTATAAACTAGTAAGAAATGGTATGCTTCGTTGAAAAGCATACTGTCTGAAATTCAGACACAGTTTTCGAAGTTGGGTCACTTAACGAGAGCTAAAGAAATTGAGAAAGGAGGGTGTTCTATGAAAAATACAGTACTGTAATGTGTTTTGGTCAATTTTGTGTCAGAAAAAATGTTTGATTAAACTGTATAAATTCAGAAAATAGATTTGGAAATAAATTTTATTGTGTCGTTATTCGCCCAAATTTAAACCAAACAATGCAAACAGGAACTGTAAAATTCTTTAATGAAACCAAAGGGTTTGGATTCATTAAACCCGATGAAGGTGGCGAAGACATTTTTGTACACGCTACTGGTCTCATCGACCAAATCCGTGAAAACGACAAAGTTAAATTTGAAGTTGAACGCGGTAAGAAAGGCCTAAACGCCGTTAATGTCGAAATAGCTTAATTGTAAGATATACAGACGACCGTTGTAAAAACATGCCCCACGGCATGTTTTTTTTTGCCCTGTCGGTTTGTAGAGCCATTTTTGTGGCTTGTTTCATTCCCGTTTTTTAGTACATGTCCCAATCTATTGAACAACGTATTGCCGCAAGGTTAAGCCTGAACCCTAAGTCGGTGAGTGCCACTATTGACCTGCTCAACAGCGGAGCCACTGTGCCTTTTATTGCTCGTTACCGTAAAGAAGTCACGGCAGCATCCAATGGAAGTCCGCTCGATGAACTCCAGATCGGGCAGATTCGCGATACGTATCAAAAACTAATCGAACTGGATAAGCGCCGGGATGCAATTCTAAAATCCATTGACGAGCAGAAAAAATTAACGCCCGACCTGCGCCGGAAAATCGAAGCCGCCGATACGTTGACTGACTTAGAAGATTTATATCTGCCCTACCGTCAAAAACGTAAAACGCGCGCTACCATAGCTATTGAACGCGGACTGGAACCGCTCGCCAACGTAATACAATTGCAACGGGAAAGTAATCTGGAGCGCGTGGCTCAACGTTACCTGTCAGACGCCGTTCCCGACGTAGCAGATGCGTTGCAAGGCGCCCGCGACATTCTGGCCGAACGTATCAGTGAAGATGCAGACGCCCGCCAGCGGATGCGTAATCTGTTCGATCGGGAAGCCATTATTCGCTCTGTGGTTAAGAAAGGAAAAGAGACGGAGGGCGTGAAATTTTCCGATTATTTCGATTTTGCAGAACCACTACGTCGCGTGCCGTCGCACCGGTTACTGGCGCTACGTAGGGGAGAAGCTGAAGGATTCCTGTCAGTAAGTATCGGGCCCGACGAAGAGGCCGCGCTCGAACGTCTGGAACGCCAGTTTGTAGCCGACCGATCTGCATCAAGGGCTTGCCATGAACAAATGACGCTGGCAATTCGCGACGGCTACAAACGACTGCTTAAACCATCGATTGAAACCGAGTTTTCGAACAGTTCAAAAGATAAAGCCGACGCCGAAGCCATCCGGATTTTTGCGGATAATCTGCGGCAGCTATTGCTCAGCCCACCGCTTGGCCAACAGCGCGTATTGGCTATCGATCCCGGCTACCGAACGGGCTGCAAAACCGTTTGCCTGGATGCCCAGGGAAATTTATTGACGGATACAGTGCTCTACCTGAGTCATTCGGAGGCACAGCGGCAACAGGCGGTTCAGGTTGTACAAAAGTTAGTCGAAAAACACAAAATCGACGCTATTGCGATTGGAAATGGTACGGCGGGTCGCGAAACCGAAGAGTTTATTCAGCAACTGCAACTGAACAAGCCCGTTTTTATGGTCAGTGAACAGGGCGCTTCGGTGTATTCGGCGTCGGACGTAGCGCGCGAAGAATTCCCGAATCAGGACGTAACGGTACGTGGTGCGGTAAGCATTGGCCGTCGGCTCATGGACCCGCTGGCCGAATTAGTTAAAATCGACCCGAAATCCATTGGGGTAGGGCAGTACCAACACGATGTTAATCAGTCGGAGTTAAAGAATAGCCTTGATACGGTGGTCGAAAGCTGCGTGAATCAGGTGGGCGTATCGCTCAATACCGCAAGCCCGCATCTGCTACGTTACGTATCGGGACTTGGTCCCCAACTGGCCGGGAATATCGTTACGTATCGAGCCGAAAATGGCGCTTTTACGTCGCGGAATCAACTCAAAAAAGTGCCCCGGCTTGGGCCAAAGGTTTTTGAGCAATGTGCGGCTTTTCTACGTATCGACGAAGCTACCAATCCACTCGACAATAGTGCCGTTCACCCCGAACGCTACGCGCTGGTTGAAAAAATGGCGGCTGATCTGAAAAGTACGGTAACCGATCTGATACGTCGGCCTGAGTTGCGGGAGCAGATCAAGCCCGAACGCTACGTTAGTGATACGGTTGGTTTGCCAACGCTCAAGGATATCCTTGCCGAATTAGCCCGTCCCGGACGCGATCCACGAGAACAACTTTCAGTGTTTGAATACGATAGTCGCATTCGTACCGTTGATGATTTACACGAAGGCATGATTCTCCCCGGTGTGGTGACAAATATTACCGCGTTTGGCGCATTTGTCGACATCGGTGTGAAGCAGGACGGGCTGGTTCACGTATCGCAGATGGCGAATCGCTACGTATCAGACCCCAAAACTGTTGTCAGCGTGTACCAGAAAGTAAAAGTTAAGGTGATGGAAGTAGATAAAGCCCGCAAACGGATTGCATTATCTCTGAAAATTTAATAGGTTGCACCGTTCATGTAATGGTTTTAAAGCCGATTACAGCCCTTACTACGTGCTAGAATGGGGCAAATCGGTAGTTGTTCCCCTAACCCAAACGTGTATGCTTCAACGCTGGTCTCGGGAGGTTATTCGTCCCGTACTGCTGAGCGCCTGCCTGCTATCACTCATTACGTCCTGCGAGGTTCTACGTTCCAATGGCCCATCGGTTAGTCGTTCGTCATCACGACCCGTTGCCAGAACCGGCAAAACTCCGGCCCGGCCACCTGCTGTTCCTGCTAAACCGACCGGTAAAGTGGTCGACGGACGGACCTACGAAAACCGCTACGTTCCCGAAGTGGTGAAAATTGCCCGCACGTATACAGGTACGCCGTATCGGACCGGGGGCAACACGACTGACGGCATTGATTGCTCAGGACTGGTTTACGCCGTGTTTAATACCGTTGGACTGCGGATGCCTCGAGTTTCGTGGCAGCAGTCGGAGGTGGGGCGAGAAGTGGAGGTTAACGAAATTCTGCCCGGCGACCTCATCTTTTTCGTTCCCGACAAAGGCAAGGCTGGCTACGTATCGCACACGGGCATCGTGACGGAAGTAAATGGCGACCAGAATATTCGCTTCATTCACGCTTCATCATCAAGGGGTGTTCGGGAGGATAACCTGTATTCTGACTATTTTAAAGGGCGGTTTGTAAAAGCATTACGTCCGTTTTAAGTCGTTAGTCTATAGTCGTCAGTGAAGGCCCCGACAGGCTCTGGCTGTCAGAGTCGCGTCAGCGACTAACTCGGTAGCTACAGACCATCCGGTGATTCTGACAGCCAGAGCCTGTCAGGGCCTACAAAGCAAAAGCCACTCCCAGGAGTGGCTTTTGTTGTATTGGCTATATCAGATGACTCAGACCGTGGGCTGCGGAGTATTGATCAACTCTTCCCAAAAGTTGCGGTCTTTTTTCTTCAGTTTCATTTCCAGACTCAGGGCTTCGTTGCGCGTAGCAAACGCCTGCGTGAATTTGACTTCCCACGGTTTCCCGTCGGCGGTAGCTGGATTGGTTTTCGCGTTGTGTTGCCACAGCGTAATTTTCAAATCTTTCGTCTGACCAATGAAATACTGGTCAGTGGTTGGGCTATAGATGATATAAACGGTATGCATACGGGTACGGGACTGTTATCAAAACTACGTAATCGTAGGCAGAAAACAAACTTTAACTGAGTAAATGGAAAAGTATTCAGTTGATGAGAAAAAAATAAACGGCCGTTTGGGACAAGATGATTTTTTGCTCATCTTTGCACCCACAAAACGGGGGATTAGCTCAGTTGGCTAGAGCGCTACAATGGCATTGTAGAGGCCATCGGTTCGAATCCGATATTCTCCACTGGTTTAAATAATTCAAAACAAAAATGCCTATTACGAGATCGTAATAGGCATTTTTGTTTTATTATTCCAAGGTCAGATTCTACCAAAAGAACGTAACACTCAACCTTGCAAAAAACGGCGTGCCGGGTGTAAAATGGATTTCATCGACGGGGCCCGCTTCGCCTTTTAGCCGACTTTCGGTATCAAACTGGGTTTCTTTCCAGCGGGTGTTGAGTAGATTTTGTACGGATAAGCCAATGGCGTAGTGTGGTTTCGTGTAGTTCGCCTGGAGGTCGGTGACGAAATAGCCTTTGGCGACAATTGAATTATCTTCATTAGCGGGGCGGTTTGCCATGTACCGGTAACGTAGCGAACCACTCCAAGAGCCAGCGTTCTGAAGCGACACACCTCCCACCGACGTAAAGACTGGCGCTAATGGTAAATAATTCATTCCGGCTTCGGCATCGATGGAACGGGGTTTAGCTGTGTTGAAATCGAGGTCGGCGAAGAGCGTTTTGGTGAGTTGATAACGTACCAATACGTCGATTCCCTGACGACGCGAGCGCCCGCTAGGTTCTACTACGCCTTCGTCGCCAACGTAGACAAATTCCTGTTGCAGCCACAAATACCAGGCAGCCGCGTTGATCAGCAGTTTGGGGAAGGGTTTGAAAATGATTCCTAAATCAGACCCATAAGCCGCTGGCAGAATTTCGCGTCCGTTTTGAGCTGTTACTACCCGCGCATCATTGGAATGAAAACCTTTACCTGTATTCAAGTAGACTTGCAGATGAGGATTCGCGGTATAGTACAAATTTAATTTAGGCGATACAATGGTTTGACTCGAACGCTTGAGCGCAACAGGTATTGCTAACAAATCTTCGTATTGGCTGCGGAAATAATCAATACGTACTCCGGCGTTAAGCGTGAATCGACTAGAAAGCTGAATTAGCTCATCAGCGTAAAGAGCGGCATTGATTTCGTTGATGTTACCGTACTGAATCGGATTCAGGGTCTCGGCGCGGTTAATCGTGTGCGACAGTTCAGTATGTTTCGTTACGTCCTGTCGATACTGTGCGCCGAAAGTTGTTGTCCAGCTTGTTTTGCCGATGGTATTTTCGATGGAATAGCTACCGTTGTAGCCAAACAAATTCCGACTTTCTTTCTGGCGAATCTGGTCGCCATTGACCGTATCTTCCTTAAAAAAAGTAAAGTTTGAATACAGCTCGAAATTGTATTTGCTGTAGAAAAACTGGTTCTTGATAACGTTGTTCCGTGGTGTTACGGTCACCAACTGAACATTGGCATTCGTGCGGCTGGTTTCACCGCCTTCGGTAGGGTCAACCGAACCAAAGAAGCCGATTTGTCCCGAATCCACAAGCCGGTCGGGAATCTGACCCGAATGGTTCCATCTGCTCCAGAACGTAGTACCAGTCAGCGTCAGATTCGTATTGGGTGATACGTGGCCGTGATACTTACCCACTACGTTCACCCGCTTGAAATTCTGCGGGTTATCAAAATACGAATTTGTATACGAGTACTCCGACGCTACGTAGGCCGACTCGTTTTTGTCGCGTCCTTTCCTTCCCAGCAAATCGATACCAGCAACGGCACGATACGTATCAAATTGACCGACTTCCAATTTGGCGAACGAGTGATCGAGGGCGGTGCGTGTCCGGAAATCAACCCAGCCGGCCGTAGTTAGGTTTCCTTTGTCTGTACGGTAGGGCCCTTTTTTAAAATCGACACCTTCCACGAGTTCGGGAATTACAAAGTGCAGATCGGCGTAACCTTGTCCGTGGGCATGCGAAACCATATTGACTGGCATTCCATCGACACTCAGACGAATATCGGTACCATGGTCGAGGTCAAAGCCACGCAGGAAAATTTGTTCGGCTTTCCCCCCGCCCGCGTGTTGTCCGATAAACAAACCCGGCACCATCCGAAGAATTTCCTGCGAATTGGTAATCGGACGTAGCTTAATATCGAGTCTACTGATCAATTGCTGGTCGTGCGCCCGTTGCGACGATATAACTACCTCACGCAACTCAACCGAAGCGGCTACCAAGCTGATGTTCAACGTAGTAGTCTGATCGTCAAGCACTGTTACGTCGTTAACCTGTGTTTGAAAACCCACATGCGATAGCTCAAGCTTGTAAGGAGCCGCCACCAGATTCTGAAATCTATACTGACCTAACTCATTCGTTACAGTCGCTTTTCCTAACCCAGTAAGCTGAACCGTAACCCCCTGTAACGGCAGTTTTGTCGATTGGTCATAGACTGTACCCGACAGATTTCCCAAATGCGCAAAAGCTGGTAGGCTCGTGAGTAGCAACACAATGACACGTAAACTCAATCGCCAGAAAGATTTCACAAAAAAAGGAAGGTAACAAAAACGGAACATGATAACGGATCGACAAAATTAATGAGCAAAAAACAACCAGACCAACATAAAAATGATGGTAAAACCCACTAAAATGTGGTGCTTAAAGCATGAATTTTGGATTAGTTTTCCGGGCAGCTGCCATCAATTTGTTGCTCTGCTGCTGATTTCCTAAAGCCAGCTCAATGGCTCCCGCCTGCCGCAATAATTCAGGATCTTTGCTACCGGTACGTAGCGCTACCTGCATGTATTCGCCCGCCTTTTTGTAGTCTTGCTTGTTGTAATAAACCCAGGCCAGCGCGTGGTTAACGTCGATGTTTTTAGGGCGTTTTTGTAACTCTTTCTGACCATAAAAAGCAGCAGAATCTAACTGACCTGATTTGGTATATAATTTACAGAGTTCCAGATCAACCGCATGTCCAGAGCGCGCATCTTCATCGAGCATTTTGGCTACGTCGGCGTATTTCTTTTGCGCTTTTTCCTTGTTTCCCTGCAACGCATAGATTTCGGCCATTTCTTCATGAAACGAAAATTCGGGCATCACGGCAACGGCTTTATCTAGGGTTGCCAACGCCTTATCATACTCTTTACGAGCTTTATATACGCGAGCCTGTCCACCCATTGCAAAAGCATAGCTTGGCCGCAATTTGAGAATATCAATGTACTGTTGCTCGGCTTTATCGAGCTGGCCGGTTGTTTCGTATAAATGTCCGAGGATGTTTTTGGTCCAGCATTGCGGTTCAGAACCGGGAAGACCAGCCTGTACTGCCAACTGCATGGCCGAGATAGAGCCAGGATAGTTACCATAAATTTCGCGCAGATACGACGCCCGCGAATAGGCTTCCAGCGACGGTTTTAGTGCCTGCATCTTATCCGACATGGCCACGGCCTCTTCGTAATTGCCCAGCTCTACGTTCGCATCGACCAAAACGCCGTACACGTAAGCATTATTGGGGTTAATCTGCCGGGCTTTTTCGGCCAGTTCACGAGCTTCGGCAAACTGGTGCTGCGACATTTTAACCGATGCCTTAAACGTAGTGGCTTCGAAGTTTTTCGGATCCATAGCCAGCACGCCGTCCAGCATGGTCAGAATGGCCGGATAATAATAAGGGTGTTCACCGGTAATACGCGCTTCGGACAGGTAGATGACTACTAACTGCAACCGGGGCTTTACGTCATTGGGTTCTTTTTTGATTTTCTCTTTCAGTTCGGCCACTTTTTCTTTAGTACGTTGCCATTCACTGGCGCTGGCTAATTCTCCAGTACGTTCGAATAGGGAAGGTATTTCCAGATTTGGGCCGCTACTGGACGTTGTGTCTTTTTTGCTATTGTTGCAAGCCATCTGCGTGAACATCAGCGAGATCAATACAAGCAAACCTAACGTTTTGCCTAGTTTGGTGAAATTGTATAGGGAGTTCATAAAAGATGTGTTATTATGAGGGAATGGATAATGTAAAATGAACAATGCGTTTGGCGCTGATTATCAGGTTATTCATTATACATTTTACATTATCCATGTATTGAGGTTAAAATTAGCGTCGGATTACCTTAACAGACTGACGTTCAGTGCCTGTCACAGCTTGCAGGATGTAAATTCCTGTCTGGTCGCCGAGCGAAACGGTACGTAGTTCGGCGGGAGCCGCTTCGTTGATAATCTGCTGACTGATACGTTGTCCGTTGCTATTTGTCAACAGCAATTGCACCTGCTGGCCAGCCGCTCCGGTCACCTGTACTGTAACTTCATTGTTGGTAGTCGGATTGCCCAGGACACGTAGCGCCAACGGCTCTTTTGCTTCGGAAATACCCTGACGACCTCCCTGACCACAAGGCGTGCGGAAGTCATACATGAAGTTCACCAGCGACGACTGATCGCCAACGTAGCGCGCCCAAATCCAGAGGAAACGGCTACTTTTTACGTCACGTAGCAAGTCAGCTTCAATCTGTTGATTCACGTTGGTGCTCCATGTACCGTTTATCGTTCCTGCTGCCAGGTATTCAACCTGCCGATTTGGGTCGCCACCGACCCGACCAAAGGTGATTTTTCCCGTTGGACAATCAAAAGCGACTACCGTAGCGGCCAGTGGTTTTGCTACGTTGGCTTCCTGTGCTACGTAACCATTGCCGATAAATCCACGCCAGGGGTCCTGAACGAATGGGAAAGCCGCTTTCAACGTAGTGTCGTTTTTGGTAACGCCCGCGTTAAATGTCAGTACTTTCAACAGATTCGGCGTAACGGGGCTAGCTGTCGTGCCGGGGGTAAAATCGTCGTACCAAAGACCAACGGCGGCCAGTACTACACCACCTACAGCCTGTAACTCAATCGTCGTTACGTCATCTTCTAACCGACGACCATTCGGGAAACCATCCATATTCGGAATGAACTGGATGTTGGTATTCGCATAAGTTGGGTTCGTCAGACCAAGCACGGCTGCCTGCACCAGGCCTAACGAACTGAAATTGGGATCGTTACGTGGGGTAGCAGGTACAGCCATGTTCAGACGTAGCATGTCGCCCAGCGTCGGCAGGAAGTTGTGGATGAAGGGTTTACCAACTGCCAATGGGTTGCCATTCTTACCGGTTGCCAACTGATAAGGAGCCAGATTCGGTACGCCCGTGTAGAAAATCGGTAATAAATCCACAGCGCGCGGGCTGGTAGCGTTTGGCAGCAGAATACCTCCGAAGGCGTTTTCGGCCAGAGCAGTGCCATTCAGAGCCGCATTACCTTTAAGTCCAAACAGACCCGGCTTGCCATTACGGAAGTCAAACGACCCCAGCGACTTCGACTGGATACGTAGTGCTGATAATCCCGGAACGGCTCCGCCAAACTGCGAATCATCCATGTAGAGGGCCAGTTCGGGGTTAGAGAAATAGGAGGCAAATGCCAGATCGTTATTGTTGTATGGCGTTACCGCATTCCAACGATCTTTCATACCGATGGGAATAACGGCCTCGTTCGTTAGCGGCATACCCAGTCGTGATACCTGCACCCAGTTACCATCGAAACCTACGTCGCCATCACCGTACAGCGTCTGAATCATTTTCCGGCTCGATGAAGCCCACACGCCAATTACGTAATCGGGATCAAGGATGTTGGCCGCCTGAGCGACGGACTTCCCGGATTTTTGCAACGTAGCGACCGGCACTTCAATAGCAATGGTATGGCAGTTGTACCGGGCAACGGCATCGCGACCTTTTGGCCGGAAATTGCCTACGTCGAATATACCCCCTAAGTCTACAAAGAAGGGATCATCAACGGGGCCGCAGAAGACGCGCTCGCCTGTGGAGGCAGTAGTAATGGCTTTGGTTGCCAATGCGTTATAATTCGCTGCACCCAAACCAACCGTTTTGTCTTCGATGGAACGCGGGCCAATGTTGGCCGGTGGTACTACGCCGTTCGAAATGATGGTCGTGAAGGTACGTCCGCCGTCGATGCTACGTTCGCAGGTGTAGGTGGTTTTCTGATTCTGCTTGCCCAGGCGGATGTTGAAGAATGTAGTGGGGTCTTCGTTGACCGTCTTAAATGTAAAGCGATACGTAATATCATCGCCGGGAGTGGCCGCGTTATTTTTTACGTGGATTTCGTAACGGATATTTTCACCAAACGTATACCAGTTTGGTCCGCCAGAAGCATCTTCAAACGGGATGTAATTGGCAATCAGGACGATTTTTTCGGCATCGGTCGGGCTTTTAAACGCGTACACATCGGTATTGTCGGCCAGCGGGTCGGTCGAGATCAATGGTGCCTCGCGGTGCGAAGACGCTAAGGCTACCTGGCTGCAGGGTAAATACATAAGTACCACCATCAGCATTATATGAAGTATTTTTTTCATTGTCTTGTCAAAGAATGATGAGTTAATAGCGGGCCTTAAGTGTATAGTCGTAGCCTCTCCATGGCGTCTGAACGTAGGGGAACGAAGCTTTGAGCGTCGTATCATTTTTAGTTACGCCAGCGCTGAATCCAAGTACTTTAGCCAGATTTGGTGTGACCGGATTTCCTCCCGGTGTGAAATCATCATACCATAATCCAACAGCAGCAAGCACTACGCCACCAACAGCTTGCAGTTCAATAGTCGTTACGTCATCCTCCAACCGACGCCCATTTGGGAACCCGTCCATATTTGGAATGAACTGCATGTTGGCGTTGGTGTAGGTCGGATTGGTTAACCCTAGCACAGCGGCCCAGACCAGTCCCAACGAGGAGAAATTGGGATCGTTACGTGGGGTAGCGGGCACGGCCATGTTCAGACGTAGCATGTCGCCCAGAGTCGGCAGGAAGTTGTGGATGAAGGGTTTACCAACCGCTAGTGGGTTGCCATTCTTACCGGTTGCCAACTGATAAGGAGCCAAGTTAGGCACACCTGTGTAGAAAATGGGCAGCAAATCGACAGCGCGCGGGCTGGTAGCATCAGGAAGCAACAGGCCACCAAAGGCACTCTCTGCAAGCGCCGTTCCATTAAGTGCTGCGGCACCTTTCAGGCCAAAAAGACCCGGCTTGCCGTTACGGAAGTCGAACGAACCCAGCGATTTTGTCTGAATTCGCACACCTTTCAACGAAGGAACGGCCCCGCCAAATTGCGAATCATCCATGTACAGTGCTAACTCGGGATTGGTGAAGTATTTGGCAAATTGCAGATCGTTACCGTTGTAGGGAGTCAGCGCGTTCCAGCGGTCTTTCATGCCGATGGGAATAACGGCTTCATTAGTTAGGGGCATACCCAATCGTGATACCTGCACCCAACCCCCATCGTAACCTACGTCACCACCACCATATAACGTTTTGATTTTCTGCCGACTGGCCGATGCCCACACGCCGATCACAAAATCAGGGTCGAGAATATTGGCTGCCTGAGAAACCGATTTTCCATCTTTCTGCAACAGATTAACCGGAATCTTCAGTGCGATGCTGTGGACATTATACCGGGCGAGTCCGTCTTTAGGTGGATTAACCGTGTTGCCATCAGGACGGAAGTTGCCAGCATCAAACGCACCTGCTAAATCGACAAAGAACGGATCATCTGCAGGGCCGCAAAATACTTTTTCACCCGACGTAGTAGAGGCAATAGACTGCTGTAGTAAATCATTGTAGGACGTAGCGCCCAAACCAACCGTTTTATTTTCGATAGAGCGTGGTCCAATGTTGTAGGCGGGTACTACGCCATTGCTTACAATGGTCATGAACGGTCCGCCATTAACACTTTTCTCGCAGATATACGTCGTTTTTATATTCTGCTTGCCGAGTCGAATGTTGAAGAACGTAGTCGGATCTTCGTTGTTCCGGGTAAACGTAAACCGGTACGTAATGTCGTCGGTTTGGGTCGTCGCTTTGTTCTTTACGTGAATTTCGTAGCGAATACGTTCCCCAAAACTGTAGTAATTCGGCCCACCTTCCGGCGATTGAAAGGGAATGTAGTTCGCAATGATGGTAATAGTATTCGGGTCGTCGGGGCTTTTGAACGCATAAACGTCAGTGTTGTCAGCCAGCGGATCGCTCGAAATCAGCGGGGCCTCACGGTGGCTGGAGGCATAACTACCAACAGCCAGCAGCAGGAGGGCATAGCTTAGAATCGGAGTCCTAAACCGCCCAAAAAGCAAGAAAAATCTGCTCATAGATTTTAGAGAATTAAACGTGAAATGGTAAAAATGAAGTAATCGGGTATTATTGTTGATTAGGTATAATTACCTAATAGGCATGAAGATAGCGTACACCCTTTTTGAAGGAATATTGAATCTTACTCGGCAAGGAACCCGGGATAAAACCTAACTATGGAGCTGAGAACAATTGCTACATAGTATAACCTCGACTTTTACAGTTATCAGATAACTAGCTGAATGATAGTTAGGGAAGAGGTTACTGTTCACTGAAAGTGACGTTTTCTCAGAGAGATGTCGGAAGAAATACGTAAGGAAGTATGGTTGTCTTCATATACTAGGCAGGGTTTTTGTTATTGGTAGAATTGACTGTATATACCCCTATTCTTTATAATTAGATTTACTTAGGTTCTGATTTATTAAAAAAATAAATTGGTTGTAAACTAAAAGTGCTCTCAGACAACCTGAGAGCACTTTGTTCTTGTATTGAAAGGAAAGAAATTATATCAATATTACTGAGCAACCATCTCAGCGTCAGCCAGAATATAGTTCAGTTCGTAAATATTATCGGCGTTCAGTTTTAAGGTACCATGGAACGTACGGCGTTCATCGGTTTTAAACTTCTTGTCAGACTTCTTAAATTTTAACGACACAACCGATTCAGGACCAGCTCCACCGCAGAAAAAACAGGCACTGTAAGGGAAGGCTGACAATACATATATATTCGACTCAAGATCCACGGGTAATACGTAGCCAGTCAGCTCTACCGTTTTCCCGTTCAGTTTTTGAATACTCGGTCCAAACGTCGGATACAGCATATAGACTGATTCTTCTGCATACCATTTTTTCTTGAAGGTAACATCACGTAGCGTTTCCCAGGATAGCTTCACCGGCTCAGCAGCTGAAACGGACGTGGTTGGCTTTACGGGCGGAACAGATGGAACTAACGGACGAAACGCAGTTGTGGCAATGAGCAGCACAAGCGAGAAAGCAATCAGTATACGATTCATGATGCTGGAAGACTTTGACGATAAGAAATAAAGGTAAAACTACAAAAAAGATTACTTTTACTAACTCATTTTGTTGCTCCGACCCGCGGCCTGTGTCAGACTTACATACCCATAACACAAATGATGGCTCGGTAATTCCCGTTCGGTTTACCAAGCTCTATATGACCCTGCTGGTTATTCTGGCTATTTTGCTGACAGTTGGGCAGGCACTCACGCAATGGCGAATTCGTGCTGTGCAGGATGAGTTGTGGGTTATACGATACACAGCCTTACAGCGGCATCAAAGCCAACAGATTGTAAAACAGGCACTTCAGGTTACCGACGCTAGCGAGCAGGCTAGTTTTGTCGATAACGTGGCAGAGCTTAAAGCTTTGTTTCCGGTTTTTGAACGCTATCACCTACAAAGTCGTGAAGGGCGGGTTTCCGCTTATAATGTACAAATTACAAACTCCGAGAAAGTACAGAAACTTTATCAGGATATTCGCCCACACTTTGAGGCATTTCGTCAAAGTGTCGACCGATTGGTACGTTTACGTAGCTTTGATGAAGTTCGTCAACCGGATGTTCAGGCCAGCCTTCGGTTGATGTTGGCCAACGAAAAGCCGTTTCTCGAAAAAATTGACGGAATTGTTCGGGAATACACCGGAGAAATGCGTGCAAAACTGACTCAGTTACAGAGTATTGCCTTGTACCTTTATCTGTTCACAGTTATCGTGTTGGTTGGCTTTGGTTGGTTGGTATTTCGACCGGCGGCTCAGAAACTCAAGCAAACTTTTGCTCAATTGGTAGAAGCAGAAAGTCAGACGGCATCGGCCAATAAAAAACTGGTGAGCGCCAACCGAACTCTTAAAGAAACACGACAAAAACTTTTTGAAGCTACCAAACAGCAGTACGAACAGCAGATCGATGAACAAAAGCTGCGTACATCGTACCTGATTGCCGGTCAGGAAGAAGAACGGAAACGCATGTCGCGGGAACTGCACGACGGGTTAGGGCAAATGCTTACGGCCATTAAACTTCAGTTGGAGGGACTTGAAGCCAGTATTGCCCGTACTACGGCTGCCGATGAGAATGGAGTGATACCGCACGCCAAAAATCTGAAAACGCTCAAGAGCCTGGTCACGCAGACCATTCAGGAAACACGTACCATTTCGAACAACCTGATGCCGACTGTATTAAGCGATTTCGGCATTGTACCGGCTATTAAAATGCTGGCTGAGCATGATCGTAGCGAACGTATCAGTGTTACGTTCGAGACGAATCTGACACCTGATATGCCACGCCTGGATAAAAACGTAGAGATTATGCTTTATCGAGTTGCGCAGGAAGCTGTCAGCAATGCGGTGAAGCACGCAAATCCATCGAATATCCAGATTGAACTTATGGAACGTGGCAAAACATTGCTATTATCGGTAAATGACGATGGACGTGGATTTCGAATCGCTCGGAACAAGCAGGGTAATGAGTTAATTAAATCACCCCTGGATTCAAGTAACGATAATGTGCCAACCGGCGAACTACGTCCGCCTTCGCAGGGTTTACATAATATACAGGAGCGCATAAAGCTGCTAAACGGTAAATTTAAAATTAATTCTACATTGGGAAAAGGTACCAAAATTCAGGTCGTTATCCCTTATCAAACGCATCTGCAACCTCATGACACCTATTAAATTAATGCTGGTGGACGACCACTCCATTGTTCGCGATGGCATTCGACTTTTGCTGGAACAAGCCGATGGGCTCGATATTGTGGATGAAGCGAATGATGGCGAAGAAGCATTAGATAAACTGAAGAATCATCAGCAAAAGGGCGATCAAATGCCCGATCTGATTCTGATGGATATTTCGCTGCCCGGTATGTCTGGTATTCAGACTACGCAGATTGTGAGCCGATTATACAAAAATGTACGGGTGTTGATGCTATCTATGCACAATAACGAAGACTACATTCTTCGGTCAGTAGAAGCGGGCGCATACGGTTATATTCTGAAAGATTCGTCGTCGGACGAAATGATTAAAGCCATCCGCACCATTGCTGCTGGCGAAAAATATTATAGCTCACCTGTTGCGTCAATTATTCTGAGTGGCTATATGCAGCAACTCAAAAAAGGCGACCGTCACGGCCGTAGTGAACGCCAGTCGAAATTATCGAATAAGGAAAAAGAAATTCTACAGTTCCTGGTGGATGGAATGAGCAGTCGGGAGATCGCTGAGAAACTGCAGCTTAGCGTCCGGACGGTCGATAATCACCGGGCTAATATGATGCGCCGGCTGCAGGTACGTAATGCCGCCGAACTGGTTCGTATGGCCGTTGAGGACAAACTTATCTGAGAGACCGTTACTACGTAAAATCAGAAAAATTGTGAACTCGGAAAGTGTTTTTTAAGTTTGGAAAACAAACCGGCTTTAGGCCGGTTTTCCATTTAAGGAATTCTATATTTACCAGATAGAGTTTATTAACTAAAACCACGTTCATTATGTCACTTCGATTAGGAGATATTGCGCCTGACTTTGAGGCCGATACAACTCAGGGACACATCCAATTTCACGAATGGCTTGGCGACTCGTGGGGTATGCTTTTCTCGCACCCTGCCGATTTTACGCCCGTTTGTACTACCGAACTGGGCAGAACGGCCTTGTTGAAAGATGAGTTTGCTAAACGTAATGTGAAGGTGATTGCCGTATCGGTCGATGATCTGGAGTCGCACAATCGCTGGACGCCCGATATCAAAGACGTAACGGGCACCGAAGTAAACTTCCCGCTCATTGCTGACCCCGATCGCAAAGTAGCTGAGCTCTATGACATGATTCACCCCAACGCCAGCGAAAAAGCAACGGTACGTTCGGTATTTGTGATAGGGCCCGACAAGAAAATAAAGTTGACGTTAACGTATCCGGCTTCAACGGGTCGTAATTTCAACGAGCTGCTACGTGTTATAGATTCGCTGCAACTGACGGCTAGTTATCAGGTAGCTACCCCCGCCGATTGGCAGGATGGCGAAGACGTTATTGTAACCCCTGCCGTTACCAACGATCAGCTTGAATCGAAGTATCCTAAAGGTGTTACGTTCGTAAAACCATATTTGCGTACGACGCCCCAGCCTAATAAATAAAAGGCCTGGCTGAATTAGTGAGGGTACGGGATGCATTACGTTAACGTAGTGCATCCCGTACCCTCACTGCTTAAAACCTTTTGATTTAACCAGTCGTTACCTGTTTCAGGAGAACTAAACAACTCAACATTATGGCAAAGAACAAGAATGATAATCCTGAACACAAAGAAGGACCAGTTGCAACAGCAATAGAAGAGCAAACTGCTAAACTGCCTTCCGATATATTTTTATGGGCTTCATTAGGCTCTATGGCTGTTTCGTTAGCCTTGCAGGCTACGGGCCACCGCAATCGAAGTTTATTTGTAGGGCAGTGGGCAGCTCCTTTTTTGTTACTTGGGCTTTATAATAAACTAGTTAAGCTGGAAGGACACGATTAACTTTATCAGATCATTATTTATTGGTAGCCCTCCAAATAGTATGGAGGGTTTTTTTATGATTAGTGGTATTGCCGTTACGTATTACGATTGGGTGTAATACGTTATTTTTGATCTGATAATTTTATTTCTGCATGAAATTCCGCGTTTTAGTCAAAATCATTCTCCGACGATATGGTTTATTGATAGCGGCAGTACTGCTTTTCCTTATCGGTTTTTGGGTTGTTCGGTCGCGTCGCCCCGACGAGCTGAACTGGCAATTCGTAGAGGCTTTTGGCATTCGGTTACCCATGCGCTACGTAATTCACGGTATCGACGTATCACGTCATAATGCCCGAATAGACTGGACGCGCGTCCGACAAATGGAGGCCGACGGAATTCGTCTTCAGTTTGTGTTTATCAAAGCCACCGAAGGTGCTACGTTGACCGACAAACAGTTTCGCAAAAACTGGAAAGAAGCCAAAAGAACACCGTTACGTTGTGGAGCTTATCATTTCTATCATCCTACCCGCGACCCACTAAAGCAGGCTCAGAATTTCATTCGGAACGTAACACTTAGCAAAGGAGATTTTGCTCCTGTGGTTGACTTTGAAGTAATTAATGGACAGACTGACGAAACCATTGTAAATGGTCTACGTCTCTGGCTCGAAACGGTAGAAGATCATTATCAGGCTCGCCCAATCATTTATACAAATGGGAGTCTTTATCGTCGCTACATTAAGGGAAACTTAGATGAGTACCCGCTCTGGATTGCTGATTATTCTACCAAACATCTAGGCAGCTACAACACCGACCAGCTTTATTTTTGGCAGCACAACCAGCGTGGCTGGGTACAGGGCATTCGCGGACAAGTTGATTTTAACGTATTCGTGATGGATGAAAAACGAATGCCGGAAATTTGTCTATAAGTGAAAATTTATGTTTGCCAGATTTCCCAGGCTTTTTCGGCCTGTAGCTCTAACATCCGAAGTCCGTTATAAACGGCGGCTCCTTGTGCCCGGCCAAGCTGCATAAATCTTGTTTCGGAAGGATTGTAAACGAGGTCGTATAGCAGATGCCGTTCGGAGAGTTTTTCGTACGGAAGGGCAGGGGCGTCGTCTATTTTTGGATACGTACCTATAGGCGACCCGTTAATAATTAATTGGTATGAATTCACTACGTCGGCCAACTCATCGTACGTGAATTGATTTGCCCTCTTTGTTCGGGATACAAACCGGTACGTAATACCTAAATCGGCAAGGGCCACCGTCACAGCCTTTGAGGCTCCTCCCGTACCAAGAACCAGTGCCTGCAAACCCGATAGGTGCCTTCCAAGCGAGTCCAGCCAATCGGTTAATGATTGCCGAAAGCCGTAATAGTCTGAATTGTAGCCAGTTTTAGAGCCGTCGGCTTCTAACTTTATGACGTTGACGGCTCCAATTTTTTCAGCAGATGCGTCCAACCGGTCCAGGTAAGGTACTACGTTTTGCTTATGCGGAATCGTTACGTTTAATCCTCGCAGATTAGGTAAGTCTAGCAAATCAGGAAGTGCGGCAATATCAGGTAGTTCGAATAAATCGTATCGACTATCGGAAATGCCTTCCCGAGTAAATTTCTCCGTAAAATATCGCTGCGAAAACGAATGGGTAAGCGGATAGCCAATTAGTCCGTAACGGTTCATGAGACAGAAAATCAAATGGTTAAGCCTTCTTTCGAAAGTAGCCAACGATAATCGGCACTACGGATAAACCAACGATACCAAAAACGACCAGTTCAAAATTCTTTTGAACAATAGGGAAGTTTCCAAAAAAATAGCCTAGCAGAGAAATGCTCACAACCCAGAGAACTGCTCCGATTACGCAGAACTTGATATACGTGCCATATGTCATACTTCCGGCGCCAGCTACAAAAGGAGCAATAGTACGTACAATTGGAATAAATCGAGCAATAATTACGGTTCTACCGCCATATTGTGCGTAAAATTTTTCGGTTTCAGCAATGTATTCTCGTTTAAAAAAGAGAATCCTTTCCCTCATTTTTATTCGGCTGCCCAAAAACTTTCCGACAAAGTAGTTGACATTGTCGCCAAGTAAAGCGGCTCCTATCAATAAAGGAATTATGACCCAAACACTCAGTTCATTCGTCGGACGTGCAGCAAGTGCCCCGGCAGCAAACAATAGCGAATCGCCGGGAAGTAATGGCATGACAATCAGCCCCGTTTCGGTGAAGACGATGAGAAAGAGAATAGCGTATAGCAACACACCGTAATCATTTGCCCACGCGTCGAGGTAGCGATCGAGGTGAAGCAGGAAATCAAGTAATGATTTGATAAGATCCATAAAAAGAATTCTGAACCTGGATTTTTACAGGAAAGAATAACAGGGTTTACTGCTCTGAGACAATCCTGTTATTCTTTCCTGTAAAAATCCAGGTTCAGATATTATTTAAGAAATGCAAAAATGTATCGCCCCGTAATCCTAAACGGATGGTTTCCAGTGGAATAACTTCGTGAGGAGCAATGTTGCCCAAATTAACGTTAGCACCAAGGAGTTTAACAAACCATACTTGCTGCTCTTTCTGTGGAGCTTCCCAGAGAATGCTTTCATTGGGAACCTGCGTCAGAATTTCTTCAACAAGCCCCTGCCGAACCTCACCACTGGACCGGAATAGACCGACTGTACCCCCTTCACGGGCTTCTCCGATCACTTTCCAGGCACCAGCTTCCAACTCGGCCTTCATTAACTGAATCCATTTATAAGGCGGAATAATTTTAGCTTCATCTTTCGAGCCCACTTCCGATAGAACAGTCACTTGGGTGGCTAATGTGCGAATGTATTCGCATTTCTCATCAGGAGCCATATCAATAGAGCCGTCCGATACTTCAGCATAATTCATTTCATACCGGTCGAGCAACTTACGATATTCGTCAAATTGCTTACGTACTACGAAGGCTTCGAATAACGTACCGCCGAAATAAACCGGAATACCTGCTTCACGGTAGATAGCTAATTTCTCTTTCAGATTTGGCGTAACAAACGATGTGGCCCATCCTAATTTGACGATGTCTGTATATTGGGAAGATGTAGATAAGAAATCTTCTACTTCGCGCAGGCTCAACCCTTTATCCATTACCATTGTCAGGCCGCTCTGGCGCGGCTTTGGGGTTCGGTCGGGTATCTGCGTAAGTGTATAATTCATAGGGAGCGAAAAAGTAGCGTACTAAAAATCGCCCAAAAGTAGTACAAGTCTTGAAAATCTCCCAAGAAAGTCCATAAATAATAGCAACTTGCGGGTCATTGGCTTAGTTTAATGCTATTTTGAGAATATGAATACATCCACAAATCCTCGTCTTGAATTCTTCCGCTCACGGATCGGGGAGAGTATGCACAATAGTATTTCGCCGTTTGGTCGCTGGCTTAATGGTACCATACGCGCGGTGGATTATGGGCGGATGGAGGTTGAGTTTATGGTCCGGGAGGAATTAACCAATCCAGCTAAAATTTTACACGGAGGGGCTTCTGCGGCAATTCTGGATGATTTGATAGGAACAATGGTCTTTTCGCTTGGCCGTCCATATGCATTCACATCGGTTAATTTAGTTGTGGATTTTTTACATGCTGCCTATATCGGAACTATAGTAACAGCAACAGCTGAATTGGTCCGAGAGGGTAAAAATATTATCCACTGTGAAGGACATATCGTTGCTGCTGATGGTAAAACTATTGCCAAATGTTCGACAAATCTTATCCAAACATCGACCAAATTGGATCTTTAATCCGCTTTGATTAGCATGTGGACGTTAACGGCCTGGCTAATGAGGGAAATGACGTATATGATTACGTTGTCAGAGATCCAAACCCTTATTGTAAAATGGTAAAAAAAGCAGAAGATTTGAGAAAATAGTATGAATGTTCCCATTAAATTTAGTCAAAAGACTAAAATATTTTTTTATCACTTGTTTATTATTATTATTGGCGATGAAAAAGAAAGCTGATTTTCATACTTAGAAGGGATTAAAATAAGTGTTTTAGACTAGAGCGTTTACAATGAAATAGCCTTATGAACTGGCAATGCTGAAAATGAAGCTGTTTCGAAACAGATATTGAAAAATTATTGATGAGATGAGTTGACTTTTGCAATTCAGTCTTAACATTGTAAAAAAATCAGGAAAGATGGGTGATTTAACGAATGCCCTATCCCTCTAGCCAGTTAGAATCTGGGTGTAGATTTAGGTTTATTCATTGTTCGCAGGTAACAGTTAAAAAAATTTTACTAGTAACCTGCAAACATTTATCGGGGAAGTTAGTCATATAGTAAATGAAGGATTAGGACACCTCATTTACACGACAGTACAGCCGATTATTGCGTGAAACTCTATCAAAATAGTGGAGTGACCGTTGCCTAAGTTTATAAGCTGGTACTTGGAAGAAAAGAAATTTAGTTAGAAACATTGCGTCAAATTAACTCAATAAATATGCGAACATTTATCCAACAACACCCCATGAGGATGCTGGCTGGACTCGTGTTGCTAAGTTTTGCAATACCTTCTGTAAGCCTTGCTCAACAGGCTGATACGGTCCGGGTTCAACCCGCTACGTCAACTACTACTACCAGCGGGATGTACGAGCGCGAAAACATCTATCGATTAGGCAAAGGTATTTATACCGATACGCTACGTCGAAGTGATTTCAAAGCCGTGGCAAGCGACGTAGCCGAACTTGATGATTGTGACACTACTTTCCAGACGTTTATTCTGGTACGTCGGTTATCGCCCTGGCGCATTGGGTTGTTTGCAGGTCCCAATTTTGCTTATTGCGGTACGTGGGAAAACACGTTTGGTCCAAACAAACGCGATAACACTCTTTACAACGGTGCTGGTTTTAACATAACCGGTAATGTTGATTATTTTCTGACGCCTGCTACCCGACGTCTGCGTTTTGCGGTTGGTGCAGCACTAGGCTACCAAAACTACATTACACGTAGTATTTACCGTGATTATCTGTACGGTCTAGCTTCAGCACGAGGCATCAGTCAAAACCAGGTAACAATTAACCAACGGGCTTCCGAAGATATGTTCCTGACGGTTGGTCCGGTGTTGACGTTTACGCTAGCCCGTAGCCGCCGAAACCCTGAGGCTACTACGTTCATTGAAGCATCGGCTCGTGGAGGCCTATTCCGTACGGAAGCGGCTACGATTGCTGCCTTTGTTCCCTCACAGGGTAATATTATTCCGAGCGGCCCGCTGGTTACGGGTGGGGCTTTGATTCGTACGGTAAACCCAAGCTCGAATCTTTATCACCTGGGTGCAATCGGTTCGTTAGGCGTATTTTTCCCTCTGAAAAATAACTGGAACATTGGTATTCAGGGACAAGGGTTTATCACCAAACTGAACTACCTGATTGTTAACGGTTTTGAAAACCCGTCAGTCATTTATGAATTCACACGGAAACATGGTGGTTTTAGTGCAGGTTTAGCCGTTCGCAAAGGATTCGTTCAAAAGAAACTTATCCCCAAAGCTCCAATCTCCTGCCCAACTTGCGAACAGATTCCCGAGTTGAACGTTCGCTTCAATGGTGCTTCGCTGAAAGGTGCATCGCTGGCCTTTGTGGATAGTACAAATGCACAACAGTCTGCCCCTGTTAACACAGCAGCTGCGGCTCCCGTCATTAGCTGGCGTAGTACAACTCCAAATCCGAGAAACGAAACCTTTACTGCCCGTCTATACTACCGTCCAGATTCTGTAGTAGCAGGTGCAACCGATCAGGTAATTGCACAGTTGGAAAACACAACCGATACTACGTTGACATTCCCAACAGCTTATTTCTCGAATGGTCAGCTTAACCCAGGTTTCTACTACGTAACGGTTCACAACAAGCAGACAGCTAAGTGCGGTACATGTATGAGTGAAGTGGTTACGACCAGTTTCTCCAGCATTCGCCCACGTCAAACTGTTGTTGCTGACTGCGAATACCGTCACAAACTCGAGCGCTTAGAAGTTTATTACCGTACGCCATACACCCGCGAAGTAGCTAATGTCTGCTACTGTAACGGTACTATTACGTCGGTAGGTGATACAGTAACTCGGCTACGTTATCGCGGTCTGAACCGCCTGCTGGCTAACGCTTCTGTAGAGTTCGATACAAATACGGTTATCCTGAACCTACGTGAACTACCAGGTGGACTTGCTCAACAGCTGCAGGCTGAGAAAACGAAGATTGAAAGTGGTAACGCTATTCGCTTCAAAGGCCGTCGGGTACGTCCGCAAGTACAATACTTCCGCGCTGTGTTCACGGTCACGAAACTGCCTTGCAACGGCCAGCCTGAGCAAACCGTGGGTAGCTTCAACACAACGATTAGCGATGATAGCTACTCAATCACTGACCTGAAGCCGCTAACGGATGAGCAAAAAGCTAAGTTACTAGCTCCTCCAGCACCTGCGAAGAAAAAAGCAACACGTCGTCGGGCTGGTAACAGCGGACGCCGGGATGCCATCTTCGGTGTGGAATAAATAGCTGATTGCTAAACAAAAAAGCCGCGAGCATTAATGCTCGCGGCTTTTTTGTTTCTATTTGAGGTGCTATTTGAAAAACAATTAAAACAGATATAGGAAGTTATCTTTGGCTTATAATTGTCGATGTGTGGACTTATTCTCAAAAGGTGGAAAAAATTATTAAAGTTTAATTACTTTTTGGTATCCCTTCCGTCTAACGAACATTAGTTAAGGCAGTCCCCCGATAAAAGAGGAGTACATAGGTCAGAATTGCTGAACTATGTTGCTACTTTTTTTACATGCCTCACGTGGTGGTCTGTATTATTCATTATTAAACTATAACTGTCTGGCATAGCCTTAAACTATGACCTGGGTTATTCTTTTATGAAAAATACATTCACTGATGAAGAGTTAGTTTACCAGTTTGTAGAAGATAAAGAGACCGCTAGTTTCAACGAGCTTTATCAACGTTATAACCATAAGGTTTATCAATCTTGCCTCCGATTTTTAGAAAATTCTGAAGAGGCCCACGACCAGGTGCAGGAAGTGTTCTGCAAAGTGTTCTCCCGCCTGCCTGCTTTTCGTTACCAGTCTAGCTTTTCGACTTGGTTATATACGATTACCCGTAATCACTGCTTTAATTTGCGTCAGCAACAAGCTAGAACAACGTATCGGCTAAGCGATTATGTTAGAGAGCCCTCTGCCGATGTACTGGATGATGAATCTATATCTCTTGATGAACGCTGGCAAGCTGCTGAACAAGTATTCAATCAGCTCTCTGCATATAATCGCCATTTGCTGCGGGAACGTTACGTTGTAGGAAGGGATATAGCCGATATGGCTAATGAAAACCAGGTTAGTATCAGCGCAATGAAAATGCGCCTGAAGCGCGTTCGTGACGTAGCACGAACCTTATATGCGCAGTGTCTCTAATAGCCTGATTTGTCTAAAAAAAGAGAGCTATCCGTTTAGATAGCTCTCTTAAATATTTAAGATTATGATGGCTAATTACGTTTACTCATCTCGTCACGGATTTTAGCCGCTCGCTCGTATTCCTCGTTGCCCAGCGCTTCTTCAAGCATTCGTTGCAATTCTTCTGAGGAAGCATTCTTAAGCTGCTCACTAAATGATCGAGCTGTCGGGCGATTTGATGAACGTACCAACTCTTCCTGTTCTTCTTCCTCATCATTGCCGTTAGCAGTAATACCAGCTTCCGATAATATAGATTCGTTCGTATAAATCGGTACGTCAAACCGGATTCCTATTGCAATGGCGTCAGAAGGTCGGGCGTCAATAACACTTTCGCGTACGCCATCGAAGCACACAATTTTTGCAAAGAAAATGCCTTCGCGCAAATCAGAAATCATTATTTCGCGCACTGTAAACTTAAAATGCTCGGCAAATTGCTTGAACAGATCATGCGTCATGGGCCTGTTCGGAACAATTTTTTCAATCTCAATCGCAATAGCCTGAGCTTCGAACATACCGATTATAATGGGTAACCGTCGGTTACCATATTCTTCACCTAAAACCAGCGCAAATGAACCGGATTGCGACTGGCTGGGAGAGAGGCCTAATATTTCCAGCTTAATTTTATCCACGGCGTAAATTTAGCAAATTTTAGTCGTCAGTCGTTAGCCAATTTGCTCAGGAAATGCTATATAATTAGCTATCATACCTGTTTGACGACTGCTACGTGGACGACTGACAATTACAATCCATTCACCGCTTTAGTCAGACGAGGTAGTACGTCAGACACATCACCAACGATACCATAATCAGCTGATTTGAAAAATGGCGCATCAGCGTCCTTGTTGATAACAACAATAACCTTTGATGAGTTTACGCCTGCCAGATGTTGAATAGCTCCCGAAATACCACAGGCAATGTATAAATTAGGACTAATTTTTAACCCTGTTTGCCCCACGTGTTCGGAGTGAGGACGCCAATCGAGGTCTGACACAGGCTTCGAGCAGGCCGTTGCTGCGTGGAGCGCTTTCGCTAAGTCCTCAACGATGCCCCAATTTTCAGGTCCTTTCAAACCGCGACCCGCTGATACTACCAAGTCGGCTTCGGGAAGCAGAATGTCACCCGACGATTTCTCTGTGCTTTTCACCGAAATGGCAAAATCTGCATCGTTCAGCGTCGGCGCAAAAGGCTCTACTGTAGCCGTTGTATCAATAGCCTCTGGAGTGATGGTGTTTTTCTTAATAGCCAGAATTTTAATATCGGCTTTCAATTCATTGTAGGCAAACGCTTTACCAGTGTAAATACTACTTTTAGCGCGAAAACCATTTGATAAATCAGGCAGCTCAATCACATTAGCGGCTAAGCCTGCCTTTAGCTTTCCAGCCAGCCGAGCGGTCATGGCATCGCCCAAAGAAGATTTGGCCAAGACAATAACTTTACTACTTTCCTGTTGAGCCGCAGCCGCCACTACGGTTGCATATACCATGCCATTAGGTTCGTTCAATTTAGCGTCGGCTGCGTGAAGCACTTTGGTAGCACCGAAATTTCCTGCAGAAACAAGTTCAGTACTTTCAGCCGAGCCAATGATAATAGCCGTGGCAGAAGTTCCCATCATTTGGGCTACTTTTGCACCGTAAAAAATGGCTTCCTGAGCAGATTTCTTAATCTTCCCTTCGTCTAATTCAGCAAATATGAGGACAGACATGAGTTTGAGGATTTTAATGTTTGATGGTTATAAAGTTGTAAACTGGGCTTAGGTGCCCACTAACTTACAAGCTTATAACTCTAAATCACTTTGGCTTCTGAGCGCAGCAGTTGGATAAGTTTCTCTGCTTCGTCGGCCGGAATCATTTTCACGGCTCCGCGAGGGGCGGGTAGTTCGTAGCTAGTAACAGTTGTGAGTTTATCGGTTCCTGTTGGCTCTACTACGTTCAAGGGCTTGGTACGGGCAGTCATGATGCCGCGCATGTTGGGGATTTTCCACTCGGCAATCGGTTCCTGACAACCCAGAACGAGCGGAAGTTTTGCTTCCAGACTTTCTTTTCCCCCTTCAATTTCGCGGGTGATTTTGGCTGTATCACCGTCAATATCAAGTAACATAACAGGTGAGATAGACGGCATACCAAGCATTTCACCTACAATTCCATGGACTTGGCCTCCATTGAAGTCGATGGATTCCCGGCCCATCAGAATCAGGTCATATTGATTTTGTTTGGCAATGGCTGCAATCTGTTCAGCAACAAAATAAGCATCCGTTGGCTCAGCGTTGACACGTATCGCATCGTCGGCACCGATGGCCAGACATTTACGTAACACTGGTTCCGAATCTGCTTCTCCTACGTTCAGTACAGTTACTGACGCGCCAGTTTTTTCTTTCAACTCCACAGCCCGCGCCAAGGCGTAGTCGTCGTATGGGCCAGTAATGAACGTAACACCTGCCTTATTTAACTTTGTATTATTATCGGTAAAGGCAATTTTGGTGGTCGTGTCGGGCACGCTCGTCACACACACTAAAATTTTCATACTTATTTGAGGTTTTGTGAGTGTTGGGTAATAGTCAGCCTGTGATTACGATAAATTATTGGCGGATGACTATTTTTCGGATCAAAAATACAAATCTATCGTGAAAAATAGTATGCTTGCATACTATTTTTATTGTGAATTATGAATACAGGAAGGATTGAGCAACTGATGCGCTACGTAGAAGAAGAACCCGGTGAGCCGTTCAATGTTTATGCTCTGGCAATGGAATTTATGAATGGGCGACCTGAGCAGGCGCTGGTTTATTTCGAAAAATTACTGACTGAACATCCTGATTATCTGCCAACGTATTACCACGCAGCTGCTCTATACGCCGATCTTGACGAACGTGATAAGGCAGCTGCGCTTTATGATAAAGGCATTGCGTTGGCGCAGGCACAAAACAATCTGAAAACGCTTCAGGAATTGAAACGAGCGCAGCAAGCCTTTGAAGATGAAGATGATGACTGGTAAGCTACTATTGCATAGCTTAGCATTAAATAACAATAATCGAGCAACTGCACTTGCTGTGTTTAGCGAGTGCTTCTACCATCTACGTCCTTTTTTCTGTGTCACAAAATCCTGCTTAAACAGCAGGGGAACAGAAGCTTGCTCGGGAATGGTGTACGTTACGCCCAGGTAACGCGCTTGCGGAGTTTTGGTCAGATACACAAACCCACGTACCGATTCACCAGGAGCCAACGTATTGGCCTTCAAAGCCAGCTCGCGCCATCGGTATTCTTCGTAGTCGTACCGTTGCATCCTGTCGGCAAAGGTATTGTGGTCGATAACCCGTTTGACGGCAATGCCCTGATAAGCGAAATCATGTCCGATACGTTTACCAACGTATTCGCTGTAAGACCGACTGTTAGACGATGAAGATACGTCGCTGGCGATGACAGCTACCAGCAAAAGCGTATTAAGAACCTTCGCTCGCTTCAGACGTTGTTGTTCCTGCTTGCGTTTCATTGGGATGCGACCGGCTTCGTAGGTTGGGTCGGCAGCTGAATGAGTTAACGAAAGCCCCGTATTACGTGGGTCCGTCAGTGTGTCCTGACTAGCACCGAGCGCTACGTACCGAAAATCAGCCGGATTGATCTCAATTGAATGGTCGGTCTGGTTTTTTACTTCAACGTCGAGCGTTACGTATTCCAGATCTTCCCGCTCAAAAGAAGCTACTACAGTCACGCCATTTTGCGTGGCTTTGGTCACCTGACGCCCATCAATAGTTGCTACATCGCCCGAAACGGGCTCGAGTTTATAGCTCGAAATCGTTGGCGCGCAACTCAGAAACGCACTACCCAGCAATAGCAGCACAAACAGTTGAATGAGTACGTAGCGATTTTTCATAGCCTGAACATAAGTATGTAAAGGTAATAAAGATGTGAATTATAGCATATTAACAACGAGTTAGATTTTCCTAAACGGTCAATTAACTATGTGAGGGTTCTAGCCAATTCCATTTTTATAGCCTATGCCTTCCTTAAACGAGAATGCTACGTTGTTGGACTTTATACCTTTCAGTAAGTCTACGCCACAAGCCTGAAAATAAGCTCCTTAAATAATTACCTTTAACTAAATTTATGGTAATCTCAGCCGTTTAATGCGGGGAATTAGTTGGTACACACCAAATCCGAAAGTCAATGATCTATCGTAAGTTCGATCCGTCAGCGCATCTAGCTCCGTATGTTGAGTGTTACTACGTCTGGGAAAATGCAGAACCATTGGCTAAACCGATGCTGATCGAATCACCACCCAGTGCCTTTGCGTCGATGGTGTTTAATTATGGCGATACCTATCGGGTAGCAAATGATAAACATCAGTCACTAGTTGCTCCGCCGACTTTTCTGACAGGACAGGCAACCCACCAGTATAAACTTGAACTGACCGGACGTATCGGTATGGTCGGTATTGTTTTCAAACCCGCCGGCATCGCGTCATTATTTGGTCTGCCTATGTACGAATTTTCCGACGAACGGGTGAATCTGTACGATTTGCTTGGGGCTCCGATTCGGCATTTATACGCCCAAATTCTCGAAGCTACCAATCCATTGGCCCGAGTGCGCTTGCTGGAACAGTTTCTGAATCGCCAACTGCTTAAAGTGGATAATCCATTCGACCGGATTGATTATACGGCGAATCTTATTGTTACGCAAAAAGGGCTCGTCAATGTAGGCGGGCTGATGGATGAACTCTACGTTTGCCGGCGGCAGTTTGAACGGCAGTTTCTGCAAAAAGTAGGCGTTAGTCCCAAATACTACGCTCGCGTTCGACGTATCGGTTATTTATGTGCCGAACTGGCCACTAAACGCTGGCAAGTAGCTGACTGGCAAGATCTGATTTTCCAATATGGATTTTACGACCAGTCGCATTTTATCCGTGACTTCACTCAGTTTACGGGCAAAAAGCCAACGCTTTACGTAAAAAATAACGTAGAGTTGTCAAAATTTCTTTCCTGATTTAGGCTGCGCTTCAGCATTAATTTGCTCACACTATGCGTTTTATATCCATTGCTACGTTGTTGGTTCTTGTCGGTCATCGGCTTGTGGCACAGACAATACAAGGTATGTGGACTGGCTCGTTGGTGTCGCCTGCAAATGCGTCGGCTAGTCTGCAAAGTATGGTGGTGCTACGTATCACAGGCCAGCAATTGAGTGGTGAACTACGCGTTCAGGTGGCTGATAGACAGGATGTATACGTACTGAAAGGAACGACAAACGGCACACAAGGGCAGGGGACTGCTACGTATCCGACGGATGGTTCAGTTTTTCAGTTTGAGACTGCCCTGCAACAAAATCAGCTTCTTTTTGCCGTAGGCCAAAATGGAAGCGCCGTGTTGTCGGGTACACTGGTACGTAGCAACACTACGGCAGCAGCTAAGCCGAACGCTGCTACGTCGTCGGCCTCAGTTAGTAACGATGGCCTTTATCGTGACCCGAATTTGATTGGAGCCTGGCGTACTGAGAACAATTATGGCGGTGGCGTTACCGATGGCGGTTTCTACGGTAGTACGTCGTCGACGATGATTCTGCGGGCCGATGGTACGTTTGGTGATGGTGGTTCATCGGGGTATGCCAGCGGCTCGGGCGTGTCGGTGCAGTCGTCCGAGAAAAGTAATTCAGACCTTTATATGCAGTTGGCAGCCGCTGGAGCACGCTGGTTCACGAAAGGAAATCTGTTCTATGTTCGGCTGAAAGTGAACGGACAAATGCAGGACGTACCATCCTCAAAATACTACGTCGAAAACGGTAAGGTTCTCCTCACTGACTTGAAAACCGGTAAAAAAATGCTTTATGTTAAAGTGAATTAACGTAGCAAATTTCCCTAATGCTACGTTCCTTAAGCTTATATATCAAGAAATTATTCCGAATTCTGCTGGTCGTAAAATGTCGCATTTTTACAATTACAGGTCATGAGCGGCCAATAATTTTGCCATCGTATTCAAACCAAACAAATACGATGAACAAGCAAAAGAATTTCTTTTTACTCCTGATAATTGTTTTCTGTGCAATGAGTCAGGTTGCCCATTGCCAGAAACTCTGGACAGACGAAGACCGGAAATATACGGTTGACAATCTCAAACGTACCCGCGACGCGCTGATCCAGGAAACGGAAAATCTGACGGATGCTCAGTGGCATTTCCATGAATCGCCCGACCGATGGAGTATAGCCGAAGTAGTTGAACATCTGGCGCTTTGGGAAATAATCTGGGCGCGGGAAATCGGCATTGGAAGTCGGAACAAGCCCCAGCCTGAGTTGGCCAAAACTTCTAAGCCCGATAGTTATTATAATTCCTTTATTATGGAAGAGAAACCACATATTTCGCCTGATTTTTCCCGGCCAACTGGTTTCATTAAAGGAAAAGATAATCTGACTTTTTTTACACGTCAACGGAATCTGAACATATCATTTGCTGAAAAAACAGAAGCCGACATGCGTGCCTGTTTTGAACTGACTGCAACTGATTCGCCCCGAAATCTGCACCAGGTTTATATCTATCAATGGGGCCATGTTGATCGGCACCTGCGGCAGATTCGCAAAATTAAAGCACATGCTAACTACCCAGTTAATCCATTAAGTAAAGCGGAATAGGCCACATTTCTGCACAAAAAAGAACTTATAAACACATGGAAACTTTAAGCAAAACAGATTTAACCGAACAAACCCGTAAGGGCGCATGCCTGGCCTTTTTCTCGGCTTACCAGGATTTAGATACAGCGCGCATGATCCAGTTGGCAACGCCCGATGCAACAGTACATTTTCTGCCGATGGGCGATGGAGGCAAAGGCTCATTCTGGGAATTTGGTAAAGGAGTCTGGCAACTCATTATGGATTGTTTTCCCAATGTCGACAATACAGTTGACAGCCTGACTGCTGAAGGAGATACCGTAACGGCTCAGGTGGCCATTTTCGGTACGCAGGAACAGGATTTTATGGGAATTACCAGCAAAGGATTGACTTTCAATAGCGATCACGTATTTGTGTTCCAGTTTGACGAAAATGATCGTATCACCGATTTAACCATCAATTGGGATCACAATAACTTTTGCAAGCAGTTGGGAAGTAATTGATTAATAAGTAAGTCTAAAAAATGGGGCAGCTGATACGTATTGGCTGCCCCTATATTTTTTCGTAAAAATTTAGAGGCCAAAAGTCTTTTGTAACGCCAGCCAGACATTCCACAATCCCAATACAGCCGTTACCAGCACAACAGAACCCATTGCTACATTCTGCATGAACGAATTGCTGTAAGCCTTGCCCAATAAATCGCGGTTGTTAACCGCAGCAAACAGAAAAATCGTGACAAAAGGGAGCAGAATCCCATTAATCGCCTGAACAGCAACAATAACCGGAATTGCATTAACATTTAGTAAACCAAAGACTAGCCCGATTGTCATAACCACGAGCCATATGCCGCGATACGTAGCGCTATTAGGCTTAACGCCTAACAAACTTTGAGCGGTAATGGAGGCTGCCAGCGGTGCCGTCAGTGAAGAAGCAAAACCTGCCGCAAACAGGCCGAATGCAAACAACGAACCAGCCCAATTGCCGAGCCGGTCAGTGAGTACCTGCGCCATGTGGACGTAAGAGAAATCGTTGGGAATCAATAGCCCAGCTAGCAAAAGGACTACCGAAATAATTCCACCTAAGATAACCGCTACCCAAATCCCCAGCCGCATTTCGCTCAGTGACTGGCCAGGAACAATGCTGGAGCCGAAGAACAGATTATAAGGGACGATGGTAGTGCCTATTAGTCCGTTGACGAGCAGGAGCGACCCCGATGGTATATGGGGAACAACGAGCGCTTTGGCGAGATCTACGGTGGTAACGGGAGTGCCGAATGCTACGTAGACAAACGCGCCCCCCATTGCGAAAACAATCAGCCCGAGGAAGTTAGCCAGATTTTGTGTCGAACCGATCCAGAGCAAAACAATACAGACGATTCCGACAACAACCGTCAACGTAGGTACCGGCAAACCAGTGAGCAGCGCCAACCCCGAAACCGCTCCCAGAATATTACCCGCCTGATAGGCCGCACAGCCCAGAAAAATAGCTAAGAATAAAGCCCACGCAATCCAACGGCCGGTTGCCCCAGAATATGTATGTGTAATAACCTGACCCAGATCGCGGCCAGTTGCAATGGTGATACGTGCCGCTGCTTCCTGTAGCCAGACGGTGCCTAACGTAGCAAAGGTGAGCACCCAGAGGAGTTGAAGGCCATACGACGAACCCGCTATGGCGCAGGCCGTTACCGAACCGGGGCCAATAAAAGCCGCCGAGATAACCGACCAGAATAGAACACTACCAAGACCTGAGCGAAGAGAGAGGGATTTTGGCAACTTTTTTAAACGATAAGTGATGAACGATGAGAGATAAAAGAGATTAATTATAGTGAATTATTCTTTACACCGCTCCAGTGGCTCGGTCATCTCTCATCGTTCATCACCTATTCCTACGAAAGATATTTCCGCAGCATCCAGGCCATTGCCTCATGAGCTTCCATAAGCCCGGTCAGGAAATCGGCAGTACCGGCATCTTTTAGCTCTTCATCACACTTCTCGACATCTTCGCGAAGCTCACGAACAATCTGCTCATGGTCGTTCAGGAGGTTTTTGAACATTTCTGCGGTGTCTTTCGGTTTGCCCGCGTCTTCTTTCAGGCTTGTGTTATGAATGAACTCGGCCATTGTAGCCAGGGGCGTACCACCTAACTGACGAATACGTTCAGCTACTTCATCGATTTCAGCTTCAATCGCTTTGTACTGCTTTTCGAAAAATTTATGATACTCCATAAAGTTCGGACCCGCTACGTTCCAGTGGTACTTCCGGGTTTTGATATAGAGTACATGTAAATCTGAGAGAAAGTCGTTTAGCAGGATATTATCCTGTTTTAGAACATCACTTTCAAGACCAATGTGGGGTTGCATAATATAACGCGAGTTTTAGTTCTTGATAAGGCCCGCCTTACTGACGAGCTAACGAATCTTAAACTAACCTTAGCCCCATTTGTTCTCTTAATTCGATAATGTAGTTATAGTCTAAATTAGGCTAGCGAAAACCTCACGGGCATATGCCAGATTCTGCCGCTGCGCTTCCACAGGACCTGTGGTGTTGGGTGAGCCTTTTTCCAGACATTGTTCCAGCACTAGCAGGGGTTTTACATTCATTGCTTTCAAATCAGCAGCCAGTCGCCGATAGTCAATGTCGCCGTCGCCAAATGTTTCCTGCCAGATTTCGTTTTTAGATTGCCGGATGTGTATTTCCACAATACGTTTTCCATAAAGCTTTACTACGTCGAAAAGGGCTACCTGCGAATTGCCTGAACCCCGATATACCCAGTGCGCATCGAGGCAGAGTGCTACGTTCTGCGGATCGGAAGCGAGCAGCATGTGGTGAAATTCACGGGCGGCCTGCCGGTGTTCAGGGGCGTGGGTGTGATAGGCTAACGTAATGCCTCGTTTGCGTAACTCGGCACCAAGCCGGTCAAGATTTTTGGCTTGTTCTTTTAATTGCTCGTCCGTTTTATCGTCGTTACTACCCCACTTCAGCGGGCTTGGATTTGTGACAAAAATAGTGGTGTTGGTCGAACGGGCGGCTTCGGCGATGGCCAATACCGAGTCGATGGATTTCTGCGATTCATGGGCCTGGTGCAACGTTGTGTTTACGTAAACCGATGGCATCGTGAGATTATACTTTTTAAGCAAAGGGGCCAGCTTTTTGATTTCTTCGGGTGACGTAACGCTTGGTTCATAAGCCGTTACCTCCGACTTTGCTAATTCCGCCAAGGACGCATCCGGGTCTTTCATCCATTCTTTGTTCTGGCGATTATAAAAAGTAAGCCAAGTGTAGGAGTTGCAGGAAATTGGCCAGGATTTGGCGAATGAACGTGCCTCGCTGGTTGCGTTATCGGGCAAAAACGTAGTACCAGCAAGAGCCGTTAGTGAATGGAGAAACTGACGTCGGAACAAAGGCATAATCAGTATTTATCGGTTATGCCGTAAAAGTCGTGACTAACACGAAGCTACTTTTCGTAAAAGAATCTGGGAATGTAGTGCTACGTTCAGATGAATGACTTAAGGCTCACTGGCAACGTAGCATCAGGAAAATTATGAAACGGCTGGTTTTGACCTGCGGACGGGCGTACTGCTCAATTGGGCTGTTTTGCCAGATTGGTAGAAATCGCAGATATCTTGTAGCACGCAGGCTGAGCATTTAGGCTGATGCCAGAAACAGACGCGCTGACCGTGCCAATAAAAATGCTTGTGGAAATTGAATAAGACCAAAGCGTCCTCAGGCAGATGCGATAGCAATAGTGAGTGCGCTTTTTCGGCGCTCACTTTGGGGCCAATCAGGCCGATACGTTGCGTAACACGATGCACGTGCGTATCGACAGGCAGTACCGGTTTATAAAACTTAAAAAGAAGTAGGAGGGTAGCCGTTTTTAAGCCGATACCAGGGAGCGAGGTGAGCCACTTCATGGCTTCTTCAGTGGACAAATCACCCAGAAAATCAATATTTGCCTGACCCCGTTCATCAAAGAGACGTATTAGCAACTGTTGAATATAAGGTGCTTTTACCTCGGGATAATTGGCCGTTTGGATAGCGTCGATCAGGTCGGGGAGGGGGGCGTCACGGACTTGCTCCCAAGTTGGAAACCGCTCTCGCATTGTGCTGTAGGCAGTTACTTCATTGGCATGCGTAGTTCGGTGCGATAAAATTGTTCCTATTAATTCGTGCATCGGGTCGCTATAACCGTAAATCGCCTGAATGCCATAAGCTTCATTAAGACGCTCGTGCGCAACTAACGTTTTGGCGGTTAAACTGGACTGAGTTTGCATGGATCAACAGGCCGTTTTTCTACTGGTAAGTGCTGTCTTTTGAACCGATGCCTGACCAAAATGTTTACTGAAATCGCTATCAGGCCGGTATTTGTACGCCAAAACCGAACTTGTTAGCTATAGAAACAGTGTAAATGGAATCAGTTTGCACATACTTGATACGTTCCTGAACGCTGTTATGGAAATCACATTTGTTATGCTGGCGGTAGTTACTACGTAGCAAACTCTGATTATTTTTAATCTATTGCTTATTTATGCAACTTTAAGGATAATCTACTTACCAACTATTATGGCTGAAACAATGCAGGAGGCTGCCTCTGAAGGAATCACAAAAACGTATACAAACGGTGAAATAACGGTCGTCTGGAAACCAGCTGTTTGCATTCATTCCAAAATTTGCTGGACGCAATTGATTGAGGTTTTCAATCCCCGAAATCGTCCCTGGGTCAATATGGAAGGGGCAGATACACAACGTATTAGCGAACAGGTAGACCGATGCCCATCGAAAGCCCTGAGTTATTTTCGGAATGAAGAATCGGTAAAACCCGAAGATATTCAGGCTGAAAGCATAGTTGAACCGCTGCCAAATGGGCCACTGCTAGTTTATGGCAACCTCCGGGTGAAAGACGCGAGCGGTAAAGAAACGCAGAAAAATAAGGTGACTGCTTTTTGCCGGTGTGGGGCAAGTAGTAACAAGCCGTACTGCGACGGATCACATACGAAGATTGGATTTGTGGGATAAAGTTAAGGTTATGATTGGCAAGAAAGTAGCCGAACGTATTGGCCGGCCTGATCTAATTGACATTCTGGCAAATGAACTATCTGGATCTGAGCTGACCTCGTTGTTATTGGAAGTATTCAAACAAAAAGCAAGGCAACTCACGCCCGCCGATTTACTAAAAGCGTATCAGGCTAGTCGTTTTGTAAAACCTGCTGATATTAATCCATTAGAAATAAGACAATTAGAAGATCAGGCACTTGCTGTTTTTGACAAGTTTGGTTTTTCGCCGATTGAGTTATCGCCGGTAGCTTCGTTGGGCAGTTGCTCCGTAGTAGCGACTGCTGATCAGAACAAAATTCTTTCGGCTACCCGGCAAACAGAAGTTGTGGCTGATGCGACCAACGCGCTGGCGCTCCACATCGCCGATTTGAAACGTAGCACATACCAAAAAATGGGTGAACGGCTACGTTTCTCGGCCATTCACCGGCATCTTCGAACCCCAACGCTACCTGATATTCCAGGTTTTCGGTCTCATTTTAAGACTGCCTGCTTTGTTACATCCGGACGTGATTCTGGGAGTTATCAATTTGAGAAAGAGGCTTTAACGGAACAGATTTCGATGATGACGACCTTTTTCCGCGATATGCTTCAGATTGATACGTTACGTTTCCAATTATATCCGCGTCAGGGATATGCAGACTCGATTCGCTTTGTTACTACGTTAGGGAATTACCTGCGCGAACAACTAAGCAACGTAGCAATAGACGTTGTAACCGATGGCTTAAATGACAATAATTATTATAAAGGATTACAGTATAAAGTGAGCATCACACTTGATAATCAGATAATTGATATTGGTGATGGCGGTTTTGTGGATTGGACTCAGCAGTTTCTTCAAAATAAAAAAGAACGGCTTCTTACGGCTGGAATAGGCATTGAATTACTGTACCGTTTGTTACAACCTCTACGTTCTGAAAGCCGTTTAACGTAGTGTTTCGGAAATAGACTTTCGTTTAAACGCCGAAGAGCGTTACGTGTAACACCAAAAATTAGTGACAAACGTAACGCTCTTCTTTATTGAAATTTCTACTACATATGTACTTTCTGGTTCTCGCCCATGTCAGGTGGATTTCCGGTAACCAGTGCGGCTGCTTGCTGAAACAGACGTACCATCCGGCTATCGCTGGCACTCCAATATTCGGCCATGTCGATCTTTACCTTTAACAGGGTGAGATCGGGATCGTCTTTCCCTTTTGGAAACCAGACTTTTGCCTGCGGATTCCAGAGTTCATCGATTTTGGCTCGGTCATCGACTTCACTTGCCGTTCCTGATACCGATACGTAGTCAGAATCACTAACGGAAGCAAATCCGAGATTTACACGATGGTCATGGTTGTCGATCTGATCTACTTTGGGCGATGTCCGTTGAGTGAAAAACCAGATACTACCCTCATCGTCAATTTGTTGAACAGCCATCGGACGGCTTACCAGATTTTCTTCTGCGTCGATAGTAGTCATCATGGCGATACGAATGTCGTTGATCATATCGCGCACTTTTTCCAACTGCTGATTCGACTTTGTGTTTGTTTCCATAACGTTGGGTATAAATGCGATCAGTCGGTAATCAGCAGTCGTCAGCTTTAATCTGGCGCTTGTTGACTACCGACTGAGCGTATATAGATTAATTATAAAGCGTCTCCCGAAGATCGATTCCGTAAAATAGAGACGTTGACGTAACCGCTGGATTGCCAACTTCTGTTTTGCCCGGAGAAGCCATATTAATAAGGGAAACACAGTTACAGATAGTTTGCTGACAGATAGCGTAGATTTGCCGACAAAAATCGGTATTGAACTGTTGAACTTCGTGGGCTAATTTCTCGCATACTTCCAGGCAAGCTTTGGCTAGTAATGGCGTGTTTTCGGAGCCTCGAACGTAGAGAATGGATACCTGACGGCACATATCGGCACAATCGAGCGCCAAAAATATGCTACGGTACCATTTTTCAATTTCTTCAGAACGTGAACATTCAAGAGCAAACTCGTCGCATAGGGTAGTGCAACTTGTCAACGAATCGTAAATCGTTTTCTTCCAGATCATCGAATGGTAAGATTTAAGGCTTGTAAACTACCTATTATGCAAACTGACGGGCTCCCATTGTCCATTGAGTTTGGTCAACGCGTTCGCAGCGTGCCAAACGTCGGGCTTCCTCAATGCTAAGCGCAATAAGCTGCTGCTTATCGAGTTCACCCTGAGCTAGTAACTGGTTAGCAATCTCAATCGCTTTTAACCGAGTAGTTGGACTCAAAGAACGCATAGAAGCCGGGAAATGAGTTGCAGTCCACATAGTATTAGGTAGTTATATGTATTTCTAATAGCTTTTATTGTGCCACTTCTTTTTTACAAATTCCTATGATCCTATACTGAAAGATAAACCGTTGATTATGAATTTTTTGTAAATCAAATGTTGTAACTAAAATAGCACACTGCCAATCTGTTTCCAATGTGGTTGTGTGGAATCTATTTACGCATGTGTGTATATTTTTACCCACTCTATTTCACAAAAAATCCCGGCTTTTTTATATGCCAGGATCTAGTTGAAAATTTCCAGAAATAGTGGGTTCTGTTAATCGTCCATTCGCTTCGGAAAATAAAGCCGAAATGTAGTACCCTGGCCGACTTGGCTTTCTACCTCAATAGACCCTTTATGGCTATTTATGATGTTTTGCGTGGCCGTTAATCCTAGGCCCATACCCCCAGATTTACCTGTGAAAAATGGGTCAAAAAGTCGTTGTCGGTCTGCCTCACTAATTCCACCTCCATTATCGCTAATCTCAACACAAACTCGATTGTCTTCCGTGCAGTAGGTTCGTACTGAAACGATACCTTTGCCTTCAGCCATTGCTTCTACCGCATTCACCAGAATATTCAGGATGGCAGTTTTCACCTGATCGCGGTCGAGCAACGCATTACAATCGTCTGTCGAGTAGTGCACATCGATTCGCATCCGCTTCAGCTTAATCCGGTCGCTAATAAGCTGTAACGTTTCTTTGACAATCTGATTGAAATCCTGCTTTTTCCGATCCAGTTCGCGGGGTTTAGACGAATTGAGCATCTCGGTAATCAGTTGACCAATACGATCTACGTTACGTCCGAGGATTTCGGTAAACATGCTGACATACTCGCTGTCGGTATCTAACTCATCTTTGAGCTGTTCAAGTGCCAGGCTCAGGTTCGTCAGCGGATTACGTACTTCGTGGGCAATACTTCGGGCAATTTTTCCCGTCATGCTCAGCTTTTCAGCCATAATTAGTTCCTGCTGAGCCCGTTTCTGGTCGGTAATATCCCGCACAATGCCTTGATACCACTCAGGCTGACCAACTAAATCTTCGACAGCCCACACCGAAATCAGGCAAATACGTTTACGACCATTTCGGTGAATCAATATGGTTTCAAAATCTTTAATCTGACCGTGTTCGCGTACTTTAAAACGTAATTTGCGCAGATGATTCAGGTCGGCAAATAAGCGGGCGGGATTTAGGTTTCGTAATTCTTCCCTTGTATAACCGAGAAGTTGTTCAACAGACGAGTTCGCATCTTGAAATTGTAGATTCTCGCTGGCCACAAAAATGGCGTCGATGGAGCGCTCGAATAAGGAACGGTATTTATTCTCTTTCTGCGCCACCTCAGCTAGCACGCCTGCCTGACGTAATGCGTAACGAATGCTACGTCCCAACAGCTGAGCGTCGATACGTCCTTTTACCAGATAATCGGCAGCCCCTAATTCAAGTGCCGACTGATCAACGGTGAGATCGTCCTGGCCTGTGAGTAGAATCATTGGAGCCCGGCATCCTAGTCGAAAAGCTTCCTGAATCAGCTCAATACCAGTATACTGTCCTAATCGATAATCGACTAGATAGACGTCGTACTGGTTGTTGTTAATAGCTTCGAGAGCCTGTTCGTAGCTGTCTACCCAGTCTAACTTGATGGAAGCATTTTCTTTGGCAGAAACCAGAGTTTTTGTCAGCAGATAATCATCTTCGTCGTCTTCGATAAGCAGAACCCGAATGAGATTTCTTTCAGTAATGTCGAGTGTTTCAGGTAGGGAAATCATAAATCAAAAAATAATCAGTGCTCACAAACTATCAAATGTACGGTGGAGCATCATTTAGGCCGGATGTTACGGCAGCTTTACGGTATCCAGCCAATATGTTTTTAAGGCGACAACCATTTCAACCAATCGATTAAAATTGAACGGCTTTGTTACAAACGAGTTCACGCCAAGATGATACGTTTTCAACACATCTTCATCAGCAGACGAGGTCGTCATCACCACAACGGGTAATCGGCGCAATTCCGTGTCATCTTTGATTTCTTTCAGGGCTTGAAAGCCATTCTTACGAGGCATATTCAGGTCGAGAACCAGCAAATTGGGCCACGGTGAAGTTTCTTCCGTATAACGACCTGTATGCCTGAGATATTCCATTAATTCTTCACCGTCTTCAACAAACTGAATATTGTGGGTATAACCGCTCTGCCGAAGTGCCCGTTCCATAAATAAACGGTCGTCGGAGTCGTCATCAGCAATAAGGATGGTCATTAATATAGAGCTACGGTGCATCAGGTCGGTAATAGAAAAGTTACGGCTACCGAATAAAAACTAATTTCTTACACTTTGGTGCGTATGACGGCGTGTTATTAAACGGACTCGTTTTTCAAATTTACTCAAAAACATTTATTTATCGGTCTATTCTTAGTAAGTGTAGAAGGATTGTTAATCAATTTGATACGTATCAGATCTTTCATTCCCCAACTGCGATTCCGATTATTGGCACAATAAACCGAAACTGGTTGTCAGTCTCTACAAAATGGGGAATATCTTTCACGGCTCATGCGCTGAACTGCTGACAGCAGAAGTGAGCAAAATGCGTAATATACAATGATATACCTTCAATTGGAGCTGCTTTCGACGGTTTGGCACGGTTTTGCCCAATTCGCTACGTAAGGCAATATACGTTTTATATGCCATTCATTCTTATTAATCATTATGAAAAAGTCAATTAACACCTTACTTGTGGCGGCCGCATTCGTAGTCGGCGCTCTCACCTTGAACACGTCTACTGCCAATGCACAGGCGCGGGTTGGTTTGAAGGGTGGTTTAAATGCCAGTTCACTATTTTATGATGGTCAGGGATCTACCAACAGAACTGAACGTATCGGTTTTCATGCTGGAGTGTTTGCTCAGGCGCCCATTGGCGAGTTTTTTGCCATTCAACCGGAGTTACTCTATATGACCAAGGGGGCTTCTGCTACGTACAATGTTCTCGGTTTTAACGGAAAAAATACGTTCAAACTCAACTACGCAGAATTACCCGTATTGGCTACGTTTAAGCTAGGACCAACCATCGAGTTGCAGGCTGGCCCGTATGCGGCTTATCTGCTTAATTCAAACATCAACACAAATGGCGATTTTGGTTCAGGCTCCAATGCTATTAACCGTGAGAGTTTTAATACGTTTGATTATGGCTTAGCCGGTGGTATTAACTTTTATATTGGAAAAGGTTTTATAGGAGCCCGCTATGAACAGGGATTGCAGAATATTGCAAACAGCACTGCCGCTAAAGCAGTACTTGGTAATGCCAAAAATGGCGTAGGTCTCCTTTCTGTAGGATTTAGCTTGAACTAAAAAAAAGGAGTGAGCGAAAGTGTAGACTTGGTAACTATTATCCAATCACACTTTCGCTCACTCCTTTTTTTTATTAATTATAAATGGATATCGTAGGCTTTTAGCTTATTATAAAGCGTTTTGCGGTCGATGTTAAGCACTTCGGCCGCTTTTGTTTTATTATAGCCAGTCTTTTCAAGGACTTTTAGAATAGCGACACGTTCCGCGTTTTCCGAAACCGATTTCAGATTAGCCGCTGACTGACTGATAACAGGCACACCTGGACGAGCCGGGTCGTAATGAACCTGAACATTTGGTGCTAACGTATCTTCGTTTGGAAAATACTGAGGAGAAATAATTTCATGAGGCAGTACGTCGGCTTCAATATATTCTCCCTGCGACAGCAGTACGGATCGCTTCACTACGTTCTGAAGCTCGCGCAGATTGCCGTGCCAATAGTATTCCTTTAATTTTTCTTTAGCTTCGTCTTCGAAACCCAGAATATCTTTGTCCAGTTGCCGATTTGCCAATTCGAGGAAATGATCCGCAAAAATCATTATATCGGCTTTACGTTCGCGGAGGGGCGATAAGTGCAGTTCAAATTCGGCAATACGGTGGTAGATGTCCTCCCGGAATTTTCCTTGCCGAACAGCTTCCCGTAAATCCTCATTTGTGGCCACAATGATACGTACATCAACGGGGATGTCCTGATTACTACCCAGTCGCCGTATCTTACGTTCCTGAAGCACACGTAGTAGCTTTATCTGATTGTCATACGAGAGATTTCCAATTTCGTCGAGAAAGATGGTGCCTCCGTTGGCATATTCAAAACTACCGGCTTTGTCTGACATGGCTCCTGTAAAAGAGCCTTTTACGTGTCCAAAGAGTTCACTTCCTGCTAGTTCTTTGCTTAGTGCGCCACAATCAATTGCTACAAAAGGCTTTTCGGCTCGTTTGCTTTTTAGATGAATGGCATTGGCTACAAACTCTTTACCCGTACCTGTTTCGCCAGTAATGATTACCGACATATCGGTAGGGGCAATCAGATCCACGTGTTTCTGAAGTTGCTCAGCCACCCGACTTTTCCCATAAATAAAACGCTTTCCGTCGGGGGCAAGTACCTGTTTACTAGCCGGTGTTTTTGGCGTGCTTGCCTTACTTGGCGAATCAGTTGGTACAGATGCTTTTGAAGCATTAAGCGACTGCAGCCGCCGTTCAAGAGCACCTTTTATGGTAAATAGGATTTCGTCGGGATAGAGGGGCTTCGTTACGTAGTCGTAGGCACCATGCTTTACGGTTTGCACCGCCACCCGGACGTCGGAGTAGCCCGTAATGATAATGACAGCCGTGGTCGGATTCATAACTTTTATCCGACGTAGCATTTCAAGACCGTCAATATCCGGGAGTTTAAAATCGCAGATAACTAACTCATAAGACTCTTTACGTAGCAGAACAAGCGCATCTTCACCACGCTGTACTGACGCCGTTTTATATCCCTGCTTTGTCAGAAAACGCTCTAACAGCAGGCATATATCGTTATTATCGTCAACAATAAGAATTTTTTCCATGAAGTAGTTTGCTCAGACAAACTATGCTCAGCAGTAATATAACGAAAAGCAGAGCTAAAATAGCTGTATAAACAAAGTTACTCAAACCTCAACGGTTTGCAAAGCCATTTCAACGGAACGCCGGGTAAAGGGCTTTCCAATAAAATAGTCGGCTCCCTGCTCAGTCGCCCGCCGACGTTCGGTTTGCCCATCAAAGGCACTGATCATAACAACCTTAGCAACCTTCTGCTCTTCCCGGATCGATGGAAGCAGGTCAAAACCCAGCCCATCCGGCAGATTTAGATCTAGAAAAATAGCGTCAAACTGCTGTGAGTGTAAACACTGCCTACCTTCTTCGATAAAATGGGCGCACGTTGGCTGATATCCCAGCCGACGCAATAAACCTGACAACAATAAACAAATATCTGCCTCATCATCGATAATTAATACACGTTTCGATGCTGCCGTATTTGTTGTAATCGCCATTGGCCTATACTGTTGTCTTGTGCTAGCCCCAATCATTGTTCTAAACACGATAATTACATTTTCATAACTTACTTAGCTATCTCATATAAAATATGATGCCGAAATCGCTGTCTTGATACGTATAATGTATTGAGAACCGAGAAAAACCAATGAATTAACCGTTTATATTTAAAAAATTGGCTCTGAATTTCATTGTTTCAACAGAATTATGGCTTCTAAACGTCTCTAAATTGAGCCATTTTTCTACAATCATTCTACATGTGTGGAAATTTATCTACAATTCCCACACTGTATAGAAAAGGCATATTGTACTTCTAAAAACGGCTTTATTTGTATTTAAAGCTCATTTACAAGTGAATAAGGCTGAGTTTCCAGAATCTGTTTGCTTTTTTTTGAAATTGGCACAAATTTTTCTCCTATTCCGGTAATTGCGAGATGTTTAATTCTGATTTACTCACGATATAAAATGGGCAACCTTCTTTACACAATCGCCGTAGTGCTGATTATTATTTGGCTGCTTGGCTTCCTAGGAGTTCTAGGTTCCGGGATCGGTGGGAGTGGTTTGATTCACATCTTACTAGTGATTGCCGTGATTGCCATACTCCTTCGCCTAATTCAAGGGCGTGGAGTTTAGTGTGAAGTATGATATGTCGGCCTAATACAGGCCTTGGCGATAAAAAATTAGACAGTTTATTACTGCAACGTTATTTTAGGTTAAGTACAAGTTACGGTGGGTACGGAATCCCTGCGCCAGATTGAGCGCGGGGATTTTTATTTGTGTGTAATTTTAACTGATCGACGTACTTGGCCTGTTTCGGATTTAAAGCTGGTTATGCATGTTTTGCAACAGGTTATAGTCAAACCAATACATAGCGAATAAAGTAGAATCGGGTAAAACGTGGACGCCCTTGTAGAAAAAAGTCCTCAACACGTGCTGAATCAAATACGTAACATACCAGTGGTAAAGTATTTATTAACAGTGACTTATGTTTTATTTTCGATAGTGGTATAAAATTTTCTATAAGGTTGCTAATATTGAATCGTTAAAGTCATTTACTAACTAGACAGACCATGAGATCATTACCAGGAGTTTTAGTCGGCTTGGCAGTAGGTGCTGTAATTGGTGTTTTACTCGCCCCTGAAAGTGGCAAAAAAACTCGGAAACGCATCACGTCAGAAACAGACTCATTTTTTAAAGATCTTCAGGATCAATTACAAACTGGCTTAGACAGTATCAAACAACAGTATAATGATTACGTTGATTCGGCCTCTGAAAAAGCACAGGAGGTTGTAAGTCAGGCAAAACGTAAGGTAAAATAATAATCACCAATCACTCAAAACTATAAAATTATGAGAAGTACACGCGATTTTTTAACAGGTATCCTCACGGGGGTCGTCATTGGAATTCTGACTGCTCCACGTAGTGGCAAAGAAACCCGCGAAAAATTATCTGAAGAAGCCAACAAACGTTCTGGCGATTTGAAAGATCAGTGGGAAAAGGGCGTAGCTCAGGTGAAAGACGGATTTGAGCAGGCTAAATCGCAGGTTAATCAGTATGCCGACAAAGCCAAAGAACAATATGGTCAATATAAAGATCAGGCTCAATCAGCTTTTGAAAAGGGCAAAGATCAATACAATGATAAAGTTGATGAGGTAGCTCAAAACGCAAAGTCTGGCGTTGATGATGCTAAATCTGCAGCTAAAGTGAACTAATTGAGTACTAGATACTCATCCCTTATTTACTCAACGTCTATGAAAATTGAAATCCCCACCGGATACGTCCGATGGGGATTATTTTTTCTAATAAAAGTCTAACAATTAAATATTAACACTGGAGAATAAATGGCTAGTTAGCAGTACGTTACTGAAAACATTGCTCGGGCAATTATTGATTTTCAGGAATGATACGTTCATATACGGGCTGGTTGGTTTTTAGAGACGTACCAAACATGTCTACATACGTAACATGCGGAATAAAATGGGGTTTTGGATCAACGTGAACAAAAACTTTCTGTAAACAGGCCCGCTGCCCGTTGATCAGCAGAGTAGCTACTGGCTTTCCCTGATGATACATGATCTGAAGTGGCCGCTCTTTAAAGGCGTGTAAGTGAATATCATACGTATCAGAAGAGGACGTTGGTTTATGTGTATATCCATAAGCTAATTTCCACTGAATAGCCGACAAAGACTCACGCTGACCTTTCTCGGCGTAACGTATCCAGTAAACATCCATAGGCTTAATAGGATCTAATTTATGGTTAGCCGTTAGTCGGGCTTCATATATCACCGTGTTGGCATCTTTGCTACGTTGCAAATAAAATAATTGATTCGGTGATGAGTCGGGTACGGGCATCAACTCCCTTAGCGCCTGAGATGGTAGAAAGCTTCCGAATAGTAATCCAGCCAATAATCCGACTATACGTATCAGTTTCATAGCATTTAGCCTATTTTACAAACTAACCTGAAGCGATAGCTTTACGGCAAACGGTGTTACGTTAGGATTTTGCCGATATGTTAATCGATGGATTGCTTCGATACGTAACGCTTTAAATACGTTATCAAACCCGTAACCTACTTCAGCATAAGGTACTTGTCCCAATGAATGAATGGGCAAAACACCTCGATTCTCACCTTCATTTGTAGTAATCAGTGCACGATTACTGTTACTAAGCTGCCCCCAGAGCACCTTGCCTGTTACAAACGACCGCCAACCCAGCCGCCGGATTAAGGGTAAACGGTTTGTAATCAGCCCTTCAAACTTGTGTTCGACCGCCAGCGAAACGTAGCGATCACTAACAAATTCGGCATAGTTCATCAGGTTGAACGCGTTGCGGTTATAAAAAGGCGTCTGGTTGCCTAAATGGGCCTCTAACAGCGGGTAGGGGAGTGTAGAAGGGGTATATCCGGCACGCACGGTGTACTGTGTACGTCCAGCTATTCCCCAGCGAAGGGCGTGGTCTAATTGAATCTGCCATTTATGATACGTACCGGTCTGTTTCCCAGCTTTTCCCAGCGTATAACGTAACGTAATAATGGGTGCCGATTCCGTCGGGCGACGTCGAATCCTGCGGCTAGTGACACGTCGGGCAGGTAGCCGACCCGGAGCGTATCGAGTTTCCAGATACAGTTCGTTAGTCTGAATATTGAGGCTATTCAAGGCAGGATGATAGGGTTCATCAACCTGATTTGGGAAGCTGGAGGTTACTGAACGCATGGTACGTAGTCGTAAACCCACCGTCTGCGTGAAATCTGTTCCAAAATCACGCTGGGCAGTCAGCGAAGTTTCGCGCTGATAGTACGCCTGACGGTACTTACCAAATCGGCTGGTGATTCGAAAAAACGAGTTATCAATTAAATCTTCCTGCCGCAAACCTAGTTGTTCTAATTCGTAGTTGTGTCGCAGGGTTAACAGTGTCATTGGGCGACGGTTCGGTATGAAATTGACTTCCCAGCCTGTTTTCCAAATTTTATCCCGCGTTCCATACGCGCTATAAGCCGATAGCTGCCAGGTCCGGCTAAACATATTGTTCGTCTGTATACCTAAACGTAGCCGATTACCTTCAACCGAATTTCGCGCCCAGAGTGAATATAGTGAACCGATCTCAACACCACGCAGGAGCGGCAGATTACCGCCATTGAGCAAAAACTGCCCAACCTTAGTATACGTCTTCACAATAGAAAGATTCCGGACGGTATCCAGCAGCGCGCGAGTGTGCTCAAACTGTTTCGACAAGTCAGATTGCTCCCGCTGGGCAGGCCAATAGTCAGCCGGCGATTGTGCACGATCTTCAGCCAGTTCTACTTCGGTGACGAAGAAATCAAGGTCTTTAGGCTGATTAATTAGTGGTTGACGAACTGTAGTCAAAAAATCGACGGTAGCGCCAAATGTATGACTAACCAACTCACCAACCTGGGCCGTCACGTGTGTAGACTCTGGTAACCAAGCATTTTCGGTGTCAGAAGCTAATTCGTATGTCTGTTCGATATCGACCTGGTTAATGAAATTTATATTGGCCGCCCTGCCCACCTGGGCATCAATCCGAACCAGCGCATAGCTTAACGTATCAATCCACATTTTCCCCCGGAATACCAGATCACGTTCGTTTTTGGGGTCAAAATCTACAACGTAGCAACTATGCTGACCAACCTGCGCAGTGTCGGCCAGAAAATACGTATAGGCCGAACGACCACCGTCGGCCAGTGGAGAAATAAATTCTTTACTAAATAAGCCAACCTGATTTTTATAAAAATTGAGTGTATTAAAGCCTGCCCCAGTAAACTGCGCTACGTAGCTATCGTCGGTAATACCAACGCTATTAATATTCGTCTTCAGAATTTTCTCTTTGGTGCGTTGCGGATGCTGACGGGCGTACAGCCGTGAGATGGTTTCAGACAGAAAAACGGGTAGCTCATCCGTCTTTTTACCACCCTGTTTCTTTTCCAGTGCTTCCAGAACGGCACGTATCGGCTTGCGCTGACGGAAACGCTCGTCGAGTTGGTTGATACTAATTCCAAGCTGGCTGTAAGCTTCGTATTCATACCCACGTAATTGGCTGAAATCGTTTTGTTTACGGTGTTCGTGAACGGCTCGCAGGATGCGGAAAGCCGGATTCTCGCCCGCACGTACTACCACTTCGGTCAACGTAGCAGCAGCTAACTCCATCACTACGTTGAGTCTGGACGTAGTAACGGCTGCTTTTGTAAGTTGGTAACCAAGTGCTGAAATCACCAACGTATCAACAGGTTGACGTAGCTGGAGCTGAAAATTTCCATCGGCATCAGCCTGCGTACCAACGGTTTTGCCTTTCACACCAACTGAAGCAAACGGAATGCCCTGACCAGTGTTTTTGTCGGTAACCTTTCCTGAAATCGTTCCAGGGCTTACTGCTGACTGACCACGTACAACTAATTGACTTGAGATCAGCAGAATAAATAACAGTAAACGAAATTGAAATGGTACGTTGGCAAATCTGCCAAGCAGCAGCAAAAACCGGCGTAGTAACGTAGTGGATGGAAGTAAATTTGTCGTGTTCATGTTGTTTACTGTTCGCATCGTACGACAATGACCATCCAGAATTGATTATCCCCTATTCAGAAATACGTTTTCTGTCGTACAATTCATGTTGTGAAGTCAGGAGCTTGCCTTGACATGACAAATCTCTGCCCACAAGTCACGTATTAAAAGCAGTCGACCGCTGAAGTAGCAGTATCTCATTACCAATAGTGTGAATTGCTGATTGAATTGTAAGATTGAATCCTGGCCGGGCAATACGTTATAAACAGCAAGAGGCCAGTTCAAACGAACTGGCCTCTTGCTGTGAAATTTAAAATGCTACGTGTTTTACTTCTTCGTAACGCGGATCGAAATCCGGCGGTTCTGCTGGCGACCTTCTTCCGTATCGTTCGAAGCAACGGGGTGTTCCTGGCCGTAACCTTCTGCTTCCAGCCGGTCTTTATCGATACCCATTTTTTCCAGTTCAGCACGTACCGAATTGGCGCGGTCCTGCGACAGTTTGAGGTTGCTGGCGGCCTTGCCAGTGTTATCCGTATAGCCGCCCAATTTTACGTTCACGCTGGGATAGGCTTTCAGAACTTCGGCAATATTCTTCAACTGTTCCTGCGATTGTGGCTCCAGTACCGCGCTACCCGTCTGAAACAGAAGCCGGTCGAAATCGAACCAGGTATCTTTATCAACGGGCTTGTCACCTTTGATGAAGGTGAGCAGTTTATTCTCGATACCAAACTCAGGAATGTTCAATTCAACACCGCTCGTTAGTTTCTGAATGCTGAATTTGCCCAGTTCTGCGTTTGGCGTACTTACTTTATCGTTATCAGCTGCGGTCGATTCTTCGAGAGGAACTTCTGTTCCGGCAGCTTCTTTACCTTCCAGATTGTAACCCGGCGTTTCAGACGATTGCACGGCGATGTAAGGCGCAATTACCAGCGACACAATCGACATCAGCTTAATCAGGATGTTCATCGATGGGCCCGACGTGTCTTTGAATGGGTCACCAACCGTATCGCCGGTTACCGATGCTTTGTGCGGCTCCGACTTTTTGTAATACGTCTGTCCATTAATATCAACGCCTTTTTCGAACGATTTTTTAGCGTTGTCCCAGGCCCCACCGGCGTTGTTCTGGAAAATACCCATCAAAACGCCCGAAACCGTTACACCGGCCAGCAAACCGCCCAGTACTTCGGGGCCGAAAATGAAACCAACGATAACCGGTACGCTCAGGGCTATTGCACCTGGCAGTACCATCTCGCGAATAGATGCCTGGGTTGAAATCGCCACGCATTTTTCGTATTGGGGTTTGCCGGTTCCTTCTAAAATACCCGGAATTTCGCGGAACTGACGACGTACTTCTTCTACCATTTTCATAGCTGCACGTCCTACAGCCGCAATCGCCAGCGACGAGAAAATGAAGGGAATCATGGCGCCCACGAACAAACCAGCCAGTACGTCGGCTTTGTAAATATCGATGGATGAAATGCCCGAAATTCCGACAAAGGCAGCAAATAAAGCCAGTGCAGTCAGAGCGGCCGACGCAATGGCGAAACCTTTACCCGTAGCAGCAGTCGTGTTACCAACCGCATCAAGAATGTCAGTACGTCCCCGAACTTCTTCGGGCAGGTAACTCATTTCGGCAATACCACCCGCGTTATCGGCAATAGGACCAAAAGCGTCGATGGCCAACTGCATAGCCGTAGTCGCCATCATACCAGCCGCTGAAATAGCTACACCATACAGACCAGCAAAATGATACGACGTATAAATACCAGCCGCCAGAACCAGAATTGGCAACACCGTCGATTCCATACCTACCGACAGACCACCAATGATGTTGGTAGCAGCACCCGTTGCCGACTGCCGAATGATAGACATTACCGGACGACGGCCCATGGCGGTGTAATATTCCGTAATCGTAGACATCAACGCGCCAACAATCAGACCCGTCAGAATGGCGTAGAAAACATCCATCCGGTTGAATTCAACACCCCGAATTTCCATCGTCGTATCGGGCAGGACCGCGCCAACCAGAAAATAAGAAGCAATAACCGTCAGGATAATCGAACCCCAGTTCCCCATGTTGAGGGCACCTTGTACATTGCCGTTATCGTCTTTAACACGTACCAGATAGCAAGCTAAAATCGAGAAAATCAGCCCCATTCCAGCAATCAGAATAGGCAGAACAATCGGAGCGTGACCTGTGATATTAGCCGCTTCAGGAATGCGAATTTCACGTCCCAGCACCATTGTTGCCAGAATCGTTGCTACGTATGAACCGAACAAGTCAGCGCCCATACCGGCTACGTCACCCACGTTATCACCTACGTTATCGGCAATGGTAGCGGGGTTACGCGGGTCATCTTCCGGAATACCGGCTTCTACTTTACCAACCAGGTCAGCGCCTACGTCGGCAGCTTTGGTGTATATACCACCACCCACACGCGCAAACAAAGCAATCGACTCGGCGCCGAGCGAGAAACCCGCCAGTACTTCAAGTGCTTTTTCCATCGGCAGACCGTTCATGTCGCCGGTTGTACTGACATACGTATTATACAGAATGATGAACAATACGCTGAGCCCCAGAACGGCCAGACCTGCTACGCCGATACCCATAACCGAACCCCCGGTGAACGATACGTCCAGCGCGCGAGTCAGACTCGTGCGGGCTGCATGCGCGGTTCGTACGTTCGCTTGCGTGGCGACTTTCATACCGATATAGCCTGCCAGTGCCGACGTAAAAGCGCCGAAAGCAAAGGCAATACCAATGACCCAGGAAGAGTTTTCGACCTGCGCTCCGGCAAAGGCCAGCAAGGCGGCTACGATTATACCAAAGACGATAAGAACACGCCATTCCGCTTTGAGGAAGGCAATAGCCCCATCGGCTATATATCCTGATATTTCCTGCATTCGGGCGTCGCCGGCTTCCTGCCGCGATACCCAAACGAATTTGGCGAACATAACCGCCAGACCCACCAGACCCAAAAAGGGGACGATGTAAAGACTATTATTCATCGACTTCGTATAGGTTTGAAAAAAGTAAATTGCCCGCAAAGATAGCCTTTGCCAAGTATAAGCCAACGGACTCAACCCTGTCTGTTGACTTTTTTTGAGGATAAGTACGTTTTTTTTAGGAGTCTAAGCCCAAAATGACACGGCTATACGGCTAATTTGGCTTAAGGGCAACTTTTTCGTAGACTTATCGAGATAATCCTCCTTCCAAACGCTTCCCGTCAATGACATTCGCCCTTAAAATTTTAAACACGGCGCTAATCCTTTTCGCCCTGTATATGGGGCTTAAACAAGGCTGGGCCATGTTGAGTGGAAAACCCGAAATAACGGCGATGTTCAGCAAATGGGCCATCGGCAAAACCGGCCTCCTGATCGTAGGCTTCATTACCATGCTGGGCGCCGTGCTGGTGCTGTTTCCGCAAACGTTTATATGGGCTAATTTCATTACGGCAACCGGAATGCTACTCATAATTGCCTTCCATCTTCGGGATCGCGCTATGAAAGGTATACGGATTGATTTGCCTTTTTCCTGCTTTCATTAGTTATTATCTATCTCCAACATCCGCTTGTGCGAAAGTAAAATCATGCAGCTACAAGAAGCCATTACATTAATCCAGCATGAGGCAATAACAACCGATAAACCTGCTACGTGGGCCGATTTGGGCTGCGGAACCGGACTCTTTTCGCAAGCGCTTGCAACCCTGCTTCCATCGGCAAGCCACATTTTTGCGCTGGATACTGATCCGAAAGCACTACGTAGCATTTCTGATTATAGTGGAGTTTTTATTGAGCCGATTTGTGAAAATTTCGTTACGAACGAATGGCCATTCGCTACGTTAAATGGTCTGCTAATGGCCAATTCGCTTCACTACGTTGTTGACAAACCGAGTTTTCTCCGGAAAGCAGGCCAGCATTTGAGCGAAAATGGTTGTTTTTTGCTGGTCGAATATGACATGGATACACCCAATCCGTGGGTACCTTATCCACTGAGCTACGCATCGCTAACAAAATTGTTCGAAGAAGCGGGTTATTCGACTATCGAGAAGATTCACCAGATGCCATCTCGCTTTGGGCGAGCGAATCTGTATGGCGCCTATATCAGCCGCTGACGTAGCACTACGTAATCAAATTCGGGCCAGTTTAAGTGAAACTGAACTCTGTTCTTCTATAAATTGTAAATTTGTCAGTACACCTAATATACGTAGCCTGTGTCGCTTCCTAAATTTACCGCTGTTCTCTTTCTTAGCTTTCTTTTCGCGTTCAAATCATTCGCTCAGGTGCCGTATGGACCAATTAAACCCACTCCTCCGGGCGAAATTCTGTCAAATATTAAAAAGCTCAACGTACTAGGATCTGTTTTGTACATAGCGGCTCATCCGGACGACGAAAATACGCTCATGCTGGCTTACCTGGCTAAAGAACGACTCGTCCGAACGGGTTATCTGGCGCTGACGCGGGGTGACGGAGGACAAAATCTTATCGGAGCCGAGCAGGGAGAAAACATTGGTGTCATTCGGACGCAGGAGTTGCTGGCCGCTCGACGTGTCGACGGTCCCGACCAGTTTTTCAGCCGGGCTTATGATTTTGGTTTCTCGAAGTCAACGGATGAAGCGGTACGTACCTGGGGACAGGAAAAAGTGTTGGCGGACGTAGTGTGGGCCATCCGAAAATACCAACCCGACGTAATTATCACCCGCTTTCCGCCCGACGCCCGCGCCGGTCACGGACACCACAGCGCATCGGGTTATCTGGCCGAGGAAGCGTTCAAAATTGCCAACGACCCTAAAGCATTTCCTGAGCAACTCGCCTTCGTAAAGCCGTGGCAACCCCGACGCATTCTCTGGAACGTATTTATTCCGGGAGCTTTTTTAAGCAACAAAAAACCCGATGAAGCAGGTAATTTAATTAGTGTCGAAACGGGGCTATACAATCCATTATTAGGCAAATCATATGGAGAAATTGCCGCTGAAAGCCGGAGCCAGCACAAAAGCCAGGGGTTTGGCGTAGCGGCCAACCGGGGAGCTCGTGTGGATTATCTGCTGCTGAAAGGTGGCGAACCTGCTGAAAAAGACCTACTTGATGGTGTTGATACCAGCTGGAAACGGGTCAAAAATAGCGAAACCGTTCAGACGCAGGTGAGTCAGCTTATTGCTACGTTCCGGCCCGATCAGCCAGCCGCTTCGGTACCGGCGTTAGTGCAATTATATGGGGCAATTAGTAGGCTCGATACGTCCAACCTCTACGTAAAAGCAAAACGTCAGGAGGTTCAAACACTCATCCAGCAATGCCTTGGGCTCTATTTCGAAAGCAACCCGACCAGTTATGCAGCCACCCCCGGCGAAACCATCCGCCTGACCAGTAACGTAGTAACTCGAACCGACGTACCCATTCGGCTGGTTGGTGTCCGCTACGTTGCCAATGATTCTCCGGCGCTTAAAGACACAACCCTCAATCTGCCATTGAAGCCAAATGACGTAGTACTGTTGCCGACTAGTTTGACGATTCCCAAAATGGCGAAAATTTCACAACCTTATTGGCTCGAAAAACCAATCGATAAGGGATTGTTTCAGGTTGATAAACAGCAACTAATTGGTTTGCCCGAAAATCCACCGGCGGTAACGGCGAACTATACGTTTGAGCTGGAAGGCCAACGCTTTACGTTCAGTCGGCCCGTCGTTTACAAGATGACCGATCCGGTCGATGGAGAAATTTATCGCCCGTTTATTATTCAGCCTGCGGTTACGGCCAACCTGACTGATCGTGTTTATGCCTTTGCTGATAACTCGCCAAAAACTGCTGATATCGTGCTGAAAGCAGGCCGGGCTAATGTAGCTGGGACACTAAAAATCGACGTACCGGCTGGCTGGCGCATTGAACCCGCTTCGCAGGCTTTTTCGCTAACAAACAAAGGGGACGAGCAACGGCTTTCATTTACAATAAAGCCTGAAGGACAGGCACAATCGGGTTCGCTACGTGCCTCAATGACTACGGCTGATGGTAGTACGTTCACAACGGGCCTGCGACTGATTGCCTATCCGCACATCCCGACGCAAACGTTATTTCCGCCTGCCGAAGCGAAGTTGGTAAAGCTGGACATTAAAGTAACGGCCAAAAATGTAGGTTATATCGCTGGTGCAGGTGACGAAATTCCAGCCGCTCTTCAGCAGATGGGTTGCCGTGTTACGTTGCTCGGACCGGCCGAACTGAGTGGTAATCTGTCGGCTTACGATGCCATCGTGACGGGTGTTCGCGCCTATAATACCAATGAATATTTAGCCCTATACCAGCCAAAACTGATGGATTACGTCAAAAACGGCGGTACGTTGGTGGTGCAGTACGTAACGCCAGGTAGTGGAGGTTTTATTCAGAACGGCCTGAAAGTAAATCAGATAGGCCCATACTCATTTACAGTCGGGCGTGACCGCGTCACGGAAGAGGATGCTAAGGTAACGATGTTGAATCCACAGCACCGACTCATGACGTATCCTAACAAAATCAGTGACGCCGATTTTTCGGGATGGATTCAAGAGCGTGGTCTTTATTTCGCTCAGGATTGGGACAAACAATATACACCCCTCTTCTCAATGCACGACCAGAACGAAGCCGATAAGGAAGGCAGTCTGATTTATGCACCTTACGGCAAAGGTCACTACGTATTTACGGGACTTGTCTTTTTCCGCGAATTACCCGCCGGTGTACCAGGGGCGTATCGCCTGTTCGCCAACCTGATTTCGGTAGGGAAATAACCTGTTCATACCGAAGGGCTTTATCTGTTGTTCTGATTGTATTGGTTATAAAGCCAGAATGGATCGTTCTGAAACCGATTCCAATCAGCCAGTAAATGTGTTCGTAGATCGTCAACAGCCTGCTTCACGTCATCAGATAATCGGTCGTAGGCTTTTGTTTCTTTCTGGAGTCGGCAAATGTATTGCATGAGGTTATAACACGTAGTAAACTGACCAGTCGCTGTTACGTCACCCAGACGCTCGCGGTGTGCCTCATCGAACCAAAGAGTTGTGTCCATTAGCCGGGCTCTCTCGGCTACATCCGATAGTTTAGTTGAGGGGGTAAGTTCTTTGCACCATTGGGCTTTGTCGGGTTTATCACTTTTGCGATTTTTTTCTTTGGGAATCGACTTGTTTTCGGTGCTGAGATCGTAAATAAAATTAGAGGCCAGCCGAAACTGCCAGACAGGATCTTCGTATAAGCGATTATAGTCGGCCCGGCGGATGCGTTTAAGAAACAGATCACTCGCCAAAATCACGATGGATCCGAGCCGGTCGGTAAGCATTCCGATCAGGGTTCCTAACGGCAGATTCGTAAAAAAAGTCGATACTGGCCATATAGTATCGTCGGATAGTATTGACACTTTTTTGACAATTGTCTTCCGTAGTTGATCTAGCCACTCCTTAGATTTTCTCGCCACTTTATTTACGTAGAAACCGAGCAAACTGGCGGCAAGCGTAGGCAATACAAACAAGGCTCCCGTAATTCTCATCCAGTCCTTGGGAGCAAAAATTAGTGTAGACAGGCTCACAGCGAACAACAGCAAACCGAGAATGCCAGCGTAAATACCCCAGGACAATTTATTCTGAACTGAACGCCAATAGTCGGCAAGTGATTTTGCCTGCCAGTCTGAGCCTTCAGTTGTCAGCTGTCTAGGCACAAAAGGAGAAATATATTTATTAGATACATCCGTAATAATGGCCAGATTGAATCCGGCGTCCAGCCGTTTACTACGTCGTCGGTCGGCTTCAACCATACTGGCTATGGCCTGATTATCAACAATACCGCCGTCCATCAACCCAAATATCTGCTGTTCCTCTGGTAGCCGATCCGGAAACTCGATGGCCGTCCGTAACTCCTGTCGGGTGAGAGTATCGTGGGAGAAATCGTCTGGAAAGCGCATCGGTTCAAAGCCCGCCGGAAAGCATGAAGAAGCGGCAATAATATCGCCAATTTTTACTTTTTTGGCTGTGTCAAGGCCTTCTGGCTTGAATTTAAGAAACTTATTACCAATGGTATTAGGGGTACCCGATTGCTGGGTTTGAAACCGGAACCACAGGCCCCGGTAAAACTCAGTAGTATTAAAACACATTTCCCGGATCGGAATGGCCGGATCTTCTCCGTAAATATCACCCAGTGTCATTCCCTCCAGCTTCTGGTCGTACACCCGGGCAAAGGCATTGATTAGGTTTCGGCGCTTGCCTCCTGCCGGCCATTTCGTATCATCGGCCAGAAGCGTCGCTACGTCCTTCAGCGTTTCCGTCCCATTCAGGAAATTGTGGATCGTTTTAAAGTATTCACTAAATGACTGACCTTTCAGCAACGACCGTCGGTAGAAAGCCGATGCCAGTGAGCCGCCCGATGCGCTGGCTATGTACGTAACCTGTTTTAACAACGGTTCACCCTGAAAACGAACGTGTTGTAAATATGATAACGTACCAAGCAGAAAGGACGCGGCACGAAATCCACCGCCCGAGGCAGCTATGGCAATGTTGGTAAATGGTTGTTTCGGAAATTGTCTTTGAATAGACGGTTTAGGTGGCAGCTGAATAAAATTATCATTACTGGAATCAGCTGAGGCCTCTGAACGAAGGTCGGTTGGCGGTATCATCGGGTTTGGGGTATGCACGAAAACTACCCGCTTCTGTTTAGTTCTCAAAAATAGATTTCTCCATTTGAGTAAACGGTATACGTACAGGTCTCGATCAGTTACAGATTTACGTCTGTTGGTAACTCCTCCATCGACCAGTACGTTTGTTTCCCTTTCTGATGGGCCAGTTTCATCATTTCATCAGCCCCTGCGGATGGCCCGCCGACACGTAGCACTCCATCGCAATGGTCGATGAGACGTACCGCGACGGGGTGAAAGATTTCGTTGAAAACAGCGTCTCCGAGTTGAGTGGAACCGGCTGCATGAATCAATGGCAACGCAAGCCATTCTCCACAGACGGGTGTATGGCCCAACCGATAAACGGCCAGCGCGGCTTCTTCCATACGGTGCATGTTTTGAGCGATCAGCTTTTTGTCGTCATTGGTGCCGGAACGATACGGGCCAGCGATCAGGATCAGCATAGTAGCGCCTTTTTGTGATGACTAGGTGAATTAAGCCCGAGCGTCAGGCCAGCTGCTGCAACCGCAGATATTGCAACAACATGATAGTTTTACCATCCTGAATTTCACCAGATTTGATCATTCCCATCGCTTCAGTAACGGGTAGTTCGAGGATTTCTATCTCTTCTTCTTCGATGCCGCCACCCGCGTTACGTTCGGTGTCACTACTATATTCGGCGATGTAGAAAAACAACTTTTCAGTTACAGAACCAGGACTCATGTAGGCTTCCATTACCTTCTGCACCGACTCAATTCGGAAACCCGTTTCTTCTTCCATTTCGCGCCGGATAGCGTCGTCAGGATGTTCGTCGTCGAGCAAACCGGCACAGGCTTCTATAAGCAGGCCGGTCTCATTTCCATTTACAAACGTTGGCAGACGGAACTGGCGGGTCAGAATAACCGTATTTGCTTGTGGATTATGCAGCAGAATGGTAGCGCCATTTCCGCGATCATAAGCCTCACGCTGCTGTGTTGTCCATTTTCCGTTGTTTCCCAGATAGTTAAATGTGTACCGTTTCAGAACGTACCAGTTGTCTGACAATAGTTTTTCTTCCGTAATACGGACCCTTTCTTCAGTAATTTGTTCAATATTGTTCATTTTTGTTTATTTTTGAACAAAACAAATCAATGTGTCATGAATTTCCAACAACGGAAGCGAATTATTGTGCAAACGGTCGAAGAGTTGGGCAGTGTTGAGGTACCCGAACTGGCCACCCTGCTTAAAACTTCCGAGATGACAATACGTCGCGATCTGGTGCAATTGGCGGCATCTGGTCTTCTTTACCGGACAAGGGGAGGAGCCATGAAAGTAAGTCTTGCTACCGTTCAGCATCGTTTTGCGAATAAAACAGCCGTAAATTCCGAACGAAAGGATTATATCTGCCAGTTGGCTGCTCGGGAGATTGAGGAAGGTGACATTATTTTTATGGACTGTGGAAGCACCGTTTTTCGATTATGTCAGTTCATCCGAAACAAACGTATTACCGTCATCACCAATTCATTACCAGTTGTTTATGAACTCATGCAATCGGAAGTATCTATTAATTTGATTGGGGGAGAAATCGACAAAGAACGGCAGGCCGTTCATGGATTTATGGCTGAAGAGCACATGACGCGTTACCGGGCGACACGCGCTTTCATCGGGGTTGATGGCATTTCACTCCAGCAAGGTTTGAGTGGAAATAGTGAGAAAGAAGCCAGCACTGCCATCAACATGGCCCGACAAAGCGATAAGGTTTATCTGCTGTGCGATTCCTCGAAACTGGAAACCAATAAATACTTTCATTTTGCACCCTTGAGCCTGTTTAATGTATTGATAACGGATGGTGAAGCGAAGCCGGAACTTGTAGCCGTTTACCGTCAGGCGGGTATTGATTTACGTAATTAATCAGTTGTCAATGGCGTTGCAAAAGGCTCGTTTAACTATTTAAACGGACTGCTTTTGTAGTTTTACGTTGCTGAACCCGCCCCGCGCAGTTGCGGAACGTAATGATTCAGTCGGAACGTAATGCATCAAATCTGGATTGATACCGGCGGTACTTTTACTGATGGACTTGCCCTCTCCCCGCAAGGCGAGCTACATCGCGCTAAAGTGCTAAGCAGTAGTAAATTGCGTGGCCAGTTTATAAATGGGAAATTCGTAGCGCCCTGGCTGACTGCTCCCATTTTCAATGGCTATCAGGTACGTATCATCGAAACGGAAAGTCTTTTCCAGATAGAATCGCTGCAAACAAACGGGACGCTCGTACTACGTAGCGATTCTGGCCTGGTTGAAGATTGGGCTACATCCGATGCTAGCTATACGCTGGAACTGTTCACGGGTGAAGAAGCTCCTGTTTTAGCTGCCCGGTTACTGACTCAAACCCTATTAAACCAGCCATTTCCACCGCTCGAAATGCGGCTTGGTACTACAAAGGGGACAAATGCCCTGTTAGAGCGGAAGGGCGGGAACGTAGCATTACTGGTTACGAAAGGCTTCAAGGATTTGCTGATTATCGGTACGCAACAACGTCCGCACCTGTTTCAGTTGGCCATTCCGCCCGCCGACCTGCTGTACAACTCGGTACTGGAAGTTGACGAACGAATGACAGCACAAGGGCAACCGCTGGTCAATTTATCGGAACAGACGATTGCTCACCTTATTACGCAGCTTCAAAAAAGCAAACCCGACGCCGTTGCCGTATCGCTGCTTAATGCCTATCGAAATCCGGTTCATGAACAACAAATCCGACAGGCCCTGGACAAAGCCGGTTTTCCCTACGTAACGATTTCAACCGACGTATCGACCACACCCCAATACGTAGCGCGCACGCAGACAACCGTTGTCGATGCGTATCTAACGCCGGTCATGCGTGCTTATCTTGACAACGTACAGCAGCAGCTGGGAATGGGCGCATCGGTACGTATCATGACCAGTTCGGGCGGCTTGGTACGTGCCGATTTATTTCAACCCAAAGATAGTCTGCTGAGCGGACCGGCGGGGGGCGTTATTGGTGCAGCTGTGGTTGCCGATAGTAGTCTGTTGTCGAAAACGTTAACGCTCGACATGGGGGGCACCAGTACCGACGTAGCACGAATCCACGGCAGTCCAGACTACCGATTCACGACGAAAATCGGGCCGTTCGAACTGCAACTCCCATCGCTGGATATAGAAACGGTAGCGGCTGGCGGTGGTTCCATTTGCTGGTTCGAAGAACACGGTACTACGTCGGGCCAGCTTCGTGTGGGGCCGCAAAGTGCTGGTGCTACTCCGGGGCCCGCCTGCTACGGCGCCAGTAGAGCCGGTCAGCCCTTGCTGCTTACCATAACGGATGTCAATCTGCTATTGGGTAAACTCCATCCGCAACAGTTTGGGATTCCGGTATTTCCTGAAAAAGCGCAGGAGGCTCTGGATCGAGTGATTCAGCAGATTACTGCCAGAACTGGTCACGTACCCACTGTCATGGACGTACTACGTGGTTTCGAACGTATCGCCAACGAAACCATGGCAGGTGCCATCCGGAAAATCTCGGTTGCGCGCGGCTTCGATCCTCAGGAGTATAGCCTGCTGGTTTTCGGTGGAGCAGGCGGTCTGCACGGTTGCGCGATTGCCCGGCTACTCGATATACAGAGTCTGGTACTTCCCTTCGACGGTGGTTTATTGAGTGCTTACGGCATCGGGCAGGCTCAGATTGAACGCATGACATCGCGTACAGTTTTAAAACCACTCTCGGACGTGGCTTCTGATCTGCTCGAATGGGTGAATGAACTCACCAGCGAAGCCGTACAGACGTTACGTCAGGATGTTGGAGAGAACGTGTCCGTCACGCAAAAATCAGCAACGGTTTTTCTCCGGCTGACAGGTCAGGAGGCAACCGTAGACGTGCCGTACAGCCATCAATTAGAAACTCATTTTCAGGAGCGTTATCAGCATCTCTACGGCCATTTTCCAGCCAATCGCCCTATCGAAGTAGAAAGCATTCGGGTGCTTGTCAGTACGGTTGGGGAGACCTCGCCGATCAACGAACCGCCGGTCAGTCACCGTCATGCTGTGCCTACGTTCCGGGCCGATGCCACCCCCGCTTTCGACTGGACACAGTTGCAGGAAGGTGATACGTTCCGTGGTCCTGCATTGCTGCTCAATACTACGTCCTCAGCCTTCATCGAACCCGGCTGGCGGCTGGTTGTTCAGGCCGACAGAACCGCCCTTGTCGATTTCATTGCCGATATCGACGTAGCGACGGACCTGCCAGGTGACACGAATGCTGATACGCTGGGTGGGACCGAAAAAGGTGACGCCATCGTTCAGTTGGAGTTGTTTACGCAGCGTTTTCGGGCCATTGCCGAAGAGATGGGCGCGCAATTACAACGTACTGCGTTCTCGGTAAACGTAAAGGAACGGCTCGATTTTTCGTGCGCTCTGCTCGATGCCAATGCGGAACTGGTTGCCAACGCGCCCCACATTCCAGTTCATTTGGGTAGCCTGGGCGTTTGTGCGCGGCTGGTACTGGAAAAACTGCCACTTGGTCCGGGAGATGTAATCATCACGAATCACCCCAAATATGGCGGTTCGCACCTACCCGACGTAACGTTGCTCAGCGGTGTTTTTGCTGACGAACCGGATAACGATTCTCCGGCTTTGATTGGGTACGTTATCAACCGGGCGCATCACGCCGAAATAGGTGGAAAAGTGCCTGGTTCAATGCCCCCCGATGCTGTTTCGCTGATTGAGGAAGGTGTCGTACTGGAGCCTATGTACGTCGTGAAAAAAGGGAAGTTTCTATGGGAAGAAGGCACTTCGGGACAACGTAGCACTGCTTCTTATTTCGTAGACGGCACTTACCCAACCCGTGCTCTGACCGAAAATCGGGCCGATATTGAAGCGGCTTTGGCGTCACTGCGTGCGGGGGAATCGGCTCTACAGGAGTTAGTTCGGCAACATGGCTTAGCGACGGTACATCATTACATGGCGGAATTGAAGCAGTCGGCCACCAACGCCATCGGGGCAGTACTTGAGCCACTCAATGGGCAATCTTTTCGGGCCAGCGAAGCCCTCGACGATGGGCACGTTATTCAGGTTGCAATTGCTGTCAATGACGGTCGGCTCAAGTTTGATTTTACTGGCACTTCAGAGGTTCATCCGAACAATCTGAACGCTAATATCTCGATTCTGTACAGCGCCATTTTATACGTATTACGGCTCTGGTGCGATAAAGATATTCCGCTCAATGAGGGCTTAATGGCTCCCGTCGAGCTGGTTTTACCTGATTCCTCATTTTTGAATCCCATCTTTCCGGATGATTCGTCGGCCTGCCCGGCGGTAGTGGGCGGTAATACTGAGGTCAGTCAACGATTGGTCGATACGTTGTTGAAAGCATTTGGATTGGCAGCCTGTAGTCAGGGCACGATGAACAATTTTCTGTTCGGGAAATCGGCCGATCCCAATAATCCCACGTCTTCCGGTAGCTTCGGCTATTACGAAACCATTGGTGGCGGTACTGGGGCAACCGACGGTGCCGATGGCCGGTCGGCGGTACACCAGCACATGACCAATACCAAACTGACTGACCCGGAAGAATTTGAACGGCGCTATCCGGTTCGGCTGCACCAGTTTGCTATACGCGCAGGTTCGGGTGGAGCGGGAAAGTGGCGTGGGGGCGCCGGCATCCTGCGTGAGATTGAATTTCTCGAACCCGTTCAGGCTACATTATTAAGTCAGCACCGCATCGTGCCGCCCTACGGTTTACAGGGCGGCAAACCTGGCGAAACCGGTCGTCAGGCGCTTATTCACGTCGACGGACGTAGTGAAACGTTACCGGGCATTTTCACAAGACTCATGCAAACCGGCGAACGTATCCGTATCGAAACGCCCGGTGGCGGTGGTTTTGGCAGTTTATCCTAAGTTTTTTGCATAAAATTCTTAATCCATGTTTGACCAAATAAAAGGCGCCTTCCTCGGTGCAGCCATCGGCGACGCTCTAGGCGTACCAGTTGAATTTTCGTCACGAGCTTTATTAACTCGTAATCCTGTTCAGGAAATGACAGGCTACGGTGTCTGGAATCAACCACCCGGCACATTTTCAGATGACAGTTCAATGTTGTTTTGCACGGCAGAAAGCCTATGTAATGGATTCAATATCAGTGATATCGCTAATCAATTTATAAAGTGGTATCAACAGGGTTACTGGGGAGCGCACAATGAAGTGTTTGATATTGGCGGAGCTACAAGATCCGCTCTTATAAAATTGATGAACGGCACAAGCCCTGAATTGTCTGGCGGAATGACAGAACACGACAATGGCAATGGCTCGTTAATGCGCATTTTACCTTTGGTATTCTTTCTGGCCGATGAACCTTCCATAGATCGGCGATTTAGCGTTATAAAGCTGGTATCTGGTATAACTCATTACCATTTTCGGTCGGTTATAGCCTGTTTTATTTATACTGAGTTTGGCAGAGAGTTACTACGTAGTGCAGATAAAGATATTGCTTATACTAAAATGCAGGAGTCAGTGAATCGGTACAGTTCCGAACAATCCTTTTCAACGGATGAAATGCAATTTTTTGCCCGTATCCTCACGCAAAATATAGCTCAATTTGAAGAGCAAGATATTCAAAGTTCTGGCTACGTACTTGATGCACTGGAAAGTAGTTTATGGTGCTTTTTAACTACGGATTCTTACCGTGAAGCTGTATTGAAAGCCGTTAATCTAGGAGGAGATACTGATACAACTGCCTGTGTAACTGGTGGATTAGCAGGCCTCTTCTACGGACCTGAAGCTCTTCCCGATAATTGGGTTGCGAGATTGGTTCGTCAGAAAGATATTACTGAATTAGCTGAACGCTTTGCAAATACCCTCAACAGCCATTCCATTTGAGACCCAGTAGTCCGTTCAGAATCATTCATCAGTAGTTGAAGAACACGTCCAGGATTTATTGGTGCAACTCTGGCAAAAATGAGAATTGCTCGATGTTTACCAGGCTGACTATCTATAAAAATCAAGAGCCGATAAAGTAGGTGCTCATTGTCTATCTAGTTCGTTCATAATCAGCTATTTTTTCTGCTATTGCGGCATCGGTACGTGGGAGCTTCTTCAGATACGCATAGGCTTTTTGGGCAATGAATGCATTCTGATTTTTGAGGAGTTCAGCAATCAGCAGGCTGGTTTCAGTATCTTCCACGTGATGGTGGCGAAATACGTCCAGAATGGTGGTTACTAATTCTCCATTCAGCGATTGTAAACGCTGAGCCAAACCTTTTTTTACTTCTGAATTTAGTACTGATACGTCTCGGTACTTACTGATTATCAATTTATTGATTGCATAGTTCGTAGTTGCTAGTTTAGTCATTAACAACACCTGCCACAGGTCGGATTGAGCATCGGGGTTTAGTGCTTTAATTGTCCGTTCGGCCAGGTTATAGCTATCGTTATTGATGAACGTAAACAGCTTATCCCGCAGCGTCGGTGTTAGGGGCAAACCTTTACTATGGTTTAGCGCCCAGATTTTATCCGGTCCATCCGAGCTTTCCAGAATAGCCAGCAGTAATTCAGGTGATAATGACTTCTGGGTCAACTGAGCCACTTCCGCCTGCGTTGGGCCATAAACTACGTGCCACATTGTATAGGTTGTATAGGCGGCACCTTCCACTACGTAATCCAATACGTTTTTGGCCGTAGCCGATGACACTCCGTCGACTTCATCGGCCACGGCAGCCGGCTTCACCGACGGCGCAATTTCGGTATACGCTAACGTAGCCAACGGAGAAAAAGGGTCAGCCAGGATGTCGCTCATTCGTGCATACTCGGCCTTTTTGAACGGCTTGTGTTTGGATTTGCTCAAAAACTCGCCTTTGTCTAACAGAAATCCCAAATACCGGCCCGTCGGATTCCAATAAAGCGTCACTTTCAGCAATCGACACTTATTATCAAAACAAACACTGGTTTTGATTTTACGGTAATACGTAACCGGGAGGCCCTCTTTCGAGCGCATCTGAAACAAGGTATCGTTCACAATAGAATCCTCAGCAGCCACTACGTAAGCCAACGTAGTATCGGCCTTCAACGAAAGGGTTGGCGCACGGAAATAACGTATCTGCCCGATCCCATCATAGACCAACAGGCATAACGTAACAAATAGCCAGAAACCATACCCTAACATGTCGACTCTCATGCCCTATCCTTTTGCGCCACTTCCCGGAACGATGGCGCCGTGTTGTTCCAAAAGTTTCCGGAGGTCGCTCATCGATACGTCGAGCGGAGTTTTGTTCTGCATAGTAGCCAGCACGGCAGCTGCACCAGCCGCCTGACCCATACCCATACACGATGCCTGCACACGTAAGGCCGAATTGGCCAGCCGATCACTGCTGACACTACGTCCCGCCACAATAAAATTCCGACTGTTTTTCGGGATGAGCGCCCGCAGTGGAACGGTCGCCACGACGCCTTCTTTCAAATGGTCGGGAACGACGCCGTTTTCGTCGTGCACATCAATCGGATAGTACGAATAAGAAACTGAATCATCGAACAGCTTACCCGTTACGTAGTCGGCGTGGGTAATTTTATAATGACCGTCGATGCGATACGTTTCCCGAACCGCCGTTTCGTTCTGTACGTCAATAATCTTGGTTTTTTCGCAGCCGGGCAGTGTTCGCAGGAAACGTAGCGTTTTGAGCAAAGCCGCTCGCCCCTTGATGTTCGCGGCTGTGTGCGTTTCCGACGTAGTGGAATCGGCTCCCAGTACGTGCGATATATTGTCGCCTTTGGATCGCAACAGGCCGACGATGTTGTTCCGGAAATCGGGTTTTTCCAGTTCGCCTTTTTGAATGGCTTCCTGGTAGCGGGCCTGAATCCCTTTCAGATCCAGTGAATTGAAATCATACCCACCAATCTGGAACATCAGCGAGCCGGGCTGCGTAGTCGATTCACGTAGCACATCGAAGCCCGCCATCGACGTAACGAAAGCATTTCCCGTGCAGTCGATAAGTTGATTACAGGAAATTTCGGTCATCACGCCCTTGCCAACTGTTTCCACCAGCCAGCCGTTAGCCTGGGGTTTCACCTGCATAGGTGTCTCGTAAAAACGAAGCTGTACGCCAGCTTCAACGCATTTTTCTTCGAGCAGCATGGCGTAGAGTTGGCCGTTTAGCCGAACCTGATGGCGTGGATGATGTTTACCGTGTGGAATTGAAAAATCGGGCAACGTATCGTCGTTCAGGACCACGGCTTCCTGCACCATCTCCCAGCCGATTCCGCTAATAACCTGCTTGCCCCACGCAAAAAAGATACCCGGATAGGCGACGCCACCAGTCGTGGTCGTTCCGCCAAGCTGACTTCCGTTTTCCACCAAAATAATGCTCCGACCCGCTCGTCCCGCCTGAATGGCTGCCACTACGCCTGCCGTTCCTCCGCCAATGACCAGAATATCTGTCTTCAGCGTTTTTTTTACCAGTTTATACGGTTCTTTCAGCACCTCGCCCGATGCCAGTTTTGGGGTGGCCGATCCCAGCGAAAGTGCGCCCAATGTGGCAATTACTGATCTTCGTTTCATAATTTTTGCTTGAGTTTAATACCCTGGATTCTGATCTTTTGCCGGATCAATCGCCAGATTATAGTTCAGTTCAGATACCGGAATGGGCCAGAGCAAATGCTTATCCTGAACCGCTTTGCCCTTGGACGCCTGAATTATCGTTTTAGCCAAACCGGTACGTTTCAACTCCAGCCAGCGTTTGCCACCGTATTGAAACTCATAGGCTTTTTCCATTAACACCGCGTTCACGAACGTAGTGGCGGTGTAATCAGCTAGTTTAAAATCGATGGTTGAAGCGGTGTTTACTGCTTTGCCATAAGCCCGACGATGCACTTGATTCAGCGCTTCTACGGCTTCGGTGGTTGGCGCGTTAGCAACTCGGGCAGCGGCTTCGGCGTAGATGAGCAATACGTCGGAGAAGCCGTAAACCGGGTCATCGTTGCCAGCGCCGTTCTGACCCACAGCAAGTTGGTCAATGAATTTTGAACTAACGAGGGTAGTTGTACCTAAGCCAAAATTCACTACGTCCCACAACCCTTTCCGAAGATCAGCATTATCCCAGGCTTTGTAGAATGCACTGTTTGCATCGCCATAAACCGCGTAAGCGCCCCCGAAATTGAACAGTTTGGTATTGGGATGATTAGTAATCCAGAGCATATAATTACCCTGATTGACCTGTCGGGCGTATTTGAGGTAGAAAATTTCCTCGGTGGTCGATACCAGTTCAGGCCCCCAAACTTTGGTTTGAAAATCGGCTTTTGTAGTCACCGGCACCAGCGAGAATTTCTTGGAATTAATGACTTCCAGCGCTTTGTCGCGGGCTTCGGTGTATTTTCCTAGTTGCAGATACACGTCAGAAAGCATGGTTTTAGCCGCCCATTTGGTCGGTCGGCCCGCTACCACCGGATTGTCGGGCAGGTTCGCTTCTGCTTCGGTTAAATCGGCCAGAATCAGGGCATAGACCTCATCGGCGGTGCTACGTTTCAGATTAATTTCGGTCATATTGGCTTCGGTACGTAGCGGTACGCCTGCCCAGTTACGTACCAACTGAAAATAATTGAACGCCCGCAGAAACTTGGCTTCCGCTACGTACTTTTTTACATCGGTCTGACTAATGGATTTACCATTCGGCGCATTTTTAATGACCAGATTGGCGTTCCGAATGCTCAGATAAAACGTGTTCCACAAGCCCGATACGCGTGTAATGTTAGCGGCATCAAATCCCTGAAAATCAGATAAGGGTGCCCAGCTTCCACGACCATACGCATAATCGGTCTGGCTTTCGAGTGTCGCTTCGTACACACTCATGTTATTGTTACGTAACGGGCTTGTAATCAGGTTGGCAGCTGCTTCAACTTCAGCGGCCGTGTTATAAAACGATTCAACAACCAGCGCTTTGGGCTGTTCGATCAGCTCACTTTCACAGGCTGTGAGGCAGAATATGGGGAGGAGAAATAAGAGTTTTTTCATGTATTTCAAAGAGTGAAAGAATGTCAGATACGGCCATTTGCTACGTTTCGGAAGCCCGATTTCGCTCTTTATTAAAACCCTGCCCGCAAACCAAACGTGATCGATTTGGCAACGGGGTAGCTGTAAAAATCGATGCCTTGCGTTGTTGCCGAAGCGCCACCACTCGAGTTAACTTCAGGGTCCCACCACGAGTATTTTGTAAACGTTAACAGGTTCTGGCCACTCGCGTACAGTTGCACATTTTTTACCCAGTTTACGCCCCATTTCTGTAGGGGGAAATTATACGCCAGTTGGATGTTTTTCAGACGGACGTAGGAGCCATCTTCAACGAAACGGTTCGATAACTTGGCGTTTACGCTGTTACTGATAATGGGATATTTCGCGTTGGGATTGGATGCTGACCAGTGATTCAGGAATACTTCGCGAGGCATGTTCAAACCAAAACCGTAGTCGATGGTGCTGCCCATCGCACTGGCGTTAAACAAATCGTTGCCCTGAACCCCTTGCCAGAACATGGTCAGTTCCAGATTTTTATACGACATCGTGGAATTGATGCCAAAAATGTATTTCGGGTTTGGGTTTCCGATGTAAGTCTTGTCTTTTGTCGAAATCGTCTTGTCGCCGTCGATGTCTTTGTATTTGATTTTTCCTTTATCGTCATAGCCATCCTCTACGTATCCCCAGAATTGACCAATGGGACGACCTTCGCGCAGAATACTCGATACGTCGTTAATGACCACCACACCGATAGTACCACCCAGTACGTCCTGACCACCGTAAAGTTTTACGACTTTGTTGCGGTTGAACGATACGTTCGCGTTAACATCCCACCTGAACGCACCCGTCAGTACCCGGCTGTCAATGCCCAGTTCAAGGCCTGTATTCTGAACTTCGCCCACGTTTTGAATGGTGGTGTTGTAGCCAAGCGACGCCGGCAGGGCTACGGTTGTGAGCAAATCGCGGGTATTTTTTACGTAGTAATCGGCGGTCAGGATAATCCGGTTCTGAAAAATGCCAAAATCAACACCTACATCCTTTTGTTCAGTCGTTTCCCATTTCAGGTTACCGGGCAGGGTTGTGCCGGGGCCGTACGTATTGTAAAGGGCATCACCCAACACGGTTTTCCCCGAGCTCAACTGACTCAACGTAGCGTAAGCATCAATAGCCTGACTACCCGTAAGCCCCCAGCTTGCCCGTACTTTCAGGTCAGAGATGAAGGTGTTACTCTTCATAAAATCCTCGCTGGAAACGCGCCACGCCAGAGCCGCCGACGGAAAATACCCCCATTTCCCGCCTTCGCTGTATTTTGACGACCCATCCCGACGAATGCTAGCGGTAGCCAAATATTTGCCATCGTAGGAATAATTGATACGTCCCAGATACGACAATAATACCGATTTGGTATAGTCGGAGGATGGAATTCCGGGTGTTGAAGCAGAGCCTAAGTCATTGGTTCCGGGCGTGTCGCTCAGAAAACCTACGCCAGTGCCGCCTAACGATGTTTTCAGGAAGTTCTGATACGTAAAGCCCGCCACCGCCGAGATGCTGTGCTTTTGCCGAAACGTTTTGTTGTAGCTAATGGTATTTTCACTCAACAAGCTGGTAAACTGGCTGGTACTGACCGACGCCGAGCCTGTTGAGTTTACAAAATTGAGTGTTCGGTAGCTATCGGTTCGGTCGTCACGGTTTTCAATACCACCCGCTATTTTGATGGTGATGGATTCTATGGGCTTAAAAATCAGGGCAGTATTGAGCAGTGCTACGTTGGCTTTCGTGTTGTTACTCAGCTCATTGATATAATTGAGTGGGTTAATCAGGTCGGTGGCTACGAAGGGGTAAGCAATGGCCAGTGTCCGGTACGTACCATCGTCGTTATACGGGGTCAGTGTGGGAGGTGCGGCAATACCCCCGGCAATCATCGAGTTTCCCCGGCTGCCGCCACTGTTGGTCTTTTGGCCCGTTTCCAGCCGCGACAACGTACCAGCGAAGCTGACACTGAACTTGTTACTGATCGTATGGTTGATGTTGGCACGTAGCGAATACCGATTGTAGTTGCTTCCCTTGATGATACCTTCCTGATTGAACGTACTGCCCGAAAGCGAAAACTGCGTTTTATCGTTTCCCCCACTAATGTTCAGCGAAGCCGTTTTAATGGGCGCTTTCTGAAAAATAAGATCCTGCCAGTCGAACCCTTGCCCAAATGCGTCAATTTGTGCCTGCGTAAAGTAAGGAGTCAGTTTGTCGTTAACGGCCTGTTCGTTGTATAACTGCGCATATTCTTTGGCATTCATCAAATCCAGCTTTTTGCGCAGACTTTGGGTGCTGTAACTGGTTTCAATATCGACTCGCGTTTGGCCCGATTTTCCCCGTTTTGTGGTAATCAGTACCACACCATTGGCACCGCGCGAGCCATAAATAGCCGTCGCCGACGCATCTTTCAGGATCTCGATACTTTCGATATCCGCATTGTTGAGTTGGGTAGGATTAGCGCCACTAATTGGAAATCCATCTACTACGTACAGCGGCTCGTTACTGCCCTGAAGCGAGTTGGTCCCGCGAATCCTGACGCTGACGCCCCCACCCGGAGCACCCGTGTTTTGCAGCACCTGCACCCCAGCCGCGCGCCCCTGTAACGCCTGCAATACGTTCGAAGCCGGGTAAGCGTTTAGTTCTTTGGCTTTAACCTGCGACAAGGAACCGGTTAAATCACTTTTTTTTACGGTACCATAGCCAACCACAACCACTTCAGAAAGTGATTTGTCGTCTGGTGTCATCTGAAGATCGATAGTCGTGCGATTGCCGACAGCTATTTCCTGGTTCTGGTAACCGACAAAGGAAAAAACCAACGTAGTGGCCGATCCGTCGGGAATAGTCAACCGGTATTTCCCGTCTGCATCGGTTGTGGTTCCGCGTGTGGTGTTTTTGACAACCACACTTACTCCCGGAAGTCCGTCACCTGTTTCACTTTTGACGGTTCCCGAAAGTGACCGATCAGCCGGCTGCGCTGGAGCAGTAGATTGGATGGGCTGTAAGTCGCCAACCCCAACCGGACCCGGAACAATGGCAATCTGGCTCCCGGTAACGGTATAGCGAAGCTGTAAAGGTCTCAGTAAACGATCCAGTATGTTGGCCAGTTTTTCGTCTGTGGCTGCCAGCGATACTTTCTGATCGATCTGCACAACCTGCCGACTGTAGACGAATTTAACGTGTGCGGTTTTTTCCAGCGCCAGTAATGCCTGACGGACCGTATTGTTTTCAAGCCGCACGCTTATTCGCTGTTCGAGAAGTTCCTGGGCATTAGCCGCTAGCACTCCGTTAGCCAGCATAATCGTGAGCAACAATTGGAGGAGCGAAATTCGCATAAGAACCCGAATCGTTTCGTGGTTTGTAAACTTGTACATATCTTGGGGGTAGGTCTAGTTATTCCGGGCAAAGGAGTAGCTTCACCAGTTGGCGCTGGCCCGAAATTGCCGCCAGACTGGTCCGATTTCGCCCGTTATGTTCGTAGCATAGCGGGCTTTTTTATACAAGCGTTATGAACAGCCCTTACTCGTAATAATGATCCGTGTATCGACCACTTCGTACGTAGCACCAATCGATGCGCAGAGCAATTGAAGCTGATCGTATAGCGACACACCCGCCAGCGATGCCGTCAATGTGCAATGTCGAAGCGCCGACGTATCATAAATAATTTCTACGCCATAGGCTTTTTTCAACCGCTCGAATACGTTCACAACCGGGGTATCGTCAAAATTGAAGGTTTCTGAGGTTTCCGATACGTTGGGTAAAATTGCTGGTTTGGCCACCAGTTCTTTCTGGTAACTGTTCTGACTCGAATTGTAAGTTACCTGCTGATTGGCCGTCAGGACCACGCCCGGCACATGATTACTGGAAGATGTTCGCGTAGCCAGCCAGTCTTTTTGCCCCATAACCGACACCTTCCCCGATATAACCGACACTTTCATCTGGCTTTCGCCCGGACGTGCCTGCACACGAAACTGCGTACCCAGCACGCGCGTCACCAACGTACCACTGTAAACCAGAAACGGACGTTTGCCTTCGTGAACGACCGAAAATAGAGCGTCGCCTTTCAGGTTTACTTCCCGTTTATCAGCCCCGAACGAACGCGGGTATGACGCCTGACTGTTTGCCATAAGCGTCATCTGACTGCCATCGGGTAGGGCGATACGTACCGGCTGTGACGTACCGTTTACCTGATTGACCCAGTCGCTACGTAGCGATTTGACTTCATTCGGAAATTCACTGCCTGTGGCTACAATCGCGGAAGGTGTATCTCGTTTTTGAACAACCCACCAGAATCCGCCCAGCACAATCAGTACCAAAGCCGCAGTCGCTAAACTGTATCTTTGCCACGAATTTCTAAGCACTACCCAACGAGGTTGGCTTTGTACATGTCGAGTCAGTTTCACTATTTGTTCCACTTCCAAACGTTCCTGATCGGCGGAAAGATTGTGCGGCCTATTTTTCAGCGCTTCGGCCATGTCCTTGGCTAGCAACAACGTAGCGCGTCGGGCTGGGTTTTGCTGCTGCCAATTTTCCCAAAACCGCCGGGCTTCGGGCTGGTCGTGTTTTATCCACGCCAGAAACCAGTCATCGGTTAGAAAATCTTCGACAGTATAGTGTTGATACGTTTTCATAGCGTGTATGAGCAATATCGGTTCGGTCGTTAATAGGAACGTAGCAGACAGTTGATACTCAGTACATCGTGATTATTTAGGAAACGAGTGAGCCATCAACCAGCTTCCGAACAATGATAGTAGTGATGGCCAGCTTTCCCGCAAACGACTTAATCCCCGGTGCAGCAAATTGGCAACCGACTGTTTGTTGACAGCCAGCACGTCGGCTATTTCGTCGTTCGAGAGTTCCGCGTAAAATTTCAGGTGAATGGCTTCTCGCTGACGATCAGATAATTGATTTAATAAATTGTTCAGTTTTGTGGTCTGATATTCAGATAGTTCAGTGCGTATTAGCGCCTGTTCAGCCGTAATTTCTTCCGAGCTGACGTCATCAAACGGAATGTTTTCTTCGCTAACTATTGACGTGCTACGTAACACTTCGCGGTGAATTTTTCGACGTAGCGATTTATAGAGATAAGGCCGGATGTAAGCGGTCTGGACAATCTTATGTCGGTACGTCCACAAGTCCAGAAACAAATCTTGAAGACAATCTTTGAGCAAGTCAGAATCGCGGGTGAAGCGCCCGCCATAAAAATGCAGTTCCCGGTAAAAATGCTGAACCAGTGTCTGAAAAGCCTCCTGCTGTCCTTCCCTGAATTGCTGCCAGAGTAACGTTTCATCTGTTTTCTCCCACCTACGTTCGGCTTGATGCTCCGTGTTAGATTTTAGCATAATCTATTTACTACCAGGCATTCAACGATTATTTTACTACGTTTCAGATACGGCGTGCACTGGTTAATAGGGGAGATAATTCAAATAATACTCAGTATTATGCAAATTTTTTTCAGGAAAGTTTTGGGTGTAATGTCGGTTTACATTTTCTCGCAATTCCCCAAGCTCTTCTTAATCAATGCGTGATTTATAAGCGTTTTTGTATTTTATTGCAAAAAACCAGGATATATCGTTACGTCCTGATTGATCTAAATGAAACGTTTATGATTTCGCAACTCCCTTCGCAGTTTCCAGTTCCGTATACTATCAATGATCACTTTAAGAAATCTGTCGCCTATTTCTCCATGGAAATAGCTGTCGATCAGGCTCTAAAAACTTACTCAGGTGGTCTGGGGTTTCTGGCCGGGTCGCATATGAGAAGCGCCTACGAACTCAACCAGAATCTCATCGGTATCAGTATGTTGTGGAAATACGGCTATTACGACCAGGTGCGTAAAACCGACAACTCGATGGATGTGCAGTTTCGCGAAAAAATCTACTCGTTTTTGCAGGATACCGGCATTGAGTTTACGGTTGATGTCTATCAAACGCCCGTTCGGGTGAGGGCTTATTACCTGGAACCTACCACGTTTCAGACAGTTCCGCTTTTCTTCCTGACGACCGACGTTGATGGAAACGATAGTAACACGCGCGCCATTTCGTATCGGCTGTATGACAATGATGTACGCATGAAAATTGCGCAATGTATGATACTGGGCATCGGCGGGGCCAAACTGATCGATGCGTTGGGGGCGTCTCCCGATGTCTATCACCTTAATGAAGCACACGCTTTATCGGCCGCTTTTTATTTATACCAGAAAGTGGGAACGATCAATAAAGTGAAACAGCGGCTGGTTTTCACGACCCATACGCCTGAGGAAGCCGGGAATGAAAAGCACGATATTAATCTGCTATACGAAATGGGTTTCTTTGGGGGAGTGTCGCTCGATAAAGTTCGGGAGCTAACCGGTACACAAGACAATGTATTTAACCATTCGCTGGTGGCCTTGCGTTTGAGCCGGAATGCAAATGGCGTATCGAAACTGCACGGCGAAGTAGCCCGGCAAATGTGGGGACGATTCGATGGGATTTGCCCAATCACTCACATAACAAATGCTCAAAATCAACGCTACTGGACTGATGGCGAGATGGAAGCGGCTCGGGTAGCCGAAAATACGGAAGCCATTGCTGCCCGAAAAATCGAGCTCAAAAAGCCGCTGTTTCGTTTAGTAGCCGATCAGGTTGGTAAACTATTCAATCCCAACGTATTAACCCTGGTATGGGCCCGCCGATTTGCTACTTACAAACGTCCCGATCTTCTTTCACAGGATATTGAACGTTTTAGCCAATTGCTTAGGCGAACCGATTTTCCGGTGCAGATTATCTGGGCGGGCAAACCGTATCCGCTGGATTATGGCTCGATGAACATATTCAATCAATTGTATTACCTGAGCCATCTTTATCCTAATATGGCGGTATTGACGGGCTACGAACTGGGCTTGTCAAAACTATTGAAAGACGGTGCCGACGGCTGGCTCAACACGCCAATTGTGAACCGAGAAGCGTCAGGAACCAGTGGTATGACAGCTGCCATGAACGGAGCAGTGAACATCTCAACCAACGATGGCTGGGTACGCGAATTTTCCCGACCCGGCGAAAATAGTTTCCTGGTCCCTACCGCCGACCCGCTCCTCCCTGACCACGCTCGTGATGAGCATGATCGCGATGGCCTTTTCAACTTGTTAGAAAACGAAATTCTGCCGATGTATTACAACCGTCCTGTCGACTGGCAGGCGCTGGTGCTACGTAGCATGAACGACGTGAACAGTTATTTTGGCGCTAACCGGATGGCTGCGGAGTACTACGAAAAGATGTATTAAAATACGTAGCGCGACCTACTGGCCGCGCTACGTAACTACTCAGGCATTTATTGGTCTATCGCCCCCATTCGGCGGGATTCTGCCGCCAGGTGGCCAGCGATTCCATAGCGTCTGCCGAAATATAGTCGAGGGCCTGTGCTTCTTTCAGTAACGTGTCATAGTCGCTCAGGCACACTAAAGGCACACTTTTAGTATCAAAATTCTGGGCGGCCAGCGGAAAACCATAGGTGAAAATTGCCGCCATACCTAATACGTCGGCGCCATTCGCCCGCAATACGTCGACTACTTTCAACGAACTACCGCCCGTCGAAATCAAATCTTCAATCACAACGATACGATGCTGCACGCCAGGTTCCAGATACCCTTCAATTTGCTTGCCCATTCCGTGCGCTTTTGGCTCAGGCCGAACGTAGCAATAGGGAAGCCCCAACGTATCGGCCACTAGGGCACCCTGCGGAATGCCCGCCGTAGCCACACCTGCAATTACCTGAACATCAGGAAAATGTTGTCGGATGGCATCCGCCAGCGCATTCTTTATGAAACTACGTACTTCGGGATATGCTAACGTAACGCGGTTGTCGCAGTAAATGGGCGATTTCCAGCCCGAACTCCAGGTAAAAGGCTCGTTAGGGCGCAATCGAACAGCCTTCACATCAAGCAGGTAACGCGCTACCGTTTGTTGAACAGTCAAAGAATCCACAGAGAATTAGAGAAAGTAAGTCGGCAAAAATACACAGACTTGTCCTACTTCACCGAAAATTTATAAACGGTCGCGCTTTTAAATGTTTCGCCCGGACGTAGCGTCGTGGTTGGGAAATCGGGTTTGTTGGGCGAATCGGGGAAGTGCTGCGTTTCGAGGCAAACGGCAAACCGCTTGGTGTAGGCAATGCCATCAGTACCGATGAACTTACCATTTAAGTTGTTCGCCGTATAAACCTGAACGGCAGGCTCAGTAGTCAATACGTCCATCTGCCGTCCGCTGGTTGGGTCGTAAACCGTAGCACCCAGTTTCAGTTTGTTCGATTTATCGGTAAATACCCAGCAGTGGTCATAACCTTTGCCGTACTTAATCTGCGTATCGGTCGTGTCGTTGATACGTTCGCCAATGACCATCGGTTTTCTAAAATCGAACGGAGTACCCGCTACCGATTTTAATTCTCCCGTTGGAATTTGCTGACTATCAGTTGCCAGAACTTTATCCGCGTTAATCGTTAATACCTCATTGAGAATATCCGTTTTACGGCCGTTCAGGTTGAAATAGGCGTGATTCGTCGGATTAAACACGGTGGGTTTATCAGTTGTGGCTTTGTAGTCGATACGTAGTGCGTTGTCTTTCTGGAGAGTATACGTTACTTCCACCGAGAGGTTGCCGGGATAGCCTTCTTCGCCATCTTTGGACAGATACGTAAGCACAACCGCTGGTTCGTTGCCATCTACCGGAGTAGCGTTCCAGAGTTGTTTGTCGAAACCTTTCGGTCCGCCATGGATGTGGTTACCATTATTGTTAGGGGCCAGCGTATACTCTTTACCGTCGAGCGTAAATCTCGCTTTACCGATCCGGTTTCCATATCGCCCAATGATGGGTCCAAGACTCGGTGTTCCTTTTATATAATCATCGAAAGTTGCCGCGCCGAGTACTACGTCCTGCAGTTTTCCTGACTTATCAGGAGTCATGATCGAAACAATATAGCCTCCATAATTGGTAATTTTCACTACCATTCCAGCCGCGTTCTGAAGCGTAAACAGTTTAACCTCGCGTCCGTCGGGGAACGTACCAAAACGGGTTGTTTCAATACCTGGCTTCGATTCAGGTGCGTTAGATGATGTAGCTGACGTAACGGTTAGATGGCTCATACACAGGATTCCTGATAAAAGTAGTACGCAGATTTTCATAGAAAAGGAGGATTTATTCGCGGCCCAGATGAACTTTTACCGTATCGATTCGGGTGCCGTCCATCGACATGATTGTAAACGTAAAAGGGGATAGTTCAATTACTTCTCCAACCTGAGGAACATCTTCATGTATGTTCAGAATCAACCCGCCCAACGTATCGTAACTGCCTTCAGGAATCGACCAGCCGTAGGTTTCGTTCAGTTCGTCAATTTCATGACGGGCGCTCAGAAGCCAGGTACGATCGTCGAGTTGTTGCTCAACCCAATCTTCGTTGGTATCGTATTCATCCTGGATTTCGCCGAAAATCTGTTCAACCATATCTTCAACCGTAGCAATACCCGCCGTTCCACCAAACTCATCGACCACCAGCGCCATGCTCTTGCGTTCCGAAAGGAAACGTAGCAGCAAATACTGGGCGGGCATGGTTTCAGGAACAGTTATCAACGGCGTAATGATTTCCTCAATAGTCGCTGGTTTTTTAAACATAGCCAACGCATGGCAGTATCCAATCACGTCGTCGATAGTGTCGCGGTAAACCACGATTTTCGAGTGCCCGCTATCCTGAAAAACCTGTTGAAGTTCGTCAATTGTATCATCAACGGCCACTGCATTGATGTTGGTACGGGTCACCATACAATCGCGCACGCGTACATCCCGGAACTCGATCGCATTGTTGAAAATCTGCGTATCAACATCTACATCTTTCTCTATATCAGCTTTTTGATTCAGTTGCTGGAGATATTGATTCAAGTCAGTAAGCCCAAAAACCGGGCGTATTTCCGGGTTTTTCTTCCCCATTACGTAGCGGATGAAAAACCGGGACGTCCCAACAAGCACGCGTACTACCGGAGCAATAGTTTTATAAATTACCCAGATGGGCACGGCCAGCATCTCCAGAAAGCGGTCGGGATGAATTAGGGCCAGGCTTTTAGGTAAATAGTCGGCGAGGGGTAGGAAAATCAGGGTTAAAATCAGTGTTTCGAGGGCGACCAGCGTAAAGACCGACGTACCCCAGGATTCGGGCAAAATGTCCATTAACAACGGATTCAACGCCACTACGCCCAGCACCGTATAAATAACCAGAAACAGCGTATTGCCCGTCAACGTAGTGCCGATAAATAGAATGGGATTTTTGAGAAAGCCCGAAACCAGTTTCTCGCCAAGTGGCCCCTGTTTGCTGTGTAATTCGAAATACAGCCGATTGACCGACACGTATGCCATCTCCACCGCCGAAAAAAAACCGGCCAGCACCAGGGCGAGTAAGGCTCCAAATAAAAGGGCGATAGGTTCCATAGTTTGAGTGATGAGTGGTAAGCGGTGAGCGATGAGTTTGCTGACGTACTCAGCCAAGACTGGCGTCAGCAAACTCATCGCTCACCGCTTATCACTCATCACTTTTCATTCATTTCTTTTTCTTCTTTCTGTCCTCCACCATCTGTTTGATAGTGGGGGAAACGGCTTTTTCCCGGTCAAGCCGCCGATTTTTGAAATATTGGAAGGCTAGCAGAAAGCCAAGGCATAGCATGAGTAACCAATAACTTTCGGCAAAGCTTGTCCGCTGATACTCAGCAATCCAGAGTATCATAAAACCGGCCGCTGCCGACAGCATCAGTATTTCAGAAAGTTTTAGTTTCATACGGATTAGTCATCAGTCGATGGTATCCAGAATTGTCCTGAAGTACTATCGACTAATGATTGACGACATTGACGCTTACCGGCTTAACCTGAATTCCCGGTAGCGCCGGACGGTTGCCAGCCCGAAACCCAGCACAACAATCAATGTACCGATCCAGAGGACATTGATGAGCGGTTTTTCAAACGCTTTCATCACAATGTAGTCGCGCTGGGTACGATTGACGGCAAAGGTAAATTTGCCCGTCTGTGGGTTTATTTCGTTCAACTGAATACGTACACCCAGTTCGTCGCTAGTTTCGGCGGGATGGGCCACCATCCGATTTTTGATGATAAATGCCGGATTCAGGATGTGTTCTCCGTTTTTGTCAAGTACGCGAACGCGCGCCCGTACAGCTGCGTCGTTTGGGCCAATGTCAACGCCTTCCACATCGTTGGCCCGTACTACGTCGTCCAGAATTGCTACGTAGTCATTCAGGAAAAAGGTGTCTTTGACTGCTACTGAGTACGTTTCGGTTTTCTCCCACTGTTCCTCGGCCATTGGGTCGGGAGCGGTTGCTACGTACGTGTAGATGTCGCGCTGGAGGGAGCGAGTAATGTCAGGTGAAAGCACTACGCCCATCCGCTCGTTAACCTGAAGTCGTGGATACAGCGTGAAGATTTTGCCACTTGGTTCGCGGTATTCAACACCGTAGTGAACGTTTTCTGGGTAGAGGGCTAACGTATCACCTTTTTTGTGATAAAGCTTACCATCTTTTTCGATATCACGATTAGCAATTCCGTGGAAATCACCTTCGATAACGGATACGTCGTTACGGGGTACGTAGCCCGGTACGTCGCGAACTTCAACATACTGACCGCGATACGTTAGCTGGTATTTATCCATCTTCTCGGGCTGATTAAGCCAGAGCAACACGTTCTCTTTATTCTCTTTGTTGTCGTTCTTGGTGAAATCGTCGGTTTTTGAAATCATCAGGCCGCTGTTATTCAGTGAGATAACTCGCGAATAACCTGCTGAATACAAAATTCCGATGAGCATCAGCGCCATACCGATGTGCGCAATAGCACCACCTGTCATTCGGTAGTTTCCCCGAATGATACCCAGCAGAATCGTGCCGTTGGTCATCAGCGCAAACACCGAGGCAACCAGCAGAACCATGTACGTTGGGTTTTTCAGCGACCCGAACGCAATAATACCGGCACTAACGAGCAGGGTGAGAATGCCAGGCGTAATGAGGGCGTCCCACTTTTTATTCTCGATTTTCCGCCACCACATAAACTGACCGATTCCCGTCAGAAAGGCAATTGCCACAAAGAACCATGTCTGGAATTTGCCGTAGTGCGCCATCTGGTCGGTAGGAAGTGCTACGTTTGAAACTTTACCAAATAGCTCCACAATCTTGTTATACACCGGAATCGACGTAGTGGCAATCACCTGAAAAGCAGATAGGCACAAAATAGTTGCCCCGATAAATAACCAGAATTCTTTGGTATAAACCGATGCTTCTTTCTCATCGCTTGGAATGAGTTTCCATTTGTTAGCGGCCAGAATCACCGCCAGGACAACGAAAACCAGCAGGTAAATTAACAACTGGCCGGACAGTCCTAAATCCGTAAATGAGTGAACCGATGCGTTTCCTAGAATGCCGCTACGGGTCAGGAACGTAGCGTAAAGAATGAGCAGGAACGTAGCAATGGTAAGAATTATAGCGCTCTTCAAGCCTGTAGAACTACGTTTGGCAATCAGCATAGTATGAAGCGCTCCCACCATAACCAGCCACGGTACGTACACCGCATTTTCGACCGGATCCCAGTTCCAGTAGCCGCCAAAATTGAGCGTTTCGTAGGCCCAGTAGCCGCCCATCATGATACCAACGCCCAGAATAAGCGCGCCAAACAGCGTCCACGGAAGAGCAGGGCGAATCCACTCGATGGGTTGATTGCGCCAGAGACCGGCAACACAGAAAGCAAAAGGAACTAAAGTCAGGGCAAAACCAAGGAAGAGAGTCGGTGGGTGAATTACCATCCAGTAATTCTGAAGAAGTGGATTCAGTCCATTACCGTCTTTGGGGATAAAATTAGGGTCCGATGCAAAAATGGGCGTATCGGGCATGGCCTCACGTAACAAGAGGAAAGGCGACGAGCCAATTTTGAACGTATCACCGAAAACGACGCCCAGAATCATCGACGCCAGAAATGCCTGCACCAACGCGAATATGGTCATCATCGGAGCTTCCCATCGGCTGCCGCTGGTACGTATCAGAATGACGCCTAATATCGCATTCCAGAAAAGCCAAAGCAGGAATGACCCTTCCTGACTTTCCCAGAAACAGGCAATCATATACTTTATCGGCAACGCCCGCGACGAGTGGCTCCAGGCGTAGTGATATTCGAAATAATGATTGAAAATGATATAAAACAGGGAGGTCGATACACCTATGATCGCTACTGTATGCAGGTAGAACGACCATCGTGCCAGTAAACGCCAGTCGTCACGGGCGGGCGGCTCTGTAGCAGTCGGCGGGCTTTTACGTTTGGCAATTTTCCCCCGGAAGCTGGCCTGTTGAGCCGATTCTTCACCGGCATAAGCGAGTTCGGGTTCACGAACCGGCTCGGACTGAGCGGCTGTTCGCTTACCCAAGGCCGATAAAAAATAACCCAGCGTTGCGACTAAAGCAGTCACAAACGACAGGATAACGAAAAAGTGACCGATTTGACCGACTGTTGTGTGTATCATTGACTAAAGAGTGAATGAGCGAAAGAGTGAAAAATGCCCAAAGAGTTTGTCCGCTCTTTCGCTCATTCACTCTTTCGCTTTTTATAGCTTCGCTGTTTTGGCCTCGTGTTCAGTGGTTTCGAGCTTGCCGTCCTGATATTTTGAGGGGCACTTCAGTAGAATTTTGTTGCACTGAAAATGGTCACCCTGCATCTTACCGATGATAACAACCTGTTCTGACCGCTCAAAATCCTGCGGCTTAGGGCTGTTATAAACGACCTTCTGCATCCGATTATCGGTATCGACCAGCGAAAACTCAAAGTGGTTTGGGTCGATGCCGGGGTTATAAAACATATCGACAATTTGACCCTGGTCATTTTTTTTGAGCTTACCCACTACGTGAATCTGGTTATCGTCACCATCTTTTGCCATTTGCTCGGCTTTGGTGAACGTAGTGTACACACTGGCGTCGCCGGCGGTGCTCGCGATAATCCCAATCGCGATGGCAATGACGATGATCCCGATAATGTGAGAAATTTTCATAGTAGTAATTGGCTATTAGCCAGCAAGAAACGGTTTGTTGGTACTATCGACTATTGACTAACGACTTGTCTTTCACTTCTTTTTCCATCTTTCCAATACGTTGGTCGAGACGGACCAAATAGAAAATGATGCCCGCAAATACAGCCGCGACGACCGCCACCACCACCCATATTTTACCGTCGGCCCGGAGTCTGTCGGCCATTTCAACCCCATCAGAAACAGGTTGCTGGGCCAGTACATGTTGACTTAGCAGAAGGAGGGAGGCTAGTGGAGCTTTGGCCAAAAAAGAGAGTCGCATTTGAATACGAAAGTGTTAAAAAGATAACGAAAAAAAAGATTGAATCATTCCGGGGCTTGGCATGAGTTTAGTCATCTAAAGCTGCTTTCACCCGGCCCAGTCGCACGCGCAATTCAGTAATCCAGATACCCAACAGCGTAAAGCCAATTATTGCCGGATAGAAGACCATACGCATGGCATTATCCATATCGTACTTGCCGAATGCCGGATTTCCGCCATTGCCCGGATGCAGTGAATCTGTTAACCGGGGCAGCACGAAAATGAGCGGCACAAATACGGCAAAAGCGAAAATGTTATAAATCGCCGAAATTCGAGCGCGCCGTTGCTCATCATCGAATGAGCCACGTAGTATTAGATAGGCCATGTACATAAGCATACCGACCGCTACGCTATTGAGTTTAGGGTCGTTAGGCCAGGGTTCTCCCCACGTGAAATTGGCCCATAAAGAGCCCGTTGCGCAACCCAGCAGGCCGTACAGAATAGCTGTATTCGTAAACTCAACAGCCACTAAATCGTCGTCGGGCCGCCCGCTACGTAGGTAACGAACCGAGTAAACGGCTGCCGTGAGCAGTAAAGTTATCATGGCAAACCAGAGGGGTACGTGGAAATATACGTTCCGAATACTCTCGTTCAAAATCGGCTGACGAGGTACCGTACCCAGTAAGCCTTTTAATACTACGTAGCTCAGAATCAATACGGCGAGAGCTTTCCACCAGTTTTTTTTCATACGTAACGCGGGCAGGAACCCGCAAGTTTTTAATTCACTACATTGTCGCAGGCTTCTGCCCACGCTACGTTATCAACTTCTCCATAAAAAAGGAAACAGCAGCCATGACACGGTTATCACAATGGCGTCGATGGCGAGTACGGTTCCCATTTCGTTCCAGCTACTGCTACGTTCCAGTCCGTCGAGGGCATTTTTTGAGATTTTCAACAGCATCAGCAGCAGAGGCAGAATCGCTGGGAAACTCAAAATCGCCATCAGTGTAGCGGGATTTTCGGCTTTACTCGCAATGCCTGAAACGAGTGTGAGCGAGGCCGCAAAACCAATCGCACCCAATACGAGTGTCAATATATATAGTGGTACGTCCTGCACCGGATTGCCGAGCACAAAGGCATACACACTGAATCCTAAAAGCGCCAGAACCAGCATTAATACCGTGTTATACAGGATTTTCGACAGAATAATTAGCTGCGGACTAATCAAAGTGTAATAGTACAACTGACGGCTGGCGCGCTCCTGTACAAAGCTTTTAGCGATGGCATTGATGGCCGTGAAGAGTTGGATAATCCAGAATAATGTGTTCCAGACGATGGGCGATAACTGACCGCGACGGGTGTTGAAACTCAAATAGCAAACGAACACAGCTCCGGCGATGTACAGCAGCATTCCGTTGAGGGCGTAGCGTTGCCGCCATTCCAGCAGAAATTCCTTCCGCATCAACGCGCTCATCTGCCGTACCGAATCTGCCATCTTTGTTGGTTTACTGCTACAAATTTACGTCATGGGGCCGAAAGTTTACGCTACTTTTGTCGACTATGTATGATAGTGCGGTTTTATCACTTTGTGGTTTTTCGTTTCTGGCCGGATTTATTGATGCCATTATTGGCGGAGGTGGATTGATTCAGACACCCGCAATTCTCTTCACGTTTCCCCAATATCCAGTTCCGACGTTAATAGGTACGACCAAAATTCCTTCACTATCAGGCAGTTTAATGGGCGCATTTCAGTACAGTCGACGTGTCGCCGTACGCGGGCGATTTATTGGGCCAATGATGGCGATTGCCTTTGGTGCCTCGTGGTTGGGCGCATTCACGCTCACGAAAGTGCCAAATAGCTTCATGAAACCGCTTGCATTGGTGATTTTGCTGGCGGTGTTTATGTATACAATCACTAAAAAAGACTTTGGTCAAGCCCCACAACGGATTGTTTCGGAGCGCCAGCAACGGGTGCGGATGTGGAGTATGGGCGCGATAATTGGTTTTTACGATGGATTTTTCGGACCGGGAACTGGTAGCTTTTTAGTGTTAGGATTTATCGCGTTAATCGGTTTTGATTTTCTAAAAGCCAGCGCTCACGCCAAACTGGTGAATGCCTCAACTAACCTGGCCTGTACATTTTTTTTCGCTGGCAAAGGCTTGATTCTCTACACAGTTGCGTTCCCAATGGCTGTAGCCAATCTGTCTGGCGCGTTTCTGGGTGCTCGACTTGCCATCCTGAAAGGCAATCAATTTATTAAAGTATTTTTCTTGCTAATTATTGCCGCGACCATTGTGCGATTTGCGTGGGATTTGTTAGGCTAAACCCCTTCCCACCCAAAACTCTTACCGGGAGAGTATTCAGGATAGATTACAAAACGTCTCTTATTCCACCACTTGCGTTTTCTAGTAGAAATGGCTCTTTGATAATAATCAGCACCTGACGAGTTGTAAAACGAAAGGCAGCGAAGCGGAGGTAGGTAGAGTAGATTGCATGATTCGTTAATTGTTGAGACATTACAATGTCTCTGGTTATTAGCTGGCGGACCATCCAGAAAGACCTATAATTTGGCGTTATTTAATACGTTATTCGTCGGAATTTGACTTAGAAATACGGCGGCTGGTAATCAATCGAAGGCATCTCAGAAAGGATTTGTTGGCAACCCGTTTGCATACCAGAACTTTATGCCGTAATCTTGCATTACTTAAAATGAATCTAAATAAGATTGACGCTGTAAGCGTTTTAGTGCCTTCAAATCGATGAATAAACGTAGTGTTGCCGACCTTAGGGCGGGTGAACGAGCCACAATCCAGTCATTTACTGATGAAATGATGTCGCTCAAATTGCTCGAAATGGGTTGTTTGCCTGGTGCTCAAGTGTATATGACGGCAAAGGCTCCGTTAGGCGACCCCCTTTGTCTGAACGTAGCAGGTTATGTGCTGGCCATGCGTAAAGCCGAGGCTGCCACTATTTTAATTGATAATGACTAATCATAATGATTAGTAGGGTGATAAATGGATTCATTCATACTACGTCATTCATTTTTCATTATGCATGAACCATCATTCATTAAATTTTGAAATCGTCTCCTGTTATAGGTCTTGTTGGTAACCCGAATGCGGGAAAGTCGTCGTTGTTTAATCAACTGACCGGATTGCGTCAGAAAACGGGGAATTTTCCGGGCGTTACGGTCGATAAAAAGTCGGGTCCCTGGCCCATCGATGAGCATACGTTCGCTACGGTTGTTGACTTTCCTGGGATTTATTCAATTTACCCAAAATCGCTGGATGAGCAGATCGTTACCGATGTTCTGGCGAACCCCAATCACCCCGATTATCCCGACGTAACGATAGTCGTTGTCGATGCGTCGAACCTGCACCGAAATCTGCTGCTATTTACGCAGGTCACCGACTTGGGCATACCTGTGGTGCTGGCGCTGAATATGCTCGACGTAGCTAAAGGCGAAGGAAAGGAGGTTAACGCGGTACGCCTGGCAATGAGGTTGCAAGTGCCCGTAGTACGTATCAACGCACGAACGGGCGAAGGGCTCGACCAACTTAAAAAGGCCGTTGTGGGGCAGCTTCAGAAACCTAGTCTGGCTGAACAACTCTTCTTCGATCCCGAACGGGCTGCCAACGGCGTTATTGCCGACACAAAAACCCAATACCAGCTTGACAATAATTACCTGGCGTTGCAATACGTGGTTCAGCACGATGGTTTTTCGTTTTTAAACACGCAGCAGCGAGTTGGTCTGGATGCCATTATTGACAAACACGGATTCAATGAAGCCAAATTTCTGGCGTCCGAAACCATTGATCGGTACCGACATATCGGGCCCATCGTTGACGACGTAGTAACCGACCGTCGACCCACTACTCAACGTACCTGGACGCAAAAACTCGACCGGATTCTGCTGCATCCAATTTGGGGATACGCCATTTTCTTTCTTATCCTGTTATTGATTTTCCAAACCATTTTTGCCTGGGCGCAGCCTTTTATGGACGGAATCGATGCGGGTGTGGCGTGGCTGAACGGTCAACTGAAAGGCAGCTTACCCGATGGTCCGCTTTCTAACTTACTAACTGATGGTATTCTTGCCGGTGTTGGAGGAATCCTGGTATTCATTCCGCAGATTGCTTTCCTGTTTCTTCTGGTGGCGTTGCTCGAAGAATCAGGCTATATGTCGCGGGTCATGGTCATTATGGACCGAGTCATGCGCCCGTTTGGATTAAATGGACGTAGTGTTGTACCCTTAATTTCAGGCGTGGCCTGTGCCGTACCGGCCATCATGGCCACACGTAGCATCGGCACCCGGCGTGACCGTCTCATTACGATTCTGGTAACTCCGCTGATGAGTTGCTCTGCCCGACTGCCCATTTACACGATCCTGATTGCTTTAGTTGTGCCGAGTCAGCGGGTATGGGGTATATTTAACGTACAGGGGCTGGCACTTATGGCGCTCTACCTGCTGGGTCTAATTAGTGCCTTATTGGCTGCTTTCGTGCTAAAACTCGTACTGAAAACGAAGGAACGTAGCTATTTCATAATGGAGCTTCCGACGTTCAAATTGCCCCGCTGGAACCACGTAGCCTTGACGGTTTGGGAAAGCGTTCGGGCGTTTGTTTGGGAAGCCGGCCGGGTTATTCTGGCGATTTCGATTGTGTTGTGGGTGTTGGCCAGCTACGGTCCCGGCGATGACATGGACCAGGCTGAAGCGCGTGTCCGGCAGCAAAATCCATCCATGAAATCGGATGAACTAGAAAACCGCATCGCTTCCGAACGACTTGAAGAATCGTATGCGGGCACATTTGGCCACTTCATCGAACCCGTTATCCGCCCTCTCGGCTATGACTGGAAAATAGGGATTGCTTTGTTGAGTTCGTTTGCCGCCCGCGAAGTGTTTGTCGGCACGATGTCAACAATCTACAGCATTGGCAGCAGTGATGATGAAACTGGCGTTACAATTCGTGAACGTCTCCGTCAGGAACGTAATCCGGAAACGGGAGGACCTATGTACACCCCTGCATTAGCATGGTCGCTACTGGTTTTCTACGTATTTGCCATGATGTGTATGAGTACGCTGGCGGCTACGCAACGCGAAACAAAAAGTTGGAAATGGCCTGCCGTACAGCTAGTTTACATGATGGCACTGGCCTACGTATCGGCTTTTGCAACGTATCAATTCCTAAAGTAAGAACCAGGGTTTTCTCAGGATTAAAAGAATTTTGTTTTCTGCTTTACCAGCAACTAGTCCTGTAAATCCTTTTGATCCTGAGAAAATCCCGTCTCAGAACAATAACCCCTTCGAAAGCAAAGGGTAAATGTGATACACAATGTAGGCCAGTAGGGCTACCGTCAAACTACCCAGTGCGGTAGTAATATCGAAGGCGGGGCGGGCTTTACGAATGGGGCGATCAAATTGCCAGCCACGTTGTACAGTGTGTTTCATGAAGTTCATTAGAAAGTTTACGGGTACAAATTTGGACACTTATCTTCTGCCGTAACAGCGCGAAATTCCGTTTTTATATACGTAATACTACCTGATTCGCTGTCAGAAAGTAACCGGTAGCACCAGAAAAGAAAGGATAACGTAAACAAAGACTTGATTTAGCAAGCAACAGACCAGTGTTTACGCTGGTCGCCTGCCCCAGGATCTACTCCCAACGCAACGCGTCGATTACGTCAGAGGCTACCATACCAATGGCTCCCCGTTGTTCGGCAGCTTTATCGCCGGCCAAACCATGAGCAAAAACACCAAGAACGGCGGCTTCGACAGGGTCGTATCCCTGCGCTAGTAGCGCTGTCAGGATGCCAGTCAGTACGTCGCCCGTGCCGCCTGTGCTTAGGCCAGGATTGCCCGTTGAGTTGAAATGGACGTCGCCGTCTGGGGTGGCAATGGCCGAATAAGCTCCTTTGAGTACAACAATAACTCTGTGTTTTTGGGCAAATTCACGCAGTAAGTCCAGTTTATCATAATCATCAGACCATTTCCGCGTCAGGCGTTCAAACTCTTTTGGGTGGGGTGTCAGAATACTGCTGGCGGGTAGCTTGGCTAATAACGACTTATTCTCAGCCAGCAAATTGAGCGCATCAGCATCAGCAACAATTGGCTTTTTTACGCCCGAAAGTAATTCTTTTAGCATCGACAGCGTTTCAGCCGTCTTACCAATACCTGGCCCAACGCCAACAGCCGCAAATTCGGCAGGAGACACGTTATTGCCGCTATGCCGAATGCCTGTCAGTTTATCTTCGTCAATGTCGGGCTGACACATGGCTTCCGGAACGGAAGTCTGAATAACTTCGTAGCCGCAACGTGGTACCTGAACTGTAAGCAGCCCAACGCCCGACCGCAGGCAAGCTCGCGAGGCCAGTACAGCCGCGCCAATTTTCCCGAAACTGCCTGCCAGCAGAAGCGCATGACCAAACGAACCTTTGTTTGAAAAACGGTCGCGTTTACGTAGTAGCAGCCGGGCTTCATTAGGCCGCGTGTAATAATAAGGTGTTCGAGCCTGATCAATAAAGCGCTTCGACAACGTAATATCGACAATCGACCATTCGCCAACGTAGCGACCATTCTGTGGCAGCAAAAAAGCCAGTTTGGGCAACTGGAACGTAACGGTATAGTCGGGTTCGATGATAACGTCGTCAGGATTATTGGGCTGATCGACCTGTAAACCGCTCGCAATATCGACCGAAACCACCGTAGCGGGTGCCCGGTTAATCGTCTCAATTACATTCTTAACGATACCATCGACCGGACGCGACAGTCCTGAACCCAGAATGGCGTCGATAATTACTTCTGTATGTCGTAGTGCTGGAATATCCTGGGCGAACTCAATGTATTTCACATTCTCAGTCAACAACTTGAGCCGACGATGATTATGCATGAAATCATCGGACTCGCGCGGGGCGTAGCGCACTACGTAGACTTCGACCGAATAGGAACGTTCGAGCAGCAAACGGGCAATCGCCAGTCCATCGCCCCCATTGTTCCCTAACCCACAGAAGATTTTTGTCGGCTTTGTGGAAGGAAACTGATCGGCAAACCAGTCAACAAAAGCCAACGCTGCCCGCTCCATGAGATTAATAGGCGCGATGGGTTCGTTTTGAATGGTAGCTTTATCGAGTGCTCGAATCTGGTCGACGCTGAGTATTTTCATGGGTTTTATATTGGTGCCGCAACGTAATGCTGCAAAAGTATTTATTACGTACTGAAATAATATACTTCTGAAGGTTTGGTAGTAAACGTAATCATATTTGGATTGTTATCTTGTCCCAAATCAAGATTGATATCGAACGGCTGCTAGATCCAGTGAATCAGCCTTGTTTTCAACCGCTTGAAACGTCTGGCTGCCAATCAATAAGTAGTTTATAAACTTTGCCCAATAACCTGCTTCATTTGTCTATAAACTAAACCTTTCATGAACATCAAAACTGCATTCCTGATTTTGATCTGGGCTGTTTTTTTCGTGCTGGCTCTTGATTTTGGTTATGAACTTTTAAATCAGAAAGATACCCTGCAAAATATCGGTGGTTTTCTGGTGGTGGGTGCAGTACTGATTATTTCTCTTACAACTAGATGTTTCACCGTAAACCCGTTTAAACGATGAGTAAAATGAGAATTGTTATATGGTCCATTGCTGTGTTGCTGATTGGCTTGGTGTTGGTTAATTCCTGTACCACAGTCGATGCCTCGCACGAAGGTATCAAAGTAAGTAAAATTGGCTCCGACCGGGGCGTTTCCGACATTGAGAACGTAACGGGCTGGATTTTTTATAACCCACTTACGTCGTTTATCGAGCAGTATCCCACCTTTACTCAAACCAAAGATTTTGAGCCGTTTACGGTTAGTTCGAGAGGAGGAACCCTGTTTAAAATAGACCCTACGCTGAACTATCATCTGGTAAAAGGTCAGGGGGCCAATGTGTACCGAAAATACCGGAAGGAACTGCCTGATATTGAAGATAATATACTACGTACTATTGTCTACAACTCATACCGCGACGTAGCGAACTCCTTCACGCCCGACTCGCTGGTGAACAACCGGGCCGGTTTTGAAGAATTGGTGGAAGCAAAACTGCGTAAAGCCCTTGGCGATGATGGTTTTGCGTTTGAAAACATTACGTCGAATCTGACGCCACCCGAATCGTTACAAGCCATGATTGATGCCAAAAATACGGCCGTGCAAAATGCTTTGCGTTTAAACAACCAAGTGGCCGCTGAAAAAGCTGCGGCCGAAATCGCCATTACGAAAGCTACGGGTATTGCCCGCGCGAAAATTATTGAGGCCGAAGCGGAAGCTCGTGCCAACGAGCTGAAACAGAAAACGCTAACACCCATGCTGATTCAGCAGCAATGGATTGCCAAATGGAACGGACAACTACCGACGACACAACTGGGAGGGGCTAGTTCGATGATGGTACAACTGCCCGTAAAATGATACGTTCCAATAAAAGTGAATGACTAACGTAGTGATAGAGCTGTCAGCTTTAAACAAAACCAGCTGAGATTGTGGGATTTCGTTTGTTACTACAATGAAAAACACTATCTTTGCGGCTCATTTCGAAAATACTTACTGGCGATTTATATACGGTCATGAGCGAGTTAATTAAATTAGTGGAGGCAGACAACGCGCAACGTCGCACCGAATTGCCCTCATTCCGGGCAGGCGATACGTTGAACGTACACGTTAAAATCCGCGAAGGAAATAAAGAGCGTATTCAGGTGTTCACGGGTACGGTAATTCAACGTCGGAACCCAAGCAGCGGTGGCGAAACCTTTACAGTACGTAAAGTATCGAACGGCGTAGGTGTAGAACGGATTTTCCCAGTTCTGTCGCCCAACATCGACAAAATTGAAGTGGTACGTATGGGTAAAGTACGTCGTGCCCGTCTGTACTTCCTGCGTGGCCGTCAAGGTAAGGCTGCACGTCTGAAAGAGCGCAAGCCAAAAGCAGCGGTAGCAGCTTAATAGCCTCTTCCAAAAAATCAAAAGCTACCTTAACGGGTGGCTTTTTTTATGCTTTTTAAAGTTATAGAGTCATATAGTTATAAGGTTATAAAGTTGCTGACGCCTTCACTCCCTTACAACTTTCAAACTCTGCAACCTTACAACTTTAAAACTTTACAACTACCCATGACCATCAACTTCGTTAAATACCAGGGTACCGGCAATGATTTTGTCTTGATTGATGACCGCGCGGAAACGTTCCCGGCTTCTGATCAGGCATTAGTCGAGAAGCTATGTCATCGTCGGTTTGGGATTGGTGCCGATGGGTTGATTCTGCTACGTAACCATCCCGAATATGATTTCCGAATGATTTATTTCAATGCCGACGGTGCCGAAGGTAGCATGTGCGGTAATGGTGGTCGGTGTATTGTTCGATTTGCCCACGACTTGGGCATTTTTCAGGAAGAAACGCGCTTTCTGGCGGTTGATGGCGAACACACGGCTCGCGTACAGGGAGAGGATATCTTCTTGAAAATGACCGACGTAACAAGCGTCGATGAACGTAGCGGTCTGACGTTTCTGAATACAGGTTCGCCACACGTAGTACAGTTTGTCGATGATCTGGAATCCTACGACGTAGTGGGTGAAGGACGTAGCATTCGATACAGTGCTACGTTCCAACCGGGGGGGACAAATGTTAATTTTTCGCAGGCGCTTGGTAATAACACGGTGTTTGTGCGGACCTATGAGCGTGGCGTCGAAGATGAAACCTATTCCTGCGGCACGGGCGTAACGGCCGTGGCGCTTGTTGCTCATCAGCAACTGTCTCTTGAGAGTCCAGTGCAGATTCGGACTATTGGCGGCAACCTGCGTATAGCCTTCAACGTAACTGGTCAGAATCAGTTTGACGATATTCACCTGATTGGCCCAGCCCAACGTGTTTTTGCGGGGACAATAACCGTTTAGTACAATACGTAGTTACCTATCCAGCAACTTGATTGCTAATCACTACGTAATACCAAACAATGATTCTCTACAAGAATAAAGGCATTCTTCCTTCCATTTGGCATTTCCACACAGGACCCACGGCAAAAGGGCTATTACGTCGACTGGTTGTTGTGGCCATCTACGTAACGGTCGTTACCGTAGCCGAAATGCATTACACCGACCTTATTTTAAAAGATACTCCAAGTTCATTTCTTGGAGCAATGGGTATCTTATTGAGCCTTCTGCTGATTTTCCGGACAAATACAGCCTATGACCGTTTTTACGAAGGGCGGCAGGCGTGGGGCGTATTGGTGAATAACTGCCGGAATCTGGCTATTTTTTTTAATTCAGTTTTGCCCCAGGGCGATCAGGATAGCCGCGCGTTTTTTGCCAAGTCGATTGCCAATTTCCCATTTGCACTCAAAAATCACCTGCGTGGTATAAGCGATATGCGAGAGTTGGACATGGTTGAGGAAGGCGAGCGTCGTGATTTGAGCAACTTCGATCATAAACCGGCGGGCGTATCAAATCAGCTTTGGGTGAAAACGGAGAGTTTATATCGTAAGGGAATTATATCTGAATCACAGCATATTAACCTGAACCAGTACTTAACCAGCCTGATGGACGTATGCGGTATTTGCGAACGTATTAAAAGTACGCCAATCCCGTTCTCGTACATGCTTTTCATCAAGCTGTTCATCATGCTCTATGTAGCCTTGTTGCCGTTTACGATCGTCACGGCATTTGGCTATTTGACCATTCCGGCAGTATTGCTGACTTCTTACGTATTGGTTGGGTTAGAAATGATTGGCGAAGAAATCGAAGAACCTTTCGGACTGGAACGTAATAATCTGCCACTGAATCAATTAAGCCAGTTAATTCGGGTCAACGTACACGATATTCTACAGATTTATTTGCCTCCCGTCGAGAAGCAGGCCGCCAAACCGGGCTTTACCATCGTGACGTAAGTAGCAATGTATGATATATAAAGTATGATGTATTGCTTAGAACTACATTATACTTTATATATCATACATCTTCAATGATGCCTCCATGTAAATGATAAATGGTTTTCTCCCGAAGCTCAGGTTGCCGTAATAAATCTTTGGCGGCAACCTTGCTACGTACTCCGTTCGTACAAATCATCAGTAATGTATCGTAGGGGAGGAGTTCAGCTTTTCGGGCGCGGATGTCGGGTAGTGGAATATTTAAACCACCAATATTAAATTCTTCAAATTCCCACTCGTCCCGCACATCAATGACAGCCGTGTTGGGTTTTAAACGTAGCGTTTCGAGTTCTGGGAGGGAAATATCCGTGTAAGTTGGCGAAGTCATACGCGAACGTAACAACCAAATTTTCGTGTGTGTTCAGCAGACGATCAACGCGCTTTGATTTCCAGAATCTCAATTTCACCTACTATAGGTTTATACCCCCAGCCACAAAGCAACTCTACCTGTTTGCCTGTTTCGATAAACCGAACTACTACGTTGCGTTCAAAACTGTTTGCTTTTGGTGGAATAGTTGCCAGTGCTTTGCGGTAGATAGCCAACGTAGCAGCGGTAGGTTTATAGGGAGTACTATTACCAGTTGAGTCAGTCTTTTCCAGGCGAACGTGATCTTCGCAACCGTCAGCAATGACAGAACTGTCTGATATATAAGCAGCTTCAGTACGTACTCGATTGTCTATTTCGTTGCGCTGGCAACTTAGCAGAATAACTAACAGACAAAGAATAGTGGTTTTCATAGCTTATTGTATTTTATGCATGAATACTACGTTTAGGGCTCATTGTCAATAGTTGCTGAAGGCCTATGCTTCAGCCAGCCATTAACTTAGTTTTATCCAGATCTAAAAACAGTATAAAAGGTTGTAACAATACCAGAAAATGAAAACTGTCAATCTGTCAGCCAGGAACGTACTGGAACAAGATTTGAAGGGCGCCGTTTAGGTAATCAAGTAGCCATCTAACAGTAAACTATGGAAACCCTACAAAACGAAAAAGGACAGATTTCGATCCACACAGAGAACATCTTCCCGATCATTAAAAAATTCTTGTATTCCGATCACGAGATTTTTCTGCGCGAATTAGTCTCCAACGCCGTCGATGCTACGCAGAAATTGCGCCAGCTTTCGTCATTTGGCGAATTTGGCGGTGAACTGGGTGATCTGAAAGTTACCGTTTCGCTCGACGAAGAAGCCAAAACAATTACCGTCAGTGATAACGGTATCGGCATGAACGCCGACGAAATAAAAAAATACATCAACCAGATTGCCTTCTCCGGTGCGTCTGATTTTCTAGAAAAATACAAAGACAAAACCGATGACAAAGGCCAGATTATCGGTCATTTTGGCCTGGGCTTCTATTCGGCGTTCATGGTGGCGTCGACGGTTGAAATTGTCTCGAAATCGTATCGTGATGGGGCTGAGGCCGTTCGCTGGACATGTGATGGTTCGACCGAATTCGAAATTTCGCCTGCCGAACGGAGCGAACGTGGCACCGATATTATTCTGCACATCGCACCCGATTCAGAAGAGTTTTTAAATAAAGGCCGTTTGCAAGGTATTCTTGACAAATACGCCCGATTCCTGCCGATAGCCGTTGAATTTGATGGAAAGACGGTAAATAATACGTCGCCAATTTGGACGAAAGCGCCGTCAGAACTGACCGACGAAGATTATAAGAATTTCTACCGTGAGCTGTATCCAATGAGTGAAGAGCCGCTCTTCTGGATTCATCTGAATGTCGATTATCCGTTCAATCTGACCGGTATTCTGTATTTTCCACGAATCAAAAACGAACTGCGTTTTCAGCGCGAGAAAATCCAGCTTTATAGCCGTCAGGTATTCATTACCGATGAGGTGAAGGACGTAGTGCCCGACTTCCTGATGATGCTGCACGGCGTAATCGACTCGCCGGATATACCGCTGAACGTATCACGGAGCTTCCTTCAGGCCGACTCTAACGTAAAGAAAATCAATGGGTATATCACTCGGAAAGTAGCTGATAAACTCAACGAACTGTTCAACGCCGACCGCAAAGCGTTCGAAGAGAAATTCGACGATATCGGACTGTTTATTAAATACGGTATTCTGAGTGATGATAAATTCTGGGAGAAAGCCAAGAATTTCGTACTGCTGAAAAATACCGAAGGCGAATTTGCTACGTTGGACGAGTATCGCGAGAAAATACAGGCTAACCAGACCGACAAAAACGAGATGGTTGTAATGCTCTACACTACCGACCGTAAGCAGCAGGATGCCTACATTGAATCGGCTCGTCGGCGCGGTTACGACGTATTGCAGATGGACAACGTCATCGATGCACACTTCATTAACGCGCTTGAGCAGAAACTGGAGAAAGTCCATTTCGTGCGCGTCGATGCTGATACGTTAGATAAACTCATCGACAAAGGACTGAGTAATGAGAGCGTACTGTCGGAAGATGATCAGAAAAAACTGAAGGAAGTTTTCGATCAGGTACTGGATAATAAAATGCTGAACGTCAGTGTTGAAGCCATGCCTACCGATGAGCTTCCGGTGACGATTACGATGCCGGAGTTTATGCGTCGGATGAAAGATATGTCGGCTTTATCGGGTGAGAGCTCGTTTTATGGCAACTTCCCGGTTAGCTATAACGTAGCGGTAAATGCCAACCACCCGCTGACCGCCAAAATTTTGGAAGAAACGGATACCGACGTACAGAAATCGCTGGTGAAACAGGTTTATGACCTGGCGCTTTTGTCGCAAAATATGTTGACTGGTGCTGATCTGACTGCCTTCGTTCGCCGGACGGTTGCTAAGTTGTAATCGATAAATTGAAGTATAAAAAGAGCGCTGGATCAGGTGTTTACCTGATCCAGCGCTCTTTTTAGTGCCGACCGTTGTTGCTACGTGGTATCTGCGAAATGGAGCCGCCCGCTTGTTTGGATGGCTTCGAAAACCATATTTTCCGCTTGGCAATTAATCGGCTCAGGACGAAAAATAATACTACGAAAATGAGTACAATGGCAATTAGGGGTAGAAAAATCGTGAAGAGCGATAGCCCTACTGATGCTACGTTCTCGCCCGTAGCGATCACTGGATTGGCCGTTCCGCCCGTCGTAGCCGTCGAACCTAAACGTAGCAGACTGGTTCCTGCCTGAATAATTCCCGCCGAACTTCCTCCCAGCATCAGGCCAAGCCCCCAACGTAGTACGTCGTCATCAATATGCAGAAACGACGTGCTGAGTAACGTACCGGCAATGATGGAGGCCGGTGTTGCTATTGCATCGAGTAGATTGTCGAGCCAGGGAATGTAATACGCACCCAGCTCGAATATAGTTGCGACGGAAAGGCCCAGTAAAACGGGCCAGCCGTTAATCCATTCATAACCCGATACGGTGCCAATTATGCCTAGTTTAGTGGCAATACTGGCAATCAATAAGGGCACAAATACCCGAAAACCACAGCAGGCCGCCAATCCGACGCCGATACAGGCACTCACAAACCATTCGATTGTCATAGCACTATGTTATTCGTTTTTAGGGCCTCTGGTTATTTCAACTGCTTCGGTTGATAATTGGGCTTTGGGCCACTGATGGTATAAATCTGATGTAGTATACAATGATTTATATGCCTGCTCTGGATTGACAAATGCCCGAATCTGCCATTTAACGCCAGCTTCTCCCGGATTGGTGCTGCCAACGTAAAGTACACATTTCCAGGTTCCGTTGCTTTCAACTCTAACGGGTGCCTGAATGAAATATTTATTCCAGCCTCCATCTGGATCGTAGCTTCTGTTCCAACTAATTGGGTGGATAACGACCCAAACTGAATCGGCGTTTGATACGTTGCCTTCGATAGCTACTATACGAGGTACAGTTTCTCCATGAATCGGTTTATGGATGAGCAAGTTACTCGGCGATGATGGATAGAATAAGTACCTGACTAATCCATAAACAACAAACCCTGCCAAAAGGATAAGACTGCCTATGAATAACCAACGATTTTTAGTTGTAGCGGGGCTTTCGTTCTGAGTTTCAGGCTGGTCTATATAAACCTGAGTTAAAGTCGATTTTCCTTCAGCGTAGGAGCGACAGGTATTTAGAATTTTCTTGCCTGGCAGATAATTGTCATCTGTGAAGAGGAGCGCCAGGGTATTTGTACTTGGAATATGTAGGTTGTTATTGAACCGATCTATTCCCCTATGTACGTAAAATTCCTCGTCGAAGGACTGCCGAAGCGGTTCATAATTGCCCCGGTTTGTATTGTACTCGATGGGTGGAAACCGGTCGCTATTGCTTTTGTGATACGTATTATATTTAGTTTTGATTCCCTCACGCAAGCTTCGTACTTCATCTATAGTTATGAGGCTGTCTTTGTTTTCCATCATAGTGTGAATAAGCGTAAAAATAACAGTTGGCTAAATCGATTTGTTATTTTCGAATGACTTCCACTATTGCCGAGCGAAGTTCTGCTTCTGGCCAAGAATGATAAATCTGTCCGCTTTTTAACTCATCAACAGGGTTAACGAAAGCTCGTATTTGATACGTCAGTCCGGCATGGTCGCTACCCTCAGCACCTGCATAAATCACACCTATCCAGGTTCCATCATGCTGAACCTTAATTTGGGGCTGTATCCAGTAATCTTTTCCTTTTTCGTAGCGAACAGCAAGCCACACCGTCTCCGCATTCGATACAGAACCTTTGACAACCAGTTCCACAGGAACGGTGCTTTTAGTAAGTGGCTGAGTGATAACCAAATTGCTGGGGGCCGACGTAGCAAATTGCCTACCGATGTAGAAAAGAAAAACCAGACCTATCAAAAGCGCAATTCCAATGGCCAGCCGTCTGAGTGAAATTGATATTGCTTTTTCTCCTACTAGCTTCGTGACATCATCGGGTTTACGGGTTACTTCATTGAACTCTCTGCGGGCAGCATACAGTTTACAGGTTTCAAGTAACTTCTTGCTGGGAACATAATCGTCCTCAGTGAAAAGGAGCGCCAGGGTATTCGTACTTGGGATGTGAATCGCATGCGAAGATGGATCCAAGCCAAGTGATTTAAAGAGTTCTTCCTCAAAAGAATCCCGAAGTGGTTTGTAGTTTGCTCGACTGGTATTGTACTCAAATTCGGGAAATCGGTCCCGGTCTATTTGCTGATAGAGCTTGTATTTACGCTTTATCCCTTCACGTAAGGTTTGCATCTCGATTTCAGTAATGGATTTACTTACTTTTTCCATGCCAATAAAAAGCGGAATTTGAACGAAATTGAACCGAAAGAAAAACGAAACAGAACGGAAAGATAAACGAAAAACGGTAACGCGTCTAGTTTCTCGAAAAATATCATATTTGTCGTAACCAGACTTTCTATTCACATCTGTTCGTGATTGAATCTGTCTCGCAGAAAGATATTGTTCTGCTTCTATCCACACCGTTTTTGTACAAAGCGTTTCGACCTGAAGTACTTGCTAGCTACTTTTCAATGAGTTAAGCTACAGAAAATCAAAAAGACGGCCCGAAATTATGCTGAGAAAGATTTTGAAAATCTCAGCATAATTTCGGGCCGTCTTTGCGCTTCTTCTAACTAGATTATTGAAAAAACTGCGAATTAAAATTCATCAGAAAGGCTTCGTCGGTAGCGCGGGTCAGGGCTGTGTATAACCACCGCACAAATTCATCATTTACCTGCCCATCGGGTAAAAAGCCTTGATCCACAAATACGGCGCTCCACTGACCACCCTGCGCTTTATGACACGTAAGTGCGTAAGCAAACTTCACTTGGAGGGCGTTCAAGTAAGGGTCACGTCGGATGGCTTCAGTACGTTCTTTCTTACTCTTAATGTAAAAATAATCTTTCATTACGCTCTCATACAGTGCTTTATACTGCTCAGAGTTAAGCGATGGATTGGGCGAATATAATGTATCGAGTATGATTTTTGCTTCGAAATCGGGCTGATCTTCATAATCAACCAGGCGCAACGTAACGGTAGCGAACCGAAAACCGTGCATTTCTTCCTTGTTACGTATTTTCTGAACTTCCACAAATTCACCATTCGCCAGAAAACCCGCTGCCGAATCTTCGTCGAGAATAGTGTAGTTGTTTCGGGCAATCATCAGCATATCGCCCGCGTCGAGCTCCTCTTCGCATTGGTCAATCATCCGCCGAACAAACTGGTTGTATTGAACCGCTGTTTTGTTAGAACGGCAGATAATGGCTGTATTTTCCCGACCGTATTTATCGTAGGCGTAGCGGATGCCATCTTCCAACTTGGTCAGCGGCATTTTATAAATGTCGTTGAATGAGCGGACGTTGAGCCGGATATCGGGAATATCGCTGGGCTCAGGCGTGTATTTATCGGTCAATAGAGCGTCAAAACCAACTGATCTGGGGGTGGGCGCCATATCCGAATCCAGCAGCATGCGCAGGTTAGTTGCGTTATAAAGAATGCCCGATTCTTCATCTTGCCGCATCACTTCGGTCAACTCCTGTTCATATACCTTCATGCCGAAAGAGCTGGCCAGAAAGCCCCGGTCCAGCGCCGGGCTTAGCTCACGTCCTACTGGTGGCAACTGAGCCGTATCGCCTACCAGCATCAGTTTGTTACCCGGATTTTCAAAGACAAAATCGATCAAATCGGTCAGAAGTCCTTTGCCGCCAAAATCGGCTTCGTCCGAAATCATCGAGGCTTCGTCGACAATGAACAGGGTATTTTCATGATAATTTTTCTGGCGTTGAAAAGCCAGTACGCCCGAACCCGGGTCGGCTACCTGACGGTAAATTTTTCGGTGGATCGTTTGGGCTGGTTTTTTTGCGTAGCTGTTCATCACTTTCGCAGCCCGGCCAGTGGGGGCCAGGAGCACAGATTTGAAGCCAAAACGCGGAAGTATTTTAATCAACGTACCAACCAGAGTAGTTTTACCCGTACCAGCGTAACCACGTAGCAAAAAGCAATCGCGGTAGTGCTCGATTTCTTCGGGAGTGATGAACGCACCTATTTGTTCGAAGAACTGCTCCTGACCTGGAGTGGGCTTAAATGGGAATCGTTTGGCCATCAAATGAGCGGCCGTCTGCGTTTCATTCATATGCTTAAAGATACGAAAAAACGAGCAGAGGGCAAAGAGCGCAGGTCAGTGGATAAGAGCAGAAAATAAACTTTTTTTACCCCACGTCCTGCGCCCTTTGCCCCAAACAGCTTTTTCATTATATTCACCCTCCACTTAAATCCTTCGACCCTTATGAACATTCGTCAGATTCTCCTCAGCAAAAAGATTAATGCCCTCTATTCGGTTTCGTCGGACCAGACTGTATTGGAGGCCCTCCGGGTTATGGCCGACAAGAACATCGGCGCTGTACTGGTTGTTGACAAAGGCGTGCTGACCGGTATCTTTTCTGAGCGCGATTACGCCCGTAAAATTGTTCTGAAAGACCGGCATTCCGATGATACCCGTATTGCCGACGTAATGACAGCCAATGTTATTACCATCGCTCCCGAACAGAGTCTGGAGGAATGTATGCACATCATGTCCGATAAGCACATTCGGCACCTGCCTGTAATGGATAGTGGCGAGTTGTTGGGAATTATTTCCATTAACGACGTAGTATCGGCTATCATCCGCGATCAGAAAACCCGGATCGACTCTTTGGAGAGCTATATTTCGGGAAGCCCCTATTGATTCGCATGCGTATGGCACGCATCTTGATAGGCATACAGCATAATTGTCTACCTTTACGTCCCAAAAAAGGTTAAAAAAATTGTGACGAAAGTATTGGATTCTGTCGACGCGGACGCATCCGACGTAGTGATGCCTAGTGCGGATTTGTCCGGCGTGGACACACCCCGCAAGGCCAGCCCACGTCGGGAAGTGCAAAAACTATATGGTAACCGCCTGCGATTGCGGGTGTGTGGATTACATCGGGAAGGTGACCGGCTGCTGATGGTACGTCATCGGGGCATTGGTCCAACCGATACGTTCTGGTGTCCGCCTGGAGGAGGGGCTCAGTTCAATGAAAAAGCGCCCGATGCGTTGATTCGTGAATTTGCCGAAGAAACCGGTTTGCAGGTCGAAATTGGCGATATGTTATTTGTGAACGAATTCATGCAGTCGCCCCTTCATGCGATTGAATTGTTTTTTACAGTTAACGTAACAGGAGGCACGCTCCATCAGGGAATTGACCCAGAAATGGCGCTGGACGATCAGATTATTGAAGACGTTCGGCTGATGAGTTTTGAGGAAATAAAGAGTTATCCGCCAGAAGAAGTGCATGCGTTGTTTCGCTATTGCCACTCGCTCGACGATGTGTTTCGCCTGAGAGGATACCTGCGGGATTTTAATGAATAATGAGTAAAGAAGAGCGTAAAATGATTGCCTCATTTACCCTCGTTCAACATTCATTATAAATTATACATTATTAATTTGTAATTGTTGTGCAAACTGCTGTGACGCTCGCGCCAAATGTGATTATATCGTCTGATTCGTTCGACCCACGACGGACAGATTCTTCTGTATTATGTTTAGAAGTCGGTCGTGACCGGTTTCGAATGATGGTGCAGAACAAGCGGGGGCAAGGTTTATATCTGGAAGACTATACGTTTCCTACATTACTGATCGACCGTCCGCTCACTGGTATTTTGCCCGATATATTTCACGAACACCACGTACTATCGGCGGGCCCGTGGCAGGAAATTTGCATCGGCGTGAATTCGCCTTCGTTTACGCTGGTTCCTTCTGCGCTGTATCGAAAAGAATATTCGAGCAGTTATCTGGCTCTAATGCGGGGAGGAGCCTTGCCGCCCCATGAATTTGCGCAGGCTTATTTGCATAAAGGCGAGGGATTTTTTTCCATATTTAATATGGAGCATCCGCTGGCGAATTATTTTTCGGAAATGTACCCGCTCCAGCCGATAACCTTTGTGCATCAGACCAGTGCGCTCATCCAGGCTACCGCCGATCTGAATCGATACGCCCTTACACCCGATAATGTTTATTTATACTTTGAGGATGAGTTTGTAACGATTATCGTTCGGCGCAATAACGTAATAAATTATTGCAACCGCTTTGGGTATAAAAATTCTCAGGATCTGGTCTATTATATTCTTTACGTATTTAACGAAATCGGCCTCCCCGCCGATGCTGTTCACGTAGTGCTTTACGGCGAGATTACCCCCTTTGCCGAAGCCTATGCCGAATTGAGTCAATTTCTGCCGCATCTGACTTTTGGGCAAACTCCTCCGGGTTTGTCCCTAACGTCAGAGTTCAGCGACTTACCCAGCCACCGTTATTTAAGCCTGTATGGGCTTGGATTAATGGGGGAAAGATCGAAGGAATAAAAGAGCGGATAAGCGAATCTGCCGGTTGGAATTCACTCATTCGCTCTTTTATTCTTTCGCTCATTTATTATATCTCTTCACCCATGAAACGTATTGCCCTGTTTCCCGGCTCGTTTGATCCTTTCACGAAAGGACACGAAGATATTGTTCTACGTGGCTTACGTGTATTCGACGAGATTGTGATTGGCATCGGACGTAACGCTAACAAAGCCCGGTACTTCCCCCTTGATCAGATGATTCGGTTGATTGAAGGCGCATTTAGGGACTATCCGGCAGTACGTGTGATAAGTTACGACGGACTGACGGCACACGTAGCGCGGGATGTAGGCGCCAAATTTTTGCTACGTGGTTTGCGAAACACTACTGATTTTGAGTATGAAAACGGTATATCGCAGGTAAACCGGTACATCTACGAAGATGTTGAAACCGTGTTCCTCATTACGTCCCCTCATCTGGCTCCTATCAGCTCAAGCATCATTCGCGATCTTCACCGGTATGGTCAGCAGATCGACGAATTTTTGCCTTACCAAATCGAGGAGAGCATTAACCAATAAAGTTGATGGTTAACTTGATACTGGAAAAATGTTTGGGGAAACCGTAATCATAATAGCTTGTTACCCTGGGAATTAAGCAGGCCGTCGGGTACCGTCAGTTCACCTGTTTGCGGATCAATCAGTCCATTACGTTCGTCCTCGATGTTGGTAGCCTGAGTATAAACATCTCCGGCAATGGCAGACTGGCGCAGTTCATGCTTAAAGAGTCGGATACGTTCGGCTCTGTCTTCAGATTCGGCGGGGCCGCCATAGTTTGCAAAACCAAATCCGCCCCATTCACTAACCACTAAAGGCACCTGACGTCGGTAAAAAAAAGGATCGCCCACCACGAGCGGAAACGCTGCTACGTTATCGAGCTCGCCCTTGTCCAATTGACTGATGAGTTCGCGCCACCTGTTCAGGTCGGGCGTATAAAGATGGGCTGTCAGCAGATCCGATTTTAGTCGTCCTTCAAAAGAAATATGTCGCCATCCATCATTATCGACAACCAGATACTGCGGGTAGGCGATCTGCATGTAATGGTACATATCGATGATGTACTGCCGGGTTTCGGGATTGGTCGCGATGTCTTGTGCGCCCCAGTCTTCATTGTAAAGACTCCAGATTACGACGGATGGATGCGTACTGACCATCGCCAGCATACGTAGCAGTTCTGCTTTATGATTTTGACGACTTTGCGCCGTTGAGCTATGCGGGCTAGGTACTTCAACCCAGAGCAGAAGACCTAGCTTATCGGCCAGATTATAAATCCGGGGATCAACGCCGGTAATGTGGACACGTACCAGATTACAGCCCAGCTTTTTCATGGCCTGCATGTGGCGCTGCATTTCTTCATACGTAGCACGACCCGGCTGATACAAAATTCCGTCGAGGTAAATAGGCTCGTTATTGAGGTAGATATAGCGACCGCGTGCCTCAATTTTTCGCAGACCAAACCGGGTTTCAATCTGGGCTACATAGCCTTGTGAATCAATGAGCTGCGCAACGAGTTTGTATCGCACGGGCGAATCTGGCGACCACAACTGGGCATTGTCCATGTTCAGCACTACGCGTTGCTGTTTTTGGCCAGACTCCAGACGTAACGGATAATCGGAAGTGGCAATAGGCTCATCGCCATGCACTTCAAAAGCCTGAAGACGTAGCGTATAGTCGCCGGGGTCGTGAATACGGGTCATTACGCTAAACCGGACCAACTGGTCTTCGACTACACTCACAACGCCCACTCTCGACCGAAGCCGGTTCCGCTCCACCGTTTCGAGCCAGACGCTACGTACGGCACCGGTATAGGTCTGATACCAGATTCCCCCTCGTTTGTAAACATGAGACTCCTGTTTCCCCCTTGTGATTTCGGCATCCATTGTATTGGCAATCCGAACAGTCAGGCGGTTTTGGGGCCGTAAATAAGCTTCGGGCAGTTCGTACGAAAAAGAAGTGTATTCCCCCAAATGAATATCTTCATCTTCAATCGTACGGAGCAAATGCCCGTTTAGCCAAACACGGGTTTCGTATCCACAGGCGCCAAACGTGAGCTGTATTAACGAGCGAAAAGAAGATTCACTACGGTCGGGAAGCATAAACTCCCGTTCATACCAGGCGATCACGCGATCCTGCCAACCCAATGGTGAGGTCTGTTTACTAGCCTGCGCCATATGAGCTTCGATGGAACCAGGCCAATGCGCCGTACTTTCATAGACATGGCTTACGTACCAATGTTCGGATATTCCCTTGTCGTCCGGGTCCAGCATAAATTGCCATTCACCGTCAAGTAACAGATACGTATTTGGTCGAAGTACGGCCCGGGGAAGTTCATTTACTGGCTCGGCTGCCATCATGCGCTCGGGACGGCTGGCCGAAAAGCTGGTATTAATGCGCTTAGTTTCCATTCAACTAGGCAGAATAAGTACGTTTGTAGTTGTTCTGTGGGAATTTGTATTGCTAGTCTTCTGCCAACCACAATAGTACGAATCGTTGCATCAGCGCTACGTTGGCAATACAACTTAACTACTTTTACATAGGAAAGGATAACCAGAATGGCCGAAAAATGAGGGTATGGCCCACATTGTTTCGCAAGTAACTACGAAAACCTAAAACCTGATGATTTCTGAACTCAGCGCGACCACCGGGCTTAATCGGTGAACTTTCCCAAAAAACGATCTGAAGTTCCCCCTACCACTTATCGACCAATTTATTGACAGAATCAATAACGTAGCGGATGGAGCTGAAAGAATTGGTGAGCGCCTGTTTCGCTTCCCGCTGATCGAGCCAGGCCAGTTCCTCAATGTCCTCATCGGTTTGGGGGGCCATTCGGCTTTCGTCCAGCAACGTCATCTTATACCATTTGGTACGTTTAAGAATGCGGTTGCCGTTTTGTGTATAAGTGTGCCAGGTTGTGCAGATGCGGTCGCCGATGGCCGCCCGAACGCCGGTCTCTTCTTCGACTTCGCGGGCCGCTCCCCGTTTCGACGACTCGCCATCGTCCAGTTTGCCTTTGGGCAGATCCCAGACGCCCCGACGGAAGATCAGAAGCATTTTTTTGCCTTTGAAAACAACCCCGCCGGCTGCTTTAATGACCTTAAAGGGCTTTTTTATCGCATCTTCACAAGCCTCCTTGTCCAGACAACCCAGCGTGATCGACAGGAGGTTATTCGCATTGGCCTTCTGAAACAGCGAAAGTAGTTTTGCGACCGTTGCAGGAGTTGTATTCAAGACCAGCAGATGGCCCTGGAGGGCATCTTCACGCAGCGTTTCCAGGCGAGCATCTACGATATGGTCATAGTCCGAAAGGGTTGGATAGTCTGTTGAGGTTGTAAGTTGAGTAGCCGCTTTTGGGCCGACAAGCCTGATTGGACGGTCGTTAATAAAAACAATCATTGGCAAAATGCGTGATTAAGCGTGTAAATGTAATAAAACCAGCGGTCTGTCGAGCAGGTTAATCTGTTGGAAACAATTTCAGTTTCTATATTTTTGCATCAGTCCAATCATATTCCTTTGTGGAACTTCTCATAATTCTCTTGCTGACGATTCTGAACGGCGTATTTTCCATGTCCGAAATCGCGCTAGTGTCATCCCGTAAGTCCAAGCTGGAGACAGCCGCCAAAAACGGTGACCGTCGGGCGCAGGTAGCCCTTGATCTGTCCAATTCACCCAACCGATTTCTGTCGACCGTACAGATCGGTATTACGTTGATTGGCATTTTGCTTGGTATTTTTTCGGGCGATAAACTGACCGACGACGTACAGGCGTTTGTGGGACGTATTGAAATTTTACTGCCCTATGCACATTCCATTGCGGTGGTGCTGGTGCTCTTACTGCTCACTTATTTGTCGCTCGTATTGGGCGAGCTGGTGCCGAAACGTATTGGCCTCTCCAATCCGGAGGGCATAGCCAAGACGATGGCGGCTCCCATGATTCTGTTGTCAAAGCTTACCTCGCCTTTTATTGCCTTACTTACATTGTCGAGCGATTTGCTGCTGAAAATTCTCAATATAAAACCCAATGAAAGTGCCGTAACCGAAGAAGAAATCAAAAGTCTGATTCAGGAAGGTACGTCAGGCGGGGCCATTGAAGAAATTGAGCAGGAGATTGTGCAGAACGTATTTCAGCTTGGCGACCGTAAAGTGACGTCGCTCATGACGAATCGTCAGGAGATCGTTTATCTTGATCTGGAAGACGAACCCGCCGAAAACAAGGCAAAAATTCTCGACTACAAACACTCCGTTTATCCACTTTGTAATGGGGGAGTGGATGAGGTAGTGGGTCTGATTTACTCCAAAGATTTTCTGGGAAAAAACCTGGATGAGGAACTCCTGCGCCTGAACGACATTAAACGCGATGCCTTGTTTGTTCCCGAAAATAACCGGGCCTACCAGGTGCTGGAACGGTTTCGCGAACGGAGACAGTACGTTGGAGTTATTGTTGATGAATACGGAGGAGTGTTAGGAGTTATCACGCTCAACGACATTCTGGACGTACTGGTTGGCGATATTAATGATGATGTAGATTCCGATTACGAAATCCGCGAACGCGAAGACGGCAGCTTCCTGATCGATGCTCAATTGCCTTTTGAGGATTTTCTCTCTCATTTCTCCATCACCATCAATGCCCAAACTCGCCGTGAACTGACGGGTTTTGATACGTTGGGTGGCTTTGCGCTTCACATTCTAAAAGATATTCCGAAAGCGGGCGAAACGTTTGTCTGGCATAAATACCAGTTCGAAATTATGGACATGGACAAAAGCCGGATCGATAAAATGCTGGTAAAAAAACTCGACGAAGAGTAAGCAATCGAAATTTGTCCAGTGTTTTGCCGGAAGACTTAGAGGGCATGTATGGAATCTTTGAACAGCACGCCCAATCCATAAGTTATAGATGAGAATCCAGCTCATCACAACCATGCGATACTACATGCCTGATTCCAGCGAAACGACGGGTACTAATTCGAGCCAGGTACCGACTGGTATGGAAAACGATCCGAATGCCGATGAAGAAGTGATTAATCAGCAAAACGGCGAACAGTATCCGAAACCAGCCGATCATGCGGATGCTTTGGCCCAGCCTGATGTAGAACAACTGCCGTCTGATAAACTAGCCGATTCCATTGCCTATGCGCTTGATGGCAGCACACCGGGCCTGACTAACGATAAGCCAAACGTATCGGGCCACAAAGTCATTACGGAGGGGACCACTGGCGCGGGACCTGAAGATGAAGAAGAAAATCTGCGCTCCTGAACGTAGCACGCCTGACTGCCAGACTTGTCTACAGCGTAGCAAAATCTTCTCCTTCGTTCCGCAAAAATGCGTAGTTACCTGATATTTCGATAAAATTTAATTAGCCCTAATCTGGTCTGCTCAACGGCAGGCCGAATTAGGGCTAATTGATTTATCTACCTTAAAACGAGTGGGACTTTTTGCGTGCAGAAAATCAGAAGTGGATTAAGCCATTTCCTTATACTGCATGCGGTACAAATTGGCATAAGAGCCCTCATGCTGAAGCAGTTCTTCGTGCGTGCCCTGCTCAACGATACGTCCTTTGTCGACCACAATAATATTGTTTGCCTTCTGGATAGTGCTGAGCCGGTGGGCAATTACGATGGCGGTACGTCCCTTCATCAATTTACTGATAGCATTCTGAATCATCTCTTCCGTTTCGGTATCAACAGACGACGTAGCTTCGTCCAGCACGATGATTTTGGGGTCCTGCACCATTGCCCGTACAAATGAAATCAGCTGCCGTTGCCCTACCGAAAGCGTTGAACCGCGTTCCATTACGTTGTACTGGTAACCACCCGGCAATCGCTCGATAAATTCGTGAACGCCCACCAGTTTGGCAGCTTCCACAATTTTTTCGTGACTGATGCTTTTATCGCCCAGCGTAATATTGTTTTCGATGGTATCCGAAAACAGGAAAACATCCTGCAACACCACGCCAATATTCCGTCGTAAATGGCCGAGTTCGTAGTTGTGTACATCTACGCCATCGACCATGATTTCACCTTTATTGATATCGTAAAATCGGCTTAATAGATTGATTATAGAAGATTTACCCGCACCCGTAGCACCCACGAAAGCCACTGTTTCGCCCGGTTTCACCCGGAACGAAATGTCACGTAGCACCCAATTCTCATCGTTGTAGGCAAACCAAACGTCATTAAATGCTACTTCGCCACGTAGCGTTGCAGGTGCATGCGTACCGTTGTTCATCGTAAACTCGTCACTATCCAGCAGTTTCAGAATGCGATCGGTGCTGACAATACCCATCTGCAACGTATTAAAACGGTCGGCCAGCATCCGGATGGGGCGAAAAAACAGGTTGATGAAAATAACGAAGGCTGTAACTGTTCCGAACGTAACGTCGGAATGGATGATCTGCGTAGCGCCGTACCAGACGACCAGCCCAACGGCGACCGCCGAAATAATATCGGCAACAGGGTAATAGATGGAGTAATAAAGAATCGAGCGAATGTTAGCCGCCCGGTGTTCATTGTTGATCACCCGAAATTTTTCGGCTTCAATTTTCTCACTCCCGAAGATTTGGACAATGTTCATACCCGTAATATGTTCCTGCACAAACGAGTTCAGGTTGGCGACGGCAGTACGTACTTCGTTGAACGATTTCTTGATTTTTTCCTTGAAAACATACGTACTGAACAGCATCAACGGGATGGTAGACAGGCTGATAGCCGCCAGGCGCCAGTCGGTGTAGAACATTACGCCAATGATGAGGATCAATTGCAGAATATCGCCGGCAATAGCGGCCATTCCTTCGCTAAAAACGTCGGCTAGCGTTTCAACGTCTGATATAGAACGGGTTACTAATCGGCCAATGGGTGTGTTGTCGAAAAATTTTAAACGTAGATTCAGTATTTTCCGGTAGAGCTGCGTTCGTATGTCGCGAATAACGTACTGGCCAAGCCAGCCCGACAAATACGTATTAAAGAACTGAACAACAGCCTGTACAACCAGCACGCCAATCATAACCACCAGCATTGTGGTCAGTTTCTGATAGTCGCCAACAGCAATGACATTGTCAATTGTATAGCGGATCAGAAGTGGAGTTAGAGGGGCTAAGCAGGCCGCCAGCAGAATGATGGCGATCAGCAAAAAAAATCGGGTTTGGTACGGCTTAACAAACGCATATAGCCGACGTAGGATTACCCAGTCGAAAATACGACCGCTTTTCTGTTCTTCGTTCACGGGAAAAATGCAATGGCGAGTTTGATACGTAACAGCGTTTTTAGAATGAACGTTTCCGGTTTAGCGATTGCGCGTAAAAACAGTAAAAACGTTGTCGGACGTTACTTTTAACCCTAATTTTCGATCAACACATTCATGAATCGACGAACGTTTACCCGCTTGGCTGCTACGTTGCCCGTGGGCTTCTCAACCCACGAATTTACCCAACCATCTATTAGTTTGCCCGCTGCCAGCGACGACCGGACGTATTGGCTCCAGCTGATTCAGAAGATTGCCAATCCTGTTTTAAGTGCGTTGGCAAAGAACCAGTTGAAAGCCACTATGCCGATCGAATCGGCGCCGGGGCAGCAGGCTAGTCGTGTGGTTGTATCGCATCTGGAAGCGTTGGGCCGAACGTTGGCTGGCATCGCGCCCTGGCTCGAATTGGGTGGCGATGAATCGGTGGAAGGTCGGCTACGTAAACATTATCTGGATCTGTCACGGAAAGCGATTGCTAATGGCGTAAATCCGCAATCGCCCGATTATCTGAATTTTACGAAAGGCGGGCAGCCTTTGGTCGATGCGGCTTTTCTGGCGCACGGTCTGCTACGTTCGCCAAAACTCTGGAATGCCTTGGATACGACTGAGCAAGCCAACGTAGTGAAAGCGTTACAGGCGAGCCGAGTCATTAAACCGGGTTATAATAACTGGCTGCTATTCAGCGCGATGGTCGAAGCCGCTCTTTTGAAATACACTGGTTCGGGTGATGAACTTCGTATGGATTACGCCATTCGTCAGCATCAGGCGTGGTATAAAGGCGATGGTGCTTACGGCGATGGTCCTGATTTTCACTGGGATTATTACAACAGCTACGTTATTCAGCCCATGTTACTGGACGTAGTGAAAACGCTGGTTGATGCTGGAAAAGGTGATAAAAACCTGTTTGATACGTTGTTGACTCGTGCACAACGTTACGCCATGATTCAAGAGCGATTGATTGGCCCCGACGGTACGTTTGCCGCCTTCGGGCGCTCGCTGGCGTATCGATGCGGTGCGTTTCAGTTGCTGGCTCAGATGTCTTTGCAACGTAGTTTACCTTCCGAGTTATCGCCTGCACAGGCTCGGTCGGCGCTGACAGCCGTGATACGTCGCACAATGGACGCCCCCGGTACGTTCGACGGAAAAGGCTGGCTGCAAATCGGTTTATGTGGACACCAACCTGCCATTGGCGAAACCTATATTTCGACAGGGAGTTTGTACCTGTGTTCGGTAGCGTTTCTGCCGCTGGGACTGCCTGAAAGTGATCCATTCTGGTCTTCGCCAGCAACAGATTGGACGGCGAAAAAAATATGGTCAGGTCAGAACGTTCCAACCGACCACGCAATAAAAGGATGAGAGTGAAAATGTGAATGAGTTAGTGTAACTTTAAGTAAATAGATTCTGCTGTTTTACATTTATTTGATTGGTTATGAAAAAGTTAATTTTCTTATCTCTCGTTATTCTGGCCGGCTGTTCGCCAAAAATGGGTTCGAGATTTACGGCCCAACCGAACCGGGTTTTGTACAGCAGTAGCGAAATCGATCAGGTTAGTGCATCCGATTCGATTACACGAATAAGACCCGGTAGTTTTTTGGGAAATAATTTGAGAATCACCTTACGTAACGGCGAGCGCAAATCAATTCCGAAAAAAACAGTTTGGGGGTATTCGGATGAAAAAGGAAGAGTTTGGCGCCGTTTTAAAAGCACGTATTACCAAATACTCCGAGTTAGCGACGTAGTGGAATATGAAATCATAGAGCAGCGGGCAGCAGGACCAAACATGGTGGTTAATGAGCCCGTCAGAATGTACAGTAAAACGCTGGATAGCAGAATCGTTGGTAGCCGGAAAAGAGCGTTACGTATCGGAGATGAACCTAAGGTATATTAAAAAGTAAAGCCAGCTCGCGAGCTGGCTTTACTTTTTCTAGGAAACCGTTCCCCCGTTCCAGACGGATTCGCCGGGGGTAATAAGTGAGAGCTTACCGTCGCGGTCTTCGGCCATCAGAATCATGCCCTGAGACTCCAGACCCATCATTTTTCGGGGAGCCAGATTCGCCAGGAACGTAACCTGTTTACCGATTACTTCTTCGGGCGTAAAATGCTTGGCAATACCACTCAGAATCTGACGCCCGCCCAGGCCATCGTCAACTTTCAGTTTCAGGAGTTTATCGCTTTTTGGAACGCGTTCAGCTTCGGTAATCGTGCCGATACGAATATCCATTTTGGCAAAATCATCATACGTAATCTCCGATCGTATTGCTGGTACGTTCTTGGTTTCTAATTCATTCATTCGTTTGGCATTCAGTAATTTCTGAATCTGTTTGTTTATCTCGTCGTCTTCGATTTTGGCAAAAAGCAAATCGGCTGGTCCGGCCGGAGCCTGACCTAAGGCATGGCCTTCTACCAGCAAATCAGCCCGGCCCGCGTTGGTCCAGTTGAAATGCTCCGTAATGGCCAGTTGCGTCCGGATTTTTTCGGCGGTGAACGGCAGGAACGGCTCGCAGACGATGCTCAGGTTGGCTGTAATTTGAAGTGCAATATTCAGAATCGTGTGCGCCCGTTGCGGATCGGTTTTGATGGCTTTCCAGGGCTCGGTTTCGGCCAGGTATTTATTGCCTAGTCGTGCCAGATCCATTAACTGATTCAAGGCTTCCCGAAACCGATACGTACCAATTGATTGCCCAATTCGGTCAGGAAATTGCGCGAGTTCGTCCAAAACCTGTTGATCGTAATCGGTTAGCTGACCCAACATTGGTACGTGTCCATCAGCCATTTTATGCGTCAGAACAACCGCCCGATTAACGAAATTGCCCAGAATACCAACCAGTTCGGAGTTGTTACGTGCCTGAAAATCTTTCCAGGTAAATTCCGAATCTTTCGTTTCGGGCGCATTGGCTGCCAGCACGTAACGTAGTACGTCCTGCTTGCCCGGCAGTTCCTCCAGATACTCGTGCAGCCAGACAGCCCAGTTACGCGACGTACTGATTTTGTCGCCTTCGAGATTCATGAACTCGTTGGCCGGTACGTTATCGGCCAGAATATAGCTGCCATCAGCCATCAACATAGCTGGGAAAATGATGCAGTGAAAGACAATATTGTCCTTACCGATGAAATGCACCAGTTTGGTATCCTTGTCGCGCCAGTACAGTTCCCAGTCACGGCCCTGTTGTTCAGCCCATTCTTTGGTCATGGAGATGTAGCCAATGGGCGCATCGAACCAGACGTAGAGCACTTTCCCTTCGGCATCGGGCAGCGGCACTTTAATGCCCCAATCGAGGTCGCGGGTCATGGCGCGCGGACGTAGCCCTTCTTTTAACCACGACTGGCATTGGCCGAATACGTTCGTTTTCCATTCAGTGTGGCTATTGACATACTCTTCAATCTGCGGCTGCATCCGGTCCAGCGGCAGGAACCAGTTTTTGGTGGAACGTAGCATCGGTTTAGAACCTGACAACGTAGAGTGGGGCTCGATCAACTCCGTGGGACTGAGGGCCGTACCACAACGTTCGCACTGGTCGCCATACGCATTTGGATTGCCGCAGACCGGGCACGTACCGACAATGTAACGGTCGGCCAGAAATTGTCCGGCAATCTCATCGTAATACTGCTCCGTAACTTCCTCATCGAAATCGCCTTTTTCGTAAATCTTCAGGAAAATTTCCTGCGACGTTTCATGGTGAATCTGATTCGATGTACGTGAGTAGATATCGAACGAGATGCCGAAGTCGCTGAACGCCTGTTTAATCTGAACGTAGTATTTATCAACAACCTGTTGGGGAGTTAGTCCCTCTTTTTTTGCCCGGATAGTAATAGGAACGCCGTGCTCGTCGGTGCCGCTGATAAAGGCGACATCTTTACCCGTTGAGCGCAGGTAACGTACGTAAATATCGGCGGGGAGGTAGCAACCGGCAATGTGGCCGATGTGAATCGGACCGTTGGCATAAATAAGAGCCGCCGTAACGGTGTATCGTTGTGGGTTTTCTAGCATCAGTGAGTCGATAGTCATCAGTCGATAGACTATAGGCTACCGACTAATTTTGGCAAAATTAGCAATTCAGGCGCGAACGTTGTTATGTTTACACAAAGAGTGCAGCCGAGCTATTATGGAGAACAACGCGCCGAATACGAATAATTTCCTCAACTGGGTCGAAATCAAAAACTTCAAGTCCATCAAAGACCTGCGGCTCGATTGCAAGCGCGTAAACGTATTCATCGGCAAGCCAAACGTAGGGAAATCGAATATTTTGGAGGGGTTGGGGTTGTTGGGAGGAAGTTATGATGATAGTAAGTATTTAAACGGCGCAGTTCGATATTATGAATTAAAGGACTTGTTTAAGGATATTGATACAAGTCATAAAATAGAAGTATCATCCGAACGAATAAGCTGTGCTTTAAATATTGAATCGCCTTTGCAGGGATCACATGAAGACATGTTTAGCTTACTATGGAAGCATGGTCCATTTTTCCAGAGAGATTTTCACCTGAATAGTAAAGGTAAGTTAATGGGAGCTGGTGCCGGAGTATTCGATAGTGAAGACAATAATGATATCAATTCAGACTATGATAAGTATCGTACTAGTCCTGTAAGGAAATATGATTTTGGCAATTTGACTGATTTTAGGAGTACGTTTAATTCGTATTTATTACCTCCTTATGGGTGGAATCTATTTTCTGTCATCGACAAACGAGAGGATTTGAAAAACGAATTTGCCGCATTGTTTAGTGATCAAAACTTAGAATTTATTCTATCTAGAGGTGATCAGACATTTGTGTTGCAGAAGAGAGAAGGGAAATATGTAGATCAATTTCCATTTGCTTCCATCGCCGATACGTTCCGTCGGTTCATGTTCTATATTACGGCCATTGAATCCAATAAGAACTCAGTTATTGTTTTTGAGGAGCCTGAAGTGCATTCGTTTCCGCCCTATACCCAAGAAATGGCATATCGGATGATTTACGATGAAGATAATCAGTACTTTATTTCGACCCATAGTCCTTACATGCTGCATCCGTTTATTGAGAAAATGGATTATAAGGATTTGAATGTATTTATTACGTATTATAAGGATTATCAGACACATGTAAGGGTATTGACTGAAGACGAACTAACCGATATATTGGACTACAGCACGAACGTATTTTTTAATCTGAGAAAGTTCGAGCCCAATGCCTGACCATATTCGGCTGTATCCCGAATGCCATGCTGATACAGCATTAATCACTTACTTTGTTTCCAATCAACAGATTATTGAGCATGCTGCCGGGATAAACGAAGTGTCGAAATCACTTGAAACCGTTCGTTCAGATGCTACAGTTTTGATTGGCATTGTTGATAACGATAAACACAAACCCAGGTATTTACGGCAGTTTGAGCCGATTGATGAACAGAATAAAGTTAGTTTCCTGCATAAGCCAAACTCAAATCAATACCTGATTATCATTGATAAGGCTATAGAAACATTTCTATTATGGAATGCCTTACAAGTAAATTTAAACGTGGCAAATTACGGTTTTAATACAGATGTTCGGCAATTGGGGGCTAAGCTGAAAAGCCAAGCTATCGAAACCGATCCCAACTACCTCCAACTCCTTACCGACCTCCACGCTTGTCGGGCTCCAGGTTTCGTCACGCTTCAACGTATTTTGAATGACCTCCTCACTACGTAATACCGTATTTATTACCGGCGCTACTGGCTTCATTGGCTCGCACGTTGCCCGGCGTTATCTGGCAGACGGGTATAACGTAGCAGCATTATATCGCTCGGAACGAGGCTACGGGATGCTGGCCGACGTAGCAGGCCAGATTCGCTGGCATGAAGGCGATGTACTGGATATTGCTTCGCTTGAATCTGTTGTAGAGAAGGGTATGGATGTAATTCATGCGGCTGCTATTGTCTCGTTCGTGCCCAAGGATCGCGACCTTATGGAACGTATCAACGTAGAGGGTACCGCTAACGTAGTAAATGTCTGCCTGAAAGCGGGCGTACGGAAATTGGGGTACGTTAGTTCGGTGGCTGCCCTTGGTCGACCAGCCGCCAAAACGGAGGGGAACCCTATAAGTATTGATGAAAGCCAGAAATGGGAAGACTCGCCCAATAATTCTGTCTATGCCAAAACCAAATACCGCGCTGAACTGGAAGTCTGGCGGGGTGTGGCCGAGGGGTTGGATGCGGTGATGGTAAACCCGTCGATTGTGCTCGGAGCTGGCGATTGGCAACGTAGCAGTCTACAGCTTATTAAATACGTTTACGACGAACGCCCGTTTTATCCGGCCGGCCTGATTAATTACGTAGATGTGCTTGACGTAACGGATGCACTGGTCGAGCTGATGCAGTCGGACGTAGCAAACCGGCGGTTCATTCTCAACGGGGGCACCATTCCGTACCGAACATTGTTAGAACAGGTAGCAGCTGCTCTGGGAAAACGTCCGCCAACCATACGGATTCCGCCCGCGCTGACAAAACTGCTCTGGCCACTTGAAGCCGTTCGTGCATGGATACTAGGAAAATCTCCTCTGATAACTCGCGAAACAGCCCGGTCGGCGAGTGCGTTATATCAGTACGACGGGCGGCAGATTGGGCAGGTGCTTGATTTTCAATACCGACCATTGAGTGAGACAATACATCGGATAAGTGAGGCCATAAAAACGTCTCCACCGTCGGTGTAAATTTTGCCAATAGGGTGTTGGATTTTCAAAATTTTGGTTTAAATTTCACTGCCAAAGGATAAACCGAGCCAATGGCTTCGGCCCCTATCCGCCCTACATTTATAAGGCAACAATATGGAGCAAGAGTTCGAAGAACGAGCAGGTGATATTAAAGAATCTATCCGGCGTTTTGAGCAGATGCTGGACCAGCAACAAAGCCAGTTTTTCGATTTGGATGTCTATGAACAAATGGTTGAGCATTACCTCAATCAGGGCGATTTAGACAAGGCGTTGAAAGCCGCCGAATCCGGTCTGGAAAATTTCCCTTACGCGCTGGAGTTGATGCTCGATAAAGCCCAGATTCTGGCTAATTTTCAACGGTTCGATGAATCGCTGGAGTTACTGGAACGGGCTTCTTTGTTTAACCCCGGCGATCTCGACGTGCCGTTTATGCAGGGGTCCGTTCTGAATATGGCGGGTCGGTACGAAGAGTCGATTCAGGTGCTGGAAGAGTTGCTCGACCGCGCCGAAGATAAAGATGATATTCTGTTTCAGCTGGGGCAGAGTTATCAGAATTGGGGCAAATACGATGAAGCCATTACGCAGTATAAAAAGTCGATTGCGCTGAATATCAACAACGAAAATGCCCTATACGAACTGGCGTTTTGCCTCGACGTAACGGGTGAGTTGGAAAATAGCCTTTCGTATTACCAGCAACTCATTGACACCGACCCGTATTCGTATAATGCGTGGTATAACATGGGCATTGCCTATAGCAAGCTGGCGCGTTATGCCGAAGCGGCTGAAGCGTACGATTATGCGGTGCTGATCAAGGAAGATTTTGCGTCGGCGCATTTCAATCTTGGTAATACGTACATGAATCTGGGTTTGTTCGAGAAAGCTGAGCACTGTTACCGCGAAACGCTTAAATACGAAGAGCCAACTGCCGATACGTACTGCCATTTAGGGGCTAGCATTGAAAAGCAGGATCGCCTACCTGAAGCCATAAAAGAGTATCGCGAAGCTATCCGGCTGGATTCCATGTGGGACGAAGCCTGGTATGGGATTGGAGTTTGTTTGAGCGAAACGGGTAAGTGGTATGAATCGCTGCCATTTTTGCAAAAAGCCATCAAACTGAACGATCAGAACGGTGATTATTACATTGCGCTGGCCGAAACAGAATACAAAGTTGGCAACGTGTTGTCGAGCGTAGAAGCGTTTGAAAAAGCGGCCGAAGTCGATTCTGAAAACCCGGATGTGTACCTGACGTGGTCGCTGGTTCCGTTTGATCAGGGTGATTTTCTGCGGGCGAACGATATTATTCAGTCAGGTATCAGTGATATGCCGACCGAAGCCGATCTATACTATCGATCAGCGATTTACTTAATTCATGCCGGTCATTACCGCGAAGCCTTGATTCAACTGGAAGCCGCTCTCTCGCTCGATTATGATGCTCACGTGCAGTTATTCGAGTTTTTTCCAGAACTGGAAAAGCAGAAAGCGCTCTATAAAATCATTCAGCAGTATAAGAAGGACAGTTAGTGTTATCACTACGTAACAAAAAAGCCGTTTCTATAATAGAAACGGCTTTTTTGTTACGTATCTTTATTATTTCTGATTAAGCTGTGCTACGGCTTTAACGATCTCATTTTCATTCAGATAAGCATCAGATACCTTCCTGCCCGATTTCTCCTGAAAATCGTAGAACCACTTATTCAGTTTATTCAACGACTTAAATTTATGTAAATCATCGTTCTCATCCAGAACGTACAATTGACGGTCTATTTTTCCTCGTTCTTCGTCAACGACAAAACGACGATCCATGACCATCGTAGTGCCACTCGTCAACTGACGATAAATTCGATTGCCAAACCGGAAGAAAACAGTTGAATCTTTACGATCCGACACCAACGTATCAGCCCCCGCCAGCGCTAACCGCTTAATCATCGACGCACCAATTTTTTGCCGCGTCGCCTGACTGTTAGCACGATACGTAAAAGTTGACCTGCCATTCGACTGAAAGCGGCCTTTCAGCAACGTACCATCTCGCAATAGAGCCACACCATCGTGGTACTTGTAATCGATAAGCGGGACGGTGGTTGTTGGAATAAATACGGTGGTGGGCGCAGGATGCTTGACCGTTTGTGCCCAGGTAAACGTAGTAGCGCAAATCAACGCTAGGCTGGTAAGTAAGACATATTTCATAACGCATTTGTTTTATTGTCCAATTGAACGTCAGCAATACGTCTGCCGAATATTGGCTAAAGTAAAGAACAAATGAGAATATTGCAATACTTTGTTCAACTTAATTAATGAGATTCCAGAACGGACTCTAGCTCAATTACTTCCATTAGCCCGTCTGTATTAATCGCGCTCAAATGTACCGGCAATGTCTCATTAATAAGCAACGGATCGTACTTAGCGACGACACGTACGTAATTCTCCGTAAAGCCCTGCATCATACCATTTTCAACATCTTCCTCGAACAGTACCGTTGCATCACGACCAACCTGTGATTCATAAAAAGCCCGACGCTTTTTGTCCGACAAAATATGCAGCATTTTTGACCGCTCTGCCCGAACATGCGCGGGTACAACGGGCGTAATGCCGAGTGCCGTGGTATTGGGGCGTTCGGAATAGGTGAATACGTGCAGATAAGAAACCGGTAACTCGTTCAAAAACTGATACGTTTCCTTGAACGCTTCGTTTGTTTCGCCGGGATGTCCCACGATCACGTCAACGCCAATGCAGGCGTGCGGCATCAACTCCTTGATTTTCTGTACACGATCGACGTAGAGTTCGCGCTTGTAACGACGGCGCATAAGGCCAAGTACCTTATTACTTCCTGATTGCAGCGGTACGTGAAAATGCGGTACAAATCGCTTCGACTGTGCTACAAACTGAATAACCTCATCGGTCAGTAGATTCGGTTCGATGCTCGAAATTCGGAAACGTTCTATACCTGCTACGTTGTCAAGCGCTTTGATCAGATCAAGAAACGTTGCTTTTCGTTCTCCATCAATCAAACCAAAATCGCCAATGTTAACGCCTGTCAGCACGATTTCTTTAACGCCACGTTCGGCGATTTCTTGAGCTGCCTGTACTACGTTCTCAACTGTGTCTGAGCGGCTTTTGCCCCTCGCTAAAGGAATAGTGCAGTAAGCACAGGGGTAATCGCAGCCGTCCTGCACTTTTAGGAAGGTACGTGTGCGGTCGTTGAGCGAGTACGAGGCATGGTACTCAATGGCATTTTCAATAGGCGAGTTAAATACCTGAGCTGGTTGCCCCGTAGGTACTTTCTCGAACGTCGACATGAGTTCATGCAGGCGGAATTTTTCCGATGCACCCAACACAGCATCTACCCCCGGAATTTCCGAAATTTCTTTTGGCTTGAGCTGCGCATAACAACCGAGGACCGCTACGTATCCATCGGGGTTTATTTTCTGCGCTTCACGGACGATTTTCCGGCATTTTTTATCAGCATTATCCGTAACAGAGCAGGTATTGATAATAAAAATATCGGGTTGCTGATTGAACTCTACCCGAGCGTACCCATGCTGTTCCATCAGGCGGGCCAGCGTTGACGTTTCGGAAAAGTTCAGCTTGCAGCCGAGTGTATAAAAAGCAACTTTTTTCACGGTATCAATTGATAAAAAGTTTACCAATTTTAGGTTTCATTAGCATATAGAAATCAGGTAGTTACCTGCATCTATACGTTACGTTCGGTAAACTCATTGGACTGAGGAACTTATAGTCAGCAAAATTACGAAAAATAGCGGTCCGTCGAGACTGGTTATACTATTTAGAGCTAAAGGCTACTACGTACTACTTGCTACGTTGTCTATAGAACGTAAGGCTTTGGAGTTTTCAAAACCTAGAGGAAATGAATTGCACGTAATGAATTAAGACAAAGCTGTTTTTAATTAAAACAAAGCTTTTGGGAGTTAATCTGTCTAATTTTTAAGGGGTTATCGAATAATTCACCATTTTTTGAACAAAATGACCTAGTTATCAGTAGACGAGGATTTTTTTAGATATCTAACGTGATTTACTGTACTGAACGAATTTTAATTATAATATTTCCATAAAAACAGTAAAAAATACGGCTAAACCACAGAATGGCATTTATTTTTTATGGTAATGCCACATTATATTTGCTGAAAGTATTGAGACAAAACCCCTTTTAATAAATTCACTTGTACATCATGGCAAAGGCGAAGTTAGAATACATTTGGCTCGATGGTTATAAGCCCACCCAAAGCTTACGTTCGAAAACAAAAATTGAAAGCGATTTTTCGGGTAATCTGGAAGACTGCCCTATGTGGTCGTTCGATGGTTCGTCGACCGAACAGGCTCCCGGTGGTTCGTCTGACTGTTTGTTGAAACCCGTTTTCGTTTGTCCTGATCCGCAGCGTAAAAATGGCTACCTCGTTATGTGTGAGGTGCTTAACGCCGACGGGACAGCCCACGAGTCGAATGGCCGCGCCACGATTGAAGATGACGACAACGATTTCTGGTTCGGTTTCGAGCAGGAGTACTTCCTATGGGATGAATCAATTGATAAGCCACTTGGATTCCCGGCTGAAGGTTTCCCAAAACGTGGTCAGGGGCCGTATTACTGCTCAGTAGGCGCAAAAAATGCCTATGGCCGGTACATTGTTGAAGAACATCTGGATGCCTGCCTGGAAGCTGGTTTGAACGTAGAGGGTATCAACGCTGAGGTAGCAACAGGTCAGTGGGAATTCCAGATTTTTGCCAAAGGTGCTAAAGATGCAGGTGACCAGATTTGGGTGGCTCGGTACATTCTGGAGCGTATTGGTGAGAAATACGGTATCTCGATCAACTGGCACTGCAAACCACTGGGCGATACTGACTGGAATGGCTCGGGAATGCACGCAAACTTCTCGAACTCTACGTTGCGCACGGCCGGCAGCAAAGAAGTTTACGACAAAATATGTAGTGGATTCGGCCGTACGCCAGAAATAATCAAAGCGTGTATCGATGTATACGGTGCTGATAACGAGATGCGTTTGACGGGTAAACACGAAACACAATCGATTACTCAGTTTTCGTACGGTGTATCTGACCGTGGCGCTTCGATCCGTATCCCCATCGCTACGGTAGAACGCGGCTGGAAAGGTTGGTTGGAAGACCGTCGTCCGAACTCGGCTGCTGATCCTTACAAAGTAGCCGCTGTGATTATTAAAACCGTTAAATCGGCTGAAGCAGTAGAAGCATAAGCTAAGTGATAACGTTTCTCAAAGCCCGACTGCGAAAGTGGTCGGGTTTTTTTATGTATTTGACACTAAGGCCATTTAATCGAATCAATCAGTTCTGTGCGTAGTTTTATTTACCTTTAACTATTAGTTTTCCTGAATCATATAACAGCAATACTATGGACGCAAAAGAATACGATTTCGAAGAGAAGTGGAAGCAGATTGAAGCATCGAGCAAGGAGATATCCGGGACAGTCGGCGCAGTAGCAGGTGCACTCGTTGGAATTACTGTATTGGGTCTCAGTGCTCCGGTAATGTATCTTTCCCGAAAAGCGGCTGGAAAAGAAACCCCCGACGCCTTGAAAGAAGTCGGGGATAAAGTATTGGCAAAGACTAAATGGATGAGTGAATTTGGTCGATTTACAGGAAAAAAATTTGGTCCCAAAGTTTTAGGAACGATCGTTTTTGGGGTAACGGGTTTACTTTCCAGTGATGAGTAGCAACCTAAATGTTTGTGAGCTGGGCTGTTAAATCGAGTAAATACTTCGCGGTTTCAGGCGGACGACGTCCTAATCCACAAGAACTTGCCACATCGACAGCCTGTCCACGGGCTGATTCGATACTGGTTAGAATCGCTACGTTCTCAGCTACGCTACGTTTCTCGTGCACAAAACCGGCAACAAACCGAGTTGCTGTTGGTAGCTGAATATCCTTTAACGGAGCGTAGTAAGCGGCATTTGTCGAAGGTGGTGTCCCTGCCTCCGCGAATGGATAATGGATGTAAGCCAACGTATGCTGCGATGGCCATTCTTCAACCAGCCGGTTTGAAAACTGCACCATTTTGTTCAGTGTTTTGGGATGCACCAGCGCTTCATTGTGGAAATCACCTAAGCACAAATGCATACCAATCTGAGCCCCAGGATTGATTTTTGCCAGTAAATCTTTGATCGGAATCAACGACAAACCGATGAAGGGAGTCGGCAGCATGTACGCAGCATATAATTCGGGCGGCACTTCAAGCTGAATCAGTACGTCGGGACCAAGTTCGGCAAGAATGGCATTCACTTCACGAGCAATAACAGTATTAAATGCTTTCGTATACCGTAACCATTGAATCTGGCTGGCAAAGGCAAAGCCCATCGCAAACCCCGTTGGTACCCCCATCTGAAATTTTAGATTCGGCAAATTATGCTCAGTACGTAGCTGCTGGAAGATGGGAAAACTACGTCGGGCAAAATCATCGTATCCGAGCTGAACGTGGTGTGGCATGTCAGCCGGAGAGTATCTGGGTTTAAGTTTTTGAAACCTTTCATAGTCAATCGCCATGCCGTCTTCTCCCCGAACGGGCTGCTTAACGACTTCCCAACTTTCCGGATCACTCGTTAATTTTTCTATGGCGTAGACCACCCACGCAATGCGATTTCCTTTCGGAAAAGCAGGTGTTTTATCGCCAATTTCGCCATCAGGTAAGCAGAATAAGGCAGGGCCAAGCGTATCTAATGCTCGACTCATGCACGTTTTTTCATCACTGAAAGGCATACTGCCAACCAGTAAAGCAGAACGCTTCGGTGGCTGTTTTTCAGAAGATTTATTTGAGGTAGTTTCCTGTTGAGGGAGCATATCGGAGTTGGGTGAGTTTTAGAAACAGTTTGGTCATTACATATATACGAAAAATACCTTTACACACTGACTAAGGCCTTTTTATCTGGCCAAATAAATGCAGTTGTCGTTCTAAATCGGCTTCGGATACGACTAGTACGTTTTACATTCTATTTCTGCTCTGATACATTGATTTGCGTATGAATGAAGAAAGTCGGATTGGCGTGTTTCGGAACTGACAGAAGGGATGTATGTTTGACTAAATTTTATCTTCTAAAACCCCGACCGCATCAATGTCTAATTTTCGGTTCAAAGCTCTTGAAATTGCGCAAAACCGCCAGGCTATGGCCGTAGCCGCTCCCTCAGAACGAGTTGGCGATTTTTTCGGAAGTAATACGTTTAGTAATGAAGTCATGCGGGGGCTGCTGTCGCCCGAAGCGTATCTAAAAGTAACAGAAGCCATTAACACCAACGGGCAAATCGACCGCGCCATCGCCGATGAAGTTGCCGGGGCAATGAAGTCATGGGCTACCTCGAAAGGAGCCACTCACTATACGCACTGGTTTCAGCCGCTGACGGGTGAAACGGCCGAAAAACATGATGCCTTTTTCGACGTAGGAGCGGATGGTAAGGCAATGGAGAAATTCAAAGGCAGCGCGTTGGTACAGCAGGAACCCGATGCATCGTCGTTCCCGAATGGCGGACTACGTAATACGTTCGAAGCGCGTGGGTATACAGGCTGGGATCCCAGTTCGCCCGCTTTTCTGATGGACAATGGAGCCGGTGGGAAAACGTTGTGTATCCCATCCGTTTTTATTAGCTACACCGGCGAAGCGCTGGACTACAAGACGCCCCTGCTAAAAGCGCTGAATGCACTAGACAAGGCAGCAACGGCCGTTTGCCAGTATTTCGACCGGAATATCACGAAAGTGACGCCAACCCTCGGCCCTGAACAGGAATACTTCGTAGTAGACCGCGCCCTGTTCTACGCCCGCCCTGATCTGGTGCTTGCCGGACGTACCGTTTTTGGGCATCAACCCGCCCGCGGGCAGCAGTTGGAAGATCACTACTTTGGCTCAATTCCGCCCCGTGTCAATGCGTTCATGGTTGATTTTGAGTTTGAGTCGATGAAACTGGGTATGCCGGTACGTACCCGCCATAACGAGGTTGCACCCGGTCAGTTTGAGGTGGCTCCAACATTCGAAGAAGTCAATCTCGCCATCGACCACAACGCGTTGCTGATGGATTTGATGGAAAAAATCGCCGAGAAGCATAATTTGAAGGTCCTTTTCCATGAAAAACCTTTCGCAGGTGTTAACGGCTCTGGCAAACACAATAACTGGTCGATGGGCACCAATACGGGTGTTAATCTATTGGCGCCCAGCACTCGCCCAAAAGAAAGCCTCCGTTTTCTGACGTTTCTGGTCAACGTAATAAAAGCCGTTCACGACAATGCCGATTTGCTACGTGCCAGCATTGCCTCGGCGGGGAACGAACACCGGCTAGGTGCCAACGAAGCACCGCCCGCCATCGTGTCAGTATTTCTGGGCGAAACGCTGACGCAGGCGCTTAATGATCTGGAAACCAAGTCGGAAGTGACCATCAACAAAGGCGATAATGTGTATTACAAACTCGGTCTAAATCGCATTCCGAGCCTGATGCGCGACAATACCGACCGCAATCGCACGTCGCCGTTTGCCTTTACAGGAAATAAGTTTGAGTTCAGAGCTGTCGGTAGTTCGGCCAATTCGGCCTCGACTATGACCGTGCTAAACGCTATCGTAGCCGACCAGTTGACTAAGTTCAAAACGGATCTTGATGCTCGGTTGAGTAGGGGAGAGAAGAAAGAACTGGCAATTGTCGATATTCTGAAAGAATACTACGCGAATACCAAACGGATTCTCTTCGAAGGAAACGGCTATTCGGACGAGTGGGTCGAAGAAGCCGCTGCGCGAGGTCTGTCGAACATCAAATCCTCGCCTGATGCGCTGGGTGTATACGTACTACCCGAATCGCTGGCTCTGTTCGAACGGACAGGCATCATGAACCACGCCGAAGTGGAGTCGCGCTATGAAATTGAACTCGAAAAATACATTAAGAATGTACAGATCGAATCGCGGGTAATGGGCGATTTAGCCATGAACCACGTAGTATCGACAGCGCTCAAATACCAGAATAAACTCGCCGAGACCGCCCGAAACTTGGTCGAGTTGGGTATGACTGCCGAAGCTGAACCGATCAAGGACATTCTCCGGGAAATATCAACGCGGGTGATGGTGATCAAGAAAGGCGTAGAAGCCATGACAGAATCGCGTAAAAAGGCGAACAACGTAATGGACACCACCGAACGGGCGCGACTTTACGCTACCGAAGTGAAAGACCATTTCGAAATTATCCGTTACGAAGTCGATAAACTCGAACAGGTTGTGGATGACGAGGATTGGCCGTTGGTGAAATATCGGGAGTTATTGTTTGTGAAGTAATTATGAATCAGAATATTAACAAGATTCAAAAGATTTTCAGGATAATCTGAACCGGAATTTTCAGGATTCAAAAGATTTGCAGGATTTGTCCTCGTTTCGAGAAGTAGCGCAGAAAACAAAATCTTATAAATCCTTAAATCTGTGTAATCCCGGTTCAGACTGTTAGCTTTGTCGTATGGCAAATTACAAAAATGATGGGTATGACCCTGAAGAAATAAACGCGCTCGCCGAGGAGTGCCGACAGGAAGGCAAATCGTTCGTATACGTAGAAGATGACGATCTGGACGTACTGGAAGAGGGCGAATGTGTGCATATTCAGTTTCCGGGCAAGTACCAGGGGACCGAAGTGATTTTTGATACGTTAGTTTATACGCTTCGGCTTCATCATAGCAGCCTGGTCTATGAAATGGCTGTCGAGCAGGTCCGCAAAACGTATCCGGAATACGTACCGCCGGAAGATCGCCAACTCAGTTATAAAATTGCTCCCGAGCTGGAAGAAGAGGCTGAAACAGCCCTCACAGAGCTCATCGACGAACTCGAAGAAACCGAAGCTGTGAAAGTGCAGGAGCACGTAGAGGTCGATTTGCAGTCTGATTATGGCATCGCGCTTGATGTCTGCCTGAACGTAGATGAGATCAACGACGAAGTGATTGAAAACTTCATCCGAAACTTTAAAGCCAACACGTTAACCCTCGATAATACGCTGTATTCCTTCACCAGCGAGGACGAAAATTAATGAGTGCAAGTGGGAAAGCGTGAAAGGACGAGTGCTATTCGGCCGCTTTTTTCACGCTTTCCCACTTGCACTCTTTCACTCATCAGATTATGCAACAACCTGATTCCCTGAACCAGGTAGCGGAATTTCACCGCACCTTTCACGCCCCTGTTTTAGAAACCCCCCAGATTCCATCTGAAGCGCGTAGCCAGCTGCGGGTAGCGTTGCTAGCTGAAGAACTTGATGAGCTGCGCGACGCTATCGCAGACAATGACATTGTTGCCGTAGCAGATGCGCTCTGTGATTTGCAGTACGTATTGTCGGGAGCGGTGCTGGAGTTTGGCCTTGGTGACCAGTTCAAAGCTCTGTTCGATGAAGTGCAGCGGTCTAATATGAGTAAGGCTTGCCTAACTATAGAGGAGGCCGAAGCGACTGTAGCGACGTATCAAAACAAGGGCGTACCCTGTCATTTTATTGAGTCGGAGGGTAAATATCTGGTCTTCCGTGATGCCGACCGCAAAACGCTCAAGAGTGTCAATTATTCGCCCGCCGATCTGGAGGGAATTTTAGCGAAAAGTGCTTAGCCTGCTATGCTGTTTAGAAAAGCGACCCGGCAGGACGTAGCATCTATCGTGCAATTACTAGCGAATGACCAGCTCGGCCAGCTCCGGGAACGCTACGCTGATCCGTTGCCTGAAACGTATTACGATGCCTTTGACAAACTAAATGCAGACAGCAATCAGGAATTGATTGTTGTCGAGGATGAAAAAGGTGAGTTGATCGGTACGTTGCAGCTAAGTTTTATTCAGCACCTAACGTATCAGGGTGGTATCCGGGCGCAAATCGAAGCCGTTCGAATTCGCGAAGATGGGCGAGGGAAGGGGATTGGTCAGCAAATGATGGAATGGGCGATCAATCGTGCTCGCGAACGTAACGCCCATTTGCTGCAACTTACTACCGACAAACAACGCCCCGACGCCCTTCGCTTTTATGAAAAACTTGGTTTCAAAGCCTCACATGAGGGGATGAAACTGTCGTTATGAATTCCTATGCAAAACTATCAATTCACCGCCGTTGACCGTTTTCTGCGCTACGTTCAGGTAGACACCCAATCTGACCCACAATCGACAACCAATCCGAGCACCGAAAAGCAGAAAGACCTCAGCCGGATTTTGGTACAGGAACTGCACGATATGGGTGTTACAGATGCCGAGCTGGACGAGTGGGGATACGTCTACGCAACAATCCCGGCCAATACGGATAAAACGAACGTACCGGTTATCTGTTTCTGCTCACACGTTGATACGTCGCCGGACGTAACGGGAGCAGGTGTGAAACCGATTATTCATCGGAATTGGAACGGCTCAGATATCCTGTTGCCTGATGACGTCAATCAAGTGATACGTGTGGCCGATCATCCGGATTTGAACCATCAACTTGGAAATGACATCATTACGGCTAGCGGTACTACGTTGCTGGGGGCCGATAACAAGGCGGGTGTAGCCGAAATTATGGATGCGGCTCACTACCTGATGACTCATCCGGATGTAAAACACGGTCGTCTCCGACTGCTGTTCACGCCTGATGAAGAAGTTGGCCGTGGTACCGAGAAAGTGGATATGCAAAAGCTGGGAGCCGATTTCGGTTACACTATTGACGGAGAAGCGTTGGGTACGCTCGAAGATGAAACGTTCTCGGCGGATGGTGTTACCATTACGATTCAGGGTGTGAGTACGCATCCGGGTTTTGCCAAAGGTAAGCTGGAAAACGCGCTGAAAATTGCCGCTGATTTATTGGCTTCATTCCCCAAAGACACCCTTTCGCCCGAAACCACCGACGAAAAAGAAGGATTTGTTCATCCAACCCATCTCGAAGGAAACCAGGATGAAGCGGTGCTTGACTTTATCATCCGCGATTTTTCGGAAGCTGGTTTGCACGAAAAAGAAACGTATCTGCAAAACCAACTGAACAACGTATTGGCGCATTATCCCGGATCATCAGCGCAGTTTGTTGTCCGGGAGCAGTACCGCAATATGAAAGAGGTTCTGAATCAGTATCCGGCCGTGGTCGATAATGCCTTGGAAGCCATCCGCAGAGCTGGTTTGTCTGCCGAGCAACGTAGCATCCGGGGCGGCACCGATGGCTCGCGGTTGTCATTTATGGGTTTGCCCTGCCCGAATATTTTTGCGGGTGAACACGCTTTTCATTCGCGCTTAGAATGGGTTTCGGTGCAGGATATGCAAAAAGCAGTGGAGGTCATTGTGAACGTAGCGCAGGTCTGGGAAGAGCGTAGCTAGAAGGTGAAACCCATAGCCTTATTTTGCCAAACAATGTCAGGGTTCAGGAGGTTGAGCAGCTACAAAACTCAACTGATATGGAAGACGAACTCGAACTGGATGTGCCTATTGATACGTCCACAAAAGCACCTTATGACGTAACAGACGACGTAGCAGGTATAAAAACGCTATTTGTCAACGTTTTTTTTATCGGAACGCCCGGCCCTGGCAATGATTGGGTCTTAGTCGATGCCGGTTTCATGGGCTATGCCGATTCCATAAAAAAACGGGCTGAAGAACTGTTCGGTCCCGGCACAGCACCCAAAGCAATTATTCTTACGCATGGTCATGCCGACCATACGGGCACGCTCAAAACGCTTCTAAAAGATTGGGACGTACCCGTTTACGCGCATCGCCTGGAGTTGCCCTATCTACAGGGAAAATCGAGCTACCCACCACCCGATCCGGCAATTGGCGGAGGAGGTATGTCATATATGTCATGGGTATTTCCGATCGGGCCAATGGATTTTGGCGACCGCATCCAAGCCATTCCCGACAATGGCCAAATTCCGGAGTTGCCCGACTGGCGCGCTATTCATACGCCCGGCCACTCGCCCGGCCACATTTCCCTTTTTAGGGATAAAGACCGTACGCTGCTCGCCGGTGATGCCTTTGTGACGACCAATCAGAACGCTATTTCGGCCGTAGCTACCCAGCGTGAGGAGTTTCACGGACCACCCGCTTATTTTACCTGCGATTGGGAGGCCGCTAAGCAGTCTGTCCTGAAATTGAACAATCTGAATCCGCATGCTGCCGGTACAGGCCACGGTGTTTCTGTACGGGGGCTTGATTTGGCGCTGGGTCTAAACAAATTAGCGCACGAATTTGAAGAGCGGTCGATACCCTCAGAAGGACGCTACGTAAAACAACCAGCCCAAACCGATGAAAACGGAATTGTAGATATGCCAACTGCTATTTCCTTCCACGTCGCACGAACGCTGGGCTTTGGTTTACTGGCCGGACTGGTGTTGTATGCAGGCTGGTCTGTTTACCGTAAATCTCAGTAGATCAGTATTTAATTCCAGTCGCGTGTATACACGTACCAGTGCGCATCCAACTTTTTAACGGACAGGTAATCGTGATCCTGATGAAGCTGAAACGTAGTGGTACGTGTGTAAAATAAACCGTGCAAATCCTTCTCGAACGTAACGCAGTCAACGCATTCGGCCGCGCGGTCAATGCTGGTCAGGCTATGCATTTTTAGGAAATTGACGTAGCCAGCATACGTAGCCAGACTAATTTTTTCGTGGGCCAATACAGCCGTTAGAGAAGGCAAGAAGATCTTATGCTTCTTCTGAATATCCCAGTTTTCCCAGGGAGCCGATGGCTGGCAGCGTCGCCAGCCATTTATCATTTCGCAGGGATTGCCGAGCGTTAACCCACGGAAATTCTTTTCGTTGATAAGCTGATTGGCAATACGTTCCAAGTCGACTGCTTGAGATTGTTGCAGATTAGTAAGCTGCTCAGAACTATTCGTACAGGAAGCAACTCCAATCAAAAACAGACCAATTCGAATGCGTAATTGCATAAGTACTAAAGACTTCGTTACGTGTTGTGTAAAGTTGCAAAAGCCTTGGGAAACAACGTAGTATTGGTAACTGAAAACGACCCTTCGCCGATCTTCTTTTGTGAACTGCTACGTCATTGTGTACTTTTGGGCGCTGGTTTTATACCGGTACTATTAAGTATATGGCGCAGAAAAAGCCTAAATATTACGTTGTCTGGCAGGGACGTAAGCCGGGCGTTTACGACAGTTGGGACGAAGCCAAAGCCCAAACCGACGGTTTTGCCAAACCCCTTTTTAAATCGTTCGATACTAAACCGGCGGCCTTGAAGGCGTTTCAGGAAAAGCCGCATCTGCATGTTGGGCAAGCCCCAAAAACGTCGGCTAAACAAGGGAAACTCGACGGACTCGTTGGGCCACCCCGGCAGGATAGTCTGGTCGTAGATGCCGCCTGGAACACAGCAACCGGCGATATGGAATACCAGGGTATTTATTTAGCCACAAAGCAGCGTTTATTTCTAATGGGTCCTTACGCCGACGGAACCAATAACATCGGCGAATTTCTGGCAATTGTCCACGCACTGGCCCTGCTTCACCAGAAAGGTAGCAACATCCCGGTTTATTCCGATTCGCGGACGGCCATTGGTTGGGTGCAAAAGAAAAAAGCGAATACCAAACTTGAAGAAACCCCTCGAAACGCTCAGCTTTTCGAATTGCTCGACCGCGCCGAAATCTGGCTCAAGACACACAAATTTGCAAACCCTGTTCTCAAGTGGGAAACCACTGTCTGGGGCGAAAATCCCGCTGATTTTGGAAGGAAGTGAGAACCAGTATTTTAATAGGATTGTAACGATTAGACATAATTGTTTACGGCGTTATTTATCTTAAAAATCTTGTTTAATCCTTCCAATCCGGTTAAAATCCCGGCCGCGTCGGCGGTCCGATCAGAAATGTTCAGATTCAAGCAATTCACCATTCATCAGGAACGTACCGCGATGAAAGTCTGCACAGACGCCTGTGTGTTAGGCGCGTATGCTGATGTGGGTACGGGTGGGCGGATACTGGACATTGGAACAGGAACGGGGTTATTGGCGCTTATGGCTGCCCAACGGAACGTAAATGCAGCTATCGACGCCGTCGAAATTGATGATTTGGCAACTGAGCAGGCTCGCGAGAACGTAGCAAACAGCCCGTTTGCCGAACGCGTGATCCTGATACAGACGCGAATTCAGGAATTTTCAGCTACGTATCAATATGATCGTATTCTAACGAATCCGCCATTCTATACCAATCACCTACGTTCGCCGGATGCGGCTGTGAATCGGGCACTCCACACCGATGATTTGCCGTTTGGGGAATTGATTGACGCGGTTCGTCGTTTACTAAAATCCGATGGACAGTGGTGGGTGCTTTTGCCGCCATACGAGGCTGGAAAATTGGTTGAAATGGCGAAAGATAGTGGCCTGCATCCGTTTCATCAGCTTTCACTACGTCATCGGGCGCAGAAGCCCGTATTTCGGGTAATTTCCGGATTTTCATTTCACGAATCTGTTACGTTAGAGGAAACGACGCTGGATATTTACACATTTCAGGAACCAGATCGTTCTAAAGAAGTGTACACACCAGAATTTCATACGTTGCTACGTGATTTTTACCTGATTTTCTGAAAACTCTGCGACCTTTGCGAGAATCTTTGCGTGCTTTGCGTTTAGAAAATATATGCCCGAATCGCTTCAACTGACTATTCTGATCCCGCTTTACAACGAAGAAGAATCGTTGCCCGAACTGCACGACTGGATTGTGCGGGTGGCAACCGAACGTCAGTATACTTATGAAATTCTTTTTGTCGACGACGGCAGCACTGATGACTCGTGGCTGATCATCGACCAGTTAGCGAATCAGAATAGCCATGTGCGCGGGATTCGTTTCAATCGCAATTATGGTAAGACAGCTGCCCTGCAAACCGGTTTCCAAGCCGCTCGTGGACAGGTTATTATCACGATGGATGCCGATTTGCAGGATAGTCCCGACGAAATACCGGAACTGTACAATATGATAATGCAGGAGAAATTCGACCTGGTTTCGGGCTGGAAGCAAAAGCGGTATGATCCGATCACGAAAACCCTGCCAACCAAACTGTTCAATGCCGTTTCGCGCTGGATTTCGGGCGTACAACTGCATGATTTCAACTGTGGTCTAAAAGCGTATCGGCAGAAAGTTGTGAAAACCATTGCTCCCTCACTCTATGGCGATATGCACCGGAATCTGCCCATCGTAGCCAATTGGAACGGATTTAAACGTATCGGCGAGAAAGTAGTGCAGCACCGCGCCCGTAAGTACGGAACCACTAAATTTGGGCTCGAACGATTTGTGAACGGCTTTCTGGACGTACTGGTTATTGCATTCGTACATCGATTCAGCAAGCGGCCGATGCACTTTTTTGGTACGTTAGGTACGTTGTCGTTCTTTGTTGGTTCGGTGATGGCAATCTGGCTCATTATTGAAAAACTGGTCAATATTTCGCGTGGAGTGCGGTTCCGGAACGTAACGGATAATCCAATGTTTTTCTTTGGCTTGGTCGCCATCATTCTGGGCGTACAGCTATTTTTGGCGGGTTTTCTGGGCGAAATGCTGGTACGTCAAAGTTTGAATCGGTCGGGTGAACAGTTGGTGGCCGAACGCGTCGGTTTTATCGAACAGAACGCGTCCGTATAATCTGATTAATAATTTGTTAATGATTCAGGGAGAATTTGAAGTTTAATTTTCCATTTTCATGAGTCATTTGCCCAAAATCAATTTGTAATTCTTATACAAAATCAATGAAGAGTAATTTTAAAGCGCATCCCTGGCATGGCATCCCTATCGGCGATTTAGCCCCTAAACAGGTTACTGTTTTTATCGAAATCGTGCCAACCGATACGGTTAAATATGAAATCGACAAAACGACGGGCTACCTAAAAATTGACCGTCCGCAGCAATATTCGAACGTACTGCCAGCGCTCTACGGATTTATCCCACAGACATACTGTGGCGATCAAATTGCCAAACTGGCGACCGAAAAATCGGGTAAAGTAGTATCTATGGGCGATGGTGACCCACTCGACATCTGCGTACTGACCGAGCGCGAAATCACCCACGGCGACCTGATTCTACAAGCTATCCCAATTGGTGGCTTTCGAATGATCGACAAAGGCGAAGCCGACGATAAAATCATTGCCGTTCTGAAAGGCGATGCCATGTACGGTCAGTACACCGAGCTAGCTCAGTTGCCTGAAGCAGTTGTAAAACGTCTACGTCACTACTTCTTGACTTACAAGACGTTACCTGATGAGCCTGTTGCTATGGAATTGGCAAACGTATATGGACAGGCTGAGGCATGGGAAGTAATTCAAACGTCGATCAGCGATTATAAGTTGATGTAAAAGAGGATAAATATTCTTTATTAATTGGAGTGAGCTTATTACCGTATGGTTTTAGGCTCACTCCAATTTTTATATAAAATCAGGCGATTGGATTTTTTCAACCGGAAAACATACAGGTAGTTAGTAGCCCGAATGTCCTTTAATACTACGTACCATTTGTGCTGCTGAAGTAATGAAAATAGCACTGACAATCAGTTTTTTATTAATCGTAACTTTGCCGAACTGGGCACAGCAGGCCGCCAATCGCCCAACTCTGGTTGCTGGTATTCCGGTCAACTATTCAGAAGATTCTGTTGGTAATTATACGCTTCCCGATTTGCTGACCTGTGCCGATGGGCAGCGTGTTACGGATGCTAAAATGTGGGTGCAAAAACGGCGCCCTGAGTTACTGAAGCTGGTTGAAGACATCCAGTTCGGGAAAATGCCTCAACAAAAACAGAAATTGCGGTATAACGTATTTGATAAAGGAACGCCCGCCTTTAACGGAAAAGCGATCCGGAAACAGGTGAGGATTTACCTGACGGATGACACAACCAGCCATCAGGTGAACGTAGTGATATACCGACCGAGTGCCGTGAAGCAACCTGCACCTATCCTGCTGTCGATTTCGTTTGCGGCTTATAATCAGACTATCGCCGACAGTGGATTGTATGTTGGTAAGATCTGGTCGCGGGACGGGCAACTGATACGTGCCGACAAGCCGACTCCATTTGGAAAAATGAACGTAGAACAGTTTATGGATGCAGGGATTGGCTATGCTACGTTGTATTACGGTGATATTGAGCCCGACTTTAAGGATGGAATCAAGTACGGTATTCGGTCGACGTATCTGAAAGCGGGTCAATCCGACGTAGCGGCTGGTGAATGGGGCGCTATCTCGGCCTGGGCCTGGGGGCTGAGCCGGGTTATGGATTATCTAGAAACCGATAAACAGATTGACGCGAAACGTATTGCCTTGCAGGGAGCATCACGCCTGGGAAAAACGGTGCTTTGGGCAGGGATACATGATCCTCGATTTAAAGTTGTGGTGGCCAGCGTTTCGGGCGAAGGAGGGGCTGCTCTGAGCCGCCGAAATTACGGCGAGACGGTTGCGCATATTACCGACCCAACGCGGTACCTGTATCAGTTTTCCCAAAAATATAACTCATACGCCAAACAATTAGACCGACTGCCTTTTGACGGACATACGCTGGTAGCACTGATGGCTCCTCGACCACTGCTGCTTCAAACGGGCAGCACCGATTACTGGTCGGACCCGAAAGGGGAGTTTCTGTCGGCAGTGGCCGCAGCGCCTGTCTATGCACTTTTTGGCGAAAAAGGCCCCCAAACGACAACTTTGCCAGCTCCCGGCGATACGTCGCAATTACTGAATCACCTCGGTTATTTTATGCACGAAGGTGGCCACGGTGTTCTTCCGACCGATTGGCCACAAATCATTACGTATCTGAAGAAATACCTATAATCTACAATTAATTTGTCATGCTGAGAAACGTAGCATCTTGAGGCTTCTCAACTTGCGAACAAGGAAACTACAAGATGCTACGTTTCTCAGCCTGACAAAATTCAACTTGCCAACTGAACAGCTTCGTAAACCAAGGTGTTATAGATGAAGTGATGGGTTGGGTTAACGCTCTACCCATTGCCCCTTGCTCCCTGCTTTTCCACCACTCATCCGTCGGGTAGTACATTCGACATTTTTTCACGAATATGCCTCAAGTAGGTTGTATTTTTACGTAATGTGTTCGTAGCACACACTTAGTTTACTATTATGCCACAATTTCTGAAATACGTATTGGCCACTATCGTAGGGCTCCTGGTGTTCTCGTTCATTGGCTTCCTGCTCCTCATCGGTGTTGGTGCGGCTTTGTCGTCAAGTGACAGCAAAGCGGTTGTTAACTCAAAATCAGTGTTGAAGATTGATTTAAACGAACCGCTTGAAGAACGAAATCGAAATAATCCTTTCGGAGGGTTTGACCCAACTGGCTCGGCCGGCGACGCTACCGGAATAATTGAGCTTAAACAGGCCCTGAAAGACGCCAAAGAAGACGATAATATCGAAGGTATTTATCTCCAGACCGAAAACCCGATGGCGGGTTGGGCGTCGCTCGAAGAGGTACGTAACGCCTTAATTGACTTCAAACAGTCGAAAAAATTTGTGTATGCCTACGCTGAAGGTATGAACGAAAAAGGATACTACCTCGCGTCGGTTGCCGATAAGATTTACCTCAATCCGGCCGGTGACCTCGAATGGAACGGTCTCAATGCTGAATTGACCTTTTTCAAAGGCACACTCGATAAACTGGGCGTAAAACCCGAAATTTTCCGGGTAGGCGAATATAAAAGCGCGATCGAACCGTTTATTCGCGACAATATGAGTGAACCGAACCGACTTCAGGTAACGTCATTTCTGAATTCAGTGAACAACCACATGCTGGTTCGGGTGGCGCAGAGCCGTAACCTTCAGGTAAACACACTGAAAGAACTGGCCGACAAACTTAGCATTCAAACGCCCGAAGACGCACTACGTGCCAAACTGATTACGAACGTTGGTTACCAGGATGAGGTAGAAGCACTGATTCGGAAGCAGTTAGACCTCGATGAGAAGAAAAAAATCAATTACGTTACGTTGTGCAAATACGAGGATTCTGAAAAAACTACTGACGATGAAAGCGGCAGCGGGTCAAATCGAATTGCGGTTATCGTAGCTTCTGGGGATATTCAGTCGGGGAAAAGTGGCGATGAAAGCATTGGTTCTGAGACCGTTGTTGAAGAACTACGCAAAGCCCGTCTGGATGATAAAGTGAAAGCCATCGTGCTACGTGTTAATTCCGGTGGCGGCAGTGCGCTGGCATCGGACATTATGTACCGCGAGGTGGAGCTGGCGAAAAAAGCAAAACCCGTCATTGGTTCGATGTCCGATTATGCCGCGTCGGGGGGGTATTACATGCTTATGGGTTGCAATAAGATTGTGGCTCAGCCAAACACAATTACCGGTTCGATTGGCGTTTTCGGAATCATGTTTAATGCTGAAACTTTCCTGAAAGACAAACTCGGTATCACGCACGATCGTGTAAAGACGAACGAAAATGCTGATTACCCGTCTGTTACGCACGAAATGACACCATTCCAGAAACAAGTGCTGCAACGCTCAACCGAACGTATCTATAGCCAGTTTACAAGCAAGGCGGCTGCCGGCCGTAAATTGCCAGTCGACAGTATCCGGGCCATTGCGGGCGGTCGCGTCTGGACGGGTGTACAGGGGAAAGCCATTGGATTGGTTGACCAACTCGGTGGCCTCGACGATGCTATCAAACTGGCAGCTCAATCGGCAAAACTGAAAGAAGGCGATTACAAATTGAAATACCAGCCGCGTAAAAAAGAGTTCTTTGAGCAACTAATGAATTCGTTCAACGACAAAGAAGAAAGCAAAATCCAGGAGCATCTGGGCGAATTGGCACCGTATGTAAAGTACCTGAAGAAAATTAAGAAGTTTGAAGGTATTCAGATGCGCCTGCCATTCGAAGTAGATATTCGATAAACGTAGCACAACCGCTTGGCCGAGTTATTATCAGACCTAAAAGGGATGTAAACCTTTTAGGTCTTTTTTTTATCTTGCAGTTGGCAATCGAAACGTAATGCAAACGCTACCACTTCGGCTTGATTTATTTTCACTCCTGATTTTTCTAGGCGTAGCACAGGGACTATTTCTGGGCGTCTTTTTTCTGACGGGTCAACGCCGGGAAAGTCTGGCCAATCGCTGCCTGGGATGCTATTTGCTCAGTGTATCGGCCATTATGCTGGAAATTGGTTTGGAATATTCCAACTATATGTTTCAGACGCTGGCCCTGGTCGATTATGGGGAGTTGTTCAATTTTGTACTAGGCCCACTTTTCTATTTTTTCGTTTTTGCAAAACTGCACCGGCGCTTGCCTTATCGTTGGCGCTGGCATCTGATTCCGGGGGCCATTTGGGCTATTAATGCGATTACGTGGATTATTCAACCGATTGAGTTTAAATACAACAGTTACCTTCACGCCTTTCATCCCGAATTGACCTTTGTTTCCGTACAGCCCTACATGCCTGATGATTTTACGGGACTGCGTGACTATATCAACGAAATGACGTTGGTTAGTTGCCTGATATACACTGTATTGAGCGTTTTAGAAGTATGGAAAGCCTTTCGGAAAGCTAAGTTGCCGCTTTTGGGCAAAGCTCCGGCTGCACTGGCTATGGCACGTAACGTAGCAGCGTTTACCATGGTGTTTCCACTTTTAATTGGCATCATCAAAGCAACGTATCAGGAAGACATGGGCGATCATTTTTTGGCCGCTTACCTCACAGTGACTATTTATGCTACTACGTTGTTGGTTATGCGTGGCTCCAGCGTAGTACAAGAAGATCGGGCGGAGGAAGTTGAAACGGAAGAGCCAATCGCCACGGAACCACGCAAAAAATACGAGAAATCGTCGCTGTCGGATGAGCAGGAAGAAGCCCTGCTGCTCAGACTGAATCAGATAATGGATACCGAAAAGCCGTATCTCGAAAGCGACCTTTCGCTACCAAAGCTGGCCCAGCGGATCAATACGTCGCCCCACCATCTTTCGCAAATTCTGAACGACCGGTTAGGACAGAATTTTTTCGATTGGCTGGCTACACATCGCATTGCCGAAGCGCAGATTTTGCTGAATAATCCAGCTATCAATCATCTGAAAATTGATGAAATCGCCGAGCGGGTCGGCTATAATTCGCCGTCAGCTTTTCATACCGCTTTTAAGCGAATCACCGACCTGACGCCCGCGCAATTTCGGGCAGGGCGAATCGTCAGAAAAGCCTACCGGTAATAAAACGACTTCGCGCCTACCGGGAAGAACTTCGTTTTTATCGGCAGATAGGCCTTTCGTCTGCAAAAACCGGCATTTTTGGGGTATCAAACCAAAAGGACCTCACCAATGCCACTTACGGTCATCACTTGTTTCGCTGTTGCGAAACGCCGATTTTCTAACACGGTTTTACGGCTGGCTTTTTTATCAATAGGAATCTTTCCCGGATTCTTACCGGCAAATGCGCAAGCTCCCAATTCCGTCGAATGGCCTGCGTATGGCAACGACGCGGGTGGAATGCGTTTTTCGCCCCTGAAGCAAATCAATGCCAGTAACGTGAAGCAGCTAACCGTCGCCTGGACGTTTCGCACGGGCGAACTGGATACCTATAAAGGTACTGGTGCCGCCGAAAAAGCCGCTTTCGAAGCCACGCCGGTGATGGTCGATGGTACGTTGTTTTTCAGTACGCCCACCTCCCGCGTTTTTGCGATTGATGCCGCTACCGGTCAAAAAAAATGGGACTACGATCCCGACGTGTATCTACACCAGGAATTGTCGGAAATTACCTCGCGCGGAGTATCTGTCTGGCCGGCGGCCAATGATAAGTCGGCATCGGGCGGCACTGGGAAACGCATTTTTATAGCCACACTCGATGGGCGACTGATTGCGTTGGATGCCAATACAGGTAAACCAATTTCGTCGTTTGGCAAAGAAGGTAGCGTGGATCTACGGCAGGGTGTCGGAAATATCAGCGTTACGTCGCCACCGGCTGTTATTGGAAATACTATCGTTGTTGGTTCGTCGATGGGCGACAATTATCGGTTCAACTATGAGCGTGGCGTTGTGCGGGCTTATGACGTACTGACCGGTGTGCTACGTTGGAGCTGGGACCCGATTCCCCGGAAAAAAGGCGACGTAGGTTTCGATACGTGGAAAGGGGACGTAGCAACGCAGACCGGAGCCGCCAACGCCTGGTCCATTATCTCCGCCGATCCCGAACGCGATCTGGTTTTTATCCCGACCACCAGCCCTAGCCCTGATTATTATGGAGGAGAACGTCTAGGCCAGAATTTGTGCGCCAGTTCTATCGTCGCACTACGAGCTTCGACTGGCAAAATGGTGTGGCATTTTCAGACGGTTCATCATGACTTGTGGGATTACGACAACGCAGCTCAGCCCCTGCTTTTTATGTTTCCGCAGAACGGGAAACAGATACCGGCTGTGGCCGTGGGTACAAAAATGGGACACGTTTTTATCCTGAATCGAGAAACGGGTAAACCACTATTGCCCGTCGAAGAACGTCCCGTCCCAAAATCCGACGTACCGGGTGAGGAAGCTCATCCCACGCAGCCTTTCCCTACTACGTTGCCCGCTCTTGGTCTGCAAAAAGTGGAAGCCTGGGGATTGACGCCCGACGATAAAGCGACTGCTCAAAAACGAATTTCGGCGTTACGTTACGATGGAGCATTTACACCACCATCGCTGCAAGGCAGTATTATCACCCCTGGCAACGTAGGTGGTGTTCACTGGGGTGGTATGTGTTACGATCCCGACTCGGGACTGCTTATTACGAACGTGAACCGGCTGGCAGCTGTAATTCGGCTTCTGGAGCGTGAGAAACTGGCGGCATCCGTTAAAAACGATCAGGAGCTGTTACGTGCCGAAACAGGTATGCAGTCTGGCACACCCTACGTACTGAAACGTAGCTACATGTTTACCAAAGACGAACGCGGTATTCTGATGCAGACACCGCCACCCTGGGGGACGTTGGTAGCGCTGAACTTACAGAAAGGTGCACTAGCCTGGGAAGTACCACTGGGGTTCATGATGGACCCTGCTAAGCATCCCGATGCAAAAAAATGGGGTTCCTTGAATTTTGGTGGGGCCATTGCTACGTCGGGTGGGCTAGTGTTTGTGGCTGCCAGTCTGGATGGACACCTGCGGGCGTTCAAAACGCAGGATGGCAGTTTGCAGTGGGAAGTGCCACTCCCGGTGAGCGCTCAGGCTACCCCGATGACGTATCAGGTCGGTGGAAAACAATACGTAGTGATTGCTGCCGGAGGCCACGGCAAACTCGGTACAAAACTCGGCGACTACGTAGTGGCCTACAAACTGCCCTAACTCTACTTCTTCACAAACGAAACGCTAGTTATGCAACCTCTTGCCCAACACCCTTTGCCCTTTGCCCCAACCTCTCTGCCTTCTTCCCGGCGGTACGACCTCGACTGGCTACGTATTATCGCCATTCTGACGTTGTTTTTTTACCATACCGGCATGATTTACGTATCATGGGGTTGGCATATCAAAAGCGCGGAACATAGTTACCCAATGGAAGTGGTGATGCGCTGGCTTCACCTGTGGCGCATGCCGTTGCTCTTTTTTATATCTGGAGCCGGTACCTTTTTCGCGCTGAAAAAACGGTCGTATGGATTGTATGCCGGTGAGCGCGTTCGTCGACTTTTTGTACCGTTAGTGTTTGGTATGTTCGTTATTGTACCACCCCAGATTTACATCGAATGGTTGTCCCAAGAACGATTTTCGGGCACTTACGCGGATTTTTATCCCGAAGTATTCAAGTTTCAGCCCTATCAGGAAGGGGGAAAAGGAGGAGCATTTAGTTGGCATCACCTGTGGTTCATTTGCTACCTTTTTTTCTATTCGCTGCTCAGTATCCCCGTATTTCGCTGGTTAAAAGGCGAGGGTGGTCAACGGTTTGTTGATCGAATCGGCCGACTCATGGCCCAACCGGGTGGAGCTTTGTGGCTAGTCGGTTTCCTGTTGTTGAACGACGTTGTCTTAGGCGGCTTTTTCCCCGAAGAGACGCACGCGTTAATTAACGACTGGGCGTATTTTATGAAGAATCTAATCTTATTCTGGCTAGGTTATATCCTGATCAGCCGACGTGAATTCTGGCAAATACTTACCGATCAGCGCCGTTATTTTTTGGTTGCTACAGCCATTTTTACCGTTATTCTCTACGTTATGCCTATGGTTTTCGGCTGGGAGAACATACTGGCTACTACATGGCTGAGAACGATCAATAGTTTTAACAGAATTGGACTAATGTGGTCGTCGGTTATCGCCACGGTCGCGTATGGTTATCGATATCTTAATAAGAGCCATCCAATTTTGCCAAAATTAAACGAGGCTGTTTATCCGTTTTACATCCTCCATCAGACCGTCATTGTACTAATTGGCTACTATGTCCTAACCCGAACAGGCTTAGGTGTTTACGACGGTTTTCTGGTCGTTAGCTTTTCTACGTTAGCTGCCTGTATTGCTATTTACCTGCTTTTAATTCGCCCCTTTAAGCTGACAAGGTTTCTATTCGGGCTGAAATAAATGCTCCGATGTTTGATTTACGATAGTGGAGTTACGATTTTTGAGCGATAGGAAATTGTAAGTTGTCATTCACCCATCGCAAATTAGTCTATGCGTACCGACTGGACTCGTGCCGAAATCACTGAAATATATAATTCGCCTGTGCTGGATTTGATCTATCGGGCGGCCACCGTTCATCGTCAACACCACGACCCGCAGGAAGTACAGGTCTGTACGCTGCTTTCGGTAAAGACGGGCGGCTGTCCTGAAGATTGTGCGTACTGCCCGCAGGCGGCTCGTTACCACACCAACGTAAAGGTGCACAAACTGATGGAAGTGGACGAGGTTCTGACAGCCGCGCAACGGGCAAAAGATACCGGGAGTACGCGCTTCTGCATGGGAGCCGCCTGGCGCGAAGTGCGTGACAATCGGGATTTTGACAAAGTGCTGGAAATGGTTCAGGGCGTTAACGAAATGGGCCTGGAAGTGTGCTGTACACTTGGAATGCTCAGTGAAACTCAGGCGCAGAAATTGAAAGATGCTGGTTTGTATGCCTACAACCACAACCTCGATACCAGCGAAGAATACTACGGAGACATCATTACGACACGTACCTACGATGACCGTCTTGATACGCTCGGCCACGCCCGGAAAGCTGGTATTTCGGTTTGCTCGGGTGGTATTATCGGCATGGGCGAATCGGAGCAGGATCGCATTGGTATGTTGCACACGCTCGCTACGTTGCCCGAACACCCGGAATCAGTGCCTGTTAATGCGTTGGTGCCGGTGGAAGGAACACCTCTTGAAGATCAGCCCCGTGTGTCGATTTGGGAAATGCTACGTATGATCGCAACGGCACGTATCATTATGCCGAAAGCAATGGTACGTCTGTCGGCGGGGCGCGTGCGGATGAATACTGAAGAGCAGGCGTTGTGTTTTCTGGCTGGGGCCAATTCCATTTTCGCGGGTGATAAACTCCTCACGACGCCCAACCCAGACGAAGACGCTGACCAGCAACTTTTCCAGACCCTGAACATTCGTCCCCGGAAAGCCTTCAAAAACGGCGACCAACCTGCTGTTGTCTTCGAGCAGATTCCGATGTAAAATTTTCTGCTACGTCGATAGGCACAAAAAAAGGAAGCTAGTTCGACTAGCTTCCTTTTTCATTACGTAACGTACTAGATTAGAGCCGTTTAGCGTATTCGTTCTCAGCGATTTTTTCGATCAGTACTTCCGAAAGCGTTTCTGCCTGATGTTTCTTTTCCTCAGCCTTGCCTTTAGATTCAACTGTTACGTTGATAATGTGATTATTATACAAAACGTGTAACTGTCCGGTGCTGGCATCCCAAACGGCTTTGTCGCCCACACCCGAAACGGGTTCGTAATTGCCGCTTTTTACGGCGTGGTGTGCTGGTGAAGGCATCGCCGATGTTACGCCTGAATGCGTAGGATGGCTATCGGTTGGCTTTTGCTCCGTTGAATCAGTGGCGGGCGTTTCGGAGTTGGTACCTTCGGGTTCCGGACCGCTGGTTGCCGCTTCCTTGGCTTCCTCAACAGGCTCTTCAACAACAGCCTCGGGTTTCCCCTGATACATGCGGTCGAAGTTATACTCTGCTACCTGTACCGATGAAAACGGTTTTACTCCACCAAATGACAAGATAACTTTGTTTCCAGCCCATTCGAAAGCACAACCATCATGCTCGTGGCCTTCTGCAAGTTCAGTTTCCTTGGTCAGATTGAGGGTTTGACGGATCAAATCTTCCTCAAGAATGTGGCAGGGCGCTTCGTAAGAGAAGTCATTTGCAAATGAGTTTACACCGGCCACTCTTCTGGCCAGAATGGGGCTGGCTTCCATCTGGAGAGCCGGGTCAGATACGTCGGTGCTGGAGCTACTGCAGGCGAAACAAAGTGCAGGCAAAGCCAGTAACAGCGATTTGATTTTCATGGTCTATTTTGAGAAAAGCCAAAATTAGCGTTTTCTTCAATACCATCTTCGTTGGAAAGATGTTTTTGCGCTAGCCTACAGTTTTACGAATTCAACCCGTCGATTATTGGCTTTTCCGTCGGCAGTAGTATTAGGGCCAGCCGGTTGCGATTCGCCTTTGCCGTCGGTTTCCATGCGACTGGCATCGATACCGAACACATTGGCCAGTTCATTCTTTACCGCAGCTGCCCGTTTCTTCGACAAGGTCATGTTCGATGAATCATCGCCATCAGAATCAGTATGGCCGATGATACGTACCTTCACGTCAGCATTCTCGAACAGTACGTTGGCGATGTCTTTCAGAGCGCCGTAGGATTCGGGTTTGATCTTTTCGGAATTGGTATCGAACAGAATACCTCGGGTAACAAATTTTCCTTCAGTAATCAGTTTATTGCGCGTATCAGGTGCACCAACGGCCAGCCGAATGTTACTCACGTAGTACCGGTCATTTTCGGTTTCCATGTCGCCGGTTGAAAAGACCACTGAGTTATAGGCAATTCCCGGCTGGAAAGCGCGGGGAAGATCCCAGATTTTTTCTTCGTTTATGTATACCCGCAACCGTTGTCGTTGACGCCATATCGACACATTAACAAAGTTTCGGCCTTTCGAGAATAACTGTCGTACATCAATGTCACTCTGAATAATCTGCGTTCTGTTCGAGTAATTTTCAAACGTACTACGTCCCGACATACCTGCGGCATTCATGGGATGTAACGCCACCCGTACTCCCTCTTGTCCGTAGTTGTTACGTCCCCATTCCGTAAACTCTTTTTCAGGCTTGCCTAACGCCACCAGATTGACATAGAAAGGTGTGGAATAGAAGCTAAAATCTGGATTGCAGGCTAATTCAAATTGTAACGTAGCATTGTCGGGCAGGCTCGTAATGTATTCGGGCAGAAATTCTCCTTTTTTAGGAAACATAAGCCAGTGACCGGTCTTGCCTTCCAACGTAACGACCTCGCCCGTACCGCTGGAATTCCATTTGGCCGGAAAATCACCGATGGCATCCTGCATGAAGTCTTCCGCCACCACAATTTTCTCGCCCGGTACAAAGTCGAATTTGCTGTATGATCTTAACGTAGCGGGTGGGGCATTGTTGGCACTGGGTGCGTTACTTGGGTTGCTGGATGAGCGACTGTTGCGCGAATTTTCTGACGTGTTGCTGTTATTGGTATTTCCGTTGCTGTCTGCACTATCATTTTGCTGATTCGTGGGTTTGGGCTTTTCCTTTTTCTTGAAAATACTCATTACGCCTTCCTCAACTTTATCGATACCTCTGTTGATACCCTGGTCAATTTTACTGTTGGTGCGCGACTCGACACTACGTTCCACCGTACGGGCAGGGTCGTTGACCCGAATCTGAGCCTGTAGGGTTAATGCCGAAAATAGGGTAACAGATAGGAAGAGACTAATCGTTTTCATATGGAGTGGTTACGAGATGATCAAACAAAAATACGCTACGTATTTATGGGTTAATTTAGCTAATAAGCTGTCTTTAAGCGCAATAAAAAGGCAATGGCTACCTTGGCAAAGATGGCCTTTTTCCAGCTAGAACATCCGGTTTAATGAGTTAACGGTCATAAATGCGTGGTTGAACAGTTCCGTTACGTAGCTTTGTTGCTGATTATACTATAGGAATGTCTGCCATCGAAACCATTACGCTTAAACCGGGCCAAAAGGCCTATTTCGCTTCTGATTTTCATTTGGGAACGCCAACTCCCGAACAAAGCCGTACCCGCGAACAGGCCGTAGTGAACTGGCTCGATGGAGTTCGTGCGGATGCCGCTGTCATTTTTCTGGTGGGCGATGTTTTTGATTTCTGGTTCGAATACAAACGTAGCATTCCAAAAGGCTTCATTCGGCTTCAGGGCAAACTGGCTGAACTGACCGACGCTGGTTTGCCCATTATCCTGTTTACGGGTAATCACGACATGTGGATGAATGATTATTTTACGCAGGAAATGGGTATTCCTGTCTACCGCGAACCCCGTCGGTACGACATTGGCAATAAGCGGTTTCTGATCGGCCACGGCGACGGCCTCGGCCCCGGCGATTTTGTTTATAAGCGATTAAAAACGCTGTTTGAAAGTGGTCTCGCTCGCCAGTTGTTTCGCTGGGTGCATCCTGACGTAGGCATTCGGCTGGCTCATGCATGGTCGCGCCGGAGCCGGATCACTAATCAGAAAAAAGGAGAAGAGGAGTTTAAAGGCGAAGATCGGGAGTGGCTTTGGCAGTACTGCCGGGAAATAGAAGCCACTACGCACCACGATTATTACGTATTTGGTCACCGGCACTTACCTCTCGATTTAGCTGTTACCGAACACAGTCGCTACGTTAATCTGGGCGAATGGGTAAGTGCTAAAACGTATGGTGTTTTTGATGGAGAAATACTAAAACTAGCGACGTGGTAGAATTTACGAGCGGTACTTTAGTTAGCTGAGTTCCTTTGCTTCAAAGCACTAACCGGGTCCGCTACGTATGGTGGCAGCGAACCCGGTTCATTGCTGAATAAGAAATCAGTTAATTCTTTTTAAGTACCTGCTGCATCAGTTGCTTGATTTCAGCCATTTCTTTTTCCAGGCGTTGGCTGTTCTGCTTTTCGCTCTTGATCTCCTTCTCCAACTGGATCGTGTACAACGTAAGCTCTTCAATCTTGGCCAGCAGCTTTGCATCCATTTTCGCTACGTCGATCCCCTGGCTGACGACTTCATGGGCCGAGGGAATACCCGGCAGGTGAGCATGTTGTTGAACGTACTGTTCTACCTCAGCTAATGGCTTGAGCTGATACGTAGGAGTAAATACATAATCGCTCCAGTCGGCGGTGTTTCGCACAGCCACTTTTACTTTTTCGGTCAGAATACCCTTGCTCACAAACAGGTTGTAATCAGCAGGAGTTTTGTTCACTCCCTCCCCAATGATAACCGCATCATTCTGCGTGCTTTGCAGAAACGATCCCTTCCGTTGCCACAGTGATTCGCTTATACCTTCCCGACCTGAGCCATTTATACTAGCCAGTACTACGTCGCCCTGTTCATTTACGCTCAAAAATTTTGTTTGATTGAGGGCCGTGGCGGGAGAGCTGTTCGTAAGATTAGTTAAGCGAAGACCCGACTGATTAGCCGTTCCTTTGGTGATTTCCAGAGTATTATTGGGCGCTGCGTTGCCAATGCCCACTTTAGCGCCGGGTGCTCCCAAAATGACTGAGTTATCCTGAGCGACAACAGCCGCCACACCGATAGCGGTAGAGTTCTGTACGGTCATACCCTCTTTACTTCCTGCATTGAAGCCAATAAAGGTGTTTTGATTACCGACTCCGTTGCCCGCAAAATTAGCCCCACGGCCAATATATGTATTATTGCTACCGGTAGCGTTGCCGTAGCCGGACCCATCGCCAATGAACGTATTGCCTAAGCCTGATGTGTTATTATAACCAGAACCATTACCAATGAAGAGGTTATAGCTACCATTACTGCTGTACCCAGCCAATTGGCCCATAAAAAGGTTACCTATACCAGTGGTATTATTATAGCCAGTTTGACTACCAATAAAGACGTTGGCACTGGCAGTTGAATTCCAGTAACCGGCCTGGAAGCCTACAAAGACATTATTGCCACCACTCGTGTTAAAGTTTCCAGACTGAACACCCAGTATAGTATTTGCTGCACCGGTTGTATTGCGATTTCCTGAATTAAAACCTATAAAAGCATTGCCGCTGCCCGTTGTATTGAAGTGACCGGAGTAATAGCCTACAAACAAATTTTTAGATCCTGATGTGTTAAAGGAGCCCGATTCGTTGCCCAGGAAGGTGTTCTGAGCGCCGTCTTTATTAAACGCACCTGCATAAGTGCCTACAAAAACATTCTCTTGTCCCGTCGTATTGTCTTTGCCTGCATAATTCCCGATAAATGTATTTGCAAAACCATTCGTGTTAGAATAGCCAGCCGATCTACCCAGAAACGTATTCGCAAACCCTGTTGTATTCGAAAAGCCCGCCTGAGAACCAATAAACGTCCCATCATTAGCTGTTGTATTGTTAAGGCCCGCGTAAAAGCCCATAAAAACATTGTTTTGGCCCGACGTATTATTGTAGCCTGAGCCAGGGCCTACGAACGCATTCTGGAAACCTGTTGTATTCGAGTAGCCTGAAAATGATCCTAAGAACGTATTGTCGTATCCGGACGCATTTAAGAAGCCCGCTGAGACCCCGAAATACGTATTACGTTCGCCTGTCATGGATGTATTACCTGTACCGGGGCCGACAATTGTGTTGTTGTTACTGGGTGAAGCTGAATTAGCCGTTCGGGCTACGTAATTGTTCTGGGCCAGCACTGAAGTGCTGATTAAAAGTGTGGATAGAAAGTAAAGCGTTTTCATACATCGGATCTGGTTAGAAAATTGTTGATTTTCGTTTGAAAATTATTCTGCCTGCTGTGGAAGTCTGTGTACTAGTGCTGAAGCAGGAAGAGTGCCTGGTTTTGATTCTGTTCCTTTTAGCAAACTCAGTACTGCTCCCACGCTCTTTGTAGTGGATGGGTTAATAAAAGATTGTTGTTGTAGGGGATTAAGATTGGGTTGGGACCTATACCTTTTATGCAGAAACCTAGAGAAAACAGGGCTGGAATGGTCAGAAATTGATTACAAATGGTGTGGATAGAAGCTATAATTCAAGTAGCATGAAGTCTACTGCTACAAATTTACTGTTGATACTATGTTCAAAAAATAGCAAGAACTTGGTATTTTCATCGGCTTTAGGCTATATTTCAAGTGATTAGTGATAGCCACAACTGTGATGAAATCAAGAAAAAACTCAACCTGGCTTGGCTATATAGAAGCTACCAACAATCGTGCTTTCGAGCCGGAGCAGTTGCATGTAGAAGGGATGGAACGTATTTTGACAATTAACCAGCGTTTCCATTCTTTTTTTCATCACAGTATTCCAGCAGTCTATTTACTTGATTATTCTACCGGACAATACATGATTATGGGCAAGTCAATTAAATTGATACTTGGCTATGACATGGGTGATTTTATGCGGGAAGGCGTATGGCTGTTAGTTGAAAATTATCATAAAGATGATCTTAAGCTTTATAACGACCAGATTTTCCCTGACCGCCTAGCCTTTCTAAAAACCATTCCTCCCCAAGAGCATCCAAATCACATATTTTCGTATAACTTCCGAATTAGAACAACCCAGGGTGATTATATAAACCTGTTGCAGCGAAACTGCTTTCTGAAATCCGACAAACAGGGGAAGCCGCTTATTACTTTTGGCATGGTACTCAATATTGAGCATTATAAAACGACTAATGCAGTAGTTCAGGTCGTCGATAAAATCAATGATGAGAGCGGTGTTGATATGCCAGAAACTGTCAGTAAAAAGCATTATTATTTGCGAGAAGAAGACAAGCTTTTCACAAAGCGTGAACGCGAAATTCTCCTATGGATGGCAGAAGGGTTATCTTCTAAAGAAATTGGCGAAAAATTGTCGATTAGCGAACATACGATTATTGCCCATCGACGAAACATGCATGAAAAAACGAATATTCAGAATGCTACAGCTTTAATTAGTTATGCGATTAGGCAAGGCATAATTTAAGCGACTCAGCTAAGGTGCGACTCAGAACCTACATTTTGTCAATCGACATAATAAATCAATTACTATGAAAATGCTTTACTTTCCCGGCGGTCCGGGAATGAACGCTTATCCCGAGTCGCAACTACTAACAAAACCATATGCAGATACGGGCATTGAGCTTGTATATTGGAATGAACCTTCTGTACTCAGGCCCGATGGCGATACGTACTCTGCTACAAATACCTTTCAGAATTCTCTCGATAGCGCGGAACGATTTTTTCTGAAGCATTATGAAGGTGCTCCGCTGCCTGTGTTTGCGTTTTGCTGGGGAGGGCAACCACTTAGTTACCTACTCAAAAAACATCCAGAGAAAATAAGTAAAGTGCTGATTGTCACCCCTGACTATTGTTTTAAAGAGGCAAATAGTAATATGTTTAGCTTCACGGCAAGTGATTACCGTAAACACGGTTTTGAAGCCGAAGCACGTAGGCTAGAAGAAATAATACGCCACAATAGTACTGAAGAGTTCACGCCACTTGTCGAAGAAGGTTTCCATCTGTTTGCTCAAAACCCTAGAGTATTTGACTACTATTGGACGAATAAAGAAGCCATGAATCGGTACATGGTTCATTATAACGCTAATGGCTATCAACTTGATTTTGATGGTTTTTTCGATTGTCGTAGAAGCCGATTCGATATCGAATTAGAAGCCAGCCCAGTCCCCGCTGTAGTCGTGTTGGGTAAATATGACAGGATAATTTCAGTACCTGACGAATTGGATAATATAAAAAGGATGTTCAAGAATTTTACAATTCTAGAAATGGAATGTGATCATTATCCACATATTGAGCTTCTGGAAGAATTTCTGGCAATAGTTGTTCGCGAGTTTCAATTTGTAGAAGCCCACGAAGTCTGACTACTGATCAATTGTGTTCGGAGACGCTTTACGGTAAAAGGCAGCGATGTAGAAGATTAATTTCCGTCCTGGAGAATATCCTTTCGGGATACGTTTTCGCGCGGGGCTTTGTTGATTTCACTACGCCATTCTTTGCTCTTTAAGTCGCCCCGTTTGACAGAACGAATAAAATTGGCCCAGGCGAAAGGATTGGTGAAAGCGAATGTAGGCGTAGCACTACGTCCGATTAAGGATTCCCGCCCAAAAAATTGCTGATTGACAAAATTCTGGTGGTTGGCAGCTGCGCTCATGGGCATCGTAGCGGCCTGACGCATAATAGCTTCCGGGCTGGTGTTACGTGCCAAGTTCTCTCGTTCTTTTTCGTCCGGAAGTTTCAGATTTACGAAAGCTTCCTTGAAAAGTTCTTCGGTGGCATAGGGATAAACTTTTACTTCGGCCAGCGTTTTAACGTCTTCCTGCAACGCTACCACCGCCGAATACGTAAGGTCAGTTAAGCGCCGGGGAATGATATGATACTGTGTTCTAAAACCAACGTAGCTAAAAATGACACTATCGCCCGGGAAAACGGGTAACGCAAAATAGCCGTTGGGCGCAGCCAGCACACCCCGACCAGCTTTGGGTATGTAAATATAAGCGCCCGGTAATGCTTCGTTGGTCTTGCCGCCGGTGATGAAACCTGTGAACGTTACCTGGCGATCTTGCCCCTGCGCCCACGCGGTCGAGAATTGCCCCGCCAGCGCAAACAACACTAGTATGGACACCAATAACGTCAACAATTTCTTCATATCTCTCAAATAGAATCTACAAAGTAAACGAGGAAAAGGCAGGATATGGTTTCGATTACCCGAATTTTAAGAAATTTAACAGAAATTAATAGACCGTTGTTTTCCCGTATACATCTTATAAAATTAAGCAAATAATTTCAGAAAGGTGATAATAAATGGGGCTGCCAGCAGTAAACCATCGAACCGATCCAGAAACCCACCATGCCCCGGAATGCTGCTGCCAGAGTCTTTAATGGCGATGCTACGTTTGAATAATGATTCCACTAAATCGCCATACGTACCGGTCACGACGATGATCGCGCCTACGCAATACCACTGCCAGGGGCGCAGTTCGTTGTCAACATAAGCCAGTACACCGGCAATGATAGCAGCAGCAGCCGCTCCGCCCAGAGCACCTTCCCACGATTTTTTGGGTGATACCCGCTCGAATAATTTTCGTCGGCCAAATTTGGTGCCGGCGAAGTAAGCGCCAATATCACTGGCCCAGAGCAACAGTAGACAGCCCGTAATAATCATGGGATGAAAGGTGCCTCCACGGAGCGCCAGTATAATCAGCAACGCGAAGGGCATCGCTACGTAGATGATGCCCAGAAACGTAAAGCCAATGTTCGTGAATGGCTTCATGTCGCGCTTTTTATAAAGCTTAATCAGGAAAACCATCGACGAAGCAGGACAAATCAGAAAATAATTGCCCATGCCAATTCGGTCGGTTTCGATGAAATAGGCCAGAATACAGATGAGACAGCCGACAACCGTACCGTAAGCGGTTAAAGGCTCGAAGCCATCAAGGCCAAGGAGCCGGTAAAACTCGCGCTGGGTAAGGGCGCTAATGACGCAGAACAACAGGGCAAATGTCCAGTCCCTGTACCAGATCATGAATAGAATAAACGGAACCGCAACCACCGCAGCAATTACTCGCTGCTGGAGGTTGGACATACTAGCTAAACGTTGCTTCATTCTCTAAAATCACTTTGGCCAGCGTTGCGTCTTTGGCTGGTACATGAACCTCACTTTTGCCCCATCCGATGCTCGGATAGCTGCTGCTCTGCGAATTGACAACCACCGCCGGAATTTCATGTTCCAATAACAGCGCCTTGGCCAGTTCGGCCCGGTGCGGAAGCGGTGTCGCGTAAATTGATTCCCACTGTTCTGCCATAACTTTCAAAAGGCTCCGACAAGCTTCGGCTGTCGGCTACGTAAGTTGCTTTTGTATAAATAGTTAGTTGCTATGCAACGCCAACAGCCGGAGCCTGTTGGGGTCTTTTACGCGTAATCTTTCTGATTTAACCGTCTAAAATAAACGAGTAATCCGGCTGTGACAAGCCCCGCCACCAGCGACCCTACTAAAGGGACCGATTCGGTACTTTCGATATCGACAGACGTCATTCGTTGCTGGTACAGGAATACCATCAGCACCGTAAAGCCATTGTTGACAAAATGGGCGAGAATAGGCACCCAAAGGTTTCCTGTCCATAAGTATAGGTAACCAAATAAAACGCCCAGGAACATCCGTGGAAAAAAGCCCAGAAACTGCACGTGAATCGCACTAAACAAAGCCGCGGCCAGCCAGATACCAACGTGAACGTTCTTAGTCCAGAAGATAAGGTTACGCTGTAAAATGCCCCGGAATAAAACCTCTTCGCCAATAGCCGCAATAACGCCAATGACCAGCAGTGCGACCAGTAGCTGCCCCGCTGTCTGGAACGTAGTGAGGTACTTAGTAACCCCTTCAAGCCCCTTTTCTTTGTCTCGGATCCATTGCTCAATTGGGGCGAGAGTTTCAGGTAGATGCAGGCTGCGGTTCCATTCGATAATCAGCCCATCGAAGGGCATGAAGGCGATGACAATCAACGTAACAAGGCTGAAACCGGCCACCGATGATAATGACTGGGCATTGAAGTCACCCCACTGTCGATGCTCAATAAAATACCAGTAGGCCAGGGCAGGCAGCAGGAACGTACCGAGGTGATTGATGGCCTGTAAGAGCATCAATACGTACCAGTTGTCGGGAGAAGTAGCCGGATTTGTAGCCAGTTGTGTCAGGAAATTTTGCGCTTCTTCCAGCCCCATGCCTTTACTGATCGCCAGAATCACAAACAGTACCAACGTACTGACAACGCCCCCCAATAATATAAAACCAACCAATACCATGAGTCCGCCTAGGGTAGGGGGGCGGCTGGTAGAATTTTGAGCGGGTGTATAAACTTGCATAATTTACCGTAAATATACGGATGAACCAGGGTTGACGAAGTACGTTGCCGGAATAATAACCTAGTGGTCGGAATGGATCCGTCCCGCTGGACTGGGAACCAAACCAATCGGTAAATCGTAATTCGTACAATAAAGTTTATAAACGCTTATTCGCTTGGTCACGATAGGTAACATACAACTCCCTGATTTTCCGCTACTTCTGGCTCCAATGGAAGACGTCAGCGATCCACCATTTCGTGCCGTTTGCAAAGCCAATGGGGCCGATTTGATGTATACAGAGTTCATCTCGTCGGAGGGTTTGATACGTGACGCGGCTAAAAGTGTGCAAAAGCTCGATATTTTCGAATATGAGCGTCCGATTGGTATTCAGCTTTTCGGCTCCGACGTAGAGACAATGGGCGAGTGTGCCCGAATCGCTAGCCGGGTTGAACCCGATTTAATTGATATTAACTACGGTTGTCCGGTTAAGAACGTAGCATGTCGGGGGGCGGGGGCTGCTTTGTTGCAGGACATTCCGAAGATGGTACGTATGACCGAAGCCGTCGTAAAAGCAACTCATCTGCCTGTTACGGTAAAGACCCGTCTCGGCTGGGACGACAATACCAAAAACATCGGCGAAGTGGCTGAACGATTGCAAGATATTGGTATCAAAGCGCTGACTGTGCACGGCCGAACGCGGGTGCAGATGTACAAAGGCGACGCCGACTGGACGCTGATTGGCAAGATTAAAGAGAACTCACGCATCACGATCCCCATTTTTGGTAACGGTGATATCGACTCACCCGAAAAGGCACTGGACTATAAAAATCGCTACGGTGTCGATGGGGTAATGATTGGCCGGGCGAGTATCGGTTATCCGTGGGTTTTCAACGAGATCAAGCACTTTTTACGTACTGGCGAGCAACTCGCTCCGCCAACCATTGCCGATCGGGTAGCCGTATGCCGTCAGCACCTCGATTTTTCGATACGTTGGAAAAGTGAAATTGTGGGCCTTTTCGAAATGCGACGCCATTACGCCAACTACTTCAAAGGACTGCCCGATTTTAAGCCGTATCGGATGCGTCTCGTTACGTCCGATTCATATAGCGAGGTGAGCGCTATTCTGAATGAAATTCAGGAGAATTATAGTGCCGTTTTCGAAGAGGTAGCTTAATGTAATGCTACGTTCCCTAGGCTTCAATTGATTTCTTAGAAAAAGCTTGGTTTGGCTAAATTTCTCTTTATCAGTCGTTTTGGAGTTTAATGTTACTGATAAAATGACCAACGCTATTAGTCGCTCGAAAACCCCTGTTTTCTCTTTTTACTACTTGCAGCAGTTCCTGCAATTGCTCAGCCGAACGTATCATTTCCACTACGTCTCAGCGACAACAAGCCGTATCTCGTAAGCTGTAGCTTGGCCGGGCTGGCATATCAGCGGCTACGTTCTGGCGACTTTTACGGATAACGTAGCGTTTGAGAAAATGCTACGTTACACAACTTCGCTTATGGCCTGAATGAGCGGTAATCTAACCATAAAGTAAGTTTCACTTTCAATAATATCGGGGATTGGATGTTCGAGTTTTTGGTACTGCGTAAAAATGGTTGACAGGCCAATTCCATTTGACAATACCAGCGACCGCTTGCGTTGAAGATTGTTACGAATTGTTAAGTATTTCATTTCATCTACCGAAATGTCGATACGTAGCGGTTTACTCGCCAGAACAATATTATGCTTCACCGCATTTTCTACCAGCAATTGAAGCGTTAACGGGGGCAACAGCCAAGACTGGTATTTAGGTTCGACCGCTACGTTCAATTGCAACCCATTACCATGACGGGTTTTGAGCAGGTGATAATACGCTTCAATGAAAGCAAGTTCGCTGGCTAGAGTCGTCATCGGTTGGTCGCTTGTTTTGAGTAGGTAGCGGTAAACCTGACTTAATTGGTCGACAAATTCGCTAGCCCGTTGCTGATCGTCGTCGATTAACGCAGAAAGCGAGTTGAGGCTGTTGAAGAGAAAATGCGGATTAATCTGCGATTGTAAAGCTCGCAACTGAACATTGGTTTTTTCCTGCTCGAGTCGTTGCATCGATAGCTCAGCCTTTAACCGTTCCTGCTTGTGCTGCTCGGTCAGCTGTGTTTGTTCGACAGCCTTTACTACGGCCAGATACCGTTGGTAAAGCACCAGACAAAGCGAAAACCAAAGCAATTCAAGAATTCGAACTCCCCAAAGTACCTGTCGTTGAACATCAACCGACACTACGTTCTCTGGAAACGGCCAGCCATGCAACTGCGAGTAAATCAATACGTAGACTTCGCTGATCAGCATAAATAAACTGCCCAGCATAAACGCCTTTCCTACCTTATCCTTACGTCTGGCTGCAATCCACATGCCCATCGCACTGATACAAATCAGCAGAAGCCAGAACACACCTGAGACGAAATGGCCCATTGGTAAACGATACCATTCTTCATCAGACCATAGAAATAAACCTGAAACGAGAAGCACAAATGCTGTCAGGACAAGTTGCGCCCGGCGCCATTGCTGTCTTGATGGTGACCAGTTGACTCCGTTGAAAAGCAGGTAAATTAACTCCAGAAAAATGATTTTTGTCAGCCCCCGGTGAAGCATATGAAGGACCAGATAGCCAGCTTTCGATAACGGAACAGTTTCGCCAAAGAGAGCGAAGTAGATTGACTGCGCAAATGAGATAAATACGAATAACGTGAACAGACCATCAATCCAGCTCTGGGAAAAACTCCACCGAAAAGCCGTTGATACCCAGATGACGCTAACCGCGCCAAAATAAAAAAACAACACTTCCTCGCCAGACATAGGTAAGCTGATGGAGTTTCGCTAGTTTCCACGAATATACGTAGGCAAGGTAAGAAAGATAATTTCAAATGAAATAAGCTTTGTATGTCAACCAACGTAGCAAAACAATTGATTTTATGAACTCCATGCTTACGTTACCATTTTTCACGTACTACGTTGGTTGCTAATCCTTTCCGGAAATCATAGGCATTTTGTATTTTGCCCTTTCTCCCGTTTCATTTTACGTATGACCACCGAAGAACCCATTGTGATTCAGCAACAACGCCCCGTGCTGGCGTGGGTGCTCCTGACTTGTCTGGCTCTCGTTTGGGGCAGCTCATTTATCCTCATTAAACGTAGCCTGGATGTTTTTCCACCTGATCAGGTAGCTGGAGGGCGGCTTGTGTTTGCGCTTCTTTTTTTCTCGCCATTGCTGGCCAGACAGAGTCAACAACCCGATATCCGGGCTGCGGTTCGGCATCGATGGGTAGCTTTACTGGCGTCGGGCGTGGTTGGGTTTGTGATTCCGGCGTTCATTTTTGCCGAAGCCGGTGCGCATCTGAACAGTTCGCTGGCGGGCGCACTGAATTCACTAAGTCCGTTGTTTACGCTGGTGCTGGGCGGTCTTTTTTTCGGGCAAACGTTGAGAATTAGACAGGTAACGGGCATTTTACTCGGGTTATCAGGATCGTTGTTACTGGTGTTTTTTAGCGCAACTGGCTCTTTTCAGATAAATATGTATGCCTTGTTGGTTGTATTGGCAACACTCTGTTATGGGCTGAATACCAATCTAATAGGTCGTTACCTGAGTCACCTGCCGGCATTAGTGTCAACGGCCTGGCTGTTTGCTTTTGCGGGTCCGATTGCACTACTTACGCTCATGCCGACGGATTTTCTGAACCGCCTACTTGACATGAAAAATGGCTGGTCAATTGGGGCATTAGCTACGTTGGGTGTATTTGGTTCGGGGCTAATGTCTATTTTCTTCAACCGTGTCATGCAGTTAGCATCGCCCCTGTTTGCGGCTTCTGTTACGTATCTTATCCCGATTGTGGCGCTAATGTGGGGCTTTCTGGATGGTGAAACCATTTACGCCGTACAATTTGCGGGAATGGGTATTTGCCTGATGGGTGTCTGGCTGGTGAACAAATCGTAAAGTTTCGTGTATTTTACGTCACTGATGATTGAATAAATGACGTAACATGAAAAAACTACTATCACTCCTTACCCTGCTGATTGCGATCAAAATGCAGTCGCCAGGACAGGCAAACAAGCCAGAACAACACCGACCGCAATTCCATTTTTCCCCAAAAGCCCACTGGATGAACGACCCGAACGGGATGGTTTACTATAAGGGCACGTATCACCTGTTTTTTCAGTACTTCCCCGGCGACACGAAGTGGGGTCCCATGCACTGGGGACACGCCACCAGCAAAGATATGATACGTTGGCAGGAGCAACCCGTCGCGCTTTACCCCGATAGCTTGGGCTGGATTTTTTCGGGAAGTGCGGTCGTCGATGTCAATAATACCAGCGGATTTGGTAAAAATGGGCAGGTGCCTTTGGTGGCGATTTTTACGCATCACAACTCAAAGCTGGAGAAGCTGAAATCCACTAAATTTCAGTACCAAAGTATCGCGTACAGTCTGGATGAGGGTAAAACGTGGACTAAATACAAGGGTAATCCTGTAGTAGCAAATCCCGGTATCGTCGATTTTCGTGACCCGAAAGTTCGTTGGTACGAGCCGCAGAAAAAGTGGATTATGACACTGGCCACCAAAGATCGCGTTACGTTCTATTCATCGGCCAACCTGAAAAACTGGAAGAAAGAAAGTGAATTTGGACGTAACGTAGGTGCGCATGGGGGCGTATGGGAATGCCCGGATTTGTTCCCGCTGACGCACAATGGTAAACAGTCGTGGGTGCTGTTGGTAAGTATCAATCCGGGCGGTCCAAACGGTGGTTCGGCTACGCAGTATTTTGTGGGTGATTTCGACGGAAAGCAGTTCAAGCCGTATTCTATAAAAACGAAATGGATGGATTACGGGACTGATAATTACGCCGGTGTTACATTCGCCAATACGGGAAACCGGGTGGTCCTGATGGGCTGGATGAGCAACTGGCAATATGCGCAGCAAGTACCGACCGTAGCCTGGCGCAGCGCAACTACCGTTCCGCGCGATCTTGGATTGACTGCCATTAATGGGGATTTATTTTTAACGTCGATACCAGCGAAAGAACTCAATACACTGGATAACAAATCCATTACGTTGTCAAACCTGAACGTAAAAGGAGTGTATGATCTAACTGCCAAAACGGGAGGCAAGCATGATACGTACAAAATCACCCTAGTGGCACCAGCAAACGATTTCTCGCTAGTACTCGCCAACGACCAGGGTAATGAGCTGGTGATTGGTTATGACAAACAGGCAAATACGTATTACATCGACCGGACCAAATCTGGAAAAACAGATTTTGAGAAAGGCTTCGCCAAACGGATCACGGCTCCACGTTTGTCGACTGATAAAACGCTGTCTGTTACGTTGCTGGTCGACGTAGCATCCGTCGAATTGTTTGCGGATAAAGGATTGGACGTGATGACGAGTATTTTCTTCCCGAATCAGAACCTGAATAAGTTATTCATTAAATCGGCTTCGGGTATTGTCCTGCCAACGTTGACGTATTCGGGGTTGCGTTCGGCCTTGCAATAAAAGGTAAGACGCGATAAAAGCAGACAAAATACTGTTGGGTGAAATAAACAAGCCGTTACTTTCAGCATATAGTTACATCTGACAAGTTGATTAGCTCATAGAGTGGACTTGAGCCTGCATTTCCTTCAGAAAATACATTGATTAGGTAAGTCTTAAGCTTGTTGGGGAGTGCTCGCTGACACAGTTTAGCGAGGCTTATTCGAAGCTATATACTTTAATACGTTCTTCAAAGATGATACTAAATTGGTTAATCATTTCCTTCCAGTCCTAGGTCGTCGTCTCCCATTTGATTTGTAGGTTTTGGATTGTCAGGTAAACCAACTTCTGTAGGGCAGCGTCCGAACTAAAAGCCCTTTTCGTTTTCGTCACTTTCCAGAGCTGACGGTGATAGCCTTCGACGGTGTTTGTCGTATACATTACCCGACGAATAGGGGCTGGTTAGTCGAAAAAGGGGATAATAGCTCCCACTTCTCTAACCAAGGCTGCACTGCTTCGGGGTAAGGACATCACCACCGCCGGTAACTGGTAAACCCCACCCGCTTCAAACGTCTGACTGCCCGCATCGTAGTTCTGGGCAAACTTGATCACCACATAGTCCAGTGCATTCACTCCGCCCCGCTGGTAAACTCGCTGGGGTACCGAGGCATTGACTGTGATTGTGAAATTGAAAAAGCGGGGGGTAGTCCCAGGGGCAAACGGACAGCCCGACCATCGGGGGCGATGAAGAGCCGGTTTGGGTCGATGGTGTAGGCCGTTAAGCGTCTCCCCGGGTTGGCTTCTTCGACCGGGGTTGGGGGCGCTTCGGTGGTGCATTGACCCAGGGGCGCCAGTTGGTTGAGCACCTGGTTGACCAGTTGGTCGGCCAGTGCATGGTTAATGAGCTTCTCTAAAGTATCGACCGGGTCGGTACCGGTGATGGGCTGGGTCAGGGCCGTCACCACCTGGGCGCATTGACCGGCGGCCAGATCAGCCACCATCGCATCGGTGATCTCGGCCAGGTTGATGCCCTGCTGGCTCAGCAGGGTTTTGAGCGTAGCTAGTTTTTGGGCTTCCTGGCCGGGCAGGGCACTCAATTTCTCACACAGGACGTTGGTCAGGAGGGCTTTAACGGTTAACAATCAGGCATTACCCTTCACCAGCAACTCGAACTCGTCAAATCGCCCTTCAATCATCCAGTTGGGAATGTAGTCGGATTGTACGGTTTCTAGCTTCATACCTTTGTCAAAAGCATACGCACAGGTAGCCGCGATGGGAAGGGCTAGAAAGCCCTGTGGCTGAGTGGAGTGGTCCTGCTCATTCCCCTGATCGTCGGTGTACTTCAGCGTATAGTATTCCTTCCATTTCACCAAAGCTTTATAAACGGCTTGTTCAAAGCCAGCCTGATTCTGATACAGGATGTAGTGGTAAATATTAATGGTGGGCAATAAGAGATATTCAGCTATGGGCTTACGCATGGCGAAGACGTCTTTCCAGATTTGGACGGAGTTGTAGCCTTCCACCTTAATGTACTTTTTGTATTCGTCCCAGTCCAACAGACGGCTGATGTGGTGAAAAGCCCCAGCGGCTTCGTCTTTAGTTCCTTTGTGTTGGATGATGGTTTGCAGGAAGTGCAGCATGATTTCCCAGATGAGGTCTTCCTGGTTGGCCTGTTCGGTAAAACTGACTGGGATGTAGCTGTATAAATCCAGCGCTTGCTGATCCCGCAGAATTTGCGCTGCATAGATTCCCTGAATTACATATCCTGATCCGATTTCACTGTTTTTAAACTCGCCGATGGTGTTAATAATCTTGTCAGCAATTTGGAACTGAACAGGTTTGCCAGGATTGAGACGAATCAAAAAGTTCGCATAGCTCAGTTGGTTAAAATAAAAAAGTAAGCTGTATATCTGACTGGAATTACCATAAAGATTTGCATAGCCTAAGCCTTGTTGTCTTAAGCCAAAACTTCCACCAAGGTTATATTTTTCACTATAGTTCCCTTTCACATATTCCACTTCCTTAATTCCAAATCCGATCTGCTTTAGAGCATGTTGAATATACTGAGTTTCATTTTCTGAGGTCCAGAATGAATAGTGATGCTTTGTTATTATTCTTGTCTCCATCTCACTTAGAATATTGTAGATAATCTCGTTTGTTTCAAGGCTCCAGTTGCATCATCAAAAGGTTGTCGCAATAGATAAGACTTAGCTTTCCCACCGTTAAGAGCAAGAATTAGTTCATCAAGAAGATCTGTTTGATTTGGCGAAATTGCACTGTTTGCTCTTAAATCCTCAATAATACTCCGAATATAATCCTCTGTGCCCTGCTCATTGGTCGTTGGCGGAACGACACTATTTCGTCTCCTTCCACCCGGCTGACTGGTACCACCTTTGCATTCGACTACCTTCCACTCTCCAGTGCTCGAGTTGCGATATAAGCGGTCAAACTTACCCGATTGGCCTCCGCCAGGTAAGGCAGTGGCTAACAAGTCATCCACCCGCTCAAAGCCATCGCTGATGAAATAGGCATCAGCCGCCGTTTCTGCAATCTTTTCGCTAAAACCACCAATCTCCGTGATTTTGGCCTGACGGGCCGTTTTATAAGCATCGCCCGTTGACGTTAGATCCTGAATAGCTTGACGAGCAGCCTGCCGTTGCGTCACGAAATTATCAATATCCGTGTTCCGAATAGTGCCGACTTCTGTATAAGGCAACGGTTTAGGCAAAGCCGAGGTGTACGAGACTCCTTTCTCGACTAACTTTTTCGCTTCGTCCAGTTTACCCTCTTTGAGGTATCCCTCCAAATCATTTAACGTACTCTGTTTACTATCTGATTTGGTCAGGACCGCTTTCACATCCTCCAAGGTGATACTACCATCCGAGGGAAGGAAACCTTTAATATTGGTCAAACCCGTCAGGTTGTCGGCATTCCGACGCAGAATCTTGTTTTCATCAAAGGCTTTGGAGGCATCAAAGTCAAACTCGCCTGAATCAAACCGTTTGAGAATATCTTCTACCGTCTGAAAATCATACCTAAAACGGTCGATGTCAGCCTGACTCCAGTTTAAATCCTGCATCTTCTTCACCAGCCGAGTCCACAGGGCTAGTAGGTCGGGCGTCTTTTTGACCAAAGTCAGGAGCTTAGTCGCCCCCCCTGTGGCGGCAAGTTTAACGATGGTCACCCCAACTCGTCCTGTTCCATAGCGTTGGTACTCAGCTTGAGGATTGGTCAGATTGTCATATTGAATCGTGCTTTTAGCGGCTTCAATAGCGAATTCTTTGGCTTTGTCCCAACTCATGGATTGAGCAAAGCTGCTCAACTGGTCATAAGCCCCCTGGGGGTCAGAGACCAGCGTTAAGCCCAGACCCACTAACCCGGGAATATCCTTAATCTCCTCGATGCTCTGATCCAAGGCCCCCGAAATCACCCCTGTGCCGTCACGCACAAAGAAATCCTTCTGGGGTTACCAGACCTCCTCGGGCACCTTGGCCTTGTCGACCAGGCTGTTGTAGCTCTTCGATAGATTCGCCAGAAGGTCCATCAGCGTCATGGGCTGATAGACTACATCACCCGCATCGCCATAGCTCATGGTGGTGGCCGAGACCACCATGGTGGTCAGACTCAGCACCCCAGCGTTGGCGGCCCGGGCTTTACTCAGTGCCGCCTGCAAAGCCGCTTCAGCCTGGGCCGGACAGCTGGCACACTTGCCAAAGTCCTGCCAGGTGCCCCTTACCCTCAGATTACCATTAACCACCTCAAGCACGAACACATTGCCCGCAATGGTCACTACGCTGCTACAGGAGGCAAACCGCGTCTGGTTGGCATGAGGCCAGTTGGCAGCCGGCAGAGGCAGGCTAACCGGCTGGTGGTTGGCATCGGGTGCCAGGGTGAAGGAACCTTCCAGCCACGCCACTCCGCACTCCTCATCCCGGCTGTAGTCCTGCAGATAATACATCTGGGCGACTTGGCCGGTCGGTAGCGTGGGGTAGAGGCTGGGGTCGGTGATGTGATAATACTCGGCCTGGCAGAGGGGCGTTTTGATGCGCCGGTAGCCCACAAAGCGTAGGGGACTGTTGGTAATTTCGGCAAAGTAGCTGACCCCGCTGGCCGTCACAAAGCCGGGCAGGGTGCCCGCAGGCGGCTGGGCTCGTCGGCGTGAAGCAGTAGTATTTGGGCGTTATTGCCGTTCAAAAATGTGCAACGAATTATTATGATCTAAAACGTATAGCCGTTTATCAACGTACTCCACTTTACGGATAGCAGGAAATTTCCCGACCACCTCCTCAATAGTAGTGCTCCAAATTACCTGTTTAGTAGCCCGGTTGAATATCCCTACTTTATTATTAATACTGCCCTCCCAAAAATAAATCTCATCTTGATCCCATACACCCAAAAAATTCATCAGAATTTGATGTTGTTGACAACTTTCTTTAGCATCATAAAGGAAGTAATTTGCCGTAGGGTTTTTTAAATCAAGCTCCCAATAGTAGTGATTATAAACGCCGAATAATTTTCCTTTTTCATTGTCTAAATATGTATTTTGTGCAATCCAGAACGGTGTTTCTGCTTCTGGTAAGTAATTAGAGAGGTTAATAGGCGTAGGTAAGTCTAATTTGAGACTTCCTGTTTGTTCATCAAGCCCCAAAAGACGTCCACTGTTCAGGCTTATCCAAACAGTACCCTGATAGGACCCAATAACTCGTTTTATTTCGGCTTTGATTAACCTTGGAACCTGATACTCATAAGGACTTTTTTGATGCCAATCATATTTTCCTTCAGGAATAGTATATTCCCAAATCTGAAAACTATTCTCAATATAAAAAGACTCAATCTGATTAAATCTAAAAGCATATGTTATATTATTTGCTATAAATAAATCTTTACGATCTTCTATCTTCCAAAGATATTCTTCTTTTTGAATATCATATACGCTAATATATTCCTTTGAATAATCACTATTGTATGTTAATGAAATTATGTATGGGTATTTAAAAATACAATTAGCGTCTTTTTCTGTAGAAAATGATTTAATGTATTCATTAGAATAGAATTGCTTACCTCCTTTTTTATTTATTGTCAATAGAATAAAACTATTATCAGAAAACAATTGAATACTATCTTCAACTACCTCCTCACTTAAGTGAAGAGATAGTTGAAGGTTATCCGATAGGTTTTTTAAAATATTTTTTTCAAGCTGAAAAATTCCTGCTTTTGAAAAAAACAATCGTGGATTTCTTAAAATTTCTACAGTTTTAAACATGTTGTGTTATCTTGATTCAACAAAACTTGTGTACTGATTGAAATAACTGGGGTCATCAAGTCTAGCTTTGAAAACATCGGCATCATCTATACCAAAAAGTTGACGAAATTTAGTGTCACCTATTCCACCTTGTGAAATAGGCTTAATTATCTCATCTGCATTTGCTTTCAAGAACGCCTTCATTCCTTCCCTAGCCTGCTGAGTAGTCAACTTAGTTACGTTGAAAACATACTCCAACTCATCCAACGAATTGATGGCTGCCAGATAATTCTTGAACTGATTGAGCTGGATACCCGAGGCATTCTGATAGCTCTTGTATTCGAAGAAACGGGGCTTGCTGCCCGTCTCCATCTCCACATCGAAGCGGCAATCGCTGCAAGGCAGACCCTCTTCTTCAAAACGCATGTCAAACCGTTTAACCTGGCTGGCATCTAACCCATTCATTTGTGTGAGTGTGTGTTGTAATCCATCCTGCACACTTTCATTCCCATTCTTCATGGCATTGATGACTTCAGCCATGTCTGGTTTGCCCTCAAATTTAGTAAAGAATGTCTTTACGTCATCTAGATGGGCAATTAGTGACTTGGGCGAGTAGCCTCCATGGGGAGTAAAACCCTGAGCTTTACAGATTTTGGCCAATTCATCGGCATAGTTGGGGCCTAAAGCAGCCTGTACCCTGCTATCCTGTAAAAGCTCTTTTACTTTTCTTAAAGCTGTCTCTGAAAGTTTTAGCGTACTACGTTCGGCTTTCTGCAAGACTTCCCAGCTTTCTACTAACGTGTTATCACCATCCAGTAATTGATAGAGGGCATCGTTGCGCAAATCTTTTTCCAGCACATCAGCCAAACTAATATCACGAAGCCGGGGCTTTAACTTGGTCAGCAAAGCCACTACGTCATCAAGTCGTTTCTTGAGCTGGTTAGGAGCATCCTTGACCATGGCCACCAAACCGCCCGTCGCTAGGGCCAGACCCAACGTAACGCCCACCCGACCTGTGGCATAGCGGGCATACTGGCCGCCCCTGGCAAAGTTGTCGTACTGAATGGCTTCCTTGGCCAAGCCTTCGGCTAACTCCTGTGCCTTGTCCCAGCTCATGCTCTGAGCAAAGCTGACCAGTTGGTCTTTGGCCCCCTGCGGGTCGGAGACCACTGACAAACCCAAACCCACCAACTCGGGCAGGTCTTTGGCTTCTTCCAGGGCCTGATCCAGGGCCCCCGAAATCACCCCTGTGCCGTCACGCACAAAGAAATCCTTCTGGG
>NZ_BAAGZL010000008.1:0-266040 GCF_054778555.1 Spirosoma flavus
GAAGTGATTAATCAGTTCAGCATTATCTTTGAAGAGCGGATTAACTCCCATCGCTTCGAATAAAATCCTGTTGACACAGTTCAGCGAGCACTCCCAAAAACTGCTATCTTGATTATTAACTTTGTTAACATATTGGCACTTATATAACAACTCTATTTTCGTTAATCTCCAATATTTCTGCCAGCCCAATGGCGCTCTGCGCAGCTCCAATTTCTATAATTTCCCCTATTTGTAAAGTGGTACTAACTGGTCCATCAATCACTATTATATCTATTACCTTCGTTTCTCCTAAACAGATTGCTCCTTCTGGCAACGCTACAATCTTACCTGATGACATATAATGTGAATGTCCTTTCTTCCAGTATGAAAATCGAAATTCTTCGAACGCTGGGCCCAAAAAACGAAGAGAGTTTTCAGTATAGAGAGATGCCCGAACTTTGAGATACATAAATTGAATATTTTGGACAAAAGCGCATTATAGTTCCTTTAGTTCTAACTTGTCTAATTCACATAACATAAGTGTAGTTATATAACAGGCCTAGGTAATATGCTATAAATGAGCCTTTTGTAGTCGTCTTTCTATTATAACTTTTACAACATTATCTTTCTGTAAATGAGCCTTTCTAGTATAGATACTTTGCAGTGTATCATTGGCAAACTCACCGAAAGGTCGATCACACATGAGGTTCATAGCTTTGCCTCAGGTGCGAGGATGCTTGATATTTGGTATGATAACCGTTTCTACGTGATTCAGATCGACTCTGATTTATCTGATTCAATTGGCTTTTCAGAGATTACTGAGGACAATCCCGGATTTGATACAATACCAGATGAGGTATATTATACTTCTGAAGATGCCCTAGAAAAGTTAGAATCTATTCTCATAGTTAGAGAAAAACTCTGAAAACTCTAAAAACTCCCGTTCGCTTTTTTGACCCTTTTATATAAGTATTTTTAGCTCTGTTATATAACTTAGATTATGTAAAGGGATAAAAAAAGTATTGGACTAATTGGCTCCTATCTTTCGATTCTGAAAATAATTTACTTTTGAGCCGAGATAATTATACCTGCCGGAGAAGGAACATAGGTGCTTTTTGATGAGTCAGCAAGCGGAATAAGCAATCCCGCACTTACACTTCGTTCGGTGAATGTGTTTCCTTCTATAATTCCCTGATAACCCGAAGCAACATAGTTAATAGCTGATAATTGAAGCCTGCCACTGGCTTCAGTAACACGAACATCTTTTATAAAACGGACGGGCAAGCTCTTACGGGTGTAAAATGTCCCTACTCGTACTGAATCAGGCCCCTTCCGGTCAACGACTATATAAAAGTCGCTCACTCCAATCTTATTGACACCTCTGGTGGAGTACATTGTGTCACCGAACACAGTGTATGATTGAACTATGTATTTGCCCGAAGCGCGAGCAGTCACGTCTGTGGGTTGATCTTCCGATTTACAGCTAAAAAGCCCCAATAGTGGTAGAATTAGAAATAGCTTGTTCATGAGGTTGAGTGTTTACTAGGTAAACGAACATGTACTTTTTTGTTGTACAAGTGCCATTATGATTACAAACATGATCTTTCATCGTATGCGTAGATACAGCTCGTTGCTACTGATCGACTTAGGTTCGATCATGCTAAACTGACCTACTCTACAAACTGATCCATGTAAATTAATGTCAGGTAACGCCAGAACGATCTTGTAATCGCCTGGCTGCTGGTAAAGAAAGGTAATGTTGGTGAAGTCCTGACAACGTTCTTGGGACTTCATCAGGGTAAATAAGGCGGTTCGCTTTTCTAAGCCAGTCACTTGGGTAAAGTGCTCTAGGTCCGTTTCACTGATAGTTTTGGCATACTGGGTATTGTTATAATCGTAATTGTACCACAGTGAATCATCCCGAACGAACTGTTGATATAGCTCAGACTTTGCATTATAATTCTGTTGGCCAAAGGAATCAACAATTGACCCGGTTGTCCTATATAGACTATCTTTCAAAGCCCTTTCCTGCTCGAATTCCTGATCAAGAGGGTGCTTAAGCTCAATGTATTGGTTAGTGAGTGGATTCCACTTATAATACTTGACGTGACGTATCAGGCTACCCCTAGGCGATGGCGTGTACAGCCCTACATCGTGTTCTGATTGGTTCTTAGCCTCGAGCAGAAGCCCCACATCTTGACCAGTCGTGCCTGAAGCTTGTCGGCAAACGATAACCAACTGAATAGAAATGCTTTTTTGAGCACAGGCTGTAGCGCTAATCAAAAGCATAGCCAGCAGCCATTTTGAGCCAAGAGAGCTAACAGTCCTATGAACTAATTCAATCGACATCTTAGGAGGTTTCTTTCCTGTTGTATAATTGGGTATATGTAAAGTTAATGCTTAAGTCGCTCAGCTAGCTCAAGAGGATTATCCGTAATTGTTCCCCTTTCAAAAGACTGCTTAATCAGTGGGTAGTATTTGCGCCGATAGGTAACATCGGCATGCCACACAATCAAATAGGCCGTTTCAGAGCCCTGTTTTCCATACTGTTTAATGGTAGGCCAGCCGTAACGGGTAATGATCTTAGTAAGTAAAGCCTGGTTAGTTTTATCGTTGGCTATAATTTTTCGCCAGTAGAAATTCTGTTTCTGTTTCGTTTGGGAGCCGTTGATAAGGCTGTCCCTGTAGCGTTGATCATTCTCATAAAGCCGGTTAAGCAACTGTTTGCAATCAGTTAGCGAGTAGTGCTGAACAGGCAGTAAACTATCCATGTCCGCAACGCGTCCTTTATCAGCTAGGTAAGCAGCCCACTCCACCATTAATTTGTTGCTGCCTTGAGGATGGGCTGACTGAGCTTTCAGTGTGGGCAAACTCATGCCTAGCATGGCTGTCACTATTGCCAGTAAGCGCAGAAAGGGCCATATAGTTTTGTGTTGTATAATCTCAGTGGCTGTTGCAAAAGTCAAAACTGCTTCAGATCAATGATCAATATTCTTATTTCGATGGAAAGTTAAAGTGTTTGTAAAACGGAGACTTCGATCATTCCCAGATTATTTTGCTAGATAAACTATTCTGGCCGTTGAAAATTTCTTTAATTGATCTGTTTTGAAAACTCAACCCCTGCCTTTATGCTTAGAAGTTACGTAAAAATAGCCTTTCGGAATTTAGGAAAAGAGCGGTTATTTACGCTCATTAGCATCGCTGGGCTAGCGGCTGGACTTGCTGGTTCAATCATCATTATCCAGTTCGTGTTTCATGAATGGAGCTACGACAAATTTCATGCAAATCAAGACCGCCTATTCCGTATCTTAACCCGCAACCAACGAAGTTCTTATCCGGGCTCTTCGTCAAAATTGGCGCCACAGCTTAGTCAGGAAAATCCAGACGTTAAAGGGTATACCCGAATTTATAGAACTTGGTCAACAAGTATTAAACGGCCAGAAAAACCGACATTGATCCATGAAGAGAAGGGCTTTGTCTTTGCTGATCAGTCCTTGTTCTCCATTTTTAGTTTTCCACTAACCCGTGGCAATGCGACAAAGCTCCTCCAAAAGCCGTTTACAGTGGTTATTTCGGAGAAAATGGCGGATAAGTATTTCGGGGAACAGAATCCAATCGGGAAAACGATCAGCTACAATGGACAACAACTGCTTGAAATAGTCGGTGTCGTTAAAAATGTCCCGACCAACTCTACGCTCACATTCGATTTTGTTTCCTCGCTGAGTACGTTACAAAAAATCAATCAATTTGCTTTTGACAACCTCCCCAACTTCGAAACGTTCCTGCTAATTGACCGAAAAGAGTCAATTCCCAAGATTACCAGGAATATCAAAGTCGCTAGTAAATTAATTGCCACGTTAAACTACAACGAAAGTGACCATTACGAGCTTGAACCTTTAGGTGAGTTGCGGTTTGGCAATAGCTATACCTTTAATGAAAAGTCAGGCCTCAAACTTCTGTATATCCTATCGGCTATTGCGCTGCTGATCCTTTCTCTAGCGTTGTTCAATTATATTAATCTGGCAACAGCGCGAGCTACCATGCGGGCAAAAGAGGTTGGCGTCAGAAAAACAATCGGTGCAAGCCACTTCAGCCTGGTTAAACAGTTCTTTTTAGAATCTACACTAGTTACTTTTCTTGCTTTTCTGGTAGGGATTGGACTGGTGTTGTTGCTAAGGGAGCCGTTTAACACTCTTTTCGGGCTTAGCATCGAGCTGTCTTTGCTAACTAGCACTCCGTTTATAGGCATCCTGCTTGGGTTGTTTGTGAGCAGTACGATCTTAGCTGGGCTCTATCCAGCGTTGATTCTGTCGGGCTTTTCGCCCATCAAGGTTCTCAAGGGAAACTACATCAGTGGAAGTAAGGGTAAAAAAGCCCGTAGTACCATGATCGTTTTTCAGTTCTGCGTCTCGGCAACACTTATATTATGCAGTCTGGTAATGCAGCAGCAGATCAATTATATGAAAGGCCGAGACCTTGGATTTGATCGAGAGCAGGTGTTGGCCCTCACGTTAAGTGACAAAGTTGCCCCAAAAAGTGATGTTTTCAAGCAAGATGTTAGGAGTCAAACCGGACTTGAACAGCTGAGTTTGTCAGATACGCCGTTTTTCAAGACCTACGGAACGCGTAAGTTTCAAAGCCATTTATCGGGGAAAGTGACGGATCTGGTAACCCTGAAAGTAGATGCGGATTTTGTATCGAATCTTGGTCTTAGCTGGCAGGCGATCCCAGATAAAGATGCACCGGCTAATGACGAGGGTTTCTATGTTACGCTGAACGAGATGGCGGTTAAGACATTAGGGTATACGACTGGTACTGTGATCGGGCAGCGCTTGTTGAATGAAGGGGGGCTAGCATACGGAAAAATAGTAGGCATCGTGAAGAATTTTAACCTGACAAGCCCGCAGGCGGAAATTCAGCCGATGTTGTTTTTAGTCAAGAAGCCCCTGTTGGCGCCTAGCGGATTCCGAATTATGCAAGTTCGCCTTGGTAGGCAGCAGCCAATAAGTGACCAGATCGCGATGCTGGACAAAATTTATCGTGACTATGATCCTGATTCACCGTTTCAGTATTCATTTTTAGAGGCTGATTTCCAGAAAGCGTTTATAACCCAGACCAGGATTTCCTATATGGTTCAAATTTTTACAGCCGTAGCGATTTCATTAGCTTGTCTGGGCTTATTCGGACTGATAACGTTTATTGGTCAAACGCGCTCCAAGGAAATTAGTATCCGGAAAGTTATGGGTGCCAGTGTTATCACTATTTTTTCTCTTCTGTCTAGGGACTTTCTAGTTTTGATGCTTCTTTCAGTTCTAATAGCGGTACCCAGTGCTTACTATTTAATGGATCAGTGGTTGCAGGACTTCGTTTACCGTGTCAACCTGAGTTGGGGGGTATTTGCTGGCGGAGGTTTAGTTAGCCTGCTAATCGGGCTGCTCACGATTAGCTACCAAGGGGTTAAAGCTGCGTTATCGAATCCGGTGAATGCTTTGCGCTCGGAATAAGTGGAGGTATTTTTTCAATTAATTCAACTTATTTCCTAGCAAGGCAATAGGAGAACAGCGGTTTTTTCTTCCCAGTATGGACCAATGCCGACTTTTGCAACAACCACCTCAAATATGTTAAATAGTATTATTTCGATCAATCCCTTTATAGACACAAACCAAAAAGGTACTTGTCGAAAAGCCTAGCAGGACGTACCTGAACGGTCCATCAACGAATGCCAATAGTAAAGCGGCCAGAGCTAGTAATAAGAACAATCGATCCTTCTTCATCAGCTGGTCTTAGCTGACGGGGACGGAGATGTCAGACTAATTTGAAAAATAAGCGGTCATATTAGCCAAATTTCAAAAAAATAGGCCGCCCCTCAAACAATTGACTCCAGGCTTAGTTTATAAAGTGTATTTCGCTCGAAGTAGACATACATGCACTTAAAACGCAGCCGTACGCCTGCACACAGAGTGAAACCAGAAGCCAGGTGACTTTCCCGTCGTCTGGCTTTCTTTTTATCCTCTTACAAAAGTCCTATATCTTCATTTCATACTATAAATTTAATAATTACATACCCGAATCCTTAGAATAAGTCAATCCTGTACATATACCATTTATCGCCGTTTTTAAGCGATTCATCACTTAAATTCAACGCTTGACCAATTCTTCGTTGACAGCTGAGTACGCTCTCCATTATTTTTGTAGCACATTCACAAACAACAAAGACGATGAACACTAAATTAATGCACATCAACCGCCCGGCTCGGCCCCGCATCATTGAAGTCGGTGGCCCTCTAGTAGGTCTGCGTGGTCGGACGATCTACCGGATGCGGGCTCGCTAAGCGAGCTCTTCCCGAAGCGGTAAGCTCCCCTGAGTGAGAGCTTTTTTTATGGCTAATCGTCGCTGTCAAGGTTCGTAAACACTTATCTCATTTCAGTTTTTTACATAATCGATTCAGCCTATACGAATAAATATTTTGCGAATCAGCGTTACTAGAGCAAAGTGTTAAGCTTACGAAAACAGGGCTTCTGATGAAACGTGTCACCCAACAATTCAGCCATAAAATCGACGTATCGTTTCAAACTAGTTGCCTTCTCGTTATTCTTATCTGCCTGCTTATAAATCCGCTACTAGCCAGTGCCCAGTTGACTAGCCGAATCGAATGCTACGTACCCCTGGCTCAAGACAGTACTGAATGTAAACTAGTCATCAAGCGCCCTGAGAGCAAGCCTATTATTAAATCGACCTTGGCATTGGATGGGCACGCCATCTTCGTGGTTACTGTCGCTGAGCCATGTCCGGCCTACATATGGATCGAGAACCGAAAAAAGGATGTGAACCTGTTCATTGACACGGCCGATATACGTATCACGTTCAGTGACCACCTATCAGCACCTCCTCAAATCGCTGGTTCATCCGCTTCTGAACTCTGGAATCATCAAGCCAGCTTGTTAGCTCAACTTCAGGAAAAGCATACCGAATTAAGTAGTCAATTTCAGTTTAGCTCAATAGAGCCCCAAAATTCTCTTTCAGGTAAATCGCTTCCTGACGTCATGGAGCGAATGGAGCAACTACAGGATTCATTACATACCGAATACGTAGCGGTGCTGGCTAACCTGATTGCTACTAATCCCAAGGTTATCTCAAGCTGGTATCTATTTAGATCTAGATTTCTGGCTTTCCCGTATCAGACACGAAACGAGCTATTTGCCAAACTACCTACTTTTCGGGAGTATGCGTCTACCAAAAGATTCAGCGGGAACTAACCGCGAACCAGGTGGGTCAAAGAGCATTAAATTTTGAGTTATCTACTTTAACAGAGAAGCGGTTAAGTTTAGCGGATATTAAGGCGAAGTACATACTATTGGATTTCTCCAGCAGCTACGTACCTTCCAACAAACGCCGACACGGGGCACTCCAAAAACTCTATGAACGCTATCACTCGCTAGGATTCGAAATCATCACCATCTCTCGAGAATTTGATAGTCAGACGTCCAGAGCTGCTTTACTGAAGGAGAAATTACCCTGGCCAGTACTGATTGATCTGGAAGAAGAAACAGGGGTTCACGCTACATACCAGATTGGGCGACTTCCGACTGCCATCTTATTGAACAGCAGTAAAAAGATCGTGGCTCAGGATATTCAAATCCGTGATTTAGAAGAGAAATTGGGTAAGTTACTGGCTCGATAATAAATGTACTGATTGTTATAATCTTACTTACAGTTTAAATTGATTTCCGAGTTTTTGGGAATTTATTCGATCAAAACTGCTCCTTTACCCCGCATCAGGTACTCAGCCGATACGTTCGGAAATTTCGACAGGATTTTATCAAGCGTTTCCCAGGCGGGAACAGACTGGCCTGACGTATAGCGGTACATCTGCATTTTATTGATTTCCAGTTCAGAAGCAAAATCCTGCGTTTTCAAGCCGAGCGCACTGACAATGGTTTTGATACGTAACGAGGACACGTCGCTAGTCATACTTTATACTATTTCGTGCAAATTAATGGTTCGAACTGGCTCTATGAAATAAAATTCGTAGATGAGAAACCAGCCAGTTCGCCCGGTCGTGCCCGGGGCCAGCGGCTTCGCTACGCGCCAACCGCCCGGCCCCGGTCGCGTCCGGTCGTTGTGGCCCCGTCCGCTACGTACCGCGCCCCTTCGATCAGGCGGTAGCTTGTGGCGCGGGTTAGGTTGCACAAGCCCACACCCGGCAGTAAACCTCTTCGCGTTCAGTAGGTTTGTGGTGCCGGGCGTGGGCTTGCGTGTCGTATGGCTGACGCATCAGTAAAGAGTGCCGACGCGGGCCACTCAGGCCGTGGGGCCAAACGAATAAACGGGGAAAAGTCCGCGCCGGGATTTGGTGGGTCAGGGAAGTTCGCCGAGTCGCGGACAGTATCAAGCGTAAGTCAAATTGGGATATTATTCAGTGGTCATCTGGGTTTGGGTGGTTTGGGCATCAAACTAGTTTTTAAACGAGTATCAGCTGCACCCGTTTTCCCTGTCGTTTGGCCTCCTTCAGTTCGTTAGCCGTTCCGGTGCTTTTGCCATCCCATAACGCCAGTACGTTGTCGGCGTCGCTCACCAGCTTTTTACCACGTATCGGCCCGGCGGCTCGGCCGTGCTCTTTCCAGTTCGGGGCGTAACCAGTTTCTGGTTTTCCCGTTTCGGTTGCCCAGGTCTCCGCATGCTGTTTGCCGGCGCCTTCGGCGCCGTGCAGCAGGTGCGTTGTCCCCAGTTGGTCAAGTGCGGTTTTCACCTGGACGTAGTGGTCGGCGCTGGTTAGTTGGCGGCTAGCCAGTAGTGCTGTTTTCATACTAGTATAACTAATAGTTCTGTGTTCCAGTTCCATAATTTTATACCATTTAATATTATTTTTTATACTGTATAGTATAATATATCACATCTTTTGCGTATCTTTAAGTGTTGGAATTGAGCAGGTGAAAGCGCAACACATGACAACAATAGCATATTTAACACTTAGAAAATTAGAACCATGAATCAGATTCACTATTTTAAAACCGCGAACCGTTACGTAGCAGTTGCCCCCGGTCAGTTCACAGAAACTATCACGTTTAGCCAGACGCTGAATGAGCGTTATCCCGTTTATGCATCTATTATATTTCAAACGGGTAGCTTTTTAAATCAAGAATATTACGAGCGGGTAGAAAGTGGCTACAGCCCTTCAAATTATGCTGAATACGTAGCAACTCGCTATAAAGCCCAAGCCGCCACCGCTGAATTTTTCGGTGAGTATGAGCAATTCCGCACACCACCTGCGCAAGTAGATGAAAGTCTTATGCAGGGTTTTCTGGCGTTCGTAAACAAATAATTCCCATCTGGCCCGGCCAGTGGTGCCGGGCTTAATCCCTCACTTCCTATGCGATTTTCCGAAACCGTCCGGCTTCATGGCGTAGCTATGTCCATAACCGGCACCTACGAACGCGCTGAACGCCCAAGCCGCGATTATCCCGGCTCCGGTCTGGAAATCTATCCAATCACGGCCACCATTAACGGCACTGACGTACTGCCGCTGATCAACGCGGTCGACTGGTGGGACGAACTAGAAACGGCCATCCGGGAAGCGCTTTGCTGACCCAACATAAAACCCGATCGGCCGGGACGGGCCAAGCTCCCGGCCATTCTCTACCTACATTCAAATGCCTACAACTATGAAATACACCACGGTAAACGAAGAAACCGGCGACGTAACGAGCCTGATCAAATGCCTGGCACCGGGACGCCCCCGCCAGTACCGTTTCAATGGCCAGACCGGACGCTTTAACATCGACGGAACCCGCGACATGGGCACCAGCCTCACCCTTCAACCCGTTGCCTGGCGCATCTTTGAAGAAAACCTATTTGCGCGCGGACGTAATGAAATCTGGGCCGAACTGTTTTTCGTCGATGCGACCAATGCCCTCAGTTCGATCATGTTCAATAATTCATCGGTCAATGAATTATACGGGCTGATTGAACCGCTTTTCTACGATGATCTGACGCTGGCAGACGTCGTGCTGACCATTACCAGCGAGAAGAAGAAAAACGAGAAGGTGCAGCCCGCCGGTACGTGGTTTCTGGCCAAATTTTCCTACACCGAAGCGAACGCGGCCGACGTAGCAGAACTGCGCACATACGCCCTGAACATGCCGGTTTACCGAGCTGATACGTTGACAGCCACCGCCGTTTACGCTGTTGTATCCGATACGTTCGCCGTTGGCCACGCTTTGCCCGCTCCCGTTACCGCAGCCGAGTTACCTGCCCCCACCGAAGCCTAATCCCTCACGGGTCCCGATGCTAACGTATCGGGACCACAAACACCCGTATTTATGGAACGACTGTATGCTCACAAGAAAGCGACGTTTCGCTTCTGGGATGAGATCGTTGAGGAACAGAAGAAGACAGCCTTCACCGCTGACGCGGCTCAATTGGTGGCCAGCGCGGTCGAATGGCTAGGAATCTACGCCAACCAGATTCCGAACGTAACACCCGCCGATGCCTGGCTGATTCTGTATGACTGGCAAACACTCTGGTTCTACGAACGCTGTGGCGTCATGATCTGAACCATTCTAATTACTCACTTTCACAAACCGGCCCACTGTTTCCCCAACGTAGCAGTGGGCCACAAATCACCTGACAAGACTTATGAAGATTAACGCCATAGAAATCGACGTAGTGACTCAGACGGTCGCTGACATTCAACTCGATAACGGACTCCAGGCTATGTATGCCGCCATTGGCTGCACGTGTGTTGACCGGGTGGTTCTGGATGATGAAACCGATTTATGGATCGACGATGAAGGGCTGTTACACAACCCACAGCCCGCCAAGTTTATGATTGCCGGATTTGATAATCGCTTTGCCGGAAACGGTCTGATTTGCGGCTATAACGCCGAAGGTGAAACGATCAGCACAGCTCTGACGGCCGATCAGGTGCGGCCATTGATCACCTTTTTAGGCGACGTAGCACTACCCATCGAACCCGCTTTTGTGATTTCATTCTAAACCCACCGACCGGGGACACGTAGCGGTTCCCGGTCTTCACCAAACACGTATATGGATTACCGTTCATTGCCCCGAATATCTAATTCCGACCTCTCTGAATTCCGCGATCATATTTTTGGATACCGCCCCTACAAACCCGCAAAGGCGATGCAATTCGGTTCGGCCCTGCACGAGCTGATTCTCGAGCGCCCTGGCCAGCAGATTGAACCCGTTCCCAACGTAGCGGACACCCTCGACCGGAAATTGTTGCACAACCTGGCGAATCAGGTGCACCGTGATAAATTCTGCCGCTGGGCGCTGCGGTTCAGTCGCAAGGAAACCGTTCAGCTTTGGGAAGATGCCGGCACGGGTTTACTGCTGAAATCCAAACTGGACGTAGTGCACAAGAATCACCTGGTCATCGACTTTAAAAGTACGAGCCAGCCAACCTTTGCCGGTTTTCTGCGGTCGCTGACTACCTACAGCTACGATCGACAGGCCGCTTTTTACCTGGACAGTTTGGGCGCCAGCCGCTTTGTGTTCGTGGGGGTGCAGAAAGTGAAACCGTTTCATATCTGGACGGTCGAGTACCGGGCCACTGGTACGTTCATCGAAACCGGGCGCAAAAAGTACCGCGCGCTGCTGCGCGAATGGAAACGTCGTGAGGAGGCCGGTCAGTCGTTTATACCCTCATCCTGGAACGTAGTAATTCAATCGGAACTATGCTGCTGATGAGTGGATACGTAGCAAAAACCCTTGTTCTGTTTGCGCTGATGATTCTGGCCGGTTGGTTGCTGCGGACGGATCGACACGGGAAGAATTTTTGAGGATTTTGGGGCCGATAACGAAATTCTCCGTTATTGGCCTCACTTTCTAACGTAACATGACGTAGCACCGACGACGGATAACAAACGTAGTTGACAGGAATCGTTTATTTTTACAAATCAAGTTGGGCTTTTTGCTTGGGCGAACCTTAACTTTTGTGATATGTCAGACAGCTCCCCCATAGTTGACACATTCAAAACCGTGAATCCTGATCTTCACTTACTCACTGTACTTAAGCAGATGGTTGCCGACTATTCCGATTCGGACTGCCATTATATGGTTTCGGCCAGTTACTTTGATTTTGTTGATAGTGAGAGACAGCATACTCGGCAATATATGGCTCCTATATATGTCCATCAGGATTCGGCAGCTAACATTGACTTTGATGAGCAGGGTGTTTTGCTGGATACGTTCTTCAGCCCGGAGCAGGATACTCCTGCCGAGCGCATACGAATACCCTACGACCAAATTTATCGAATAGCTAGAAGTAGTACCGGAGGTCTCTTTACCAATGAGGATACTGTATATAATGAACCGTCACGCTTTAAAATGCCTCCCCTGCGTTAATCTATGCGACACCCAATAGAAAAGTACAATCAGCAACAGGCAGAAACGCTGGCCAGTTTACCCGAAGAAAACCGGGAATGGATGGCCCGAATGTTTCGGATTGGCAATGCTACGTATTGCTACTATAACCGCGCTAAGGAGTTGGCAGCCTACAGCAACGAAATCCTACAGGTTTACTTTGAGGAATACCTGAGCGGTATAGAACACGAGGGGCTACGTAGAGCCGAGGAGCGGGAGGGACTCCAGAAAGCAAAAAGCAGCTTTGGTTTTCGTCGATATATACTCGAACGGCACGACATCGGTATGGACGAATTTTTACGGTTACACCTCAGCGAAGAAGACTACGCTTTTCACCGATCAAACGCACCTGACGCGAAGTAATGGAACGGTATCGGCTCAACTTCAAGGCCACGAACGGCTACCCTAGTTCGTGCGACCTGACTATTTACCCGGAGATTCAACTGGTCGTAGTAAGCGAAACCGGCGAAGGCATGAGCGTGACCAACGCGGCCGAGACAATAGCCACTGAGGTAGTGAAGCGGTTTGGTCTGGACCCTAAGCGAATGTTGTTTGTAGAGCACTATTCCGAAGAACAGCGACCAATGCCCTATGGCGAATCCTACGACCTTGTTACATTCACTTGGGACAAATACGGAGCCAGAAATCCGGAATGGCGACACTTGCCTCCAGCCGAATTTCACGACATTATAAACGCAGTAAACGGCTAATGGTAATAATATTCCCTCTAAATCGCGCGGATATCGGTGTTTTAGTAAAGCCTAACGACCGCCCCACTTACCTTTCCATATCATACCGGATTAACATACACATTTAGTGGAACGTGGGACACATTAAATGATTATCATAGAAAAATTCTTATCCCTTACTTTGACATATTATGATGATTTATAACGACGTTGACCACCTGACCGACGAAGAGAGAAATTGTATTTTAGGTGCACATTGGTACTCGTACACCCAGGGCATTGGATCAATTCTTCTATCCAACGGTTCATGGCATTGTAATGACACCGTTGGCGCAAAACAGTACCTTGATAATTTGGGTGTCACCGAAACTCACTTGGACAATAAAAATCAGTACCAATAATGACGTTTGAATGGGACGAGGGCAATTTGTCGAAACAGGAACAGGTTCAGGAAAGGAGCCTATTCATCGACGTAGCGGAAATCGAAACGTTACTCGATGACCCATACAGATTATCCGCCAACGTAACGTAGCACTTTCTGTTCAGACGGCCCAGCGACCGGATCCGACCGATTACTGTTTGGAGAACCAAGCAAACCAACTGAACGAGCATGCAAACCAAGCCAACTAAATCCGACAATCCGAAACGTGGAATGGCCGAGGCATCCGAAATGGAACAGACCTATTTCGAAAGCCATCCTGACGGGAAACGGGTGACGCTCCAGGAAGTGCTGGAACGTAGCAAGGCGAAGGCGAACGTATTGGTCAAATAAGTATCCGGGAACTGTAACAGGTTCCCGGTTCTGTTTCTGGCCGACAGGTAAATTGTACAAATGATTTCCTTTACAATACCATGACGCACGTTATGATATTGTAAAATAGGAATATATAAGCACAATAACAATAACACTTTAGGCGCATGGAAACAAATTCAATTCAAGACATGCCTTTCGATGTGGAATGGTCTGATGAGGCTAGACTAACTTTTAATCGCCTGCCTGTTGACGTACAGGCTGGCCTGATCAAGCAGCTACCTGATCTGGTTAAAAACTATGCGGATTTGTACCAGCGCCGGCCAGCCGAAAGTGTAAGTGTCGGTACAACGTCCCATATGCAGGTTCCTGGCTGGAGTATGTGGTTACGCTTGGAAACAGAGTATCACGAAGATGAGGTAGGCCCCATTCTATTTATTCATGGGTTTGATGAGCTATCGAGTAAAGAGTTTGAGCAATCCCTATCAGCGGCTAAATCGATGCCGGGACGAATTAACCCGTCAAATTCCTAGGCTAACCAATCTATCAATCACTAATTGCGATGAAGTACGTTCTTTATTTCCGGGTATCGACCAAAAAGCAGGGGGAGTCAGGCTTAGGACTGGAGGCTCAACGGTCCTACATCGAACACTACTATACGGGTAAGGAGTTGATTGCTGAGTTTACCGACGTCCGCTCAGGCAAGACCATCCACAAACGGCCCGAATTGCAAAAGGCTATTGCTCTCTGCAAAAAGGAAGGTGCTACGTTGGTAGTGGCAAAGATTGACCGATTGAGCCGTAATACAGAGCAAGCGCTGAGTATCTATCGGGATTTAAACGAGCGGCTAGAGTCCTGTGACATTCCGAATCTGGATAAGTTCACGCTCACGCTGTTTATGGCTATCGCTGATCGGGAGCGAGAGCTTATTAGCATCAGAACCCGTCAGGCACTTGAAGCTAGACGGAAACGTCTGGGCGAATGGAGAGCCAGCGGACCAAACGAGAAGAAAGCAGCAGCTTCGGTGCTCGGTGTTCGGCTTAACAAGGAAATGGCTGCGGAAAATGATAACAACCGACGTGCTACGTCGGTGGCCCAGATGATGAGTAAAGCGGGTAGTAACTATACCGAAATAGCTGCTCATCTCAACGGATCGGGATTCAAAACCTCTAGGGGATGCGAGTTCCAAGCTACTCAGGTGATGCGACTGTTACATCGAAAGCAACTAGAGAAAAGTCAAACATAAGGCTGGCACAGGTTCATCTCAATACGTAACGCACTAGCACCTGTTGATCAGAGATAGGATCGGCCTCTACGCACAACGTAACGCGGTGGCCGGCTATGTGAAAGGGGTTATCGTTGCGGAATACACGGAAGTATAATCCGAAAAAAAGACAAACGTGAGCAACTGGCAGCCGCGATTGAACGTAGTAAGAAGGAAGGCGTTACGTTAGTCATTGCCAAACTGGACCGACTGAGCCGCAACGCTTCGTTTATTTTTACACTACGTGATTTAGGGGTTAATTTTCAGTGTGTCGATATGCCCGATGCTAATACGTTGACCATTGGCATTTTTGCTACGTTGGCGCAGCACGAACGGGAGCTGATCAGCAGTCGGACCAAAGCGGCTCTGGCCGCGAAAAAGGCTAAAGGTGCTACGTTGGGCAAACCGGAAAACTTGACGGATGAGGCCCGACGTAGCGGTACGGCCGGCAACCTTCGACGAGCGGCTGCCAATGAGAATAATCGACGAGCGACTTCGATGATTGCTATGATGCGTCAGGCGAATAAGAACTATACGGAGATTGCGGCTGAACTGAACCGCGCTGGCTTTCGAACGGCACGAGGTGGCCAGTTTCAGGCTACGCAGGTCATGCGGTTGGCTCAGAAAGTATCCAATAGTATACGCCAAACAGGTTAGCAGAACAGTTTATCAGGACGGACTAACCTTTTCTAAAATTACTTAAGACAGTAAATAGCTAGTCCCCCAATACCAGCAATTATCCTTTAAGCGAAAGTCTTAAATTACCGAAAATACTGTTGTTTTATTATTAGAGAAAAAGCAAGACAAGACTACTCATTATCAATAAATTATTTAAAACTAAACTCAGAAACATATACGCAATATCGCACAAAATCCTTTTTTCGATAATGGATTGGCTGTTACCGAAGTCGCATCATTTTATCTTTAATAGATTCCATGAACGAACTCCTGAACGACTCCCCGAGAGGTATCCTTGTTTCATCATCAAGGTATAGGCAATCCGTTTCAATTCGTTCTATGCAATCAATGGCAACCACATGACTCTTATGAACTCTGACAAATTTTCGGTCAGGTAATCGCTCTAGGAAGTTTTCTAATGTATTTAGTGTAGTTATCTTTTTTTTCTTAGTAAAAATGTCTACATAATTACGATCTGGTTCTATGCGTCTAATATCAGCAAAGCGAACTCGTACCTTACTTCGTCTGGACTCTCCGCGCAGCGTGTCTGTAACATCTATAAAAAGAGAGTCATCGGAAGAAGCGTCGGGTTCACCTTGTACGTTGTATGTCTTCTCCCTACTCACATTATCTCTATCCATTGAGATAAATACTTTCTGAACAGCCTGTAGAAAACGATCATAAGGAATAGGCTTAAGCAAATAATCAACAACGTTATATTGATAGCTTTCCAACGCGTATTCAGTACGCGCAGTTGTTAGGATAACTTTGGCTTGCCCACTGAGTTGTCGGACAAAATCCATCCCAGACAACTCATCCATCTGTATATCAAGAAAAATAAGGTCAACTGGCTGTATCATATTTTTGATCAATACATTTTCCAAAGCGATGCGCGGATTTGTATAAGCACCGACAATCTTCATCGGTGGGACGACTGTTTTTGAAATATATGTAGTCAGGATGTCGAGAGCAGACTGTTCATCATCGACAAGCATTACATTGATCATAGCTTAGATTTTATCTTTTGTAACTCTAATTTATGCAGCCTGATTATGAAAATAAATCTCCATTTGTACTGTAAAAAACGCGGGCTCATCCTGAATAGTCAGACTGTGCTTATTGGGATAAGCTGACTCTAACCGTTGTCGCGTGTTAGCCAATCCAATACCCGTGGATTCCTCTTGGCTGCTTGTTCGTTTTTTATTACGAATCCAAAACGTTAATTGATCTTTTTCGATGTTGAGCCTCATATGTACGGGATAAGCAGGATCCCGTAAATCACCATATTTAAAGGCATTTTCCACAAAAGTCACCAGCAAAAGGGGCAATATCGTATGTCCAGCCGGTTTACCCTCTACTTCAAAACGTATTTCGAGCTGCTCTGAAAAGCGAAATTGGTTCAATTGAATATAATTTTGTAGATGCCTGATTTCTTCATCGAGTTGAAACTGAGTCTGCGGCCCCACATTTTTCAGGCTATATCGCATTGTCTCGGACAATTTCATGAGCGCGTCTGCCAGTGGATCAGACACTGTTAGTGCTTTAGCATAAAGAAAATTAAGCGTGTTGAAAAGGAAATGAGGATTAATTTGATACTGTAACATTTTGAGACGGCTTTCTGAAAGCTCAAGCTGGTTTTTTAGCAGTGCGTTTTCTAGTTCTTTCTGGCGGACTAGCTCACGTTGTTTTTCTTCCGCCAGCCGGACCGAATCCCGTCGGTACTTTGTTGCTCGCCTAGAAAAGCCCAAGACAAAACTTAATAGCAATAAAAAGGCGTCCTCACGCCAGAAAATGGTCCGTAACCGGTCATAATTAATGGTATACAGAATTTGTTTATCCGCTCTAGTGGTAATATCAATAGCTGAATCAAATATACCTCTGCTCATTAGTCCAGGCATACCAAAATAAGTTTGAAATAAATTAAACAAGACAACTTTCGCCATTCCTAAAAACAGCCACAACAGAAAAGTCCAGAACAGGGCGGGGAACGGCTTATTACGGTCAAGCAATCGAAAGGTAGTTCCGGCATTGACATAAAAAATGACAAGGGTGGGTATCAATAAAGTGGGTATGTAATATAAGATCGCAAGGACCGAAATTCGGTGTCCGGTCCGTCCTATCATAAAATGGAGCAGAAGCCAAATTGCCCAGCCTGCTATTATCCAAGCATTAGCTGACCTAAGACCAGCTAATCGTAAATTAATCCACGCAGGCCAGCCCTTGATTTGGAGCCAAAAACCGTAACCAATACTTAAGAGAACCAGTCCAATGGTATCCAAGAAACTGTAGACAAGTTCAATCATAATACCAATTATGGTTGAAAAAAAGTCTTTACCGCTTTTACCAGCACCTATTTTTCTCAATAAGGCTATTTGATCAACATCCTTATTTTTTTCAGCACCAGTCATCATTACCTGTATTACCGAATTTGAATCAAGTAAAGCAATCCAACTAATAACCCGTATTAAAACAAGCATGGCAAATAAGAACCCAAGTCGGGATAAAGCTTCCAAGAACTGCCTATCGCGTATAGAGGGTACGTTGCTATACGTGTGAATCCAAAAAAACAGAACTCCAGTCAATATTTGGATACTAACAAAAGTGGGATCTGTCTGGGATTGAAAGGTTGTAACAAAATCTTTGCTTATACTGTACAGGCCCGTTACGTATAAACCTAAAATGAACCATATTACAATGTTGGCAAAGGTTGTCGACCGAAGAAATGTAAATGAAAAAGAAGTAAATGGTTTGAACTGAATAATTGACAATTTAGCATAGGTGATGCGTAAGGTATAAGTAAGGAGGTTCGTTGTTATCAGCGTTTTAAGAGACGGGTGAATTCGCCCAGCTAGTCTGCGTATCCAGTTAGGCCAGCCCTTTACCCGTGCGTAACTGCCGTAAATCAAACTTGCGGGAAGCATGGCAAGTATACCGAATAAGCTCACAATACTATTCGTGAAGAGACTCAAGCTGGCGCTAATAAATGTGATAGCTAAAGAATCATCTTTATGTTGATTTAGCCAAACCGCACGTTGGGCATCCGAAGGAAACTCACTGAATCGCTTTAATACATAATCGTATGCTTTACTATGATCACCCAGCGCAAGCCACAAAATAAGACGAGAGACTACAACCCCAATGTACAGATAAGCTAACCAGCCTAACGCTTTCGAAACCTGTTTTTTCTGAATAAGCGGTACAGCTGTAAACGTGTGTACCCAAAAGAAAAAAATACCGATCGCAGCGTAACCGATATTAAAGGCTAGCCCTGGATGTATAAATGAACTAAATGTGGTTAATGAAAAGCACCATTGGGTATAAAGGAGTAGAAACAACCAGATTAATATGTCTGCCAAAAGTTTTTTTTGAAACCAGCGTCTTACTAATTGGGAACGAGCGGATAGGCTAGAGTTCATAAACGGCTTTGAGAAAACTATCTTATTCAAATGTAAGGAATGGTGGTCCTTTGTAGGGGAATAAGTGTCCAACAACTGCTTTAATAGGATAAACCGGTCTATTGAGCGGATGAAAGCCTAATATCCCTCTTAATAAGCCTATTCTGCTTGTTTATCAACTATTTAAGGTTGTTAATCCCGTACGTAAACCTGTTTGCATATTCAATCATGATGCCCTGAAAAGCTCGCTGTAGGTTTGGCTCAGTTTTCACCTAAAATCACCCAAGTCAATGAAAAGCTCAGCCAAAATAGTACTGATGATTGTGATGACAATTGCTCTCTCCATGACTCAATCGTGCGTAAGTGAATCTCAGGAAGCCCAAAATACGGCCCCCTTGTATCAGAGTTCAGAATCTGGTTTACCCTGTTCATCTACCCGACAGGAGTGTTTGGGTTTGATCAACCAGCATTCATCCGAAATTGCCCGAATCGTTCGAGCTCAGGCTCAGGAACAGGATCCCGAAGTTACAGATGTTCTGTCATCCCTGTACTACGCGTCGGTACTACAATCCAAAGAAGAAGAAATTAAACAGAATTGTCCATCTGCCTTCGAAGAATACGAAATGGAGCGTAACACGTTGATTACCCTACTGATTGCTCGAGAGGTTATACGTTAAGTATAATTCGTACTTCCTTTAAGAACTATATGCAAGCTGTAAAAGTAACATGTGCTAATTGAGTTCTGCCTTAAAAGGCTTAATTGGTACATGTTACTCATCTGGGTATTTATGAACCTAGAGGATGCACGTTCGAAAATCTTCAATTACATTGAGGTATATTATCATCGGGAGAGAAAGCATTCGTCGCTGGGCAATAAAAGCCCTGAACAGTTTGATCGGACCGCCAACGAGACGTGAATATTATACCTATCTGACAAATTTAGTGTGACGTTAAAATGGACCACCTTAAAATACTTCAATCATTAGCCGAATAGAACATGAAAAGTTTCACAAACCTAGTTTCGCCAAAAGTACTTTGGGTAATATATGTCTTGTCTTTCTACCTATATAGTTGTTCAAGAAATAAGGATGATTTTGCAAGGCAGTTAGCTGTTGACTTTGTGGATACAATAAATCAGGGTTCCGCCACGAAAGAACGAACGCTCATCAGCCCAGCCTCTTACGAAAATGAGAGCAAAGGACTAAGCATTGCACTTAATGGTGTTAATATGTTTGATATACCTTTCATAAGGGATGGGCTAATTGATGGTTACCGCGTTGGAGGACAAGTATTTCTGAAAAATTACCCATCAGCTTACGGACGTTTTACAGCTCAACAACTGGATATTGAGCAGTTATTACATGTAAAACCAAAAACAACTAATCAAATAGATTACATTGTTATTCACTTAAAAGGTCAGTTACAGACAAATGAGGGTCCTATTGCGATTGACTACAAATTTAGTTACAGTAATCCATCAACATCCGCTCCTTTTGATTTGAATACAATTGAACTTGTTTCCGGTACTATTCAAGCAGGTACTGATATATATGATGTCAAATTAGGAACGCATACGACTTCATCCGAAGTTAGTGCCACTCCTGATTCCATTGATGCAAAAAATTCGTCTGGAGTATTCGACACAGTAGCGAGATTCTTCAGTGATTTCTTTTCAAGCGAAAAACATATAACTGTTGATTCGTCCACTCAGCACACAAATATAGAATTGACAGTCGGCGACAAGATTACATTTAGGGCTAATGGTACTATTTTGCTTGGGCTATTTGCTGGATCAACCGGTCCTGACGGAATAGATGGATTTGGAAGTTACAGTAAAGTGCCAGAGTTTAAACACGGTTCGCTGATTGGCAGAATTGGAAACGGAGATTGGTTCATTGTTGGTTCTAAACAAGAGATTGTCGCTCAGACCGCCGGAGAATTACAATTGCAAGTTAATGACGACGATTCATCGAATAATAGTGGAAGTTTTTCGGTTGATTATCAAATAGAATAAACTAGATCCTAGAATTATAATGACAGGTTATCCTAAACCGACTAAATATTACTTATTGAACTTTTAATCAACTATAAATTAGGCGTTTATATAATTTAATCCTAATTAATTAAGATGTCCACGACAGTATCGACATTATAATTCTATGCCACAACACTCGATTCAACGTATTATCTCCGGTGGCCAGACGGGCATCGATCAACTTGGTTTGGAAGTTGCCCGATCACTAGGCATTTCAACCGGTGGTGTTGCTCCGAAAGGCTATCTGACGGAGAACGGCTCCGATGAGCGACTGCGGGATTATGGACTTACGGAACATACCTCTACGAAGTATCCACCCCGTACCCGCGCCAACGTAGTACAATCCGACGGGACGGTGATTTTCGGCAACGTAGCAGGGGGCACGAAACTAACACTCGATACGTGTGTACAGGAAGGAAAGCCTTATCTGGTCAATCCGACACCTGAGCAGCTGCGAACTTGGCTGAAGGAGTACCAGATCAGAATACTGAACGTAGCCGGAAGCCGAGGGCGTAACGTAACACCAGAACAACTTGAGCAGTATCGGCAGATATTAACCAAAGCACTACGTTCATCCGATATGTAACGAATGCCAGGTTGCTACGTCTTAGGCAAAAAGCAACTGCATGACGACTACGCTGAAAGCCGGCGATCGGGTACTCGTAAACGCCGGAATCAAGCCAACCCTTACGTTTACCATTACCGGGATTATTACGACAGCCGATCAACTGCTGGCCTGTGGGGAATATGGCTGCTTCGCCATCGACCTGCTTCAAAAAATAGAAACTGAGCCGGCACCTGACTCCCCTATCCAATGAACAGCCAACCCATTCAGTCCGATGAGGACGATTACACGCAGATTCGCGACGAATTATTTATACCCTACAGGCCGGCCATCCAGAAACAACGTAGCAATGATCAACAGGTCAAAATTATCGAGCAGACAGCAGATCAATCTCAAAAACGAGGATCGAATTGGCCGGAATATCCCGCTGCTCCTGATCACCATACGCCAGCGAAGGAGGGAGATATAGCGTAATACGTCCACCGGGGGCAATCAACGGAATACCTTCCTGCCAGCCGACAATCAGTTGAAAGAGGCCAAATCTGATGTCATTTCCACTATCGAAGCGGGTGCCGTTGGTTAGCTTTCCATCATAGTTAACGCTGACGGTTGAACAGACGGTTGGCTTTGCTCCGCTTCCCGGATTCTGGATTGCGTAGTAAAAACCCCGCTTATCAAAAGTCGCCTTAATCCGGCCTGCCTCAATGAACTGTTTGAGCTGGGCGATTTCCTCGTCGGGGGCTTTGGTGGTGACGGGTTTCGCGTCACAAGGGGTGTTGTTTCCAGACTGACAAGCCGTTAGGAGCCAAAGGCTGGCCAGGATCATTAATGCGGTTTTTGATAGGATCCGAAACATAGCCGCAAAGTTAAAGTCTTCAGTCGTGCAACGCGTAGTTCGTGTTCAGTGAACAGCTGATTTCAGAAATTCTGAACTGCATTTGCAGGCCTGAGCTGACTAAATAGAGTTGATCTGAATGATTTCCAGATACGGTTCCAGCGGAACCAGACTGCGGAACGAGCGACAGGCGGTAACCTCCCGTAGATCCTGATCAAAGCGAATCTCCACAAAAAAAGAATTCACGGCGAAGAGCATCAGATACAAGCGTCCCACATCCCGGCGCACCAAAAACGTGCCTTTCTCCCAGACCCAATCCACCTGCCGGGCGCTTGGTAACAGATTAAATTCGTAGAGAGTCATTTGGTAAAAAACGAGAGTCTAATGTACGCATTTCCGTTGACGTAACGAGCACCTGCTTCCCTCCTGTCAGAACCATTGCTTCGATAAAGTCGCTGTCCACTAGCCGAGTCGTATTGCTCCTGTTTACCTTTGCCATAGGCTTACGGCCTTTTCCTCTTACCAACGATACTCATGAAACCGACTTTCCTTCGGCTGCTGGCGTATGGCCTGCTGCTGGCTACGTTGCTTCACTGTAAGCAAACACCGGATTTGGCTCCCAACAATACTACGTCCACGCGCGACGATAACCTGACACTGGGCAATCCTGACGGAGCACGTAGCAGCGAATCCAGTCCAAATGCCTACCTGATCAGCCGTGCTACGTATAGTCTTTCGTATAATCAATCAACGGGTATTGCCAACTGGTGCAGCTGGCATCTGAGCTCAGCGTGGAAAGGATCGGCTCCCCGCTACGGGGGTAACTTTATTCCCGAAACCGGTTTACCGGCGAGCTGGTACGTAGCGCGTCATGCGGATTATACCAATACCGGCTTCGACCGTGGCCACCTCTGCCCGAGCGACGACCGCGACAGCACAGCCGAGGAAAACCGATCTACGTTTATTCTTTCGAACATTGTCCCTCAGGCACCTCAATTGAATCGTCAGTCGTGGCAATTGCTGGAAGCGTATTGCCGGAGCCTGGTAACGCAAGGGAACGAGCTTTACATTATTGCTGGGCCGTCGGGCAAAGGTGGCCAGGGTGACAATGGAACTGCTACGTCGCTGGCGGGTGGAAAGCTGACCGTGCCAGCTGCGCTTTGGAAGGTGATTGTGGTACTGCCCGGTGGCTCGAATGACCTGAGCCGCATCAATGCGCAGACTCGCGCTATTGCTGTACGGATGCCCAATACCAACGTAGCAGGGGATGCGAAGTGGAACACCTTTCGAACGAGTATCGATGCGATTGAAGCGGAGACTGGCCTTGATTTACTATCCAATGTGCCAGCATCGATCCAACAAGCGCTGGAAGCTGATATTGACCAAATTACGGTACAGTCATTATTTTTAATTAGTCAATAAGCCGCATTTGGTAATCTTAAACTTAATAGCTTGAGCTATATTAGAAGTTTTGTTTGATGAACAATTACTTTACTCAAACCATAAAAATATCAGTATAAAAGTCAATAATTTACTTTTATATCTATATATAAACAATAAACAGAATATAGTTTTTATGCGTAAGACCATACCAGAGATTCGTGAAAGATTAAAATTAATGGATGAAAAAGAATTAAGAAAAACTCTTTGTGTCTTATTTCAATCTATGGGTTTAAGTGAGGTGGTAGAGTCACATGGAACTCAGGAGTTTGGGAAAGACATAGTCTTTTATGATAGCGATAAATTGAATAACATAACTTGGTATGCATGTGTTGTTAAAGTAAACGATATAAATCAAAGTGGTTTCGAGACTGTTGTTAGACAAATAAACGAATGCTTTCGAAAAAGCTATCCTAGTACTTCACAGGGTAATGTTAGCATAGATCAAGTTTACGTTATAACTAATGGATCTTATAAAGATAATGCAAAAGTGCAAATTGCTGAACAAATAGATAAGAAGACTAAAAATATAATATTTTGGACTGATGGAGATATTGCTAAAGCAATTGAGAAAAGTGATTATATATTAGGAATTCTCTTCGGCAATCAGGATTTAATACAGAGTATTTATAATGAACACATTATAAAAGTATTATCATTAGACAATAGCATCAAATTATTTGAATCTGATTTTGACGTAAACCTCCATTCAGTAGAAAACTTCCGAATTAAGATAAAAGCAAAAGCTAAAAGCCTTGAAAACGAAACTGGTGAATATTTGAAGACAGTAGATCCAAATTTTCACAGAATTCCAGTAAAGCCTCTACCAGACATTGAAGATATTCTTACCAACAAGAAATTCATACTTCTCCATGGAATAGCGACTTCAGGAAAAAGCACAACTCTTAAAACTTTAGGCAAGGATTTTATTGCCAAAGAAAATAAAGGATTTGTTTTTTACTATGAACTAAATAAAATTGCAAATTTTCTTAATGAAAACGATATCGCTTCACTTTTAAGAGATGAGTTTAAAAAAGTTACAAATACAGAGCTTTCGTTAGAGCCATTTGATGTAGAGAAGGATTATCTTTTATTGTTATTAGATGGTTTAGATGAGATACCTACAGAATCTGCTAGAAATAGTATATTGGAAAAAATCATCGCTCTTAGATCTATTAAAAATGTTAGAATTGTACTAACATCTAGAACTAGTGATTATTTGAAAAATAACCCACAAATAGAAAATAACTTCGAAAGTTACGAGTTATTGCCATTAACTGTAAACGATATCTTAAATTTAGGTTCTAAAATCTTAGGGGAAGATAGTAAATTATCAGGATTCGTAAAACTTGTTAAGCACAGCGAACTTATAAAATCTTTTCCTAAAACGCCGTTAACAGCTATATTGCTCGCTATACTATTTAAAGAAGATCGACTGGATGTAAAAGAGCTACCCAAGAATATAACAGAATTATATAAGAAATTCACTGATGTTTTTTTAAATAGGTGGGATAAGAATAAAGGGATTTCGGAGCAATATCTAGTCAAAGAGAAGGAGTTTGTATTACAGAAAATTGCCGAACATTTACATAAGAAAGGTTATACTAGTATCTCAGAAATTGAATTAACTTCCTTTTTAGAGGCTTTATTTGATAAAATACCTATGACAAGTTTTAATAAGCCTGAACAATTTTTAGAGAGTATAAAGCAAAGAACTAGTTTACTCATAAAGGAAGAATTTGATAGTACATATAAATTTTTTCATCTTACAATTCAAGAATACCTTTCAATAACTCTCTTTGATCATAATGATGAAGATTTATTGGTGGAAAATTTTTATGACAATTGGTGGATAAATCCAAACATTTTTTATGCAGGCACTAAAAGTCATTCATCAAACGTATTAGATAGAATTGCAAAATTAGAAATATATCCATCTGATATAGGGTCAAAGGCATCATATATAATTCATTCATCTAAGGTTTTACAAGCAGCACATCTTTTAGAAAATAATAAAAGGCGTAATGTTTTAAAGTCTATGATTACAATCTTTGATAGCTTACTGAGAGATTTGATCAATGATATTATTGTCGATGATGATATAAAAATCAGAAAGAGGACTGTATTAGAGATTATTTTATGGGCAAGATCTTTCTTTTTTGAGTTTTTTGGTTCAACTCAATTTAAATCTGAATTAGATATTTTAGTTAAAGATATGCTTGAAGAAAGTAACAGTTTGACAGATATTACAGTTTATTGTGTTTCTTACACACTAGCTGTTATCTCCAAAGACTCTGATTATTTATACAACTTTCTCATAAAGCCGAAAAATATCAATCCTCGCTGGTATAGAATTATAGATGTTGACATTAAAATCAAGAATTTAACTGTAACGAACAAAAAAGTACAGTCAAAATTTCAAAGTAAAGCCTTTAGAAATAGGCACTATATTCATCAACAATTTTTTGATAAATTGGAAAAACATTATAATAGTATTACATGTATAAATGATTAGATACAGTGTTTTATTTTACCATATTAAGCTTTTTGTGATTAAAATGCGAGTAGTATTTATAATTCAATAGGTTTAATAAGTTAATTTGTTATTTCACCCGTAAAATATCGCCCCACTTCGTCGTATAACACGGCGATAAAAATTCCCGTTTGTGATGCCAGGTCGGATTATACCCGACATCAGCAATACGTACCTTGTCCCGTCCGTATCGATAATTCAGTTTATCGACGACCTTCGACAGTTTCGCCATTCGACGATCAGGCCCAGCCGTAAACAGAGTCTCCTGCTGAAAATCGCCCGGCACCAGATTCGACAGAATGACGCCCACTTTCTGATACTCGTAGCCAAATCGATAAATTGCTTTCAAGGCTGCCTGCGCATAAGCGACCAGTTCCGACGTACTGGCGGTTGGATGTGGCAGTTCAACGGTTCGACTGTTATAGTACTGCTTGGCCAGTTCCCCATTGGGCGACCGTTTGTACCGATTCGTATGAATGAAAACGGTCAATGTGCCGGCAGCCGAATCCTGCTTCCTCAACTTCTCAGCCGCCCGGCTTACATGCGTGGTCAGGGCCTCGGTAATCGTGGCCAGGTCGGGAATGAGTTTCCCAAACGAAGGCGCTGTACAGATGGTCTTTTTCGGCTGCGGTTCCAGCTCCAGCATTTTGCAGGACGTACCACGTAACTCATACGCCAGGCGCAGCCCGTTCACGGTCAATTTATCCCGTAGCCAGTCATCCGGCGCATTTCGGAGTTGCCACGCGGTACGTATCCCATTCCGTTTCAGCATGGCCGCGTAACGCCAGCCGATGCCCCACAGATCCGCTACGTCGTAATCAGTCAACGCTTCCTCAATCTTCGCGTCCGTATCCAGCAGCAGAACCCCGCCGTGTTCAGGTCGGCGCTTCGCATAGAAGTTGGCTACTTTACAGAGCGTCTTTGTTGGAGCCATGCCAACGGATACGGGTATACGTGTCCACTGATCAATCGTCGAACGTAGCGTTCGGGCAAACTGGGTCAGGTCGGGATAAACCGATTCGTAGCCGGTCAGATTGAGAAAGGCTTCGTCGATGGAATAGACTTCGACCTCTTCGACGTAGCGGCCGAGCGACGCCATCACCCGTGCGGACATATCGCCATACAGCGTGTAGTTGCTACTGAAAACTGTTACGTTATGCTCCTTGATTACGTCGGCCATCTGGAAAAACGGCGTTCCCATTTTTATGTCCAGCGCCTTCGCTTCATTCGAACGAGCGATTGTACAGCCATCATTATTGGAGAGCACAACAACTGGACGCCCGTTTAGTGACGGGTCGAAACTACGCTGGCAGCTTACGTAGAAATTGTTGCAGTCGACAAGGCCCACCATATTTCCTAGAATCCAGTTGTTATCGACACACCTTTTTTAAGTAAGGCTTAATCGTAGTTAGCCCAAGCTCGTAGCTTTTTGTCCAATCCTGACAACACCCTTCTTTGTCCCCCAGTGACCGTTTGGCTTCTCCCCTATTTTGGTAAGCCCAGACATAATTACTATCCAGCGCAATTGCTTTGTCAAATTGTGAAATTGCCAGCTGGTATTCTTTCTTCATTAAATAGATCTTCCCCTTGCCATAATATCCCCGTTTATCATTGGGGTCAATTTTCAAAAGCCCTTCCAGCTCTGAGTACGCAGAGTCGAGTTGCTTGGACTCCAAATAACTATACGTTAGGTTGAAATAAGGTCTTACATCTGTTGAGTCCCGTTTTTTGGCTATTTTCGAATAGTATACAGCTTGCTTGAAATCCCTCAAGTTATTGTAAGTGGCTCCTAGGTTATGATAGGCCAGAAATAAGGAAAGACTGTCAACGTTTGCTGCATTATTTACCAGATGCTTCGAATCATCAATACTACCTTTATAATCTTTCAGACCATACCGTGCTTTACTACGTAGTAAATAGGCGTAGTAAACGGTCGGATCTCTAGTGATAATATCAGTTAAAAGCTTGTACGCTTCTGCATGTTTTTTTTGAGCAATCAATTCTTTACTCTGCAATAGAGCTTCTCTTTCATTACCCACCCCTGTTACGTCGTCCAGTTCATTCAGTTCATCCGGAAACTCCTGAGCGAAACCGACTGAGGAAGCCACGATAATCAGGAAGATAAATTTTATTAAATGCCGCATTATTTAAAGTGGTTTCTGAATAATGTACGTAACGACTCCGAACACACGAAAATCCTCGCCAGTATGAATATAAATGGGTTCGTATTCCGGGTTAGCGGGCATTAAAACAACCATATCCCCGACGTAGTGAATACGCTTAACGGTGTGTTCACCATTATACCATACGACAACAATCTTGCCATCGACGGCTTCACGTGAACAATCAACAATCAATACGTCGCCAGGCTCAATACGGTCGCCAGTCATACTGTCACCGGTAACCCGCACGAAGTACGTAGATTCAGCATTCGTGATACAAAGGTCGTTCAGATCACAGACCCGCTCTACATAATTGTCCGCAGGACTCGGAAAACCGGCCTGTACCAATGACTGAAAGAAAGGAATCTGGAAGCGGGTTTTGATAACTGCTTTAACGAATTGATGAGAGCGTTTTCGTTTACCTCTTTCTGACATGGCGGTTCATACATAACCCAAAACTGCTATATTAAACTTTTGTTATATACAATACAATTATATTATAAAATTACGCTACACGATTTCGCTTTCTCGTTCACTTTCTTCCCACGAAAATCGCTGGAAGATTTACCATATGGTACCCGCAATCAGCCAGATTTGACGTACCAGGATCGCAACGAACTGAGTGAATTTGTGGTTTGATCCCCTACCCTACCCGTATCTGTTTTGATACCAGCAAGTATCTTCTTTATCTATAAATATCTAATGATCAAGTATATATTAAAATTGACGTTAAATTTAACGTTAAAAATAACATCAAATTTAATGTCAATTTTAACGTTAAATTTAACGTCAATTTTAATGTTAAATTTAACACTATATTTGACACTAAATTCACTACTAAAAGCAACGCTAAATTATGATTTTTACCGTAGGCGGAATCAAAGGTGGAAGCGGCAAAAGCACGATCGCTACCAACCTTACAGTCTGGTTGTCCAAGCGAGGGTATGACGTTCTGCTCGTTGATGCAGACGAACAGGAAACGGCTACCAAGTTCACCAAATGGCGGGAGCACATTACCCAAGGTGATAGTGGCTACACGGCTACGGTATTAACAGGCGATGCGGTCCGGCAACAAGTAACCAAATTCAAGCCCAAGTTCGATCATATTGTTATCGACACGGGAGGACGCGATACGACCAGTCAGCGGGCAGCTCTGGTTGTATCTGATGTGTACTTGGTGCCCTTCAATCCACGCAGCTTCGACTTGTGGACAATCGCCGACGTAGAGAATCTGGTAAAGGAAGTACGGGCGATCAAACCCGATGAACTGTATGCCTTCTCTATTCTCAACCGGGCTGACCCTAAAGGCTCCGACAATAAAGACTCGGCAGAACTACTGAATGAGAGTACGGTCATTGACTACGTTGCACCGGCTATCGTCAGTCGCAAGAGTTTTGCGAATACGGCATCCAGTGGGTTAGGTGTGATTGAAGGGAACCCGGTCGACGAGAAGGCAGTAGCGGAAATCGATCAGCTTTTCCTAAACATCTCGGAGAGAATTAACGTCAATTTTAACGTTAAAATTGACGTTAAATAAGACACTAATTTTAGCGTTAAAATTGACGTTAATTTAGACATTAAATTTGACACTAAATTCAGCACCAAATTATGGCTATTTCCAAAATGCCGGCGGCAACGAAACCGGCGGAAGAACCGAAACCGGCTTCGGAAAAGAAAATCCAAGAATACATTAACAAAGGCGGGAAACCAACGAGTCGGGGAGAGGAAGCTACGGATCCTAATCAGACTAAAGCGATCAAGATCATTTTTAAAAGCACTGAGATGGACGCTATCAAACTATTACGTGATAAACGTCCAGCTGGCCGCAATCGCAAGCTTTCGATTTCGGTCCATGACTGGGTTATTGAAGCTGTGCAGGAAAAGATCCAGCGGGATCAGGAAAAGTACGGTTTAACGTTAATTTAGACGTTAAATTTAACGTCTAAATTAACGTTAAATTTAACGCTAAATTTGACAAACTTCTGAAATATAGAGCCTTATAATCAAGCTATAAGTTTATACTCTTAAAAATGATTTGTATGAGTTCTTATTCTTTTCATTTTTTCAGCATGTCAATGTAAGCGTAAGTTCATAACCGCCTGATCCAGCTTCGTCAAAAACATGACCTGCCACTCGTCAATATAGGCAGCCTGCAATTCCTTATAGAGCGCTTTAGCCACAGGCAATGGCAAGTTCAGGGTGTGCGTTTTTGTTGGGACTTTATGCTTCCAGGCTACTATTTTACCTAGTTTCAGACTCAGTACGTATGGTTAACACTACACTGGCCAGAGACTGTTGGGGTAGGGGTACTCGCCAACTGATCGAAAATCCTTGCAGGAAACGGATCATACCAAAGAATTCAGCGGGGTAAACTTTTAGTTTGAGCTGGGTCATAACTACTAAAAAATACCAAATTTACAAAGCTGACACATGAAAAACTCTTCGTCTCACATGGGAGCGTTTTAGTAAGATTTTACAATTAGTGGCAAAAAATACGCATCAAGGAATAGTATACAAAACGGGCAAGTCCAGTGTGCCGCTAAACCGGACCACCTCTAAGCCCTGAACAGTTAGAAAATGAGTATTATCTAAATTTGTCAAAAACGAAGCACTAAACGGTCCCGCTAAACCGGACCACCCCAATCATCTCATAGATGTGGAATTGTGAGCCAACTGCACATTACCTATCTTTAATGGGCTAGATCTTTTCGAAAGTCATCCGGGGCCTACTCCTATAATTAAAAAGTATACGATCCGGCCAGAATTGCTCATTCTCTACAAATAACCGTATAGTAGCTATTTAGGAACCAGACGAATATAAACCGGCAGAATATTGCTAACCAAGTAACCTGTAAATTCTAAGGGCAAAACATTCCCAAAATCATTCACTCAAAACAGCACCAGCTAGAAGGGACACCCCTTTACCCGATGAAATCATTGGTCTACACACTCGTTCTTAGCTGGGCACTTTTGCTGTCAGCTGCTAGCCTACAAGCCCAGACGCCCAGGCTTGACTCGCTGGTAAAAGTACTGGCTACTCAAAAACAAGATACCAATCGGATCAATACCCTTCTTTTGATGAGTAGTTGCTTTGGCATCGACAGGCTAAAAAACGCTATTTTGTCTGCAAATGAAGCATTAACCTTGGCTAAAAAGCTCAATGCCCTCAAGCATATCAAAAGGGCCTATTGGCAAATTGGGTCCACGTATTTAGAGCTCAACCAGGATTATGAAACCAACCAGAAGGCACTTGATACCTTCCTTATCCTATTAAAATTAAGCCAAACTACGGATAAGGACCGGGATAAAGCCTGGGTGCACCGGGCACTGGGCACTGTCTATTCAAGGCAAAATAAGCTACCAGAGGCACTCACCCACCACTACAAAGCTTTATCCCTGTTTCAGAAAGAAGATAACCAGCAACTCCAAGCCGAGGCATTACAACTGATTGCGGCCACGTTTATTAGCCAGGGTGATTATCAAGAGGCCTTAAAAAACCTACTTGAATCACTGAAAATCCGTCGGAGGCTTTCGTTTAAATCCGGCATCGTTCAGTCCCTGAACACTATTGCCACTGTCCACCACAATCAGGGGCATCACGCCCAAGCCCTGCACTATTCGTTGACGGCGTTGAAGCTGGTAAAAGAGCCCAACTTTGAGGGACCAGCCTGGATGTTGCCCTTTACCTATTCTACATTGGGGGAGATTTATGAAAGCCAAGGAGACAAAGCCCATTTGTCAGGCAATAAACCGAAAGCCTTCATCCATTACCAAGCAGCCCTGAAGAATTTTTTGACAGCGCTAGCGTTGTGGAAAAAAATGAAAGCTCAGGATGGAATCGTTGAAGCAACATTGATGGCGGGCAATCTAAACCGAAAATTGAATCAACTTCCGACGGCTGAGCGGTTGTTGCACCGTGGTTTGAAAGGAGCCGTAGCCCTTCAATACAATGATTATCTGATGCGGGCTTACCGTTTTTTAACTCAACTTGATAGTACACAAGGAAATTATTCCCAGGCGTATTGGCATTATAAATCCTTCATCGTATACCGAGATAATATTTATAACCAGCAGAAGACTCAGCAATTAACGGAGGTAAAAATGCAGTATGCCTTCGAAAAGAAAGACGCTCTAGTCCAGGCCGAGCAGCAAAAGAAAGCGGCCCAGATCCAATTGTTGCAACAGAAAACCCAACAAGCTCAGTTCCGCAGTACGGCACTGCTGGTCATTGGGGGGTTGGTCTTGTTGCTGGGAGCAGCCGTCAGCGTCTGGTTGTTAAATCGGTCCCGACTTCGGCGGCTTGAGGAGGCTCAGCAACTGCGCACCCAGATTGCTCAAGATCTGCATGATGAGGTTGGCAGTACGCTAAGTAGCATTTCTATGCTAAGTAGCCATATTGATACTTTGCTCAGGCAGAATAGAGCGGAATCGGCTCAAAAGGTGATCCAAAAAGTGTACAGTGACGCCCGGCAGATTCTTGAATCGATGGATGAAATTATTTGGACCATCAAGCCAAGCAATGATTCGCTGCAACGGATTCTGCTACGCTTACAGACCTATGCCCAACCCCTGATGGAGTCAAAAGGGATTCAATTCTCGTTTCAAATCACTACTGAGGTAGCCCAAGTTCCTATTCCCATTGAGCATCGGCGAAATGTCTATTTGATTGGCAAAGAGGCCCTTACTAACTTAGCCAAGTATTCCCAGGCCACCCAGGCGTTGGTCCGCATTACTAAAGCGGATCACCAACTACAAGTTTGGATTGAGGATAATGGTCAGGGCTTTGATCCGACTCAGCCTAGCCAGCGGACCGGCCAAGTCAGTATGCAGCAGCGTGCACAAGCTATGGGCGGCCGCTTACGGATTCATTCGGCGCCAGGCCAGGGCACCAGACTTGAGCTACGGGTAACGATCTAGTGAGCAACGAATCCATCTGGAAGCAGCGCTGGACGGGTTATGATAAAGTGAGCGAACGAAAATCGCCTGTTCTTGTCAACCCGATTAGCAAAGTGCTTGTTGAGGTATACTTGATAGTAAGTCACTTGAAGCTTCTCCTGCCCACTTATTTCTAGTAAATCGTCGTGACAACGGCTTGAATTAAGAAGCAGATACATGAACGCGTCGTCTCAGATGGGAGGGTATTTTGATACACTTGTTAGTTATAATTTACCCCTGAAAATATTCGCCATGTCTAGCGAACGGTTGTTCGTTCTTTTGACGCCGTTTGTAAATAGGTATTAAAGAAGATCAGCATTTCGGTATACAGTCGGCCATCCAGACCAGCTAATCTATTGATATGGGTACCATTATATTCTTCGGCAATATGCTTGATCCCATGGGCCTCTAGCTTCTTACTCAATTGTAGGCAGGTGATAGGAATATGAGCAAATTCTTCATTGCGGCCCCAATCTATTTTTAAGGCATTCAATTGTTTTAAGGCGGCTCCATGCTGGTCAATCATGTTCATCGGAAAATTAGCTTCCCACTTGGCGACGATCTCTTTATTGACTCGCACACTATCACCAACATAGGTTACGGGCATGGCGGCTGAAAGAACGTTTTTTCCCTGATCAGGCGAATAAGTTCGAGCCAGATCGGCCAGCAAGAGGGTGTAAAATTTCTCTCGTTTCCCCTTATATAAGTCAGCCCTTATCTGGTCGGCACTGAATTCATTCCGGAACGAATCCATTCCCCTAAAGACAGGATTGGTCAAGCTAAAGTCAGCCGCCCAAGACAAGGTTGCCGGGCTGAGCGCATACACAGCGCCAAAGACATCCGGATACAGCATCCCCACTTTTAACGCACCGTACCCGCCCATGGAATGCCCACATAGTCCTCGGCTGTTCCGGTTGGCTAGGGTACGATAGTGGCCATCGATATAGCTGACTACATCTTTTCCGATATAATCAGACCAATTACCCGTCAGGGTTGAATTGGTATAATAACTGCCACCAAAGGCTGTTTCGCTATTGGGCAAGACTAAGATCATGGGGTGCAACTGACCGCTTAGAATGGCCGTATCCATCAATTCCTGGAACCGATTATAGACCATCATTAAACTATCATTGACCAAAAAACCATGCAAAAAATAGACAACAGGATAGCGTTGCTTGCTTTCCTGATAGCCGGGCGGCAGGTAAATGGTTAGCTTGCGCATGGGGTCTTCACCACCCCGACTACCCTGAATGGATGGGGCGAAGAATTTTGTTATCACTACCTTCCCTTTTTTAGTAGCTTGTGCCGAGAGATCACCCAGCGAAAGAAATACGAATAAACAAAGTAGAAACGTCTTCATGAATGTAAGTTTAAGCAGACAGAATGATGAGTTGCTTTGGGTCGTATAGGGTTAAGGAATTACCCTTTTAACCCATATTTAGCCATGAGGGGCTGCCGCTGCTCCTCGAACATGGTGATCCCATAGCGCATATACAAGGCATCCATTTGGGATGTGGCCTCTTTTGAGGTCAAGGAAACACCCCGCTTCATCAGGTCAGGAATCAACCGGACAAACATCGCTTCCAGAAAGTTTTCAAAATCCTGGTTGAAAAACATGTCCGTATACCGGACTGGTTTATCGGTGGCATTCCAAAACGTATGGACAATACCGTGGGGACGCAGGTGCCATCCGCCCGCTTCGACTTCATAGACGGTATCGCCAACCAATATGCTAACGGTACCTTCCTGCACAAACATCAGTTCGTCCAGATCCTTGTGAACGTGGGGGGCCGGTCCCATCCGTTTAGGCCCCATAATTCCCTCCATGCAGGAGAATTGTCCGTTGGTTTGGCTACTGCGGACGGGTATTTTGAATCCGAGGCCATTGGGCCCTACCTGAATGGGCTCGGGGGGCGTGTAAAAAGGTTTTAAAGGGCCCCTGTCGGTAGGAGTAAGTTCGGGTAGAAGTCGCTGAATAAGCGAGGAGGAGGGGTAGTCTAAGCCAGCCAGTAGACCGGTAGCCAGGAAATGCCTGCGTTCCATAACAAGACGTTTGTTAGGCAAAAATGAAGACCTTCCTATCGTGATTAGTGGTACAAAAACGACTTTTTGCATCTGACCGACTGGTGCACATTATTCGTGTAAGCCCAGGAGTCGTTCGGGAGCCTGATTGTCCAGCTGAAAAAATGAGGGGGGAGTAAGCCCGGTGATGAGTTTATAGTCTCTGACTAAGTGCTGATAGTCATAGTAGCCACACTGAAGGGCAATGCTTAACCAGTCTTTTTGGGGCTGGGCATTTTTCAGCAGGAAGGCTTTATCAAAGCGGGCAATTCGGGCCAGTTGGGGAGCGGGTACGCCCATCCGCTCCTTAAACTTGCGTTCGAATTGGCGGGCACATAAACAGGATTGACTAGCCAGCCAATCCATCGAAATAGGTGCGGTATTGTGCAACAGCAGTTGAGCTACTTTATCAATACCATGGGCATCCTTTTGGGATCGCCTGATGAGTCTGACGACAAACGCTTCCGCCCATTCCAGCATTTCAGCATACGAGCCTGCATTTCTTAACTGTTCAGTTAGCGTCCGTATATCTGGTGAAAAAACAGCTTCTGCATCGATATAGGTGTTAGTCAGTTCGTAGGAAGGAATGCCCGTTAATCGAAATAAAACACCGGGTTGAAATTTAATATTGAGGTATAAAAACTCCCGTCCTACATTTCGATTGGTCACCAGTGTATGTTGGCCATGAAGGAAGGCCACGGGTCTCTTGATTTTAGTGGTTTCTCCTGGATATTGAACGTATTCGGGGTCCCGGAGAAAAAACTCAAGGGAGTCGCCGGTTTTGGGGGTATAAGCTTTGACGGGAATCGGTTCATCGGGGGGAAATACCAGATGAACAATACCGATATTTTCGATGTACTCCCGCAAGGCTGGGCTGGGCAGGAAACCTTTCAAGAGCATAGGGCATAACTAGTTGTTCGATCCATTAAAGTTAATGAGTCAATTCCACTTATACCAATCTGTTTATCAGAATTATAAGGGAGGTTTATTCATTCCTTTAGGCTCATTGTTAGTTTTCCTGCACGTATAGCTTCGAATAAGTTGAGTCGATAAGTTACGTATTTAGCATCTCGCAAAACGCCCGTTTCCCAACACCACGTAAAGATCTTATTAGAAGAAGCACCCTACTTCAGTCAAGAGTCTCAAATTGTCATCTCTTGAATCAAGGTATCTTTTATTTGTAGCGTCCTAAAATAAGTTTACAGTTTCAAAGTGAATTTGGTAGTTCATGCTTATAGTCCTACCATTGGTTTACAGTATCTCAACTAAACATCAGCTAGCGATTTCCAGATTTACTTCCCGTTTCTTGTAGTAGTTCTTCCAGCGCCTTCGCAAATCGTCCCTTTGCTGATGGGCTTGCTGTGGGGTCAGCATGTCACAACTGCTATGGGGGCGTAATGAATTATAGGTCAGCACAGCCTGGGCAATCCCTTTTTTGGCTACAGCCAGGCTAGGATAGTGATCGGCTAACAGCTCCTCTTTCAAGATACCATTCACCCGTTCCGCAATAGCGTTTTCCAATGGATCTCCACTTTGCGTCATGCTGATTTGGATGGTATTATCCTTTAAAAGATTGACATACTCCAGGCAACAATACTGCACGCCCCGGTCGCTGTGGTGAATCAATCCACTCGTGTCCGGGCAGTCTTTCAAGGCCATCGACAAGGCTTTTAGACTGCCCATCGCACTCAGTGTTTCCGATACACAATATCCGACGATTTTTCGGCTATAAGCATCGGTCACTAAGCCGCTACGGCGGACCGTTCAGGTAAGCAAAGCCATCACCGACCAAAATATAGCGGGGCCGCACGTGCGGTTATATCGCTCACCCACAACAAGTTGGGCGCCTTTGGTACATACTCCCGTATTAGATTCAGGTACTTCCGCTTCGGCGGTCCGATTCTGCCAGTGATTCGAAAAGGTAGTCTGAACCTTACGTCGACGCTTTTTTACTAATAGGTTGTGAGCTCGTAGCAAATCAAATAACGCATCTCGCCCCATCTTTAACTGATGTTCTTGGACAAAACCCTGCATCAGCACGAGTAACTTTCTGGTGCCTAATCGGGGTTGCAGCGAGCGGTGGAGCAACACTTGCTGAATAACCAGCTCGGCTACGAAGCAGGCCTGGCTATTATTTTTTTCGAATTGATAGAATGCCTGCCTACTATAACCAATCGGACCGCCGATGCGGCAGTGCACACTGGATAAACTTCTTTTCAGTGTACGAAGAAATCCACGCTACTAAAAAGATCGTATAAGTAGACTAATCAGCGCTAGCAAAGGTGGGTCCGGTAGTTGAACAAGTAGGTAAATTAAAAGGCCCTTTTCACGGCTTTAGAAATCAACAAACTCTCTTTACTTTTTCAAACGGGGCCGTTTGGCAGCAAAACGAACTTAAATATTTTTATTTCTATGCAGCCAATCCCCGTGCCCGAGTTATTTATAAAAACGGCATTTACCTCCTGGAAATAGATGGTACGGATGAAACCGTAGAAGTAATACGCCGTATTCCTCTGAAATAGCCTGACACTGACTCTGTAATTTGTTTTTAAATGAGGAATTGACTCGTTAAATCCAGTTCCATTAGTGTGTCTGATTAATTCATTGAAACTATCAATTGTTCTACCAGTTACAGTACTTAATATAAACTCAACGCCAAATGAAGAACGCACTGTTTACCTGCTTACTAATTTGCATAGGATTCATTAGCTTACTGTCCGCCTGCCAGGACCACCGCCTGCCTCTGCCGGGTCAGGGCATTCAGTCTATAGGGCCAAAACCTGATTATGCCCCTGATATTACCCCGCAGTCACTGGCCATCATTGAGGAACTGGGGCGACTCAATCCAACCCCACTCTATCAGCTTACACCACAAGAAGCTCGCATGAGACCATCGGTGAAAGACGCTGTAAATTCCCTGCTGGATAAGAACCGCATCGCCCCTCCCATGGCCAATGTTAGTCTGAGCAAGCGAATGATTCCCACCTTCGACGGGTCATCTATTGAAATTGCCGTTTACACACCTTCAGCTGTCGCTGGCCCTAAGCCCGTTATTGTTTATTATCATGGTGGTGGTTGGGTTATTGCCAACTCGGACGTCTACGAAGCCTCAACGGTAGCGCTGGCTCAGAATACGGGAGCCGTTGTTGTTTCTGTCAATTATCGACTCGCCCCTGAGTTCAAATTCCCTACCGCTCATGAAGATTCCTACGCAGCTTACGTCTGGGTTCGGAATAATATGGCAGCCATCAATGGAAACGGAAAAATTGCCGTAGCGGGCGAGAGCGCTGGCGGAAATATGGCCGTAACTACCGCTATGCTGGCTCGCGACCGGGGTGTAGCTCAGCCACTTCATATTATATCGGTTTACCCCGTAGCCAACAATGATCTGAATACGCCCTCTTACAATCAGTACGCCAACGCTATGCCGCTGAACCGTCCGCTCGTTATGTGGTTTGTCGACAAATATTTCCGCACGATGGCGGACGGCGATAACCCCCTGATTTCGCTGGTTGATGTGGCTAACCTGACGGGCTTACCGCCTACAACCATTATTGGGGCTCAAATTGACCCTTTACAAACAGAGGGTATGCAATTGCGGGATAAACTTCAATCACAGGGCGTTTCGGTTACCTATCAGCTGTATCAGGGAGTGACCCACGAGTTTTTTGGTACATATGCTATTGAGCCTAAAGCGCAACAGGCTCAAGTGCTGGCGGCCACGCAGTTAATCAATGCCCTTAAATAGAATACACGTATTTCCTTGCCGATTGGGCGTATGGAATTGATTTCTGTATACAGTAAGATTTGGCTATGTATTTTCCCTGGTATGAAGCTTACTTAGCTCCCATTCATTTATTTTTTTCTTTGCTAAGGCTATGGCCTCCTCTTGGGTTTGTGCACCCACCCACAAGATAGGCTTGTGGTCCCAGTTAACTAAAGCCTGTTCATCAGCGGATTGCTGATCGGATGGCACTAAGTAAAATCTAGGGCCGTCTTTGACAATCGCTATTAAAACTAATTTCTTTCTCACTATTTGATGGTTAACCAAGTGATTAAATTCTTATAATTTTCGCCATCCCTGCGAATCTGTTCACTGCTCAGGGAATTGAGTTTCAACACGACTTCTTGCGCGCTAATCAGTGTATATCGTCAACCGAAAGTGGACAGATGCGGCCGGGCTGCCGGGGCAGTGAAAAGAGAAGAGACGGTTTTAAGCACTTTGAACTCGCTGAAAAATATGACCACAGCGGTGGGCCGCTTTTCCGCCGTTGGGCCATCGTTAGCTGCTTGATTTTTTGCCGTTCGGCTACGATTTGCTCTTGGCGGCCCCAGTAGGCATCGGCGGGACGTACATTCTCCAGCGATTCATGATAGCGTTGGTGATTATAATAATCGACCCACTCGGTTAAGCGATGCCTCAATTCATCCGGACTGTAGTAGTGCTCCAACAACAGCACATTTTTCATCGACCGGTGCCGCGACGGCGTACCGTTAGCGCTCAATCTTACCTTGAGTCATGGGGTGAAACGGCGCACTGCGAATATGCTCAATACTTTCCCCTTTTAGATACTCCTTTAAATACCGAGACACATAGGCCGACCCATTGTCTGACAACATGCGGGGCCGTTGACCGCTTTTCAGACTGCTCGCTTTCAAAGCTGTTTGCATGGTGCGCTCTACGTCCGTTGCTTGCATACCTGGACACAATTCCCAAGCTAAGATGTAGCGTGAATAGTCATCCAGCACTGTCGACAGATAATACCAGCCCCAATTCTTGATCTTAAAGTAGGTAAAGTCAGTCTGCCAGAGCTGGTTGGGTGCCGTAGTGGGATTATAGAACTCATCAGCCGCTTCCATCAATCGGTAAGCTGGGGTCGTAATTAAACCCCGGCTTTTCAGGATACGATAAACCGTAGACTCGGACACAAACCGCTCCGGCGGCCCGGCACCCTTCATTATCAACAATATAACAGGCTAGTTCCCGACAAGATAGATCAGGGCGTTCGAAAGCTAGTTCAACAACGCGCCCTTTTTCAGCGGGTGGTAACTGGTTCCAGGCACTGGTGCGACGATAAGCTGGATCAGCCAAGCCATCAAAGCCGTCACTTAAATAGCGTTTGTACCACTCATAAAAGGTAGATCGATTGATACCTAACTCACGAAGGGTGGCTTTGACACTTAAAGATGACTGCTCGACCAGCGTGATGATTTCCGCGCGGCGGCCGCCATTTTCTCAGACTGAGTCATGTGATGGTAGCGATTAGTCGTCGGCTTTAAGCCGCGGTGGCGGATAACACCCGATTCTCCAGGATTAACTCGGCCACCAGTTGTTTGAGAGCCTCATTTTCGGACTTGATCGATTGTGCTTCGGGGGCGGTAGCCTCTCGGGTGGTATCACCTGCCAATCGCTTTTTACCAGCTTCGAGAAAGTCCTTACTCCAACGGTAATAAATATTGGTATTGAGCCCTTCTCGCCGACAGATTTCAGCAACTGATTGTTCGCCTTGCAATCCTTCTAACACAATACGTATTTTTTCTTCAGCCGTGTATTGGCGTCGGGTCTGTCGCTGGATGTCTTTAATGATAGATAGCGCGGGTTTGCGCTCAGAGGAAGTGGCTTGAGTCGTTTTAGAACGGCTAGGAGGAGATTTTTTGGTTGAATTGGACATAACCAAGGTGATTTAGGTGAAACAACCGGGTTGCCGGTGCGATTAACAAATTGTCTCTTCCCATTTCCACTCTTTTTGTCCACTTTCATTTGACGACGTACACCAAAAAATGGAATAACGCAGGTCCCCTGTTCCGTGATCTATTAGTGAGCTTAAGGCTGTTGCGTCAAGCCCAGCAGCAAAAACGGTCGGCACTTAGACTTGCCCAAGCCCAACAGATGCACATCCTTCAACAGCAGTTGGTTCAGCAGGGGAAAGGCAATCGGTTTGTCTGTTTTGAGCATCTGTCCGTTTTGAGACGATCCTAAGTGAGATAATTGATTGGGCCCTTGCCTTGTAGAGGATATAGGTGCCGTTCCCAACCTGGCGCTTACCTAAACTATAAATCGGTAAGCAGTAAGTCAGAGCCGTCCAATCCAATGGATGAACGAAATGCCCCTGTAAGCTGAGCAGGACTTACGCTGAATAGGCGAATCGATACGGTTTAAATTTCTGAACAATTCAGTCACAACGGTCCCTGGGTCGGAGCGGGACCGCTTCTTGCCTTCATGCCGTGGCCTAGCCAGCGGGCTTGTGGGTGATCAAACTACCAAGCCAACTAATATCACGCAAGCTACGATTCGTTGTTAGAAGCTGGTAGCTGGCACGTTGCCAAGATTGGCTGACAAATCGTATTCATTAGCTTGTTGAGGGCTTACTCGGATCACCTTCCCACAAGGCAGCGTGTTAATCAGCCCTTCCAACTCCCTTCGGCAGGTAGGTCCAATACCTCATTATCTATTCGGATTCTTAACTGCCTTAAAGACAAAAGAGTCTTTTGGGGACAAGTCGAGGGCTTGACTGATGCGGCTCGCTCGGTAAGTAAACCTAAAAAAACTTGCTGATACCGCCTGGACGATGCTGATAGCCACCTATCAGAACAACAATGTGCAGCTTACAGCAGGAAGACCATGCTGCTGTATGGCGACAAGATGAATAGGCTTGCTGACAGCTCATACGACAAGTCTGTCAACCAAGCTACGGTGAGGTGATGTTGCTCCGTCTGAAGGGAAAATGAGTCATAACGGGTGGTCTGGTTTGCCCGATCCCACGACATTCTCTTCTGAAAACCCAAACGATTCACGCCACAAGCGTGGGCGTGGGTGCTTGCCGGAATACTTACTGGTGGATGTTGCGCCTTTTTAACCCACGGCTCAGATAAGTTTCTACACCTGTCATGAGCGCTGAAGGGGGCGTTTTGCCGGTATGGCAAGCGCATAGGTTGGCTTCTCAATTCGGCTTGACGTCTTCAGTCAATTCGTTTACTCACGTTTAATCCCAGGTTGCTATGATAGCAATGAATTTTCGCGGGGCCCGGCAAATCCGGGTAGACCGGAACAAGCCTGAACCCGAGATCAAGCATCCGTATGATGCTATTGTCCGGGTCACCCGATCCCTGGTGTGCGGATCCGACCTGCACCTCTATCACGGTCGCGTGCCCGATACCCGGGTAGGCATGACCTTTGGCCATGAGTTCACCGGCATCGTCGAAGCCATAGGCTCGGGCGTGCAAAAACTAAAAGTGGGCGACCACGTGCTGGTGCCGTTTAACGTGGCCTGCGGCACCTGCCCGCATTGCAAGCAGGAACTCTATGGCAACTGCCATGAGTCCAATCCCGAGGCCACCGCCGTCGGCGGCTTTTTTGGCTATGCCCACACGGGCGGTGGCTACGATGGCGGACAGGCCGAATACGTTCGGGTACCCTACGCCGATGTGAGTCCCACTGTAATTCCCGACGGCATGGACCTGGAAAACGCCGTCCTGCTGACGGACGTAGTGCCGACGGGCTACCAGGCTGCCGAGCAGGGCGGTATTCAGAAAGGCGATACCGTGGTGGTGTTTGGCGCTGGTCCAGTGGGGCTGATGGCGGCCCGTTTTGCCTGGTTTTTCGGGGCTGCCCGGGTCATTGTGATCGACCACGTAGACTACCGCCTGGAGTTTGCCCGCAAGTTTTCCTTTGCCGAGGCTTATAACTTCCGGGACATGAAAGACCCGGTGTTGTTCCTGAAAAAAGCCACTGATTACTTTGGCGCTGATGTGTGTATCGATGCGGTAGGCTGCGATGGCACCGGCAGTGCTTTACAAACCATTACCGGGAAAGGACTCATGCTGCAGGCCGGCGATGCCACGGCCCTGCACTGGGCCATCAACTCCGTAAAAAAAGGCGGCATTGTGTCCATCATTGGCGTATACGGCCCTCCCTGGAACCTGGTCCCCATCGGTAGTCTGATGAACAAAGGCATTACCCTGAGGGCTAACCAGGCTTCGGTCAAACGGCTGCTGCCCAAGCTGATTGACCATATCATGAGCGGCCGCATCAATCCCAAGGAACTGATTACCCACCGGTTGCCCCTGGAAGAGGTGTCGGATGCGTACCGCATGTTTTCCGGCAAGATGGACCACATCATCAAACCCTTACTCATTCCGCCACGCGCCAATGTGGCTTAACCCCTTGTCTTATGCAACCCGTATTAGAAGACACAATAGCCGAATTTGAAGACCGTACAATTGCGGACCGCAACCTGGATACCCGCGTGAAAGACATCCCCGGCTGGGGCATGGATGCCGATCCGGAGAATGATCCCACCTACCCCATGAAGCATTGGAACGGGGCGGACCATGAACGGCTCAATTATGTAAAAGCGCCCCAGCAGCCCATCGACATCGAGGTCTTTCATTCGGTGGAGCGACCAGGCGTTACGCGCGTCTTTGGTACGTCATCACCGCCTTCGGGCCTGAGTGGGGCTCTCCGTCGCTACGCCTATCAGTATAGTGAAGCGACCGCTACCCACTGGATGACGCTGATCTTGGCCGACCGCATCAACGCCATTGAGGGAAAGCTAACGGACTTAGTTCACGGCGTTCTTCCAAACCCCTGGCTTGAACGGGGCTGGCGAGCGGAATGGACCTACAACCGTCCTGCTTTCATCCGAAAGGCAGCGACGACGGGCTTACTGATCACGGCCGGCATCCTGCTGCTGAAACGGAAGGCCAAGCGTACGTAGGTTTCAGCAAGCGGGTGGGATTGATTGGATCAACCCAGAAGAGGCCACAAGCTGCACACGTTTGGGTTGATCCGTTTTCCCCATCTAGTGAATAGGTACCCATTTAGAGGTACACTGTCAATTAAATCGATTCAATCATGAATACAAGCAGTCAGCAACTGGAACAAGTCTTTTCAGACGATACCTACCAGTTAACCGGGGTGGCAATCGCGAAAGACGGTCGTTTGTTTAGCTGTTATCCGTTATGGCCCGGACCACACCGGTACAGTGTTGTCGAAATCTTTCCGAATAACCAGGTGAAACCGTATCCAGACGAGCAGTGGAACAGCTGGCAGGAAGGGGACGTCGGAACGAATAAATGGGTTTGTGTGCAGGCCGTTTATGTGGATGCGCAGAACAACCTGTGGGTAGTGGACCCGGCCTGCCCGAACATGGAACAGGTGTATGACACTAGTTTTAAGCTGGTCAAGTTCAACCTGGCGACCGACCGCATCGAAGACGTGTATCGGTTTGAGGGCGTACTAAGCAACAAAAGCTACATCAACGATGTGCGGGTCGATACCCGTAGAAACGTAGCGTATCTAACGAATTCCAATGAAGGGGGGATTGTAGTGGTTAATCTGGAAACGGGAACAATCCGGCAGGTATTGCGCAACCATCCGTCGGTGAAACATGACCCTTCCTTTACGCTGATTGTGGACGGGAAAGAATTCAAAAAGCAGGGTCAGCCGGTACATCTTCAATCCGATGGCATTGCCTTAACACCGGATGGCGAATGGCTGTATTACAAACCGCTCACCGACAATAAACTCTACCGCATCCGAACGGAATTTTTGCGAAACGAAGCCTTGTCGGACGATCAACGGGAGGCTGCGGTGGAAGATTTGGGCAGGTTTGCGGTTACAGATGGGATGATCTTCGACTCAAACGGCAACCTGTACCTGGGCGATTACCAGAACTACAAACTAGTCCGAATAACGCCTGAGCACAAACTGGAAGATGTTGTGTCCGATGAAAGGCTGATCTGGCCGGACAGTTATTCCATGTCGACGGATAACTATTTGTATATCAGTTGCTCCCAGATCAACAAGCAACCCGATTACAACGAAGGCGAAAACAAACGAACCACACCCTATGCCATTTACCGAATGAAGTTGCCTGCTTAACAAACCTTATATCTCCCTAAAATTATGGCAAACAAAAAGCAGCCCGTGTCGAGTGTACTGGGCATGGGACAGATTGAACCGGACGCCAGCGGTTCGGGTCGAATCAATGTTGGCGATACCGAGCGAATCTGGTCGGCGGCTGGTGGAGCGTTATTAGCTACGTACGGCTTACGACGGGGTTCGTTTAGCGGGCTAGTACTGGCCACACTGGGTGGATTTATGGTCTACCGGGGAGCGTCGGGCTATTGCCCTATGAATCAGGCGCTGGGGCGAAATACGGCCGAGCCGAAGGCTGAAGACAAGGCGGTTGATTCGATTGAAATCGCCAAAAGCCTGACCATTAATAAACCCCGCGAAGAGGTATATGCCTACTGGCGGCAACTGGAGAACCTGCCCCAATTTATGTTTCATCTGAGCGAAGTTCGACAACTCGACAACAAACGGTCGCATTGGGTAGCGAAACTCTCGGATGGTCTCCTCGCGAAAACACTGGGAACGGTGGAGTGGGATGCGGAGATCCTTGAGGAGGTGAAAAACGAGCGGTTGGTCTGGAAATCAGTCGCCGATGCCCGGATTGACAACGCCGGTGAAGTCAGTTTCATCGATGCGCCCAATGGTCAGGGTACGGAAGTTCACGCGGTGATCCAGTATCGTCCACCAGCCGGGCAATTGGGCGGTGCGATCATGAAACTGTTCAACCCGGCTTTTGAGGAAATGATCAAACAGGACCTGCGTCGGTTCAAGCAATTGCTGGAAACCGGCGAAATCACGACCATCGAAGGGCAGCCGTCCGGTCGGAAAAATGAGCAACAATCCGATAAGAAACCTGTATCTGAACACGCCAAAATAGACGAAAAACATGAAAGCGCTATGTTATAACGGTGTTGGCGACCTGCGCACAGAGCGGGTTCCCGACCCAACCATCATCAATCCCAAAGATGCGATTCTGCGGGTTATTCTGTCATCGGTTTGCGGCTCCGACCTCCACCTGCTCAACGGCTACGTACCAACGATGCGCGAAGGCGACATCATTGGCCATGAGTTTATGGGCGAAGTAGTCGAAATAGGCTCCGAGGTGAAGAATCTGAAAAAAGGCGACCGCGTAGTGGTGTGCTCGATTCTGGGGTGTGGCGAGTGCCAATATTGCCAGAGTACACAATGGTCGCTCTGCGACAACTCCAATCCCCACGCCTGGATACCGGAAAAAGTCTACGGCGATTCGCCAGCGGGGATTTTCGGGTACTCGCACGCCTTTGGCGGTTATGCCGGTTCGCATGCCGACTATATCCGCGTACCGTACGCCGACCGGGGCTGCTTTGTCATTCCCGAAGGCTTGCCCGACGAAGCCGCTGTGTTTGCATCGGATGCCCTCCCGACGGGCTTTATGGCTGCTGATTTAGCCGACATCCAGCCGGGCAACGTAGTGGCCATATGGGGATGCGGAGGAGTTGGTCAAATGGCCATTCAAAGTGCTTTTCTGCTGGGCGCGTCCCGCGTGATTGCCATCGACCGTGAGCCCGACCGGCTGCGGATGGCGAAAGACATCAGCGGAGCCGAAGTGCTGGATTTCTCGAAAGTCGATATTCAGGAAGCGTTGCGTGAGATGACCGGTGGGCGTGGCCCCGACCGCTGCATCGACTGTGTGGGCATGGAAGCGGTCAGCGAAGGGCTGGATTATTATTACGACAAAACCAAGCAGTTTGTCCGCCTGGAATCCGACCGGCCGATTGTACTGCGGGAAGCTATCTTAGCCTGTCGGAAAGGCGGAACCGTTTCGATTATTGGCGTTTATGGCGGCCTGGTAGACAGCATCCCGATGGGTGCGGCTATGAACAAAGCCCTGACCTTCCGAATGGGTCAGCAACACGGGCAGCGGTACATTCCCCGGTTGCTGGAGCATCTGCAAAAAGGGGAGCTTAATTCAGGTTTCATGCTCACGCACAAAATGTCGCTCGATGAGGGCATGAAAGGCTACGATCTGTTCAATAAGAAAGAAACCATGCGGGTTGTTTTTGCTCCGCAATAGCAGATTTGATTCCTTGTAAGGTGGTTGTACACCTGCCTTGCAAGGAATCAAATCTAAACTAATGAAGCTGTCTTCGTCATTCCGACTGGTCCGCCGGTACGGAATGACGAAGCAGCTACTTTCTGACTTGACTGGCAAATGTTTAAACTATATGCCGAATCAGAAACTCGATTCGCCATCTAACAACGACTGACCAGCAACAGTTACCCAAGAAAAGCCACCCACGAACAAAGTGAATTCTCCGTCTGAACAGGACCATCAGGGTTTCATCCGCATACGCGGAGCCCGGCAACATAATCTTAAAAATATCGACGTAGCCATTCCCCGGGATGCCCTGGTAGTGTTTACGGGCATCTCCGGTTCCGGTAAATCATCCCTGGCTTTCGGTACCCTCTACGCTGAAGCCCAACGTCGGTATTTAGAGTCGGTATCTCCCTACACCCGGCGGCTCTTCAACCAGATGGCCGTTCCCGAAGTTGACGCTATCGAAGGCTTACCCCCGGCCGTTGCCCTGCAACAGCAGCGAGGTACACCAACTACCCGCTCATCCTTGGGCAGTGTCACTACGCTCAGTAACCTGGTGCGGATGCTGTATTCCCGAGCCGGAAACTACCCGTCGGGACAGGGAATTCTCTACGCCGAATCTTTTTCAGCCAATACGCCCGAAGGAGCCTGTCCGACCTGTCACGGGCTGGGCAGCGTTTATGAGGTTACCGAGGCATCGATGGTGCCTGACCCCTCGCTCACCATCCGGCAGCGGGCGGTGGCAGCCTGGCCGCAGGCCTGGGGCGGTCAGAACCTGCGCGATATTCTGGTGTCGCTGGGCTACGACGTCGACAAGCCTTGGCAGGAGCTTCCCCGGCAGCAACGCGATTGGATTTTATTCACCGAAGAGCAGCCCGTTGTTCCGGTGTATCCCGGATATACACCTGAACATACACGCCGGGCCATTGGCCGAAAGTAGCCGCCCGATTACATGGGTACGTTCAGCAGCGCCCGGCGGCACGTACTGCATACGTTTGCCAATAGCCAAAGTCAGTTGATGAAAAAGCGGGTATCGGCGTTTATGCTCCAAACTCGCTGTCCAACCTGTCACGGGAAACGGCTACGGCCCGAATCGCTAAGCGTTACGTTTGCTGGACTGGATATTACGGATCTGTCCGAATTACCCCTCAAGCGCCTGACGACTATTCTCCAACTCTATACCGATGACCCGAACGAAGCCCAGCCCGAGCGGGCGGAAGTGATTCGCCGGATCACCACCGATTTGGTTGCCCGTCTACAGGTGTTGCTTCAACTGGGTTTGGGATATTTGTCTCTCGAACGTAGCACACCCACGCTATCGCCGGGTGAACTGCAACGGCTGCGGCTGGCCACCCAGCTTTACTCGAATCTGTTTGGGGTGGTGTACGTACTGGATGAACCCTCGGCGGGCCTGCACCCTTCCGACACCGAAGCGTTGCTTTCTGCGCTGGCTGGCTTAAAACAGGCCGGTAATTCCCTGTTCGTTGTTGAACATAATCTGGATGTAATCCGGCAGGCTGATTGGCTGGTCGATGTCGGGCCGGGGGCGGGTGAGCAGGGCGGGCAGATTCTTTACAGTGGCCCAGTGGCGGGGCTGGCCCACATCACCGCATCGCAAACCCGACCCTATTTGTTTGCCTCGAAAAAAAATGCCGTAGCACCACCCCTTTCCCCGTCGGACTGGCTTCGGTTGGTCGGAGTAAGCCGGAATAATTTACAGGCGCTGGACGTAGCCATTCCCCTGGGCGTGCTGACCGCGGTGACCGGTGTGTCGGGTTCGGGCAAGTCCAGTTTGATTAGTCAGGTGCTGGTCGAGCTCGTCGCGGACCATCTGGGGCAATCCTTGACCGATGAGGACGAAGGGGATTCCATGGAGGAGGAAAAGCCGGTTACGACGGGCGGTCAAATCATCGGCGGCCTGGAACGTATCAAGCGCCTGGTTCGGGTTGATCAGAAGCCCATTGGTCGCACGCCCCGCTCGAACATGGCGACCTACACGGGCCTGTTTGATGCCGTCCGGAAACTATTTGCCGCCACGCCGTTGGCCCGCGAGCGCGGCTACGATGCTGGCCAGTTTTCGTTCAACGTGGCCAAAGGTCGCTGTCCACACTGTCAGGGCGAAGGGTTTGTGATGGTCGAGTTGTTGTTTCTACCCAGCGTGTATAAACCCTGCCCGGTTTGCCACGGAGCCCGCTACAATGACCAAACCCTGGCAGTCCGCTATCGGGATAAAACCATCGCTGAGGTACTGGCCCTCACAGTTGACGAAGCGCTCGCTTTTTTTGGGGAAGAACCACCCGTTTTGCGTTCGCTGAGGACGCTGGGCGAAGTAGGGCTAGGGTATTTGCGATTGGGTCAGCCTGCCACGGAGTTATCCGGCGGGGAAGCCCAGCGGATCAAGCTGGCGACCGAGCTGCAGCGACCCAACAACGGCTCCTCGCTTTACATCCTCGATGAGCCCACCACGGGTCTCCATCCGGCTGACGTGGATAGGTTAATTGGCCAGCTCCGCAATCTGGTGGCGGGGGGCAACACCGTCATTGTGGTAGAGCATACCATGCGGGTCGTTATGGCCAGCGATTGGGTAATCGATATGGGGCCGGGCGCGGGCGATGAGGGCGGTCAGGTGGTGGCTCAGGGGCCTCCGAGGGAAGTGGCTCAACAGCCCGCCAGCCGCACTGGGCCGTATTTGAAGCCGTATCTGTAGTGGGTGGCCGTTGAAAGCAGGATTGTATAGGTAAAGGTGTCTACATTTTATGGATCTGACCAGATTATAGACGTGTTTTATATTCGTATAAAGTACAGAACTTTGTGCGAACCACTCTTGTCTTACCCGTTTCATTTAACGCCCCATTTTTAAAGCAGACACATGAACGCTGCTTCGTCTCAAGTAGGAGCCTTTTTGTGAGAAAACTTCGTTTGTTGTAGCTTGCTGGGTAATGCGTAGATTTGCCAATCCACTTCCTGATGACCAACCTACAAACACTCAGCCGCTTCTACCTTACCCTAATTCCCTTTTTAGCCGCTGGGGTGGCTTTAGGCATCGGACACAGCAAACCCCAACTCTATCTACCTATCTGGCTGGCCCATGCCCTGCTGATGGCATTCGCCGTTTGGAGCTTGGGAAAGAACTACTTCACCAATCCCCATCCTGCGCAAAAGCAACTCGGCACCATTGCCCTGTTGATCATCATTCCCTGGATCGGGTTTACTGTTTTTGCGGGTATGGGACCTCCCCCTACGTCCATACCCGAATGGGTCGAAACGGCAACCGAACAACAGATTCGTTATGCGTTATTAATAGCAGGAGGGATTTCAATCACGGCTGGATTGGCCTTACTGGCCAATCAACTTCGTCAAAGCGGTGAGAAGACGTACTGGTTACTTGGCTCACTGGCTATGGGTATAGCCCTGCCTTTATTTACCCTCAACATGGCGTATTGGGGGAGCTTTTTAGTCGAATCGTTCACCAACTTTTCGGCCGCTTCAGTGACCAAACGGCCCGATTGGTACTTGTCCATGCGCGCGCTTTTTAGTTGGATTAGCGGTGTGGAGGTAGCTCTTTTGTATTCGGCTACGGCTGCTTTTGGGGTAGGCTTACAATCGGCGGGCTGGTTCAAAACCGGTGCTTGCCGGGTCTATATCCTCTTGAGCCTGGTGGGCGTTTTATTGAGTATATTACCCTCCTTTTCGTTGGAACCGTTAGTGATTGCGACCTACTTAGTGTCGATCCCTGCTTTCCCCTTCATCATGCCCTATCTGATGGCGCTCAATTTGTTGAACTTAGCCAATCGCAATTTTAACACAACTCCATGAACGCTCTCGTCTCACGAAGGAGCCTTTTGTGAGAGGGAGTATTTTTGACTAACTTATAAGTTCCGAGAATACAATTTACTTGAGACAGTTTTTACTTGCCCTTTATATTGTCAGAATGCTTTCGAGTAATAAAATGCGACTAAACTATGAAGTCATTGCAGCAATATATCTGTCAGTGAGCAATTGTTTCATAAAGCAGTTGATCTCAAATTGATTAGCCATGGGCTTACTGGTAAAAGGAACCTGTGGCATATAGGGAAAGGGTCCGAACTCGGTCGTGATTGTTAACAAATCTCTGTTCTTGCGTTTATTCACTTCCACAATTGCATCCCACCAGGCTAAAAACTGGTTGAGGGCGTAAGCCCATGCCGGGTCTCTGGGATCAGCTACCTGAGGGCCCTGCTCGAAACCCACGCGGGCGTGAATGTGTCGAGTTCTGGAAATTGCCTCATTGACAATCGGTTTGAAACGAGCTAACATACTCTCAGTCACACATACCCAGTGCGAAAAATCGGCCGTTACCTCCATTTCTGCTCGCTTTGTAAACAGATAGTCGATGGACTGAGGTGAATACCCCATTCGGCCACGATGAGTCTCATGCACAATCGGAATATTCGTTTGGGCTGAAATCTCCGCAGCAATGTCGACTAGAGCCAGATTTTGTTCCGGCGTAAAATAATCTCTACCCGTATGTGAATTGATGAGCACGGGCAATGCGTCTGCACACGCCTTCAGGTTTCGCTTAAAACTGGCCTGAAATTCCGTAAACGTATTACCTGCCGCTTCATGCTGATGAGCAACAAAGACAAGCCGTTTTTTTTCGATACTATTCAAAAACGTTCTTCTCGATTTCTGATCCCTTGGCAACCACGTATCAATGCCATCATAACCAGCATCAACGATTTTATTAATAAAGTCATTCATGGGCAGGTGCTCATGGCCCCACTGTGGACTGAGTATCTTAATTTCCATACGTCAATTGTGAATCTGGATGGGTAGTGAAATCCAGGCTAGCCCAATATTCCGTCTCATATGACTTATGCTTTCGCCGGACGCTGCGTCGTAGAGCAGCGCCAACCTGTTTCCCGTTTGAATGACCGTAGGCATACCAATCGCTCCTTTGGACCAACTACAGTTTTGTTTGTCCAGGACGATGGCTTTATCTTTTTTTTGCCAGTGAAAAATATCTTTTGTCCAGTACACCCAGATCGCGTCTGTGAACTCGACCCCTTCTTTGGTAATACCAATGTGATTGGTGAACAGATACCACGTTTTTTGACTCTTATCATAATAAAGACTTGAGTTTTCAATCTGCTCCTCCAATGGGAAGGCAGGCGTCTCGATGATATTCCAGGGGCTATTAAGATCCCTGGTTCTTGCCAGACCAATCGTTCGTTTCACAACCTTGTTTTCATTCGCCGAACCACTAAAAAATTGTAAAAACTCATCTTTATATTTGATAATAAACCCTGGGCTAGCCGTCAAGGCGTAGAACGTATTAGGCTTTGTCGTAAATGGCTGCACGTCATACTGTTTTATCCAGGGCCCTTCAATCGACGAAGCTTTGGCTTTCATGGTCAGATAGGGAAAGGCGGGAATCCGATCAGGGGCAGGGGTTGCGTTTGGCGTACCCAGATAAAACATGTGCCAGGTGTTTTTATCGTTTATGACCCAGGGCGATGACGCGCTTTTTGCGTCGTTTTCTGTCGAATTACCCAGTTCGAGAATGGCACCTTTTTTCGTCCATGTTTTTAAATCTGCGCTGGTGGCCAGGCAGGCTTTCCAGCCATCTTTTCCAGCTCCGTCATAAAATAGGTAATACGTATTGCCTACTTTATTTAATACAGCTTCTCTCGCCCCATACACATCACAGCTGTCTTTTCCATCGCCATAGTGCAGCACTACACCCTGATCGTTACAATCAATTCGATGACGAGCCGCTGGTCTTCCATCGACGTAGCGCTCATGTTGAGAAAAGGCAGCTTGTGATCCTAAAAAACAGATGCAACTCAATAAAACGGATAGGTGGTTTTTCATTTGAGTATAGTGCTGAAATAGGAAAAGAAGAAGCTTCGTGTTCATTTCCTATACCTCATTGTATTTTAGATTGTTTTGTACGTTTCTGCCATGTTTTAACCGCTATATTTTCTGATCAATTAGATTCTTATTGTGATAAATTGTCCGGCAGCTAATCTGCCGGACATTTACAAAACCAACCTATCTATGCTGAAAATGCATTGATTAAACTCTAAAAGTTGTAGTCATTCAAAACGCCGAAAACGACAATGTCTCTACGTAAATATTATGCATTAGCTTAACTTCGTTACGGTAAACGTCGTTGTGTTCCGGCAATCATGGTTTAGCTTTATTTCGCCATCTGGGTTTGCTTTAATGACTTTTGCCTGGTTGTTGATTTTGATTCGGTAACGCGCATTCGGACGTAGATCGGTGATTGTGAACGTATGTTGAGCCGTTGATTTGGTTGTCCAAGCACGTAAATCGGGCTTCCAAGAATTAATTTGAACCAGAACAAATGTATTAGCTGGGGTATTAATCTGGAGCCGAGAACGTTCGTCGTTGTTGTGAAAATAGGTTAGCGTATTGACCACATTGCTAACGCCAAACCGCTCGCGGCTGATAACCGAAAAGTCTTTGGTACTCAGCTTATAGTGACCAACCTGTAAATCAACTTGATACGTTGTGTCTCGTAAGGTATACGTAAATTTCGTACCATCGAGTGATTTGCTCATATTCGGCTCAAGTCCCATCCGGTTCCACTTTGGCCGAATTCCGTAAATATCCCGGTACAAGGCGGTTATCGTCGTGCTGATTCCCGCCAGAATATCGTCGCCCAGACCCTGTTGGGTTTTTCGGCTATAGCGCTGGGACGATAGCCCGTCTTTTCGGTACTGGGCCAGCAAATTATTAACGTAGCGCAGAGCCGTCTGGTTATTGTACGTAGCGTAAGCCCGGATTCCCAGGTAGCCCCAGGTTGGGAAAATATCGCCATTCTCGTATTTAGGAAAAGGCCAGTTTCCACGCTGAACTTCCTCGCGCTTAAACGAGTCAAAACAGAGTGGCCAGTGAAACAGCTTTTCGTTAGCCATTCGCTGCTCGATCTGCTGAAGAATCTGGCTGATACGCCGTGGATCATCGCAGAGGCCAAAAGCAATAGCGGCAAAATTTACCGGCGTGACCAGATTGTCCCCATGCACCGAGCCATCCTGATCCCGCCAGTAAACGTATTGCTGGTTGGCCTCTGACCAGAAACCACCTTTCTCCACGGGTTGATTGAACGCCTTTTTCAATCGGGCGGCAATAGCTACGTAGTAAGCAGCCTTCTGAGGATTACCCAGCACCCGCTCACAATCGGCCCAAAGCGTAAGCGATTCATACAACTGAGCGTTTACAAACGCATTTTCATAACTGGCCCAAACAATGTCCACCCAGTCACTAGCCTTCTGTTCAGCAATACCCATATTCATCATCTCGAAAATACCATTTTGATTGGCATCCCGCCGAATCAACCAATCCAGTGCTTTTTCGCAGCTATTCTGGTGTGTACGGAGCCAGGCCAGGTTACCCGTCTGGGCAAATTGCTCACTGGTATTAATGACATAACCCGTCTGTGAATCAATGGTGTATCCCCACATGGCTTCATAGTAACCCGTTTCTTTGTTGTAGGTCCCCGGTATTTCGTCACCCGGTGCGTTATGCCACCGCGACAGCACCCGCCCGTCAGCCAGCATTGCCTGATCCCGCTCCTGATCGAGCGTAGCGGACAGGTTTCTGGTATAATTGGGGTCATTTACCGCCAGGCCTATCTGGGCAAAAAAAGGTTCATGTAAGCACTTCCAATTGGTTAGCCAGCCATTCCCCCCGACGATGGCATTGTCGACCACTCCGTAGCGTCCTGTCGTATTGAGCAGCTCACGAACGGCCAGACTATCGATACCGGGGAGTCTGCCACGGGAGTATTCTTTCGTATAGTCTACGTACTGCAGTTCGAATTGAACCGTCGCTACCTGATTTTGCGTCGTAAAACCCGAGAAGATGTCCGCTTTACCACCGACAAAGCGGCTTAGGCCATACCTCGGCAGTAAATAAGAAGGGGTTACCGAATGCGTACAGGTAAATTCATCCTGCGGGCTGTGGGTGTATTTCGTGGCAAGTGCGTCTTTCGAACTAGCCTGAATACGCAACCCATTGCCGCTGCGATCATTCCAGAACGTAACGCCACCTGTGTGAACCCCATACGAATCCTCCCTTTGTTTAAAGTATTTACACCAGACTACCCCTCCATTGTCCAGTATGCCTCCTTTCCACTGAGCCATTCCGCTAAAATTCCATTGTGGAAAAGCGGTTTCCTGAAGATCTAACGGCCTACTATATACGCGAATTATTGACCAAATGATTTTATCACTACGTAAACGGAAATGCCAGTCCTCAGTAACCTTATTCGCTGAATCACCATAGGTTACACCTTGGATAGTTAGACCAGAAGAATCCTCACGTACGTAAGGCTGACCCAGCAGTTTTTGGGAGCTGTATTGTTTGTTCCCGCTTTTGATTCCTGTAAAAATCCCCGCTTTTGATAACGTATTTTCTGTATTGATTCGTAGCTCTTTCACGGTGCAGCCAGCAGCGTAGTCAATCACCAGGACCAATTTCTTATCTGGAACGGTAATCGTAATGGTGCTGGTCGTGGGGTTATGGTCAATGCCAGGAATTTTAGCCTCTACGACCAGACACGCCAATTGGAAAAAACTCAGCCAAAAAAGAAATTTCAGTCTTAAAAACATACACGTTCTATTCTGAATAAAGCGGCCCGCTGCAATACTACCAATACATACGGACTATGAATGGGAATAAATCAAAGGGGTTATTGCTTCATTATTAAGTAGACTACCGATCGATAATTTAGCCACTTCGTCATCACTCAGGATGTTCTGGGTGCCATTGAACGTATTGCCATCGGGCATATAAGCACAGGTCATTGCCCGTCGGTAGCCGGGCGTCATATTCGCGTGGGCTCCGTGGATGGTTAGCCCGTTGTGAAACGAGCAACTTCCCGCTTTCATGGGCACAGCTACCGATTTGGCTTTATAAAATTGCGGATAGGTCGTAAAAATAGCGCCCATATTCTTACCGATCCCAGGATTCTCGAAGGTAGTTTGCTGGTGCGATCCTGGGATAAAAAACAGGCAGCCATTTTCCAGTGTAGCGTCATCCAGCGCTACCCAAATCGATAACGCCCTCCGGTCGGTAAACGACCAGTACGGGGTATCCAGATGCCAGGAGGTTGGATTGGCCCAGGGTTTTTTGATGAGCGCCTGATCGTGCCAAATCCGTATTCCCTCCACTTCGGCCAGTTGGGCCGCCATTTTTCCGATCCGCTCGTCGAGCATGAGTTTTCTGATGCCCGGATTGTCCTGCCAGAGATTAAGCAATTGGTCAAATACGTTGTCGTAGTATGATTTATCGGCATCATCCCCTTTGCCGTACACCTCCTTCCGGTCCGGCAGTTTATTCCCTTTCCGGTTTGCCAGCGCTTCATCCAACGCAGTTCGCCACTCGGCTAATTCATGCGCTGACAGGAAGTCTTCGAAAACAATAAAGCCATCCTGTTGGTAGCGGGCAACGTCTTGTGGAGTAATTTCTGTTTTCATAATAATGCTATTCGTTTAAATAGATAGTCCCGTTTTCAGAATGACGATTCTATATTAATTAGTTAAAAAAGATTCCAGCTAAGGCTGCGTTTGGCCCTCGTACGTGATTGATCCGAACTCGAACGGAGTGGTCTATCTTGAAGCGAATATATTTGCCGTTTCGGTAGGTGTCGACTACTTGAACTGGGGCCAGGATTTCGAGCGTTTCAGCGTCAAATAATTCAATAGCCGAGCGTCTGCCTTTGCGGTCCCAGTCCAGAAAATAAAGTGTTAAGTAGTAGGGTTCGCGGGTGTGGCTAAAGACGTCCAGTGTAAAGGTCTGGAGGGTAGCTTTAGGATCTTGCGTGATGAAAGCACTAGCAAACCGATCATTCGTTTTTTCTTGTTGCAAAGCGCGAGAATCAGCCGTTTTAGCTTCCCACGACTGATTGATCGCTCTGATGACCCGCACCGAATCAATGTACGCTGGCTTTTTAAGTAGGTTTTCCTCGCGTTTATTCCCTGCGAAGAAATAACCATCTTTCCCATACCGATTTTTCCAATTCCCCCCGGTGATTGAGTCGACAGTGAATGAAGTTACGGCATACTGCCATTTATCTGATTGGGTGTTAAAAGCTGGTGAGCCTTTTTCATAACGTATCTTGATGGCATAGCTGCCTGGAGAAAGGTTTCGAAGATACACGTAATTCGCATCTTCGTCCGCTGCCTTAACTGGCTGGTTATTGACCGTTATCTGTTTAATGAGCCTGCCATTCTTGGGGAGACCTAATTTCGTCGCTGTCGCACCGACAGGAACACGTACTGCGCAATCACCAGTAAGTGAGTTGAACGACGCCGATATGACGCCCCAAGGGGTGGGCACCGAGCCTTTGACCTGGGAAATCGATTCCGTCAAAAAAGGAATAATGCTGAACGTTTTAAAGCCAGGTGAATCGGGCCGTATTCCCAAAATTTCTTCTGATAACCACTTCGATACACCTGCTCCCCAGGGATGGGTTAAACTGGTATAGCCACACTGATTATTAATCGGGGCACTGTTCGGAGCTAATACGTCGTTCCAAGAGGGTCGAAACACTTCAAAGAACGTAGTACCACCATACTTAATTTGTCCACCCCATTGATCGATAAGGGTGGTGATCGCTTCATTTTTGTAGCCAGCATGGGCCATCCCCTGCAAAATGAAATACTGGTTGAAGGGCGAATAGGAAAGTCGGGTGTTTCGATCACTAAACCATTTTTTTGCCAACGCCTGTAAGCTCGTTGATTGGTCCTGCCCGGCATTAAATACTTCGGCCAACGCATGCACACCATAGTTCGAAAACTGGTCAGCCACAAGCTGCTGTTTTTTCAGCGTTGCATAACGACTGTATTTAGCCGCCAGGGCCGTATCGCCAATCGTTAGCATACCTTGAGAAAATTTCGACCAGGCGTTGATGCATAACCAGCGGTAAGCCCGTTGACTTTCGGCGATGTTGGGCCGCTCAAATCCTGCGCCCAGCCGCTCATCCCACCCCATAAAGCTTAGGTTGGGTAACGCATCAAACTGCTGGAAAGCTTTATCCAGCCGCTTCGTAGCGTTATCAAGGTAGTTTTTGAAAAAGGTGGTATCACCGGTATACGTGAAGTAGTCCAGCAATCCCAATACCCAATACATCGAATAAGCTGGAATCCCATTATCCTGCGAAGAGGTAAACGCAATGTTTTTACGGACAAAATCGAAATTACCAAACGCCACCATCGACGCGGCTTGCGACGGATACGCATCGCCCGTCCAGGAATGCCGGTCGCTACGTTCCATCAGAATAGCCCCCAGATAATTTTGCAGCAGGTTGAGTTTCACCGTGTAAGCACCCGTATACCAGATGCGGTTAAGCAGGGTATCATTGCAGGAGAAACTTCCGAGGTAATTAACGGACTTTGTCTGGCAGATCAGTCGGAAATTAGTCAGCTTCCAGGGTTTGGTGAACGTTTTAACGTGCAACCACGCAAACCGAACGCCTTCATACAGTTGATCATTCAGTTCAAGTCGGTACGTATTGCCATACCGCACGGGTTTAAGCGTTTTTGCCGGATGCTGCGCACCCGCGTTAAGAATCGCCGGTTCCTTGTATTCACTGATACTTAACAGAACTTCACCTTGTAAATCGTCCGAATCAAATTCCAGCCAACCGGCATTTACCTGGCCAAAATCGAATTGTACGTCTCCCGCTCCCAGAATTGTAATCGCGGATTTCTCAACCCGAAATGCGCTTGAGGGGCGGGCAATGTGTTGGCGTGGATACAGCGGATAAATCTGTAAGCTGTCGTCTGCTTTTGGGTTGCTCCATTGGTAGTTGCTAATCGGATCGGGAGAATTTTTTATCCGCATTGCCTTGAATGCGCCACCATGCAAAGGCAGATACGGCTCTTTTATCTGCCCCTGCACCGTCAAACTCCATAAGCAGCCTGCCAACGCGAACAAATGGATTTTAAAATGGCGGCTTACTTTTTTCATAAAAAACTCAATGTACATGCCAACGCTTCCTAATTCGAACTGGTTTGTAGTTACAATTTGCCCACCTGATCTGGCTTGAACCTTAGACCAGTAATCAGAGACAATTGAATTTATTCGTTCGCTATCAACCTAATAGCCTGGATTCTGCACTAGTTTTGAATTTATTTGCACTTCCCGGAATGGGATTGGGTCAAACAGCTTTTGCGGAGTAACGGTGAAGGCTGATGGAAGAATCCAGCCGTATTTAGCCTTTAGTCGGTTGCCTTTAGCCGTTGCGACTTCAATGGCTTTGCCAATTCGGATCAGGTCCTGCCAGCGATGATTTTCGAAGGCCAGTTCGTGACGCATTTCATTCGAAACGGTTTCCAGCGTAGCGGTCGTTGCATCCGGCAAACCAGCTCTACGGCGAACCATATTCAGGTAGGGCAAAGCCGCACCTGCTTTGTTTTGCTGAACGAGGCACTCAGCCAGCAATAGTAGCGCCCCTGAATACCGATAGACAGGAAAATTATCGGGCGTATTGAAGGCGATGTCGTAAGGCGGGTGAAAGTATTTCCGAATCATGTACCGGTAGGCTTTTCCAGCTTTTGGCGTATAATTGACAGGAGAACCAATAAAGTCAGCCGTGAAATCTTCCACACCACTGATAACGCCTTCAACGACGGCAATCGAAGCGGGAAGCCGAACGTCCCCCTTTTCATAGGAAGCCACCATTTCGTCCGTCGGTACGTTCCAGCCGCTGAAAATATTCATTCGGCCGCCATCAAAACCCATCAAAAACTGAGGATTCGTCATTTTGGGCATAAACTGCCAGGCAAAATCGCTTTGCTGTCCACTCACCCGATCCGCCATATACTGCACATCAAAAATGGATTCTTGATGATTTTTATTGGCCGGATCAAATACTTTCGCATAATCGGCCAGCAGCGCGTAATTCATTTTGGTAATGTCAACCAGTTCTTTTTCAGCAGCCGCATAATCTCGGGTTTCGCCTGACATCAGCGCGTAAGCCAGCAGCATTTTAGCCGCTCCTTTTGTTGCCCGTCCGCTTTGCGGGAAAGTAGTGACCGTAGGCAGCAGGTCGATGGCGCTTTTTACATCCGTTTTGATTTGAGCGTATACCTCTGCTGGTGTGTTTCGGGCTTGAAACGACTCTTCTGGATTCGCCACTTCTTTTAATTGAAGAGGAACTCCGCCAAAATGAGTAACCAGGCCGAAGTAATAATAAGCTCGTAAAAAATAGGCTTCTCCCAGAATTGAATTCTTCACATCAGTCGATAAACTGGTATTGGCAGCCAGCCGATCAATGATTGTGTTGACATAAGCAATACCCCGATAACTGGCGTTCCATCGACTACCCGGCGCATTCGGGATACTAGAAACGGTTGCATCGATGGTAAACTGCGGAAACGCTTCTCTTGATTTTTCCAGACCACGGTTTGCCTGATAAATGGTAAAGAAGGTATTGTCTGAGCGCATTTCATCATCATATACACCCACATTAGTCAGTTCCCGCAACGGCGTGTAGGCTGCGTTAACGGCCTGTCTGAACTGATCCTCCGTTTGAAAGTAGGTGGCCGAACTTAAATTAGTTGGTGGCGTAAGGTCCAGAAAACTGTCTTTACAGCCGGCCAGTAAGACGGCTACAACCCCAAAAAAGATTATTTTTTTCATGATCGTCAGAAAGGTCAGGGTCAGAAATTAACGTTAACGCCAAGGGTGTACACTCGTGCAATGGGGAAGGCTGTGAAGTCACGACCCTGATTGAGCCCATTTAAACCTGCCAAACCAACTTCGGGGTTCATGCCCGGATACTTGGTAAACAGTACTGGGTTCTGCGTGCTGAAATACGCCCGGAAGCTTTTGATAGTCTTGTTGTTGCCGATTGGAATCAGATACCCGAGCGTAATATTCTTGACGGCCAGATACGTACCACTGAACACCTGACGGGTTGAAAAATTCCGAAAATCGGCCGTCGTGCCCGCCCGTGTTCTGGGATAAATGCCATCGCCCGGATTTTCGGGCGAACGCCACCGCCGGGCTACGCCTTTCCGCACGTTAAATACACCGTCTATATTTTCGGTTGACTGAAAAGCATCATCGGCAATATCATTCCCAACCGTTCCGGCAACAACAATGGATAAGTCGAGCTTCTTGTAGCTTAACGTATTGGTCATCCCGTAGACAAAGTCGGGATTTGGATCACCAATAAACGTCCGGTCATTGATGTCGATTTTTACATCCCCATTGATGTCTGCAAAACGAGCAGTACCTATCATCGACGTAGCCCCATGCGGCTGGCTATCAAACTCCTGCTGAGTCATGTATACACCGGTGTTGACGTAGCCATAAAAAAGGCCGATCGGATGCCCCACCGCAGTACGGTTGTCATCCCAATACTCCTGATACCCGCCAATGGGCGCATCGTTGGTGCCGAGTTTACGGACCAGGTTGCGGTTAAAGGAAATGTTGAAGCTAGTACTCCAGTTAAATTTTCCTTCTATATTCCGCGTATCAATGGCAAATTCGTGGCCCCAGAAGTCAAACCGGCCAATGTTTGATGAAACGGCGGAGTAGCCTGACTGGACAGGTATGTCGATGGCGTACAGAAGACCGTCTGTTTTCTTGTAGTAATAATCGTAGGTGAAATTAACACGGTTGTTCAGGATCGAAAGATCTAAACCCAAATCAAACCCCGTAGTCGTTTCCCAGGTTAAATTGGAATTTCCAATACCCGCTAGCACGCGGCCAGACGCCAATGCATTATTAAATACGTAGTTCGATGGGTTAACGCCAGCCAGGTACGTGTAGTTGCCAATGTTGTTGTTGCCAACCTGTCCATAACTCGCTCTCACTTTAAGAAAATCAATGAACTTATAGCGATTCATGAATTTCTCGTCGGAAACTACCCAGCCAAACGAAGCTGAGGGGAAAGTTCCGAATCGCTTATTAGACCCAAATCTTGACGAACCATCACTACGGAACGCCAGTGAAAGTAGGTAATTCCCTTTGTAGTTGTAATTCAGCCGGCCCAGATAGCTAATCAATGAATAATCACTGGCACCAACATTTCCAATGCGGTTAGCCGCTACGTTCAACCACTGGATGCTATTATCCGGGAACTGACTACCATTGATAGTACTGTTTTCCATGGTAACCTTCTGGGTCGTATAGCCAAGCAGGGCTTCCAGATTATGATTGCCAAAGGACCGGTTATAAGTCAGCGTGTTTTCCGATAGCCAGGATACATAATTGGCGGTATTATAACTACCACTGGCTGACGCGGCTGGTGTTGGGCCTCCCCGAATCGTTGAGGGTTGGAACAGCCGGTTGATATCATTACTGGTATTAATATTAATGCTGGACTTAAAATTCAGTCCTTTCAGTACCTGATAATCGACATAGGCATTGCCGGTGAGAACCATGTACTTAGCCGGATTCACCGTTTGCATAAGTACATTATAATAATTGGGTGTTGAGAACATACCCGGTGGGGCAAACCCGATCGGATAGGTCCCGTCGTCGTTTCTGTATTTCAGGGTAGGATCAGATAGATATGCCACTTGGATGATGTTACGTCCTTCGCCCAAACCGGGGGTTATATTGGTGACGTAGTGCGTAGCAGCCAGATTCAGGCCAAGTCTGAGCTTGGGGGAGACCGAGAAAATATTGTTGGCTCGAACTGTAAAGCGACTAGCGGAATTATTCAGCATTACACCATCCTGCTTATTATAGCCTAAATGAACGGCTGACTGAATGGTTTTGGCGTCGGTAGAAATAGAAAGATTATAATCCTGGATGGCTGCTGGTCGTAATAAGACGTTAAACCAGTTGGTACCATCGTTTGGACCGTATTGGGAAGGATTCTGGTACTGCTGCGGAACACCTCCTTTGTAGCCCTCATATAGAGCGGCATCTTCGTAATATTCCTTCTTAAACTGCGCAAATTCGGGGGCATTCATTAAATCGGGTTTTCCCCGGTCCGAAACCGACTGAACCCCGACAAAGCTGCTGAACTGAACATTCCGTTGTCCATTTTTCGCCTGCTTGGTCGTCACCAGGATCACGCCATTGGCCGCCCGTGAACCATAAAGCGAGGCCGCAGCCGCGTCTTTTAATACGGTAATTGACTCAATAGCATCCGGGTTTATTACGTTTAATCCACTCGTTGTAGGAAAGCCATCCACAACGATCAGAGGATTATTACCCGCATTAATGGAAGCGGCTCCCCGTATTCGGATACTCAATTCTGCGCCCGGCTGACCGGTATTCTGGTTAATTTGTACACCCGCCAGTTTGCCCTGAAGCCGCTGGCTGATGTTGGTCGCGGGAATGTCTTTCATTTCCGCTGCCTTTATGCTCGTAATGGCTCCCGTTAACTCACGCTTGGTTTGAGTACCGTACCCAACGACGACCACCTCACTTAAGTTGGTTTCATCAGGAACCAGTTGAATATTCAGCACATCAGCGTTGGCAATTTTCTCACTGCCAGGCTGGTAACCAACAAAGCTGAAAGTAAGAGTATTTCCTTTCGCTGCCGAAATAGAGAATTTTCCTTCAACGTCAGTGATCGTACCGGTTGACGTACCGGCGACAACTACACTAACACCTGGAAGCGGAGCCCCCTGCACATCCCGGACAGTTCCGGTGATTTTTTGAGTCTGTGCTACTACCCTGGCGTAGCTAAAAAGCAGGATAACTATCGTCAGGATGATCGAACGGTACGTCCAACCCCGATTGTAATATTGTCTCATAAGGCTAAGGTTAAAGGTCAAAAAATGAGAACCGTTACAGTAATTTTCTGATCCGAAATTACATTTTGCCAATACAGACAACCTATAAATAATCTATTTTTTTGTCAAAAAGTACAAAACAATGTTTAATCTTGGCAACTTGTACTTAACTCAGACAAGGAAATGAACCTATTTTTTCGCCAAACGGTCAATGCGTACCGAATCAGAAAGTCAAAAACGTTTTTGTTTGACTTTCTGATTCGGTACGCATTAACAGCCAGTTTGAAAACAAGATGAGATTTTTGCACAGTTTGTACTTTTTGATATTTACAATCCTGAAAGCAGTTTGTAATACCCTCAGGACTTTACTACCGGACAAAGGCCATGTCGAATAACTTTTTCAAATATCTAACCGTCGGTAAGACAGAAGAGAATTGGGGTTTATATGTAACCACAGTGGGCTACTCAAAAGTCGAACCGCATCAGCATTACCCCAACGAGCCTCATCCAGATAGTCATAAACTGACCTGGAACCGAGGAAGAATCCTAAATGACTATTACATCATCTTTATAACCAGAGGCAAGGGTATATTCGATGCGAAAGATTTGCAACCGACCGAAGTAAACGCGGGGCAGTGTTTTTTTCTTTTTCCGGGTGTGTGGCACCGTTATAAACCCGATGTGAAATCGGGTTGGGAAGAATACTGGATAGGTTTCAACGGATATTACATCCAGCAACTAATGGAAAACCTAAACTTTAATCCAGCCAAGCCCTTTGTAGACGTAAAGTCAAACAAAGAAATTCTGGTGCTCTTACACCGAACAGTTGATCAGGTGAAAGCTGCCAGCGTTGGCTATCACCAACAAATTGCCGGGATCACCATGCAGATAGTAGGGCTATTAAATACAATTTCGAAATTTAAAGATTATGATAATGACCCGGTAGGAAGACTAATAGCGAAAGCAGAGTTTATCTTACAAGAGTCCTACGAGACGCAGGTGGACGTAGAAGAGTTAGCCAGTCAGTTACCAATGGGATATTCCGCTTTCCGAAAAGCGTTTAAGCGTATAACCGGCGTCTCGCCTAATCAGTATCACCTTAATCTTCGCTTATCCCGCGCCAGAGATCTGCTTATCAATACCAATCTGAATATCAGCGAAATTGCCAATCAGACCGGTTTTGAATCGGTATATTACTTTTCAAAACTGTTCAAGAAGAAAAATGTGCTTTCACCCGTCGCTTTTCGAAAGCAGGATAGCATATCCTGACCTTTATCGTAAACGAGAGCCACTACATTTGTAAGTAACCGGAACGTATTGTCGAGGGACTCGACAATTAGTAAAAAACAATCGTCCCATAATACGCCCCATCATTGAGATAGATCTAGTTTCCGTACTGGTAAGTCATTCCTCATGAAATAAAGTCTCAAAATGCCATCTCACGAAACAAACCCAAAATCTCACATTCAAGCTGAGTTTGTGAGACGAAATATCTCCCTTTGGGTTCGAATTATTTACAAGGCGTTGTTGGCCAAAAGTCGCCAGTTAAGTTCTTAGTTTTTACTTATTGGGCACTAGTCGGAAAATTACCAAAGCGTCGCCGGGCCAGGTTGTTTGGTTATGCCCTATACACGTTTTACCACTACAGCCATGGCAGCTGAGCTAACCAACAAACTGGAGGAGGTGATTTAGTAATGGTGTTTTCTTCATCAACAATGGGTCGGGGTAATAAACCCGTTGGGGCGCTTTCTGAAGTTCTAATAGGCCAAACCAATGGCCAAACTGTTGGACAAAACGCCACCGGTACACCCGCTCAAATTCTAACCAATAACCCCTCAGTCGACCAGAGGGTATCGACTCTCGCAGGTGGGGAAAAGCCTGTTGGACTTTGTGGGCATAAAAATCCGTGTTGCGCCACTCGCTTCCGTAGCGATCGACCAGGTAAAGGGAATAAGCCCAGCCGAACTGCCCCGCCTGGGTCTGGGTATCATCCAAGTAAGCCCAGTTAAAGCGAAGAGTATAATCCTGGAATACTTGCCTGAAGCGCAACTGGCGTTCCTTGGCCATTGCCTGTTTACCCAGTTTAGTCAGCTGGAGGGCATTGTGCTGTTTCTTGGTATAAGGACTCAAAGTGAGGCAGACTTTCAGCGCCTGAAGAAAAGCGACATTATCTTCCGAGATCTTTTTAGTAATGCCTTGTTCAATATCATCCTGCACCAGCAGCTTACGCTCATACAGCTCTCGGCACAATGACAGGGGGAGATTGCCCTTGGGGGTAAGCTTGATGGTTTGATGGGTGAGCAACTGCTGATAGAGCACCTCCATCAACCCAAAGAAGGGAATTTGATCCAGCAGTGAATCGGTCAGTCCCTGGTTTAAAGCCAGACAGGACCCACTGCCTAACGGCTCGCTCAGCAGCGAATGCATTTGCTGAGGAGAGAGGCCTTCGAAATCGGGCTGGGGCTGCTGATTACGGGCTTGGGTAAAAGCAGCCATCTTCTGGTTTACTTCTTCCATCGACAAATGCCCTTTGGTGACCTCGGGATGAGCTGCAATAAAAGCTTGCCAAATTTCTTGAGCGACTCCCATATGAGCAGGTGCTAGACCGATTAGTGATTAAGGCAAAGATAAAAGATAGAGGGAATCGAAAAGCCAGCCCATCCCCTCCGGACAAAATTCACGTCAAGCTATTTGCGGGTTTGACCCCTTTTCACAACGCCCGTCCTGAAACGTGACAACGGGTAAGCTGACACGATGTAATATTCTCGACCTCCGAACATAGTAAGGGGAAAAATAAACATTATGGATTAGATTCAGTAAGTGCTTTCTGCGGAAAACAGTCTACAACAATTGATGAGTAAGCTAGATGAGGTTCGGATCATATTGCCTTTAGGTTAACTTATTAATCAGAAAATATTGTTTTGAAAATTGCTGATTTACAGGTCTATAATGACTAAATAGTTAATTAGTAAGCAAGCCAATTTGTAAACTGATTTATCAATTTACAAGTTGGCTTATAACGGTTAGCAAAGGTAGCGATAGATGTATTTCGGCTACTCCTACAGGGTCAAATTCTACTGGCTAGTCGCGTTGGTTAAAACAGGCTTGTGCCTGGAAGATCTGCGTTTCTAAAGCAGAGTGTATCCCCTTCTATTTGGTTGATCTTTCCAATTTATATCATGGCTAAAGTCCTAGTTTACCTGATGCATTGTGCTTGCGGATATTGCGCCTTCGATCATAGCGCTGGATCATCGTCGTGGTGCGGTGTTTGGTTTGATTCATCACCTCTAGGTCATCCGCTCCATTGGCTTTGGCAATGGTGACAAAACTTGCCCGTAGCGAGTGAGCCGTAAAGTGTTCGCCCAACTGTTGCTGCACGAGTAAGTTAACCCACTCGTCGGACAATCGATCTCCCGTGACTCGTTCCCCTTTCCGAATGCGAACAAATAAAGGACCATCCTCTCGACCTACAACTGTCAGCCAGGCTTGCAAGGCACCAATGGCGCAGTACTCCGCTTCGTTTGCATAAGACACGGCCTTTTCTTCGACTTCCCCGAATTGATTGGTTTTCGAGCGGTCCAGCCGGATGACCATACCCGCTTCGTCAATCAGGATGTGATTGACGTCCAATTGGGATAGTTCACTGCGTCGAAAAGCCCCGGTGAAGCCTAGTAGCAGAATGGCCCGGTTACGTAAACCGGTCGGCGTGTGGGGCAAGGCGTCGAGCGCCTGGCGAAACTGCTTGAGCGAAAAGTCAGGTGCCTGTTTCTGACGTACTGTCTTTTTTAGCTTGAAGCCTTTCATGAAGACCTTGAACTGCTCGTCTGTAGTTGGCGAGTCGAGGCGATGCTGGCGGTGAAGTTTAGCAACGCTAGCCAGGTGGCGTTGGATGGTGAAGAAGCTGCGGGTTCGTCCCAGAAAGGTTACGTATTCGACCAGAGCGACTGGTGACAAGGGCGTTGGCTCATAGCCGTTCTGCTGACACCAGGCCGAGTACTGCTTGATGTCGGTCATAAACGCCCGGTGTGAATTAGCCGATCCTTGCAGGCCAGCCTGCAAATACTCCCTGGCCTCCTGGTGGATTTGTTCATCGACCCGTAGGGAAAGACTTTGCCCTTGGGCTGGAATGATCGTCAGTGCTTGAGAACTGGTATCGGGTTGACTCATGGGTTGGAAAGGGATTGGTAAGTCCCGGCGGGGAACCGCGCCGAGGGGCCGAAGCCAGGGGAAATAGGTTTCAGTATTTAATTTTCCGAATGGAATCTATCAATAATGAGAAGTTTTAACAAATATAAGATTACTCGTGATAAGTATTAATTATCGCGAGTAATCCTATATTTGTCAAAAAGAGCACGTTCTGATCAAATTTGTTAAAAACCGTATTGATTTCAGCTTTCGTTCCCCTTTACAACTCATGAGCCAAACCGACAGTCCTTCCCAAGCCTTAGCGATTATTCCCGTTTCTGAACAAAGCTTGTTGTTGCGGGTCGATGAGCAGATTCACCAGGAGGCTAGCGAGTATTTGCGGGCAGGCCTGGAAGGTTCCGCCAATTCGCACCGAGCATTTATGACAGACCTCAAGCAGTACGCGGCATGGTGTGGTGAGAATAACTACCAGCCAACGCCCTTGTCGGCCGTATCGCTGGTGGAATACGTGACTTTTTTGGGACGGACGCGCAGCTACTTTACCATTCAACGACACCTGGCTTCGATTGCCAAACTCCATCGCCAGCACAAGGTTGAGTCGCCCACCACCGACGAACAGTTCAAGGTTTTTATGAAAGGCTTCAAGCTTAAAAAGACCGTTCGCCAGAAACAGGCCCCCGACTTTTCGCTCAAGCAGTTTCGCCAGGCCTTGGACGCCTTACCGCCAACACCAACAGGTATTCGTAATCGAGCCATTCTACTGTTGGGTTTCACCGGCGCGTTTCGGCGCAGTGAATTAGCGGCACTGGATGTGAATCATATCCTGATTGATGGGGCCGGCATGGTCATTCGAATGGACCGCTCGAAAACCAATCAATTCGGAGAAGTGGAAGAAAAGGCGGTTGCCTATGCCAACGAAGCGGAGTATTGCCCGATTGGGGCCCTGCAAGCCTGGCTGGGGGTTGTGGGTCGAGCGGAAGGCCCTTTATTTGTCAGGATCCGGAAAGGGGAACGCTTGACCGGGGAGCGACTTTCCGCTGAATGGGTTAATCTACTGGTTCAACGCCAACTGGGTGAAGCCTTTACGGCTCACTCGCTACGGGCCAGTTTCGTCACCATCGCCAAAGCGAACGGAGCCGATGATTTAGAAGTGATGAATCAGACCAAACATCGCACCACGACCATGATCCAGCGCTATGACCGACGTCGCAATATCCGCAAGCATAATGCATCGGGAAAATTGGGACTTTAACGACGTGCTAGGCTGAGTATGTAGGGGATAGCCAACTAAAGAGCCGGGCCACCGGGCGGGCAAATTTCCAGCAGCGGACGGTCGCCACGGAGGACCGTTTGTACCTAACTGATGAAAATTGCAACCATAATGTACTTCGTTTAGTCAGCAGTTTTGTACCAATAATTGGCCTGTTTTGTAGGAGCATTTCGTCTCACAAACTCAACTGAACTGTGAGAATTTGATTTTGATTCATGAGATGGCAATTTGAGACTTAAATTCCTACAGGATGATTTCGCCATGACAAGTACTGTATCGATCGACTCAGAAATCGGAGCGTGTAAAGGAACAGCCTTTAGCCTGATTCGCCATACATTAGCTAATAATTTAGTGTTCACTTGTGCGATTCGTTCACCCTAAATGGTATGGTAAGTAACGAAGCAACGAAGCTGACAAACTAGCCAAACAGAAAAATACAACGAGTTCACTTAATCGTCGTCACCGGGTCGGCGCAGGTTCATCTTATCGACTCGGTAATAGAGGCTCGGTGTAGGCTCGAGTGATCCAGTAACCCGTTGAACATTCCAGATCTGGTCGAAGGGGAGCAGGATGCGGCTCACCAGGCTAAAGTCGTGTCGGTTTAGATGCACATCGCAGACTAAACCCTCATCGGTTAGCGTAATGTTGTGGGCGGATTCCTGACTGATCCAGATGTGAGCAATGTACCAACGTTCGCCTTCACGCCCCTGGGTCAGCTGGTCATAGTAGTTAGCCGTTATCAGGAATTGATTGTTTGGATCGGCCCAATCTGCCAGGATGTCTTTCAACACAGCCATTAATTCAAGGTCAATTGCCATGCTCAGCTAACTTGTTTTCAGTCTGGTGCTGGTGTTACAAAGGCCAAGTTACGGTTAGTTCGGCTTTATTTTCCGTCCTTTGGTATAGTCAGTATCACTTCTTTACGATCAACTCATCGAACAGGTAACGCATGACTGGCTTCTACTTGAGACGAAAGCGCATTCATGTGTCTGATCCATAATCGGGGCGATTAAAGGAACAGTATTTAGCTTGATACTCTGGAATTTGACTAACATATTGTTCACTTATACAAAATTTTTAATAATGACAGCTGAGAGAGAATCAACGTATCCCGCCTGCTGTTATGGCTTTCTCAATCTTAGCGGCAATGCCTTGACTAGGACGGTCGGCGAAGTTTTCGATAATAGTTCCATCAGCACCAATCAGCACATAATGAGGATACGTACTCACAATGTATTTTTCACTTAACGTTTTTGTCCAGGCACGATTAGCATACAGATCAATGGTTTTTAAACCAAATCGTTTCGAGGCCGCTCTCCACTTGGGTACTTGTTGCGCATCGGCTGCTCCCGGCGTGCCAATGCAGATGCTAACAATTTTGACGGACTTATCCTTAAACTGCTCAACCAGTTTGTTTTCATAAGGCATTTCCTGAATGCATCCGCCACAGGTAGTGAACCAGAAACTTAAGTAAACCACCTGACCTTTGTACTGACTCAGCGTGACTAACGAATCATTACTATCGACTAGCGCGAAATTGGGTGCTTTGTCGCCAGCCTGTAGTAGCTTCACATTGCTACGGGCGCGTTGTTTGACATAATCGACCAAGTAGTGAAACTGAGCCGGGAATTGTTTATTAAAGTTTGTCTCAATCCAGTTTGGATTGTCTACTGAGCCGCTTAGCTCCCAAATCTCAAAAAAAGTACCCGCGCTTTGCCCCAATTCCTTTTTAGCATAATCGAGCAGGGCTTGTGATGAAAGTTTTAGTTGGTCTTGGCGCATCTGCCAAAAGAGTTGTTCCCGTAAAAAGCGCAGATAGTCATAGTGGTATAAGGCCGGCAGGTTCTTCATCTGGATTCGACTTTTAAAGGCGTAATAGGAAGCCGGAATTACCTGTTTTTTCTTTTGGTAGTCGGTCTGGTACCAAATCATATACACCCGAAGCCAGGCGTCTGCATACTTGAGTGCATTGGTTTCATACGTTTTGAACCAATCGGGTAAGGTGTGCTGCTTCTGATAAGCCGTCCAGAACTGAGCTTGTTTCTGGTAGGTTTCATCCATCATTTTCTGGAAAGGCACCAGATTGGCCGCCCGTATTCCCTCGTTCATGCAAGCTTGCAGAGGATCATCCAACACTCGTGTCTTGGCTTGATAATACTGTTGAGTGGCTTTGTTTTCGCCCTGGAAAGCGATCAACGGCTGAGTCGGGTCCTGCCCTGGTTTTGCTAGAATGGATAGATGAATGGTATCACCGGGCGCCCCCACGAGATGATATGTGGAATCGGCAACGGTGAGAAGCGATCGACCTACCGTTCTGAATGGGGTGTTTATATAAATCTCGTTTCGGTCAACGGTTATGGAGTCTTTAATAAAATTTGCATCATACCCCGGAAAGCTATGGTAGGTATTCAACTTTACGGGAAGGGTTTGGTCTTGAGCTACGGACTTAATGTGCACGGTAAGCACCCCCGTTAGATTCAATTTAGGAAGCAATGCTTCTTTAGACTGAACCCCACCGATGGTTACACTAAAAACGAGCATGAAAGCAGTCAGTAATGATTTCATTTTAGCTTCAGATTACGTGAGGTGACTGATAGTAGTAAGCGAAAGTGACCAATGCACTAGACAAAACACTTTAGCTATTCAGGTACTGATGCTTCAAGGAGCAATAATCCATAAACTTGTTACTCCAAATTGCAAGCTACGAATCGTAATGAATAGGAATCAGAGTTAGTGTGTAGCCTAAAACGCTCCTACATGAGACGAATCACCAACAAGCCTTCAACATTCGTAATGACACCCGCTTTAACGGGAATGATACTATACTATACAACATGAAGTAGGCAGTTGAGCAAATTAGGCGTGTTCTAAAATGAATTCGGCGGATATACCTAGTTTTTTGTAGAGTTGTCGAGCCATCTCCAGGCTCAGCCGGCGTTTTCCCCGTAGCAATTCGGATACCCGTGGGGCTTCCACTTCGAGTAATTCCGCTAAATCCTTTTGTTTCAGTTTGCGCTCAAACATCTTTAATTCAATCATGCCGGCCAAGGTCTGAGGCTGACTAGGCATTGGATAGTATAGCTGCTCGTAAGCCCGCATCAAGTGAGATAACCGCAATAATTCCTGATCATCCTGCTCGCTTAGGCTAGCAAATCCACCGCCCTGTGTAGCCTTCTGCAAATAGGCTTCCACCTCCGCTTGTACTGCTCGATAATCAGCCTCTGTTTGGATGTTAGTAATCATAATTGTATTCATTTATTAGACTAGATAACGGATGCGTCCACCTTATCATATTCACTGTGAGTACCAATAAAGCGAACATAAAGACTTCGCACTCGAAAATGCACCATGGCAATTAACCGGTATTGGTTGCCTTTAATGTTAAAGACGTAACGGTCATTCTTCACGTAATCGACGCTGTTAAAATCTTGCTTTATATCGGCCAGTGACGACCAGTCAGCAGCTTCCACGATGCGCATCCAGCGTAATAATTCATCATGGACATCAGGATGCTGATGAGCATATTGGCTGATGGTAGCTGGGGTAAAAATGATCATGCCTACTCCTTAACAAGGGAAAGGAAGCTAAAGATTCGCAAATATGAAGAAAAATACAGAATTTGTAAGTAGGTACTTAGTGATAGTTTGAACAGCAGCAACGTCTTGCTCGATTTTTACAAAAGAACCTATCCTTCTAGCTTAGTGCAATTTTGAATAGGATAAATTAAGCAAAGCGATAACCAATTGAAGCCGTTTTGGAATGTGTTTCGATACGTTTTCCAGCTATGGATATCGTCCTACAGAAACGGGCGATAAAGGAGACGGGCAACCAGTAAGAACCAGGCGGAAAAAGGTTAAGTGATGTTGTGACCAATACACACACGCTGAGTGCCTTTTTATACTGTTTGCCAGTTAGTAGGAATAGCAGCTGTCCTCCAAACGGCATCACTTGACTACACCCATAATTTTATGGATACCCGCTTCAATCGTTACGTTCAGACTCTTTCCAATCCAGTCCTGGAGATCAATGCCCCCGGCTTCACTACTTGTTGGGCTTGTTCCTTTACCGAGCACAGGACCCTCTAAAATGCGTACTGGAACCCGGCAAACAAACCCCGCATTAGTCTGGATGAAAAGGTAATTGAAAATAATCGTCATAATGGGTAGGGGTTATTGGACTGAACAGACACTGGCTTTATAGTATGTATAGTATGTAATGAGTAGCTAAAATTCACCCAACTTGTGAAGGGGGATGGTAAGGAGCTACTAAAACGAATAGGCTTTCTGTTAATTCGATCCGTTTTTTCTTGTAATACAGCAGAAGGTTGGCTGCCTTAGTATGCCTGCTTAGCGCTACTTCTGAAGTTTCAGTTGACGAAAAGAAGGAAATCTCGTCAAACAACTCAGTGATAAACACATCGCATTGAGTAATTAAGGCTTCTAACAATTGCTTGTCGCGGACAAACTTGTTAAATTGAACTAACATCACTTCTGAATCAGCCATTGTGATAGAGTTTATTCAAGTAGGGATTAAGTGTTGTTTTGCCTGGGGGCTATCTACCCAGCTAGTTTAGATCAAACACTCCCTCAATCATCACCAAGATCTGAGTTGGGTTCTCGTCACAGAAAAAATCCCCTTGTACGGTAAACACTTGGCTACCACCAGTCGATTTGGCAATCCTGACAATGTGATTCACATTAACCAAATAGTTATCGATGCCTCCATACTGGGACGAACGACTTAGTTTGATAAATGGGCTCATCGGGTAAGAAATTATTTATTGTTGACTAGCCAACGAAGTGGATAATGAGAGAACAATTGTAGTAACAATGCGGGCATAAAAAACCATCGATACTTTTTTATGCCCGCATTGTTACTTCCTGTCTTGCCCGATTATAGGGGTTGATCTATTATTGAAAGCTCTTGGCCTGAGAACAGGTGTGCGATGCCTAACCTGACTCTACTCGCCAAATGTGTAATCCCGCTCTCGAACTAAGTTATTCGTCTCGGCAAACTCGAGCAACATACCGTAGTCTTCTTTCGAGCCAATGACGCCACCCCCTTCTTCAGCTGCATTCATGAAGACACACCGACACCGGCGCTGGCCAAACTGATTCCTCCCAAAATCGAAATGAGCTATTTTGTCTGGATCATACACCACTTTCCCTAAAACTACTATCTGTCCTTTTCGCATCGTGTTGGAGTTTGAATGCCTCGACGGCTGACTAGTCCAGGGCTGGTGGCTGTCAGTAGACGCACCCGTCTAGCCCTCAAATTCGGCCTAGTAGCTGGAGCCTTTCTTCGCTTTTTTACTTAAGCTTGCCTGCTTGATGGCCCAGGCTTTGGCCTTCAGGGATTGATGTAATGCTCGATCCCTGGGCAAAAAGGTGGTGCTGCGGTTCAGTGCGTTCTCAACGGCTAGCCAGTAGCTTGAATCAGACGTCTCGGGTATGTCCGAATAAATAGGTGGATTCATGAACGATTACGATAATGATCGGTTAAAAATCAAACTGGCTTTAGCCAACTATTCAGAAAGCCCCAGGCCACTTGAAACCGCTGATCGATTCTAGCAACACCTCACGTTAGCCCAAATCGATCAGCAGTTTTTATCAGGCTGTTTATTTCTTCTTGGCTTTGGGTAGCAGACCCAAGACCGTTGGGCTGGCTAGGGGCTGCTGCTCGTACTTGGGAATTTTCGCGACGCCGTGTTCCTTTGGCGCTTTGGTCGCGGCTTTCTTGTCGTTCCTGTTTTTTTTATCCTGATTAGCCATACAATAGAATTTAGAGGTTAATGCTCGTTCAAAGGGCCGTCATGACGGGGCCGGACTCCTGGGTTATTCGATGGCTAAGCCCCGAATATAATACTCCTGGCCCTGAGGCCCCTGGCGAAGATCGGCCAGCACATCTTTGCCCTGCCAGCTCACCGGATCAACCCCGTTGATCAGCAGGCTGCCCCGCATTAAGTGTAGTTCCGGTCCTCCTTTGATAACACTCATGATGTTGATGAGCACTTTGGGGATGACTACCTGATCGGTGACGGTGAAGAGTTCATTGAAATTGATTCGCATACGCTTGGTTGATTAAAAGATACTGCATTAGTATATAGGCGATGATAGTGGATAGACGAGTAAATCCAACAGTTGAGCGGGACTGGCCCAGGCTAGCCCAACCGTTTAGCGACTTGAGTTCGAATCGGGTCGTGAAATCAGGTAATGCCCGGCTTCCAGATAAGCGCGCATCAGATGCCGAAAGAAATAGATCCGATCCTGACCGATGAAAAAAGCTAGTTCATTCGGATGGGGACAGCAATACCATAAACCATTGGGAAAGTGGCCGCTACCTTTACCACGTACGTAGTTTAGATGGGGTGCCAAGACCAGCAAGTCCTGCTGCCGAAAAGGCGACGTGGTCGTGATCAGGAAGCTGCCCTGTCGCATCCGCTCTAACAGGCTGGTGATGTCCTCCCCCGAGGCACTGACCTCCTGGGTAAAGGTAATCCGTTGGCCAGCTTGTGCCGATTGGCGCAACAGATCGCTGACCGAGCGGATTAGTCTAAACCAGTGTATCTGACTTTGGCGACTAAAGGGGGTTGATGGCTTAAATACCTTAGAGACAAACAGGCGAGCTAGCGTCTCCAGATGCGCAATGAGCTGCGGTTTCGTCCAAGCAGCGTCCGGGTAGTCGATCATCGATGGCGACATTTGACTGCCGGTTAGCACGCACGCAGCAAGGCTGTTAGTAACTCAACATGCGTAATCACCAAATGATTACGGAGCCGGACTTTATTTAGTCAGAATCAGGCCTTTTGTTCGGTAACGGACCTGCACGGCAGGAAACCTAGGGTTTACCCGCTGATTAGACCCACATCCGTTGGATGGATTGGGGATATACGACTGGTAAACCGGCGGTAGCCATCTGAACAAATTAAATCGTTTTGCGCTGGCCACCGTTCTGCTTTAAACTCTGTTGATATGGCACACGAAGAAAAAGGAAACAAAAACACCAAAAAGCCAGCCACCAAAGCGCCTAAGGTACAGGGTGTCCCCAGAATCCCCAAGTACGAGCAGACCGAATCCGGCATCAAACCGCCGGACCTGGCTCGTAAAGCGAAAAAATGATAAGTGGTTAACCGGGGTTTAGGTAAGTCATTTAAAAGAGTACAGGGTTCTGTTGACACGGAATAAGCTGAGTCCTGAACTACGATCCTGGCTCACATTTTACTAGCTTACGCTGGCTGCCAATTACGGCGGTACGAAAAGGGGGAGTAACACATAATGCTACTCCCCCTTTTTCGTACCCTATCACTGAGGTAAGGTGTCCTGGTTAGCCTCCCTTATAAACGCTGAGCAGCCGGTTTGTCTAATGCCTTCATTGGCTCCTCAACCGACTTATCAATACGTATGGTAAACGGAACTTCCTTTGAGTCATCCAGCAGCCGTTTGCTGACCACAGGCACCAACTGGCTTTGCCCATGAACGTTAACGGCGGTCCAGTGCATGGCATCAAGGGATCGATTGGCTCCTTTCTGAGCTTCCGTGACAACCGGTTGATTGGTTTGTATTTCTTCGCCTAGCCGGTGAGCGTCCTGGCTGGCCTCTGGCTCCGTTGCAGGCCCAAGGCTATAGCTTTGCGCCCAGGAGTGGGTTGAGACAAACGTGAATGCAACTAAAAATAATACAAAAAATCTTGACTGTATTTTCATAACGATGTCCACCAGTAGAGGTCGGATATAGAAGCAACGGAAGGAATAAAGATATAGTTGCAATAACCTCATAATTAATAAATTGTACCAATATTTCTATAAAATGGCAGGATCGTCATCGTTCATAGTATCCTTATACATATTCAGCTTTTCTTGTTAGTCTCTGATGATTTCAATGGGAAAAGTGCAATTTTATTAGTTAAAAGTCTATTATCCTAACCGCATAAGAGCCTACTTTGAATACCTGTTCATTGACTAATTATTAATCAGTAGTTTTTGGCCAGTAAATGAGGGCTAATCGAATTGGTCGCCCAACCGCTTAGACGCAGCTGCGGGACCCGCCCACTTATCGCTGATTAGCTGGATCTACTTCCCGCTTCTTTGGCGATGAGGATATATTGGGCATGTTCCGCACGACTGGGATTACTTCCCTTATAATGAATAATAAGTCTGGGAAACCGGTCTTTCAGGCAGGGATGAATACGCCGTCATACTTTTCAGATCTCGTTCAATGGTTTGAGCAATCGTCGTCATGGGGGTATCGGTCGGCTTATTCTCAAAGGGGTCCTGTAATTGAATGGCGCTTTTCTCAATCAGAATGAAGGCCGAGGAGAGGAGCGTGACCAGCGGTACATCCAACAGATAATGAACAGGATACAGACAGAAGGGCAGAATCGTGGCAAACAGGTAAATGAATACTTGCATGTTAAACGTATAGGTTCGGGGAAAAACCGTGTTTTTGATCCGTTCGCAGCGTCCCATGGAATCGGTCAGGTTGTTGAGGGTCGTGCTCAACTGAACCAGCTGATAATCGGTTAGTTGTCCATGATCGTATAAGCTGCGCATGGCTAACCCCTGGTCCAGCAGTAGAGCGTTGGGTTTATTGGTTGCCTGAGTCACGCGCTGGCTATCCGCCAGAGGAAGGAACGTTTGTAATCGTTCCGTCACATCCTGACCCCGTAGGGTGTCCCCCAATACAAAGCAGAACGCGCATTGGCGCTCCACGAAGGCGTGCAGCCGCGCGTCTCGGTCAGGCCCATCGGCCACAAATAGCTGGAGCTGGCGAATCAGGCTACGACTATCGTTGACAATGGCTCCCCAGGCGATGCGGGCCTCCCACCACCGATCGTAGGCCTGATTGGTACGAAAAGCCAGCAGCAGCGCAATACAGGTGCCCAGGATGGCTGCAATGGCGATCGGAAGGACTAAATCCCAGGCGCTGAACAGTTTAAGGAAAACGATGCCATTGGCAAACAAAAAGATGAGCTGGGCTTGGGGCAAAATATTACGAATATAGAAGGTAAATGAAATCTTGTGATTGAGCAGCATAAGACTAATTTCCGGGGTTTGAAGCGGTCAGGAGAGATTTTCACTGCCTGAAGTTGAGCATCTTCGTGTTCAGTGTAGCTGGATGAGTTGAGATAGCCAGGCGTAACACCGAAGACTAAGCCCATCCTACCGATCGGCTTTACGACTCCCCGGCGGCCTGCTCGGAGGTATCCAGCCGGGCCATATCCAGATCGATTCGTCGTTCCGCCGTCCGCAGCACCTCGTCACTAAAGCGTTTTTCGGTGGCCAGTTCCAGAAGAAGCGCCTGCTGGTATTCGCCCAGGACTCGTTCGGCGGCCCGCTGTTCACTTACTAACGCGTGATCCGTAACCAGTTCGGGCTCCGAGTCCGTCTGATACAGCGTCGCGTCCAGTTCGGTCAACAAAACCCGGTAGCGCCGAATGAGCCTTTGTTTCAGTAACTCCGACAAAGTCATCGGAAAGTCATTTTCCAGGTAGGTCAGCGACCGGCTGGCCAGCAGGAACTCCAGCGCCTGATCCGCCCGAACCAGATCGCTTTGCGGTGTCACCCCCAGCAGCCGGATCAGCAGGGGTAAGCTCATTCCCTGCAAGACCAACGTAACCAGAATGACCACAAACGATAAGAACAGCATCAGCGGGCGCTGAGGAAACAACTGGCCGGAGCTTAGCGTGAGCGGCAGGGCCAGGGCGGTCGCCAGCGAGATCACGCCCCGGGTTCCCGTCCAGGCCACAATCAGCACGTTCCGCCAGTCCACATCGTTAGGCGGCTCATCGGCGTCCGAACCCGGTGCGGTTGACCAGCCAAGCAACCGGGGATAATACGTACTGAAAAATACCCACAAAATGCGGATGAGAATCGTAACAGCGCTAATCACCACGCTGTACAGTACTAATTCTTCCGTCGTGTAGCCGCGCAAATCCGCCACGATGGCCGGCAGTTGCAAGCCGATCAGGATGAAGACCATGCCTTCGAGCAAAAAAATGAGCGTGTCCCAAATAGCGCGGGATTCCAGGCGAGCCTGGGGTGACAGCACTTCCGGTGCCCGGCGGGTAATCAAAAGCCCCGCGCTGACGACAGCCAGAATGCCCGAGGTGTGGACGTGTTCTGCGGCTAAGTAGGCTCCGTAGGGAACTAGTAAAATCAGGCCCGTTTGGGTGGTGGCGCTACTGATTCGATCGAGCATTAGCGTCACCAACCAGCCCAGCACCCCACCGATCAACAGGCCGCCCCCGGCCACCAGTAAAAATTGCCCGCCCGCCTCCCATAACACAAACTGGCCCGTCATCACGGCGGCTACGGCGTAGCGGTAGGCGATGAGCGCGGAGGCATCGTTGAGCAGGCTTTCGCCTTCCAGAATGGCAATAACGCGTTTGCTCAGGCCCAGGCCCTTGATGATACTGGTAGCCGCCACCGCGTCGGGGGGCGAGACGATGGCGCCCAGCACGAAGGCCATCGGCCAGCTAAAGTGGGGAATCACGTAGTGGGCAGCAACGGCCACGGTACTGGCGGTAAAAAAAACCAGCGTAACGGCTAAAGTGGTAATCGGGCGAATGGAACGGGTGAACTCCTGCCAGGCCGTTTTGGAAGCTGCCTGGTAGAGCAGTGGGGGCAGAAAAAGGACCAAGGCGACATTGGGATTTAAGGCCAGGTTGGGCAAAACCGGTATGAAGCCAATCACTACACCGGTGGCCACTAATAAAACCGGATACGGCAGCTTAATTTTATGGGCGATGGCCGATAAGCCAATCAGCACAGCCAGAATAAAAATAACCGTCTCAAAGTGGGCCATAGATTGCCAGTTTATTGAATGAAAACGGACGACCCGCTGGATTAGAATTGATAGACAACGGCATTGATATTCATGCCCGCTCCCACCGAAGCGAATACGACGGTATCACCGGCTTCGATGCGTTGATGGGTCAGCTGGCCCCGTAGCAGTAAGTCCAGCAAGGTGGGAATGGTGGCCACCGAACTATTGCCCAGCCAGGCGATCGTCATGGGCATCAGTGCCAGGTCCGGGCCTGGCTGCCCGTACAGCTTGAAGAGCCGTTCCAGAATGGCGACATCCATTTTCTGATTGGCTTGGTGAATAAGGATCTTTCTGACTGCCGAAAGGTCCATACCCGCTTTGTCCAGGGCGGTTTTGATCACCAGGGGGACGTGCTGTAAGGCAAATTCGTAAAGCTTTCGCCCCTTCATTTTCATAAACCGATCGGACCGCTCGCTGCGGGCTGGCTCATAAGCCCTACCCATCGTCAGCAGGGCCACGTGCTCATGGGCATGGGTCTGGGTATGATGCGCCAGTATTCCCGTTCGTCCATCCGGACTGGCTTCCAGAACGACGGCCCCACTGCCATCACTGAACAATAACGAATCCCGATCTCCCGGATCAATCACCCGCGACAAGGTCTCGGTGCCGATGACCAGACAACGCCTGGCGTCCCCCGAGCGTATGTAATAGTTGGCCTGAATAAGACCTTCTACCCAACCCGGACAGCCGAAGGCCAGATCATAGGCTACGCATTGCGGGTTCTTGATCGCTAAGCGTGCTTTGATGCGGGAAGCCAGCGAAGGCACCAGATCGACCCGGTTACTTTGGTGAGCGACATCGCCAAAATTGTGGGCGACGATCAGATAATCCAGCGTTTCGGGATCGATGCCCGAGCTGGTCAGGGCCTGTTCGGCAGCCAGCAAACCCAGATCGGAAGCTTGCTGATCGGGGCGGGCGTAGCGCCGTTCCCGAATGCCGCTGATTGTCGTAAACTGGTCCAGCATCACGGCCTGATCAGTGGGGATGGCTTCCCCAGCGGGGGTAAAGAACTGAGTCGTTAAAAAGTCCTGATTTCGAATGATGGTATCCGGAATATAACTACCCGTTGCCGCAATGACTGAGCGAATCATAGCCTTGTTTTATTAGAGAATGCTAAACGATACGCCTGTTAAATAATGAGCCGTGCTTATCGTTTCCGTTTTTCCTAACGCTATGATTATCAAGAAAGCGAACGAACCCAAGCGGCAAGACAATTTCGGCTTAAGGATACACTTTGGTCGCTTAATAACGCCCTTCCTATCTGTAGAGGAATATAAACCTGGTACAGGTCGACTAAGCAGAGCAGTAGCTTCCACCAGGAGTTAATCCTCTTTGCCACCAAATGTTCCAGATAAGTGATTTTAATGAGGTAGCGGGCTTTCGAGCTGAATCTATCGCGGTAGCTATTCTCCGTGAGTTGGTAAAGCATTGCGACTATCTACAACACCCTTCAAGACTCATAATAAGCCCTAGTAGGTCTGCACTGCAAAACGGGGCCAAAAGAAAATAGAGAGTTAGAAAACTCATTACTCGACACAGCTAAGCTTACTTTGATAATTTAACCGGGTATATTGCCTTTAAATGGGCCATAATAGGCTATATTCTGCCTGCTAATCAGTCAGTAAAGAAAACGACCATTCTCTTTACCTATACTCAGAATCAGTACTTTACGGGGCTATTTTCATTTTGGCCCCGTTTTGCACTAAAGACCAAGCTGAGCAATCCATCCTCCAGAGCGAAGCCCGTTACCGCCACTTATCGGCTGAGCTGGAGCAGCAGGTGCAGGCCCGAACCCGGGAATTAGACCTATTAGTGGGCGATCTGCGCCGGTCAAACGAGAACCTTCAACAGTTTGCTTATGTCGCCAGCCACGATTTACAGGAACTCCTGCGCAAAATGCAGTCGTTTAGCACGCTGCTGAGTCAGTATCTGGGCCAGGTGCTCGACACCACGGCGATCGATTACCTGGAGCGCATCACCAAGTCTGCGGCTCGCATGTCCACCCTGATTCGGGATCTGCTGAGTTACTCCCGCCTTACGACTCGGCAGCAACGCTTCGGACCCATTTCGCTGGAGGCTGTCATCGCTGAGGTACTCGAGACGCTCTCGGTAGAGGTCGAACATCGCCAGGCTCAGATGCAGGTCGATGAACTGCCCATTGTGCATGGCGATGACTCCCAGTTGAGTCAGCTGTTTCAGAACCTGCTGAGCAATGCACTCAAGTTTACACCGGCCTCTGAGCGTCCCCAAATACGGGTGAAATACCTCCATCGGCACCTGGCCGAATTGCCTGTTGACATCCGGCTCAACGGATCGGCCCCTTTCTATCACCAGATTAGCATCATCGATCAGGGTATTGGCTTTGACACCAAGTATCTGGATCGCATTTTCCAGGTGTTTCAGCGGCTGCATGGTAAGCAGGAGTTTCCGGGTACCGGTGTGGGGCTGGCCATCTGCCAGCGGGTGATGGAGAATCATGGGGGTGGCATCACCGCGACCAGTAAGCCGGGTCAAGGGGCCACCTTTAGCGTGTACCTACCGGCGTAGCTCAAGGTACCGGTCGCGCAGAGTGAATCGAAAAATCCTGGCTACTGGGACGCTGTCGTTTGGGCTTGAGATAAAGTGCTTAAGAACCGACCTAACTATAGTTTTGCCAAGGGTTACATCTGGTATCCGTAGATAGAAAAGGGGCTTGGTTAGCAGAACAGGTAGCCAATGAAGAAATTGACCTGGTCAAGATGAATACTATTTTGCTGGAAAAGGTAGGGGAATTAATCCAATACAGCATTCAGCAGGATAAGACGATTCAGGCACAACAGCAACAACTTCAGGCCGTCAGGAAAAAACAGGATGAGCTACAGAACAGATTAAACCAGCTATTGAACCAGAAGTAGCGTGCCGATACCAATAGAAATCCGACAGTATATTAACTGGTCAATTAGGTAGGCTTCTCAGCGTTTAGTTTACTCTCTTTTACTAGAGAAATTCAGTAAACTAAATGCTGAAACTATTTTTTACCGGCCTTAAATCACATACCCGTATTCTGAAACACAATCGTGCCAAACAGATTGACCCGTACATTAAATTCACTATCAAATTCTATCACCTCGGAAAAGCTGTAGGGATGTCCACTTTCGGTAAAGCGATGCAACGCTTCGGCTTCGGGTATATTCAAATAAGCCGTTGTGAAGCGGGCATCCATCCCCGAAAAGCCGTGAACGAGAATAATTGTATTTTTCATGCGTGTAAAGTTGGCCTGTATACTTTTCCAGTCGACCAATAGATTTACTGCTTACTTCTTCTTGCTGCTCATCCCCTTGAAGTGGGCGTAGCAAGTTTGCATCAACAGGTAGTTGTATCCGTTAGCGAAACCTATTCTCCAGCTTGAAAGCCATATAGCAAAGCGAAGAACAGGCTAGTGACTACCACCAGCAGGAGTATATTTCTTTGCGTCCTGTTAGGCCCACCCTGAACCTGGGCCTGTTCGTCAATATAAAAGACGATTGCCGTACCGATACTAAAGAAGACAAGAACAGCCCATATCATCATTGGCAGGATCATTGGGTTCAGAGCAGAAATCAGCTACTCAGAAAATAGACATTGGGGCGTTTGGGATTAATAACCCTGGCTAATATACCCTCGAAACGCTAGGTATAAATAAGCGGCTATATGGCTGTCAGAACTTATATAGCCCCTTTTTCTCGACCAGTTTCTGAATATCGATTTGCATTCGCTTATTGCTTAAGAGTAATGGCGTGTTTTTTATAACTGAAATACCCAATAAGGATAATCAGTATGCCGATGAAGATATTGTAAAAGGTAGGCGATTGATGGGTAATAGGAGCCTGATCTAAAAATAAATCTGTCCTAATAAGATGAAAATAAGAGCCTTGATTCATGGTAGAAGATGAAAAAATACGATGATACTAAGTTGAGTAGGGTCGCTTCAGCCAGAAGACAGGTCTATCTTAATCAGAGAGTCAATCAGCAGCTATTATGGAACTATAGGGCATAGATCGAGAGCAGTAGGTTAGGGTTCACTTACTCCATTCGGCTCAAATCTTTTTTAATAGCCAGTTCGGCATTAAGCGTTAATTCGCCGTTTTGTAAACAGCGATAAAAGGCGCGCCCACACGTAAGCGCCTGGTCTCTGTCACCACTGGCTATGGCTGCTCGGTAAGCCTGATATAAGCCTTGTTCCTGTTTTTGGCGCTTACTGGCGTTTTGAATGACAAGCCAAAATACGCCTAGCACAACCACCATAAATAAGACCGTTTCCATATGATTAATAGGTTAATAAGTAACTGATTATACATTTAATTGAGTGTATTCATCCGTCTGGAGCCATCGAATGGCATCCTGCGTTGTAGGAAAGAGCAGGACTGTATCAGGATCGTTACGCTGATGGCTCGGAAGCGATAGTTCCATCAACTTGTTGACTCGACACCGAAAGCTGGGCTGGTTCATGTTCTGGGAGGCCTTGTCCAGACTCACTTGAATCTGTATGAGTTCAACCGCTCCCAGCTCTGGCCGGTCTTTATCCAGAAATACGAGCTCTACTGACTGGCGACCTACATGATTTAGTTCGCCCAGAATCTGATTTTTTCGTAATGGATGGCGGTTGATCAATGCCCCAATTGTCCATTCTAATAAGTGCTGCATACGTTTATCCGAATTAATCCTAAAGCCTTGTTACGCTAGCTTGTCTTTATAGGGTTGGTCCATACCAGGGGTTATGCGACTGAGTATCGCTGGCACTGCTTTGGTTCCAATCTTTCTCGCTCACGACAAAGATGTCTATGGCCTGTACGGTTTCTGGTTCGACCGTTAATCGAGGAGGCTTCCTTGTTGTAGGGGGATTGGCAATCATATACGTTTTGGCAAGACTTCCTTCTCGCTGTTCGATCAACAGGATAGCTTGTCCCTGCGCAAAGCCTTGTAGCGAACTAGCTTCCGTATCGGCTAACAGGTAATGGAAGGTTTGACGCTGTGCATCATCGTAGGCATAAAAACGCAAGTGGAAGGTCATGAATATGAGCATTTAACAAACTATGCCGGTCACAGCTTGGTACTAAAAAAAGAAAGGATTCGGAATCGAAAGAAGACTAGTGAAGGCTCGTATGGATTTACAGGAGAGGAGCTATAGCTACGAGTCTGGATTAGGCCGCTACCTAAGGCGAATGAAGTCCGGGTATATAAGCGCCTTTGAATGGTATTTGTTCAGTTCTCCGAAAAAAAAGATTCGAGTCAGGACAAATAAGCTATTGGTTTTCAGTTTGTTTTGTCTAACTATCTTTTACGATATGGGTTAAAATAGCGTCTGGCCTGAATGATTAAAAGAATTAATAAACAATTCACCCCTCGCCGTGTTCACTAACTAAGGCCCCGTTTTCGGCAGTCAACTGCCTGGCCTGATGGTTAACTTCTCCCGTGTAGTTCAGAATATGAAAGGCCAGATAGCAAACCTGGTCGACTGTTGCTGAATCAATGTGAGCTACCAGCCTGTTTATGCTGGCTGTAATACGCACTTCTCCTTATAGGTAGACGCTTGGTAGGAGCGATCTACTCAATCACTCACTTAACAGGTCCCGGTTTTTAGCACCTTGTGTCCGTGCTTATTGCTGCGCATAAATGGATAATGGATTCGCTGTTGAAATCCTGTCCGGGAATTGAGCGCATCAATAATACACGGACGGCATGTTCCACAGATCGCTAACGATTGCTTCAAATGGCTTTCTAAAGCGACAAATCGGGTTTAATAATTAATTAATCAATCTTTATTATGGCTACGAAATCCAGTAAGAAAGATGCGACTAAGGCTGCTAAAGTGGCCGGTGTCGCTAAAGTGCCTCGCTATGCGCAACGTGAAGCCGCTTTAGTACCCCTGGTACCTAAAGCATCCCAAAAGAATAACAAATAATCAATTTTAGGATAACACGAGTAGGGATAGGCCATATTCCAGAAGACCAGTGGTTGATCTACTACCCTGTGAATCAATATCGGGTCGATTGAAAACACGCTGATAATAATCTATCATGCTTAAAAGTAGTTGTAAATCCCGGTCTTTGGAAAGAGTTATACCCGCCGAGAAAAAGCCCTATTGAGTACGAGGTACGCCCCACACGATTCTTTATCTGACCCCTGAACATGCTGCCGGGCGATTCGATTTGATTCCTCAGTTTCAACAGATACCCTTAGGGCCCGACAGTTAACGTCAATAAGCTTAGTAAAGCAGTACATGATAATCTAGTTCGTCTCACGTTTAAAATCTTAAGCTCATGCGTATCAACTTCAATGAACTTTTCACGGTGACCGATGCCGTCGTGATACCGAAAGTGCTGATCAATATTATGAGTGTGATCCGAGGTGGTCCGGAACTACGGCTGGCAAAAGATACATGGACCATTAATGGCGTCGATCCGGTTACCTGGCAGGGTAAGGACTTACTGGTGGATATACGGACCAGTAGCCAGGGACAGGAATACTACATTCGGGGCTTAGCTATCCAATGATTCGGTCAACTTTATTAGGTCGAGTCGATTTCAAGGGTAGCTAATTGGGTACCTGTATAACTTTGCGGCTTGTGTTTTGCATGAATCAAGTCTATGATCCTCGGTGCGGCCAACACTGCGATTACCCAATGATTGAAATTGAGCCTGACAATAGGACAGCTTATCCAACAATACCAGACCAAAGGGTTTCTACGCTATGCTACTAGTTCCAGATTCCCTGGTATTGTTGTCGGATGCTGATGGAGTCACGTGTTAGTCGTTAACCCTAGGGGAGTTGTAGAGCAAGACAAACCAATAACGATTCCTATCCTGACATAGCTATAGCTTATAGAAAACGAGAAAAAGAGGTGTAGTTAAACATACTGGCTTATGCATCCGAACAGAATGGCTGAGGAACTAACCCATCAGATTGATAAATACAGTCAGCTTCTGATAGGGTTTGAACGAATGCTTCCCAGTATCACTATCGCTCAGGCAGGCCAGCCGCCTTCTTCAATTGATTTAATGCTGATCACGATTGCCCACGATCAGATTGCTGTCTACAGGAAAAAGATCGGCGAGCTAAAGCTGTTACGAGAAAAGTCCGTCTGAAAAAGAGAATAAGCAAACTCCGAACTGAATGAATTTACCTCGGCAAGTTTATCGCATAGTAAGGTGGTAGCCTGTTCGAAAGCTAGTGTCGGATCATGCCATAAAATTCATACGGACCTTCATAACAGGTTTACTTCCTTTTTTTTATAGCCGTAATCTCACCTGCTTCCAGACCCTTTGTCAATTCAACAATGGTAGTGCCAACCCCCGCTCGGATAACGGCATAAAAGAGCTTGCCAAAGTACGGGTCGTCTAGCATCCGGACTTGATCAACCACAAAAGACGAGCCCGAAAATCCTCGCTCCAATGGCCGCCCGAGTAGGGGTAATCCGGCATGGGTAGCATAAGAAAAGTCTCGATTGACCATCGTACCAGGCCCCAGAAGTAGCGTGTCGCCCTGTTGCAGCTTCTGACCATTGGGCAGCTTAACCAGCCCCGTTAATCGCTTACCAGGGAGTTGCCTATAGCCCGGGTATGCTATGAGTAGGATGAAGGCGACCAGAACGATTTTCATGTGACATAGAAGGCTAAGAGGTAATGGATAGGCAACAACAGAGTAGCTAAAATTTGCGTGACCATTTGGACTTGCCTTACCTATCCGTTTAGTCCGCTTCAGGTAGTGACATCAGGTATCGACCAGCTTCCATATAAGCACGCATCAGATGCCGATAGAAGTAAATACGGTCTCGGCCAATAAAAAAGGCCCGTTCATTTCTATGAGAACACGTAAAGAATAAGCCATTGGGGAAATGGCCCGAACCAACGCCATTAAACTGATTCAGGGCCGGTGAAAGAAGCTTTAAGTCAGGCTGATTGAGTGCGTCCGCCCGAAGAACAAAGGCGGATTGACGCATGACATCCAATAAAGTGGTGATGTCCTGAGAGGGGTCATGAGCGCTGACCTCATCTATGAAGTTAATGCGCTTGCCAGCCAGGGAAGCCTGCCGGACTAAATCGCTTACGGCCCTGATTAACTCAATCCAGCAGACCTGACTTTGCTAAGTAAAGGGGCTCCCAGAGGTAAAATCCTGAGACTGGAGCAGTTGGCTGATCTGACTAAGATGGTCAGTGAGCTGCTGCTGGGTCCACAGGGCATCGGGATAGTCATTCATGATAAACGACATTTGACTGCCGGTAAGCAAGCACTCAGCAAAGCTGTTGATAGTTAAACACCGTTTTTCTGAAAATGGTTACCCATTTATTTAATGTTTGTCGAAACGTGTATTGGGATAGCTGACACATTTAGGGTATATTCGCCACCAAAGGCAGTTAAAAGGTTGTATATTAATATATTGCCGGAAAATGTATGCTTTTAACTTTCGTTCGTTTTAGAGAGCAAATAACTTTGGTGTTTAGGCACGCGTAAAAGCATATAATTTTGATGCTATTATGGCAAAAAATACCTTTTGAGGAATATCCGTTACGAAAGGTAGCTTTGAGTAGTGAAATTGAGCCGTTTTGTAAGCCATTTAGCCAAAACGGTGAATTTGCTCCTTAGTACAGCTAGTTAAATCTGTATAACCATCTAATTATTAGATAATTATAGGCTTCACGTGGCGGATATATCCCAACTGTGTTAGCTACCCCTAAGAGTGGTCTGAAAGTCAAATTCAGCGGTACGTATTACCAGAGTGACAAACAGCTAGGATTTGTTGCGGGTGACAAGAATTTTTACTTATCGCTTAGTACACTGTAAACTAAGTTATTTAGTATTTCAGGGGTATGACCAAGCGACATCTTACTCTAACCCAGGATCACCAGACTTATTTGCGCCAACTGCTGGCCAAAGGTAGTTTGCCTGTTAAAACATTCAAGCGGGCTACCGCTTTGCTGGAACTCCATCAGGGCAAGACCTACCAGATGGTGGCTCAAACACTGAATACAAACTGCAACACGCTCGCAGCCTGGGCTGCTAAATACCAGACCGAACAATTAAGGTTCCTGACCGATAAACCCCGTAGTGGACGACCCATACTCATTGAGGGTAGTCAACGCGCCCAACTAACGGCATTAGCCTGTGAACAGGCTCCGGCTGGACACAGCCAGTGGTCGTTACGCTTATTGGCTCGTAAAGCCGTCGAACTGGGATATTGTGAACATCTGTCCCACACTCACTTGGGTGATATTCTCAAAAAAACGAGCTCAAGCCCCATCTTAAACGCCAGTGGTGCATCGGTCAGATGGACTTGCTACATTTGACTGGAGACTTTTTTTAGACAGATTTGGGGCACTAACTCCAATTTGACGATGATTAAACGACCGCAACGGCGGACCGTGTGTGTATGACGAAGCCTTCAAGGGAATGGCAGTCGAGTTGTCATATGCAAAAGGATCAATTCAGGATGCTGCCGCTTCGGCGGTCCGACCGTGAATTAGGGATTGATCCTGGTCGAATCCGTAAATGGCGGCAACGGCATCAAAAAAGCGACCAAAACCAACCTACTAATACCACTCTTTCTGACGAGCAGCAACAGATTCGAAGGTTACAACGGGAACTGAGAGAAGCTCAGATGGAACGCGATATTTTAAAAAAGGCAGTCAGCATCTTCTCCAGGGGCGACGGGAAATATTCCGATTTATAGAGGAACATGCTAACGAATTTCCCGTTGAGAGGATGTGTAAAATGTTGAATGTGAGCAGTAGTGGCTATTATTACTGGCGTAAGCACCCAGTTGGTAGCAGACAACTGAACCAGGATCAGTTAATGAGTCATATCCGGCGGGTTCATACCCAGAGCCAATGCCGCTACGGTACCGGGCTGGCGTTCCAGTCCCCGAATTGCGGATGAACTCCGTGAGCAGGGCGTGAAAGCATCACGCAACCGCATTGCCAGACTCATGCAGAAGTCGGGTATTCGTAGCATCATGTATAAAAAATACCGGGCACAAACTACCAATTCGAATCATGACTACCCAGTAGCTAAAAACCTGCTAAACAGGGAATTTACAGCTGATAAGCCAGGGAAAAAGTGGGTGTCCGACATCACGGCACGGGCCGCCCCGCTATATCGCCACCGGCGAAGGCTGGCTATACCTGACAGTGATTTTGGATTTAGCGGATCGGAAAGTGGTTGGCTGGGCCCTGAGTGCTAGTTTGAAAGCAGTTGACACGAGTATAGCGGCCTGGCGTATGGCTCTCAAAAACAGACCAATAGTCGGCAATTTGGTCTTTCATCGCTCCGGCGACCCGGTCAGATCGTGGCGTTCAGTATGCCTGTACTGACTTTCGGGATGAGTTGAAAGGCTTGCCTGTTGAACAAAGTATGAGCCGGAAGGGCAACTGCTGGGACAACGCTGTAGCGGAAAGTTTTTTCAAGACACTCAAGAGTGAGTTGGTCAACCATGCTCACTTTGAAACACGAGCAGTAGCCCGGTTAGCTACGTTCGACAGGGCCGCCTGTGCGGTACATTGAAGGTTGGTATAACCGCCGGCGGAAACATTCAGTGCTGGGCTACCGCACTCCCTGTGAACAGGAATCTTATTTTTTCACTTCCTCAATGGCAGCTTAGAAAAAATCTCCACTATACTATTGCAAGTCTAAACCAGCCTTAGGCAGTCTGGTGGACTATTATGGGCTGCGAAAGATTAATGTACGAGGCAAAGCTGGGGCTCACAAGGTGATGCTGATGGCAGCCGTTGCCTTCAACCTGAAGAAGTACATGAAGTTCACTACCAAGTCTACTGTCAGCCAAGCCCTAGCTCTAAAAGTGGAGTGGTCATTGGCTTGTCAAGACAATTTTCTGGGCTTTGCCGTGCTTTTTCTCAACTGAGATAAGACGACGAGATCAGAAAAGCCATTAGCTTTTTCAGACAGTGAACAATCGACGTAAAAAGCGGAGTTGTGCAACAGCCACGCTGCCTTTTCTGAACGCACACCTCCCTACCACTACTAAACGAGCGGTCAAGAAGCTAATTTCGAAAATAACTAGGACAATAATTTGTAGGATTACCATTTCTCAGGTAAGTATAGATCGGTGAAGTGGGCGGTAAAAACTTCATCGATCTTTACTTAACCCAGACCAAAAGGCTTCAAAACTGAAGCTAAGAGAGACTTGCTGAAGGCGGTACGCTCCGGGCTATATCCCTTTGCCTCAGCGTTCACTAAAGTTAATGGGTAAATTATACTTGACATTCACCGCACGACCTGCTTGCTTGCCGGGCTTCCAGGCGGGCATGCTCTGCACTAATCGTACTGCTTCCGTGGCCTCGGAGCTCCCCTGACGAATCAACGCCATTGGCTCTTCAATCGCCCCCTGATCCGTGACCGTAAAACTAATAAACACTTTACCGGTCAGCTTGTGGCTCGAGGTGTCCTTTACTTGGCGCACCTTGGCTTTCATATATGACTCATAGGCTTTCATGCCACCTACAAATTCGGGGGGCTGTTCGACCACCGTAAATAGCTCGCGCTCGCGAGCTGACTCGGTTTGTGCCTGAGCTTGGCTTAGTAAGGTACTCAGTAATACAGTCAGCAGCGTATAGGCAGCCAGGTGACTTCGATGAAAAATTGAGTTGGTGTTCATGGGTAAAGATTTAGCGATCAATGGAAAGACAAGAGTAGGGTAAATTCAGCTTAGTTTAACAAGTAGAACTACGGATTATGAGCTATGTAGCTCTTCTAAAACCGTCTACTTGTTGATTGAGCCGCGGTGGCCGGTCAGAATGCCGCACCACCGCCGGAGCGGGCCCTCTGGACAGCTAGTAAAATCACTGTCTCTTAAAAACGCTCCCATGTGAGACGAAGGAGTTATCAACTATCTGCCTTATAATTTGGGCGCTTCTTGAACTGTTGAACTAATAAGGATTATTGAAATAGTTATGAAGAATCCTGATTTCCAGAATTAGCGGGACAATTTTATAAAAGTACATTCTCCGTTTCTGATTTTAAAATACCCTTTCCATGTCAGCGGTGATGGCCCTTCCGACTGGGCTTGGTAATAGTATTCGCCTTCTTGCTCAAATACCCAAGCTGTTTCCTCCCCAGTACATACAGGTTGCTCAGTCAAGTAGGCGCGTCTTATTGTTCCAATATACTGCTTTGACTCCTTGATATACACCGTGATGGCACCTTTATCTGCTACCGTTGTATAGAAAGTCGCCTGTCCCTCATTAGCCAGCCCTTCAATCGGTATCTCGTTTATAGTCGTATCACTATGAACACCATCTGAGACGAATAACCACATATATTCAGATCCGTTTTTTCTATATCTGTATCTTACTTTCGTCGCACCTCCATCAAAATCCCGAATACGTTCACCAAATAGGGTCAGCCATTCAGCTTCTTTATAATGTTTGGAGGTGTTAGTATATTCAATTACCTTTTCAGCAGGTGTTGACCGAATTGTTTCGTAAGTGAAACTGGCTTCCGGTCGCAATGGATCGGGCGCATCTTTATGACAAGCCAGTACGAAAAGAGGGAGAGCTAAAAAGTAAAAGAATAGATTTTGTTTCATATTGGAACCACGCTTTCAATTTGCATTTTTTGAGTAATGATTTTTTGTCAATACTAGTTTCACATTCTCACGGTAACGCTCCTTTTCTATCCACACCATAATGCAGAAACGCCCATTTGGCGATTCCCCATTATGGGGTGGATAGAAACTAAAAAGCAGACGGGTAGTGCTCGTCTGCTTTTTTATGAAAGAGTGTAATTCTTATTTCTTCTCCAGCAGTTGCTTAACCAGTGCTTTCAGTTCGTCAATCTGCTGCTGACTGGTCTGGTTACCTTTCGCCAGCTCCGCAACTCTAGCTTTCAACTTCTGGTTCTCTTTCTCCTGCTTAATACTGTACAAGGTCAACTCTTCAATCTTCTCCAATAAGGTAGCATCCATTTTGGCCGGATCAATGCCGTCTTTTACCACTTGCACAGCCGAAGGTACATTGGGTAAATGACCATGCCGCTGGATATGGGTTTCGATCTCGGCTAGTGATTTAAGCGCATAGCCCTTTGCAAACACCTTATCACTCCACTGATTTACGTTGTCAATACGGAGCTGGTGGCGGGCCAGCACCGTTTCGCCCTCCTCGTTGACGGTCAGAAACTGGTCGGTCATCCCGTTCCGTAGAGTAGGATTGAGCAGGTGGGTGAATTTGATGGTGCCGCTATTTTGCAGGCGAATGACTCCCCGCACGTCGAGGGGGAACTGGGGGTTGTTGGTGCCGATGCCTACGGCCACGCTGGTGTTGGCGGGGTCGCCCAGGACGATGGCGTTGCTGCGGGCCACCGTGGCGTTGGCCCCGATGGCGACCGTGTTTTGGAGGGTACCGCTGGTGGGTTGGGTGTTGAAGCCCAGCATGGTGTTGTTGCTGCCGGTGGTGTTGTCGAAGCCTGCCTTGATGCCGAAAAAGGCATTGTTGTCGCCCTTGCTGTTGTTACCCGCATCATTACCAAAATACGTGTTTTTCTGGCCGGTAGTGTTATTGAGGCCTGCCCCTGAGCCCACAAAGGTATTATCGCTGCCGGTGGTGTTTTTCTGGCCCGCATCGTTGCCCACAAAGGTGTTGGCGTTGCCGGTGGTATTGTTCAAACCCGCCTGATTACCCACAAAGGCATTAAAGATCCCCTCCGTGTTGTAAACCCCCGCCTGATACCCGATAAAGGCATTATTTCTGCCCGTCGTATTGCTATACCCCGCCACATAACCTATAAAGGCATTATTGTATCCACCTGTATTGCTAAACCCCGACTTAGTACCTATAAAGGCATTATTGTATCCACCCGTATTGCTATACCCCGCCTCAGTACCTATAAAGGCATTATTGTATCCACCCGTATTGCTATACCCTGCATTATTACCGATAAAGGCATTGGTGCTCCCCGTCGTATTGTTCAAACCCGCCCCTGAGCCAATAAAGGAGTTATTGGTTCCACTTATGTTTTTCTGGCCCGCATTAATGCCTAAAAAGGTGTTGTAGTTCCCCTGTTTGTTACTCTTTCCCGTCCCAATTCCCACAAAGATGTTCCCCTGGCCTGTCGTATTTGATTGGCCGGCCTGATAGCCCACAAAGGTGTTATCGGTACCTGTCATGGTGGTATTACCCGCCTGAACACCTGTGATGACATTCCGAGCGCCTGGTGTGGCCGATACCGGTGAGGTGGCAATGTAGTTGTCTTGCGCCCGTAGGGGGCGGCTCAGCAGCAGGGTGAGCAGAAGGCTGTACAGTACTTTCATGGCTGATCCGGGTTTTTGGGGTTTGAATGGGGGCAAAGAACCGGTTGGCTTATGAGAAAACCAGGCCGGTTTGAGCTGGTAAACATATTCATCCTTCGAACGCTGGGCAATCACCCGGCCGGGTGATTTTTGACGCGAAAATACCTCTAAAAATCACCCGGCCGGGTGATTGTATCTATACATATTAATGCTTACTTTGGCCGCGTTTCAGGCTAAAAAAACGGCTGGTGGGGCCTGGCCAACTGATTTTTCAACCACGCTCCGTAACTATAAAATCACCCGGCCGGGTGATTGCGTACCGTAATCCTGCTACTGAGCTTTGCGTAAATACCCCGCTTATGAAAAAGACCCGAATCGGCCTCATCGAAGACAATAAAATCATCCGGGACAGTGTCTCCCGGTTTATCGGCTTTCATGAAGAGTTTGACATAGTAACCGTTCAGGGTTCGGTCGAGTCTTTCTTTTACAACCTACAGGTCAACCCGAATTTGGCCGTGGATATTCTACTGCTGGATATTGGCCTGCCGGGTATGTCGGGGCTGGATGCCCTACCTCTACTTTTCGACCAAATGCCCGATGTCGACGTCGTGATGCTGACGACGTATGAAGAGGAGGACGTCATACTCAGGGCGTTGTGTTCGGGTGCCTGTTCCTATATTTCCAAAAAAGCCAGCCTGCCCGAAATTGTCGATGCGCTACGTATCGTGGTGCAGGGCGGTTCCTACATGTCGCCATCGATTGCCCGCGAAATCGTCAACCACCTCATGGGCGGACGTATCAGCAAGGCCACCATCCTGACCGATCGCCAAAAGGAAATTCTGGGAATGCTGGTCGACGGAAAAAGTTACACGACCATTTCCGAACAGTTGTTTGTGTCGGTCGAGACGGTCCGTTCGCACGTAAAGAAATTGTACAAAGTGCTCCAGGTCAATAACAAGACCGAGGCTATCACCAAGTACATGAAAGGACAAATTGGCTGAGTCAACGTATTGATTATCTTTGACAAAACGCGGTTTGCGCGGCCTCCACACTCTAGTTGTTTTGTCGTTTGAAATCCCTTCCTTTCGTTACGTTCTGGATCGTTCTGCATCTGCTGTCTTCCTGTAGACCGCAACCGAAACCTGTCGATGGGCCGCTTCAGGCTCCCAACGTAGTAGAAGCTAATGGGCGGGTCGTTCCCAAAGACAGCATTCAGTTACCCATTCAGATTCCGGTACGTTCGCCAAAGGTGGTGAAAGCCGGAAAGCCGAAGATTGTTATCCTAAAAGCAGAAGGGTATTCATCGACGCTGCCACCTCAAGTGCCTGTCGGCAATCCTACCGTTTGCATCGCGGGCCAGCAAGGCTATTCCCTCCCGAAGCGAGTAACGGCACGTGAACGCACCCTTCTGGCCGGTATTCCCGAAAAAATCCTATCTAAAGCCCCAGCTTCCAAAGACCATAATCCCAAAAACATCACTACGTTCGGGCTAGAACATGGACTGAAAAACCTTAATATTTCGGAAGTCGTGCAGGATACATTCGGCAATCTCTGGATCGCAACGGGGTTTGGAGGGGTCGCCCGATACGACGGCAAATCGTTTACAAATTACACCGAGCGAGAAGGTTTAGCCAATAATACGGTCCTAAATATCCTCAAAGATCGGCACGGGAATTTATGGTTCGGAACGCAGTTAGGAGCTTCCAGATTTGACGGGAAGTCGTTTACGAACTATACGGTTAATAATGGACTGCCGGCCAATATCGTGAATGAAATCATTGAAGATAAACGGGGGTACATCTGGTTTGCTACGTATGGAGGCATCACTCGTCTTGATCCCCGAAAGAACGTATTCACGCACTTCACCGTCGACCAGGGCTTACCGTTTAACCTGGCCAACCGAATTTTTGAAGACAGCCATGGAACGATCTGGATTGGTACGTATCAACACGGCCTGTCGAGCCTGACCGTCGATTATTCGACGGCTCAGGAGACGTATACGTTTAAAAATTACACCAAAAAAGAAGGCCTGCCAGGTGACAATGTGCTGGCTATTGCGGAAGCTCACGACGGCAGTCTCTGGTTTGGTACCGACGAAGGAATTGGGCATTACACGCCGGCTAGCGATAAACAGAAGGCCTTTTTTCGGCATTTCACTACGCAGAATGGACTACCTGACAATACAGTTACGTCCATATTGATCGACAAACAAAGGCGGGTGCTGATCGCCACCGAAAATAATGTAGCTATTTATGAATCGTCTGCTATAGACCGCACAAACCGGTTTACCTACCTTACCGAATCCGATGGCCTGCCGTTTCATAGTGTGATATCGTTGTTTGACGATGCGACTGGCAATATCTGGGTAGGAACCGAACGAGGACTATCTAAATATAGCTTCAATGCCTTTACGTTGCTCACCGCAAACGACGGTATTCCAGACAGGATTATTAATGCGATTACGGAAGATCGAAACGGAAACATCTGGCTGGGAACGTATGGAGGGGGCGTCGTCAAATACCAGCGTCCTGGGCAAAACCGGGATGGTACGATTACGAATTACACCGTGCAGGATGGCCTTAGCGACAACGTGGTGTATGCGCTTCACGAAGACAAAAAAGGGAATATCTGGATGGGGACCCGCGGTGGAGGATTAACAATGTTCACTCCCTCGCCAGACGGAGGAACATTTACGCAGTATACCGAGCAACAGGGGTTGCTGTCCAACTTTGTCGTATCCATTCTGGAAGACCGAAGCGGAGCTATGTGGTTCAGTCATTTAAGCAAAACCGTGGGGGGCGTCAGCAAATTTGATGGAAAAACCTTTACCAATTTTACCAAAGCGCAGGGCTTGAATAGTCGGGATTTCTGGTCGATTGCGCAGGATCAGCGGGGTAATTTCTGGTTTGGGTCCTGGGGCGAAGGATTCACCAAGTACGAACCGGCAGCCGAGGGACAGAAAGGTGTGTTCACTCATTTTGATAAAAGAGCCGGGCTTAGCAATGAGAAAATTCGCCCGATCTGGGCCGATGCGCACGGGGCTGTCTGGTTCGGAACCATTGGCGGTGGCGTCAACAAATACGAAGAAGGTCTGGCTGGAAAGCCCGCTCAGTTTACCCATTACACGGAACGGGAAGGGCTCAGTAATAACGATGTCCGCTCAATTCTGGAAGACCGAAATGGAAATATTTGGTTGGGTAATTATTATGGGATCAGTAAGTTTTCGCCAAACGAAACCGGGTCTGGCCAGACCGGGCCAGGCAAATCGTTTGTCAGCTTTACGCAGGAAGATGGCCTTCTGGGAATCGGCTGCATGACGAATTCAATCTGTGAAGACAGAACGGGAAAAATCTGGATCGGTACGTTAAAAAATCTAACCGTTTTCGATCCGGCCCTGATTCGCCCTGATACGTCCTTACCTACTGTTCAACTGACCGATATTAAACTGTTTGACGAACAAACGACCTGGCGAACAGATACCAGCTTCCTGCTACGAAATGGGATACGGGTAGGCGGTTTCGGCTTCAAAAACCTGTCTAATTGGTACGCTATTCCACAACAACTGAGTCTGCCCTACAACAATAACTTCATTACGTTCGATTTTGTCGGTATCAACACCAATACGCCCCAGAGGGTACGTTACCAGTATCGGTTAGAAGGGTTGGAAGACAACTGGAGTGCTACCACGAGCCGCTCCGAAGCGGTTTATGGTAATTTAAGTCCCGGCAGCTACGTATTTAGCGTTAAGGCACGTAACGGCGAAGGGCGGTGGGGCAACGTAATGAGCTATGCGTTTACGATACGTCCGCCCTGGTGGACAACGTGGTGGGCTTATGGGCTGTATGGACTGTTGGCAGCCGCCATTATTTACGCCTGGATTCAGTACCGAGTACGGCAGGGCATCGAAAAAATCAAAGCGCAGGAAGCCATCCGTATCAACATCTCCAGCGACCTGCATGATGACGTGGGTTCTATTTTATCCGGACTGGCCATGCAATCGCAGCTGATGGCGCTAACGGCGCGGGAGGAGCAGAAAGAACTACTGGGCGAAATCAGTGCCATGAGTCACGACGCCATGGAACGAATGCGCGACACGGTCTGGGCCATCGATTCGCGCAAAGACAAATACGAAAACCTGATCGACCGGATGCGGGCTTTTGCCGAACGAAATTTGAATCAGCAAGGCATAACCCACGATTTCGACATTGCTATTGACGACGCCCGGAAGTTTATCGATCCGCATAAACGCCAGAACATCTACCTGATTTTTAAGGAGGCCATTACCAATATCTGCAAACATTCGGATGCCACGCACGTAACAATGGCTTTTGGCGAATCTAACCGGCACCTGTATTTGCTCATCCACGACAATGGTGCCCGCAAAAAGAAAGCGAATTCCGACGGAATTGGTCTGTCAAATATACAGATGCGGGCTACGCGAATCGGTGGTGAGTTGCGCGTCACGTATGAAAATGGTTTTAAGGTAGAACTCACGCTGACCTAGGAACAAATAGTAGTTGTCCGCTTAAATTGTGCTGAACACGCCCTCATCCCATGGATTGACTTTCCGTATTCGTGATTTTTCATTCTCACAATACCCTGGTTTTAGAGGACCTGCGCGCCCGAGTCAGCATCTTTCGTATCTTTGAGTAACTCGTCTCGCTCAATCGCCTGATCGTTCACCATGGCTCAGACCACACCCCCTACCGCGCCTACATTGCCTGAATTAATTAAGCAATACCAAGGGCTCACCACCGGCGTGATTAACTTCGAGCTGTATAACCAAATGGTGCATACCCATCATTCGACCGCTATCGAAGGCTCTACCCTGAGTCTGCTGGAAACACAGACCTTGTTGGAAAAAGGGCTTACGGCGGGGGGCAAGCCGCTAGAACACCATTTGATGGTTATTGACCATCAGGCCGCTCAACAACTGGTCCTCGACTGGGCCACTCAACACGAGCCCCTGAACCGGGACCGTCTGCAGGCCATTGCTGCAGCGGTCATGCGCCAAACGGGTGGGCCAACAAACACCCTATTAGGCACCTTCGATTCGAGTCTGGGTCAATTCCGCACGGTTAGCGCCATGGCTGGTAGCCGTATGTTTTTAGATGCTAAGAAGGTGCCGGCGGCCGTTGATACCTTGCTCAAAGAAATGAACACGCTGTTACCTGCTGCTAAAACAATCCGGCAGGTCTATGACCTTTCCTTCCAGGTGCATTTTCAGTTAGTCAGCATTCACCCCTTTGGCGACGGCAACGGGCGCACGTCTCGGCTGCTGATGAATTATGTTCAGCAGTATCATGGCCTGCCCTTAAGCTTAGTCTATGCCCAGGATCGAACGGCTTATATTACTGCCTTAGAAGAGTCCCGTCGGCAAGAATCAACCAAACCGATGTCGGATTTTATGTACGGTCAGCTCAGCCAATTTCTTACCCAAGAGATTGCCCGGTTAGGCAAGCCACAAGTTCCTAAGCTGGGGGACGTATTGAAAAATAAAGGGGGACTAACTTTACTTTTTTAGTGAATTATTGGCAAACCACTTCTCTTTATAACCGTTTCAGCGTAAGCCAATCTACCGCTCATCTAACTACGTCATAAATGGGGCGTTTCAAGAACCTAAAATTTGCTAGGGACTTAGGCCCGTCTCCTTTTCCTGATTCCCAAACGCCCTGTCTCTTAAGGGATAATAATACCAGCTACTGTCGCTGGACGGGAACCGCTTCCATCAGTAGGGTAAAAGCTTTTTTCATGCCCCGGCCTAAAAAACGTTCCCCTTTGTAGTGACCCAGCCGAACTACGACCAACTCATGAGTAGGAAGGATATGGATGTATTGACCACCCGCTCCGCTCATGTAATACGTTCCTTTGGGCATGAAAGGTAGAGCCTCCCCATAAATCGCAAAAAAACCACCATACATGGAGCGTCCATCGGCGACCCAGGCCGGAGCCAGCGTACTGACAAACTTCACAAACCCTTCCGCCAGCAGCCGCTCGCCATTCCAGACCCCGTCCTGCAGGTACAGATTGCCAATCCGTGCCCAGTCACGGGCCGAGGAAAGTTCGTAGCCCTGCGTGAGAAAATTGCCATAAGGGTCGGTTTCCAGTACCATGGTGCGTACCCCAATCTTGTCAAATAAGGCCCGTTGCGGAAAGCTGTGGTAAGGCTGTTTCAACCGCTCGATGCCTAGACGGTTGAGGTAGTTGATCAACACCACATCACTATTGCGATAGCGACCCACCGTATTGGGCGCCCACTGCTGAGGCAAACTAGCCGCATACTCGAATGAATTGACCCCACCAGTATACAGATATAGATGGTCGGGATAGCCTAGGGAGGGGTTATAATCCGGATCTTGGGGCGCCCGACACCGTAAGCCACTCGACATGTTCAGCAGATTCCGGATACGGATCTGTTGTCGGGGATCGCCTTTGGCTTGCCATTGGGGAATGGGAGCTGGCTGATCCAGGGTATAGATCCCTCGCTGCATCAGAACGCCCATCAAGGTAGCACTCAAACTTTTGCCCGTCGACCAGCTTTCCAGGGGCGTATCTTTAGTGATGCCCTCCCCGTAGCCTTCAGCAATGATGCGTCCTTTGTAGGTGACCACAAAGGCGGCTGTCTGGGCTTGAGGATCTTCAAAAACGGCCTTCAAAGCCTGAGCTACTTTAGCCGTATCCAGTTCGGCTGGCAGGGGCGTGGAGGGTAGCACATCACCCATAGGCCAGGGGGTTTTAGCTGGATCGGGGAGATTACGGCTTACCTTGACGGGATTGAAAGAAAGCGTTTTTTTGCCTTCAGCTAGACAGACGCATCCCTGATCACCCGTATAGATGGCTGTGCGCACGACACCGTTTGGCAGGGTGATTGAGACGGATTTTCGCTGGTAGTCCACCACCGGCTTGCTTACCAGGGCGCGGGCTTCGTAGGGACTAGTGAAATAGCCAACATTCTCGGCGGCAAACTCGGGTTTGAGTCCGGTGATGAAGACGGCTGAACACATGATTTTGGCGTATCCAGCCGTCTGGTGGGACAGCGAATCACCTGGAGGAGCCAGATAAGGAGGCTGGTTTTTGAGTTGAAGTTCGAGTCCCCGGCGTATCAATTGATCTTGGGGGTTGGGCTTGTTCTGGGCATGGGTAGCCAGGTGTAAGCTAAGTAGTAGAGCTAAAGGCAGGTAAAATTTAGTCACTAGCTGAGGGATTGGGTTAATTGAAGAGGAAGTAAATCAGAACCAAAGGGAACGATGGTTTCAAAAATAAAATAAAAGAAATTATGGTTCTATCTGTTTTGAGACAAAACCTATCAAGTATGAGACAAGTAACGGTGGGTAAGGCGTGGAAATGTAGAGCCCACTAACAATCTCCAGACCAATCTCATTAAAAGCTCCCACATGAGACGAAGCAGCATTCATATATCTGCCTTAAAATTGGGGCGTTTGGAGAGACCTTTTTTTCGGACAAATGCTGTACGGTTTTGGACAAATAATCAACCGAAATACATATAATCGACTCATTGTCAGTGCTATATTTTGATGGCACAAATTTTGTCAATGGATATTGAGGTTGGCCAATGGCCAGTATTATGAAAAAATCCTTGTTTTCACTGCTTTTCCATTCGGGTAAATTGAGGTAAAATAAGCATGAGCTGGATCAGGCGATGAGCGCTTTTGAGAAGGCCATTGCCTAGGTTGCTAAACATGAAAAGGCAAAATCAAAGCTGCAGCGCATAAAGGCTAAGGAAGAATAATGATATGTCAAAGATTTTAACCGATGGGGAATCCTCTGGGATAGTGAAAACCAGTTTTATGCACAGCGGGCTGATCGCCAGTGCTGTTCATTATTCGCCCTATGGATGCGATACCACGGTACACGCCCATCGCGACGCACATTTCAGCTTGGTCTTGAAAGGGGGAAGCAGCGAAAGGCTTGGCCAAAAGTATTACCAGCGGTTGCCAGGGGACATTCATTTTTACCGGTCGGGGGAACTGCACCAGACCATTCCCAAAGCCCTTTCTACCCATATCAACCTGGAACTGGACGAATCTTTTCTTCACCGGTTCGGTCTGACAGAAGAGGACATGAAAGGGGCTACGCGCAATCCAGCCCAGATGCGGGTCAGTTTGCTAAAGATCTATACTGAACTATCTGCACATGAGCCCTATGTCAGCTCGGCGGTTCAGCTGATGCTGGGGAGCACAACTACAAGTGGTAAGCGGGGAAAGACCCCGTCCTGGGTAGTTGCCATCAAGGTACTGCTTGAGGACCGTTGGAGCGAGTGGCCATCTTTGGCTGAACTTTCGGCTGAGGTCTCGGTGCACCCGGTCACGATTTCCCGATTTTTCCCGGTTTATTTCAACTGCACCCTAGGGGAGTATTTAAGGCGGCTAAAGATCGGCCGTAGTATTGGTTTGTTGTGCGATCCTTCGCATACCCTTTGTACAGTTGCTCATGCCTGCGGATTTGCTGATCAGAGCCACTTTATCCGCACCTTTAAGGCCTATACCGGGGTGCTGCCCAAACAGGTGCGTTTGCTTTAGGCTAATATTGTTCTATTTGTGTATGTTCTGGACCGGTAAGTTTGCCCAAAAATTTCAAACTTACATGAAAAATCAAAGAGCATATAGCCGTTTCGCTTCGATGATCCCATGGCTGATGGGTCTTTTTATCGGTCCTTTAGGTAGTTTTGCCCAAACCTTGCCGGTGATCCGCGCCAGCTCCAAGACCGTTACGGTCATTGACGGTACGCATCTAAAAAAGGACTATTGGTACATAATGCCCGAGCGGAAACCGGATTTTTATTACGTTGAATTTCCGGAGAATGCGCACCAGGTACGCTTCATCACCGACCAGGATTCGATTTCCTTTGATGTGCGTTTTGGCAAAGAATATGATTTTGTAATTTTATTGAATGGCCAGGACAGTTGCTATACTCGGATCCGCTCCGTCTATCGCAATAAGTCCAGTTATAAGCGGCTGGCTGTCCCTGCCAATCCTGCTGCCGATACGCTGGAGTTCTCGGTGGGGGATAACGATAAGATCTATCTTCAAGGGCTGGTCAACGGGACCAAAGTCCTGAATTTTCAGTTCGATCTGGGTGCTATGCCGCAAATCGTTAAAAAGAGCAGTGGCGTGAAGGCGAAGATGACATTCGATGATTCGGATGTGCTCACCAACAGCAAAGGTACCCATCGTATGCCAGCCAGTACGGGCAATACACTTAAAATTGGGAATTTGCAGTGGGAGGGAGTAAGGTTTACTACCGCCGATAACCTTCGGGGCAAGGACGATGGTCTCTTGGGTAACCTGTTCGGGGATAAGGTCATTGAGATCATCTATGACCAGAAAAAAATGGTCATCCATGACCAGCTGCCTGCCCTAGGTCCGGGGTACATCAAGCATGCGATGTTTCTGGAATATGGGATTGTTCCGTTCATCAAAGCGGAAGCAGTGGTGGATAAGGTGAGCTATTCGGACTGGTTCATGTACGACACGGGGCATATGGGGAACGCAGGGGTAGCGGATTGGTTTGTTAGCAAGATCGGACTGGGGCAGGTAAAAAAAAGAAAACAGGGTTCTCACCTGACGGTCGATCTGCCGGTATTGCAAGTGAGCGGTACGCGTTTTGAGAATGTACCTGTCTTTGTGGATAGGGCGGCTCCTGGGACCGGCCATCAAAAGCTCGGCATAAAGATACTTAAGTATTATAATGTGATCATCGATAATCGAGGGGGGTTTATTTACATGCAGCCCAATGCGCTGATGGCCACCCGGTCGAAGTAGCCATTTAGGCCGTTGGGACGAGCTGGTAGATTTTTCATTAACAGCTGGAAAGGCTGTAACCATGGCTTCGGTCATTTTTTGTTCGGCCTAATTGGTGCAAAGACTCTTCTTATCCGACTCTAGATGGAGATTCATTTGATTACTGGACTTGCTACCTTTTACTGGACGCGGTCCCCGGGACAAAAAGCTAAGTAACATTTGTCTGAAAAAGCAATAAGTCTAATCTCACAAAATGCTCTAAAAATGAGATGGTAATCACGCGTTACTGATGACTAATCGTTTCAGCAGTGCATGTACATTAGTTACGTGCCAGCTCTGCCCATTGCGGCGATACGTGGGCACGCCTTGCCGATTCAGTTCATCACGGATACTGCGCACAGTTGTAATGCCCTGCTGTTGAATGGCGTTGATGGTCGGCCGCATCAGCTCAGCGAAAGCGTGGGCCGCTTCCTGGTTCTCCTTGGCTCGCTCGGCACCGGTCACGCCTAGCTTCTTCCCCCGCCGTTTGGCGGCCTGTAGCGCGTCCCTGGTGCGGATGCTGATCTGTTCCCGCTCATGCTCGGCAAAAGCCGCCAGTAGATGCACCATCAGCTTGTTGGCATACGGATTATCAACCGCCTTGAAATCGACCTTGCTCTCATACAGCCCACTAATGAAATGGACATTGCGCGATAGTCGATCGAGCTTGGCGATGATCAGTGTCGCTTTCTCTTTGCGGCATTGCGCCAGGGCAGCCAATAGCTGCGGACGCTGATTTTTCTTCCCGCTTTCGTTTTCGGTGAAGTGGTTAATGACCTGATAGCCCTCGCGCTGAACAAACAGACGGACGGCTTCTTCCTGGGCTTCCAGCCCCAGGCCGCTTTTGCCCTGACGGTCGGTAGAGACCCGATAATAGGCGATGGCTGGTTTCATAATGGCAATATAGCCGTATTTTGTTACTATGTGAACCAATATTCATATAGTAACAAACAAACTAGCACATACAAATAGACGAACATCTGCTTATCAACTAGGTCCTAGATTCGTTATTTTGAAAATAGTATTTTACCAATATAGTTATTATTTTAAATGTAACCAACAGTAATATTTAAAATTTACACTTTTTATAGTTAGCATTCAGCGTTAGTAACCCTTCCTTGTACACTTCTGGCATTTAAATCAAGGAACCCAATATTTTTATAAGCAAGGATAAGCGTTCATATGGAGAGGGTTTACTGAGATTAAGTCAACAATCATTTACTGACTGACTGATTGGCTACCTATATTGTCGTACTTTACTTTCCAAAGAATGAAAAGTGTAATTGGTGGCCATTCCCTACGATGGAATTAGATCATATTTTTATATTTACACATCGGGCACAACAGGTCGCCAGCTCATTACAAGTCTTTGGCTTGAGTGAAGGCACAGCCAATGTCCATCCCGGCCAAGGAACAGCTTGTCGGCGCTTCTTTTTTCAGAATGCGTACATAGAATTAGCCTGGGTAATTAATATAGATGAAATTAAAAACCCGGTGATCGAACGAACCAAACTATGGGAACGATCACAATATAGCCTAACCCATTTTTGTCCATTTGGCCTTTGTTTCCGAACCAACCAGCAACCTGAACAGGCTATTAACCTAATTTTTGAGGATGGCTGGCGATATCATTCCATTTATTTACCTGAAGGCCAATTTGCCAACATTGCTTCAAATGAGGATTTTCCCGCTGAGCCTATGCTCTTTGAGATGCCATTTTTTGGTCTGGCTCCCCATGACTACCCGGTAGAAAAGCAGCAACCTTTGACGCATGCAACGGGATTCCAGCAACTGACCAAAGTAAGCTTAACACTCCCCTCGCCAAACAACGACTTTTCTGTGGCACTCAGAAAGGTTCTTCAGGAAGGTACGATTCAAGTATCAGTTGGCGAGACTTATTCAGCAACTTTAGAATTTGATGATGGTAGGCAAGGTGAATTGAAGGACTTTAATCCGTTGATTCCGTTACGGATTACCTGGTAGCCAGCCACAGAGCTGCTTCATAAACAACGGTTCCCTAGTTAGAAGTACTCACATTGCTGTCCGTTGCTACACGGATCGGTAGAGGCACCCACGAGTCTGTGCAACGACTTGGCTATTTTTTAATGCCGCCGGTCAGAATTTCCTGTTTATCAACCGATAACTAAAGAAGGATAGGTAAGGGGCATTCCATTTGCTAGCTTACAAGTTGTTTTATATAAAGCCAATAATCATGAAAATACATTCAGTGATCAAGAGTGCCTTGGTTTTTACCCTGATCCTTGCTTCGTCAAGGCTTCATGCCCAAAACGCGACGGATTCAGTGTCCATTCAAGCCATCCTTCAGCAAGAAGATCAGGCGTGGAATAAGGGCGATGCCTCAGCTTACTCCCAACCATTTTCCGCTGATGGCACCTTTACCAATATCGGAGGTATGTTCTTCAGAGGGCATAAAGCCTTTTTAGACCAGCACGATGTGATTTTCAAAAGCTTCTTTAAGAATACGGTCCTCAAACAAAAAATCGTATCCCTCAAATTTGTCCGCTCCGATGTCGCCCTTTTAGAAACCTTATGTCAGGTATCGGGCTTTGCCAAAGAAGGTTTACCTGCCAGACTTCAGCTAGACGCCAAGGGGCAACTCAATACCCGTTTATTACAGGTATTGGCTAAGGAGACAGGCGGTTGGAAAGTTGTTTCCTACCACAACGTGGATGTAAAACCAGGAACGCCTATTCCTGAATGAATGGCATAGCCACTCCCTGCATGCTAGTTGTGCTTGTAGGGAGTGACTATGCCGGAATCAACTTCAACTGTTAACAGACAAGAGTCTCGCCACTACATACAATGATATTTGGGTTGGATTGCCCCATAGAACCTATATCATTGGTAAGGCTAGTTTTCAAAACTAGAGGTGTAAAGTTGGGATTGGAACAGTCCATAAAGTATGATATACAGGATTTCATCTGAAATGTTGACTCACTAAACTCAAAATCATTCACTATCTCGCAAAACGCCCGAATTACAGATACGCAAATTTCTTTTTGTCTCAGGCAGGAGGGTTATATGAGAAAGGGATGCACTTCCCATATTTACATACTAGCGGGTTGAGTTTTGCGACGCGCATCCTTTCGCTTGTGATCTGCCTATTATAATGGCGAGGACGGAATAGTAGCCCCCAACACCTTCATCATCTGTATTCGTTGGGAGTAACCGAATACATCATTGATGGATTGACTGGCAGATTTAGAAGTATTTTTCCGCACTATCCGATCTAAATCGTCAAAAAACGCTTCGCTAAAGTTGGGAAACTGACTTTTACTGCTGGCCTCGCCAAACAAGGTTTGTTTAAATTGGTAAAAAAAGTCAGGCGCGTAGGAAGTGCTTTTCCATGAGGGCTTTGTTGGGTAACCAGTTACTACATACTCTTTAAAAGATTTAAACAAGAATTTCCCTTCGGGTAATAAACCCCGATTAGTATTGGCACCTAGCAAACCCAGAGCCGCGCCTGGCCCGCCGTTGAGTAACAGCATGGCTTCACGGTTCATATGTTCCCGGTAAGGGTTACCTGCCTCGGCTAAACTGGGCTCATCCTGCACCATCAGCGCGTGCATGGCTCCATTGATGTAATGAAGTGTACCTTCTTCAAAAGTGCTGTTACCATCCTTATCAGGCGACTCGTGTGCATGTAAAACTTCATGTGGAAGTTCAGCTCCCAAACCAATGTCAGCAGTGATCGCATTATTAAACGTTATAGTATATTGTCCATTTGCGGATATATTTGTTTCAGCAAAAACACCGTCTGGAAGTGTACCCCGTGTGACTAACTTAAAAAGTGGCAATCCAGTAGAGGTTTTGCCGGTTAGAAGCCTGTTGATCACCTCCTGCCCAGCTTTGTATCTACTGATGGCCGCCATACCCGCCCTCACTTCAGGGTCAGGCATCAGTTTGACTACCTGCACATCGGCGTAGAGCCGTAAAGCTTCGGCCTGTTGAGCAGGGTCTTTGATGAAGGCTTTTAGTTTAGCTTCTCCTTCGGATACCGTGATGCGCTTGACGGGACCGGGAAAAGTCAGGCCGCTGCCATAATCATTAGGAAATCGGTCTTTCAGCGCAATTGAGAAAGGGCGTAGCGTCAATGTCGCTGAATCTTTTTGGGCCTGGGAGTAGCTGGGAGAAACAGGATCATCTTTTTTAGAGCAGGAAACCAGTAGGCTTATCAGTGAACAAAATAAAAGGGTGCGGAAAAGTAGGAACATGTATCAAGTATGATTTTAAAGGTATGAATAGCTAAAACTACTAAAAAGTCCGATAATAGTATAAATCAATGGAGCATTACGGTTTAGCATTAGCCCGTTGATTTCTGGTAGGTTACTGCTGGAGCACCTCAGCCTCTTTAATCTCTTATTAGTCACCGTCTTTTTAAACGCCCTATTTCTGAGATGGAGATAGTGATTGTCTCTGAAAAGACAATCTAAATAAGATGAAATCTCAAAATGTTATCTCACGAATCAAATTCAAAATCTCACATTTTAGTTGAGTTTATGAATCAATGGGCATTACTTTAAAACCGCTCCTCTAGCTGATGGGCTTCTTTCAATAAATAGCGCCGAGTTTCCTGATCTTTCTCAATGGCCAATCGTTGCTGAATGGCTATGTAGCGGTCTTTACAGGTTTTGAATAAATCCGTTGAAATCAGCTCGACTAACCACTGACTAAAATCCTGTAGTTCGGCTTGCTGCTGCGAATAGGGAAACTGATCGGTAAAGCTTTCCTGAGCCAGATTGGACCACTCGTATTTAGCGATGGGCGGGGCTGGATTGCCTAGAAATTTATCCAAGATATACGTATTCGAACAGAAGGTTTGCCAGGCCTTACTCCTGGCTTGGTCAAATTTACCGGCTTTGAAGAGCAGTACTGTCCATTCAAACAGAAAATCGGGTAAGCCAATGTCATCAGGAAATGTTTTGGCGAACCATCGGGTATACGTTACTCCCCCTTTATAATCGCCTAGCTGAAGATAATACCGAGTGGGTAAATAGCGCAATCCTCGGGAGTCATCATAGCCACCAAACTTTCGTTTTTCGGCAGCTAAAGCTCGTTTGATATCAGCAATCTTTTTCTCCAGCCGTTGAATTTGCTTCGGTGTCATTCCTAGAAGGTGAAGTAATAATGGAAATATAAGCTCAAAGACTAGCTGGCAAGGTTAGCTATATACCCTAGCCAGACACAACTACAACGATCAAAGAACATCCATTGCCTTAGAAAAGATGTGTAGCAGAGACGGTGTGGTTCTTACTGAAATCCGTCAATCGCGCAAAATCTGTTAAAATTCACTGGGTCTAAAGCCCCGAGCCAATAAATAATTGATCTGTTTGCTCCCCTGAGCTTCCATCCAATGGGACATAGTAAGATAATCGATATTGAGTTCATTTGCCCAGTATCGAAGCCAGGGGGTATATCGGTTGGGATTGATGTTGCTCCCCGACGGGGTAAGAATGATCGTAGCCAGCCCCATAACGATCGTGCGTTGAAAGGTGGGCATCAGTTTGAGTTGAGAACTCCAGAAATCATTACCAAATTGAGCATACTGAGTTAGCTCCGCTGAATTTACATCTAATTCATCCATCAGCTGGGTCATATAGGGGGGCGGCCAACCCAGTTGAGAAATATCTTCATGAAGGGGTTTTTCCGGTTCGCTTATTAGCAGGCGAGTCTGGAAAGCCAGTGCCAATAACCCAATAATGGAAACGTGCTGAAGATGGCTCTGCTGGAAGAAACTCCGCATCAAGGAGTGATGAGGCAAGGGTAGTAGATCGTCCACCATGGGCAAAGGGTTTTACATAAATAAAGGGGAATAAAATTAGCTTTAAGCGTTGACTTTTGGGGTGGCTACTTGGGCAGTCCGACTGGACGGTTGCATCCCGGCCGTTAGCTGTGCGGTTAACCGCATTTTGGCCGTGCCACGGTGGCCCCGTTTTTCCATGCAGGTCGTCTTACCACTTGCACACATTAAATAGGTTATCTTGTTTTGGTAATGGGAATTGACATAATAATCGCTGAAATCAGGGCCTAAAAAAAAGTGATAAATAGGCCCATCTCTGTTTCAGTGTGAACAATAAATTTCTCAGTTGGGCGTTTTATATCTGTTACGTTTCTTCAGCCTCATTGGTCAACCCAGTGGGGCTTTTTCGTTTATCGCTTACTTTTGGGGCATGGAAGTGCAACCTGATCAACCAACTCCGCAAGCTGATTTGATAAAGATCCAGAAACAGCGCCTAGAAGACGCCACTGATTTCTTGAGCATCTGTGATCGCCTATCGACGGGTTATGATAGCGGCTACTATTGGGAAGATGTGCAACGAGCTTTGCGCATTGCCGCTGGCTTAGAAGAGTGGCCAGATTAACTCTCTTTCTCTATAGTATATTCTTTCTCTCCCCTCCTATTATTCTACTAGTAGAAGAAGTATCTTAAATTATAAATTAATTGATTTATATATCTTTATAACAGTAGGTAGAATGTCGAGTCATGGATTTCACATTTATTAAACGACCGTTTGTTAAATGTGAAAAACATCTATCTTTACCCCAGAATTCTCCTTTTGTGCCGTGGAACATCTTTTTGGACACAAACAGTACGTCGCTTACTATCGGGTCTCTACTCAACGCCAGGGCGCTAGCGGACTAGGCCTTTCGGCTCAGCGTACCAGTGTCAGTTCGTATATATATAGTAAAGGGGAAATAATAGCTGAGTTCACCGACATCGAATCCGGCAAGAAGAACAACCGCCCCGAGTTACTGAAAGCAATCGCTTATTGTAAACAAAATGGAGGAACGTTGCTGATTGCCAAACTAGACCGGCTGACTCGCAACGTAGCCTTTATCTTTACCCTACGGGATTCGGGCGTTGAGTTTGTATGCGCCGATATGCCGGAGGCCAACACACTTACCATCGGCGTCATGGCCACCATGGCCCAGTACGAACGCGAAGTCATCGCCGAGCGGACTCGCAAAGCACTGGCTGAGAAAAAGCGGCAGGGCGCTCAGTTAGGCACGCCCCAAAATCTAACGGCCGAGGCTATCTCCAAAAGCCGACAAGTTCGCCAGCTTGCTGCCCGCCAGGATGAAAACAATCGCCGGGCGGCTACCCTGGTGCGCTCCTTACGCCAAACGGGCCAATCCTGGACTCAGATCGCTCAAACCTTGAACGAGAATGGATTCCGCACCCGACGAGGTAAGCCCTTTCGAGTAATGCAAGTGCAACGGGTCATTGAGTTGATGGATTCACCAAATAATCAATAAGTGAATTAGGTCTTTAGTGCAAAACGGGCCCCCAAAATGAAAATAGTCCCATAAAATACTGATTCTGAATATTGTAAAGAAAACGGCCGTTTCCTTTACTTCCCCTGAAATTTGTGAGACGTAAGTTTTTAAGCTAATTATTGGGCAAGTAACCCAGTAAAGTAATCAAAATTAGCTTTGTTTAGTCATTGACGAGATACTTGCCTAACCACCAATTTCCCTATTTTCATTTTAGCCCCGTTTTGCAGTGCAGACCATTTATCAAAGTTCCAGTATCAAAGGCCTCTCGGAGAAAGTTTATATAAAATGTAAACATAATTTGAGACTGCTTGAACCGAGGTCATAATTCTTTCAATATCACTTTTGATTTATCTATTATATTTTATTTTTGAAAAAAACCTTGGTTTATAAATAACATATTTAAACGTGGAAAATTCTGAGAGTAATAAAGAAAAAGAACCACTCTTTTCGCTATCAAATGTATTTTATACCTTAGGACTAAACCCAAGATCTAAACCTTATACAGTACCAGGTTTCGTTATTGGGCTTCTTGTAGCAACACTTTTTTTAAAAAATAATCCTATTTTCACCTTATTAGGAGTTTTATCTAGCTGGGGTGTCCTAATTCTTCAAAGATACTACTATCGAACAAGAGGCAAATCTTTAAATGAAATAGAGAAAACTATGGTATTGACATTCATGGGTGTTCTAGTTTCATTAAATTTCGCTTATATAAATTATGGATTATTAATACTAGACCCAAAAAGTTATATAGTTCTTAGTCCAGACACAGCTTCTGTATATAGTGAATTTAAACTTGACTCCACAAGGTTACAGGTCGATAAAAATATTTTCAGTGAAGTTTTACAATCTGTTAATCAGACGAAAATAAATTATATAAAGATTAACCCAACTATAAAATCTGACGAACATTTAAAATTTAATCATTATGCACTTGGCATTAAAAACGATAAATATACTCTGTATTCTTACATTGGTAGTGATAGTGAAAATTCAAGTACTATAGGGCGTTTAATGGTGCATAGTGACAGTTCGAGTTACATTGCAAGTGGAATTTATTCTTTTGATCCTAAGCTTTTTGACAAAAATGAAATAGAAAAACAACTACTAATAAAGCTTATTAACAGTTCATTATATGAAATTAAGAAAAATATAAAAGAAAAAAATGATGATTTTGATTACATCCGCCAGTCGCGGTTAAAATTTTCCAATATCGTTTATCAATACACAATGGATCTATTTAATAGAGATCCAAAATATTTGAAGCCTAATTCAGGTCTTGCTAAGGCATTAGATTTAATATACGCCATTATAAAATATTTTTTCTTGACGATAATTATCAAAACGCTTGCTCAAAAGAAGTAGATTAGTTGCTTGTCAATGATAATTTCTTCGCATGACTTATTTCAAATCATTTATTTATTACGAATTATTCTCTTTTCATCAACAACCGAGTCCCTTATTTTTGTGCAATAAGCTACAAACGAAGGGTCAAATCCATTGTTTAATACCACTGCATAGATTTCGCTATCACCTAATAGTTGTTTTAATTGGTGCTGAAGGGTATGGTAATCATAATTGCTATCTACCATATCATTTTTTAAATGTTGGTATGTTAGCTCCAATGTACTTAGCCAAAGAAAGGTACACCATTTTTTTGGTTGAATCAAATGGGCTATTAGACTCGGCGAGGTCAAGAGTTTTTGGCCATGAGTGTTAAGCGGCTTGATGAATAGACAGTATAGAATCAGCCATAATTCTTTGATTAATAAAAGTAATAAGGGATAGTTCTGCCCAACTCGATGAACAAACGTAGTACAATCGCTACCACTATGGCTCAGTGCCTGTACTAGTAAACGACGGTGAGCAACTCTTATGAAACGCGAAATTTACTACATTAACACCGATCTTTTCCTGTTGGCTCCCTATGACTTGGCTCCACTGGCCGAGGCTCTGATGAGGCATGGCGTGCTCTACTCGCTTCACGTTGGACCGGCGCAGAACGGCTTGTGGTCGGCCAGCTTCGAGACAAGTGGATCCTGCTCAGAACCTGACCTGAATATCGGTGTCATGCTCATGGCAATTGATGGCTTGGACGAGCCATCCCGTAAGCTGTGGGCAGCCTGCACCCGTCGCGAATTCGATATCGGCTATCAGTGCGGAGAGGAGCCCAGGGTGTTCAGTCAGCATCTTTCGACCCATATACTGGCCAGAATTGCCGCCGTTGGTGCGCGTGTGGTGCTTACGTTCTATTCGGTCGAGCAGCATCCGGGAAGTATACTGGATGCGAAGTAGGTCATTAAGGGGTTACTTTGCCGTTGCGCTGGGCCGCGCAACGGTGGCCGCCGATGCCATACGAAACGGCAAAACCATTCTGAATTATAAATTAATTAGCAGACTCGTATCTCCAGTACTTCATGAAGAAAAACCATGAGTTTAAGCTTGACGACTTGGTTACACTGATTGACCCGCAGGCTGCTCAGGAATTAGTTGCGGCTAACGGTGAAATTGACTGGCCTGTTCCGGTGATCAGTCAATATGGGCAGCGGGTGCACTGCTGGAACAGCCAACGACGCGAATTTACCATCACCCTGAGTGCGACTGAGATTAGGAAAGTGAATTGACTGGAGCGTTTACCACCCAAGGGGGATAGAAAGGGGAATAATAGAATTAGTGTATCTACTTCATACCTCCCTTTCCAATTATATGAGCTTTCGCTGAACCTATCAGCTATAGCTAATAACTAATCGTTAGGGCTGTTCATCGATGGAAAATCCAAATCTTTAAAATTCTGATTATCAATAGAATACTTGATTGGCGTTGACAACTGGTAGTAAAGAAGTTCAAATCCAATAACGACCGTCATGGCTTTGTTACATTAGAAATTATAGATCGAATAAGACTGACAGGATGACAGAGGAGGGTATAATATCCCATTATCCCTCAATAGCTAATCAATTAGTGGTAAAGCCGAGTCATTTCAATTGGCGATAAGTTGAAAAAATAGATCTTAGGCGGAGAATAGGCTGTTAGCTAAGGCGAAAATTTTTATCAGTGAAGCCGAGCGGCTACGGTAAGACCATGTGGCAAACCGGCGACCGGCTGAAAGGAGAGGCTGAAACCAACATGAAATAATCAGCTACCCGTACTGACCTCTGAAAATGTCTTGGGTAGAATTGGAATTATTGCGGAAATTCTAGTACAGAGCTAGCTATAAAATAATTCAGAGAAAGATACCAAGCAAAAAGTAATAAAATTTTGGTTAATACATAGAGTTTTCCTTAACACATTTTTATCGTTCAGTTGCCAATGTTTCTGGTCTTACGATCTGATTAATATTGATTGTATCACGGTAAGCTCTGGAACCTATAAAATTTTTATCGTTTTCTTCAGATAATTTTGTTTTTAATTCCTGTGGTGTTTCTACGCCAAGCAAACCTTTGACTTTATCAAAATATCGTTTAGAAACCAATTGAGTAAAAAATTCAAGATCGACATAGTTTTGACTTAGATAAGTCAAGGGTACCCACCGCTCATCATAATAGTTATCAACATTACTTTTAATATTATACTCGAAGATGAAATAACAAAGAACATCAGCCGAAATAAGTATATTTTTAGGTATTATTTCTGAGATACGCTCAACTAAAAGAACGCCCATTGGATAGCTATAGTCAATGTTTTTCAGGCGTTTGTAATAAACATCGATTGAGTTAATCGGATTATAAAATAAGCCAAACGCTAATCGTTTACTGGTAAAATATGGATTCGAGCTACTCGCTTGATATTTAGAATAAAGTAACTCTTCAAGTAATTTATATTTCTCGTTTTTTAATAATAATGCTGTCAAACTTAAGAAAAGCTCGTGAATAATAAACTTATAATGGTCGAACTGTACTTCATAATATGAACCACTTCCGGTATGTTGTGCGTGCTGAGGTAACTTATTAAAAAACTTTATCAAAATGTCCACATCAATCTCATGGCCATTTTTGGTTATTTTATCAAAGAAAGATATAAAATCATTTCGTAAATTTTTGTACTCATTCAGTAAATTGATAATTTGCTCACCACAGAATAAGTTAGTTAGTTCTTCAGGCTTAGGGATTTTAAACTTGAAAGTTATAAAAACCTTATAGAATTCATCTAAAAATTCCTCAATTGCTAATTTAACACGTTCTGGTTTTTTACTAAGTAATATATCAATTCCACGAACTAAATAGCTTGTTTTAAAGCTATCTGTCTCCTCATCTTCTTCTACAAGGAATTTAGGTAGTGTCCCCCGTTTAGGTCTTCTATGAGCTGGCTTGTTGACAATATCCCTCATTAGATCTTCAAATCCCTCTTCAAATTCATCATTATTAGAAAAATCAAGATAGACCCGTCCAGCTAAAAAAGCTGGCATATATGGATGTCCTTTATCATCACGTTCCCGTACGATAGGAATAAATTTTTCCTGATCAACCGCTTCGTAGATCTTATGGCTGATTATCAATGTTTCTGTTCCGACCCCGCCGCTTCTTTTGTCTGCCTTCTCGGTATAGCCTTTATCTATAATAATAAGAACCTTGTCAATATCTGGAGATTTAACAGACATCTCCATGAAATGGTATTTATCATGTCCTCTCTTTAAATCCCACTTGTCGAGTACAACACGAAAACCTGCTAACTCCAAACGTTTGGCTAATTCAACCACCCAGTCCTCATGTTCGGGGGTTGTCCAACTATATGAGATAAATACGGCAGGTTCTTTTTTTAACTCCACATCCATGATGTATATAAGAATCAATTTAGGCACGAATGACAAAGATACTTGCACAGAGTGAAAGGTTATATCCTAGCTACATATCGAATTCGCTGGTAAAATGTTGTTTTGATCATTTATGGCATTTTATAGACGCTCGTTTATAAAACGCCATAAAGCACTATATTTGATTCAACCAGCCGTGGAACACCTACCTTCGGTAAGGAGCGTATCATGAATTACATCTGCTATTATCGAGTATCGACCAAAGCGCAAGGACGATCCGGCTTGGGCCTGGGCGATCAGCAAGCTATTGTCAGCCGGTATCTGCGAGAAGGGGACCAAATCAGATCTGAATTTACTGAAATCGAATCTGGCCGAAAGAGTGAGCGGCCAAAGCTGGTTGAAGCAATCCGGGCTTGTCAGCAACATAAGGCAAAGCTACTTATTGCCAAGCTTGACCGGCTAAGCCGTAATGTTGCCTTTGTAATGACGCTGAGAGATTCGGGCGTTGACTTCGTAGCTTGTGATCTGCCCGATGCCAATACATTAACAGTAGGTATGATGGTGACCTTTGCTCAATATGAAGCGGAACGAACTTCTGAACGTACCCGCGCTGCCCTAGCTCAGAAGAAAACTCAGGGGTTCAAACTAGGTAAACCGGAAAACTTGACCTTGCAAGCCATTCAAAAAGGAGAAGCCATTCGGGTAGCCAATGCTATTACGAACAAAGCCAATGTCCAAGCTACAGAGCTAGCTACCCTATACCGAAACAAGGGCATGACCTATGCTCAGATTGCGGACAAGCTGAATCAAACCCACTACCAAACCAGGCGTAGCAAGCAATTTGATGGCAAAGCCGTGTATCGGCTCCTTCAGCGAGTAGGTTTGTGAGGCCTTTACAAAGCGGCTAGAACCCGATAAAATGGAAAAGCGTTATATTGGCACCAATAAACACAAATACGGATACTGATAAAACCATGCAAACTACTTACCATATAAAGCCTAATCAAGTAGATGATAGCTTGATGAAGGCTATAAGAGAGCTTTTCAAAAATGAGGACGAGCTAACCATAACTGTCTCTTCAGAAAAGAAACCTGAAGCTGTCATAACTTCAGAAGAAGAAAAGGAAAAGCTTTTCTATAGTTTGTTCGGAAGCTGGGAAGGGGAAGAATCCGGGACTGAACTAGTAGAGCAAATTTATTCAGCTCGTGTTAGCGGGACTCGTGACATAGAACTATGAGTCAGTATTTACTAGACACAAATATTTGTATTCATTTTATCAAAGGCGAGTACGATTTAGGAAGTAAAATTCAAAAGGTTGGTTTTCAATCCTGCTATATATCGGAAATTACGATTGCTGAATTACTGTATGGAGTTGAGAACAGCGCACCTGATCGAAGGTCTATAAATCTTCAGAGAGTCAAAAGTTTGAGGGCATCATTTTCCGAGCGTGTAATCCCCATAAGTGAATGCTTAGAAGAGTATGCTAATCAGAAAGTCCAACTAAGAAAAATTGGCCGACGCGTTGAAGATCTAGATATTTTCATTGGGGCAACATCAATAGTCAAAGGGTTGATTTTGGCTACTCGTAACACAAAGGATTTTATTAATATGGAAAATATCAAATTGGAGAACTGGATTAATAGCTGATAACTTACCACGTTTATTATTTGTTACTATGAAAAGCAAAAATAAACCTAAGCAACAGCATTATATTCCAAGAACCTACTTGAATCAGTTCCGAATCGCAGAAGTAGAAGGAAGTTTCACCTACTGTTACGACCTATCGAATAAATACAGAAAAAATATTCAAAAAATAGGCCTTAATCACGCCACGTTTAAAAGGAATAAATATTATCATCATTCATCTTTGATAGATCCATACTCTATCGAAACAGCTTTCTCAGAAATTGAGAATGATTATAATCGTATAATTGAAGTAATTAGCTCGGAGAAAACTATTGGTACGGAAACGGTAGAGTTACTAATTGAATGGATTTTTGTTTCAAGAATGCGAAGTCCACTTATTAGAAATAATATTGAGAATAAACTACTATTGTTAAATGCTTTCAATAAAAATACTGATTATCAATCTATTATAGAAGAGTCAAAGATAGAACACTTGTCTATTTTCTTTGACCCTCATAAATTTAGTTCCACAATGTGGCCGTTCATAAGTGGAATAAATGCGAAGAATTGGAAAATATTAGCAGCTCCAAATGGCTATTCGTTTTTAGGCTGCGACAATCCTGGATTTCTGTTAAATGCAAATCCAGAAACATACAAGAAAGAACTATTTAAACAGTTTATCGAAGTAGACGCTGATTCCTTAATATATTTTGTTTTATCTAATAAATACTGCTTGGAGATATGTTACTTTGAACAGGGAACACCACTGGATAAGTGCGCTATGAATATGGCTATAGAATTTGAAGAAATTTCTGTTTGGCATTTAGACCTTATTAATCATGGCACTTTTTTCACTGCTGTTGATGTAGTGTTTTGTGACAATAGAGAGCAGTTAAAGTTTATAGAAGATTTTGGCAAAACATACTCATCAGAAATTGATGAGTAATGTAGAAGAAAATGAAAAGCATAGGGGTAACAAACCTGCAACGCTCGTTCTTGGTTTGTTACCCCTATGCTTCTTAAGGTGCTTCGCCTTGGGTAGCTGCATCGACATCGGCTACCCAAAGCCGTCCCTGTGTGTCTACCACGAAGGTACGTTTACGCCCATTGACCTTCTTGTGAGCGTCAAAACCTCGCCATTTACCGATTATGGGAGCAAGCTTAACCGATTGTGTATCAATACTTACTACCGAAGGAAAGTTTTGACGTTCTACTTGCTGTCGGTCGAGTTGGTTAAGGGCCGCGTTAATGTGTTCAAAATAGTCGGCCTTTTTCCAGCGATCAAAATAATAGTATACGGCCTGCTAGTGGGGGAAGTTAGGCGGCTGGTTTCGCCATTGACAATCGGTACGTAAGATCCAAAAAATGGCATCCGTGATGGTACGTAATTCGTGTTTACGCTTACGCTGAAGGTCAAAAAAAGGCGAAATTGCGGCCCACTGGTAGTCGGTCAGTGGTTGCCACTGAGTAGTTATTACTTTGTTTCTTGGTCGATACAAAGTTGACTCGGCTACCAGTCCTTGTCAATTCCCTAACACGTTCTTATGTTAATACTAATTAAAAGTTATCCAGCCAAAAACGGAGATTGTTTCTTAATAAGCTTTGGGGAAACTGAAAAAGAGCGAAAGCATTTGCTTATTGACTGCGGTTACGTTGATACTTTCCAAAAGTATCTAAAGGATGATCTAATAAAAATTGGCAAGAACGAAGGAACCCTTGAAAAATTAATCCTGACACATATTGACGCTGACCACATTCAAGGAGCAATAAGGCTTTTAAAAGATAACAATGCCAAAAAATTTATAGCAATAAAAGAAGTTTGGCATAACACATATCGTCATCTCAGTGGGCAAAAGGAAGGTGAAATAAGTTTAAAGCAAGAGCGAATTTTACAACAGATAATCCGAAGAGGATATATCCAAAGCGAAAGCAAACAGGGAGAACAAGGAATTAGTGCAGAGCAAGGAACAACAGTGGGTGCATTACTGCTGCAAGGAAAATATTCATGGAATAGCGACTTTAATAATCAGGCCGTTTGTATTGAACAAAGGCCAGAAATTGAACTAGATCCTGATACTAATATCTATCTTCTCTCCCCTGACAAGCAAAAGTTAGAAAAGCTGAAAGATCTTTGGACTGATGAATTAAAAAGGTACGGCGATAATTTCAATTCGGGCAATTCGCAATTATATGATGACGCATTTGAGATGCTTGTGTCATGGGAGCAAGAGAAGGCTAAGGTATCCCCAAAGCCAATTTCCGCCACAAAAGAAACGCTCGAAGAATTATTAAAAACACCTTTTGATGAAGACAAAACGGCTACAAATGGCAGTTCTATTGCCTTTATTTTACAGTTTCAAAACAAAAGAATACTTTTTCTTGCCGATGCTCAACCTGGCTTGATAGTTCAGTCCCTTAATGAATACCAAAACGAAGGCACAATAATCTTTGATTTAATAAAAGTTTCCCATCATGGCAGCTTTGGTAATATCAGCCGTGAATTGTTAAATAAAATTGATTCGGAAAGGTACCTTATATCTACTAATGGCCAAAAGCATGGTCATCCGGACAAAGAAACTATAGCACACATCATTACCAGGAAAGCGGATTTTCATAGAAAACTATATTTTAATTATATCACTGCTAATTCAAAATATTTTGATAGGAAAGACTGGACGGGTAAATATAATTACTCAATCCACTACTTAGATCAGCAGCCTTATACACTAACATTATGAGCCAAAAAATATTAAACCCAAAGCAAATAGAAAGAGCAACTGTGCAGGTCACTTGCGGAAACAAGTCGGGCACAGCCTTTTTTGTTGCCACCGAAGGAGATAAACAAATCTTACTTACATCTGAACATAATCTGCCTGAAGGGCAACCGGTAAAGCTATATTTAAATGAAAAGGAAGTAGACGCGGAAATCCTGGAAAGAATATCAGATCGTGATGTTGCCATACTGAAGCTTAAAAATAAACCTGCAACTATTATTCCTGCCCTTCCTTTAAAAAAAACAGAAATTCCTTACGATGAAAATTGGGAAACTTATGGGTTCCCAACACAAAGGGTGGAATCTGGTGGAAGGTATACTGGCAGCGTCTCTCGGACTAATAATGGCACAAAATGGGACGTGGATTTAGAATGTGAGCAATACAACAATCTCGATCAATTTGATGGATTGTCCGGCTCGCCGTTAGCAATGAACGGGCATGTAGTAGGAGTAATTGGCTACGATACCGTAGGGACACTTGGCGCAACAAGTATCAGTAGTATTGCCGAGATCTTGAACAAGCACCATATCATGGTCACTATTGATAAAGGGCATGCTATACCAGATTCGATAGAAAGTGATATATCAGACACTACGCCCAATGAAGAAGTATTGCAAAAAATAAATGATGTAGTTGCAGCGCAAATTGATGGGAGCTATTTTTTGGTGAGTGGCAGCCCGGGGTCAGGCAAAACTACACTAGCTGCTCAATTGGAGTTGGAGGCTGGCAATCATATTATTAGCGACCGTTTTTTTGTAAAGGTTCCGGAAAGCGAAGAAATTCCGACACAAATCAGGGCGACACCGGATTTCTTTATGAGATGGGTAGAAGAAGTTTGTCACCGTACCTTGTATAACAGTCCGCCACCTAAGCCCAAGGCTGAAAAATCATTAAATGACAGGATAATAGACATCCACCAGGCGATACAGCAGTTATCCTTGCATTATCAACAACAAGAGAAAACAGCCTTTTTGATTATAGACGGGTTGGATGATGTTGGCGAATCCCAAATAGAGAACTTTCTCTCCGTGTTGCCTGCTAAGTTGCCACCCCACATCAAGGTGATTTTATCATGTACATCAAAAGAGTTATTACCTAATGTATTCCAGACCACAATTGATGCATCAAAAGAAATTAAGGTTACACCACTCTCCATTCAGAATGCGGAAAAATATCTTTCCGAGCATGTAAAAGAAAAAGGACTTAATACAAATCAAATAGCCGCACTGGCAGAAAAATCAGAAGGGCATCCTCTTTATCTAAGGTATTTGACCAAGTATATTTTAGGAATGGACGAAATACCTTCCATTGATGATTGGATTAATTCCATTCCTGTAATTGGCGGGGAAATAGAAAACTATTATAACAAAATCTGGCTGCAAATAAATGAACATCCAGATGAAATTTGGCTTGCAGCTACTTTATCCAGATTAAGAATACCGGTAGATAAGAAAACTTTATCAGAAATACAGCCCGAGGCTACGAAACACAGTTTCCTGCCAAGTTTTAAGAAAATCGAACACTTGTTGAGAGACAATGAAGCAATAAATATCTATCACACTTCTTTTTCTGATTTTGTAAATAAAAAGACTGCTGAATTAGACGAACAGGTACATAAAAATATAAGTGATTACATTCAAAAACACCCTCAGACAAACTTTAGTCTGTCTGAAAAAGTGTATCACCTGGCACATGGAGATGAGCAAAGCAAAAGAAACGCATTAGACGAGTGCAACCAGGCATGGATTGATGACTGTGCATTGAATAGTATTAATCCTGATATTGTTTTGGTAGACGTTAAAAATGTCATTGGTCTTGCTGCTGAATTGGGAATAGCGCACAAAGTCATTTCTTTATTGCTTCTTTCGCAGCGGGTAAATTTTAGGTACAATACACTCTTTCAGGAAAACGCCATTTTTCTTGTAAATGCTTTATTGGCTTTAGGCAAACCGGAAGAAGCGATAAGGTATGTTGTACGCAATAAAACGCTAATCACTGCTGATGGAGATGCATTATACCTTCTACAAAAATTTTATGAGTATGAGGCAGACGAAGAAGCTGAAATTTTATTGAATGCGATTAACCAAACTTGTAGAAACATAATTGAGAATGAGTTAGACGCTGGTTCTTTTAATCGTTTTATTAAACTAAAATTTAGTGCTGTTACCCTGTCTTCAAATTCAGATTTTAAAAACGCTTTTCGTGAATTCGACCATATTAAGAAAGTAACTATAAAGCTGATTGAAGATAATGGAAACCCAGAGGAAGTAGTTCACAGCTTTAAGGATGAGGTTGGGGCATATAATGGAGGATACTTTGTTTGGCGTTTTAATATTCCTCCAACAACAAAGAAAATCGAAGAAGAGCTTAAAAAGTTCAAATTTGATAATCGCTCAAGTGGATTTATTGCCCTGGTAATTCATCAAGCCTTAGAGTTTCAGGATAAAAGTCCAAAAAGAAAAACGGCTGATAATATCCCTGCCTGGATAGAGGATTTAGAATACGTGATTGACAAATATGGTACTCATCCTGACTATTATTTCTTTCTGCTTTATATTTTATTGGGCAGATCTAAGAGGTTTGATCTCATCGAGAACCTATACAAAGACGTCTTTCCAGGTACCGAAGAATTCGATTTGCGAAAAGAAAATGGCGTTGACTTAAATCATCAATCCATACATCGGTTTACACTCAATGCAGAATGTCTTGGGTATTTTGATACTGTAGACCAGTATCCGCCACTACCACAATATGGCTACTCATCCAATTGGGAAGAAAGTATAAAATCTGTTTTTAAGCATTTATGCTTTCTGGCAGGAAAAGTAAAACGTTATAAAATTGATGGCAGGAATGAAGAGGTCAAACAGCTTCAGAGTAAACTAACTGCTTTAATTGAAAAGTTAATTCCGGACTTAAGGGATAGGATGAATTGGAAGAGAAGTTATGCCCTTCCTGAGTTGATTTACCCGGTCATCTACAAAAACCTGATTCATTTATTAATAGATGCTTTTCCCGATTATATTCCCGTTTTTGTTGAGCAGATAGTCAATAAGAAGCCATATCAACTTGGACTCTATACCGAAGGTTATACCGATAGCTTATTTGTTGTTGCCAGGGAATTAGCTAAGGAGGTCAAACATGAAGTGTCGGCTTTCAAAGTAGCAAAAGTCTTAGAAGAGCATATTGTAAACACAGTAGAAAATAGATGGGAAAGAAATGAATACCTGTTGAGATTAGTAGAATTGTATGCGCTCCTGAAGAATCATGATAGAGCTAAACAAGTTTTCAAGGAAATGATTAATACCTCAATGGGGCCGTCATGGTACAAAGAAGCTCAGTTGGGAATAATCAATACTGCTGTTTCAAATATCGTTCCTAAAGATGGCAATCTTTCCTACCTGCAGAAGTTCGCAGCACATCTTCATAACGCATCTGGTGAAATGACATTTCAACGATATGTGAAACAGCAACAGGAAGAGTTTGTCGGTGACCTGGCTAAAGTCGGGTTTTTAAATAAGTCAATAGAGTACTTTAAGCACTTGTTGCTTCCGGATCACCGAACGGTTATTGCTAATGCTGAGTCGGGGACGGTTGATATGCCTTACATAGGCGGGGGATATGTGTTAGGAGCCAGGGCAATTGAGGAGCAGAGTGGTATAATGGACATGCTGCGGAATACTGAAGATTCAGGTTCCCTTATCGTTTGGGGACTCTGTGAATTGTTTATGCTTGGAGATGATAGATACATTAGAGGCTATGCAAAGATTCAGGCAGGTATTCTAAACCATTTGGAAAACAGCGATCCAGGAAAGTTAGACATAGTATTTAAACGCCTGGCTCGCTTTGTAGTAGCTGAAATAAGCGATGAATTTCGATACGAGTACCTACGGGAATTGTTTAGTGAATTGAGTGTTTCAAATTTCGAGAAGGTGAAACCGTATTTAGAAGCGGTTGGAATGCAGCCAACTGAACCCTCAAAAGAAGAAACTGAAGATGAAAGAGAATCTTCGACGCCTAAACAAGAAGAGAAAGATGCCCTTGACGATCTAATTATTGCAAGAGAAGAAGCACAGAGGAAAATTGAAACAGAAAATAAGAGCGGTGCAAGAAAAGTAATAGTCGACGCACTGCAAAAAGTTCAGGATGAAAAATATGGCGTATGGTCATTTAACTATTCCAATAAAATTAATGACATAAGAAATCTTTTTGCGGAAACGTACGATAACTCAGCAGAATTTATCAAAGACATAAAACAACTGATTATTAATGAGCCCTATTTTGAAGAATGGGTAATTGCCAACCAAATTATTTCATTGCTTCGGAATATAAATGATGAGAACGAAAAGCAGTTGATCTTAGAAGCTGTCCTGGAACATATTAATTTGATGGTGAGGACTGACCAGCATTTTTATGACCGGTATGAGTGGCTGAATAAAGGAGCCGATAAAGTAAACATAGATGAACAAGATGATCATTTACTAAAATTCCTTATTTGGTTTTTAAATCATCCGTCATTAGTTGTAAAAAATCGAGTTATTGAAACCTTGGTTTGGCTCGGCTCCATTAACCCAGGCATTGTTTTGCGAGCACTAGTGAAGGAAATACTTTGTGAAGGCTATAGCATTTCAAAAGAACTCTCCGCTGCTATTATTCATCAGCTCTCAAATGTAAGTCCTGATAGTTTTGCAGAAAACCTGAAAGTTGCTTTGGAAGAAAAGGAGCAAGAGCTATTGAAGCTTAATCACTTTATGATAAGGGAGGCCATTCTCGCATCTCTTATCGAGCTTAAAAATAATGGCATTGCTGATCTGGATGAGTTGATTGCAAAGTTGGAGCGAACTTTTGCTGCAACTAATAAGAGCAAAGGTGAAATAGTGCTTGAAGAAGAATTTTTGGAACCGTTAAGCGACTCCATATATGAACTTAATGAGTTAAATATTTTGACCAAACAGTTTGCTGAAACATTGGTGGGACAGGTAAAAGCATTAGTACCACTCTCCATTAAAGATAGCAGGAAAGCGAGTGAGTATATTGATCGAAGTTTTAATGATCATAACGACATTTCACTTGTTTCGGATTTTGATGCTCTTTTGAGATATGCTTTAAATGTTGCTGTGTGTTCTTGCACAACACTCAGTAACAGAGAGAAGGTTGCTGATATATTGCGGTTTTATCAACCAACTTTCCCTGAAAACAAATTAACACCTCAGTTTAATAGCAGTAACGAAAATTTTGAAAATGCGGTAAAGGATTTTATTAAAACTGGCAATATTGCTTTTGACAAACTGTCAGTTAACAATGATCTTCCGTTGAATTACTATGCTACAGAACACTCGGAATCTCGGCGAAGCATTAAAGAGAAAATAGAGCTCACCGCCTACCTGATCCCAGTAGCAAAATTCTCTGCAAAACGCTACCCTTATCCTTTGCCGACTTTTTCTGCGAATGGTTACCCTAGTAGTGTTTCTGAGAAAGAAGAAGATGTAATTCCGTTATTTATCAAGAGTGAATATGCGGGTAATGTTACTGGAAGTGAGTTAGTACCGGCTGTAATGACTGCCACTCTAAGTACTCTAATTCCAAATCTTAAAGACAATACTCAATCGGTATACTGGCGTAAAGGAAGAAATTGGGATAATAGAGCACAGGGGGTTGCTGAAAAAACAGGTTATTATACAACCGTAACGAAAGACAAAATCGAAACGCTGAAAGCCGGGTATAAGCTTATTTGGCAAGTATCTTTTGGATATAAATTCAAATATATTGATGTGTTTGAACAAAAGGAGATAGTAAGATGATTACACCTAACAAGAGAAAGGAATTTGAAAGGCATATTGACATACTTACTGAAAGCATTGAAAGGAAAACATTTCACTTACCGCCTAGTCGCAGGATGCTCAATAGCTTGCTGAACGCAAAACAATTGCCGAACAGACGTATTAATTTTTTGACTATTGACGAATCCACACGACTATTAGCTAATTCATTGGCAAATTTCGACAGACCAGAATTTAAAAGCCGAAAAAATGCCGAACAGTAGAAGGGAATTCGAACGTAATATGCATTTGCTCAAGGAAAAATCAGAAAAAGGGCAGATACACATTTCCAAATCAAGCATAAGATCAATTAAGGGACTTTTGAATGCCCGGTACGCGCCCAATCAAAGGGTAAACCTTCATACAATTAATGAAATGGCTCGACTAATGGCGAATACCGTGACACAAATGAGTCAACAAAAAGAATTTAAATCAAAAGAAGATGAAGAAGACGAAATACGGGATGTCCCCACCGAAAACTAGAAAAGAATTTGAGCAAAATCTTTTCCTGTTAGTCCAAGATACTCATTGAATACTGGAAAATGGCGACAATGATTTACTTAGAAATTTTTTCTGGGCCGCTTATCCGCACATAAAAAACATCAAAAATCATTCTGATGGTAGACTGAATTTTTAACAATAGATGAACAATCTCGATTACAAGCTAATATAAAAAAGTGGATGGGGAAAATGCAAAGTAAGAACGTGTCGGGAAATTATAGTTGGTAATGAGGTCAGATGCGCTGGAGCATCAGTTGAATGTTGGCTAAATACAACCAACTCACAGAAGAAGATAGCGTATACTCATAGTCTTTAACAATGCGACGCAGATAATTACTCCACGCAATGGTCCGCTCGACTACCCAGCGTTTGGCAACCGGTACAAACCCTTGAACTGATTCGGGACGGGAGGCTTTCTCAAAATCAATCGACCAGCCAGCCAATGCTTTGGTAAACACACAATTATACGACTGATCACCATATACTTTTCCTAAGCGTTCTCCGGCTCGCCAAAGCATCTGGCTAATCAGTGAAACAGCTGCTTGACCGTCAGCTCGATTAGCAGAATGGACGGCTGCTAACCAGAGCCGGCCTTGCGTATCAACGACAAGCTGTTGCTTCCGCCCGTTAACTCTTTTATGCGCATCGATACCCTGGTACTCACAGATCATAGGGATCAATTTAACGCTTTGTGTATCAATATATAGCGCGGAAGGATAAGCTTCTTTTTTGACTCGTTTACGCTCTAGTTGATTAAGGGCAACATTGATTCGCTCGAAAGTGACATCCTGCTTCCACTGATCAAAAAAGCACGGGGCCGTCCGTGCGGTAAACGGCCTGCCAATTGGGCCACTCGTCGGGTAAATTACGCCACTGGCAACCAGTCCGTAAGAGCCATAGAATAACGTTGACGATCTGACGAGGGTTTTGTTTACGCTTTCGTTTGAGCCGGATGGCCGGTGCCATTGAAAATAGGCGAAATTGCGGCCCATTGAGGGTCGATCAGTAGCTTCCACTGTTTGGTTATAGCTCTGTAGTTTGGCGACTACAAAGTTGGCACGACTCTCAAGTTCTATCAATTCCTAAACACGTTCTTAATCTCAGAAAACGCTCTTATATGAGACGAGAGCGGCTTCACCCGTTATTTTGTACACAAGTAAATGAGCGTTTGCTTGTGAACAAGATAATCGATTAATAAGGTCGTTACTAATTTGTTACTCCTATCTACTCCATTTAGATTGGAAATCAAGGTCCGTCTTTTTCACTTTCAGACAAAAGAATTGATTTTCTCAATTCGTCCAATTAAAGCCAACTACGAGTAAAGATCGTGAACTACTAATTTGAACGGATTTTCTGAACGCAAAAAGTCCCGTTTCCAGCCCCTTCCCTCCTACCCGGCCACCGTTCAGAAAAACGTCCAATTCGAATCTGGCTCGGAAACGCAAAATTTCAACCACACTCCAACACCAAGCACCAGTTGCGTCTTAGGCCCGCAGCCGTTTCGAACGGTTTGCTGCTTCAGAACTAAGATTGCTTCCCCCACCCTTTTATTTGCCTGTTTGACAGAATAGCCGCTTTGCTTTAGCATACGTTGAAGACAATTTTGAGGAGTCAATTCATGCGTATTTAACCGACAACAGAGAAGAATCAGTCATTCAACTTTTTACTTACTGGATATTTCCAGTAAGGTGTTCCTTTATGTCAACAGCTATCGAGCGCATAAATCCAACGTTATAGTATATTGTGAGTATGGGGTTTGGAAAGGTTTTAAAAGCAACGCAATACTTAAAAACCCTTGATTTAATTAAGCAGACATATAGCCTGTTTTTACGGCAATGAAACAACTAAACGATAAATGGGTGCGCTGGATTGGGTTGCCACTTTGTTTGGTATTAGCTAACTTAATTTATCTCGAAGAATACAACTATAATGTATGGCTCTTTTTTGGATGGGTCGCTTTGGGGTGGATCTATATCCGGATTATCTGGGTCGGTTTAGATCGCTGGCGCATCTGGACCCGCCAACGCTACACAGACATTGCACAAACGCCCAAGCGAGTCAGTGTTTCATTTCTTGGCTATGTTGTCATTACAGGAAGTGCTCAGATCGCGTTCATAGCACTCACCGCCTACACACAAACGGCACCCGTCCCCGTAACGAGTACTGTACTCGCAACTCATCTGGGAATTGGTCTGCTAGCGATTAGTATATTCGGCACAGCCTATGAAGTGTTCTACTTCTTACAAAAGTACCGCCAGGCCGTTGAAGAAGCCGAAGTTGTCCAACTGGAAACGCTGCAAAGCCAGTTTGACCAATTGATGAATCAGGTGAACCCCCACTTTTTGTTTAATTCGCTCAACAGCCTTTCCGCCCTGATCGCTACGGATAAATCAGGTGCCAATGCCTTTTTGGAGGAATTAGCCGCCGTATACCGCTATCTATTGCAGTCGAACCCGATGCAATTAACAAGCCTTCGGTCTGAAGTCGGTTTTTTTGAGTCTTTAGCCCATATTTTACAGGTGCGTTACGGAAACGCCCTTAACCTGCAAATTCAGGTTTCTCCCGAATGGTTTGAGGCTTACCTTCCCCCCTGCAGTTTACATCTTTTAGTGGACAACGCCATTCGTCATAATAGTATTCAGGTCAACCAGCCGTTACGCATTGCCATAACAACCACCAGTTCGTGTCCAGCGTTTAACGGTCAGCCAGCCCTTGTCGTGACCAATACGATTCAACGGAAAGCGTTGCGCGTCGACAATCGACCAGGTGGCTTGCACCAACTGACCGAACGCTTTGCCCTGTTAACGTTACCGGACCCCCAAATTGCCGATGACGGTAACCAGTTTGCGGTTACCCTACCGTTGAGTCCTAAGCCAACCACCCTGTCCTAACGGCTGCCCTTATCTATGATCCGAATCATACAAAATCGGTATACGCAACAGGATACCCGACTGGCGGTCTGGATTCTCTCAGCATACGTTTTGTTCATCAATGGAATGTTGTTTGGGACTGCCTATTTTCAACAAATTGGCCTGTTTGTAGTCGCTACGTTATGTACGGCGGTCATATGGACACCCATTTATTTCCTGCATGGCCTACCCGCCGTTTATTTACGGCAGCGGTTTCCGGCTATTGGCCAAACGTGGCTACGCTTGCTATTGGCATTGTGCATCCACGGACTGATGTCATCCGGTGCCTTTTTATTGTTGTTTTATGGCTATGACTGGGTCGGGTTTCCCTACTACACCTTTTCGGCTACCCGGTTGACGTGGACCCTGGCACTTGGCCTGATTGGCAATGTCATTACCAATGCTATTCACGAAGGGTTTTATACGTTTGAAAAGTGGGTGCAGGCGTTGCAGCGGACCCAGAGGCTGAAAAAGACGCATTTGCAGAGCCGGCTGGATAGCCTCAAACAACAGGTGAACCCTCATTTTTTGTTTAATTCCCTAAATACGCTCTCATCGCTCATCAACAAAGACGGTGAACGGGCCGAACGGTTTGTGGACGAGTTAGCGAGCGTGTATCGGTACCTACTCCAGTCAAACCAAACAACCCTAACCTCGTTACAGAAAGAGCTGTTCTTTATACAATCGTATTATCACTTATTAAAAACCCGCTATGGTAACCGCATTGATTTACGGGTGGCGATTAAACCGGAATACGAGCAGGCTCAACTCCCTCCCCTGACGCTGCAGCTGCTCCTCGAAAACGCGGTGAAGCATAACGTAATGCTGGCGCATCAACCCTTGCGGATCAGCATTCGGATTACCGACGATGGACGTTTGCAAATGACCAATACCCTGCAACGTAAGCCAGGTAAAATTGCCTCGAATGGGGTGGGTTTGGCTAATATTGCTACGAAATACCAGCTACTAGGCCAGGGAAATCTGGACGTTCAGGAAACCGATACGGCGTTCATTGTTACCATTCCGCTCCTTAGAGACGTGCATTCATTTTAGTCCATAAATCAATAATAGACCTTTTTAACCTGAACGAAGGGCAACTAAAACTCCACAATCGCTATGAACGTACTGGTCGTTGAAGATGAAGAACTGGCCGCCGAAAAAATTACGGATTTACTCACACAAGTTGATGCCTCGATCCGAATCGTTGGTTTGACGGCCAGTGTTCAGGCTTCAGTTGAGTGGCTCCAGAACCATGCGGCTCCGGACTTAATTTTGATGGATATCGAACTGGCTGATGGACAAAGTTTTGCCATTTTTGAGCAGGTAAGTGTCGAATCGCCTGTCATCTTCACTACGTCCTACGATGAATACGCCATTCGGGCTTTTAAGGTCAACAGCATCGATTATCTGCTTAAACCGATTAAGCGTCAGGATTTAGAAGCCAGCCTCAACAAGCATAAAAAATTACGTTCGGCAGGAGCAGATCGGGAGGCTAAAGTAGCCATTCGTGAGTTGGCCCAGGAATTACGAGAACAAATACAACACATTGAGTACCGAAAACGCTTCTTAGTGAGGCATCTTTCCCAGTGGATTCCCATCGAAGTAACTGATATTGCTTACTTCTATTCGGAAGATGGCATAAGTTTATTTCGTACGACTAAGGGGCAAAAATACCCAATCGATTACACGCTCGATGAGTTAGAGACGATGGTCGATCCGGCACAGTTTTTCCGGGCTAATCGCCAGTACATCATTCATATCAGCTCCGTAGTAAAGATTCATCAGTATTTCAATTACAAACTAAAGCTAACGTTACATCCAGCCTCCGAAAACGAAGTATTGGTCAGCCGCGAGCGATCCGTGGATTTCAAAAAGTGGATGGGTAAGTAGCAATGGGCATTAGCTAATTAGTCGATTAATAGCTTATAGAGATTCATGTAAACTGCTATTACGTAGCGCATCAACTCGTTAGTGCTACGTCTTTACAGGTATGAATCACCGCTACGGATTGAATTGAAATTAGTTGGCAACCATGGTTTGATGAGCATACAATTCAGGTAAGAAAAACTCAAAGTTGCCGACTTCTTCAATATTGTGCCGTAGCCAGGCCTGCCCCATCGCCTTAGTAAAAATAAACCGATGCATGAAGGGATTGATCAGCCATTGACCTAACCGACTCTCGTGGCCCACCTGCATGCGGGACCGATAAAGTGTCCCCCCTTCAGTTGGGATGAATTGGTGAGCCAGCCGAAACACTTCCCGACCAGCCTCCCGTCGAACTAAAGTGATGCCTTCCTCATCCAGTTTGATGACTTCTTCGATGCTGTCAACAAGCTGGTTTAGGTTCCGGTTAAAGGCTTCTACGATTCGAAAATGAGCGCCTACGCCCGCTCCGCCACCCGGCGCTGGCTTCACTAATGCCCAATGAATATGATCGAGCGGATGCCAGACCAGGTATCGAGGATACGTCTGCCCCTGGTATTCCATAGTACCGCCAATGTTGGTAAACCACCAGGCTAGCATGGCAGGCGTTACGTCCTTAATCAACTCGTGTTCAATGGTCAGTTCAAAACTACCGTAGGGTAAACTAGTAAAATTAGTAACCGCGCTCGAAAGAGATTTCATTGCCCAACCAAAGGGCGGTTTGGGAGGAAGTTGCCAGTTCATAATTGATCGTATAAGTTGTTCGTAAGATTCGTGTAGAAACTGCTACGTTGGCTCAGTTCATCAGTACCAACTCAAAACGTTTTAACAGAATTGTGAACCGGTTTAATGGTGCGCAGGTACGTATAGACCGCGCTCAAATCCGATTCGGTCATGCCCGCATACATCGTCCAGGGCATCAATGACTGAGGTTGGCCGGGTTTAACCAGGTGGGGAACATGTCCACGGGCCGGATCGTAGGCTTTGAACCGGTTGATGAATGCCTGTTTGCTCCACCGGCCAATGCCCGTTTCAAGGTCGGGCGTAATGTTAGCCGATCGGACTTCGCCACCGGCGACCGGAAAAGCCCGGCCACCGGCAAATTCCATTCCGTCCACGGGTTGTCCCCGCTCCTGCTGCGTGTGGCATTCCACACAAGCAGCCGCATTCACCAAATACCTACCGTGCGCCACTACGTCCGTTGTGTCGGGCCGTTTTTGAAAACTTGGCTTCTTCGGAATGGTGTTCAGGATGAAGTTCATTGGAAAATCAGCTTTCGATGGTGGAGTCGTACTGACAATCGGCTTCAGCGTGCGGATATAGGCCACAATGGATTTGATGTCTTCAACATTCATTCGACCGTAAGCGGGGTGGGGCATTACCGGAAAGATGGCTTTTCCGTCCCGATTAACACCGGCGCTGATCGCCCGCACGAGGTCGGTATCGGTCCAGTTTCCGATTCCTGCCGGTGTGATGTTGGGCGCATAAAACGTACCGGGAAAACCCATTTCTGGACTAAAGCGATCACCGCCTTTTCCAAATGTACCTGCGATCGGTGGCCCGGCAAACCGGTTCCAGTCGCGGGTACTGTGACAGTCAATGCAAATAGTCACGTGGTTGGCTAAGTAACGACCCCGTTCTACTTGAGCCACGGTCGCTTGAATCTGAATCAGTGGCATGTCGCCCACGTTGGGCAACGCAAATTTGACGTATAGCAGCAAGGCCGCCAGTCCAATGGCTAGCACGCCTAGGCCAATACCAATCAGGCGTAGTGTCTTTTTCATACCTGTTTTTTAGTTGATTCGTATAAAGTGCAGACGCAATTCTTGAATAGGCTAAGCATCAACAGCTTCCAGTCGTGGCGAGGGTTGTTTCGGAAACTCACCTTGGCGCGTAACCGGGCGAATGATCAGGCGAGTGCCGCCCTGAAAGGTGAAAAAGTGGTATAGCCAGTTGGCCATCACGACCAGCTTATTACGAAAACCAACCACGTAGCAGAAGTGAATAAACAACCAAACGACCCAGACGGGAAAACCTGTTAGTTGCAGCTTACCCGGAAAGTCGCCCACAGCTTTGTTACGTCCGATGATTGCCAGCGAACCATAGTCAAGGTACTTGAACGGCAGGAGCGTTTTCCCCAGTTGTAAACGGCGCAGATTTTTAGCCAGGTGACTGCCCTGTTGCATTGCCGGTTGTGCTACGTTCGGATAGCCGGCAGGATAGTCAGCTGACCGCATCAGCGCTACGTCGCCAATCGCAAAAATATCGGGGTGATTCTCGAGTTGGCTATACGGATTGACTTTATACCGACTGCCTTCCGTAGCAGAGGTTGGTAGCCCCGCCAAGGTTGCGCCCGTTACGCCAGCGGTCCAAATTAGCGTTCGGGTTGGGATTTGTTCTCCATTTTTTAACGTAGCAATCTGTCCATCATACTCGTCTACGAGGGTGTTTAATCGTAGAAGAACGCCCATCTTCTCCAGGTCTTGACGGGTGGTATGGCTGGCGTGGCTTGACATGGTGTGTAACAACCGATCATTCCCTTCCACTAAGTAGATGTGAAACTGCTTGTGATCCATGTCCGGGTAATCCCCAGGCAGTACGTACTGACGCATCTCGGCCAGGGCGCCAGCAACTTCTACACCGGTTGGCCCACCCCCCACAATGACGATATTGAGCAACTGTTGCCGAGTCGATTCGTCAGGAGCCACGCTGGCCTGCTCAAGCACTTGCAGAACCTGACTGCGCAGATTCAAGGCGTCGGGAAGACCTTTCAGTGGAAACGCAAATTGCCTCATTTGTTCATTGCCAAAATAGTTGGCACGTGTTCCTGTCGCGATCACTAAATAATCGTAAGTCAATTCACCGGCGGGTGTCGATATCGTTTTAGCGGTGCTATTTACACTCGTCACCTGGGCTACCCGAAAATAGAAGTCAGTTAATCGCCTGGCGAAGAGCTTACGGAGCGGATAGGCAATGGCATCAGGCTCCAGATCAGCGGTCGCCACCTGGTAGAGCAGGGGCCAGAAGCTGAAGTAGTTCTGTGCACTGAGCATGACTACCTGGTAGTTACTGCCCACAAGCCCTTTTGCGGCATAGATGCCGCCAAAACCACCCCCAACAATGACAACCCGTGGTTTAGTCGTCTGGGGGATATTGAGTGAAGGGGTTACTTGCTGTATCATAATTAAAAGAGGAAGAATTGCGTTGCGCCATACGCCGTGACTGCTACGATCGGATTATCGGGCGTTGACACGGAATACGGAATTAGAAATCAACGTCGTAAACCCGTTTCAGTTGTTGCTCATTCACGCTGGAGGGTAGAAGCCGAAAAACACTGTTACGTAGCCAGGCAAACACTGGGCTTTGGGTTTGGGCAATCTGACCAATTCGTCGGGAGTTATCCGTAATGTAATGGGTCCGTTTCAGGCGCCGTTGCTCAAATCGGTTGAAGGCATCAGGTACTGAGCCGCCCTTTTTCAGTTCATCAGCCAGCACTACGGCGTCCTCAATGGCCTGACAAGCCCCCTGTCCCATGTTTGGGGTGGTAGCATGGGCCGCGTCACCGATCAACACAATGTTGTCAAACGTGTATTGAGACAGCGGTTTCAGGTCGTACACGTCATGCCAAAGCAGCTTCTGGTTGTCAGTCCGGTCTAAAACCTGCGGAATTGGCGCATGATAATCGCCAAAGACACGTAGTAAATCCGAAGTTGTATACTGACGTAGCTGCGGATCATTTGGTTGAGCGTTTATGCAGGCAAACCAGTACAACCGGTTGTTCGTCAGAGGAACCAAACCTATTCGTCCGTTTGGCCCCCAGGTTTCCGTAGCTTCGGATAAATTCAGGTCGGTGTTGTCGATCACGGAACGCCAACAGGTGTAATTCGCGTACCGGGGTTGACTGCCCGGCAGGAGTTGCTGACGGATGGGGGAATGAATCCCATCAGCGACAATCAAGTAGTCCGTTGTCTGCTCGGTTCCGTCATCAAAATGGATGATAACGCGCCCATTATTTTGTACGGTCTGAATCGCCCGCTTACTGGTTACAATGGGTGTATCGCCTAGATGGCTGAGCAGTTCACAATGCAACTCAGCCCGGTGAATGGTAAAATTGTCGATGCCGTATTTCTGGCTGATCGCTTTGCTGTCGGTACGGGTAATGGTACGTCCATGCTGATCCAGAATGACAAACGCGTCCAGCAGTCGCCCGGCGTTGAGGATGGACTCTGCAATTCCCAGTTTTTGAAACGCTTTTACGGCATTAGCGGCCAGACCAAGCCCAGCACCCAACGGTTTAATGATGGGTGCGGCTTCATAAATAGTTGGTTGAATACCAATCTGACGCAAGGCAATGGCTGTCGTCAGTCCGGCGATACCAGCACCGACAATCGTGAATTGGTTGTTGTTCATGTTGGCAAGGGTGAGTGATTAAGGGCTAACTGATGAAATGCTTCGGTAGATGGGGCAACACAATGTGCTACCCCTTTCGCTGCCGCAGCTACACGTACTGGAGCCCGTACTGGGTTGAGGCTTCCATGATCTGGTTTAGCACCGGCGCTGGTGGTGGGCCTACCGGTGCCGGAGGCATCACTTCACCCTGCGCTTCTTCGCTGAGTTCGTAGAAGAACCCCTCGAAATAACCGGGCGTCAGATAGACCAAGGCCTTGGCCGTGGGCGTAACGATTTCAAACGCGTGGGCAATCAGCCGGGGCATAAATACGGTGTCGCCGGTAGTAGCCTCAATTACCCGATCACCAATGGTGAACCGCATAATTCCTTCCTGCACGTAAAACAGCTCGTCTTCGCGCTCGTGGATGTGTTTGGGTGGTTCGCAGCCCTTTCGCAGGGTCATCTGAACAAGAGAAAAGGTTCCGTCCGTTTCGTCCGACGTTACCAAAAATTTCATCAGGTGGCCATTGTGCCAACGTAAAGCGCCTGTTTGAATGCTGAGTTGTACTTGAGAATTTGTCATTGCGTATTCGTTTAATTGAACGATGCAAAGTTGAGCAGCCGCTTCACAAGGGCGGTGTGTAACTCTCATGGAACCATCAAATTGATCTGTGAAGCCAGCAGAATACGCGAGTGAAACGCTACGAATAGCCGTATGCTATGGATAAGCGTTGATAGTTAGTTGGCCCCTGCCCTATTTGCAATTGTTCAGAAAACGGGTTCAGCATACCAATCTGCTTACTAATTATATAACCGGTCTACAAATGAAACGCTCCTTTAGGCTTATAAAGACAATCATGTGCATGAAATGTACATAACGCATCTATCGTGCGCATTTTTCATGTATATTTGTACATGATAGATTTTCAAGCCGAACTTCCCTATAATAGGCTACCCCTCTTACCGCCTGCCCGTGAACTTGTAGAAACCATACCGATCCTGCGCCAGGAAAGCCGGGCGGCTTCGGCGCTGGCTGAATTAAAAGGGTTGAGCCGATTGTTATCCAATCCCGCTATCTTAATCAATGCGCTGGTACTCAAAGAAGCCAAAGCCTCTTCCGAAATCGAAAACATTATTACTACTGATGACAAGCTCTACCGGGCCTTGAGTCTTAAAGGGCAAGATGTTGATACGGCTACCAAAGAAGTACTTCGCTACCGACAAGCCCTCTACACGGGGTATCACTTTATTAAACAGAAAGGATTTTTAAGTACCAATGGCATCCTTCAGATTCAGCAGGAACTGGAGCAAAATCAGGCGGGCATCCGGCGGCTTCCCGGTACTAGCCTACGAAATGATCGGACCAATCAAGTCATTTACACGCCACCTGATGACCCCGCTGTGGTAAATACCTTAATGCACAATTTGGAAGAATACCTTAATCATAGTGAGCTAGAGGACGTTTCGCTGCTCATTAAGCTGGCGGTCCAGCATTATCAGTTTGAGAGCATTCATCCCTTTTACGATGGCAATGGGCGTACTGGACGCATTATCAATGTGCTTTATTTACTCCTTCATGATTTACTAGGTGAACCCATCCTTTACCTAAGCGGCTATATCATTGAGCACAAAGCGGATTATTACCGATTTTTACAAGCGGTGCGTACGGAGCAGAACTGGGAGGATTGGATCCTATTCATCTTACAAGCCGTTGAGGTAACAGCTCGGCAGACGATTGAACAAATTACTCGTATTCAAGGGCTATTTGACCAGACGGTTGAGCAAGTTCGTAGCCAAGCGCCAAAAATATATAGTAAAGAGTTAATCGAGGTGTTATTCGAGTATCCCTATAGTAAAATCGAGTACTTGGTTGATCGCCTACAAATTGACCGTCGGACGGCCTCAAAGTATTTGCGTAGCTTAGAGCAGAAGGGCGTTCTTAGAGCCGAAAAGAAGTGGAAAGAAACGCTGTTTATTAATGTTGCCCTCTTCAATTTGTTACGTCAATAGCCAATTTACCAGCGGAATTTAAGATGTAACCTATATTGGTTTTTTCGCGTACACTAGTTCATTGTTGATCGTTCACAAAAAGTTGATTCTCAGCATTAATTGAACTTTTCAAAATCAGCTGCCAGAACCGTTCAGAAAAACGTCCGATTCAAATCAGGACAGCCCAATTTCAATACCTATCAACTGATCTTCTGTGACATTCGGCCAATTACTTGATGAACTTTATTGCATTTTTTATGGAGTAGGACAGCTTTCTCACGACGAAATAAAGGTCATGTTCGTCTTTAACAGCATTTAGCTTAATGACCTGAACAGCTTCCTGCCCACCGGAAACCGGTTGAGTTTGTCCAATAACAAGTCCGTCGGGGGAGTCGATCCGAACGTCAAGCGTATCCGAACCGGCGCCAATAAATTCAATCTGGCGGATGTCGGTCAGATCGATTTTAGGATAACCTACATAGGAGCCTTTTCCATGCAATAGCTCAATTTCTCCCTTCGGATTGGGAATTTTCACATTCATGGCCCCTTTGCGGAACGGCGCTTGGGAAGGCAGAAGACCCGGTGCTCGTAACACAATAGCGTCTTCACCAGTGGCTGTTGGCAATCCGTTAGCCCCTTTGTCGGTATAGCTCGCATAGAGGATATAAACGCCTTTGGCACTTAACCGCGTTGGTAACTGAATCGTATGCTTGCCTTCAACGGGCAACGATTTTTTGGGCGGTTGCGCCAGATTCAGGATGAAGGCAATCATTCGTTTAGCATCGTCCAGAGGCAATTCCGGATGGGCCGACATCGCTACGGCACCCCAAGTGCCACCACCTCCGCTAATTACTTTTTTGGCCAGCTGTTCCTCGGCGCTAGCGTCGCCTTTGTAACGGTGAGCTATTTGCGTAAATGTAGGACCAATGGATTTTTGATTTATCGAGTGACAATGGTAGCAATCGTTGGCATTGATAATCATCCCACCCTTTAGCGCAAGTCCATTCTGATTCACTGCTGACGTTGCAGTTCGGGGAAATGTAAACCCATCCGTCGCATAATTCATGGTGACGCTTACTTTTTCCGGTGAAATTTGCCCGTCAGCAAGACTACCGTCTTCCGTATCATGCACATTAATGCTGTAGTTGATGTCTTCGTTCGGAAAGAAAAAGGTTTTATTGCCTTTCGTAACCTGCACAGTTACGGTCGGCACATCATTCCCCGCATATAAGCGAACCGATTCGGAGGCTTTACCGCCTTTGCTATCCTGTACGGTAAGTGTTGCGGTATAAATTCCCTGCTTATCAGCCCGAATACTGGGGTTAGGAGTCGTAAATGAGGTAACAGCACCCGATGGAGATACAACTTTCCAGGCGTAAGTGAGCGCGTCATTATCGAAATCGTGAGTTCCCTTCGAGGATAAATTGACGGTGAACGGCACTCGTCCATTGTATCGATCAGTGGTGATAACTGGTACAGGATTTCGATTGCCGGGATTGTACTCATGCCGAATCAATCGGGAGTCGTCGTTTTGGCGGAACCAACCCTTACCATATTCGAGTACATACAAGCTACCATCTGGACCAAATTGCATATCCATTGGACCAGCCAAAGGCATGTTGGGTAGAAACCGTTCCATGGATTTATAATTACCCTTTTCGTCAAGCGATACCACCATAATCCAGTTGCGGAGCCATTCCGTAATAAACCATTTTCCTTCGTAGTAGGCTGGAAATGGATGTTTAGCCTGTTTATAATCAGCTTGTCGATAAAGAGGTCCGCCCATAGCTGAACGGGCACCCCGGCCCATTAAAGGAAATTCAGTAGGTGTTATATTGGAATACCAGATCAGCGCACCTTGCACTGGTGGTAGATTACGCAGCCCCGTATTCAGACGAGACGGATTGATCGGCTTAGCGGGATCGAACGGCTCACCCGTTTTACCGGTGGCAAAATCATACTGATAATACGGTCGGTTATTTCCTCCGAAATAAGGCCAGCCATAATTACCCGGCTTTCGGATTTGGTTGAATTCATCGTACGCCATCGGCCCCCGATTTATGGAATCGACGGACGCATCCGGGCCAACTTCGCCTTCATACAACCATCCCGTTTGCGTATCCATCGAAAGCCGCCAGGGTTGCCGATGGCCCATGCTGTAGATTTCAGGGCGCGTTTTTACGGTTCCTTTCGGAAACAGATTGCCTTTAGGAATGGTATAGGTGCCATTTGGTTCAGGGTGAATACGTAGTATTTTACCCCGCAGATCGGCGGTGTTTGCTGCGGTACGTTGGGCGTTAAAAAGTTCGCGGCCTGGTCGCTCATCAATGGGGGCATATAGTGTAGCGCGGGGGCTGGTATTGTCGCCAACGGTAATAAACAGATCGCCCGTGCCGCGTGGGTCAAACAGCAACCCTCCGCCCGTATGGATACCATCGGCATTTTTATGCGGTATGGCGAGCAGGACCTTTTCGGATTGCAGATTGAGCAACCCGTTTTTAGAAACCGTAAATCGTGAAATGTGGTAATTAGAGACCGAATCTTTGGCCGCTGGTTCGGCATAGAAAGCGTACAAATGGCCAGTACGTTCAAAATCTGGCGAAACGGCGAGGCCCAGCAACCCATCTTCGTAAGCACTTAATACTGGAATCGTACCAATCGGTTTTGTCGTCTTGGTGCTGGCATTATAAAACAGAATCGTTCCCCGGCGCTGGGCAACAAATACGTTGCCATTTTTAGTAATCGCCATCTGAATCGGCTCATCCATTTTAGTGATTAACTCATGGCGGATGAAGCGGTTATCTTCTGGAATGGCTTTCGTATAGTCCAGCGATTTGGAATTCGGCCCTCCCATAACCCACTGTAAACCGCCCGAAATCTGTTTAAGAAAATAAGGCTCCTGCCAATTGGCTTTTGTGTGTCCCCAGGCCGTATAAAACGACCGGCCGCCATCGTATTTACGATACCAGACCATTGGGTGATGAGCGCCCATTTTCCCTCCCGAATACGTTTTTTCATCAACCGTCATCAGTACGTTCAGATCAGGACTGACCGATTCGAAATTGTAAAATTCGTCCGTTCTGGTCAGTGAATCCGGCATGAATGAGGTAGCGTGATGCTTTTTATTCACTACGTTGAATAGCCCTTTCTGAACGGGCGGATGGCTCTCAAAATACGCACCTACCAAGCCCCCAAACCACGACCAATCGCGTTCGGCATCGGCCGTCGCATGAATAGACAATACGCCACCCCCTGCCTGAACGTAGCGTTTTAAACTAATCCGCTGGTCTTCCGTAAAGACGGCTCCAGAAATATTGAGTAGCACAACGGCCTGGTATCGTTTGAGATTCGTTTCGTTGAAGTCCGCTGAATTTTCGGTGGTATCGACAACGAAATGGTGTTCACGCGCCAGGGCAAAGAAGGCTTTCTGGCCTTCTCGGATGGATTCGGTATGGCGATACCCTTCCGTTTTACTGAACACCAGTACTCGCGGCTCCGGATTAAAAGACGTTTTGGGCGTACAAACAAACGAGGCCAGACTGCATACCAGACCGGCCAACAGAACGATACCAACAGATCGTTTCATGATTAAAAAATAGCTACTACTAAATGATACGTGTTTCGCCACAAATGGGCTATGAACCGATAAGCGCCAGAGCTTTTTTCATAGACTCGGCCGTTTTCTGAACCGCAGCCCCGTCGTCCAACTGATTCACTACGTCGTTAAACGGTTCAGCCTGCACAAACCCATCGTAGCCAATGCTGATGAGTGCTTCAAGAAAACCTTTGAGATTAATAACGCCAGTGGCAACAGGTAATTCCCGCTGATAACCCGGCTGATCTTCAAGTGGGGAGATGCCGGGAAGGGCATCGTTCAGATCGCAACCTACTACGTCCTTGTTGGTTAATCCACGGATTGTGTCAAGGGTTTCGCCAGACGTGAACCAATGAGCCGTGTCCAGGTGAATACCTACGTTGGGTTGATTAATGGCGGCAATAAGTTCGCGGGTTTCGGCCAGCGTATGAATGAACGGGAATTTAGCCGCGGCCCAGATCGATTTGGGTCCTACGTATTCCAACCCGAGTCGGATGCCGTAGTTGTTCAGGATGTTGGCGATTTCGCGAAGGCGCTGCTGATGCAATCGAAAATTCTGCAAATAATTCAGCTCGCTGTGGTTCGACATAATCCAGGTCATGGAGCGCGTTACGCCGACGCGTTGCAACGTAGCACATTTGACCGGCAACGTAGCTAAAGCATTTTTGAAAATCTCGTCGCTTTTTCTGAATTCTACGTTCAGCTCACCCATGCCGAAGCTCACTTTTTTCGACTTCATGTCCGCCTGCAAGTCCTGCGTCTGCGCGTCGGATAGTTTGCCGAGCTGTTGCGGTAAGGCCACTACGCTCTCAAAACCGTTCTGCGAAGCGAGGTCAATTAATGTGGACTGATTGGCTTTTACCCCAATCAGACCACCATTGAGTTGCATAGAGAACTTCCTTCCCGGTAACGCCCGGCGTTCTTCGCTATCTGCTGCATAAGACGGCCAGCCGCCGGGAGCCGATAGCGCCAGCGAAGCCAATAGAGATTGCTTTATAAACGACTTTCGGTTCAACTGCATTTATCCTACCAGACTTCCCTCATCAACCATGAGTTTGCCCAGGGTTTTCTTTAAAAATTGAAGACTTCGTTCGGCTTCACTAATCGTCCCGCATTCGACACTTAGGAAGATTTCGCGGTCGATTGGCTCCATAATTTCAATCACTTTGTCCCAGTCAACCACACCTTCGCCACACGCACAGCCAACTGGCGTACCCGTTACGAGCCCTCGTTCAGCTTGTCCCTGAGCTAGGCTAATATCTTTTGCGTGAATATGTCGGACGTTTTGTCGAACTTCCATCAGTCCATCGTAAGGGTCTTCTACACCCGCCAGATACGAGTTGCCCGTATCCCAGTTAACCGCAACCCAGGGCGAATCAACGAGGTGAACGATACGCATTAATCCCTCTACGGTTTTGGTATAAATGCCGTGCGGCTCTACGCAAATATAAACCTTATGCCGGGCCGCCACCTGACTGGCTTTAGTGAGCGTATATTTCATGGTTTGATGCGCAAACGTATCATCCATCCAGTCGGGTTTGACCATCTCGTCGGTGTTGACAAAAGGCGCGTTCAATACGTTGGCAAACAGAATGGCTCTGGTCAGGCGGCTCACGGCGGCTTCGGGTTTCATTAATGGGCTATGACCGCTCAAACTGCTGACTTCAACACCGTATCGATCGCAGATTTCTTTCATCAACAGCGGGTCTTCTTCCATCGAAAAGGAGTGAAAATACTGCACTTCACTCAGTAATTCCCAGCCGGTGTGGACCATCGGCTCAATGTATTGATACCCAATTTCCCGGGCAATTTTCACTCCTTCTTCGAAGCCCTTGTCAGCGCTCCGGCAATACTCCATGTTCAGGCTGATTTTAAATGTCGCCATACTCGACTAGTTAATTAATTGAATCGATGATTTACAATGAGTTAAATGCGATTTTATTGAGGCCCCTGATTGGCGGCTGTTGGCCAGCCGGGGTTCTGATAGATGGGGGATGTATCCAAATTATTGTTCTGAGATGTAATGAGAAAATGCTGATTGGCGATCGGATTCAGGTAATGTGCCATGTGCCACTTGTAGCCATTGTACGCCAGCGATGTCGTTGTTTTTTCGTAAGGACGTAGATAGAGACTGAGTGAAGGGCTGGATACCGTGCTTTTATCCCCAACACCATACGTGAGCGTATTGATTGCGTACAGGTTTTTCATCGGTCCCCACAGCTTAAAGCCTTCGATATGGTAAGGCGTCGTAATCATCTGATCCATAGCCCGCCACCGGCGCAAATCCATGTACCGGAATCCTTCGGCCATTAACTCATTCCGTCGCTCTCGCCGAACATTATACAGCAGTGTACTAACCATCCCTCCGCCAGAGTAAACACCCCAATCGTTCTGCGCTTCTTTGCTCAGATCAGTGGCCGCAATGGTTTTCTGGTAATCCTTATCGACACCTGCCCGCTCCCGGATTTGCTGCCAGTACAGAATGGCTGTTCCATCCAGGTTACCGGTTTTTTCGACCACAGCTTCCATGTAATTGAGATAAGCTTCAGTGGCTCTGAAAACGATGCTACCTGTAAATCCGCCGTAATACGTTTGTACATGATTGGCATCGTAGTTAATGCCTTTACGTATCGAGTAACCCGTCGAATAATTATTTTCAAACGAAACCTCCAGAATTCGGGGAGCTGGTTCGATGGGGTACGGAATGGGATTGGCCGCCGTAATCAGTACGTTCTTCTGGCCGGGTTCTTTCAGGAATAACCACAAACGCCCATCCCGATCTTTCCGAACCGATTGAAGATCATCATCACCCGCGTAGCCGGAACCAGTGGCATAAATCGGTAGGCCGTTTTTCATCAGGAAGCCATCGACCATGCCTCTGGTTAATCCGCTGGCGTAATTGCCTCCGCCCGCATACAATACTACGTTATGACCGATGTTGAGCCCTTTGTCGTATTTCCGCCAAAGCAACACTTCACTGTATGATTTCAGATCGACACTGCCGAACATCGCGAAGTAGGGATTTGCCTGAGTAGCCGTAGCAAACGCATCGTAAGTCGTCTGACTTTGCGAAGTCATATTGTTGGCTACTAATGGTGTAGCGTCGGCAACCGCTTTGGACGAAGCCATTGCCTGCGTCAGGAAGTAATCAATTTCACCGTCGATGCCTCCGGCCGGAAATGTGTAGGCTTTATTGTAATCTTTTTGTTCACCCGGCCAGCCAGGACCTTTGGGGACGAAGGCCGTATTTTTGAAATACTTTAGCCAGGTTCCTTCGTACAGCGCCACCCGCGACTTAAAAATCTGCGCACAGGCTTTCGATAACCGGTTTCTATTCCCATCCGGCGAATTGGCCTGCATGTAATAAAAGGCCGAGTCCAGATCGGAGAGAATAAATCGGGCTACTTCATTCTGGGGAGACCGTTTACTGGCGGCAGTCAGCACTTCTTTTTCATCAGGCAGCGTCGTTTTGACAATCGGGAAATCGCCCAGACTCATCAGCTTGGTGAAATAATTGTAGGCCCTGAGAAAATACATTTCGCCGATGTAATGCTGAATCATGGCCGGATTGCCTGTTATAGCACCCGCTTTGAACCGGGGCAATACGGTTTGCAAAAAGTAATTACACTGGTAAATATTCGTAAACGACCAATCGCCAGCGGTGGCGGGTACGCGCCATTGCCCCGGCACAAAACGTTCAGTATGTGCCATATAAGCCATGTTATCCGTATTGACATCATTACCAAACGTACCAAAACCGCTTTGCGGATGCGTAGGCAAAATGCTATACTGAGCAATGGCGTAGGCACTTAACTGTGATTCGTCGACCAGATAATTATCGGGGGTGATATTAGACAGTGGCTGCCGGTCGAGAAAATCTGGCTTGCAGGCGTTCAGCAGGGCCAGTGCAAGCAAACAGACAATAGGAATGAGTTTATGTGTGTTCATGGTAACTGGCTTAAAACGTGATGCTTGTACCAAACGAAAGCCGCTTGAAGAGTGGATAAATAGCGCCTTGGTATCCTCCGTCAATCGTTTCCGGATCGAATACTTTCGACATTCGGGTGATGGTTAGCACATTTTCGGCTGACATGTACACGCGCAGGTTCTGGATTTTGGCCTTCTGGATTAACTTCTGAGGCAGCGTGTAGCCCAACTGAACATTTTTCAATCGGATGTAGGAAGCATCCTGAAGGAAGCGAGTTTGCGAAAGCTGATTTTTGGTCGTGCTGAACAGCGGACGTGGATAGTAAGAATCGAGGTTCAGCCCAAGTGGACTGCTGGCATCATCACGAAAGTAATCCATGTGCTGTACATACGCCGTTGACCACCAGACTTGTCCTGATGCACCAAAGAACGGGCTACCACCCCGGTAGAAATCGCGCTGGGCAACACCCTGAAAAAATCCTCTGAGATCAAATCCTTTAAAATTCAGCCCCAAGTCAATCCCGAATGAATAACGTGGAGTCGTATTCCCAATCACGATCAGGTCACCATGATTGTCTGTGGTGTTGGAGCCCTGGTCAATTTTGCCATCGCCGTTGACATCCCGATACATGATATCACCCGCTTTCCAGTTATTGCCGAGCGCATTTTGTCCACCCTTAGGCAGAGACGCCAAATGCCGATCCATGTCTTCCTGCGATTTGGCAATGCCCACGGTTTCATAGCCCCAGATATCGCCAACGGTTGTGCCCGACCGATACGTAGCGAGGCTTCCCGTTGGATTTGGGTAGTTGATAATTTCCGTTTTCGAGTCCGATAAAACTAGGTGGACAGAATAGCCCAGGTTATTTTTTAATTGGTCTTGCCATTTCAGGTCAAACTCGAAGCCGTAAGTTTTCAGATCCGTATTGTTCGAGGGCGGAACGGCAGTACCCAGAATGGCAGGTAATTCAACCGCTGGCCCAACCATGTCATTGGTAAAGCGGGTGAAATAGTCGAAACTGGCGCTTAATCGATTGCGAAGAAAACTGGCATCTACCCCCAAATTCCAGGTTCTGATACGTTCCCATGTTAGCGACGAACTAATCAAGGCTGGCGCCGATGCTGTGTTGGGTTGCACACCTCCAACCAGCCAGGTTCCATTGGCGGTACCAATTGGCATGGTCGAATACGTTGGATACCAATTAGTCGTGTTCTGATTACCGAGTTCACCGTAAGAAGCCCTGAACTTCAGGTTACTGACGTAAGGATTTATATTATCCCAAAACGCTTCGCGTGCTACGTTCCAGCCAACGGACGCCGACGGGAAGTACCGCCACTGTTTATCGCCCTGAAAGCGTGACGTACCATCGTATCGCAGATTCATTTCCAGCAGATAGCGGGCTTTGTAGTCGTAATTGAATCGGCCGAAATAACCAGCCGTTGCCCAGTCCGCATACGATCCGGCTACGATGGGCGGTGTGGCAGCGCCATTTTGATCGATACCAGACGTAGTGGCAAGCGTTGGTAGGTTCGCTACAATAATTCCCTGACGACTGGCTGATAGATTGCGGGTTTTATTGATTTCCGACTGGAAACCCGCCATCAATTTAAAATTGTGATCGCCAAACGATCGGGCGTATTCTGAATAGATATTGGGGCTGAAATAATTGGTCCGGTACGCATCCTCCTGTACGGATGAGGCTCCATCCATCAGAATAGGATCTCCCGCAATTGCATAACCATACAGTTTCTGATTGTCCTGATGCCGGAAATAATCGTTGATGCGATAGTTTAGATTTCCGTAGATGTTCCAGCCGGGAAGTGGTTCGAGGGTAAGTTTAAGCTGGTGATACATCCAGTCATTCTGGGTAGTCATTCGGCCGCCGTTGATGAGCGCATTTCCCTGGCTATCCTTAGTGACGCTGTAGATACGTCCGTTATCATCGTAAAGCGGAACAATCGGCCACGACATCCAGCCCGTGAAGTACTGGTTCATGGTAAATTCGGCATACCGACTCGACGAGGTCAGAGCGCTGGGTTTTTCAAAATCCTCACGAATAAACCGGCCACTATAATCGATGGATGCCCAATTCGAGAGTTTATTGCTGATTTTTACCGTAGACGCAAACCGTTTGAAATTATCCCGGGTGATACTTAACAGGCCATTTTCGTTGCGGAAATCGCCGGAGATATAATACATAGTACGTCCGTTGCCGCCACTCACACTTACCGCGTGTTCCTGCGTGGGTGCATTGTTTCCGTAGATCGCATCGTACATGTTAAAATTGGCGTTCCCGTAGGTGTTGGCCGTGGCCCAAAGTTTAGGATTAGCGGGATCGGGAATGTTGGTCGTCGTGATTTTTCCGGCCTGATAATCCAGGATGCGCTGCACAATCGAGGGGTTCAGGAAATCTCCACTTCCGCTGTTCCGATAGCCATCGTTGAAGAGTAAGGCAAACTGGTAGGAATTGGCCATTTGAGGCAGCGAAACCGGGCGACTCCAGCTAAAATTGTTATTGTAATTGACCTGTACCCGGTCGTTTTTTCCTTTCTTCGTCGTGATTAAAATCACGCCAAACGGCGCCCGTGAACCGTAAATAGAGGAAGAGGCAGCATCTTTCAGTACGGAAATATTCTCAATATCCTGCGGGTTAATGGCGTTGATATCTGCCTCCATCCCATCCACCAATACCAGTGGTGAACCGGCAGAGCCCTGCCCGATTGTCGCAATACCCCGAATGTTAATGGTGGGACGACTGTCGAGGCTACCACCTAAAGAACCGCTCTGGGTAATGTTTAGCCCTCCAGCTACCCCCTGCAAGGCCTGCGCTACGTTAGAAACCGGTCTGGATTCCAGTACTTTCGAATCGATGGTGGTCACCGCGCCTGTTACCTTGGCTTTCGCCTGTGTTCCATACCCAACCACGACCACCTCGTTCAGGACCGCACTATTTTCCTTTAATACTACGTTCAGCACATCACTGCTTCCCACTTTGATCGTTTGGGGCACGTACCCGATATGACTAAAGGTTAAAGAACCATCAACTGGTACACCCGAAATGGTATATTCACCTTTTTCGTTGGTATAAACGCCGATTTTCTTCTCTGTTATGATGACGTTTACAGCGGCTAACGCTTTACCACTCTCATCAGAAACCGTTCCTCGAATCGTTCTGTCAACCAGGGGATTATCCAATGATGTAGCTGATAAGTAGAAAGACGAACTAACAGCATACGTACCTGACGATACTACCGAAAAGAGGGCAGCCAGTAAAAAAAAGGTTGCTCGTTGCCTGCTAAGGGCATTGTATAAAGTAAGGGATAAGGTATGCCCTTTGGGCCTTTGATACCCAGTTAGTAGTTGTAAGATCATATCAGGAATAGGAAAAATGGACTACGTACAAACTTTAGCGATCAAACTGAATGCGCTAGAAAGTCCTGATTAACAGTTCTTTTAAACAAAAATATGTATAAAATATATTGAAATTGTTCAAGATTGAACAGTGAAGGAATTTGAACAAGCCTGACTGGAAAGCACTAAAAAATGGATGGAAACCGGTAGAATTCAGGCTAATCAACTATAAAATACCCTGACTGGTGTAACTGAGTAGACCAGAAAGAAGAAAACCTGCAAACGTTTTAAGAAAACGTCAGGCTACTATAAATAATGAGGTTCCTGAGTCGATATTACCTTCCTGAAACCCATTATACCGATTAAAATTAATCAGCAAGTTGATTGACAATGAGCTGTTTGCTGTGCTTACCACGATATTCGGCGGGGGAGCAACCGAATTGTTTGCGGAATAACGTAGAGAAATACTGACTACTCGAGAAACCATGTTCGTAGCCAATCAGCGAAACCTGCGTGCGTGTATCCTGAACCAGATGCTGGGCCGCTGCTTTCAACCGGACAAAATTAAGGTAGTGCATGGGCGTCATGTTGGTCGCTAATTTGAAATAGTGTACAAAACGAGTAGTGCCTAGTCCGCAATGGTCGGCCATTGATTCCAGCGTCCAGACGTTGTCGTAAGATTCTTCCAGATGATTAAGGAACAATTCAATGGTACGTGTACTGTCGGTCAGGCTTTTATCCAGCTTAACACTCCCGTTTCGAAAGGATTGCAGCAACTGCATGAGCAACTCATTGATGTAAATGATGAGCCAGGATTCTTTGGAAAAGCTGTGATCGCCCTGAATCAGTTCGCCAATTTTGGTAAAGCATTTTCGAACATCCTGATTTACTTTCATGATTGGCTGTTCATTCTGACGTAGCATCTTCGTCAGGTCATCCAGGTCAGGTTTAGTCAGCATAACCCACGATGGCCACGTCCATTCCTGGTGCGGTTGACGCACATCAACGTCCAGAATAATCCAGTAAAATTTACCAATACCGATGTTTGGGTTGCCAAGTTTATGCGGTTGCCAGGGACGCGTTACGGTTAATTCATTCGGCATAATCGTGTATTCTTTTTCACCAACCGAAAACGGCATGGTACCCGTTTCCAGAAAGGTTAGCTCGATGCCTTCATTTCGATGCCAGGGAAGCCCCCAACTCTGCTGAAGATGGGTATTCCAGAAACCAACGCTATTCACGCCAGGCAATACTCCTGTCGGCATCCCTTTACCCGGATAACCCAGTCGTGCCCAAGCTTCTAACTGAATTTCACCCGCTTGATGCGCTGCTATTAATGGCAGACATTTATCAGGGCGATAAATTCGTCCCGACTCTTTATAAACAGGCCTTACTAGATGCATCTCCAAGTAATTTTAGACAATCGGCAAGTCAACTGTAGACACGACCGGGGTGAACACCCTGCGCCCGAAATCTACAAAAAGCCATAATAATAGTAAAAATAATAGCATGCCTATCATTAAGTGGAGAAAGTACCTGTCAGCGTCGGACGGGAATCTTTGTACTGCTTTAAAATTCGGGTAATGCTGTTGCCGTAGGTTACCGTCAACGTAGTGTCATCAAACTGGCAGGTAACTATATCGTAGTGAGCAGATTCGTAAAATCGCCACGTCATCACGTAGGTCTTTTCATTCGTCCAAGTACCGCTGGCGGCTACTTTCCAGGTCGTTCGGGGCCGGGGAATACCAGCGCCAAGTAAATTAGTCGGGCTATTTGGCATGTTTGTTTCGCCAAGAATCCAATCATTTACCCCGCACGTAATCGAATGTTCGCCTTTGTCGTCACATAGAATAAATTGGGTATTGTTTTTATCAAACCGGAACGTAACGCTTTCTACCTGAGACATATTCGATTGAATAGCGTATGTTTTTCTGGAAATAGTGGCTTCAACGGGTGAGTGCGGTTGACTGACAGGAGGAAGTAATTTTAGGGAAGCCAGTTTCGTCTGCAACTCGCTTTGGCCGGAAGGATTAGCCGGTAAACTGTCATCTTTCATGGCGGGCAGCAGAATTCCCCACACCAGATCCATAACCCGTTTAGTACTAATACCTTCGGCATTGATGGCAACTACGGCATCCTGTTTTGGCATGACGATACTGTACTGACAAAAAGCGCCCTCGGCCCGATACGCCCCCTGCGCTACTGGCCGACTAAGCCAGAACTGATAGCCGTACCCCTGTTTGATATCGTCCTCTTCTTTTTTAGTAGGTGTTCCCGTTTCGTCGTTGGCAATCTTGAACGAAGTAGCTTCGTCAATCCATTTTTCGGAGAGAATGCGCTTACCCTTCCAGACGCCTTTCTGCAAATACAACAGACCGAATTTGGCAATGTCTTCTGTTTTCAACCGTAATCCAGCGCCACCGAAACTGATACCCTGCGGATCGCTGTCCCATTCGACACCCGTAATGCCAAGTGGCTTAAACAGGCGAGATTGCAGGTACGTAAGCAAATTCTGACCGGTTACTTTTTGTACGATAGCTGATAGCATATACGTAGCACCGGTATTATAGGTGAAATGTGTGCCGGGTGGATATTTTAGCGGCAAGGATAAAAACGTTTTAGCCCAACTGCCATTTTTGGTATTCAGTATGGGCGTTAACGTATCGGTCGCGTGTCCACTGGCCATAATGAGCAAATCACGCACTCGCATGGCTGCCAGATTTTCGTCGACTTCCGCAGGCAGATCGTTCGGGAAAAACGAAATCACTTTATCCTCGATGGCTAGCTTACCTTCCTGAACAGCAAATCCAACGGCAGTAGACGTAACGTTCTTGCTCAGGGAATACAAATCATGACTAATATCCGGCCGGTAGGGATTCCACCAGCCTTCGGCTACTACGTGCCCATGCCGAATAACCATAAAACTATGTAATCCCGCTTTCTGGGTTTCGGCCTCATTGACAAATCGTAAAAGTTCAGCTGAGGAAACACCCTGCGCTTCGGGCGTGCTACGTGGTAAAGCATTACGTTCTCGTGCGGCAGCCAGAAGGTCGTTCGGATAGCTTGTCAGAACGCTTGTACCGATTACGCAAAAACCCAACTGCTTTAGAAATTCCCGACGATCTGGACTTGACTGCGCTTGACTCATGGCCTTAGTTCGATACGAAAGAGGTTTTAAATTCTTGTTTACGTAATAAAGCAACAAGGTATAATTATACAGATAGTTATTTGTTCAAATTTTGACAGTGGTGAAATTTGAACAAAAAGCAGAGGCATGCCCCGCTACATTTGACAGCATAACCTTTGTCTCATGAAGCCGTTTTTACTCGCTTATTGCTTGTTGACTTGTTTGTTCTGTATGAGCCTGACGACGATTGGGCAAACCGATCAGACCTACGCCCGTTGGACTAAGTCAGAGCTGTTATTAAATAATGGAGTCGTCCAACGAACGATAAAACTACCTACTGATTCAACGAACCAATTCGCAACCACTACGTACAAACCGGTAGCAGGAAACTTCAGCTTTTTCCAGAAAACAAATCCCGATTTTCAGTTCGAGGTAAATGATGTCGTTTATACGGGTTCGGGCCAATGGCAACTGGTAGGTGTAAAGCAAGCTTCAGATAGCAGACAGGGTAACGGAGCGGCTGTAACGCTTAAAAGTAAAGATGGAAAGGTTGAATTGACTGTGAAGTTTTTACTCTATCCTGACCTCCCGGTTGTTCGCAAAAGCCTTTCGGTTAAAAACCTGACCAAGACCGCCATCCGACTCGAATCCGTTGACGTGGAAAAATTTATTGTCGGTGGTTACGGCTCTCCTCTCTTATGCTGGATTGGCACTGACTATGGACGAAGACGGATGATTGGCCCCTATGAAGGTACCATGCAGGATGCGTTGCTAACAGTGCATAATCCGGATAAGGCACACGGCATCGTAATTGGAAATGAAGCCTCTGGCGTCATGAAACGTACGGCCCTTTTTTGGGAAGCGCCTGATATTTGTGTAGGTCTGACGCGCAAAAACGCCCGCTTCCCCTTCCGGAAATGGATTGAGCCCGGCCAATCGTTCGAGACACCCTATGTTTTCACGATGGTTTACGTCAATCAGAAAGACCCCAATGAACTAGTAAACACGGCAGTCCCCACGTTTGTCCGAAAGCATATGGGCATCCGACTTTCGGATCTGGCCGAAAAACCAACCTTTGTGTATAATACCTGGAGTCCGTTTAAAACCAATATCAACGAACAACTCATCCGCGAACTAGCGACGGCAGCGGCCAAAGCCGGAATGAAAGAATTTATCATCGATGACGGTTGGGAGGATAAACTTGGCGACTGGGGTATCGACCAAAAGAAATTCCCCAATAGCTTAAAACCCGTCTTCGACTATATCAAGTCACTGGGCATGAAGCCGGGTTTATGGGTAAGTATTGGTACCGCTGCTCCTGACAGCAAGGTTTATCAACAACATCCCGACTGGTTTGTGCAGGATAAAGCCGGGAAACCGACCTCACTGCTGGTAGCCGGAGCCGGAAAATATACGGCCTGTTTCAGTACGGGTTGGTACGATCATATCAAGCGAATTCTGAACACGCTGGTAGGCGAATACGGTCTGGAATATCTCAAGCTGGATTTTTCAGTTGTGACCAGTCCTTACCGCTACAATCCGGTTGAATCAGGCTGTTATGCTCCGCATCATCACGGCCATAAAGACCATAATGAGTCGCTATTTGTCAACTATGAACGGATGTGGGCGCTTTTCGATGAGCTGCACACGCTGAATCCTAAGTTGTTCATCGACTGCACATTTGAGACAATGGGTGGTTTACAATTGATTGACTATGCGCTAATCAAACATGCCGAAGGCGATTGGCTTTCCAATTTCTATGAGCCGGACGAACGAGTTGATTTACGCGTACGTAACATGGCCTGGTGGCGGTCACCGGCTATGCCTGCCACTGCGCTGGTAATCGGTAATCCGGCGATGCAGGACAAAGGCTGGGAAACTCATATACAGTCATTAGCTGGTGCCTTGCCCATCATGCTTGGTGACCCCCGAAAATTGTCGGAAGCGGATCTTCATAAATACCGTAGCTACGCCGACTGGCTACAAACCATGCAAACAAAATACGATTTTATGAGCTTTCGACAGGATTTGCCCGGCTTCGGCGAACCAAATGAAGGCAGGTGGGATGGTTTTCAACGTATCAATACAGATACCAAACAGGGCGGTATTATCGGCGTATTCAGGCATGGGGCAGCAGAAACCCAGCGAATGGTTACCATTCAGCAGCTAGACCCGACAAAAAGCTATCAGGTCAAATCAATGGATGGGAACGTAGTAGCTTCTATGAGTGGACAGACTCTTCGAACGACTGGCTTTCCCGTGACGATTCCGAATCTATATGCCGGAGTACTTTTTGAAATTACCCCTAACTGATTGACTACGCATCATTTCTCAACCCTAAAATTCCAATCGTATGCGCTACGAGCCATTGACGACCCAACAAATCCAGCACTATCATCGAGATGGATACGTAATTGTCCGTAATCTATTGAATACCGACGAAATTGATCGGCTCTACCAAGTCGTTATTGACGACAGCATCATTCGTAAAAACGCCATTAATGTAAACGATAGCACAGGGAAACGGAGCAAACTTTCGCTCTGGTACAAACCGGGTAATGACATTTACGGACTACTTACCCGGAGTCAGCGGCTGGTCGAATCCGTTGATAAAATGCTTGATGGTAGTTCGCCGGTTTGCCATTTTCATTCCAAGCTCATGCAAAAAGAACCGCGCGTCGGTGGGGCCTGGGAGTGGCATCAGGATTATGGGTACTGGTATAAAAACGAGTTTCTTTTACCCGATCAGATGATGTCGGTCATGGTTGCCATTACGGATGCGAATCAGGAGAATGGTTGTTTGCAGGTCATTAATGGGTCGCATAAAATGGGCCGTATCGAACACGGTTTTTCAGGCGAACAAGTAGGCGCTTCACAGCGCTACGTAGAACTGGCCCTAAATACAATGGAACTAGTATATGTTGAGTTAGCTGCTGGTGATGTACTGTTTTTCCACAGCAATCTCCTCCACCGATCCGAAGCGAATCTATCAGACAAAGCACGCTGGTCATTGATTTCGTGCTACAATCGCCAGACAAATAGGGGCTACAATGAAAATACATCCTCGTCGTCAAGTATTACGCCCATCGAGATTGTACCTAATGATGCCTTATTACAGTGGGCTGCTTCTGGCCTGGCAGAAGCGGAAGCCGGTTTTCTCGCTAAAGAAGCTGACGAAGCGCTGAAGTAGTTTCATTCGCCAATACCTACTGCATTCAGTTTATACAAATAAGAAGTGTTAAAAAATATAGGTTGGTTAGAAATCAGGAGTTCTTTTTTGGAGGACTCTTGATTTGTTTATTGTGGTAACAAAACCAGTTCCTTTGGCGGTAACTATTATGCTAAAGCGCTTTACTAGTTTGATTTCCTCACGACTTAGGTTAGTTCGGCGAGCCTCACAGAGCTTTTACTATTGCATCTATCAAAACATTACGGCGACTTGGCCAAGTACTGCTACATGCCGATCAGTATATCTGTTGTATGCGATTGTACTGAGTGATTCGTTTGGTCTGTTACGTTCGTTCGTTGTCGTTTTCGAATAAGCCCCAAAAATTAAATCCATAGTCAGTAATGGAATAATAATGAGATGATTATGAATGGTAAACTTTCTTAAAAAAACTATTCAAAAAAATGTTGGAATAGATGCAGAACCGTATTTAAATTTGTTAATTTAGGCCCTCCCATTGATTTTTCAACTCCTGCTCTAGATCTTCAATGGACGGTAGTTGAGATTTCAAATCCTCAGGTACGGCTCTGGTCAACTGATAGTCAGCGACACTCAAGGGATTAGTGATGCCAGCCAGTGCATACTCGGCTAAGGCCTGGTTTTTGCCTTTGCACAATAGTAAACCAATTGTTGGATTATCTTCCTTTGTCCGAAGATAGTCGTTGACCACATTCACGTAGAAGTTAATCTGGCCAGCGTCCCCTGGCTCAAAGTCTCTGGCCTTTAGTTCGATCACTATATAACAACGCAATCGAATATGATAGAACAGCAAATCGATGTAGTACTCCCCATCGCCTACTTTCAAAGGATACTGGCGACCCACAAAAGCAAAACCCTGGCCTAGCTCCAGCAGAAATCTACTCACCTGCTGAACTAATTGACTTTCCACATCTCGCTCGTTGGCCTTGGCCGTAGCTACCACAAAGTCGAATATATAAGGATCTTTCAATAGCTGGGTGGCCAGATCAGACTGCGGCTTAGCTAGGGTATGCTCAAAATTAGTCAGCTTGGGTGTTCTTACTTGGCGTTTGTACAAATCCATCTCAATTTGATGGCGAAGTACGTTTCGGCCCCAACTTCCCCTCAACGTCTGTTCAATGTACCAAAGACGCTGTCCGGCGTCTTTAACTTTATCCAGCAGGATAATGTGGTGTGACCACGTAATTTTTGATAAAACGGAGCGCAGGAATACTTGCTCGAAGTTTTCTGCACTCCCTAAAATGGGAGCTACATCAATGTTCTGCTGAGAGGCTTCAGGTAATTTTGCAACACCCTGTTGCAAAATTAAGGGCAGATTAGCCAGCACAAATTTCTTCATATAGCCCAAGTTACGGGTCGAAAAGCCCTCGATACCTGGATAGGCTTGGCGAATGTCAGCCGAGAGACGATCAATTATTTTGGCCCCCCAACCTTGTTGCTGTTGAAAAAGCAGGATTAAACTACCCACCCGCCAGTAGGACAGTAAGAGTTGTTGGTTGGCGGAGGTAGCGACTTTAACTTGAGCCTGCAGAATCTGTTGTTTAATCCGTTGAAGTAGTTCTGGGTACTGCTTAAACTCTTCCATTAGAAATTTAATGATGATCAGGCTGCTAATATTACTAGATAGAGTCGGCGACCCTTACGAAAATTACCACCCCTAAGAGAACACCCTTTGAATTAAGATATGGGCCTGCTAGAAATGGTACCCTCTTTTGACTGGACATTCGGATCTTAGGCAAGTGTGAACAAAGTTAACAGTTGAAGCTCATCATAAGGGCTCATTTCATTAGTGCTGACTTCTTCAATTTGTTGGGCCAATAGGTAGGCAACCAGCATGTTTTAAGACGTAACCTATGTTTGCTATTTGTATAAACTAGTTCATTTGCAATTGTTCACAAAAAGGCCAATTTTCATCATTAACTGAACTGATCGTAATCAGCCATCAAAATCGTTCAGAAAAACGTCCGATTTAGATTGAAATCCTCCACTCAATTTTTGATATCTGCATAGCATTATACGTAAGGTGTAGACTATTGCCTATATCCTTCCTTTATACCTTATTACATTCATTGGCTCAGCCTTTACAATACGCTTTTAGCAAAAATCGGTATAAAAGCGTCAGTTTATACCGTATTCTCCGCGATTTGTACCGTTACTGAAACACCACTTACCGCCAATTTTGTCTCGGTAATTCGAGGAGATTCTGTTCTCTCCGATATTGTTCAACTCTTATAGCTCCAAAACTATGCCTACGTTAAAAGTTAAAGACGGTACCGAGATTTTTTATAAAGATTGGGGAACCGGACAGCCCGTCGTCTTCCATCATGGCTGGCCGTTGTCCTGCGATGATTGGGACGCCCAGATGATGTTTTTTCTGAAACAGGGCTATCGCGTAGTTGCCCATGATCGCCGGGGACACGGACGCTCATCTCAGGTCACGGACGGACACAACATCGACACCTATGCCGCTGATGCTGCCGAATTAGCTGAGTTTCTGGACTTAAAAGATGCCATCCACATCGGGCACTCCACGGGTGGTGGCGAAGTGGCCCGTTACGTAGCAAAATATGGACAGGGACGGGTTGCCAAAGCGGTGCTTATCAGCGCTGTTACACCGTTGATGGTACAAACCGAAACTAATCCGGACGGAGTACCGATGTCGGTGTTCGATGAGATTCGGGAAAATACAGCTACCCGGCGTCCGCAATATTTTTACGAGTTCACGCTGCCTTTCTACGGCTATAATCGGCCCGGTGCGACTCCCCTTCAGGGCGTACGGGATAACTGGTGGCGCCAAGGCATGATGGGCGGTATCAACGCACATTATTACGGTATCAAAGCGTTTTCAGAAACCGATTTTACGGAAGATCTTAAGAACATAGACGTACCGGTTCTGGTCCTGCACGGCGAAGATGACCAGATTGTACCCATTGATGTTTCGGCCCGCAAAGCGATCAAGCTCCTTAATGATGGCCGTCTGATCACGTATCCTGGGTTTCCACATGGCATGCCGACCACGGAAGCGGCCACCATCAATGCTGACTTACTGACTTTTATACAATCAGAATCCTGGCCCGCTTTTTAGAAGAGTATTAACCATAGAACGGACGCTGGCTAAAAGCGCTTTCCTGATGACGGAAGCGCTTTTAGCCAGGAACGAAGAAGTTATCGAACATTATTTAAAACCGTTTTTGTCATGCTAACGAAGGAAGCATCTTAAGATGCCCTTACCTAAGTCTAATGATACTCTAAGATGCTTCCTTCGTCAGCATGACAAGAAATCCTATTTATCCTTCTTTTCCAGTATGAACGATTCAATATTAGGCCTGCATCACATTACGGCCATTGCCAACAATGCGCAGCGCAACTACGATTTTTACACCCACGTGCTGGGCTTGCGCATGGTGAAAAAGACGGTCAATTTTGATGATCCCAATACGTATCATTTTTACTACGGCAACGAAACGGGTACGCCTGGCACGATCCTAACCTTTTTTCCCTGGGAAGGCATCGGTCCCGGGCGAAACGGCGTTGGTATGGCCACCGAAATTGGGTATTCTGTTCCGAAAGGTAGCCTGGATAACTGGGTCGGTCGCTTCCGGGGATTAGGCGTGTCGGTAGGCGAACAGGCTGAGCGCTTTGGCGAAACCTATCTGCCCTTTACCGATCCTGACGGGCTCGCGCTCGCGCTTATCGTTCCTGGCCAGCCCGACGACCGAGCAGGCTGGGAAACGGAAGATATTAAGCAGGATATGGCCACGCAGGGATTCCACAGTGTTACGTTGACGCTGCAAAAAATAGAGGATACGGTGAACGTATTAACCGATATTTTTGGCTACCGACTACTGGCGCAGGACGGAAATCGCTACCGGTTTCAAACGGACGCTGTGCCTTCCGCGTCGATTGTCGATTTGCTGGAAGAGCCAACTGGCAAACTGGGCCGAAACGCTGCCGGAACGAACCACCACGTAGCGTTTCGGGTCGCCAATGATGCCATTCAGATGGAGTTTCGGGAAAAGATTCTGGACAGCGGCTTACAGATCACGTCAAAAATCAATCGCGATTATTTCTTCTCGCTCTACTTCCGCGAACCCGGTGGTGTGCTGTTCGAAATTGCTACTGATAACCCTGGCTTTACGGTCGACGAACCACTGGCTGACTTGGGAAGTGGCCTAAAACTACCAAAGCAGTACGAAGCCTCGCGGGCAAAAATCGAACAAGGTTTACCCCAGTTGAAAACAAACTAATTGAGTGAGTTTTCTATATTATGCCGCAATTTGGCATATTGAGCCATAAACAACGCGTAGTATGTCAGCGGGTATTCCCATCAAAGCCGATAGTGCCGTTACGACTACCATCGTTCAGCGTCCCTTCAAACAGCAGGTTCAGGCGTATGAAAACTGGCTAACCGAAATTGTGCCGCTCGCTCAGGAGGCCGCTGGTCATCGGGGTGTCAACGTAATCCGACCACACGGGCAAAGTGACGAATATACCATTGTGCTGCACTTTGATTCGGAAACAAATCTGCGCAACTGGCTTGACTCAACCACCCGCAAGCGCATGATCGAGAGAGTACGGCCTCTGCTGAACGAAGAGGAAAAAATCGATATAAAGACCGGGCTTGAATTCTGGTTTACTCCGCCACAAACCCCAAAAAAGGCCCCGCCTTACAAGCAGTTTTTAGTGACGCTATCCGCTATTTTTCCGCTCTCCTATTTCATTCCGCAACTACTCGCCCCAGTGGTTCAGTTACTACCTTTTCTGGCGGTTCCATTGCTCAAAAGTTTTCTAACCAGTTCGATCATCGTTGCGCTAATGACATTTGTGATTATGCCCCGCTACGTTCGGCTGGTAGCCAAATGGCTGTATGCATCCTGAGTGAACGTACCTGGGTCGGGCAATAAAAACAGGGTTAAGCCTATATTTGTATAACACGTTCCTATTCCGCCGATTTGTGCTGGCTTACTAACGGTAGGCGTGTTTCTGTAAAACCTAAAGAGTATGCCGCCAGGGAGGAACAGGTTCATTGACCGATGGTTAGCCAGCTTGGTGCGTGCTTGCCCTGGTAAGCGACTACTTCTTTTTTTGGCCATAGGTCTCCAAGCTTTACTAGCTGATGGGCAACCCATAAACCGGCAGCAGGTTAACCGTTTACTCAGCCAATTACGAACCAGCCTGCCCAATGAAAACAGACTCGCTATTTTACTCGAATTAGGCAAGTTTCATATCTACAAACCGGGTGAATCTAAAATCGATTTAGACAGCGGTCGAACGTATTTACTCAAGGCCAAAAAATTAAGTGATTCCCTGCATCTGGTCACCTGGCAACATGATGCCGAAAGCATGCTGGTGATCGCCGATATGGAAGGCGGCAATAATCAACTTGGGCGAGCGCGGTTTGCGCAGTTGATTCGCGATTGCCAGCAGAAAGGCGATCGGATGGGGGAAGCGAATACCCGCTTCCGACTGGGTATCTGGCTAAGAAATGTTGATTCCGATTACCGACCTGTTTTTGCCAATTTTCGTCAGGCAGCCGCTCTTTATAAAACGTTACGTAATCCAGAGAAAGAAATTCTCGCCCTAAAAGAAATCGGGGATACGTACTTGTACGAAGGTAAATTAGATAGCGCCGAAGCAACGTTGCTGCACGTAGTAAAGCGCTATAAATCAATCGGCTATTCCAATCTGCATTATACCTACAACTCGCTGTCCAGCGTCGGTACGTTGAAAGGCGATTATGAAAAAGGGTTGCGCTACGCTTTATTGTGCATTGACAGTATGCACAAAACGGGGGATACGGTTTCGGCAGCCGCCTTTTACGGCGATTTGGGGCGAATTTATGATGAGACTGGCAACCACCGGAAAGCCATCGAATGGCATAAAAAATCGCTCGCCAAATGGCGACAAGAAAAGTTACCCAACTTTGCGCTGTTTAATACCGCGGGTTTTATTGCGAAAGACTTGATTGCGCAGAAAAAACCGAAAGAAGCGCTTCAGTTGATTAAAAATCTGGTTCAGGAAATTCCGACCAATACCGTCATTCAAAAAGCCTGCGTTGCTCAGAATTTAGCGTACTGTTACGATGCGTTGCATAACCCGCGTTTGGCCGAACAGTATTACAAAGAAACGCTGGCCTGGTATGCCAAAAATGGTCTCGATTTTGAAGCCTCTCAGCAGGCCGAGCAGGATATCGGCACCTTTTATTTTGAACAGAAAGACTTCAAGAAAGCGGGCTATCACCTGGAAAAAGCGCTTAGTTTTTCTCCGCAGAAAAATTCGCTGTCGACCATAAAAGATATTCATCTGCTTTTATTTAAAGTGGATTCGGCGCAGGGAAATTATGTGGAGGCTATTCGTCATTTTCGGATGAACAAAATCCTGAATGATTCGCTTTTTAACGAGACGAAAAGTAAGCAGATTGCCAGCCTGCAAATCAACTACGACACCCGGCAAAAAGAGCAGGATATAACCTTGCTACGTAAACAAAGTAGGCTCCAGCAAATCGAACTGGCGCACGAAAAAACGACGCGCAACGGGATCATTGCGGGAGCGGTTCTGTTAGCCAGCTTACTGGGAGTCAGCTATAATCGGTACCGACTCAAACAGCGAAATAATCAGCTCCTGCAAGCCAAGCAGGCGGAGATCAATCAGAAAAATAGCTCGCTGGAGCAGGTGCTAGGCGAAAAAGAAAGGATGCTGGACGAAAAGGAATGGATGCTCCGGGAGATTCACCACCGGGTGAAAAATAATTTGCAGGTGATTGCAAGCTTACTCAACACACAGTCTGATTTTCTGCACGATCCGACGGCGCTGGCGGCTATTAAAGACAGCCAGAACCGGGTACAGGCCATGGCCCTGATTCATCAGAAATTGTATCAGTCAGACAAGCTAGATCAGGTGAATATGGCCGAGTTCATCGACGAGATTGTCGACTATTTAAGGGAATCGTTCAGTCCGCTCAACTCGGTACAGGTCGTTTTAGAGGTAGCTCCGATACAACTTGGCGTTAACCTGGCCACGCCCATCGGGTTAATTATCAATGAAGCCTTCACGAATGCGCTTAAGTACGCTTTTCCTCAAAAAGCCGATTCAACACATCATTCGGGTACGATTCAAATCAAGCTTCAGCCGCTCAATGATCAGCTCTGTCGATTGATAATCAGCGATGACGGGGTTGGGCTGCCAGCCGGCTTGTATGTTGAAAATAGTGATACGTTGGGCTTAACGATGATTCGAGGGCTTAGTCAACAAATTGGGGGTAAGCTACAGATTAGTCAGAACCAAGGCGTACACATCCAGTTGGAATTTAGTTCGGTCAAAAAATCGGAAAGGGCCTAACCTGAACGGTTTTGAGTACCTGTTTACACATCTGTGTTTTGCAGTTGGATTTCTTCCCGATCCAGTTCGTTTTCCAGCTCATGAAACAGTTCGATATCAATTTGTTGGTTATCCCGAAGCGCTAACAATTCGTCCCGCTGCGACTGAATCGCGACCAGCTTCAGTTTTTGACCTAGCTTGTGCTGGTTAAGCGCCGTAGTCGACTCGCTCTGTTCCAGTTCATTAACATGAGCCTGATGACGGGCAATGATTTCCTTCACCACATTTCCAGTAAGTGCTTCACGGCTGACAAGTTGATTCACACCGGCCAAAGCCCGCTTCGACAGTCGTTGCCGTATTTCGTGTCGGGAAAGATAGTCAGTAGGCTGCTGACCAAATTGTAAGACCCGGATGACCGCGGGAAGCGCTATCCCCTGCCCGACCAGCGTAAATAGAATCACGCAGAATGTAATGAACAGAATCAGGTTCCGACCCGGACATGGAAGCCCATTTGGTAACTGCTCCGGAATAGATAGCGCAGCGGCCAGCGACACAATCCCCCGCATGCTGACATAAGCCAGCAGGGTTGTATGCTTACGCGACGGGAATACAGGCAACAGGTGGATAAGACGGCGGAACTGATTTGATAGGGTATCGGCCAGGAAAATGAACAGAAAGCGGATCAGAATCGCCGTTACACTAATAATCAACCCAAAACCAACTAGTTGACTTAATGACTGCCCCTTGATCGCGGTTACTACATGAGGCAGCTGTAAACCAATCAGAATGAAAATCAGGCCGTTAAGCAAGACGATAACAAAATCCCAGACAGCCACTGCCTGCATCCGTACCACCGGACTATGTACCCGTGATTGCTTGTGACCAATCAGAAGTCCCGTTGTGACGACGCTCAACACACCACTGAGGTGGAGTTTTTCGGCCGCCAAATAAGCCGAATAAGCCGTCACAAACGTTAATACCGTTTCTAAAGCGGGTTCGAGCCGACCGTATTTGTGCAACCAGAACGACACATAGCCGACGGCCAGGCCAACCCCTACCCCACCCCCAGCCAATACCAGAAAATGCAGCAGCGAATCGCTGAACGAAAAAGCGCCCGTATCCATAGTTGCCAACGCCAGTTGGAAAAGCACCAGCGCCGTCGCGTCATTGACCAGACTTTCGCCTTCCAGAATGGTCATAATTCGTCGGGGGACAGCGAGCGTCTTCATCACCGACGTGGCCGCTACGGCATCGGAGGGCGAGACGATGGCGCCGAGCAATAGTCCCATCGACAGCGTAAAACCTGGAATCAGCGCATGAGCCACCAACGCTATGCCCACGCTGGTAGCCAGCACCAGAGCTAACGCCAACACCACGATGGGTTCTAGATTCCGGCGGAAGTCGCTCCAGTTGGTATACCAGGCGGCACTGTACAGCACCGGCGGTAGAAATACCAGCAGCACGATCGACGGCTCCAACGACACGCTGGGTAAGCCCGGAATAAAGCCAATGCATAGCCCACCAACGGTTAGCAGGATCGGGAAAACCAGATGGAGCCGACGCGATAAGAGCGCCAGCCCGATTACAAAAATGAGTAGTAAAATAACGGTTTCCAGTGGGTGCATCCGGATTGAAAAACAAGTAGTGGTTAGCGCAGCAGCGTATCGCAAACTTACCGGCTGATGACGAGGAGGAACGGTATAAATCGAGGATTCTTCAGTATATATAGTGGTTCCTGTTACTGATTCTGCTCTAATCCTGTGTGCTCAGTACTTGGTGCTTTTTAAGTACCCGCTGATATTTAGCTTTTTCATCCGGGCTTCCAGCGTTGTCGGTTTTAGATTGAGCAATTCAGCCGCCCCACCGCTACCCCGAATCCGATTCCCTGATTTAGCCAGAGCCATCAGAATGGCCGCCCGCATGGTTTCGTCAATAGGCTGCACCTCCTCTATGGCTTGGCTGGTTGCATGCGTTGAACTTATCAACGAACTGGCCCGCAGCGGTTCGGCTAGTTCTAGCGTAGCCGTTGGCGACAGAATGGCCGCTCGTTCCAGTACGTGCTCCAGTTCCCGAATATTGCCCGGCCAGGGATACGTCAGCAATTGTTGAAGCGAGGCATTGGCGATGCTGGTCAGGGGTTTGCCCAATTTCTTGCTGATACGTCGGAGAAAATGCATCGCCAGCGGGCGGATATCGTCGGGTCGCTCACGGAGGGGCGGCACCACAATCGGAAATACAGCTAGCCGGTAATATAGATCGGAACGAAATCGACCATCGGCCACTTCCTGCTGTAGGTTCCGGTTGGTGGCCGCAATGATTCGGGTGTCGATCTGGATAGGACCTTTCCCACCCAAGCGCTCGATTTCTTTTTCCTGAATCGCCCGCAGCAGTTTAGCCTGTAGTTCAAGCGGTAATTCGCCGACTTCGTCCAGAAACAACGTACCGCCATTGGCCAGTTCAAACTTGCCAATTCGTTTGTCGGTCGCTCCGGTAAAGCTGCCCCGTTCGTGCCCAAACAATTCGGATTCAATAAGTTGGGCGGGCAAAGCGGCACAGTTCACTTTGACAACCGCTCGGCCTTTGCGAGACGACAAATTATGGATGGCTCTGGCAACGAGTTCCTTACCAGTTCCGGTTTCGCCTAGAATCAGTACCGTCGAATCGGTTGGAGCCACCTGACCAATGTTTTTAAAGACGGTTTGCAAAGCGGAGCTAACACCAATAATCTCCTCGAAATTATGGCTGGTTTTGATTTCTTCGGTCAGGTACGTTTTTTCAAGTTCGAGCTGCTCACTCAAGGTTTTGATCTGCTCGAAGGCAAGCAGGTTTTCCAGCGCCAGTCCCAACTGAATGCTGATATCCTGTAACGTACTGAGGTCCTTGTAGGTAAACGCATACGGCGCCCGGCTAGCCAACACCAGCGACGCCATCGGCTGATCTTTACTAAAAATCGGGACGTATATAGCCGACTGTAAACCCAGTTTTCGGTATAAATCATTCACTACGTTGTCGGATGCTACGTCGGTAAACTGGCAACCCACACTGAGCGTTGGTTTAATCAGCCAAGAGCGCATATCGGCCAGGGCCTGTTTCCAGTCGGCCTGCTGAATTCCATACTGACGAAATAAATCCTGTTCAGGCAGTGGCACAAAAGAACCAGCCTCCTTATGCACCAAACTATCGAACGTACCGGTTTCTGGCGATCGACCAACTTGAAAAATTGCCGCCAGATCGACGGGCATCAGTTCGTTAATACTGCTGGCCACCTGCGCTAAAATTGTCCCTAAATCACGGCCATATCGGAAGGCATTCACAATCGTTAACTCAATGGCTTTTACTTGTCGGCGGGCCTCTAGTTCTTCATACGCCAGCAAATTATCCAGCGCCAGGGCAATCTGGGGTGTAATCAAACTAACCGCCTGATAATCTTTCTGGGTAAATCCATCCGCCAGCGTACTGGATAAAATGATCGTCGTCAGGGAGTTGCGCTTGAGCTGAATGGGAAACAGCATGATTGAGCGAACCCCAAAATTATCCCGGCAGGAGCGCGCCGTTACGTAGCTGTCGCAGAGTTGGTCAAACGCTTCGCCGATGAATACGCCCATTTGCTCTCCTAGCCGATCCGGTGCTTCACGGTCTAGCTTATCGAGCAATTGCGTATCGGCTTCGCTACGTAACAAGGCAGCCAAATTCACCCGACCAAACGTATTGGCCTCGTTTTTTTCCAGCATCAACCAGTAAAACGATGATTCATCAGGCAGGCCAATGCGTAGGTTGAGGAAGGAAAAAGGCACGAGTTGGTTAATTTGGTGGGCAATGGCCAGACACAATTGCTCTCGATCCTGAATCGTTACAATGGCGTTGTTAACTGCAATCTGAATCGCCTGCTGCTGACGAAGTTTAGCCTCTTCGCTGTGCGCATGCCGGTAACGGGCTATTTCCAGTGTCGTCAGCACATCTTTCTCCCGAAATGGCTTCGTCAGAAAGCCAAACGGTTGGGTAAGTTTAGCCGCTTCCAGCAGGTTATCGGTCAGGTTGGCGGATAGAAAAACGAAGGGAATCGATTCTTCATTCAGCCAGTGGGCCAGATCGATTCCGGTTTCATCACCGTCCAGAAAAATGTCTAACAGCACAATATCCGGCGTTTGATCGACTACGGTTGCTTTGGCTTCATCCACCGATCCGGCCAGGCCAATAACCTGGTAACCTGCTTTTGTGAGGATACGCCGAAGGTCGTGCGCAATCAGAAACTCATCTTCCACTACGAGCAGCGAAGGCAGCCGAGTTAGTTCACCAGGATAGGCCATATCAAACTAACTAAGTTGATGATGTGTAAAGGTACAACGTACTAGCCACTCCATTACCGATCTCCAATATATTGGAGGCTCTATTATTTTGGAGGTTTTTTCAGAACAGCTATATTTTATAACACTTTCAAATTCAAAGGATTGATATAAAAAATCTATCTATTTGACGTATTGGCATTGTGTTGGCGATAGAGATTGTATCAAACGAGCCCACCTCTTGTAAAACTCTATTAGCTATGAAACACGCTAGCCAACACGAACCGTTACTTGTCGAACAGTTTGAAACAGTCCATTGGTCTACGTCCCTTCAAAGACCTACTCATTACCAACTAGTACTTATTCAGAAAGGCATAGGTGAGTGTATCATTAATGGGAATCGGTTCGCTTACCAGACCGGCAATGTATTTTTCCTAAGTCCTTCCGATACTTACTACTTCAAGATTTCCCAAAAGACCAGCTTTTACTGCCTATCGTTTACGAAATCCTATATAGCTAGTCTGATGGTAACGAACGCCCATTTATGGCCCCATGTTAGTGAGTATGGCATCCAATTATCAGGAACTGTTATCGCCAATTCAGCTGATCAACGAAATCTGCTGGTATTGGTCGAGATTTTAATAGCGGAGCAGCAACGTCTTTGCTCGTTACTGGCTAATCCAGTCGTCGAATCGCTGATGAAGACGATTCTAAATTTAGTGGATCGTCATCTCGTTCAGCATCCATTTGACGTACCTGCGTGGTCAACGACACCTTCGGCGTTTAGTCAACGGATCGTAGCGTATATCGGCCAGCACATAACAGAGCCCGATTTGTTACGTCTGGATAAACTGGCGGATGTTTTCAATTATTCGGCAAGCCACTTAGGGGCACTGTTTAAGCAACAGCTGGGCGAATCCATTCAGCAATACATCATCCGCTACAAACTCAAACAGGTTGAAACACGGTTGAGCCTAAGCACCATGACCATCTCGCAGATCGCCCATGAATTCGGTTTTTCTGACGTCTGTCATCTAAATAAGTTATTCAAGCGGTATTATCAGCACACCCCTACCCATTACCGGCGAAGAATAAATATACCCTAAAGTGTTATTTGGTGACCACCTGGTAATTCAAATAGGATAAAATTACTGTATTTATTTGACTGATAATAGGCTACGTGTCAATGTGAAAGATGCAATTATTAGTCCTGAATGACTGTTAAGGTAGGCCTTTAACTTTAAAAAAACCTTGTCATATGGTTCAGCTCATTAATAAACATAAAGATCTGAATCAGGAATAACTTATCTAGAACTATAAAAGCAACCATGTGCATGAAATGTACATAATACTGCTGTCGTGTACGTTTTTTGTTCATATTTACACATGACTGGATTTAAAGCCGAGCCGCCTTATTTTAATTTGTCCCTGTTACCCCCTGCTCGAGAACTTGTCGAAACTATATCGATCCTACGCCAGGAAAGCCGAGCCGCTTCGGCACTGGCTGAACTAAAAGGCTTAAGCCGATTAATGCCCAACCCTGCCATCTTAATCAATGCGTTGGTCTTAAAAGAAGCGAAGGTGTCCTCTGAAATTTAAAACATCATTACCAACTATGACAAACGCTATAGGGCATTAACCGTCAGAGGACAAGATATTGATACAGCCAACAAAGAAGTACTGCGCTATCGACAAGCCCTCTACATGGAGTATCACTTTATTAAACATAAAGGATTTTTAAGCACAATGGAATCCTTCAGAATCAGCAGGAACTGGGGCAAAACCAGGCGGGCATCCGTCGGCTTCCCGGTACGAGTCTACGGAATGATCGTACGAACCAAGTTATTTACATGCCCCCTGATGATCCCCTGTGCTCAATGAGTTAATGCATAATCTAGAGGTATGTCTAAATAGTAATGAGTCCGACGACATTTCTGTACTCATAAAATTGGCCATTCAGCATTACCAATTTGAGTGCATTCATCCCTTTTACGATGGTAATGGGCGTACTAGACGCATTATCAATGTGCTTTATCTACTCCTTCACGATTTATTAGGTGAACCCATTCTGTACCTAAGTGGCTACATCATTGCGCACAAGCGGACTATTATCGGTTTTTACAGGCCGTGCGCACCCAGCAAAACTGGGAAGATTGGATCCTATTCATCTAACAAGCCGTTGAGCCCACGGCTTGTTAGATGAATAGGATCCAATCTTCCTAAATTCAAGAACTTTTTGACCAGACGATTGAACAGGTGCGAAACCAGGCTCCTAAGGTGTATAGCAAAGAGTTAATCGAGGTCTTGTTCGAATACCTGTCTAGTAAGATAGAATGCCTGGTTGATCGCCTGCAGATCGACTGACGAACAGCGTCGAAATATTTACGAAGTTTAGAAGAGCTGGGTGTGCTACGAGCCGAAAAGAAGTGGAAGGAAACGCTATTAATTAATTTTGCTTTATTCGATTTATTGCGCCAATAGTGAGGTTCGTTATTGACTTTATGGTGTAACGTATATTTGAGAATCGTATAAACTAGTTCAGCCTTTATCAATCACAAAAAGGTTGGTTATCAACATTAATTGAACTAGTCGTAATCAGCAATCAAAATCGTCCACGAAAACCTCCGATTTAATTGGGTCCAGGCCTACTAAATCCTGAATATATAGGATCGTCAAGATAGAATGAAAGCTCATTAATGTGTTTGATCAGACTTTATCAGATGTCAAATGAAGCGATTCGCATGAGGCTAATTGGGCTTAATACTCATCAACTAGCGGGTAAATTCGTTCGTCTGGTTTCAAACTCAGCGTACTCTAGTGCGAAAAACCGACAGACACTGGGGTACGCTCGACGCAGTGCATTCAAGTGTTCATATACCTGGAATATAGTCACCACCTGAAATGGCTTAGCTAAAGGATCTTCAGCTAACCGTGTCAATTTTTTCTCTTCATTTAGAAATAACTCTTGTCCATTGCCGTCTTCCATAAACAATACATAACTCAGGGAGAGACTTTCTTCTTCTTCATCCATAAACGCGCGATCCGACCGGTAAGAAGTCTTAAGTTGAGGTGTTATCATAGCCAATTGGGTTACCCTATATAACGCCCTAAAGCAAGGTGAAAATTTACGCTTTTCGAAGGCCTTGCACCAACAGGACAAAACTGTGCACCAACAGGACAAAAGTGTGCACGAAACCCGCTTCAATTTTGATAGTTTCTGTGTTATAGTAAGAAAGGATAGCCTATGCAAAAATTCGAATCAACGTCTTTTGAAGAGGAAGTATACCGGAAAGATGACCTGGTGCTAACCGTCAGTGACGTGGCTGATCCGGCGGCTGTTGATCTACTGAAGCGCACCATCTATGGGACAAAGGGCGTTCGGTATCAACACACCAATCAGGCTACCAAAATCCATGATTTACTGAATCCCCGTTTTTTTCAGTTGCGTCAGGCTGGACAGTTAGTGGGTATCTACTGCCTGGATGAACGTCTGCTGGATCTGGGTACGCAACAGGTCACCGGCTTTTACGGCCGTTACCTGGCGGTTGAGGAGTCCCATTCGGGTAAAGGCTATGGCAGGCCTATAATAAGTCAATTTGATATAAGAAACACCCTTTATTAATTTGTAAGGCACTTAAAAATTAACCTATTAAATAGATTAATGTATTTATAATTTCAAACGCTCTCCCCTCCTATTGGGGTTATTTGTCCTCTTCCTGTAGCTTACGTGCACACTCAATAATATTATTACAGATCTGATTTACATTAGCTTTCTTTTCATTGAGCTTATTGACCAATTCTTGAAGCTGTTGTTTGAGTTGTTCTTTCGAGACTTTCTTTTTAGATGGCTTTGCTGCAGTAGATTGAGATTTATTTTGTTTTTGCTGAAAAACTTGCTCTAGTTCAACTACGTTTCCAATTGGATTAGAGTTTAAATCTGTTTGTCCAAGGCGTTGTATTAAGGCTTTATCAACCTTAGTATTACCAGATAAAATTTCCTGTTTAAACGCAGGTACAAGCTTTTCTAACCCTTGGGCATATACACTATCTCTTTTAATTGTTTTTTCGCTCACATTAAACTGTTTCCCAAGTTTTTGAGCGGTAGTTTGCAATGGGGTTACTGTCTCTTTACTGTCCAGATCCTGCTTGTCTTCAGTGCTATTATCTTCAAAAGGGACATTCTGACCTTTTTGCTCTTCTCGGCTATATTTCCCCTTCTCTTGCTTTTCGCGTAAATAGCGTAATCCCCGTAAATAAGCCACTTGCTCAGGGGATAAATTACGTCTACCTAGCTGATTATCAATCATAAAGAACTTCACTTGCTCAAGAGAAGGGAAATTCATTAGATGGACTTTAAAATCTATTTGGTGTTTCTGACAGATAGCGTATCTATTATGACCATCAATGAGAATATAAGCCGTAGTTGTCGTTCCTAAATCCGGCACATGCTCCCCTGTTGTCTCCCAGACAAGAAGTGCTTCTCGACAACCATTCTGTAATATGTTTTCCTCTAACTGCTTATACTCATCTGGTAACAGTGGGGGTATATAGGCCGCAAGCTCAGGTAAAACGACAATATGTTGTTTAATGTCCTCATGACGCAGCAAACTTTGATCTTTTATCATTGTTTTTGCATCCAAGCCTAACTGATATTTCTTTGCCATGAATAGGTCAATATAAAGGGAACGGTTTTGATTATACTACGCAACACGTTGCCCGGTTAATTCTAAAGCCAAATTTCGGTAATCGACTGCGCCATGAGAATCTTTTGCATAAGTAAAAATGTCCTGCTGTGCTATTTGAGATTCTTTTAGAGCTACATTTAACCGTATCTCCGAATTAAAAATCGTGAAATTAGTCAATACTCCTCCTCGAATGTAGTTGAGCATATCTCTATGTACATTCAATCGCCTATCGACTAAGGTCAAGACTATACCTTCTACCGTTAATTCATGATTGATACGATCTCGCACCTGCATAATGCGCTCAAACAAGTTATTAATCCCCTTCATAGCCGATGCCTCTGGCTGAAGTGTAATTAAGCACGAATTAGAAGCAACTAAAGCCGAATTGGTGAATATATTAAGTGCGGGAGGACAATCTATTAGAATATAATCATACTGTGAGCGTAATCCTGAAATTACATTCTTAAGCTGATTGACCCCTCCTACCGCCTGGACTAATTCCAAATCGGCATTGGCTAATTCTAAATCGCTCGGTGATAAATCGAAATTGTTACTGATTGATACAATCGGCAACGGTTCATTTTTTAATAATGAATGAACTACCTGCTTTTGTGGCTCCTCTACACCTAATACTTGAGAAAGATTGCCTTGTGAGTCTAAATCAATAAGCAATACCCGATTACCTAAAATTGACAGAGCCTTTCCAAGGTTTAACGTTGTTGTAGTTTTACCAACACCCCCTTTATGATTTGCTATTGAGATCACTTTTGCCTTACGGGCTGAAAAATCGACGTAACCATATTTTTTTAGAATAGGGTATAATGATCCTAAGTGTTTTGCATTAAGAACCCTCCCACCCGCTAAAGCCTTTGTAAGTGTAGTGGTCGGAATACCTGCTTCTTGTTCTATGACTGAAGCTGATAATGCTGGATTCTGATGAAAAAACGTAAGTACGTCTGAGTTCGTGATCATAAGCCCAATAGCTAATATTTGTCCTAATATTAGGACAAATATTAGCTATTGTCAAGTAATATGGGCTAAACCTATAATAGGGATGAATATTTACTAATAAATTTAATTTCTATTCCTTAATTAAGAGAAAAGCCCGTCTAATTGCGAGTAAAGTACCGTCACGGGAAATTTTATTTCTGTTTTTAACAGACAATAGAAGTTTGACTGTAATCTCCTTTTTTTAGAATTTTTTCAAAACAGCTCGCTATTAAATTAATTAGCTTAGCATTAATAATATTTATTCTATTACTAAATTAAAGACGCTGTAACTATCTGAAAATCAACTATTTGTAAGGGTTAATTGCGAGGAAACTACCGTTAATTATGAGGAAACTACCGTCTAACTACGAGGAAACTACCGTTAATTATGAGGAAACTACCGTCTAACTACGAGGAAACTACCGTTAACTATGAGGAAACTACCGTACTTACGAGGAAACTACCGTTAACTGCGAGAAAATAACCGTATTTACGAGGAAATTACCGTGAAAAGCCTTTTTTTTCTAAGGTTGTCAAACTACAGCATTATATAAAGTGGTGATTTAAAAGATATTGAATATCATATCTGTTCAGCAGTATAAAGTAACTATCTATTGCGAGTAGAAGTACGCCAATACTTATAAATAATCAATGAATTACGAGGAAACTACCGTTAAAAGATCGATTTCTTAACACCTTTAGGCGCAATTCAAATGAATAATAAATCTATTGCGAGTAAAGTACCGTCAAAATTATAGCTTGATCATGTCCTGAATTAAGTAAAGCCCCTTATTCTTTATTCAGATATTCAGTATCTCATAAAGTGACGGGCTTTTACTCGTAATTCATCAAAACAATGCTGCCAATACTTGGTAGTATTGTAAAAAATCCTCAACTTGAAGGATAGCTTGTAGGCTCAGGAGCTTTTTCTAGCTTTATAATAAGACTCATATTATATGTCCAAAAATACTAGGGCTGACGATTCTCAAACCGAATTGTTCAGCAACGATTCTGAGTTCCTAGAAGCAGATAGGAGGGCTATGACTCGCCAAATACGGCAAGATAATATGGTTGCCCAGCATAACGACTTAGTACGCGCTCGTTATGAGATGTCATTGCTAGAGTCTCGTTTGTTCGTTTGTCTGCTGGGAAGAATTGACAGAAAGGATAAAGATTTTGTACTGTGTCGTATTCCTGTCTCGGAACTATACCCGGATGAGAAAGTAGGAGGGAAGGCATATTCACAAGTGCGTGAAGCTGTTGTTCGATTAGCCAGCCGAGTTATTCATGTAGAAACCAGGGATGAGCAAGGCAAACGGGAGATTGTAAGTAACCCACTAATGGCGACTTGCCGTTACAAAGAAGGTTCAGGATACCTTATTGCTCAATTCAACAATTTCGTAAAACCGTATCTATTAGAACTTCAAGGTAATTTCACAGTTGCCGAAATTCAAACCCTGTTAGGGTTTCGGAGTTTTTATTCATACAGACTCTATTGGCTGCTCAAATCGTCTTCTTTTCACCATGATAAAATAAAGCTGGAATTAGCAGCACTTAAAAAAACGTTGAATCTCGAACAACGTTATCAGAATTTTGCCGACTTCAAACGCTTTGTTTTAGATATTGCTAAACATGAGCTGAGTATTACAGACATGGCCTTTGAATATGAACAGATTAAAGAGGGCAGGGCCGTAAGTTCACTACTTTTCTATTTGTTACGCCCAGCAGTTGTTTCACAAGATGAGATTAAACTTCCGGAAGGAACACAACAAACATTAACTGAAATAGGTATAAGCTTAAAATCCCTTAATGAAATAAAGTTGCGCTTTCAACAGGAGCAACTTACGGAAGGCTATTTACGATTTGTCATAAACTATTACCAAGAGGCAAAAAAGAACGGTCGGATTAAATCATCAGCGGGAGCTATTTATAAAGCTTTGATGACTGATCAACTTAGTCAAGAATTTAAAGCTTGGAAAGCTGAACAGCCTGTCTATCAATCACCTAAATCCACCACTAAAGCCCCGAATGTTGAAGTTATTGACTTGGACGTATTAAGAGAACAATTCAATACTTTACGCGCAAAAGGGCTTACTGATCATACTTCATTTGAAGAAAATTTAAACTGGATGTTAAGTCAAAAAGAGTATGATATGGACATCGTTGATGGAAAAGAAGTGTTGACATATACAGAGATTAAGTAAGAGTTGTCAATAAACATCAGACAGCACTGTTGAGAGCGGCTGTGGGGTGTAAAATTCTCCTGCCTTTGAGCCTGAACCAGCAGCAAACTGTCCAATTAGGTATTCGTAGGCATCACCTAACGTACACGCAGGCGGCTATATTCTGCATCGGTCAAGTGGACCCGGTTTAGGGCTTCAAACTTCTGCCGGAAATTAAGTTCCAACGAGTCACGGTCCCGTATTTCAGGTCGGTAAGTATATTTTAACTCGGCGAGCTTCTGAATAAAGCTATATTCTAATTGAGTTTCAGTGGTCATTTAAAATAGAGGACCAAAATTTGAAAGGTCATATGGCTGAAAGGCCTATCGCAGTTCTCAGACAAAGTTTTGAAATTAACTATAATAAGGTTTTATCCCTAAAAAAATGCACTCCAATCCAATCTACTTAAAAACAGACGGTTTATAAATGAACGGATTACGATTTGACAGATAGAGCAAAAAACAGATTATCAAAAATAATTGAGTTAGTTAAAGGAGGTATGAGTAAGCAACTCACTAATGAGATTGTATTTAGTTGATATATTTGAACTGCTGTTAACAATTCAAAGAATGGAGGATATTAAGGTACGGGTAGGGCAACAGATTAGAGAAGCTCGAAAAGTAAAAGGACTTACTTTGAAAGAAGCTGGTCAAATTGTTGGCGTTGCTGAATCGACCTTTAGTCTATATGAGAAAGGTAAACAAAACCTTACCCTTGATACCTTACAGAAGATTGCCGAAGCTTTTGGTGTTAAATTTGAAACAGCTTTTAAATAGTCGTATTTTTTTAAATAATAACTTTGTATATATACAAAGATTGACTATATTTGTTAAGTCAAAACATAATAAAAAGCCCCTAACGCTGACATCTTGGCGGAAGAAGCGAAGGGGCGAACGTCACACTTTACTGTACAGTCAAATGCAAACGATGCAAAATAACGCTGTTTCTAACAGCTATGCAAACCCCTATGAGCAAGTGATAAGCTTGCCGCTTGTTTCTACAGGTGTCTTTTACGCCCAGATCGAGACACTACGCAATATTTACCTGCTGACCAAAAACCCCTATATGGTCGCCCAGAATGGTCGCTTACTTGCTGACGAAGTCCGCACGCTATCGCTCCAACTTGAAACCCTGATTGAAGGGTTAGACCCTATGATTAGAGAGGTAATAGCGTCCCATTCAATATAGGCTGAATAAATTCTATGAATAGTAAATTCTTGGACAAGGCTGTTTCAGTAAGCAGTCTTGTTCGACTTATTCGCCGGATGGATGAGTACGAAAGCTGGAAACGGGCTGTATTTATACGAGATCGGTTCACCTGTCAGCAATGCGGGATACGAAATGGACGAAAGCGGGTAATTGAAGCCGATCACATTATAAGTATTGCCTTACTGGTTAAGGAAAACAAGGTAAATAGTGTAGAGTCGGCGCGAAATTGTAATGCTCTTTGGGATATAAACAATGGGCGAACCTTATGCCATACGTGCCACGAGCAAACCGAATCATATCCGACTCGCTTTACGCAAAAAAGATAAGATGAACTGAAACATTTAAGAAGAACTTAGCCTTAGCATGGTAATACCTAAGGCTAAGTTTTTGCTATTATTAGAAAAGCTTCATTAAGAAAAATCCTCCCAGCCATCGGGCTGTTCAGGACCGTCAGGTTGATCCGGTTTGCGGGGTTCACTGGGGGGAATAGAATTATTCGGTTTTGTATTGTCCCGCACAATTTGACGAACATCTTCCTTTATTTGCCGAAAATTGGCCCGTTTTTCCTCTTCGCTGACCGTCATGAATGGCTCAATAGATCTAGCTTTAGAGGTTGGCGCAATAAACTGGCTGACACATTCAGGCACGTTCCCTTCTGCAATTATGCCCGCAAACTGACCCGTTTGTAAGTCTCGAATCACCTGCAAAGGTAAACGCTCCCGTTGTTGAATCGAAGTGCTTATGTTTTGACTACTGGATGAAGATCTGCCACCTGTATTTCTGCCCGATGAGTAGCTTTCATATTCGACATCCTGTTTACCAAATAAAGTCGTTACCCGTTGTATAGTCTTGGGGTTAGTTGAACGGCCATAAAACTGATTGGATAAGTTACCCAGTAACATCTCCGATTGCTGTGGCCCTAATTGACCTTCCATTTGGGATATATCCTGAACGGCATAAACTGTGGCCACTTTACTAGCGCGTGCAGTGGCAGGTAACTCATGAAAATTAGGAATGAATAGGGTAGGGGCCTCATCCAAAATGATGATACTAGGCTCCCGGTCTGGTTTATTCATTCGTTTAGTAGCCGTTGCAATAATTAGGGAAATCAAAGGAGAGTATGTAGCTGGCAAGTCTGCATCATTTCCAACCACTAAAAAACTTGGCTTTTCGGGGTTGTTTAAATCGAAGGGTACCTCATCCCCACTCATAACCCAAAAAATCTCCGGTGTATTTAAAACGGCTAAGTAGCTCTGAACGGTCGTAAATATGCTAGCCAGTGTTTTTTCTGAATCCTGACTGCTTTTAATGGGAGCGATTAGACCCCGTACTTCTTCATCGGTACCCAGCAATTCGAGTAAGATCTTGGTTGGGGTTTCAATGATGAGGCTGCTGGCATGAGGGAGGGTACAAAATTGAGGGTATTTATTGCGTAAAAACCAGAGACTACCCGTCAATAGAGCTTCAGCAGTCTGTATCCAAATGTCTCGCTTTTGACTTGCCTTATAATCTAAATTACCAATCGTAGTTAAAGCGGCTTCACGGGCGTAGCTGGCATTGATTAGAATCTTATGACTAACGGGATTGATTCGGTGGCTGCGGGTCAAGTCCGTAAAATTCACGAAGTATGTTGTTACGCTACTGGCTTCATAAGCACCAGCGACTTCGTTAGCTAATGTTGGAAATTTCCGGTCATAGAGAATCCCTGTAAAATTAGCCCCTGCGGCTTGGTGGATAATCGGCTCAATGAGGCTTTTACTTTTGCCTGAGCCTGGACCTCCGCAAATGAAAATACCTCGAAAAATATTGTAAAGCTCAAGAATACCGCTCTGCGTATAAAATGTAAATCTGGGCTGAGTATCAAGAACCGGCTCTGGCTCAGCCTGCCAACGAAAAAGAGGCTTGCCGGTCTGAATCCAATAGCCATAAACACCGGTTAATAGGAGAGCCGCGTAAAACGAAACGGTTAAGTTATACCCCTTGGGAGTGATCGGTTTTAAAAGAAAGGAAACGATCATTCCACAAAACATCATGACAAAAAATAGTACGCCGAAGCGTAGCCAAAGTTTATTCCAAATTACGTGATTATTAAAGTGGGCTTTGCGGTCATAAAAAACCAACCGTAAAGCAAAATCTGCAATAAATCCTAAGCCTATTTTTTGCAATAACCCTAGAAAAATAGAAATTAATAATCCGACAATGCTACACGTAATAATGATATAAAAAACAGTACTCATGTTCAATTCGTTGAGGCTTTAAAAAATTAAAAAGTACAGTATTCTTAAAGAGATAAATCGCTTTTTGATGGGGGCAAAATAGGTTGCTGTTCGGCTTGTTTCTTTAGTTGATTTGATTGCTCATAAAATAAAAAATTAGGCTGCTGCTTAAGTGCTTCTAAACGCAAGGCGATACGTTCTTCCTGGCTGCCTTTCTGCAATATGTTCGCATAACGAAAGGTCTCGGTTAATGGTCGATCATAACCAAACTGCTGGTCAAACTGATGTTCCACTGCTTGCTTAAATGCTGAACGATCAAATCCACCCTGCACGGCTCCTTGACTAGTCGCCCTATGATTGGTAGCCGGACTTAATTTAAGCGGATGTTTTCGGTCAATCGCACCCGCTTCTTTTTGTTCTTTAAAGCGAGATAAATCTTCCGTTCGACTGACGATTATATGTACATGGGTTTGGGGGCCTTCTTTAGTTTCTCCCTCTGTTCGCTGCTGTTTTTGTACCGCTTTGTCGGTATGGGAAAATGTCCGCTCTTGCTCAATCTTGGCAAACCAAACGAGATTTGAACTTTTTATCCCCTTTCCAAATTGATTCGCGTATTGCTGCATAGCTTCTCGGGTAAAAGACGTCAACGGGTGAAGATCATTACCCATGTGATTCAATTCGGATTGGCTCGGACTCAAGATGACTTGATAATATTTATCATCCTGTTGTCCTAAGTTCTTCCGGTTCGCGTCGACGCTAGTGACTACTTGAGAAGCATCAATATTTCCCTTGTCATGGGTGAACCAGTTACCTTGGCCTTCTTTTTCCAGATATTGTACTAATCCAATACAGCTCCCTTTCCCTCCATTTGTTATCTTGGCTATCATATCAAGAAAAAAGGATAAATTAGTTTGTCTTCTTTATTAACTCTTCGTACACTGCCCGAAACCTCTCCGTTTGGAATTCAGGCTTTAGGGCTCCTCCGATTGTACGTATTTGTGACTGGCGCAAGGTCATGGGTAAGTCTTGACTAACGAGTTGCAGTAGTAATTTCAGGTCATCACTTATAGGACGAAGCAACTCATTTTCCTGCTGACGAATGAAAGCTACCAATCGTTTATCAAGCGCTTTAATAGCGTCGGTCGGGTTGTCTACTTTGGGGTTTCTAGGATCGGCTTTGGTAGCCTTAAAGTAAAAAATCATGGCTTCTAATAGCCCTTTTTTGGAAAGGCCGTAGCTATCTGCCATCCGTTCAAATTCTGCGAACAGATCTACCGAAATCAAAATTTGCTTGTCTTTTTCTTTACTTTTTTCCATAACATCAGTTGAATTATCAGTTTTTTTTAATTGATTGTCAGATGTTTATGTTGAATAATCAGTGAAGAACTGAGTTTTTCCGGGCTTTGGAAGCATATTTCTAAAAACATTTATTTTAGTAATTGGCTAAAAATCAAGGGCTTATTATTAATTAATAAATTTTAGTGAATTTAAATCTGTTGGAAATACTGTTCCCGCTCGCTCTTTAAGGAGGGAGAAGTCAATAGAGGTTATAAACGGTTTTAATTGTATTCAAGTATGCCGTTCAGGGCAAACCTTTGCTGTAGATTGGCGAAAGCATCCAACGTTTGGATGATGTCTTTCTCCTCATGTAAGGCAGTCACAATTAATCGGAGAATCATTACTCCTCTGGGAACAACCGGGTACACTACTGGGCTACAGAATATGCCATACCTATAACGCAGTTCTTTTAATAAAGCTGCCGCTTTTTCTTCAGAACAGGATAAATAGATAGGGGTTATGGGACTACAGGTATTGCCAATGTCGTACCCAATCGTTTTCAATCCTTCTTGTAGCAGACGAGTATTTTCCCAGAGCTTATTTCGTCTTTCAATCCCTTCGTCAGCGAGTAACTTTAATTTGAAAAGGACACTGGCTACCGTAAGTACGGGGAGGGTTCGGCCAAATGTTTGCGAACGTAAATTGTACTTAAAATAGTTGATAAACTCTTTTTGAGCGGCTACGAAACCCCCGGTGGTCGCTAGTGCTTTAGCAAATGTGCTAATATAAATATCGACTTGGGGCATCAAATTTCCAACAGATCCCTGCTCTCCAAATGTCATGAAACCGTGTGCATCATCTACTAATAGGGTAAAATCATAATTCTCTTTCAGACTTAGAATATCAGTTAGGTTTGCCTTATCTCCTCGCATACTGAATACGCCATCGACTAGTACAAGCACTTCACTTCCGGGCTTTACTTTAGATAAAAGCTTACTAAGTTGTTGTATGTCGTTGTGCCGATAGGAGAATTTTGGCCCTTGATGTAATCGTACACCATCAATCAAACTAGCGTGTACCTGTTGATCATAGATGATGGTATCCTGACGGTCCACTAAACTATCGACGACGGATAGGATTCCCTGATAGCCAAAATTGAGAAGTAGCGTTTCCTTGCCAATGAGTTGGCCTATTTGATACTCTAACTGTTCGTGGTAGATTGTATTTCCGGTCAAAAGTCTAGATCCAGCGGGATAGCCAGCGCCATACTTTTTGACTATTTCTATCTCCGCCTGTACAACTTTCTCGTCTGATTGTAATCCCAAATAATCATTAAAACTCCAAACAATGACCTCCTTACCGTTGAAGGCCATGCGACTTTTTAGTGGACCATCGAATTTTGGATAAATGTATTCACCTTGGTATTGGGAATAAGCACTAAGCCCATTTGTTTTATTTTTTATCTTTTTTAGCAAACTCATATAACGTTGATTAGATTTTTTCCAAAATGTAAATTTTTTTAGTATAACAGGATTATATTTTAGCAAAGCATTTTTGAGAAAAAATAATGTATATTGTTTTGAAAACTTTTTGTTAAATATGCTAGTGAGTTGACATATAAAAATATATTTTATTAGCAAAATAAGAATTATCTATTAGTGAAAACGAACGGATATAGTATTTATTTTTAAATTAATTAGATTTTTAATTTTAGTTTTTAAAACCTTTTAATTAAAAAGATAAATATTTAAATGAAATTACTTGATTGAATCGCAATATTCGCCTATATTTACTTTTAAAGTAAATAATTAGTTTTTAGTAAAATTCAAAGAAATGGCCAGAAAACCCATCAAACGCAGTGACGAGGCTCCTTTACATGCACTGCGTAGTGCTCTAAAAACGCAGGCTATTTTTCTAACTCCAGGAATTAATCAGATAAGTAACCTGCCTCCAACAGATCCTCAATTGGAATATTACTTCATTCCAGTACAATATATGAAGCAATATCAGGCTTACTACAGACCAGGTAAACCACTAAAAAACCTTAAGTTGATAAATTATGATAAGCCTGCTATATCTCTCTCATTCTTTTTTAAGCACAAGTATTCTATTGAGCGAGCGATCACCCATGCAGATATAGAGCAGCACATCAAGAATTACCGAGATGAGCTATTAAACCGATCTTTGATGGAACAGCTTAGCATAGCCCAAATTAAAGAATTACAGCAGACCGATGATCTCCTACGTAAAATTCGGCAGGAGCCCAATGTCTATCAAGGCTGCTTTTCTAATTACCACCATAAATATTACTACTGGTATTGTACTTACCGCTACTTTGATGATCTGGCTACCTTTAAAACTTCAACATCTAGTGAGCATTTACTTAAACACACTGAGCGAGTGGGCCATGAAGTTCATGAGAGGCTAAACATCATTTTCATTGATCCTGAGTACATTAATGAATCCGTGCCACATGATCACAAATTAATTGATCGGGAGCTAAAGAATTATCCTATTAAACTTAGGCTTGGTATAACTACCTTATATCTTCGAGAAGTTTAACGTATAATTATCGACAAACGTCAATTTAGAGCACTTTGGTCTTCTAGTACTAGTACTAGTACTAGTACTAGCATCAAATAAGGTTTTACTAAAACGGCCAGATGATAGTACCTTCACTATCTGTAGACAATAGAAAAACGAGGTTTAGGCGGTATAAATCGTTGTCTAAGTGGCTTTCCAGACAAATAATAGTTAGTTATCTAAAAACTTATAGTTCGTTTGAGAGGAGAAGGAAGTGAAGGGTAGCTTTTTTTAGATTCTACTTACCCTAACAAATAATAGTAGGTATTCCTAACAGATGATAGTCGATTCATTGAGTAAGCTTCCAATGTGTATTGGACAGCCTATTTACTCCTTATTAGTGGTATTTTAACAAAATAAATTAGAAAAGTTTAATTTATGGCGATAAATAGAAGTTGTGATATTCCATGTTGCCGTTAACAAATAGGGGTTACCCTAACAGATGATAGTCAAAAATGAAGATAAAGTCGTTTCTTAGCGATTTTACTTGAAAATACAAATTCGAATAATGCCTTGATAATCAATTATTAATATGTTCGGCAATGCGAAAACTCTCATCTGCTGCGAAGACGAGAACGGTAAGCACACCAACGTAGTGGTGTTTCCCATGGCTGAATACTGGCCCAAAAAAGGGGTCATTGAATTAACCATGTACCACGCGGTCATTCCCGTTTTTTTGTACTTAGGCAGTGGCTACGCCCAGTACGGTTACGAGGATGCTTTGATTCTAAGCAGTGAGTATGCCCAATTATTATTTACTAACTTGGCCCGGTTTCGCAACACAGGCATTTGGCGGGTAAATCTCTCGGAGCTTCGTCAACTCATCGGTGCCCAGGAGAAATCCTACAACAGTTATTCCGCCTTTCGAACGCGCGTGATTGATCTGTCGCTTCGGCAAATTAATGAGCACACCAATCTGCAGGTCAGCTACGAGCCCATCATGCAGGGCCGGGCCGTCATCGGTCTTGAGTTCAGCATTCAGTCCAAAGCAGCCCCCGAGGAACTGGAAAAGGAAACCAAAAAAGCCGAGATACGCCAGCGGCTGGACGAGCTGCTGCAAGGCGACATTGCCGATTTAATTTCGTACGCCGCCAAACAGCTCCAAACCTATTATCCATCCTTTACCTCACAGCAGCGAAAAGCTATTTTAACCAATAGCGAAAACCTCAAAGCTTTTATTCGGGCCGATTTATACGCCGAATACGGCTTTGCCGAAAAAGACGCCGAGGCCTACGTCGCCCAGAGTGTCTTTAACTATAAGCGGGGAAGATCGGGGGAAAATAGCCAATGATCATTGGGCCCACTAGAAATAGATGTACTATAGATGTACTGTCGAGCAACTAAGTACAAATTCAAAATTCAACAAACTGTACGTCGTCAAATGAAAGTGGACAAATAGGGTGAAAATGAGAAGAGACAATTTGTTAATCGCACCGGCAACCCGGTTGTTTCACCTAAATCACCTTGGTTATGTCCAATTCAACCAATAAATCTCCGTCTAGTCGTTTAAAGACGGCCCAAGCCACTTCCCCCGAGCGCAAACCAGCGCTATCCATCATCAAAGACATTCAGCCGGATGCCGGCGCGGGACAAACCCGGCGGCAATACTCCGCTGAAGAAAAAATACGTATTGTGTTAGAAGGATTGCAAGGCGAACAATCAGTAGCCGAGATATGTCGACGGGAAGGACTTAATACCAACATCTATTATCGCTGGATCGGACAGCCGAAGCGGCAAAGCAAAGAGTTTCTCGAAGCGGGCAAAAAGCGATTGGCAGGTGATACCACCCGAGAGGCTACCGCCCCCGAAGCACAATCGATCAAGTCCGAAAATGAGGCTCTCAAACAACTGGTGGCCGAGTTAATCCTGGAGAATCGGGTGTTATCCGCCACCGCGGCTTAAAGCCGACGACTAATCGCTACCATCACATGACTCAGTCTGAGAAAATGGCGGCCGCCGCGCGGAAATCATCACGCTGGTCGAGCAGTCATCTTTAAGTGTCAAAGCCACCCTTCGTGAGTTAGGTATCAATCGATCTACCTTTTATGAGTGGTACAAACGCTATTTAAGTGACGGCTTTGATGGCTTGGCTGATCCGACTTATCGTCGTACCAGTGGTTGGAACCAGTTACCACCCGCTGAAAAAGGGCGCGTTGTTGAACTAGCTTTCGACCAGCCTGATTTGTCTTGCCGGGAATTGGCCTGCTGTATTGTTGATAATGAAGGGTGCCGGGCCGCCGGAGCGGTTTGTCTCCGAGTCTACGGTTTATCGTATCCTGAAAAGTCGGGGCTTAATCACAACCCCAGATTATCGACTTATGGAAGCGGCTGATCAATTCTACAACCCCACTACGGCGCCCAACCAGCTCTGGCAGACCGACTTCACCGCACCGGCGGCCCGGGTATTTCAAAATCAAAGGCTGGGGTTGGTATTATCTCTCAACGGTGCTGGATGACTACCGCACCGGCGGCCCGGTCGCGCTATATTTTAGCGTGGGATCGGACCGCCGACGCGGCTCTGCCCCGGTATGCAGGCCACGGACGTGGAGAAAACCATGCAAGCGGCCCTGAAGGCCAGTAGTTTGACTGCCGATCAGCGACCACGTATGCTATCGGATAATGGTTCAGCTTACGTGTCTCGGCACTTAAAGGAGTATTTGAAAGGGGAAAGCATTGAGCATAATCGCAGTGCGCCGTTTCATCCCATGACTCAAGGTAAGATTGAGCGCTAACGGTACGCCGTCGCGGCATCGGTCAATGAAAAACTTGCTGCTACTGGAGCACTACTATAGTCCCGATGAATTGAGGGAGCGTCTAACTGAGTGGGTTGATTATTACAACCGCGCGGGCGGCCCCGCACCAACGTTATCATGACCGGGTCGCCGGAGAGATCGCTGTATAATGTACGACCCGCCGATGCGTACTGGGGTCGCCAAGATCAAATCTTAGCTGATCGGCAAAAAACTAAACAGTTATCGATGGCTCAACGGCGGAAAAGCGGCCCACCGCTGTGGTCATATTTTTCAGCGTGTACAAAGCGTTTAAAAGTATCTATTCTCTTTCCACTGCCCCGGCAGCCCGGCCGCATCTGTCCACTTTCGGTTGGCGATATACAGTGGCTATTTTCTCACTTCGGATCAACTCGAAACAATGAACGTTTCCCCCTTGCCCTTTGAAGTAACCAGTATACAAGTAAGAAACTAGGGATCTCGCTTAAAACCCGCCTTCATGAGACGAACGAGCTTTCGTGTGTCCGCTTCAATACTGGAACATTTCGAGAAACAGTATTTAGCCTAAAGTTCCTACTTTAGCTATCATAGAACAGATTATACAACAAAGTATGATACACTAATAATATCTTTATCCATCGTTGAGACAACTTCTTTACGCATGTTCGGGTCTAGCTTTAAGGTTTATCTTCGACTAAATCCTCACTTAGTATGCGCCTACCTCAACACCGCATTTCGTTTCTTTTAACTTGGGCCACCCTCCTCGCCGGAGCATGCAGTAGAGAGCCCGCACCAACCCCGCTCGATCCACAAGATTTACTGTTGGTCAAAAAAGTGACCGCTTCGTATCAGGGATCGGGCACCACTAAAATTCGATCGGATACCGCCACGGCTCCATCCATCCTCTATCAAAATGTGGTCTTTTATCCCCTCACCCGTAGTCAGGATATATATCGCTACGATACCCAACGCCGACTAACTTACATAGAGACGAGGAACCCAGACCGACCTGACTACACCTATGAGTGGGGTGATGTCTCCTATGAGTACACAAACAACCAACTCATTTACACTAACCGGCGTGTCTTTCCTCTATTTCCCACCCCCTTTGACCTGAACGCTCAGGGCTACGCGATCAACTACAATACCTATGATCAGGACGGTTATCTAGTCTTCCGGCAAGACGGGCCTAACGCCACCGTAAAACAGACCGTTGTCAATGGCAATATTGTCCAACGGATTGCTCAAAACCCGACCAGCCGTACTACTACTACATATGAGTACGATTTGACTAAGCTCGGCCTACCCAATCCTGAGAAGGTCCTGTGGGGTCGTCCTAGTCGCAATTTGTTGATGAAGACAACAGAGCTTTATGAATCCTTCAATGGGGTACCTTCCATCTGGCCGGATCGGCGGGTTACCATGTATCGGTATGAGTTTGATGGGTTGGGTCGGCCCAGCCAACAAACGGCGTTTGTGGAACTGAATTTGAGGCCTAATCCTGCCGTTGTGTGGCGAGAACTCCAGGTGAGTACATTGGATTACCAATAAGGGGTAATTCTATCCGCTATAGCGGCCTAATCGTTCTGGGGATAGTACTCGTATGCTACTGATAGAGTTTAACAGATAGTAAAATATCGAAGGCACATTCTCAGAATACTCTCTTTTAAAACGTCAATTCTCAAGCTTGAACATAGGTGTTCATTAACATTTGTGTACTTTTTTTGCTTTTAGGGGTATGAATACCTCAACTAACCCAGCCCAGAGCCTAGCACTCAATGAGTCGACAGGACGTGAGCAGCTCCAGTCGACCATCAACGACTATGTGGCCTTTCTTCGGCGACAGCCTGCCATTTGTGGCACCCCTGAACAGCAAGAAGCTCTAAGTAATCATGTTGCCCAGGGCTATCAGCTCATCAAACTCGTCAGTACCGAACGGCTTAAGATCACTCGTCAGCTTGACGAGCAGAAACAGGACTGGATGGAGCTGGAAAAAGAGCTGACCGCGCCCATTCACCAAGCGATGCAACCCCTAAAAGATGCTGTCGAGCATTACAATCGGGAGTTACTGCGGATTCGACAGCACCAACAGGAAGCGCTGAATGAGCAGGTCTCGATTAGCAACTATCCAGACTGGCTAACGCCGGAATTAGCCGTGCTGGCTTTACCGAAGGGTGTACAAATGAAATGGAGCTTTGAGATTATTGACCCCAACCAAGTACCGAATGGTTACTGGGTGATTGATGAAGCGGCCATCAAAGCCGATATCGCTAGTGGGGTTCGAGTGATCCCTGGCCTACGGATTTATGAAGAAGCGGTCACCACGTATCGCGCCCACAAAACCGGGCAAGTCTCATTTAAAGAGTCAAGTAAGTAAAGGTTGTATAAAGGTTATTTTTTGTAGCTGACTTGATCTTATAACTGCTTTCCAAAACGAGATAAGAAAGCGTTCGTTTGTAGCTCAGCCAAGCTTTTAACAGGTTGAAACTAACTGATTGTTCGACAATGATGTCTCCTAGCCGTTGTTTAATGTTCCTCCTTCTGACATCACTGCTCCGTCTAACTGAAACAGCTCTGTGTCAATCCGTGGGTAACAAAAAATTCGCTGTAAGAGGAGGATTAAGTGGCGGCCTGGATATGGCGCTTGCCATCAAGAAAGACAACATCAACCCCAGCCTAACCTATTACGAACTTACTAAGCTGACAACGAGCGAAGCCCTTTGGATTGGGTGGATAGCACGAATTAGTGCATTTTAAGGCAATAATCTGAGTTACTACACCGCTCCCGCGCGGCTGACTCGAATAAATAGGATTGATACGGTGTGCTTTGCTCGTCTGTCACAAACCACAGTAAATATAGGGCTCCGGGCGGAGTGGAATGTTGGGAGACTGCAATTGGGAGCTAGCGTAGACCTACTCGGTTTTACATTTTTAGGCCGCTCCCTTGTGGGTCGTGTCTATTCGTCTACTGGGCTTTTTAACCAGACAGACTCCCTTGGCCGAACCGTACAGAAACCCTTTCAAGGACCAGATGCTTTTCAGCAAACCTCCCCGACCCGGTTTAATCTCAAATTCCTGGGTGATTATGATCGAGGCATGTTAACCACTGAGCTATGCGCCCGTGTTTATCTAATGTCCAATGTAGGTTTGAAGTTAGGGTACCAGTGGCTAACCACGGAAATGTCGCTTGACAACCGGGATCAGATCTCGGCTAATAGTAGATTTCGAAACAGAGCTGGATTACCCCTATATCATCCTATCATTTCCGCTAAATCCCCGGCGATGTCCCTTCTGGCTGACGAAAGGTATTTGCATGGACAACTGAAGCCTTCTCTTACCTAGCCCAATAACCAAAAGAAACTACTACTTCTTCGTATGGTGTGGATACAAGTTAAAAGCAGACGGGTGGTGCTCATCTGCTTTTTTTTGGCCAATCAATGACTTGTCGTGCTTACCAGAATAGCCCGCTATTGCCCCCAAACATTTTCGATTCATCAATGGATAAGCTATTTCACATAGAATACAACAACCTATTGGTTCTCACAAGCGGTACGTTTATCTTTAATCTTGTTTTAACCTAATTACATTCACATGAAACCTCTTTACGGTTTTCTATTCTTTGCGTGCCTGAGTAGTAACCTTTCCTGGGCCCAAAACAACTATGTGCAACGGACAGCTAACGCAGCGGTTCCCGGTGGAAACAACACCCTAGTAGGACCCAGTGCGGGGAATCCGGCCATGACAGGTTTCTTTAACGTATTTCTTGGAAACAATGCCGGTACCAGTAACACGACGGGTGGAAATAACGTATTTATGGGCTTTGAAGCGGGCTTGGCTAATACGGTTGGTATGTATAATTCTTTTGTGGGCTACCAGGCAGGCACTAAAAATACAGATGGTTATCATAACTCATTTGTGGGCCACTTGGCAGGCTCCCAAAACACCACAGGTGGCTCAAATTCGTTTATGGGCAGTTACGCCGGTAGTAGCAATACCACCGGTAATTGGAATTCATTTTTTGGCATTTCGGCCGGTGTAGGTAACTACACGGGCAGTTACAATGCATTTTTTGGGGCTAGTACGGGCGTTAACAACACCTCAGGAAGTGACAACACGTTTATTGGCTACACGGCGGGCAATAAAAACAATGCGGCTAATTATAATACCTTCATTGGCTCAAGAGCAGGCCAACTTAATACCACGGGGGCGGGTAATACGTATGTAGGCTACAATGCGGGGTTCTTCGGTTCCACAGGTTCCTCGAATACGTTTGTGGGTAGTAACGCGGGGACAAACTCGACCGGCACGAATAATGTGTTTTTAGGCAATTTAACGGGTTATAATGGTAACTCAGGAAATAACAATGCCTTTGTTGGTACCACGGCAGGTTTCTCCAACGGATCAGTCAGCAACAATGTATTTGTAGGGTACGAGGCTGGATACAAGAATACGACAGCTAGTGCCAACGTATTCATTGGCTCGCAAACAGGTTATCATAACACCACTGGCATCGGCAATCTATTTATGGGTCAATTAGCTGGAGCCAACAGTAACGGAAGTTATAACTTGTTTATTGGTAATGGTTCGGGCTTGAGTAATACGACTGGCTTAGGAAATACGTTCATTGGCGATGGTTCGGGTTATGGCAATGTCACTGGGCAGAATAACACGTATATAGGACGAGCGGCTGGCTACGCTGGTAATATTTCTGGTGAGTATAACACCTTTATTGGGTTCGGGGCTGGGACTACATCGAGTACGTTAATTGTCAACCATTCAACGGCTATTGGCGTAAACGCTATTGCGACTGCCAGTAATGCCGTTATTTTGGGGCAGGCTGGCGCTGGAACCCGAGTTGGCATTGGCAACACAGCTCCTAACAATACCCTTGAAATCACCAAAGGCGTGGCCAACCAATCGGGCCTGCGGCTGACCAACCTCAACAATTACTCGCCCGCCACCGCCCTCAACCAGACCAAGTTTCTGTCGGTCAACGAGCAGGGCGATGTGGTCATGGCGAGTATGAACAATTCAGCCCGCGAAGGTGTAACGGAATCGCTCTGGCAACGGAAAGGTTCGTTCTTACAGAGCACCCAAAACGATGCCGTAATCATTGGCAGTAACGTAGCACGAACACCATCGGGTTACAAGCTGTTTGTGGAGGATGGGATTTTGACGGAGAAAGTAAAAGTGGCTGTGAAGAACACCTCAGATTGGAGCGACTACGTGTTTACATCCGGTTATACGCTCAAGCCACTATCTGAGGTAGAAAAATACATTCATGCTCATGCTCACCTTCCAGGCATTCCTTCGGCCAAAGAGATGGTGGAAAAGGGCAACGATCTGCATAAGACCGATGCAAAGTTGTTGGAAAAGATTGAAGAACTAACGCTGTACAGTATTCAGTTGGAAAAAAAAGCAAAGATTGAAAAGGTTAATCGTCAACAAGATCAGCAAAAAATTCAGCAGCTCGAAACGGAAATGACCGAACTCAAGGCGATGGTGAAACAACTATTAGAGAAGAAATAGCCAATAAATTTATCCCTCATTTGCCCAGACCGATGCCCACCCGCGTCGGTCTGTTGCTTTTAAGACGTTCAGTCAAATTTAATACCGCCCACCAGTGGTATGGAATTAGCCACCTCTCCCAGTCGTCTTAGGGTCAATTTAGGCGCTCTATAGTGTATTACAAACTCATCCATACCTACGTTTTTTATACATTGATTTGTGACCGGACCGCCGAAGCAGACGGCAATTTGAGAATCGAGTAGATAACTTGGTACCATCATCGCTAAGACAGTACTAACTGCTCAGAAATAGGGCATTTTAAGGAACACCTTACTTATAGCAATTACATGGCATGCGATACTGGCCAACTAATCAGCCAGTTCCTTGTTCATCAGTATGTCGGTTTGGGCGTCATCACCAAATTGGAAGATGTGTTTGTCGAAGGCGACAAAGCCATTCTTTTCATAGAAGCGGATTGCTTTCGGATTTTCTTCCCACACACCCAGCCATAGGCAAGTTTTGTTTTGCTGCCGAGCAATCGTCAAGGCCCGCTCATAAAGCAGTTGTCCCACCTTGTTGCCGTGATAGGCGTTCTTGACGTAAATGCGCTCGATCTCTAAGGCCGTTTCGCCTTGTGGTTCAGTTTGTGCCTGGCCGGTATTGATTTTCAGACACCCAACGGGCGCTTCGCCCGCCCAGGCAATGAAGAATTCAGAATGAGGGTTGCTCAGCTCCGCCGAAACGTTGGCATCACTAAAATTCTCCCGCAGATATTTTTGCATATCCGCTTCGGTATTGGCCGCTGCGAACGTCTCAAAAAAGGTTTCTCGTCCGATCTGCTGCACCGTGACCAGGTCGCTCCCTTCGGCTTTACGAATTGTGATTGGTTCCGTGTTCATCTATAGGTTCACTTTGAAGAAAGTTTCATTAGCAACAGCCCAGCTACAATCAGCCCGGCAGCGATCAGGCGAGCCGCGTTGACGGGTTCGCCAAATACCCAGACACCCACCCAAAATGCACCTACCGCACCAATGCCCGTCCAGACGGTGTAAGCGGTGCCTAGAGGAAGGGTACGCATAGCCAGGGCCAACAGGGCAAAACTGGCGATCAGGGCAACAGCGGTAATCAGGGAGGGAACAAGCCGGGTGAAACCCGCTGATTGTTTCATGAAGTAGGCCCACAAAATTTCCAGCAGGCCCGCTAAAAACAAATAAATCCAGGACATGGCATTGACCGTGATTAGGTCGGGCCGTCCCGGATCGTTTCCCACGGTGGGGGAGGTCGTCCTCCTGATCGATAGGCCACCCATATAGGTGGCTTATCATTGGGCAAAGATAATGTTTCTCCGGCTGAGCAGCCGGAATAGAGCGGCAAGATGTATCGAATTTGTTTTTGCCGTTGCCACAAAGGTAACTTCAAACCGGGCTACTTAAATAGTCCAGTTTTGGTATAATCAACAGTCCGGTTTCTATCATTGTTGGGCAATCCGATTTACTCGTCACTAATATGGATTATGCGAAATGAATTGTTTCTACCCTTAAACAGCTTCTTCGGTTCGAGAGACATACTGTAAATGGGTCTGCTCCCATTCGGCAAACCAGGCATAATATTGCTCTTCGTTGGACTACGCTAAACACCATCTTCCAATGATGTAATCCTGAAGTGGCGATATGTTCCGGGCGAATTGGTAAAATATCAGTTCTTTGTTGATTGAAGCTTCCATGAGTCGAAGTACGCACTTTTATCCATTGCTGAACCCTCTTTTATAGATTCTCCTAAAACGCTCATTTTAACTAGAATTAGAAGCTGCCCATCCTAAGTCTCACAATCGCCGTTGCGCCGGGCAGCCGGAGCCGTTTTAAACGGATAGTTTTCGCCCCATTGCAACAAGAGCCCCCTTCTTCATCGTGCATAGAGTAGACAACTTTTCTTAGCTCCATCTTGTGGATTTAAACCACAGTGAGCATCTTATAGGCTACACTAACCTTTAGGCCTCATGAAGAAACTAGGGCTATTCATTCTCATTAGTTTTTGTACCAGTGGGTATGCCCAAACCCAAAAAATTAGCATCGACGGCACGCAGATAGCGATACGAACTTCAGGATTAGAAACCAGACAGCAAGCCCAACCCATCCTCGTCTTTGAGAGTGGCTTTGGTACACCCATGGGACATTGGGATCCAATCCTTAATGACGTCAGCAAGCTAGCACCTGTAGTCGCTTATGACCGGCCAGGGGTGGGTGATTCGGAGCCTGACCAACAGATGCCTACCGTCAAGAATATCGCCGATAAACTCCGCCGAATCTTGCAAGCCTTACATCTCAAGCCACCCTATATACTGGTGGGGCACTCCCTGGGGGGCGCTTATGTACGAGGATTTGCGGTCTACTATCCCCAGGAACTGGCGGGACTCGTCATTATTGACCCAGCCGACTTCACGGAGATGATTGCGCATCATGGCCAATATATGCTGGATGTTGGCATGAGCCAGGCTCAGGTGGATAGCGCGCTGACCCAGCGCCGAACCCAGCCCTTTAAAGCCAATCCTAACATGCCTCCTTCACTCCGGGAAGAACTACGGGTTTTGTTTGAGTTAAGACGATCTGAGTGGGCTGAGTTCCGGGATAAGCCCCTGCCTACTATACCCGTCAGCTTCATCACCAGTGGTCGCTTTGAGTCGTTTCCAACTGCTAAACCCATTGACGAAGCGTTGTTTCATGCCAAGACGAACCATCGGATTGAACGTTGGATACAGTTTGTCAACACCGTACCTAAGGGTCGTTTTTTTTATAGTGCTTCTGCTGGTCACTTTGTTCATCGGGATGACCCTGGTTTAGTCATTTCGGCTATCAGGTTGGCGATACAGGATGCACGAATCAACAAACTAGGAGTCGGTAAATAGCTTATGCAGGACGAAGATTCTTGTCGTTTGCCGCTTCTTTAAACGCCCAATTTAAGAAGCAAACACGTGAAAGCTACATCGTCTTATTGAGGAGCCTTGTAGGAGATCATGCCCCCAATGGCCGGCACACTAGCTTGACTAGGTACTAACTGGTTATATCCAGCTGGAATAAAATGCGGCTAGTGGGTTTACCTGTATCAGTACGATAGCAGTTCAAATAGCTGGGCCATCATTGAGCCTCAATTCGTTGGATTTACGCAAAGACTATCAACTAATCCATACGTTAAATAAATAACTAATTAATTAGTTATCTTTGAAAACCTGTCTTTGCTCGCTAAATCCTATCCCTTCATTATGCAATCGACTTATCTGAAAAGAACTTGGTTGTTGATTACACTACTAATGCTAGTAGCCGCTAATATCTTACTGGCCCAAACCCCGCCACCCCTATCATCCCAGTATTTAGCCCAGAAGCCACCCGGTTTAGTTCCAATCGTTTTTGCCCCGAAGCTAGTTTCACAAATCGATTACTATGAATACGGATCAGTCTTCTCCAAAGACGGTCGGGAGCTTTTCTATGCAGTAATCAGCAACGCAAAGCCGCAGATCCGATCTATCCGGTTTGAAAACAATGTTTGGACAAGCCCCATCACCCTGCTGGCCAGCGATCAATATGAATATAATGATCCGTTTTTGTCACCGGATGGAAATCGGTTGTACTTTATTTCGGATCAAGCAACCGGTGGATATGGCCCTAAAAAGGATTTTGATATTTGGTACATCGAGCGAAAAAAAGGAGGCTGGTCGACGGTGCCGATTAATGTTGGCCCAGCCATAAATACGCCAAAGAACGAATATTACATGTCGTTTACTAAAGAAGGTACCATGTACTTTTCCTCCAATGGTGGTACCAGCCCGTCTTCGGATAAGAATTATGACATCCGGTTTTCCTCCTATGTGAAGGGCGCCTTTCAGACTTCCCGCAAACTACCCAGTGCCGTAAACTCCGTATACTATGAGGCCGATGTATTTGTCTCACCCGATCAGGACTATATCATTTTCTGTGCTGAGCGGCCGAGCGGGAACGGTAGTGGGGATTTATACATCAGCTTCAAAAGTAAAACGGGCCAATGGCAACAGGGCAAGAATATGGGCGCTGGGATCAATACGAGTGGCGATGAGTTTTGCCCCTTTGTGACAGCAGACGGGAAGTACTTTTTCTTTTCAAGAGAGGGTGATATTTATTGGGTATCAGCATCGGTTATTGAATCGTTGAGGTAAAGCAGGCTAACTTGGTAAAAGGGATAACTGTAACTTCAACACTTGCCCTCAGAATCAATTTTAGGAGGGTTTTAAGAGAATCTTCCATTTATAGTGTCAGTTAGTCTACACTTTTAAAATATGCCCAGTGGTACCGATCACCGTGGCTCTATCTGGTTCCAAGGCTGTTTACAAAAGTGTATGTTCAGGACAATCCAGGCGGAGGAGGTCGGCTTCCAGAGGTATGTTTAACAGACCACAATAGTGAATCTGGCCATCGTATTGGTAATGCATGCAGGTCTTACACATGCGTTGGATCGTGATCAAACTGCGTTGATGTAAACCATAGATAAGCGAAAATATACTTTCATAAAGGGCTGTTTTATGTACTCCGTCTAACTGGCCAACTAACTGGCTCAGCACGCCCGCAAAGCCACTCGTCTGATCGACAATTCGTTGCCCTGCCAGCGTTAGTTGTAAGCTATGACTACGGCTATCCGTCGGATCATCGATTCGCATCACCAACTCTTTCTGGGCCAGCACTTTCACCGCATCACTGATCGTTGGCTTGGTCAGGTTAAACTCGGCGGCCAGATACCCTATTTTACCCTTGTCTGACCCATGAGAGGCCAGGAAAAGAAGCAGCTGAATCTGAATTGGACTTAATCCTGTTTCACGGCTCTGCTGCCAGAGCAACGTCCGGAAAACTTCTCCCAGCCGTTCCAGACCCACCACAATCTTGGCATCGACCGACCTATTTTGTTGATCCAGGTTAAAAACAGAGTCATTCATTTAACAATCGCAGGTTTCACAAAAAGGAGCGTAGCCCTCATAGCCAGGCGAAAAATGCCCACTAGCGCTTACCAACCGGGTTAAGGGAATTTGCTCCCCAGAAGAAAGACGGACTATCGGATCTTCCCCGTCTGTTTCCAGGCTTGCTACGAGCGCATTTATGGCTATGAGCTCGTGAAGCTCGGTAAAATATTGGACTTTTACGTACAGGCGATTGCTTATCAATCCATCCAGATACGTACGATACGCCGTTAGATCGTTCATCGCCAGTAGTGGTTAGCGGCTGCAATCGTAGCGAACTCCGTGGCAACGGTTTGCCCAATAGCGATCAGCATCAGGGCGTCATTGGCATATACGTCCCGGAGTTGCTGGCGTTTTTGTTCATCGGGCTGGGTAGCCTTAATAATGAGTCTGGCCATTTTTATGGCTAATTGCCGGCCTTCCTCAGGGTTGGCTGTTAGGAGGCTGTTATTGGGGATCAAGCTGATGGTATCCATTAAAGTAGGGGTTCGTTTAGTTATTAATTGGAGAAAAAAGGTGTATAGGCCAGAAGAGCGTCGCTTCTTACGTATAAGTCCGCTACGTTGTCACGCCATCGGAAACCACCACTTGGCAACGTAGCGGACCATGTTATTTTTTAACAGTATAGGGCAGGGTTAATTTGCCAGATAAGACTGAATACACGGCATACACGCCCAGCGTTGGTTTGGCTGACGATGACTCATGGTTAGCGTGTGAGCCTCCCATACTCATTTCCATGTAACAGCTGACGGCGTCAAAGTTGAAATCCTTTCGGTTATTTATTCGGTATAGAGGCACTCCCATCCGAATCGATTGTCCCCGCGTCACCACATTGTAGCCCGGCGAGTCAAAATACATCGGTACACCCGGTGCCGTTTTCGGCAATGTAACGGCTTTGTCTTCTTTTTTAAACTCCTTTACACTCAAACCACCCGGCACCCGACTGTCCTTAGTCAGCACGACCCAATGCGGGTGCCAGACTACGCCATCGTTGTCGAAAATACCGTCGTTGTTCTCGTCCCATAGGGGGGTATCATCCATGTCAGGGTGTGAGGTAAGACCCATCGCCACGATACCCTCGGTGTTCGAAAAGCCTACGTCGGTTGGTTTGAGCGTCGTCGGAAACACGTAGGCTAAAACGGGTGCACCGTTCATACTACCGATGGGTTTAGGGACCGTGCGCCCAGCATTTCCTTTAACCTTTATGTCAAAGATCAGCATGTCCAGTGTATTGTCATACGTAATACTGGCTGCCTGAATAGTGAAGTCGGCGTTGTTGTAGGCCGCAGCCGGCGAGTGGGTTTGGGCGGTAGCGACCGAAGTGACTAGTCCAAGGGCGAACAACGTAGTGTTTAGTGATTTGTACATGGTATGAGGTAATTAATAAAATCGAGAGTTTTATTCAGGAAAATGCAGCGACTGGCATTTAGCAACCCTGCATTTCGATGATGGAAAAGCCTTTATCACGAATGGAAGAGGTTGTGGCCTCAGTCGCCTGCTCAATGTGACAGAAGTGGCATTCTTTGGTTGTCAGCGGTTGGCCACCCTGCCCTTAGTGGCTAGATAGTCCTGACCATACTGATGAATCGTGTCTACATCAGTCAGTGTGGTTGGCACCAGAATATCAAAGTGCATCAGTACCCCGTCTGTGCGAGTAACGTAGGTATCATAAACTGAAACTTGCATGTTGAATGAGTTAAAATCCGACGCAAGTATAGTTAGGACTCCTAACTAAATATAAAACGGGGATATACTTATTCTCAATAGGGTATTGATAAAATCTATCTGTTAATCACACATATGCCAATGCGGTTTGTAAAGCGCTAATTCCCTGCTCCATTTCGTCGCTTGTTAGCGACGCAAAGCCAAGCCGTAAGGCATTCAATGATTGACTATGGAATGAAAATCGATTGGTATCAATGGTGCTAACACCTCGGATGGCCAACTGATGTTGGAGCTGTAGTAAATCAACCGGTTGTCGAAAAGGAACCCAGTAAGCCAGGCCACCCTCAGGCGGCTGAACGATTACCTGATCACCCAAATAGTGATGGAGTAAATCGCCCATCGCCTGGTGACGCCCCCGATAAATGGTCAGGGCGCGCCGGGCGTGTTTTTGGATTTCGCCCGTTTCCATCAACCCCGCCACCGCCTGTTCGAGTACAATATCACCCTGCCTGTCAATAATCGAGCGCAACTGAGCCATGGACTCAATTAAAGCTGGTGGTCCTGTCATAAAGCCGATCCGGACGGCAGGGGCAATTAGTTTACTCAGCGAGCCAATGTAAACGGTTGACTCGTTTGCTTCGTAGCTGGCCAGTGGGAGTGGACTCTTGACGCCGTAATGAAAATCGTGGTCGTAATCATCCTCAATGAGCGTAAAACCGTACCGTTCACGGAGTTCCAGTATGGCCAATCGCCGGTCTGCTTTCAGGGTTACGGTCGTAGGAAATTGATGCTGGGGCGTCACCAATAATGCCTTAACTCGTTGCTGTTGACAGATGGATTCAACCTGCTCAACCACTATACCAGCCTTGTCAACGGGTACTGGCATCAACCTGGCTCCGGCTTGCCGAAAGGCGTCCCAGGCGGGGGCGTAACCTGGATTTTCCACCAGTACTACGTCACCCGGCTGTATGAGTTTCATCGCGGTCAGGTAAAGGGCCATTTGGCTACCTCGGGTAATCAAAATCGCATCAGCAGCCACGCGAATTCCCCGATGCAGCCCAAGCATAGTCGAAATAGCTTGCCGGAGCCGCTCATCACCTTGCATGCTGCCGTAGCCCATTAATCGCCAGCGTGCTTTCTGATTGAAAATTCGGCGGTATGCCTGAGCCAATTGATCAAGCGGAGCCAATCGGACGTCCGGAATGCCATCCGTAAAAACGACGCTTGGTGCGGTTCCCAGTGATGGTGAACGAGTTGGCAAGTCCGAGGTAAGAAGCGACGGTAGGTGCTGAGCTACCTGCTCTGCTTTGTTCGGTGATACAGGAGACTGGGGCAGTTCAGCTGAAACGAACGTACCGCTCTTATCGTGGCTAACAATCCATCCTTCTGAAAGAAGCTGCTCATAGGCCATGACAACCGTTTTCCGGTTAACGCTCAGCTGATCGGCCAGGCTACGACTCCCCGGTAAAGCGTTACCAGGGAGTAACCTTCCCCGGTGTATTTCTTCGCGCAGATAATCGGCAATCTGCAGGTAAATCGGCTGAGCCCCCTTCCAATCCAGGGATAGGTTCAACGTCCACGGTCGTAACTGGCCCATGTGTATTTAGAAAAACTGGATGACAAAGATGGACCAAAGGTACGGCAATTTTGCATTGTCATTTCAGGAAACGATGACGAGTCAATTAAATCAAGAACGCATATGGAAACTCAGCAAGCTCCCGCCAAGGACGCGACTTTCTCGTCCGGCGATTTTCACAAAACCTACGCACGCCCCCAGTTTCAGCGCCCCGACAAGCTGGTTCACCGCAATGTCGAACAGGCCGGTGGGCATAGTCAGTTTTCGACTGAACGGAAGCACCCGGTATTTTTTGTCGATCTGCCCACCAAGAACGTTAGCATGACCATTGGCGGTTTATTGCCTGATCAATTGACCAATCAGCATCGGCACACCTACGAAACAGTGCTTTACGTGCTGGAAGGGCAGGGGTGGACGGAGATTGAGGGCGAACGGATAGAGTGGCAGGCCGGTGATGCCGTCTACATCCCTTCCTGGGCCTGGCACCGTCATCAGAATACAAGCGCCACAGAATCAGCCCGGTATCTGGCCTGTGAAAACGCCCCTCAATTACAGAATCTGGGTGTCGCCCTGCGCGAAGAAGAAGGACGCGATTTATAAAACCCGGCTGGGACGCTCTAGTCCCAGCCTTTTCCACCACTACTATGACAAACGTACTCTTTCACGGCGTTATCGCCTACCCCATTACTCCCTTTGATCAGGAAGGTAAAGTCGATGTCGATTTATTTAAATCGCTGGTTGAACGGCTGATTGTTACCGGCTCACATGGAATTGCCCCGCTGGGTAGTACCGGCGTGCTGCCCTACCTGACCGACGAAGAAAAAGAATCGCTAACCGAAGCAACGATTCAGCAGGTTAAAGGCCGCGTGCCAGTCCTGGTAGGCGTGTCCAATCTGACGACCGAACGTACCGTTTACCACGCCCGGTTTGCCGAGCGGGCTGGTGCGACCGCTGTTATGATCATTCCTATGAGTTACTGGCGACTGACCGATGACGAGATCGTAGCCCATTACGATACAGTAGCTAAAGCCATTTCCATTCCGATCATGGCCTACAACAATCCGGCTACCGGTGGCGTGGATATGTCACCAGCGCTTTTGAAGCGACTGCTACGTATCCCCAACGTGACGATGATTAAGGAAAGTACCGGGGACATACAGCGCATGCACTACCTGCGTCGGCAGTTAGGCGAGGACGTAGCGTTCTTCAACGGCTCCAATCCGCTCGCGTTGGCTGCCTTTGCCGCCGGGGCACGGGGTTGGTGCACAGCCGCCCCCAACCTGATTCCGGAGTTGACGATCAAGCTCTACGACGCCTTTCAGGGTGGATTGTGGAACGCTGCTCAGCAGACATTCTATCAACAGTTCGACGTGCTTCAATTCATTGTGCAAAAGGGCCTGCCCCGCGCCATTCAGGCAGGTCTGGAGCTGCAAGGAATCAACGGAGGGGAGCTGCGTGCTCCCTTAGCGAAACTCACGGTTGACGAAAAGGCTCAGTTAAATGCCATTTTATCGGCTTGCGCCTAAATGAATAGCTGCGTTAGACTTTCTTGGTCTAACGCAGCTGATTTTCACATTAATCCCGAAAAGCGATGAACGACATCAAACCGAATGTAACGGGGTATATCGAAATAATTCTGCGGTTGGCAGGAGCCACCTTTCTGGTCCCCATAATCCTCTATACTGAATGGATAGTATTTATTCCCGTGCCTTTTTACGTACTGGTAACTGTTATGAGTGGTTACGATCCATTGGCGGCATTTCTTGTGAACCGTTTTATCCGGAAAGCTCGTCAGACCACTCATGTCCGATACAGGAAGATAACCAAGGTAGCTACCCCGTCAAATACGCATAATTCGCGGATGCGCTATGCACACAAATGAGCTCATTGGTGCGGACGTGATTCGCCGGAATCTGAGCTATATCCGGGAGCGGATTAAGTTGGCCTGCGAGCGAATTGGCCGCTCACCGGATACTGTTCAATTGCTACTGGCTACTAAAACCGTTCCTATCGAAACGATTCAGATAGCGCTCGAAGCAGGTGAACGATTGCTGGGCGAGAACAAGGTACAGGAAGCGCTCGGTAAGCAGGAAGCCCTCGCTGCCTATGGGACTGAATGGCATATGATTGGCCATCTGCAACGTAACAAGATCAAGCATACTCTCCGGTTTGCGCAAACGATCGAATCTGTTGACCGGCTGTCACTAGCCCAACAACTTCAACAACGCCTGGAGTACGAAGATCGGACATTACCGATTTATATTCAGGTCAATACCTCCTATGAGCCAAGCAAGTTTGGAGTACCCCCTGAAGACGCCCTTACTTTGATACGAGCTGTTCATCAGCTTGACCGACTACAGATACGGGGTCTGATGACCATTGGCGTATTTTCCGCTGAGGCCGAGCAGGTACGCCCCTGCTTTCGGCTCCTACGACAAATTCAACAGCAGGCTCTGGAACTGGCTTTGCCCGGAGCAGACTTTTCAACGCTCTCGATGGGTATGTCAGGTGATTTTGAAACGGCGATTGAAGAAGGCGCTACGTTGGTTCGGGTTGGAACAGCTGTATTTGGTCAACGCTTATATCCGGATTCGTACTATTGGAACGAGACGTAACGACACTAGCTGTTGACCAATTATCCCGCCCCACTTACCGAAACAGGCAATCATCAAACCGCTTTTCGTCCATTCTTCCATGACCATCGTTCAACTTGAATACATCGTGGCAGTAGACACCTACCGAAGTTTTAACAAAGCTGCCAGTAGCTGTTTTGTCACGCAGCCTACCCTGAGTTTACAAATTCAAAAACTGGAAGACCTGCTCGGAGTCAAATTATTCGACCGAAATCAGCAGCCGGTAACGCCTACAAAGATTGGTGCCGAGATTATTGAACGGGCACGACTACTGCTGAATGATTATAAGAAGATCAAAGAGATCGCTCAGGATGAGCACCATGACGTAGCAGGCGAACTGGCGATCGGTGTGATTACTACGGTAGCTCCGTACCTTATGCCTCATTTGCTAAACCGCTTCCGAATCAAATACCCCGGCATTAGGCTGATGATTTGGGAAGAAACAACTGAGCAGATCGTTCACAAACTCAAACTGGGTCTCATCGATTGCGGCATCGTTTCCACGCCACTGAACGAAAACCAGTTCCTGGAGACAACGCTGTATTCAGAAAAGTTTGTAGCGTATGTAGGCGATAAGAGCCGATTGGTCAAAAATAAATTGATTAACCCAGCGGACATTCACCCAACGGATCTGTGGCTATTAGAGGAAGGACATTGTATGCGGGAACAGATTCTGGATATTTGTCAAAAAAGGGAGACCAACGGCTTTCAACATTACGCCTATCATACGGGTAGCCTGGAGACACTGAGACGAATGGTTGACGAAAACGGTGGAGCTACCATCCTGCCCGAACTCATGCTACGTTGTCTCAGCAATGAGCGACAAAAAAACGTTCGTTATTTTAACGCACCTGAGCCTGTCCGCTACATTGGGTTAATTACGGCAAAAAATCCAATCAAACGCCGATTAATTGACCAGTTAAAGCGTGAAACTAGTGAATTTGTTAAGGTTGCTGGCAAGGGCTCCTTAACGTCTTAATAGGCAAAACGCATCGGAGGTCTCCTTCATAAAGGAAATTTGTAGTTTTTTTATTTAACCGATCCCAAGCCTTAGTAAGGCTTGGGATCGGTTATCAATTACAGATTTGGATGCGTAAAACTGTTCACCTCATCCATGGTTAAGCCAAGTGCATGGGCCACGCCCGCTCCATAGGCCGGGTCAGCCAGATAACAGTTACGGATATGCCGTATCTGGATGAATCGTTGAGCATCACCAACGGCTGCCGCAGTATTTTTGAATAGGATTTGCTTCTGCTCCGGATTCATCTTGCGAAAAAGAGTACCGGGTTGAGAAAAGTAGTCATCATCGTCTTCCCGATAATTAAAAGCATAGGCGTCACCTGATAGCTTCAGCGAAGGTTCTTTATATTCCGTTTGTTCCTGCCATTGACCAAAACTGTTAGGCTGATACGAAATCGTAGAGCCATAATTGCCGTCAGTACGCATGGCGCCATCCCGATGAAAAGCATGGTAGGGGCATTTGGGGGCGTTGACCGGGATATGCGCATGATTCACACCCAGGCGGTAACGCTGCGCGTCGCCGTACGAAAACAGGCGGCCCTGTAGCATCTTATCCGGCGAATAGCCGATTCCAGGAACGATGTTGGCCGGATTGAAAGCCGCTTGCTCGACCTCCGCGAAATAATTTGCCGGATTTCGGTTCAGCTCCAATTCACCAACCGGGATTAGTGGATAGTCCGCATGGGGCCAGACTTTGGTTAGATCGAAGGGATGAATTGGATACGTACTGGCGTCGGCCTCGGGCATAATCTGAACCAAAAATTGCCATTTCGGGTAATTGCCCTGCTCGATGCTTTCGTACAAATCACGCTGGTGAGTTTCCCGGTCATGGCCTATCAACTGGGCCGCTTCTTCATTGGTCAGATTCTCGATGCCCTGCCGGCTTTTGACGTGAAATTTCACCCAGAAGCGTTCATTGTTGGCGTTGATGAAACTATACGTATGGCTACCGAAACCATGCATGTGGCGATACGTTCTGGGTATGCCGCGTTCGCTCATCAGAATGGTCACCTGATGTAAGGATTCGGGCAACAGCGTCCAGAAATCCCAGTTGTTGTCTGCACTACGCAGGTTAGTCCTTGGGTCACGCTTAACGACGTGATTCAGGTCCGGAAACTTCATCGGGTCACGGAAAAAGAAAACCGGGGTATTATTACCGACCATATCCCAGTTGCCTTGTTGCGTATAGAATTTAAGGGCGAATCCACGGATATCCCGTTCAGCATCGGCGGCACCTCGTTCGCCCGCCACCGTTGAAAAACGTACGAATAGGTCTGTTTTTTTTCCGATCTGCGAAAACAAATCTGCTTTCGTATAGGCCGTCACATCATGGGTAACAGTAAACGTGCCATAGGCGCCCGACCCCTTGGCATGCATTCGTCGTTCAGGAATAACTTCCCGGTCGAAGTGGGCCATTTTTTCCAGGAACCAAAAATCCTGCAGTAGTACTGGACCGCGTGGTCCGGCCGTCATTACATTTTGATTGTCGGCAACTGGAGTACCAGTTGCCGTAGTGAGTTTTTTGGGAGTTTCCATTTACCAAACCTTTACTTAGCGGTATTGCTTCTCAAAAGTGGCAACTGGAACTTTATCGAAAAAATTGATAATTTTAATATGCCTATAGTCAAAATCTATCAAAACGAGAAACTATATAGCTATTACATTCGCCAAGTCAATGGGGCCTGGCTGAGAGTGGACTTGCTGGTGAACTTCATGTATTTCTTCAGATTGAAGGCAACGGCCGCCATCAACATCACCTTGTGAGCGCCAGCTTTGCCTCGTACATTGATCTTTCGTAAGCCATTGTACTCTACTAAACTGCCTAAGACCGGTTCGACCGTCTGTTGACGAAGCCGCTTCATCCGCTTGCCCCGCCGACTTTGCTGGCGATCCAAGGCTCGACGATAGAAGGGATCATGGCCGTGCGGGTAATCTGTCGGCATTTACTGTTAGGGGTACACGTGGGTTTAAGTGGGCACTATTGGCAGTCCTGATAAGCAGCTCGGTAGATTTTCAGCAACCGCCATCGGCCTGCGAATCAAAATTCTTAAAGGGCAGTAGCCGACCAGCAGCACAGCTGAACTGGTCAGCTACTGGGTCATAGGGGAAGCCGTCAATCTGTGGCTTATACTTGCCGAACACGGGTATCCAGCCGGTGATGTTCCACCCCTCCAGTAAGGCGTAGTTGCTGCCGTTTGAGTAGCCCGTATCGGCCAGTATTTCTTCTAAACGCAGTTGATTATGGGCCAACCGCTGCCGAAGCTTTAGGGCAATGTCAGGTAGGGACTGGCTGTCCCGGCCATCAGCAAAATCGGCCTGTACATGGCTGATAATCCCTTCGGCGGTGTCAACTGCCAGGCTACAATTGTAGTTGAGTTTACGGGCTTTGCCTGGCTTGATGGAGATGCGCGCATCGGGGCCGGTAGGGCTATAATGGGTTTTGTGGTCCGCCGCTGCGGTTGCTCAGCAGTTGGGCTTTTTCATTGCTGGCTCCTAGGGTGGTTGGCGCACTTTACAAATTTTGCTGGCGCTTGACTAGTCTCCTCAGCTGATGATCAGCAGCCGTGATCACCGAGGCTGCCTGACGGGGGCTGAGTTTGGGAGTCGCGTCTACTGGTCCATTTTGATCTTCAGTTTGGGATAGTAACCTGGGTCCAGGTCGCTGGGGCTGTTTTTATAAGAGCGTTTCCATCGACGCGTTCGCTTTGACAGGAGCCGAGTCGATAGCGACCCGCCGACCGGCTACCATATTATTAGCTACGCATAGGCTGAATACTTTGTCGAATAGTAACTCGAAAAGTGTTTCTGGGTAAAGTTGGCGGGTCCGGCTCAGGGTGGAATGCCAGGGAAGCGGCTCATCGATGTTATAACCCAGGAAATACAACATATCCATGCGCAGGGCGCAATGCTCGATCAGCTTTCTGTCAGAGGTTGTTTAGGATTTTGTTTCACGGATTTTTCTGGACATCAGCCGAATCATTGTCCAGTATATAATCGCTTCAGCATGAGACTCTTTGACCTCATAGTCTTTAGCTAGACGACGATGAAAGGCCCACCAGCCAAATGTCCGCTCGACAATCCATCGCTTGGGTAATAACTGGAAGCCTTTCACCCCCAGTACACCGCAAACCACATTGACCGTCAGTTGATAAGTCGATTTAACCGTGGCCAAGAAATTGACGCCATCGAAGCCCTGATCAGCTAGAATTGTTTTAAGCCGAGCGAATCGTTGACCTAAGGCTGTAAAGAGCAACAAAGCACCGGCTCGCTCCCCCACGTTGGCCGATGTTACCCGTAGGGCCACTACCAAACCTAGTACATCCACGATGATGAAGCCTTTTCGACCCGTGAGCTTTTTATTCCCATCATAGCCTTTCAAAGTGGTGACAGACATGGTCTTAACGGATTGGCTATCAATGAGTCCTAAACTAGGTGAAGCCTCTCGACCTGCTTGCAGACGAACTTTAGTGACAAGTTTGTCATGAATTTGCTGAACTAGACCCTGTTTAGACCATCGGCAGAAGTAATAGTAAACTAGCCGCCAATCGGGTAAATCGTTGGGCATGAGTCGCCAAGAGATACCCTCTTTGACTACGTACAAAATGGCATTAATAATGGCTCGGACAGAGTGTTTTCGTTTGCGTTGCCAGATTTTGGCGGGCATCAAAATTTTGATAGCTTGCCATTGTGAGTTGGTCAGATCGGTCGAATAGAGCATCAGGGTAGTTTGAGAGTTCGCACCCTAAAACTACTTGACCAACTCTCTTTTCCGTGAAACATTAGACAACCTCTCAGACATAATATTCTCTAGATAGCCAATGAGCATGAATTTGAACCGGGCCGCCGGAGCGGAAGACCACTGGATCAATCGAGGGATTGCCTGTTGAGCCATAGCAGTCTTTGGTGTGTTCATAGAGGAACGTCAGATCAAGCGTCTCCTTCAGCCGACGGTAGAAATTATTCTTCGGAATGCGGCTGGAAAGTTGGAAATGGGTGATGAGTTTTTCGTGGTCGCATTTTCTGCTTTGCATAGTTGAAGATACAAAAACTCAACCCATTCATCTATTTAGGCACAGGCAGAGTTGTGCAACAGCCACGCACCAATATTGAAACAGATACATGAATGCTCGTTCGTATCAAGTAGGAGCATTTTCTGAGACGACGATTTAGTAAACATATTGTTCCTTGGTAAATAGAGGTTCTAATACATCACGGTGAGTTTCCCCCCATTTCGCCGTTGACTCGATGACGGGTATCAAGGTTTTGCCTAATCGGGTGAGCTTATACTCTACCTTCAGTGGTTTTTGATCAAATGTAGTTTTAGACAAGATACCATGCTCGACTAACTGGCTCAATTGCGTATCTAATAATCGGCGGGACGCCTTTGGTATTTTACGTCGCAATTCACCGGGACGATTAATACCTGAATGGATGCACCAAATCAGTTTGATCTTCCATTTCCCGTTCAACACTTCCATGAACAGGTGAAGGCCACATTCCACTTCAATAGCTAGTTTCCGTTCATACATACCACAAAGATAAACTATTTAGGTACGGCTGAATTTAGCCCTACTTGACTAGGCTATATTCCCTATTGACCTTTGTGGGATGGAATACAAATTATTTGGAACACAGACGGGATTACCGGCTAGTGAGTTAATTATGGGTGGTTCCCAATTGGGTGATCGTCGGAGCTATGGTACATCTTCCCAAGACGCATTGCAGATACTTTCTGCTTATGCCGATGCAGGAGGAAACTTTATCGACTTATCGGATCTATATCAATTTGGCGAAGCGGAAGAGATTGTTGGCCGGTTTACTGAACATAAGCGTTGTGATTTTATTCTCTGTACCAAGTATACCCTAAATAGCCAGCAAAATGCATCAGTGGCTAATTCGGGGAACCATCGTAAGGCTATGCGACAAGCTGTAGAAGATAGCTTGAAACGACTCAAAACGGATTTTATAGACATTTATGTTCCGCATTTTGATGACGGATATACGCCGATAGAGGAAATCGCTCGTGGCCTGGAAGATCTGGTAAAAGCCGGTAAAGTTTTATACACCGGATTAGCCAATTTCTCAGCTTGGAAAGCAGCTTCTATTGCTACTACTATACCCCTGACAGCTATCCAATTTGAGTACAACCTTGCCCAACGAACAGTGGAGCGCGAACTAAAGCCAATGGCAGAACATTTTGGGTTAGGTATGATGGGCTATTCACCTTTAGCTGGGGGACTACTCACTGGAAAATACCGACAAGGTACCACTGGACGGTTGACACAATCAGCAGGTAGCGCCTATCAGGAAGACGAGAAAATAAGGGGAATACTAGATGAACTAGAGTTAATCGCTTCCGAACTTGATGCTATCTCAGGGCAGATTGCTTTAAGATGGGTAATGAGCAAAGGGGTCTTCCCAATTATTGGAGCAAGAACGCCCTCCCAACTTGAAACGAGTTTGAAAACATTAGAACTAAGATTGACTACCAGCCAAGTAGAGCGATTAGATGCCGTCAGTGCAGTGGCAATGGGCTACCCTCACGAACTACTCCTTACAGTGCAGAAAAAATATTAATTAGCCAGCAACCGCCATTGACTTACTAAAATCACAACAAATGACAACGACTGATACTGAAGCAACCATCAACGACTGGGTGCGGGCAAAGGCTTACACAAAGGAATATCTAGAGGCCATGCCCGAAGAAGGGTACGCTTTAAAACCGACACCTGATATCCGCTCATTTGCCGAACAAATGCTTCACCTAACCGATTTAAACTATGCCTTGGCATCGGCTGCAAGTGGTGAACAAAGTTTGTACGAATTGGGCGAACTAGAGAAAATGACCCAAGATAAATCAAAGGAAAATATTACCAGAATTGTGCTAGACGGGTATGATTTTGTGTATAGAGCAGTCAAAAAGATGGTTTCTGCGCAACTATCTGAATCTGTTAAGGTGTTTGGCCGCTATGAAATGAGCCGAGTAGCAGCCTTAGCCAAGGGATTTGAACATCAAACTCATCATCGGGGGCAAACGACTATTTATCTCCGACTAGCTGGTGTTATCCCTCCAAAGGAAAAGTTGTTTTAATCGAATAATGGAAGGTCTTATCGTTGAAGAAATGCCCGAATTATAGGTACTCAAATCACACTTTGTCTCAAGCGGGTGCGATTTGTGAGATTAGACTTATTACTTTTCTAGGCAAATATTGATTAGCTTTTTGTCCAATAAAAGATAGTAAGTCCAATGTAGTTTATTAGCCGTTATCAGACAGATTTTGCTAAAGTAGCTCGAAGTGATTACTTGGACTTGTCCAGGAACACTGTATGGTTCAGTAAACCCGAAAGTGTGTCTGTTTTCCTATAACCTTATTGCCTTCTTTTGCGGTATGAATCCCCAACATACTACCACTTTTAGTGTCGCTCGGCTTTAAAGGGACGCATCATACTGTTATGATAATCCGTAGTAACGGACCATTAAAACCTCACTGATGCTGTAAGTCGTCATTAATACGACGCTCATTAATTACCTCTAAGGCCTAGAAAGCAAGAATACTTCGGTTACTAACTCAACTAACCCAATGCCGAGTGAGTATTTACAAAGCGCGATTCGCCAGTTTGAGTATTATAAATGGCTAGGCGGAAAAACATTGGCTCAACTGCCTGGTAAGGCTCTGTTCTGGCAATAAAACCCCGAAAGCAACAGCATAGCCATGCTGGTGAAGCATCTTTGGGGCAATATGCTGAGCTGTTGGACGGACTTTCTCTCGACCGATGGGAAAAAAGCTGGCGCGACCGGGAGGTTGAGTTTACCAACGATATTCAGTCCAGAGCTGTATTACTCCAGAAATGGGATGAGGGTTGGGGCGTTCTCTCAGAGACCCTCAAATCACTACAGGAAGAAGACCTGAGTAAAACCATTTATATTCGTAATCAAGGACATTCGGTGCTGGACGCCATCAATCGGCAGTCAGCCCATTATCCCTATCACATTGGCAAGTTGGTATTTCTGGGGAAAATGCTGGCCCAAATCTGGACGTCACTTTCCATACCCAAAGGTGGGTCTGAGCAATATAACGCTCAGAAATTTACACAGCCCAAATGTAAAGCACATTTTACTGATGAATACCTAATGTCGGATATGCCGGTTGAGAAGAACGGATTAGCAACAGACTCAATCCTATGACCCAAGAACAAGCGCTTCACTTTGCCGAAGAATGGATCGGCGCCTTCAATGCTCACGATCTAGCCGCCATTCTGGCGCACTATGCGGATGAGCTGGAATTTTATTCGCCTTTTATTCCATTACTAAAATTCAATGAAACAGGGTGTATCACCAACAAACGTGATCTGGAACACTATTTTGGAATAGGCCTGAGCACCTATCCCGACCTGCATTTTAGCCTGCATCATGTTTTTGTAGGTATCAACTCGCTGGTTATTGAATATACTTCAGTAAATGGCCGACTGGCCAGCGAAGTCTTTCAATTGAACCAGCATGGTCAGGCCGAGAAAGTGTTTTGTCACTACACCTGAATAACCTACATGGCGTTCTTTAAGTCGCAGCTTTACATACAATCCTTTCTCTAATGAGCGATAATGAATTGTTAACTCATGTCGTCAAAGCCTTAGCCTATCGGTTCACTAAAGCAGCCGATGGCTCAGCCGCTGACTTTGGCATGTATCAAGTAAGTCTTCACAGCCGAAGTCCGAATGAAATTTTGAATCACATGAATGATCTGGTTATCAAAACGATAACGATGGTTCAGGAGGGCCATTTTACTTGTCCACCACCAGAGGCATTGGATTTTGAGGGTGAACGGAATCCCTTACTGGATGGGTTTGAAGAATTGCAAAAAATGGTTAACTCCTCGGGACTGGAGGCTGCTGTCCGTAAACGATTACTGCAAGGTACAATCTTAGATATAGCTACCCATATTGGACAGCTAGTGATGCTCAATGGTTTGAATGGGAATAAAATTCAGAAGGAAAATTATTATGAAGCCACTATAATTTAATGGGTAAATTCCGGTTGTTGGCCTACCCTGAACCTTTTCGTTGACGATTTCAGGTATTAGCCGGTAAACTCTACCCTTGGTTTATGTGCCGAGGCAGTTACCTTAACTCTCCAAAGTAAGTAAAGTACCTGCTAACCTGTGTGTTCATCACGACTTTACCAAAATTACTGAATCATCACCCCCAATATTGAAACAGATACATGAAGGCTTGTTCGTCTCATATGGGAGCATTATTTGAGATGCAACTACGCGCGACGAGCCTGATACGTTTTGTACAGGTAGGCAAATTGATCATTTTAAAGCACTTTAAAACCGCTACGTTAGTCTGGTTAAACCCGTGCAGCTGTGGCTAATTTATCTACTGTACAACGAGTCAACAGACAGCGCCACATGGGGATAACAAGCTCACCTTCTAGAAGTTGAAGGTGTCTGCTACGTTTTCATTTTTGAGGGAGCGTACCCAAAATGCTCCTGAAACAATTTAGCAAAGTACGACTGCGAACTATACCCGAGTTCATAGGCCACCTGCGCTACGTTGTACTCACCAGACTGCAAGAGCGCAGCGGCCCGCTCGAGTCGAACCCGGTGAATAAATCGATTCGGGCTGAGCGATGTAAGCGCGGTCATTTTGCGGTGCAACTGGGTGCGGCTCATACCGGCTTGTTCGGCCAGCCAGCCTACATCCATCCGGTCCGCTTCGTCTAGGTTAGTGAGAATGTACTGGTGCAGGCAGTTTAGGAAGCGTTCCTCCCGGTCAGGCTCCCCAGGAGCCTGATGCACCGCTGTTGAAAGAGCCATCTGAGCCCTGAAGCGCTGTTGCCATTGCTGGCGGGCACGGAGCGCATTGGCCAACCGTAGGTTTAGTTCGGCTAAGTTGAAAGGCTTGCTTATGTAGTGATCCGCTCCGGCCTGTAAACCCATAAGCCGACTTTCGGGCGAGGAACGGGCCATGAGCAGCACGATGGGGATGTGGCTGGTTCGTTCGTCGGCTTTCAGGGAGAGGGTGAGCTCAAAACCGTCCATACCGGGCATCATCACATCACTGACGATCAGATCTGGAATCTCCGCTATGGCCTGCTCCATCCCGTCCCGACCCGTTGGAGCCGTAGCAATCCGGTATTGCTTAGACAAGTACGTAGCCATCTGCATTTGAAGCTCGGCATTATCCTCTACCAACAGTACGAACGGCTTCTCGCCGTCCGGATTAGTAGTTCTCTTCTCCGTTGGCTGACGACTTCTGGAAGCGCTATGGGGTGGGGCATTTCGGCTTTGCGATAGCGCTGACTCCGGCTGACCAACTTGGTCTGCATAGGTGGACGGATTGTCGTCTTTTGAATCGAGTGTAGTGTCTATTTCGTTTCGTGGATAGCGGGCTGGAGACGTGATGGGTAGTTCAACGGTAAAAACGCTACCGTTTCCTTCTTCACTCTCAACGGTTACGCGTCCCCCAAGCCAGTGAGCCACCTCCTTTACCAACGCCAGGCCAATACCCGTTCCCGAATAGGCGCGGGTGGAGCCCGAATCGACCTGATAAAAGCGATCAAATAATATGGGTAAGCCGATGCTTCGGGATGCCAATGCCCGTGTCGGCTACCCGCAACACGAAACGATTGGGTGCTACGACACGTCCCGAAACTATCACCCGCCCACCTTCAGCGGTAAACTTGAGTGCATTCGATAACAGGTTATAGCCGATCATTTCCCATTTATTGTCGTCAAAGCTATACACCAATTCGTCCGTGTCGATATCGCCTTCCCAGTTCAGGGTTATGCCTCGCTGCCTGGCCGGCCCGTCAAACTGGGTAACCACCTACCGCATAAACACGACCGGATCGCCAAGGTGGGAATTGACCTCCAGCTTCCCTGCATCCAACCGCGACATATCAAGCGTTTCGATGATCAGTCGAAGCAATTGGTGAGCATGCCGTTGAATGGTTATCGGTCTGTTGTTGTTGGGTGGGTGCCAGGGACGAAGAAACAAGCTGCTCCGTTGCGTTGAGGATGATGGTTAAGGGCGTGCGAAACTCATGAGTGACGTTGGCGAAGAAATCACTCTTCAGGGTGTCCATCTGTTGGAGGGTTTCGGCTTCGAACGCCCGGCGAGCCAGTTCCTGTCAAAGCATACGTCGGCGGTTCTAGCTTCTAACTATATAGAAACCCGTACCGCTCAAACTCAGAATTACAAGGCTTAAAAACCAAGCTGTGCGCCAGAATGGTGCCTCCACCTGAATCTGAATGCGGGCAAACTGGGGCTCCCAGCCACCCGTGGGTTTGGCCCGATTGAGCATAAATGAATACCTACCGGCCCCAAGCCGGTAGGTAGCCTGGCCGTATGTATCGTTGTAAACAGCCCACTGCGCGTCGTGGCCATCGAGTTTATAGCGGTAGGTTGACGGGGCGACTTCGACCTGGGGCAAAAAACGTATCGTCATGAAATCGCCCTCTTTCAGGAAAAGAGAAGCCTGTCCCAACGTATCACGCTGATAACGCTCTTCGCGGGGTAACTGATTTTCTACTACGTGGATACCGTTGACCGATACGTCGAGGATGTTCAGCGGAGGCACTTGCCGCAACCGGCTCAGATCATACGCATAGAGCTGATGACCCGCATTGACCCAAAGCCGGTTGTTGCCCAGCGGCTGCCCCTGGCTGATCCAGATGCCAATAACTTTTTCGGCTGGATAGGCAAACTCCAGCCGTTGCAGTTGGTTTTGGCGGTTTAGTCGGAAAACCAGGGGGCCAACGGAAAAATAAGCGTTCTGCTCACGGTCGAAGATAATCTTGTAAGTACACAACAGACTCGTTGGGGTGGGCAGTGGCAAGTCAATTTGCCGTATCAATCCCGAAGTCGGGTTAAAGACAACCAATTTGTTGTACAATCCCAGCAGGAGCTCTCCGGTTGATCGGACGGTCAAGGCGGTGATGGGATTACCGGCATGTATACGAAGACGCCCATTTTTGTCAAGATAGCGACGAACCTGGTGACTGGACGGATCGATCGAGTACAGCCCCGTGGAAGCACCTGCCCAAATCGTTCCGTCGGGGCTTTGATTAATGCTGTTCACTTCCGTTTTGTCGAGAGCAACTGGCTCAACGAAAAGCGTTTGAGGGTCGACGTGCAGCAGGCCTGTCTTTGTCCGGCCGATCCAGAGGTGGTCCTGCCGGTCGACAAACAGCGTTCGAATGCCGTCTTTGGCCAAAAGCTCCCGAACCAGCCGGGTCGTGTCAGAGATAAACTGAATACGTTGGGTCTGTGGGTCAAAAAAGGCCAGCTTACTTTCATCGTTTCCGTACGCGTAGCGTAACCAAACCCGACCCCGGCTATCGGGGGCTACCCGGTTAAAATAGTCATCCTGCGAGTGATCCTTCGCATGATACACGCTCAACTGTCGTCCATCGTAGCGAACAAGACCATTAGGCGAGCTGAGCCACAGATTACCCCATATATCCTGAGCCAGGAACGCACTGAACAGATTAACGCCGGGCGGTTGTTTAAGCGTCCGTTCTGCCGGGGGCAGCATCAATTGCTGGGCTATCAGGGGCGGCTCCGTCAACAGGTTGCTAACGAGCAGAAGACTGAGAAGAAATAATCGAAATTGGGGGTACCATGAGGCTGGGATGACCACCTCGAAGGTACCAAAAAAGAGTAAAAGTTGGCTGATTTGGTATGATTCTGGCCAAAATGGAACAATCCTAGTAGTCTTTGCCCTGCTCTATCCCCTAGGTTTGCCCCTTATTTAACTAATACTCCATTACGTATGAAATCATTTTTACATTGTGGGTTGCTTATCAGGTCGATGGCGCTGCCCCTGCTTTGTTTGATGCTGCTAACGGCTCTGCGGCCAGTAAGTGCATGGGCTCAGTGTCCAACCGGTAATGTCATCTTAGCTACGCAGGCAGACGTTGATGCATTTCCACCAGGATGCGTCAATCTTCTTGGGGGGTTAGAGATTAAAGATAGAGATGGGTTGGGCATTACGAACTTAAACTCGTTAAGTCTTATTCAGTCTATCAATGGTAATTTAGAGATCCGATTAAGTCTGGGCTTAACCAGTGTTGATGGATTGAATAGCCTCACCAACATCTCCGGAAGCCTGACCATCGACGGCTGTAGTCAGATCAGAAATCTGTTCGCCCTGAGCAAGCTGACCAGCATCGGCGGGAATTTACGAATCTCAGATAATGGCTCGCTACTAAGTCTGGATGGGCTAAATAACCTGATAAACATCTTTGGGAATGTGAGCCTGTTTGACAATAACGACCTGGGAACGCTGGGCGGGCTGAACAAAATAACCCACCTCACCAGAATATTTATTGACGGTAACTCAAGGTTAGTTGATCTCCAGGGACTGAATAATCTGACCACCGTCTCCCAAGCTTTAGTTATTCGTAATAACGGTAGTCTGACTAATCTGACCGCCCTCAACAAGCTGACCAGCATTGGCGATTTATTCATTTATAAAAATGCTCGATTAAGCCAATGTGCAATCACGGCATTCTGTCAGTATCTTGCCCAGCCACCCGGGTCAGTCGAAATATACGAGAATGCGCCAGGCTGTAACTCGGTAGCGGATGTCCAGGCGGATTGTAGTCCGCTAACCATCACCCCGCCTCCCAGCAGTTCCACCGTCTGCGCTGGAGCGACCGTTACGATCAGCGTAAATACGGTGGGTAATGTGCGCAACTTCCAATGGTATCGCAACGGACAAGTTATCACTGGCCAAACCTCTAGCACACTCTTGCTGACTAATGTACAGCCTGACAATACCGGTGCGTATGTAGTCGTCGCCAGTAACACGGTTAGTACGCTACCATCAACGGCCGTCAACCTAACGGTTAACCCTGCACCCAGCGTCAGTATCAACCCCTCAGGGACGGTCATCTGCCCAGGCCAGACCACTACGCTGACAGCTACTGGCGCCAGTTCGTACCAGTGGCGGGGACCGGACGATTTTACCAGCACCAACGCTATCGTCAGCATCTCTACGCCGGGTACTTACACAGTGACGGGCACCACAAGCCCGGGCTGTTCGGCTATGACCTTGGCAAGTGTAACGGTCAATGCCCAGCCCGGCGTCAGTATCAGCCCGGGCTCGCTAACTTTGACGTGTTCCAGGCCGACCGCGACACTCACCGCTAGTGAAGTGGCTTCCGGGGCACCGCTCGTCTATCAGTGGTGGGGGCCCGAGGGCTTTGTCAGTACCGCCAGCAGCATAAGCGTGAGCACCCCAGGCACCTACTCCCTGGTCGGCACTACACCCTCCGGCTGCTCGGGCTCAGCCACGGCTACTGTCGAGCAAAATGTGACCTTGCCCCCGCCTACCCTACGCACCGCCAACGGCCTCTCAACACTGACTGTTTCCCAGTACTCGGGTACGGTAAATCTGCTTATTGAGAACTGTAGCGGCATAGCCACCTGGAGCGGCTCTAACGGCGCCAGCGGCACAGCAACGACCATCTTAGTGCCCACTACCCAGACAGACACCCTAATCTACTCAGCCACCTGTCAATTAGGAGTTTGCAGCAGCACCCCTGTCTCGGCGACGATTACTGTGCAGGCCCAGCCGCTTAAGCTGCTAGTTGAACGCTATGAGTGCGCCAGCCGCCGACTCACCCTGCGCACTACCGGAGGCAACGGCCAGCCGGTTGAGTACCACATCAACAGTGTATCAAACGGCTGGGAGAGTGTGAGTGATGGCTTTATTCTAGAAAACAAGCATCTTGGTCGAGAGCTAAAGCTGCGGGCTCGCCAACGCAATCCTAGCGGAGGCTGGACGGAGAGTGAGATCAGTTTCACGCCCAAGGCCTGCGGGGCTCGTCAAGCAGTGGAGCAACTAGAGCCAACCCTTTGCGTCAGGGTGCTAGTTAATCCACTAGCGGACTCGTTTGTAAATGTGGAGATCGAGGGGGTGGAAGGTGAGGAGGTTCAGGTTGAGCTAGTGGATCAGCAAGGGAACCGTATATCAGCCCAGCAGTTTGAGCAGTCATTAGCTCATCAGCCGGTTCGTCTGGCGGCAGGTAGTGGGTCAGGTCTGTTGTTGTTGCGGGTTCGAACGGTCCGTCAGTCGCAGACGGTACGGATTCTTAAGGCTCACTAGGCTGATTGATGAGGAATACAGGTTGTCTCACTAAGTTGAACGTTAACAAGTGGGACAACCTGATTTTCTGATGGGCTAAACAGGCGCTGACTTACCCTTTATTGCTAATAATTTACATCAACCATATCGCCCAAATTATTCCGCAAATACATGATAACTCCTTCGTCCCATAAAGGATCGAGGCTGTTGCACATCTATTTTGAACTATGGTTTGTCCTCAATCTGGTTGCTATTTGGTTCAGAAATCGACCGAAATACCCCGAATTGTCTTAATATCATCCTTTTCTAATCACGGAAGTGAGTTGTGCACCAGCCACGCTCCTTTTAAGAGATGTTCATTCACCCCTCCCCATCGGCCGAGTATCTACTTCGAGGCAAGGGGGAGCCGCTACGGGATAAGCAGCAATCGATCAATTTAACGACAGCTGAGCAGTTGAAAGAATTTAAGACGGTAATAAATCAAGATCTCGATAGACGGATTGCAGAACTGGAGGGGTAATTCAGTCAATAGCCAACTCCAGCATCTTTATTATTGCTATGAGAAACTAACTTCCTACGCCTACCAGCGGTGCAAGCTCTCTGCTATCAATGAAATCGATGGCGGGTACCTGCTCACCAACGGCAAGTACAAGACCGAATTAATTAAAAAGTAGTTGCTCCAAAATCTCGGGAAGAAACGTAATGTAGAATCCGGACTTTTTCTGTACAAAGGCAGGTTAACCAAGTAACTTGGAGAAACCTAATTAGGGTTACATCATTAGTGCTACACTTTCAATTCAATCGAACGCCTGGTTGCGCATTAGAAATCATATCGACCGCCTGCTGAGTTAGTTTTAGGGCTGCTCTGTTTTCCTTCCGTAAGTTGATCAACTTCAGATATCGCTCATCATGGCGCGTATCCAGATCACCATAACTACGTTGCAACAGTAGAGCTTCCTGGTCTGGTAATTGCAGGTTTAGCCGATACTAACCAGGTAACAACTTCGCTCAATATGACGCCGATCAATTTTGTTCGGGTCACTCAGCAAAGCTACCAACCGCCGACAGACCACTTCGCGGGTAACCTGGCCTTTTAGCGAAACCCATTTGGGGCCGTTTGGCGTTTTATCTGCCCAATACGGTCGACTCTCAGTCAAAGCATCTTAGCGAAGGCAGATACAAACATGCCGTATTGAACCCGGATTTAGGGCTTTTTCTATCCGATGCGACGAGAGTGTTAAAGAATGCAACGAAAGTGTTAGCGCAATCATGAAAATTTGTTGTATTTGCCATTCCATTTAGCGCTACATCATGTTAATAAAACCTAATTCTCTGGAAACATATGAATTAGGTAGCCAGATGATTACGCTAATCTTTAACACTACCCATAAATAGCTGGTGAGCTCAGCTCATTACGCGTCTTTGAGTCGCTTTCGAAAATAGTTAAACACTAGTAAAAACAAGTACCTAAAGCCCCCCCTTACCAGCTACATTTTTAATCAGTTTCATTATGAGAAATCACATTTACTCACGAATCTTTCTTGTTTTCTCATTTCTTCTGGCCTTATCCAGGACGTTTACGCACGCTCAGGCCTTAACCTGGCAGAGCGTGAGTACGGCTAATCCAAGCAATCCAGGTACGTGCCGTATTACAGGGTCTGCCACAGACGCATCCGGCAATTTGTTCCTGGTCGGCATCTTTTCGTATTCGGTTAATTTACCTACTACTACAGGCAATATTACCCTCACAGGTAGTTCCAATGGGACCGCAACCATGTTTGTTGGAAAGTGGAGTCCTACCACTGGCAGATGGGTTTGGGCTACAAGTTCAGCCGTTGCACAGGGGTTCGCCATTGCCGTGAGCGGGTCAAACGTATACGTTACCGGAAATTTTGGGTCAGGGTCCGCTACAATAGCAGGCCAAGTCTTAACAACAACCAATGTCGAAAATGATACCGATATATTCGTAGCGAAATACATTGACAACGGCACTTCGTTCAGCAATGGCTGGGCTGTGAAAGCAGGGTCGGCAGCCGTTAATAGTTCCGATGCAGGCCAGTCTATTGCCGTTAATGGGACTAACTTATACGTAACGGGTAGATTTGAAAGCACGGCTTCTATTGCTGGGGTGACATTAAACTCCAATGGTGGCAATGATGTATTTCTGGCTAAATATGTTGACAACGGCTCGTCTGCTTCTGGCCGGTGGGCGACCAGCGCAGGTGGGGGGCAGGGAGACATAGGCAACGCAGTCGCTGTGAATGGGTCAAACGTATATGTGGGTGGCCAGTTTTATAATGCAATAACCCTGAGTGGCACAACACTAAACTCGTCGGGCACCGATGATATTGACCTTTTTCTGGCTAAGTACATCGACAATGGCACTACGTTCGCCAATGGCTGGGCCGTAAAGGGAGGAGCCTCGGGTTCAAATAAGGCTGATATACTGTCTAGTATCGACGTAAACGGCGCTGATGTTTTTTTTACGGGTGGCTTCACATCAGGTGCATCGATAGCCGGCACTACCCTTACCAGTCCGTATACAGCTAGTTTCAATGTATACGTAGCGAAATATACAGATAATGGTGGAACAGCTACGGCACGTTGGGCAAGAGGGGTTTCAGCGGCCAGCAGTATCAGCAGTGGAAATGCGGTAGCCGTAAATGGAACTGCGGTTTATGTAGGGGGCTATTTTTCTGGCAACGTAACGATTGCCGGCACCGCACTGACGGCTAATGGTTCATCCAATGATGCTTTTCTGGCGTATTTTACAGATAACGGCAGCACCGCTACCGATGGAGGGGCTTTATCAGGGGGCAGTACCAATACCGACCAGGGAGCGGCCGTTAGTGTTATTGGAAATGCGGTTTATCTGAGTGGTGCCACACGGAACGGAGCCGTATTTGGTTCAAATACTGTTAGTTCGACGGGTCCTTCTACCGTTCCGTTTATTGCAGTGGCGCAGGGGCCATCAACTGGGCCCATTATCAGCAACTTTGCGTCAGCACCTGCTCCGGCATGTGCCGGTAGTCCCGTTACCTTTACGGCCACTCTTGGCAACGTAACGGGAACCTATGCCTATACATTAGCCAGTAGTAGTGGGTCCCCATCTTCAGGAACAGCATCCAGCACAAACTTTAGTCAGAATTTAACTCTCACGGGTTCCGGTTCGCAGACAGTCACACTGTCCATTTTAGCCAATGGCCAGACCGCGTCAGCAACGACGACCGTTGCTCAACCCTCGCCCATTATGAGCGCTACCGCCGTCACCAACGTAGCCTGCAATGGAGGCAGTAACGGGGTAGCTTCTGTGATCGCATCAGGCGGGGCAGGTGGTTATACCTACAAATGGAGTACTGGAAGCACTCTGCAGACCATTACGGGCTTAATGGCAGGAGTCTACTCGTACACCATTACTGACGCCAACAGCTGTACCTTCTCCCGAGCCGTTGTCGTCACCCAACCCTCGGCGCTGGTCAGCTCTACCGCTGTTACCAACTTGGCTTGCAATGGAGGCAGTAACGGGGTAGCTTCAGTGGCTGGATCAGGCGGGGCAGGTGGCTACTCCTACAAATGGAGTACGGGAAGCTCTCAGCAGACCATTACGGGCTTGTCGGCAGGGGTCTACTCGTTCACCATCACTGACGCCAACAGTTGTAACAAAACCGGAACAGCGACCATCTCTCAACCCTCGGCCATCGTCAGTACGACCGCCGTCACCAACGTAGCTTGCAATGGGGGCAGTAATGGGATGGCTAGCGTAAGCGTATCCGGGGGGGCCGGGGGCTATACCTATAGCTGGTCTCCTTCGGGGGGCACAAACGCCACCGCGACGGGGCTATCGGCAGGCTCCTATACCATTACCGTCACCGATGCCAACAACTGTTACCACTACCGGACGATCACGGTCACCGAGCCACCAGCCCTCGCCGCCACTACGTCCGTAACGGCCATTACCTGTCAGGGAGCCAATAATGGCCGGGCCCGGGTGAACGTATCCGGTGGTGCAGGGGGCTATAGCTACAGTTGGTCTCCCTCGGGGGGGACCGGAGCGCTGGCAACCAACCTATCCCCCAACTCGTACACGGTTTCCGTCTCGGATGCCAACAACTGCCTCCTCACCCGAATCGTCTCCCTGACTCAGCCGGCGGCTCTGGCCGCCACCCTATCCCAAACCAACATCACCTGTAACGGCAGCGCGAGTGGAGGGGCCAGCGTGAGCGTAACGGGTGGTACACCGGATTATACCTACAGCTGGGCGCCTTCGGGAGGGAGCGGGGCCACCGCCACAGGGCTATCGGCGGGTTCGTATACCGTAACCATCTCCGATGCCAACGGCTGCCCTTCGATCACCCAAACCGTTTCCCTCACGCAGCCCTCAGCCCTGACCCTAACCGGCTCGCAGACCAACGTAACGACCTACGGCGGAAGTGATGGCGTGGCTCGGGTCGACGTATCGGGTGGCGTACTAAGTTATAATTATACGTATCACTGGGGACCCGGCACCCTTACCGGTGAAAGTACGTCCAGCGTATCCGGCTTGAGCGCCGGTGTCTATTCGGTTACGGTCACCGATGCCAATACCTGCTCCAAGACGCAAAGTTTTACCCTTACCCAGCCAGCCGCTCTGACCATCACAGGGTTTGGGGCAAACCCGGGTACGGTATGCGCTGGCAGTCCTGTTACATTTACGGCGACGATTGGCAACGCAACAGAACCCTATGCTTATACCCTGACGACTCCTGGTGGCAGCAACGTCACGGGCACGGCGTCGGGTACGGCGTTTAGTCAACTCCTAACCGCTTCCGCAACCGGCAGTCAATCTTTCTCACTCATCGTGAGCGCCAACAATCAGCTAAGAATGGCGACGACGAGCGTACTGGTCAACGATTTACCGATGCTCACCCTCAACAGCAGTAGTGTCTGCGCAGGCGAGCTGGTGAGTCTATCCGCCACCAGCGGATTGAGTAGCTACACGTTTACCGGAGCCAGTGGACCTATCGCCGGTTCGGGTAACACCCGGACTATAGCAGGGCTACCGGCCAATACGTATAGTTTCACCGTAACCGCTACGAATGCCCAGGGCTGTTCCAACTCAGCGACCACCGCTGTAACGGTAAACCCGCTGCCCAATGCCCAGTTGACGGCTGCCCCCTCGACCACGCTCACCTGTACCAACACGAGTTTGACACTAACGGCAACGGGCGGGACGAGCTACAGTTTCACCGGGCCAGGCATAGCCAGTCAGGATGCGACTACGGGAACGGCAGTCGTCAACGCCAGTGGCTCGTATTCGGTCCTGGTGACTAATACGATCACCGGCTGTCGAAGCGCCACCACGATTACCATTGAGCAGAATATCGCCCTGCCAACGGTCAGCATCAGCCCCACCAATGCTACGTTGACGTGTGCGAATCCAGCCGTGAGTTTATCGGCCGTTGGCACGGGCAGCTACCGCTGGAGTACGGGAGCTACTACGGCCACGATTTCGGTCAGCACGGCCGCTACGTATTCGGTGACGATAACGGGCGCCAACGGCTGTTCGAATACCGCCACTTCCAGCGTGAGTGCCGACCAAACCCCGCCTTCACTCACGGTTAGCCCATCGACGGGCACGACGTTGACCTGCGCCACCCCGGTGGTGAGTTTATCGGCGGCTGGTGAGGGCTCATTGCGTTGGAGTACGGGTGAGACCACGCCGGTTATTTCTGTGAGTACCGCCAATACGTATTCGGTTACGTTGACGGGAACGAATGGCTGTTCGAGTACGGGTAGTGTCAGCGTCATACAGGATCAGAACCCACCTTCGGCCGCCATTGCTCCGACCAGCGCTACGCTGACCTGCACGAGCCCCATACTAAGTCTATCGGCCATGGGCACGGGTACGTATCGCTGGAGCACCGGCGAAACCACCTCCATCATCTCGGCCAGCGCGGCTGGTCCCTATTCGCTGACCGTAACGGGCACCAATGGCTGTTCCACGTCGGCCACCACGACCCTATCGCTGGATACGACTCCCCCTCCGCTGAGCCTCTCCCCGATCAGTGCTACGTTGACCTGCACTACGCCAGTGGTAAGTTTAAGCGCGTTGGGGAATGGTTCACTCCGTTGGAATACAGGTGCCACTACGGCTTCCATCAGTGCTACGTCGGCCGGCACGTATTCGGTTACCCTGACGGGTAGCAATGGCTGTTCGAGTACGGCATCCAGTAGTGTGGCGGTCGATCAGACGCCACCGGCGCTGCTGATTTTACCAGCGAGTGCTACGGTAACCTGTACCAATCCGGTAGTCAGTCTGTCCGCTATTGGTACGGGAAGTTATCGCTGGAGCACGGGGGCTACTACGTCGGCTATCTCAGTCAGTACGGCTACTACGTATTCGGTAACGCTCACCGGCGCCAACGGCTGTTCGAGTACGACCGCGGCCAGTGTGAGTGCCGATCAACTTGCGCCATCGGTGAGCATCAATCCGGCCATCGGAACGCCGGCTAGTACTACGTTGACCTGCAGCACACCAGTCGTGAGTTTGACGGCAGTGGGTAGCGGCAGCTATCGCTGGAGTACCGGCGCTACTACGGCCAGTATTTCGGTGAGTGTAGCGGGTCCGTATTCGGTAACGCTTACCGGCGCCAACGGCTGTTCGAGTAGCGCCAGCGTGAGTGTGAGCGCAGACCAGACCCCACCTTCGCTCTCGATCACCCCCTCGAGCGCTACCTTAACCTGCGCTAGTCCAGTGGTAAGCTTGAGTGCGGTAGGCAATGGTACGTATCGCTGGAGCACCGGCGCTACTACGGCCAGCCTATCGGTCAGTGTGGCCGCTACGTATTCAGTAACCCTTACCGGGGCGAACGGCTGTACGACGGTGGCCACTGTCATCGTCAGTGAAGACAAAACTCCTCCCCTGGTGAGTATCTCGCCAGCGAGTGCTACGCTAACCTGCACCACCCCCGTGGTGAGTCTGAGCGCTCTAGGCAGTGGTACGTATCGCTGGAACACGGGTGCCACCACGGCCAGTATTTCGGTCAGTGCAGCGGGTCCGTATTCGGTTACGTTAACCGGGGCGAACGGCTGCACGGCAACGACCAGTGCCGCTGTGATTTACCAGAACTGCGGCCCGACGGTGGCTAATATTATTCCGTCACAATCGGCTACGGTAGGGAGTGCCTACAGTTATACCATTCCGGCCACTACGTTCACCGATGCCGAAACGCCCAATAGCCTGACTCTGTCGGTGAGTGGCTTACCGGCCGGGTTGAGCTTTGTGTCGCCCAACACCATCACGGGTACACCCTCCACAACGGTGGGCTCACCCTTCACCGTGACCGTGGTGGCTACCGATCCGGGTGGCTTATCGGTTGCGACGACCTTTACGCTGACGGTGCAACCGCGTAGTTTCGCCATTACCGGGGTGACCATGCTGGACTGTAATCACATTAGTTACTTTGAACGACGCATCAATTTCACGGTCAGCTTTGAGGGCACGAATGGTCAACCCATCAGTCTATCGGTCGTCAACGAGGCTACGGCTGTCGCCATCAATGAGCCCTATCAGTTGAACCTGTTCACCGACAACCCGGTGATTGTCTTCAAGGCTCGCCAGCAGGGCACGCCGGGCGAAGCCAGCTTTAGCTACAACTGGCTGGCGTTCTGCGCCAATGGCAATCCGCGGGTGGAGAACGCCATACCGCCCCAGTCGGCGACAGTAGGGCAGGCGTTTAGCTATACCATTCCGGCCAACACCTTCACCGACGCTGAAACACCCAACTCGCTGAGCTTGTCGGTGGTGGGTTTGCCAGCGGGTCTGAGTTTTGTGGCACCAGCTACCATCGCCGGAACGGTGTCGGCCTCGGCCAGTGCGTTCTACAGTGTGACGGTAATCGCTACCGATCCGGCTGGTGGTTCAATTTCGACGATTCTTCCCCTAAGTGTGGTGAACTCAGGTGGCTGCGGGAGTATGTTCACCCTGAAAGTAGGCGACTGGAACGATCCCGCCACCTGGTCTTGTGGCCGAATACCGGTACTCACCGATGCTGTTACGCTCAACCATGCGGTGAGTTTACCCCCTACCTATCAGGCACTAGCCCTGCGGGTGATATACAGTACTACAGGCAGGTTGCTGTTTGGTGCTAGCAGTCGGCTAAAGCTAGGCGGGAATTAACGTCTGAAATAAGGAGTCAGTAACTGTAGCAACGGTTCCTACAGTTACTGCCCCCAACTAAAACTATAAGCACGTTAACCTCCTGCCTTCGGTCAATTCTTATGAAACCAACGCCCTATTTAAAAACTCATCAACCCCATAGTCAGCCCCAGGTGAGTTGGGCGCTGGCCGAAGGCAACTACACCCATGTGCATTTTCACAACGGGGGGTACTACCTGTCGGCCATCACCCTGGGCACTATTTGCCAGCGTTTTCCCTACCTGGTGCGGCTGAGCAAGCAGCTGGCGGTTGATCCTGGGTTGATTGTGGGCCGGCATCGCAACGAGACCCGACAACTGGTGGTGGAGTTCGGGGTGGGCGGTACTAAGCAGGAGGTCGTGATTCCGCGTCGGCGGGTTCGTGAGGTTAAGCAACTCTTACGCGGGCTTGATGTCTGGTGATTTGATTATGTATACTAGGGTTATGAACAGTTAGGCCAGTACGAGGTGGTCCTCTCAGCCGAGTATTATAATCATGTGCGCTGGTTGAATTAAAGCGAAAGAACGCAACGTCTATACGAAACGCTGGCTCTACTGGGGCTGGCGTTTTTGCTTTACCGTTCGCTCAAAAGATTGATTAAAATCTAGGCAAACCTTCGCTTTATCTGCTGACATTGAGTCAATTGCCAAACGTTTATTCATCTACTAAACTATTTCCTTACGATGAAACACTTCTTTTCCACTTTCCTGCTACTGGTTCTGCCTACCCTGCTGCTGGCCCAGGGCAACTATGTAGCTAATAGTAGCAATAACTCCAACACGAATTCTTATGGCACCTTTAACACGCTGGTAGGGCCAGGGGCCGCTGGGGCAGCTACGCTGACAGGAGATCGAAACGTAGCTGTTGGCTACAATGCAGGCGTGGTGCTCACCTCAGGGTATAGGAATAGTTTTGTGGGCGTAGATGCAGGGCGCAACACGAATACGGGTTACCTAAATACATTTATTGGTGCTGAAGCGGGATTGAGTTTGACCAGCGGGCCTAACAATACGTTTGTAGGCGCTGGTGCCGGGCGATCTATGACGGTTAGCGGGGCTAACGTGTTTATTGGGTCACGAGCCGGGACTAGTCTAGCCACGGGCGCATCGAATACGATGGTGGGCTATCAAGCCGGTGCTTATGCCAGTGGAGGAAGTTTGAATATTTTCATGGGTACTTCGGCTGGCTCGTACAATAAATCGGGGAGCTATAATATCTTCCTGGGAATACAAGCTGGCCATGGTAACGATTCAGGCGGCTATAACGCCTATATAGGCAATACAGCCGGATACAATAATTCGACTGGAGAGGCCAACGTGTTTGTGGGTAATATGACTGGGTATAGCAATACGAGTGGTGCCAACAATGTGTTTCTAGGCACCCGTGCGGGCTATTACAACCGCACCGCTAGTAATAACGTCTTTATTGGTTACCAAGCAGGTTTCTATAACACCACGGGCATTGGCAACCTATTTATGGGCAACGCAGCCGGAAGTCAAAGTAACGGGTCTTACAATCTGTTCATCGGCAATGGCTCAGGCGGCAATACCACCACTGGTCTGGGCAACACCTTTATTGGCGATGGAGCCGGACTGGGCAACGCTACTGGTCAGAACAACACTTACATCGGCCGGGCAGCCAACTACTCGGGTAACGGGGCAGGCAATTATAACACGTTTATCGGCTTTGGAGCAGGTACGAACGGGCCTACAGTCAACAACTCCACCGCCATCGGCGTCAACGCCATCGTCACCGTTAGCAATGCGGTGGTTTTAGGCGCACCCGGGGCTAAAGTGGGTATCGGCAACTCGGCTCCCAACAACACCCTGGAGATCACAAAGGGCACGGCCAACCAGTCGGGTCTGCGGTTTACCAACCTCAACAATTCCTCGCCCGCCACCGCCCTCAATCAAACCAAGTTTTTATCAGTCAACGAGCAGGGTGATGTGGTACTAGCTAGTATGAACGGCTCAGCACGTGAAGGCGTGAGTGAATCACTGTGGCAGCGCAAAGGCTCGCTTCTGCAAAGTACCCAAAACGACGCAGTGATCATTGGCAGTAACGTAGCACGAACGCCATCGGGTTATAAACTGTTTGTGGAGGATGGTATTCTGACCGAGAAAGTCAAAGTAGCGGTCAAGAACACGAGTGACTGGAGCGATTACGTATTTAAGCCAAATTACTTACTCAAGCCATTGTCTGAGGTTGAACAGTACATTCAGAAGCATGAGCACCTACCGGGCATTCCATCAGCCAGAGAAGTGGTTGAAAAAGGCGTCGACGTAGCGAAGATGGATGCTAAACTGCTGGAGAAGATTGAAGAACTGACGCTGTACAGCATTGAGCAACAGAAGACCATCAAGCAGCAGCAGTCCCAGATTGATGAATTGAAAGCCCTCATGAAACAGGTTCTGGAGAAGAAGTAAATTCCAAATAATTGCCGCATCACAGCCGCCTGGAGTTATTCCGGCGGCTTTTTTCTTTTTCACCACCGTTAAGTAAAATCACAGATACAAATGAAGTTAGTCTATCAATAACTCACGTACTTTCCCTCACAACCCGAGGAAACGCTCAATGGTAGTGCTTTCTTCATATGGTGTGGATAAAAGCTGAAAAGCAGACGGGTAGTGCTCGTCTGCTTTTTATGTTATAACTATATAAGTAAGTACCAAAGGGGCTAGTTCCTCGGAATTTGAGTGAGAGATTTAGTTGCTTAGAGGAAATAATAAATCAAGTGTCTCTTAAAAAAAGCGTTTTTGGAGAATAACTGAATCAATTGTTATGGCTTGATCATTTAATCTTCCACCCTATTACTAAGCAAGTAAATCTATTATAAGAACGCTTCAGTTAATTTATAGCAGCTTCGTATCTCAAGACAACACGGGGATGGAATTTCGATTCTCGTCCAGAGCCACAAACGTAAATGAACCGTGAATGGCCCGATGTCGTTCTAGCGCATACATTTCCTCCACGTAAATTTCTACTCCGATCCGAATACTAGTATTCCCCACGTGTTCGACTTTTCCAACCAATTCAATAATGGTGCCCGCAGGAATTGGCTGAGTAAAGTTGATTTTATCGGACGAAACCGTCACCATGCGCTTGCGAGAAAATCGAGTGGCTGTAATAAAAGCAACTTCGTCCATTAGTTGCATAGCAGTTCCACCAAACAACGTATCGTAATGATTGGTCGTATTAGGAAAAACGGCCTTAAAAATGCGGGTCTCAGCCAACGCTATCCGCTCAGCAAGGGAATCAGGTTGGTGATTAATGTCCATTCAGAATTCGGGTGATGGCCTTCTACACTCGAAGCGTCGCTGGCAACGCGGGCAGCTAATCGATTCATGTTTGGTAACGCATTTTGTTCCATTCCTTTCATTAGACATAAACGGTATCGTCTTCTGCTACATGGTGAAAGTAAAATAAGGTAAAAATCTGCTCGGCTAATGAAGCCTACTGTTCAGCCTGACTAGCTGATCACAGTTGGTTGTCATTCATCACTTGATAGTCTATCACTGACTGTCTAACCCCTTTCTCCTTTAACATCTGACCAATTTCATCCGCCATATAGATCGACGCTTCAATCTCAGCTTTGCGAATGGCCACACTTTCAATATTGAACCCGAAAGGAATAGACCGCTCCAGGCAGTAGGTCGTCAAGCTAGCAGCAATATCGAGGCATATCTTCACCGATTTGTCAAGAATATCGTCCGATGTTTTCAGTTCTTCCTGCAATTCATCTGGTACGTGAATGCCTAGCCACTCCATAAAATGCAGGGTTTTGGCCGATCCACAGGCGGTAAGTGTAAAAATGAGCGTTGGCGGTTTTACGCGCTGCCTGTTACATCGGTGTGCCAGGTCTGCGATAACCTGCTGAGCATAGTCAAGATTAAAAACGCATTGAGAAATAAAGTACGATACCCCACAGCTCATCTTGTCCAACATCCGGACATCCTCATCATGGAGTACTTGATGCCGTTCCGGGATGGTAACCGCACCGATAACGGAGGTATCCCGGTGTTTGCTCCACAGGTGGTAGGCTTCGGTAAGGCTCGTTTTGATGGGAGAATCCGGTGCGGGTACACCCACAAAAATGGGATAGAACTGGTGGCTATGTAGTTCTTCCAACCAATCCGATAGCTCGCCCGCAGAGAATTTCCCAGCAGGACGGTAAATTATTTTCGGTAGGGGTAAAGGCCCTAGATTACGGGTGGCAAATTCGATTGGATCAAGGGCATTGATAAAGGGAAAGGGCCTTTCTTCGGCTGTTCGGGCCGACTCATCCTGAACATCATAGACCACGAGCGCATCGATATCCAAGCCTACCAGCCGGTCAATTGTTTTTTGGGCAATCTCGGCCACGCGTTCAGGCGTGGTACTGGCTTTGGGTGGCGTAATACCGTAGAGCAGCACGCCTGACTCGCCAGATTTAATCTTTTCTAAAAACATGCGGGTACTTAAGTTATGATTTTAGGCTTCAGACGATTGGCGAAATTACTCCCCAAAATATTCGGCGGAATTATTTTCGGTTTCATGCAACCTGACCGAATGCAGATAAACCCCCTGGTTCCTTTCGATCGGTGCTTTCAGCTAATTAAAAATCCCAATGCAGAGCAGCTCTGTTGTCGCCATTTTACCTCGCATAAAATCCACATCCAGGTTGAGGTTTTTGTGGTCGAGCTTTTCAATCACCTGATCCTATATAATCACTTTAAGCCGTGTCAAATCGATCAGATACCCGGTTGATTCACGAATCTCCCCCTTGACGGTAACAAACAGGTTGTAATTGTGTCCATGCCAATTAGGATTAGCGCACTTGCCAAATACCGCTTTATTCTCTTCAGCACTCCAGTCTTCCCGGTACATCCGATGCGCTGCATTGAAGGTTTCCCGGCGTGTAACATAAATGACCATCGATAACTTTTTAAATCATGAAAGGCGGGCGGTATCGCCCGCCTTTCTCCTAGTAAAGGACGCTTTCGGTACTGATTTGCTCCCGGGCCTGCTGAGCAGCAGCAACCATGTTCGCGATAGCGACTTTGGTTTCCGGCCATTTCCGCGTTTTCAACCCACAATCTGGGTTCACCCACAAGTTTCGGGCCGGTAGTAAGTCAGCGGCCTTGGTTAAAAGCGAAATCATTTCTTCCGAGCTGGGAACCCGTGGCGAATGGATGTCGTAAACACCGGGGCCAATCTCGTTGGGATACTCAAAATGAGCGAAGGCATGCAGCAATTCCATTTGTGAGCGTGACGTTTCGATGGTGATCACATCAGCATCCATGGCAGCAATGTGTTCAATAATGTCATTAAACTCGCTGTAGCACATGTGGGTATGGATCTGCGTTTTATCGGCAACACCGCTGGCCGTTACCCGGAAGGCTTTCACGGCCCAATCCAAGTAATGAGGGCGCTTGGCTTTTCGCAAGGGTAGCCCTTCCCGAATAGCCGCTTCATCAATCTGAATAATGCCGATACCGGCAGCTTCCAACGCCAGCACTTCATCATGAATCGCCAAAGCGATCTGGTTCGTGGTGACATCACGGGGTTGATCGTCGCGTACAAAAGACCATTGCAGAATCGTTACCGGACCGGTCAGCATACCCTTCATATATTTTGCCGTTTGAGCGGCCGCGAATGTAATACAGCGTACGGTCATGTCGTAAGGGCGGCTTACATCGCCATAAATGATGGGTGGTTTTACGCACCGGCTGCCATAGCTTTGAACCCAACCATTTTGGGTAAACAGGAATCCTTCGAGTTGCTCGCCGAAGTATTCAACCATATCATTCCGCTCAAATTCACCGTGAACCAGCACGTCCAGCCCTACAGATTCCTGCCAGCGAATCGTCTCGATGGTAGCCTGCTCGATGGCCTGTTCATACTGCTCCAGGGTCAAATCACCTTTCTTAAAACTGGCCCGCAGCTGCCGAATATCATCCGTTTGGGGAAATGAGCCAATCGTCGTTGTTGGGAACGAAGGCAGTTGGAAGCGGTTGCGCTGAATTTGCTGACGGATTGGGAACGCACTGCTACGCGTTGCGTCAGAATCAGTAATGGCGGCAACCCGATCCTTCACGACTTGCTTATGCACTTTCTCCGAAGAACGGCGACTGGCAATCGCCTTTTTGTTGGCATCCAGTAACTCCTGGGCCCCTTCAACGATTTGCCTGAGTTCACTAACTTCAGCTAGTTTTTGTTTGGCAAAGGCCATCCAATTTTTAATGTCTGGGTCCAGTGCAGTTTCCCCGTCAAGGTCAATCGGACTATGTAGCAACGAGCAGGATGGTGCCACAATCACACGATCAATACCTAATTTTTCAACGGCCTTATTAATCAGGCTCAATGATCTCTCGTATTCGTTTTTCCAGACGTTACGTCCGTCAATAACACCCAATGAAAGCTGAAGCTGTTGAGGAATCAAGGCCAGCACTTCATCTAGTTGCTTAGGGGCGCGAACCAGATCAATATGTAAGGCCTGAACGGGTAGGTTCACAGCTAAAGCCGTATTATCCAGTAGGCCTTCAAAGTATGTGGCAACTAGCAGGTTAACGCCACTCACTTGGTCAGCCAGCGTACGATAAGCATCGTTAAACGCGTCCTTCTCTTTTTTCGACAGATCAAGCGCCAAGAAAGGTTCATCCAACTGAATCCACTGAGCCCCTGATTCTTTCAGCCGGTTAATAATTTCGATATATACCGGAATCAGTTTACTGATCAGATCAACGCGTTCGAAACCTGGCTCTTTTTCTTTACCCAGCAGTAGGTAACTGATGGGCCCCACCAGCACAGGCTTGGCCTTGGAGCCTAGGGATTGTTTTGCTGTGTTGTATTCGTCAAATACGTTTCCGTGGAAAATGGTGAATTCCTGATCGGTCGTAAATTCGGGAACGATATAATGGTAATTCGTATCCAGCCACTTCGTCATTTCCATGGCCGTCAGATCCAGCCCTTCTTTCTGGTAGCCACGAGCCATCGCGAAATACAGATCAGCGATCCCCTTCTCGTCTACTTTAGCTGAAAGTGATGCATACCGTTGAGGAATAACCCCCAGCAACAGGCTCATATCCAGTGTCTGATCATAAAAACTAAAATCATTGCAGGGGATCAGATCGATACCCGCCTCCAGTTGGGTTTGCCAGTTTTCCTGCTTAATGGTTTGGGCCACCTGGTTTAAGGCCGTCAGGTCGATTTTGCCTACCCAATACTGTTCAGAGGCTTTTTTGAGTTGTCGTTGTCCACCAATCCGAGGGTAGCCCAGGTTCTGAGTTCGCATTATCGTTACTTGTTTGGTAAAGAACAGTTGAACGTGCTTTGCTAAACGAGACAGCGGCTCCGGGAAGGACACACAGATACAGTGGCAGCCATTTGTATAGCTGTTCAGGTAAAAAGGTCAGACTACGTGTTTTATTCCGCGAAAACATTATCCAGCTGATATAGGCAGATATCCTGACTTGTAACCTGGCGTCCGTCCTTCCCAACTCTAAATCAGTCAGTGGACATGCATGAGACGACAGAGGGTACGTTACTTACAGTTGCGCGACAGTTCGTGATTTTCACACGATTCCCTCTACATTCCGACTTTCATCGAAAACCTATTCCAGTTGCTATAGAAAAGAACGATTATTTTAAGCCTGTAAGGGGATTAAAATTCCATACAAAGCTATAAATCAAGATTCAATATCTAATTTAATTCGGTTATTTTAGAATAATTATCTATTTTCGTTTCATTAATAGATAATTATTCTTTTAGAAGGATATATTTCATTACCAACAGATAATTATCCTATGGAAAAACTGGATGAAATAGACAGACAGTTACTCGAATTACTGGCAGAAAATTCAAAATTGACTATTAAAGAGTTAGCCGATCGGGTGAATCTAACGCATACGCCGGTTTTTGAACGAGTAAAGCGATTGGAGCTAAGCGGTTACATTAAAAAATACATCGCCTTAGTAGATGCCGAGAAGCTGGGCTATGGATTAATCATTTTTTGTAATATCAAGCTGAAACAGCACGATAAGCATATAGGTCATGAGTTTGTGACCGACATTGTTGGGCTGAAGGAAGTAGTTGAATGTTATAATATTTCAGGAGATTTTGACTTTCTATTGAAGGTTTATGCGAGAGATATGAAACACTATCAGGACTTTGTGTTCAATAAACTTGGCTCGGTGACCAGCATTGGAAGCACCCATAGTACCTTTGTCATGAGCGAGAACAAAAACTCCTATAATGTTAACTTTTAGTCCATAACTTGTTTATCTCGCCAAACGGCCGATTTTTATATACTCTCTCGTCTCATGTAGGAGCCTTTTCTGAGAACCTTCATCTCACGCTGGATGAACGCATTATTGTTCTTGAATGGAAAGAAGGAATAAATAGTAATTCTTGTCACCTGCGACAAAGCCAAGTTGCTTATCACTCTGGTAATAAGTACCGCTGAAGTTGACTTTCAAACCTGGTTTTTGAAAGTCAGTAGCTAAGTTACAAGTGTAACCCAGATCATGGGAATCAAAGCTATTGGGGACCCGAATAAAGTAGCTGCTTTGAGCGGAATCGTAATAAACCACACCGCTGGTATTTTTAACCTGTTTAACTAAAGCTCCAGCACTAGCGCAGCGGGGGGCAAGGGCCTCTTTTGTTTGACAAGAGCCTATGCTCAACAATAAGCTTACAAGTAGGAATAATCTGGCTCTCATATCGTTGATCTTTGCCTAAAAGATTCCCAGTGTACGACAATAGTTGGAATGAAAATCGATTTCCATCCCTTTTACGTGCTGACTTATAAAACCTACTTTATCTCAACTGGGAGCGATTCATGAGACAAAGGATTTCTAGATGAAAGCGCTTGCACTTCCAGAAACAATTCACCACCAGATAAACAATCAATGAGCTGTCCGCTATAGTACATTAATTGTCCATTTTTGGACAAAATTGTAGCTATTAATTCCACAAAACAGCTTTGGAAATGAGTACAAGCCTAGATAAAGAGTTTGGCCGAGTATTTGTACGACAAAGTCTATATTAATAGTACTAAGCTGACGAAAGAAGATATAACGGCGATTTCAATCCTTTTTCGCTATGAAAAGAGCCTTTTTAGGGGAGCTAGAGGAAGTTGTCTTACTGACAGTGGCCGCTCTACAAGAGCAGGCTTATTGCGCCTTGATTACTCAAACAATTGACCAACAGATGGCCCGTAGCATCAGCTTCCCTACGGTCCATACCACCCTGCAACGGCTTCAGGAGAAGGGTTTAGTTTCGTCAATGATGGGTGGTGCTACTGCCGAGCGGGGAGGTCGCCAAAAACGCCTGTTCACCCTCACGACGGCCGGTCAGCGTGCGCTGATCGAGTGTCGGCATCTGCGCAACCAGCTGTGGCAGCAAATTCCTACCCCCGTTTTACAGCTATGGGGCGCTTAACGGATGATGAAAAACAAAATCCAAGGCCACCCCGCTGGGCCAACTGGCTGTTGACCCAGTTCAGTCCACCTGGCCTGGAAGATGAGTTGCAGGGCGATCTGCTCGAAATGTACACGTACTGGGTGAAGACCGTCGGTGTACGGGACGCCCACTGGCGGTATGCATGGGCGGTTCTGCGGTTGATTCGCCCTTTCGCCTTGTCTAGTACCCAACAGACGAATGATTATTCCCAACCCAATCCCCTTAGCTCGACGATGTTACTCAATTATGTCAAAGTTGCCTGGCGCAACATGATTAAAAGCAAATCATTCTCTTCCATCAACGTATTTGGGCTGGCCCTGGGCATGACCTGCTGCCTGCTTTTGATGCTGTACATACGTAGTGAATTGTCGTTCGATATGTACCACCAACATGCCAAGAACTTGTATTTGGTGGGGTCACGGGCGACAATTGGCCAGAATACGGGACAGGAGTTTTCGATGGCGTCTGCGCCTTATGGGCCAGCACTCAAAGCTGAATATCCAGAGATCGCGCAGATGACTCGCTTATACATCGCCGATGAAAAGTCGTTGCTCCAGGTGCGTGAGCCGGGAAAGCCGTTGCAGTCTTTTTACGAAACGAAAGGCTATCAGGTCGATTCAACCTTCTTCGATTTGTTTACCTATGCCTTTACCGAAGGCGATCCCCGAACCTCCCTGACAGACCCGCATTCGGTCGTATTGTCAGATGCGGTGGCGGCTAAGTTGTTTGGCACGACGTCGGCGTTGGGCCGGTTCGTTCGGATCGGGGGTGAAGCGGGTATGGGCGAAGAATTTAAAGTGACGGGGGTGTACCAAAACACCAGAACCAATTCGCATATCGACGCTCGGTTTTTTATTCCCCTTGCCGCAGGCGAAATGGGAAACTACCTGCGCGAAGGGCATCCGGATTTTGCCAATAACAATATGTTTCTGACGTATCTGCGGCTACTACCCAATACCGACCCCCAGGCATTAACCCTGAAGCTGCCCTCCTTTATCGAAAAATACGCTCGCGCTGACCTCAAATCAGTGGGTTTCGATCGGCAGTTGTTTCTAGTGCCCGTTCCCGATCTGCATCTGTACCCAAATTTCCAGTCGGTGGTTACGCCGACCAATAGCGTTACCTACCTCTATATACTGGGATCGATTGCCCTATTTACCCTGCTGATTGCCTGCATTAATTTCATGAACCTAGCAACGGCGCGTTCGGCCAAACGGGCAGCCGAAGTGGGTGTTCGGAAGGTAATGGGGGCGCAGCAGGGGGCGCTTGTGTGGCAGTTTCTGGGCGAATCAATCATACTTACGTTCCTGGCATTTCTGATTGCGCTGGCGCTGGGTGTTTTATTCTTGCCGATGTTTAATCAACTCACCGGTAAGGCCCTGTTGGTTAGCGAATTGCTTGAGTCACAGGTTCTATTTGCTTTATTGGGAATGGCCTTGCTGACGGGTTTATTAGCAGGCAGTTATCCGGCTTTTTATCTGTCATTATTTGACCCGGCGAAGGTGTTAAAAGGTAAGTTTAGCAATTCGCTGTCGGCCGTAGCGTTACGTCGTGGGTTGGTCGTATTTCAGTTTATGGTATCGGTTGGTCTGGTACTGGCCTCGTTTATCATTCAGAAACAGATGCACTACCTGCGTGATAAACCGCTGGGCTTTACGCAGAATCAGCAGATTGCCATTCCCTTCCGGAGTAGTGAGTCGCGCGCGGCTTACACCGCTTTTCGAAGCGAAATTTTGCGAAATAATCAGGTGGTATCAGCCGCCGGGACTCAGTTCTATCCCGGCATTGCTAACCAGAGCGATATGGTATTTCACCGTCCTGACCAAAGCGTTACCCAGGGACAGGACATCCGCACCAATCGCATCGATTTTGAATTCCTGCAAACCATGGGTTTCCAGTTGAAGCAGGGCCGTTTGTTTTCGCGCCAGTTTCCGGGTGATACAGCGAACCGACTCATCGTCAACGAAGCTACGTTACGCAAGTTCCAGATACCAGAGGCCAAAGCTATTGGTCAACGGCTGGACTTCGACTGGCAGGGTCAAACAACTTCCTTTGAGATCGTAGGGGTAGTGAACGACTTTCACTATGAAGACCTGCACCAGCCTATTACGCCTTATGCGTTCATGTTGAGTCGACGACCCAGTTTTAACTACATTATCGTGCATGCCAACACTGCCGACATGACGAACATATTGGGTTTTCTAGAGCAGAAATGGAAATCGTTACGTCCCGACGAACCGTTTGAATATACGTTCCTGAACGAAGATTTTCAGAAAAACTACCAGGCTGAAGCCCGTACGTCGCGGATTGTACGCACGTTTACGATCATTTCCATTTTGATCTCGTGCCTGGGCCTGTTCGGGCTGGCTACGTTTGCTGCCCAGCAACGTCGAAAAGAAATTGGCGTACGCAAAGTGCTCGGCGCGTCGGTGGCCAGCATTGTGCTGTTGCTCACCAAAGATTTCCTAAAACTGGTTTTCATTGCCATTCTGATTGCTTCTCCTATGGCCTGGTACGCTATGCATCGTTGGCTTCAGCTATTCGAGTACCGCATTGCCATTCCGTGGTGGGTGTTCGTAGGGGCTGGTACTCTGGCGTTGCTACTAGCTTTTATTACGGTCTCATTTCAAAGTCTCAAATCGGCGCTTGTCAACCCTGTAAAAAGTTTACGTACTGAATAACCCTCAACTTTATTGCATCAAAACCATGATAAACAGTCTTGCCTATTTACTGATCTGTGTTGCTCTAACGAGTGCTTATGCCCAAACACCCGTCGATGATGTTGCGGGCGTTCGACAGGCCTGCTTCAATTACATCGATACGTTTTACAAAGTCGATACGACGCTGGCTTATCAGAGTATACACCCGACGCTTCAGAAACGTGGCTTTTCATTCGATCAGAGAACAGGTAGTTACTCGAAACAATTGGAGATGCCCTTTCCGGCCTTGATCCGGCTGGCGAAACTATGGAATAAAGAGGGCAAACGTGCCAACGCCGATTCACCCCGACAGGTCGATGTGTTTGAAGTAGCCGACAAAACGGCGATGGCTAAAGTGACGGCGGTTTGGGGGATTGATTACCTGCACCTAATCAAGGAAAATGGCCGCTGGATGATTGTCAACGTACTGTGGCAATCCCCACCGAAATCAGTGCAGTTCATCAAATAAGCAATTAAAACTCGGACAAGACGCGTAAGTTTTAGCCGTGACTCTTCGGAAAGAGGGCAAAAAATAAAGTCAACTTCCTGCTACTGAAACCCTTTCAGCAGGGTAAAAAAAGCCTCAGCATACGTATCACTAATCGGAATGAGTTGATCCGCTATCTGAATCCTGTTTTTCTCGATGTGGTCAATTTTATCAATAGCGACCAGAAACTATTTATGTACGCGGACAAAATTCTGAGACGGCAGCAACTCCTCCAGATTAGCAAAGCTGTATATCATCAACCGAAAGTGGACAAATGCGGCCGGGCTGCCGGAGCAGTGAAAAGAGAAGAGGCGGTTTTATGCACTTTTTAATTTCTGAAAAATATGACCACAGCGGTGGGCCGCTTTACCGTCGTTTTAGTATTGATAGCTGTTTAGTTTTTTGGCGTTCGGCTAAGATTTGATCTTGACGGCCCCAGTAAGCATCGGCGGGTCGTACAATATCCAGCATTTATTGAGACGGCACTTCAGGCAACGTTTTGCTTCTGCTTCATACATGGGACGCATCATTAGGCTTTACATCTGCCTAAGTGGGGCTATCTGGAAACCTTTCAACGACAGCTTGACGGCCTCTCAGTTGAACGATTGCCTAAACGCTAAAGGCGATATGTTCGTTTTTGTTTTGAACAACTTGCTGAATGATTGAGAATGACCAAAGCCCAATGCATAAGCGATTTCGCTGATAGAAAGCTCGGTTGTTGACAGTTTTTCTTTGGCTTTCTCAATCAGCTTGTCATGTATATGTTGCTGGGTAGTTTGGCCGGTGAGCGTCGTGAGCAACCGGCTCAGATAACTTACGGATACATTGAGCTGGTCTGAAATGTAGTGGACGGACGGCAAGCCTCGTGTCATCAAATCATCGCTATTGAAATAGGCGGCCAACAATTGTTCCAAACGTTGCAGGATCTGATGATTGGCTTTTCGCCTGGTCAGGAACTGCCGGTGATAAAAACGGTCGGCGTATTTAAGCAACGTGTCTACATGCGCCAGGATGATGTCCTGACTAAAGGTATCAAGGGTTGACTGATACTCCCGTTGGATTGCCTCAATAATGCCAAGGATTGTTAGCTCTTCGTTCTCGGAAAGAAACAAGGCTTCGGTTACCGAATAATCAAAAAATTCATACGTCCTGATGGTGTTTGCCAGCGGTGTATGCCAAAGAAAATCGGGGTGGATGAGCAACACCCAACCCAATTGTTTCACTTCTTCCTGGCTACCAGGTACTACGCCGAACACCTGATTAGGCGACATGAACGACAGGATGCCTTCGTTGAAATCATAATCCTGCTGCCCGTATTTCAGTCGGCTCTTGTCAAACACTCGTTTAAGAGCGATCACGTAGAAGTCCAGCGCCAAAAGCTCAGCTTCATCCGTGTGCAAATGCCTGGCGTTTTGGACTTTTACGACACTGATGAGCGGATGCTCAGGTTTAGGAAAACCCCGTAGCCGATGAAATTCATCGATGGTTTTGACCCTTTTTACCATCTACTTTTCTGTTTGCACTTCCAGCACAATTTTACCGCAAACATGAAACGTAGCCACTTCGTTCTGCGCTTGGGCAGCCTGCGCTAACGGGTAGACCTTGCTGACAAGAACTTTTACTTTCCCCGCATCAATCAGGGCGGCTATTTCGGCCAGATGTTCATGTTTCTGCCCGGCAACCATCTTCCCGGTAAGGTGTCTTTGGGCGAGTGCTTGGTCAACCTGCTCATCAAACGGAACATCAACATTAACGCTTACATACGTGCCTCCCTCCTTCAATACGCTTAGGCTTTTCAGCCGCTGCTGATTATCCCGGATCGGCGACGCATCAAACACCAGGTCAATGCCGTGCAGCCTGTCTTCAACCCGTTGCGTTTTGTAATCAATCACCTCATCAGCGCCAATATGGCTCAAAAAGTCAAGATTGCCTGCCGACGCAGTAGCGATGACAGACGCCCTCTTTGCCTTAGCTAACTGGACGGCAAAGTTACCCACCCCGCCTGATGCGCCTTGAATTAAAACGCGTTGCCCGGCCTGTAAGTTGCCAAGCTCAAAAAGCCCTGCCCAGGCAACCAGTGCCGTCAAGGGCACCGCAGCGGCCTGGTTGAAGGAAAGGCTTTTAGGTTTCAAGGCAAACTGACTTGCTTTTGCCGCCACATACTCGGCGTAGCTTCCATTGCCTGGAAAGTTTGGACAGCCAAATACTTCATCGCCTATTTTAAAGCTGGTAACCTCAGTTCCCATTGCTTCCACAATGCCTGCGGCATCACAGCCTACGATCAAGGGCCATTTCAGGAATGGTCTTAATACATCATTGCCGCCATTGCGGATAGCACCGTCAACCGGATTGACCCCACTGGCGAAAATTTTTACCAGAATTTCGTCAGCCGCAGGAACCGGCATTGGCGCATCTTCTAATTTCAGGACTTCCGTGCCGCCAAATTCGTGAATTCTTATTGCTTTCATTGAGAGATGATTTTGCTGGAGCAAAAGTCATCAGTAAAGTCAGAACTGTTGTAGCTGGTTTTGACTTTGTTGTAGCCAAAAAAGTGCTTGCCTGAGCTGTCAAAGCCCAACCAGGGGGTGGCTAGCCTATTAACAGGTAATGGGAGCCAAACAACGAGCAAAACAGCTTACCTGTTTGAGTCGGGCGGCCTGTTGCCAGAGGGGCGGCAAACACTCCTTTCTTACTGTTTGTTGTGTCCACCCAACCTATTATCGTACGCGGTTTTAGTGAGTTGATGACCGATCTTATACAATTATTTTCTGCTCACATCGCTCTTAAATATGAAGTCTTAAGAAATGCCCGAATAATTAAAACGCAAATCGCTCTTCGTCTCAAGGGGGAGGGTTATATTAGTAAAACCAGCCCATAGTATATTCAACGTCAATGGTCAGGTGACCTTTTGTTGTGCTCACAGGTACATAGACAAAAGTCAGATCCTGCTTTGGGCCAACCTGATGCTTAATGACTTGGCTAAATCGTCCCTTTCCAAAGATGTCCCATACGCCACCGGGAACTCTGGGACGGATTGCTTCAGGTCTCCCTTCTAAATATACATAGGCATCTCCATCGATATCTCCAGATATTCTAATGGTAACCGGAATCTCCACTCCGCGTTGTCTCGGATTTTTTACTGTTACTCGTTGAATTCTACCAGCATCCTCTATATGAGCAGACTTTGTTGAGTCACATCCAAACAGTATGCTAACGATAATTATTACAGTTACGTGAAATAGCAGGTTTCTGCCAAATTCTTGTTTCATAGCTGTTTCATTAATCGCCCCAATAAAGAGGCAGACACATGAACGCTTCTTTGTCTCACGTGGGAGGGTATTTTGAGAAAATTTCATTTAGACATAGTGTCTTAACCCCCTGAATGGCTGGACAAAATTGTAAAAACAGTTTAGTCCTACTACACTCAGATACCATGAGCAAAATAAGGCGGAGTTTTACTCCCGAAGACCGCTATTCCATCGTCCAGGAAGCCATCCGTGACGGCCATGCCGAGACCTGTCGCAAGTACAATTTATCCCCTTCCTTGTTGCGCAAGTGGCGTTTGAAATATTTAAGCAAAGGCAAAGAAGGCCTCAAGGACTCCTACTCACGCGTCGATCCCCAACTGCGGGCACTTGAAGAGGAAAATGAACGCCTAAAGCGGATTGTGGCAAAGCAGGCTTTAGAACTGGAGATCAAGAGCGAATTGCTAAAAAAAACGCCTATTCAACCCAGGAGAAACTAACGCTCATGAAACAGTTCGAACATCAGGTAAGTCATACCCTGTTATGCCAGTGGCTCGACCTGCCTCGGAGCGTGTCTTACTACCAACCACAGTCAGGCAGACCTGGGGCAAGACCTAGCTAGGTAACCATGAAACTGGATGGATCGTGGGTGGACAATTAAGAGGTAATAATGAGTATTCGCCACTTACTAGACGTTGAATTCAATGCGCTGGGCTATGAGTACATTACGTATGAGCTGAAAAAAGAGTACCTCATCAACAAGAAAAAAGTGTATCGGCTTATGCAGGAACATAATTTGCTTTTAGGCAAAGTAATCCGGCCGACAGGCAAGCGAGAGTTCGTTCAATTCAGACGGATTGAAGCTACTAGTCCGTTGAAATACCTGTGCTGGGACATCAAAAACGTCTGGCCGGGCCGCCGGTGCGGTACAAGGGGAACGGCGGAATTACTATCTGTTGAGCGTCATTGATGTTTACAGCCGCAAAATTCTGGATTGGTTGTTCCAAGGCAGCATTCGTCAAATTGACTTAATCAATCTTTTTCGACGAATAAACCGAAGTCATGAACTGAAAGGCGTCATTTTGCGCAATGACAACGGTAGCCAATTCATAGCCCACTCGGTACGCAACTTTTTGAAAAGCTCAGAGATTAAGCAGGAGTTTACGCACGTTGCTACCCCTGAAGAGAACTCATACATTGAAGCTTTTCACAGTGTTTTAGAGCATGATGTGATTGAACGCAATGTATTTGCCAGCTATTTTGAATCGGACGGCCGAAGCCGCCAAAGAAATGTTAGGGCGTTATTTTTCCCATTACAACAATCACCGGTTGCACCGTTCGATTGGTTTTATAACACCTCAACAAAAATGGGAAGAAGCGCGGGTAATTTACGACACAACTTTTTCAGAAAATCTGTCCAGTTAATAGGGGGCTAAGACAATAGTACTCCAATATTTTAATAACTGTCAAACTCAATCAGTAGCATATGCTCAAATTTTTCTAGCATTTTGCACCAAGCATAGCTAGTTTACTAACTGATTTCATGTAAATCATCTTAATAGGCTGAGAAATAAAGCTTACAAAACAAGGCTTTTGATGAAAAGTGTCAGCCAACGATTTACTCGTAAAATCGACGTGTTCTTACTAGCTAATAGCCTGACTGTTCTTATTTACCTGTTTCTGGCTCCCCTTATTTCCAAGGCGCAACTGACTAGCCGTATTGATTGCTACTTGCCACTCGCTCAGGACAGTACCGAATGTAAATTAGTCATCAAGCGCCCTGAGAACCCACCTAGTATTTACTCGACAATGGTATTAGATGGCCACGCCGTCTTTGTCATCGACGTCGCTGAACCATGTCCAGCTTACATTTGGATTGAGAATCGAAAAAAGGACGTCAACCTGTTCATTGACTCAGCCGATATCAGAATCACGTTCAATGATCATCTTACATCTTCTCCTCAAGTCAAGGGTTCATTGGTTACTGAGCTTTGGACTCAGCAAGCCAGTTTGTTAGCTCAACTCGTGGAAAAGCACACCGAGTTAAGCAGTCAATTTGAGTTTAGCTCAACAGGGCCCAACGATCTTCTTTCAGGGAACTCGCTTCCTGATCCTATGGAACGAATGGATCAACTAGGTGATTCGTTACATAATGAATATGCAGCCGTATTATCTAGTCTGATTGCTACCCACCCCAAGGCTATTTCAAGCTGGTATCTATATAGATCTAGATTTCTGGCTTTTTCGTATCAGACACGAAACGAGTTATTTGCCAAACTATCCTCTTTCCGGAAGTATACTTCTTATCGAAAGATTCAGCGGGAACTTATTGCGAACCAGGTAGGGCAAAAAGCATTAAATTTTGAGCTACCGACTTTGTCAGAAAAGCGGTTAAGCTTAGCAGACATCAAGGGAAAATATATACTTTTAGATTTTACCAGTAGCCATGTGCCTTCCAACAAACGTCGACGCCTTGTCCTACGCAAGCTCTATGAACGCTACCATTCACAAGGATTCGAAATCATCACCATCTCTCGGGAATTTGATGGTCGAATGCCCAAAACCGCTTTGCTGGAGGAAAAATTACCCTGGCCCGTAGTGATGGATTTAGATGGTAATACAGAGGTTCACGCCATTTATCAAATCGGTCGTCTTCCAGTTGCCATCTTGTTGAACAGCAGTAAAAAGATAGTAGCTCAAGATATTCAAATCCGTGATTTAGAGGAGAGATTGGGTAAGTTACTGGCTCAATAACAAAACGTATTATTCACAGACTAGAAGTCTACAAACATTATAAATTGATTCGCAGGCTTTTTAGTACTTATTCAATCAAAACAGATCTTTATCCCGCATCAGAAATTGATTTATGCTGCAAAACAGGGCTACCCAAGCCGGGCCAAAAAGAAAATAGGATTTTGTAAGTAGGTAGCTAACCCATCAGAGGTTATAAAATGTTTGCAAAACGGACACAATGAAACCAGCTCCGTTTTATAGCATAGCCCAACGATTCTTCGTCTCAAGATGGAGGGTATTTTAAGACTCTACACTTGAAGCAGCTTTTATACCACGTTTGTATCATCGCATATATTAGTACTACCAGCAATAGAGATAGCGTACTCAGTATAACTAGCCAACTCGTAACCCTTCGAGTCTTAAATCGATAGGCAGCATAATAAACGAGAGTGGATAAGATGGCTATAAGACCAATATTTCTCAAAGTGCTATTTATAGAGTGAAACCTTATCACTTCATCATTAATACTTGTTGATGATATATTCTCAGATGGTAGTAGTGAATCTATGTAATAATTGAACAGTACAAGAATGGCCAAGCCTGAAATAACCGTCATTACTAGGATGGTCAACTCGTTTTTTGAATCAGTGTTCCTTCTATACATCTTTGGTCTTTATTGCAAAACGGGGCCAAAATGAAAATAGCCCCGTAAAACGCTGATTTAGAGCGTCAGTAAAGAAAACGGCCGTTTTCTTTACTGACTGATTAGCAGGAAGAATACAGCCTATTTTGGCCCATTTAAAGGCAATAAACCCGGTCAAACTATCAAAGTAAGCTTAGCTTTGTCGAGTACTGAGTTTTCTAACTCTCTATTTTCATTTTGGCCCCGTTTTGCAGTGTAGACTAACGATGTGCGATTTCGACAATTGGCGATTGACAACTCCCAAACCGAGTACGACTTACAGCTGCTCGACGCTACGTACAAAAAGGAAGTGTGGACCTACCACCAGGCAACCGCGAAGTATCGGGCGGATAATCTTGAACTGAGAGAGCTGGAATCGAAAACGAATCTGAGCGATTACGAGGAAGGAAAACGCCGAATGCGAATGCTGGAACTGAAAGAACGTATCAGGACCAACGTACCGCCCGAAACGGTAAATCATGAACTGTATAAAATTCGGCTTGAGAGATTATTGAACCAATTGCGCGAAACGGCATTCGTCAACGCAAGTTTGCTGATCTGGCAGGCAAAAGGAAGTGAGAATTAGTGCCCTGTAGTCTTACGTGTATAGATTGATTCTATCCCAAGCCTATGCCCAAAATCTATTTGGTTCAATTCGTTTTAGCACTACTCCTTTCGTTCAACGGATTCGCTTTTCCACTCCCCACCTTTGCTAACAAAACGATCAGCTCGGTTCAATCCTTCACCTTACCCACGCCAACGGTCAGGTGGCAGACTATTATTGGGGGAAGTTATTTTGATAATGCCACTAGTATGGCTGCCTCGGCAGACTCCACGTATATCGTCGTGGGCAGTATTGCATCGACGAATGGCGATATGGCGGGTGATCCCTTGTCCGGGAAAGTGTTGAGTGCAGCCTGGGCCGCTAAAATCAATAAGCTGGGAAATAAAATATGGTTTAAAAGTTTTGCCCTGTTTTCGAATACTCAGTACAGTCAGCATGGGGCTTCACAAGTGGTTACGCTGGCTGATGGGAGCAGCGTAATTATTGCGGCAGCCAACTACAGTATTGCTACCCCCAAATACATTCCTTGGGTATTCAAGCTCGATGCGAATGGTAATCAAGTATGGGAAAAAACCTTTAACAGCTCTTCCAGTTTCGAGTACTATGCACAATCAATAACGGTTGACCCCAATGGAAACTACGTACTAGCCGGCTGGGTAAAAAAGCCAAGTAACACAAACCTGGGTACTTACGATTATTGGATTATCAAACTAAATCCTGAAGGTGAATTGATTTGGGAAAAAACGTTTGGGGGCTCTAGTAACGAACTTCCCGGCTCTGTAATCGCGCTTCCGGAGGGAGGTTATGTGATCGCCGGCTATTCGGCTTCGACTGATGGAGATGTAACAACGACGCACGACGCTTTTAATTGCTGGATCCTGAAGCTGGATACGAACGGAAACAAGATTTGGCAAAAGACGTACGGTGGCTCCTACAATGACCGGGCTATATCCATCATCAGAACGCCAGCGGGGGAATTTGTGGTAGCCGGCTATACCAGCTCAGGCGATGGGGATGTAACGGGCTATCATGGTACCATACCGCCAAGTGGAGACAATAATTTCTTTGGTGATCATGACTTCTGGATATTAAAGCTCAATAGGGAAGGGGGGCTGATCTGGCAGAAAACCCTCGGCGGCTTTGATGACGATATGGCCACCTCGATTGCGCTAACCAATAACAATGAGTACCTGATTACCGGATCAACGCAATCCCCGAATGGCGACGTGATAGGCTATCATACTCCTGCTGATCGATATGTCAATCAAACGGATGCCTGGGTCATTAAACTGGACTCGACGGGCACACTAATCTGGCAGAAAGCGTTGGGCGGTTCCAAAGGCGAAGGGGCTGCCGTCGTGCTTCCTACCAGCAACGGCGGTAGTATTGTCGCCGGGTATGCCGAATCGACGACCGGTGATGTGACAAGCAACCGAGGGTATTCAGATGTCTGGATCGTTCGTCTGAATGGGCCAGCGGATCCGGGTTGTATTTCTACCACTGATGGGATGTGGAGTTCCGTGTCAACCTGGTCCTGCGGACGCGTGCCAACCGCTACGGATGTGGTTCATCTCAAGCATAGGATCACGATTCCTGATAACTATGAAGCTACAGCTCGTCGACTTATCTACGATTTACCGATTGCGCTAAAGTGGGGCGAGGGTAGCCGTTTACTAATAGCCCAATAAACCAGCTCAAAGTCAGCAATATAGTCATTGGTGAACTAAGACCTTTGTAACAAGAATACCACGCATGTAAAAGTGCAATTCCGGCGATCACCCTAATTTAAATTTTAACAATTTCAGCTGGTGTATTTGAAGAAATCCAGCATGAAATACACCGGCATAGTTAATGGAATCACTTCAGCTTGAATTTCACACGGCGGAGGAGCAAGCCGCCATATTGGCAAATATTAATAATGTCGATCATAAGGTTATTGCCTTATTAATGATGGATTGTGGAGGCAGAGTGTCAGAATGCCGAACACTGCTTTGGGAAAAATGTGACTTTGTCAAAAAGACCATTTTGCTCAAAACCTCGAAGCAAAGAGGTAAAGTAAAAGAACGTTCTATTCCAATGTCTGATCGACTGTATGCGGCACTCGATGAATTGATACGAGAGCGTCAGAAAGGAGGAAAGCCGTTAAAAGGGGTAATGTTTCCGTCGCCCAAAAACCCTGCTAAGCCAATCGGTAGAAGTGCGGTCAATATGGCGTTGAGCCGGCTGGAAGAAAGAGCCCCACAAGTAGGCAAAGTAAAGCCGCATAAGTTACGCCATACAGCCGCAACGAACCTGGTTGCTAATGGCGCGAACGTAGTACAGGTACGTGATTTCTTGGGCCATTCTGATAGCCGGGTTACGGACATTTACACACACGCGAATCCTGACGATTTGCGTAGGATGATCAATGCCAGTGCACCTAAACCGACACTGTACCACCGTATCAAAACAAAGCTATTCCCGCAGCGACGTAGCACAATAAACCTACTCACGCCCGATATTGATTTCAGCGTCGGCCGAGACAAAGAACAGAAACAAATTCAAAGTCTCGTCAGCCGAGGCATCAACGTACTGATCACGGGCGACATCGGCATTGGTAAAACACATTTGCTCCAGTCGCTGAACTTCGAGAAACGCACACTGGTGATCGACGATTGCAGCGACTTTAAAACCTCGCTCAAAGCCGCGATTCTGCACGTCTGTGGTGACAAGGAAACGGCCGCAGCGATGCTGTTCCAGACCAGCGATCTGAAGTCGGTGGAGGTCAAACTATCGACAGCCAGCTTAACGAATCTGGTTCAGACCTTAAAGGACGTAACGCAGGCACGGGAGTACCTGCTGAAGATCGGCAACATCGATGGCATCACGCCAAAGGTGGTGAAAGTGCTGGAAGAACTGAAAGATCACTTCACCATCATCACCACGGCACGTAGCGTCAAGATGGAAGCGGCTAGTTTTGCCTGGGCCTTTGAGAAACTGGAGCTCAAACCGTTGCCGCGACCCGATAGCCTGAAAATGATTTACCGGCTGATCGGTGATTTGCAGGTGTCCGATCTCGACGGCGTAATGACGAAGATTTACGAGACCGCAGACGGAAACCCGCGTAAGATTCGGGAGCTGTGCGACCGGCTGCGGAGAGAGCCGTTTGTGAACCTCGACAGCGTAACGGAGGTAGCCGATGGATATTTAGGCAGGCAGGTGGAGGAATTTGATTTCAGCGTCATCCTGTTGCTGATCCTGGGGGGCTTTGTGCTGCTGCGCTACGTAGGGCGGGAAACGGGTGAGAAGGATTTACAGTTTATCGGCGCCTGTATCATGCTGGTGATGATGTTTGCCCGGTATTTTTTTAAGAGCACAAAACGACGAACTTTGTAGGCAGGAACCGATTCGGTTCTAATTTTCTAAGAATCAGAAAGCCTGGCCACGTGATGTAGTCAGGCTTTTTTGTGACGAAATCCGAGGGTTACCGTATCAAAGCAGACACTCACACGGAAGGGTGTCGTTAGGGTAATAAGGAAAGCCTGACCGTTTTACAGTCAGGCTTTTTGGCTTCTTAAAATGATGCCACTTCACTAAAGGCAAGTCCAAAGGCGAATCAAAATACAAACTTGTTGGTATGGATTCACCCCTGTCCCATCCGCCATCTTTGTGGCATCTAAACGGGATATAACCCTTTTTATTCAATAAGGACATGAAACCAATCAACCAAATAACGCTCTTTACTCTGCTCCTGACAGCGCTCTGTGGATGCGAAGCACCCTCAATCACCAGCCAGCAACCCAGCTCCCCAGCCAATCCACTTACCCAGGGTTCCGCCCGGACCGGAGTCGGTGACATCAGTAACGGGCCGTCGCTACCCGCCCCAACCATTAGCAAACAGACCTATGTACCAGCCAATGATTTGTGGGCAGAAACCCGATGCCGCGCCTGGCGCATTACCTGGCCAACCTACCCTACGGGCACCGATCCCAAGTTGATGCCAACGATGTTTTCCGTGAAGGATGGGATAGCCTACAGCTTTAACTTCCTGAACAATACGGCTGCGGCAACTACGTATAAGACGGATTTCAACCTGTATCACGACAAAAAAGTAGCCTCGGTCTACGATATGTGGTCTGAACTCACTCACGTATTGGGAGGCTCCGATCAGCTTGAACGGACGTTCTTCAATAAAAGTAAGTTTTCAGCCACTACCATCGAAGGCTGGGTCAAAGGACGGCCTAATCTGTTTGAGCTCTACTGGGAGCATACCAACGATACGGTTACCGAAATTGAGAATTATAAGCAGGGCGACATCTACCAGTTCCACCTGGTAAACCAGAACCGTTACGGTGGCATACGAATCGTGTCGATGAGTCCCCGCATCATTGAAGTTTATTTAGCCGAGCCTAACTATTAGTAGAGTAGCCTGTCGAGTCGCATCAACCTACCCTGCCGGACTACTGCTCATCAATAGCCCGACAGGGTAGGTTGATGCGACCTATATTGTGCTTAACCTGTCCCGCCATTTTAACGGACCAAGCCTCCACAAAATCAATTGACCCCATCCTGTATGTGTTGTCGTTCAATAGACATTGGTTTTGGATTACCTGTAGCCGTTTTGCTTGTTTGTTTCGGTAGCGTATGCGACAAACTGGACCGCGGTGGCTACGGTCAGCCGCTGGGGGCCACTTGACAGTTAATAAAAACTAATTGTCTCAAAAACGCCCCAATATGTAGACAGATGCATGAACACTCGTTCGTCTCAAGTGGGAGCGAATTGTGGATTGGGCTCACTCCTTTTCCCGACAAATGTTACTTAGCTCCATGCCAAATAAAAGGTAGCAAGTCCATTGCCCCAAACAAGGTAATTTTGGAGGCTGAGGACATATACTCACCAGTAGCGGATCTCCTAGCACGAGTTGGCAGTTGACTCCAATCGAAAGCCATGATGGAATCGTGCAATCGATGAAATTCATCGGCAGTAAGGTACCGAAACAAAGGGCCAAACTGGAAGCTGTACCATAGCCCCCCATTCGCGTATAGGAGGCTATTCGTATCGGGGTTTCTGTGCATTTCCTCACCGCAAAGATGCGTTGCGGTTAAGAGGAATATTAGATGCTAGAAATCTGTGTTTACTTTTCCACTACATCAAGTACGTAGGTCGCACAGCGCCATATTGCCTGGTAGGATTTGCCATCCTGCTGACCATTCGTCTTTTCCGTCTTACTGGCTTCAATGTAGTAGCGGCCCGGCCAGACGGGTGTAAACTCGGCAGCACCACTTGCGTTCGTTAGGATTTCTTTACTCCATCCACTGGGTGAATGAACCGATACACGAAGTTTTTCAGAGGGTTTGTCGTTGAATATCCCTGCCAGTAATACGGGTTTGCCTACGCCGTAGGCTTTTCCTGCATCAGCAACGGCTACGTTCAACTCGTTAGGGTGCGCTACCGACGCTGATGCCGCCTTGCCCACTGTCACCGCTGCGGTAGCATTAAACTGATATTTGGTGGCACCGCCCAGATCTTTAGCGCTGTGGCCCACAGCCAATGTATAGACGCCGTCTTGTTCGGGCGTGAATTCCGCCGTAAAATGGTCTTGAGCCGGATTTACCGATAATTGAGTTTTCTGTCCCCTGGGACCGATCAGCCAAAGTTCAAATGACTTGACATCGGAATACCAGTCACTAAGCTTTTCAGACGATTCACCTGGTTCGGAATATAAAATGGTAACCGTTTGTTTCTGACCCTTTTTGCCAATTGGATTGGTTTGTATCCATAACGCATGGGCATATACGTCTGCTACGTTAAGTAGTAAAGTAAGCAGAATAAGCAAGCTGAATCGCTTCATGACAAGGTAGTTGAAAATGACTATTGATTTAACTGAAAAAATAGAGTGATTCTGTTTGGGTTGAAAACTGTGTCTACCGAATATCAGGCAGTGCCTAATTGACCAACTTTCTCATTAACCTGTACCGAACTTGGCTGAGTACGTTTTTTCTGCTCAAGCTTCCATAGAATAACCCCGTTTATGATTGCCAGGCAAAGGAAAAGCACATCGATAAACAGGATGTCAAAAGCGCCACGGGTAAAGGTGTTCCAAAACCAGTTACCACGTATGACGCCGTCAGCTAGTGGCAATAGAAAACAGGTTACCACGGATAAAATTATCGATTGTCGATTCACCAAGGCGAGATTTTTCCGAACGAGGAAATAAACGCCCAGAGCAAGCCATGAATAAAAGTACCAATGATAAATATCCGATTGTCCCGGTTTATTTAGGAACAGCAAGGCCGTCATGGCGAGAGCCGTAACGGGCAACATACTTAAGCTGGAGGAAATATATACGTTGGCAGTCCAGAAATTGAATGTCCGTTTACGAGCAGGAATGTTCTTGTTGTCTCGAGCCACCAACCAGATCATTACACCTGAATTAATGACAATACAACCTAAAATACCTAAAACGAAATAGATCACGCGCAGGGGTCTGCCGCCAAAATCGCCAAAATGCAGCCGTAAAATGAGTCCTCTGATCGTGTGTATATACGATGCCGATTCCAGCGGTGTGCGTTCCGAAAGGATCTTCTGGTCACGTATCCGGTAGATGAGTTCTCCCTGTCCATTAAGCTGGGCGTCCGTATGGGGCTTTCCCTGTATCACTACGTGCATGTTTTCATCCCCGTAGTTCCGGATGGCAATCAAACTGACATCGCTGTTTTGCCATTTCTGTTCGGTTTGAGTAACCAGACGATTAATGTCGAACGTAGTGCTCAACGGCTTGTTCGCATATGCAAATTCTGATTTTACGCCGTACCCAAGATCCTGGTATATTTTTTCTTCATTACCCTTGTAGAATAGCTTCGTATAGGGAATGATCAGGAAGGAATTAAAAATCAGGATCACGCCCGTTATCGCAAATACGAGTTGATAGGGGAAACCGATCACCCCCAGCACCGTATGCAGATCGGTCCACAACGTTTTTCGTTTACTCCAAGGCCTGAACGTAAAGAAGTTAGATACAATCTTGTCCCAGTGCAGCAGCAACCCCGTGATGAGGGCAAAAAGAAAGATGAATGAGACAATACCAGCCAGCAGGTATCCAAACGGAACGCCAATACGGAAAGGGAAAACCTGGTTTACCTGCGCTAAAAAGTGTAACCGGTACAAAAACTCACCGATGGTATAACTGGACGCGTAATCAGCTTCCTGCTGTTTGCTGAAGTCATACGTAAAGAACGCAGAATCATCATCTCCTCCTCGGCCTCTGCCCCGGCCGCGTCGTCCTTCCGGCTTCTTTTTAGGCTTCTTCAGTTTTTGTACGACTGGATCATGCGAGGCACTCATGGAAACGTATACGCCCGCCTGATGCCGTTGCATCGTCAAATCAAAATCACGTCCTTTTAGCGTATGATGTTTGGCGAGCGAATCAAGGATGTAGTTGAAATCCTTTTTCGTTCCCGCTTCATGGCTCAAATAAGACTCATTTTTTTGCCACGAGGCCAGATCGTCCTTAAAAAACGAGAACGAACCGGCAAAGAACATGACATACAAAATCGCGCAGATAATGATGCCACTGATTGTATGGGTGTTGAAATAAATATTGTATTTTCTGTTATCCATAATCGTAACCGATTCAAATGAAGTAAATGCCTGAAAATACCCCTATTAATAGCACATAGATAGCCCAAGTCTTCCAGGCTTGCGGGATCAGGAAGGCTACTAGTAAAAGCGTTGACCACAACAGGTAGCCCGTAATGAACGAGGTCACCATGACGTATTCCTTCGGAAATACGCGGGTCAGGGCCGCGTGAAAACTGATGGTCACTAGGTAACCACCCAGCGAACCCGCCAATATTTTAGATAATTTTATCCAGGGCGATTTAGTCAGGTATTTTTTATTGGCTGGCATAACTAGAGAATCATTTCTAAGATCACACAACACACATAGATCGCGGCAACGCCCTGCACACGCAGGTAATTAAACGGCTCAATGACCACCGAAAGACAACCAACGGTCATCAGTCCCACAAAAAAACCAAAGATGCCGCTCGCCAGACCCCATTGAAAAACAAACCCCACGCAGGCAACCAGCGATAACACAGTTCCAATAAGACGCGTTTGTGATTTGTTGGCTAGCGCATAGGTCCATAAGCCACCCACAGGCTGACGTTTAGGAGCCGTAATTTGCCATAGGTAAAAGGCAATAAATTGTATAAAGTACAAGGTGGTGATCATGAGCGGTAAGGCATGATTTGTTCGGTATGATTTACAAACTACCGAACCGGAATCTCCTGAGAGATTCCGGTTCGGTGGCATCAGGATGTCTTATTTCAGATTTTGTACGGCGGTAACGGTACCACCTTCCACTTTCAGGCCACGGGTCGCTGTTTGCGAACTGGCATCAATCTTATAGATGTAGCTGGTGCCGTCCGTTAAGTTGACACCGACATAGCCCGTTTTACCATCTTTAGGGGAATAGTTGTTAGTGGTCAGGTTCGAGATGGTTGCTATGTCGGGCATACCCGTGACCGCTTTGTAGGTTTTATCCACTACGTTCACGATACCAATACGTTTACCAGATGGAAACCCAGACGTTTTTTCAGCCTTTGACGCAGCGTTTACGATATACGTATTGTTTCCAACGTAGAGCCACGACGTAATGCTCATCCCACCGCTAGCAGCTTCTACGTCGAAGAAATAGTTTTGGTCAAACTCGGTCGTACCTGAACTGATTTTCAAGACAGCCGAGGGTTTGGTTGTAGAAATCGTTCCTCCGGTTGTTGCAGCAGCGGGAGAATATCCATAGATATCCCCATTTTCCTGAATGGAGAGGCCGTCCTGGAAGTATTTGCCAATAAAACTAGTCCGCTTATCTGTGATTACCTTTTCAAGTTTCATATCAGCGTAGTTATAAATAGCAATGGAAGCCTGATTGGGATAAGCCGTGTTGAAGCTTCGATCGTTGATCGTTTGGTACGGAGCAAAAAGCTTCGTACCCACTTGTTTGATCCAGGTAAAGTGAGCCAGCTCGCCCAGTCCGGTTACGTCAAGGGTATTCACGGTACCTTCTGAAGAAATGGTCAGGCTGTTTGTGTTGACCTTATACCAGCTTGAGGTAGGTGCTGTCAGGCTACGTGAAATTTTGAACAACAGCAGATCATCATTGAATGGGGCAAATGCCTGTACAGTTTCAGTCTGAAAATTGGTCAGCTTGGTCAGTTTTCCACCCTGAATATTGTAGGCGGTAACGGCGCCGGGATTACCCTGACCGTAGAGCATACTGAAGAATTTTCCGTTGTGCGTTACGTAGTAGCGATATGTTCCGTCCTGTTCAACGCCATTACCCGCCGTTGAGATGGTTCCGGCGTCCAGGTTTTGCGCTGTCAGCAGATAATCAGCGACTCCTGTGGATGCTGCCGGACTAACGGCTAATATAAAGTTGCCTGGATTTTCGGGTACGGTTGTCGTGTTTTCACTACACGAGGCTAGAATCCCCGCAGCAACAGCAAGGGCGAGAGTCGATCTAAATTTCATAGACATTAAATGTTAAACGAATTGAAGAAATAACGCAGGTTCACGTAGAAGCCCCGACCGGGCTTTTGTAAGCTGAAGTTGTCGTACAGGCGATTGTCAGTGATGTTACGTGCCTCTAGTCCGATGTTGTATTTTCCATTCTTCAGACTATATACCGCGTTCAGATCATGACTAACCTGTTGGGGAATACTGAGTTTGTCGCCCCCACGACTGGGCCAGTACAGCCAGAATGCATGGACGTACAGCATATTGTAACCAATGTTCAGTACGTTCCCTTTTTGGCCAAGATCCCTCAACGTAAGTGAGGCATCCGCGTTGCCGAAGAAGTACGGAATATTGGGCATTTGGTCCTTGTAAACCGGGCTCAGGACAAGATTACCGTTGCTATCAAACACGTACTGTTGCCGATTTTCCAGCTTCTGATACGTTAGGGTCGCTCCGGCCGATAAGAATTTTTTGTAGGAGTATCTTATTTCACCTTCACCGCCGAGGGTAAATACGCCGTCGAGATTATCCAGTACAAGAGCCGACTGATTCTGATTGAATCGGGAATAGATGTAATTATCGGAATAGCGGTAGATGGCGTTTGCATTGATCAGAAAACGGTGATCTTCTTTAGCCGCAAAACTGTAGTTGAACCCAAGGTTTATGTTCTGACTCTGCTCGGGTTTCAGGGAAAGATTACCCTGCACTAATTCCACATCGCCAAACAGTTCGTTGGCTTCAGGCAGCCGATTGGCTTGCTCGTACGACGCTTTTAACTGAAAACCGGCTGTTGGGAAATAACTGGCGGCCACTCCAAAACCTAGTTTACTGAATGGAGTTTGTCGGGGTGTAGACTGATATAAATATTTTCCGAAAATAGAGGTGCTCCATTTATCTTTCACATCGTAGGTATAACCTACACCTAATACGTTCTTACTGAGCCGGGGCCGCACGTCGCCCTGCGTGAAACTTTCGTTAAATGCATCGGTGCCTTTTCTATAGAATGTACTGAATACGTTACTCAGCGCAATGGCCTGCCTATCCGTTAATTTATAGTTGGCAGTAGCAGTTACCAGTCCATTGTTATTGCCATATTGTGATAGACTACGACCACGGCCTTCCCCATTCGGATTCGGCTTCGAATTACCGTACCAGTCAAATCGTGCCGATAACGTATCGATGTTACGTTCCTTACCTAGGTTATAATTCGCGTTTACCGTTACATCAAGTCCTTTGATAAGGTCTGTTTTGCGATACTTCAACGTAGGCATGACAATATTGCCTCGTCTGTGCCAGCCTCCGAAAACCGCAACCATTCGGGCCCCCGTTTGTAGCTCCTTGTAATTTTTTCCAAGCGTGATCCCAAACAGCAGTTGGTCAGCGAATTTTTTACCCACTACGCCCACGCTGGCAATAACCGTTTCGTTATGATACGTGTCGTGAAAACGTCTGACTATGGCATTAGGCTTGTATGCCCCCGTGTAGATATCGGCTGCATCAACTGTTACTTTGTAGTTGTTGTCCGAATAATTCTGGAAGGCATTGACACGTGTCGTGAAGCCATTCTTGGTCGTGAAAGCTGCGTTTATTACACTACGATGCGTATTAAAAGAGCCATAGGAATAAGAAGCATCCACATAATTCCGGAAACGATCACCGGTAACAATGTTGATTGCTCCTCCCAACGCATCCGAACCCAGCCAGATCGGAACAACACCTTTATACACTTCAAGTCGTTCGGCGGTATTGATCGGTATGTTATTGATTTGAAAGGACGACCCAAAATTGTCCATCGGTACTCCGTCAATGAAATAACGGATACGGTTGCCGGAAAAACCGTTTAGAGAAAGATTGAAATTGGAGCCTACCCCCCCTGATTCGCGAACCCGTACGCCGGACACTCGGTCCAGTGCGCTACTAAGATCAAGCGTAGAATTATAGAGTTGCTTGGCATCAACGGCGGTAACATTGAATGACTGCCGGTTCACCTCCTGAACTTCGGTACGACCGATTACAGTAACCGCATCTAATTCGTTGGATTCTGGCTTAAGATTGACGTCCATCCGTGTCGGCTTACTGTCTTGCACGTAAACCACCCGGCTGATTTTCTGATAGCCAACAAACGAGACTATAATGGTATGTTTACCGGCGCTTAAATTCTCAAGCCGGTACGTTCCCTGTGGATCGGCGAACGTTCCACCGCTTTTGTCGGCGAGGCTGATGGATGCACCAGGTAGTACCTGACCTTCAGCAGTCCGTATGGTTCCGACCAGGCTGCCCCCCGTTTGTTGAGCCCAGCTACAAAATGTAAGAAGACATAGAAGTCCTACATGCAGAATTTTATTAATTTGCATTTGCTTTATAATGTTACCCCGTTGTAGAGCACCTGTCGTTAGACAGGCTAAGCCGGATGGTTGCAGCCGTCCGGCTCTTTCTGTTTATACTGATTAGCTAAAGTCGCACAAAGGCTTACTTAAAGCTGATCAAATCTCCAAACGTAGTTGCAGCTAGATTGTAGATTGCGTAGACAGTGTCACAAAATTATAATATTATTTATAACCAGTCCAAATAAATTTAATCTTACTTTAATAAGTACAAAAGTTTATTAGTATTAACATGATAATGCACTGATCTGCTTAATAAGACAAATGCCGACGTTTTTCTAAACAATTTTTAATTAAGAGTTACACTAGGTAAGTCACCCATTTAGAGAATTTTATATGGAGTGAAATTAGTACTAAACACACTTTTATTTAACTAAAGCCTTAAGGATATGGATGGTTATTACTCAAAAAGCGATAATTCGTCGTTTACAATAGCATACAAATAAGGTGTTCTAAGAATAGAGCTTTTTCGTGAGAATGTCTTAGCTAAAGAGTTTTAGTCAACGTATACACTACACCGTGGTAATTATCCACTTGTTTAATGACTAATCCCTCTTTGTTCACCAACAAGTGCATGGGGTAAGAACCAATCTTTAATTGCTCTTCCAAGTAGGCAGTCTGATCCGCCACGGTAGCATAATCAAACTTGGTTTTCTTCAGAAAAGCAGCCACTTTGTCGGCCGAGTCTAAGCACAAACTCACAAATACCACATCGTCGCGGTTCTTGTAGCGTTGCTTTAACTGGTTTAGAGCGGGCATTTCGGCCACACAAGCCACACAGTGGACGAACCAGCACTTCACTACCAGCGTTTTTCCTCTCGTGGTTTGGTTGGAATAAACATTTCCCTCCATATCCACGAAATGATAATCGGGTAAAAGCTTGCCTTCAGCCTGGTAGTACTCATATTCATTATGTGCCCATTGGTGGAGTAAGTTCTTGAGCTCTTTATCTACCCTACCAGGTAATGGGTAGAGCTGATAAAGCGTGGTTGTATCCTGTGCCTCTAGACGTAATGGTAAATAGCGACCCGTTGATAATGCTCGCAGAAAGGCCTCCCTGGTAATTGGCTTCAGGTGGTTATCTAAGGCTTGGTAATCTTCGTAGAGCCGAATATACTTTTGCTTGTAGGACCAAAAGCTGTTCGCATTCTTTAGAATTTGGCTAGGGTCAGCAACCGGCTTTTTGGACGTGCATGCACCAATGAATAACACTAGCACCAAGAGGAAAGAATATCTAGCGATCACAGAGCGAATTCATTTAAATATAGTAGCTCAAAAAGGTGGATTGATAAGGCATATACTACTAGTATTATGAATGCTCAATTATCTCATATAGGAGCCTTATTTGAGAATATGCTTTTACTATTTTGATAGTTGTCAAACTCTACTAGTGGCATACAAGTACTATTCCCAGAACGATTAGGCCGCTATAGCGGATAGAATTACCCCTTATTGGTAATCCAATGTACTCACCTGGAGTTCCCGCCACACAACGGCAGGATTAGGCCTCAAATTCAGTTCCACAAACGCCGTTTGTTGGCTGGGCCGACCCAACCCATCAAACTCATACCGATACATGGTCACCCGCCGATCCGGCCAGATGGAAGCTACCCCATTGAAGGATTCATAAAGCTCTGTTGTCTTCATCAACAAATTGCGACTAGGACGACCCCACAGGACCTTCTCAGGATTGGGTAGGCCGAGCTTAGTCAAATCGTACTCATATGTAGTAGTAGTACGGCTGGTCGGATTTTGAGCAATCCGTTGGACAATATTGCCATTGACAACGGTCTGTTTTACGGTGGAGTTAGGCCCGTCTTGCCGGAAGACTAGATAACCGTTCTGATCATAGGTATTGTAGTTGATCGCGTAGCCCTGAGCGTTCAGGTCAAAGGGGGTGGGAAATAGAGGAAAGACACGCCGGTTGGTGTAAATGAGTTGGTTGTTTGTGTACTCATAGGAGACATCACCCCACTCATAGGTGTAGTCGGGTCGGTCTGGGTTCCTCGTCTCTATGTAAGTTAGTCGGCGTTGGGTATCGTAGCGATAGATATCCTGACTACGGGTGAGGGGATAAAAGACCACATTTTGATAGAGGATGGATTGAGCCGTGGCCGTATCCGAGCGAATTTTAGTGGTGCCCGATCCCTGATAAGAAGCGGTCACTTTTTTGACCAACAGTAAATCTTGTGGATCGAGCGGGGTTGGTGCGGGCTCTCTACTGCATGCTCCGGTGAGGAGTGCGGCCATTGTCAAAAGAAATGAAATGCGGTGTTGAGGTAGGCGCATAATAAGTGAGGATTTAGTAGAAGATATACGTTAAACCTAGAGCCAAAAATGAGTAATAAAGTTGTCTCATCGATGGACAATGATAGTATTAGTGAGATAATTACTATGTTCTATAAGTGCGGTGGCTACGGTCCGCCGTGGCGGTTGCAAAAGTCGAAACGGTTACAAGCAGGCTCATTAAACGACAATTTTCGGCCACAAATTAAATCTAATCAACTTCCTATCCGAGCGAATTGGACTCACTTCTGACTTTTGCAACTGCCACTTCACTTATACAACAGTTTTTTACGTCTACAGCTGCTGTTAAAAGACGTTAACTACTTCTCCATCTATATTGCTCGGCGTATCTTTCGGCCAACCAGATACTCTATACTTATGAGCCGGTTTGCGACAAAGCTGCTGCTAATAATAATGGTTGGATTGAGCATGAGTTGTCGTTCAGCGCGCCATACCTTTAAGAATTACTATGGTGCGTTGATCGACAAAAATTACCCACTAGCTGCAAGCTATTTATCCGATTCTTGTAAAATCAAGCTCGCCAAGCTTAGACCTGGCTCGGATCTTAAGGAAACTGTACAGATCGCCTTTCCACCTAATTTTAAATCCTATGAAATAGGCCAAATACAACCAATTGGGGACTCGCTTCTATTAGCAATGAAAGTCATCACAGCGGATGGAGAAGTCCATATTTTTGATAAAGATCAGGAAGCTGAGACCATCTCAGGTGGCAACCGGGATAATGGGAAAAGAATGGTCTGGGATTTAAGATACCGCTTGTACAAAGTGGGCGGTCAATGGAGAGTAGATACCCCTTATTGTCGCAATTTTCGTTAGCTAACCATCACGCCTACGGCCGTTTTGCTTTCCTGGTTGTACTTATTATAAACGCCAAGTTGAGATAAACTTTCTTTATTCCATTGACATAAACGAGATTATACAACAGGACTCATTCGCTTATTGCCTAACCTTTTTACCGCTAACTAAATTTATAGTTTAAAAAGTTAATTACTCATACTGAATTACTTGTTGCTATCGTTTCGAGGGTAGATTCCACTTAATCCTCCTAGCTCATGCGTGCTGTACTCTTCTCGCTTTTGGCAGTGACCACTTTAGCGACTTCGCCCGTTTGCCTGGCTCAAAAGCCAAATTATGAGGTGATACTAATGGCTGATGGTAAACCGCTTGATCTTAGTCAGGGCATTTCCGCTCGGACTAAGGTATTACAGTTACTTGGCCAACTTGACCAAAAAAGCTTGCAGCAATATCCCCAATTGAAGACCACTGTATTGATCAACAAAGCTATTCTCAACCTGGTACGGGATACTAGACGAGTAGCCTATGAGGAATGGCCAGGTGATGGGTCGATAGCTGGTTTATTCCAACAAGCTAAAGCGGGTGACCGGTTCGTCATTCAATTTGACGATGTAGAGTCACTGACAAAACAGGGAATGGTGCAGAAAATAGACAGTGCAAAGCTTATTCAGCTAACCGTGAAAGAGTAATGCTCACACGTATAAATATTACTTGGATTAACATATACCCATTTGTACAACTAAGAATTTAGGTCTGCTGATGAGCTACTGTCCCAGACAGATTTATCTATTGACAATCGGCTGGCTCGTCTGCCTGCTGTTCAGTTGCCAACCCAAACAGGATGTGCTCCCCGGCGTAGCCTCGATTCAGATCGTGCTGTTTCAGAACAAAAAGCCCAGACCCTTCTACTTTCTTGAAGATGGTGCTCATAATCAACTGCGATTTGAAGTCTATTACTTCGATGAGAAAGGCACCTTTGTCCAACCGGCGGTAACACCCCAGTTTTTAGTCAACGGAATACCGATTGAGGCTGACAGCTTTACCTTAACTAAAGCAGGTCAGTTTGTCGTTACCGCGAAAATAGGCAATCGAACCAGTGATAATCAACTCCGCTTGGAGGCCGGCTCAGCAACGGATTATATCAGTCGCTTTGAGCTGACAACCGCCGTTCCTTTCCTGAACGCGAACGCCACGAGTCGATTGCCCATATTCGTTACAATCAGCGATAAACAGGGCCGCACCCTTGATACAATCGGGTATTCGTTACCCATCAAATTATCCATTGATGGCGTTCCTCAAGCTGAAAGCCGATTCATGACCGCCAATAAAGCCGGAGTTTACACCCTGCAAGCCAGCTTATGGGAGACAAAGTCAGCGAGCTTAACGGTCACGGCACGAAAAACCAATTCGTATGAACTCGTTCGATTTCCTGTCATTATCCATATTCCCAAAAACGCCGACGTATCTCAAATTGATCCAGCCCGTATTCTGGCGGATGTGAACCGAACGTATCGGGCAAATAAGACATCGGTTGACCCCAACCAGGCCGACGCTTTTATTGAGTTCGTGCCGGCCACCACTGACCCTTTCGGCCACCCACTGGCTAAAGCAGGCTTGGATCGGCTGTCGTTTGATAACCCAGCGAGTGTTGATACGGCGGCTAAATTAATTAACCAGGTTGTTCACCAGTGGTGTCCACAACAGTATATTAACGTATTTGTAAGTGTGGATTGGCGACGGATTTATGGCCCTGGGTATTCTTATTCGTACCTGCCCACGGATTTAACAAGTACTGCCGTTTCCTGTGACCAGCTAAAGAACGTTACCTGGTCAGCCAAATCTATTCCGGCTATATACATTTATGACCAATTTAGTTTCCCTTCGTTGGACCATGAGTTAGGGCACTTCTTAGGCCTAATTCATACCTTTCAGAATGGCTGCACTACCCCCAACTTTTTTGCCGACATACCGCAGCACGAAGAAGCTCGTGCTGACAACAAGGGCATTAAATACAGTTGTAGTCAAGTACCTTTTGTGTCGGATTATGTGATGGATTACTACGTTGCTCACAATAGTTTTACCCAGGACCAAATTCGCTATATACGGCAAGTACTCAGCCGGTTAACGTACCTGCCTGGCTCGTTGAAACAGGGCAATGGGCGCCTGGGAACGGGTTCACTGGGTGAAATAGAGCAAGGCACTACGATTGCTTGTAAGTCGGGGCTTCATTATTAACTGTTTCGCTAGGCATCTTAGTTGCTACATCTGTAGTTTTACGTTGTAAGCCGTTTTTCTTATAGCTATTTCTTCGGCAGGTGTTTCCACTAAATCTGGATAGCGATAAGCTATTGAAGACACAAACGGCTCCACTTATTGGCTTAGCTTTACATAATGGCACTTATAAAATAGATTCGAATGGCTGAAGAAGACTTCAGATTGCTTGTTCAGTCGTTGCTAATCTCACTCTTGTATAATGAAAAAACAGCTACGATTGAACTGGTCAGCGACTACCCTTTGGAAAGGCCGCAATATGGATCCAAAGCCAATTCAGTGAGGGGATTTATTAAACATACTTTTCATCAGGTAGACAGCATTGACTTTAAACCCGGCTTCCAACTGATTCCCCTTCTTAAGCCAAGTGGTTATTCTACCTGTGATTCACGTCAACCCATCATTATTCAGCAAGTTCAATCCAGAGACTCACAAGCCTACTTTGACTTTGGCTACTCCTATGGAGAACTTTCATTTACATACAGCCAGTTGGGCAAACAAACGAAAATAACATATGCTACTAAATCGGCAGATAATGTTTTTCAGTATTTCGACATAGTCACCAACACACCAGTACTATTCTGTTACCCGTTTGAAGTGTCAGTTAAGGCCGATTATAATAAATAGAGCGTTCGATGCGACAGACAACAACCGAGTGTTAGCATGGAGTTTTCCACTTATCTAACACATACCTATTTGTACAATGACATCGCTCTATCAAAATACTTTTATTTTACTAAGTAAGAGTGGGAGGCTGTTGTTTGGTTTAGATGAATTAACACATCATGTAACTCCCGTAGTCGATGGTTGGGTGTGAACTGATAGTCAGGCTTGGCGGGTACCGTTGAGCCTATGTTCCGCATCCACTTTTTCTGAGTTAACCAGCCAGCCTCTGCTTTATCAGTGGGTAGGGCTCGTAGATCCAAGTAAAAATTAGCTACTCCTGTTCCAGCAAACCATTTTTCAAACGAATCAGCAATGGGTTCAACCAAGCTGTTGGTGCGGCTCAGATGCCTTTGCTTAGTCTGGGGGTCAATACGGACAGCTGTAAAAGTGCCTTTACCGGTTGTAAAGCCCACCGATAGATAATCAGATCCGTAGGTTTTTGTCAGATGATGGCCCATGGATTTGGACAAGCCCGTTCGCTTTTCGATGTGGCCATTGTGCGCCCATAGTACCACTTTTGCGGTGGGATTTTGTTGCCGTATCCATTCAATATTGGTCGCCATGCATTTATCGCGGAACATGTTACCAGCATGGAAACCTTTACGTCTCATTTGTGCATACTGGACTAAGGTACGAGCACAGTGCTGCATGACCGGAGAGGCCATCTGACTTCCAAGCGCTTGTTGTATTTCTTCTGATAACTGTTGGGCTTTCTTTTCCCAGTTAGTCTGTTTGAGAGCCTGGCTACGATACAGCGTATCGAGTTCATCAACCCATCCCTGTAAGGCTACCTCTGATCGTTGAACCGCATACTGACGTAGTGCTTTAATGGCGGGATAGGGAATGTTCATATCAAATCCGGTAAAAGCAAGTTTGTTGTAATGCACTTGATTATAGTTCTTCATCCACTTAATTAGTTGCCACACCTCGTCAGTATACCAGGTCCAATACCCTAATGCATCTAATACGGCTAAGGAATCGCCTTTACCCGACTGCACGTACTCATTGACAAGTTGTGCGCCGGCAAAGTCGGCTTCAATGGCGAAAACAGTGAAATCAAGTTGCTCCACTAAGTGGGTCAACAACCGATGTTTCATCTGAAAGATCTCATGACTGCCGTGAGTGCACTCCCCCAGGCCAATCAACTTGGCTTGTTTAACCATCTGCCGGAATGGGTTAAGGTCTTCTGAGGAGTGATTTGGATTTACCGATTCGATGGGTTTGAGTTGTTTATTAAGCCAGTCAATTTCTGGCGAACTCTGGGCAACACAGAAACTCGTACTATATGCTGCTAGCAGTAGTGAAGCCAATAGTTTTGAGTGCATCTTACAGAATTGAGATTTTCGATAAAGTACGCTCGTATCGTATTCGCATTTACTCACTTAACATTATTTAAGGTGGGCTGGGGTGGTCCCGTTTGGCCGGACACTTTACTTATGAGAGCTTGTTAGAAACTGTTTGATAATATTGCTTTTCAAAGTCAATTGGTGAACGGTAGCCTAAGCTGGAGTGCAATCGACGGATGTTATAATACCCTTCAATATAATTAAACAATTCATTACGGGCATCGTCTAGACTCATAAAACAGCCGCTCTCCAGCAACTCGGCTTTTAAGCGGCCCCAAAAAGACTCGATATGAGCATTTTGGTAGGAATTATCAGTTTCAGCCATGCTTTGTAGACACCGCCCTTTATCCAGCCGCTTTCGAAAAGAATGACCGAAATACTGGCCGCCCCGGTCCGAGTGGACGATCAAACCCGGCTTGGGTTGACGTTGCTGGAGGGCCTGATCAAAAGCCTGCACAACTAAGCTTTCTTTCATGTGCTTGGCGACCCACCAGCCCACGATCCGACGAGAAAATAGATCCATCCAACTGGCTAAATAAGCCCAATGTCCATCAGCCAAAGGCAAATACGTAATATCGCCAACCCACGCCTGATTTGGTGCAGTAGGTTTGCCAAACTCGATTAAGCGGTTGGGACAAGCGATCAAACCATGCCTGGAGTTAGTCGTTTTGGGTACGAAACTACGGGGTTGAATAGCCCGCCAGTCGTGCTCGTGCATCAAACGACGTACCCGATGTCGACCAGCCTTTACGCCCTGTTCTTTTAGGGCTTCCAGCACACGACGGCTGCCATAGCGTCGGGAGTTTTCCCAGAAAATCTTGTCGATGGCTGTGGTCATGGCTAGATCGCTATCTGACGGAGTGAATGTTGTTCCATTACGATATGTGTAATATGCAGTCTTGCTGACATTCAGTACTTTACAGAGTAGTCGTACTGGAAAATTGGTTTCTTCAAACTGAATGAACTGGTACGTCAGCGTCAGGTTTGTCGGCTGAAAATGGCAACAGCTTTTTTTAGGACCTCGCGCTCCATCTCGCTTTGCCTCAGTTGCTTACGTAGGCTATCAACTTCTTGTTGAAGACTTCGATCGGTTTTCTTTTCCCCTTTGTCACTGGTCTTCCGCCAGGCGTGAATCAGGCTATCGCTAATACCCATCTTACGGGCTACGGTCATGATGGGTTCACCATTGGCAACTAGCCGCAATACATCGGCCTTAAACTCGGCGGTATACTTTCGTTTTGGTTGTTGGGATTGGTTCATGGTACACGAAGTTAACTAAGTTTCGTGTCCGGGTTTTTAGGACCATATCAGGCAACCTGTGAATAGGAGGTAAACGTTAATTGCATGAATGATCGTCTCACCAATCGCCCGTTTGTGTAAGACAATGCCCCAATTTACTACGTAGTCATTCGAGGGTTATCAAATCGTCTCAAATTGCCGTCCGCTTCGGCGGTCCGATCCTAAATCAACCGCACGGCGAACCGTGTCTCTTTTTCAATGAGCCGATGAGTTTACGATACAATTTTATCATCGTACTAACGGCCTGAAATTCTATATTTACTCTACCAGGTAAACATAATTGAGATTATACAACAGATTTGAAGTGTATTCTCAGATACTTCACCAGCTTGAGTAGTCCAGTTAAAACTAAACCCCAAAAAAGGCCATCGAGAATAATGTAAACAAAAAAATAATCGCTGACAGCATCAATGTTGATGGGGAATGAGTACAAAAAGATAAGTACCTTTTGCCAAAAGGCTTTCGAGCCACCCCAGGTTACTAAAAAGGGAGTTAATAGCAGAACAGTAAGTGCGTACAGTAGGCTAAAAACTGGAGACTGCTCGCTAAACTGTGTCACAGGTGAATAAAGGGAATAAAAACTCTAACTTTCACTACTATGACCAACGAGTTTGATTTTGAAGCCTTCAAA
>NZ_BAAGZL010000009.1:0-253119 GCF_054778555.1 Spirosoma flavus
CACCTCTTCCATGTCGAACAGAGCCGTTAAGCCCCGTACTGCCGATGGTACTGCTGTCAAAGGTGGGAGAGTAGGTAGGTGCCACCGTTGATCTAACAGAAGAAGGTCGTTGACAGCCGTCAGCGACCTTTTCTGTTTTTATAGACTTTATGCTAAGTAGAGAAGATAGTTTTTTGTATTTTCGTTGTATTGCTGTCTCTCAGTAAATTCTCTACTAATCAATGGCTATCTTCAAACTTCAAGTTAATAATCGTAGCTATCAGGCTGATGTTGATCCTGATACCCCTCTACTTTGGGTCTTACGAGACTCTCTTGGACTGCTCGGTACAAAGTATGGTTGCGGTATTGCGCAGTGTGGCGCCTGTACGGTGCATCTAAATGGCGAAGCAACGCGCTCTTGTGTTTTACCTGTATCATCTATTGGAAAATCGAAAGTTACTACCATTGAAGGTCTCTCGGCTGATGGTTCACACCCTGTTCAACAAGCTTGGGACAAAATAGACGTAGCACAATGTGGCTATTGTCAGGCTGGTCAGATTATGACGGCTGCCGCTCTGTTGAAACGTAATCCTAAGCCAACTTTAACTGAAATTGACGAAACCATGACGGGAAACTTATGTCGGTGCGGGACGTATCACCGTATCCGTGAGGCTGTGAAAACTGCCTCTAATATGTCCGCTACTACGTCAACTAAAACCTCCAAAACGAAATAGCTATGTCGACATTCGAGAATTCAAGTCGAAGAAGCTTTCTTAAGGTGGCTGCGGCTGCTGGTGGTGGACTTCTCTTAGGGTTCAACTGGAGTGATTCTGAAGCTGCGATGTCAACTGCATCTGGGGTAGTATCTTCCACAGCAGGAGTTGATTTTAACAGCTTTTTATCTATTGATCCTCAGGGAGTCATTACTATTTTATCACCTAATCCCGAAGTCGGGCAAGGTATAAAAACTGCGTTTCCAATTATTGTTGCTGAAGAATTGGATGCTGACTGGACCAAAGTTGTCGTAGAGCAGGCTCCACTCGATACCAAGAAGTTTGAGCGTCAGGTAGCTGGCGGTAGTGGTTCAATCCCACATTCATGGAAACGGCTGCGCGTCGCTGGAGCAACGGCTCGTTTAATGCTGATAGAAGCGGCTGCGAAACGCTGGTCTGTTCCAACATCTGAGTGCAAAACCAGCAAAGGCTTCGTTACCCATCAGTCTAGCAATCGCCGATTGAGTTACGGTGAACTGGCAACCGAAGCCGCCAAAATTCCAGTACCGACGGATGTCCCCCTGAAAGAGAAGAAAGATTATACCCTGATTGGTACTACGGTCAAGAATGTAGATAACCCTAAAATCATCACAGGGAAGCCGTTATTTGGGCTTGATTTTTACCGGGAAGGAATGCTTTTTGCCATGCTGCAACGTCCTGCATTTGGCTATAAACTTAAATCGGTAAACACAGAAGCGGTAAAAGCAATGCCAGGTATCACCAACGTCGTTACGTTCGACAATAACGTAGCCGTTGTTGGAAAATCGACCTGGCAAGTGAAAAAGGCCAAGGATGCCTTAAAGATCGAATGGGAAAAAGCGGATGCACTGGAAAGTACAGCCGATCATAATCGATTGTTTAAGGAAATGCTCGACAGTTCGGAAGCAACCGTTCGTCGGAAAGATGGCGATGTAGAAACAGCATTTAAAAATGCGGCAAAGGTTGTTAAATCGGAATATCAATGCCCGTTTCTACCGCATAATCCATTGGAGCCGATGAATTTTTTCGCCCACGTACGTGCCGACGGAGCAGAACTAGTTGGGCCTACACAAACCCCTGAACTGGCACGTAACGAAACCGCTAAGCTGTTGGGAATCGCACCGGAAAAAGTAACGGTACAACTCACACGTATGGGAGGTGGTTTTGGTCGTCGACTGAAAGCTGATTACGTACTGGAAGCCGTGAACGTATCGAAACTGGTAAATGCGCCTGTAAAATTGATATGGACGCGAGAAGACGATATGACTGGTGGAAGCTACCGTCCGGCGGTACGTTATCGCTTCGAAGCCGCGCTGGATGCACAAGGCATGATGATTGGCTACAAACTGCGTGGAGCTAGTATTAATGCCGGTAACGCAACTCGCGAAGACAATTTCCCATCAGGAGCGGTTGATAATTTATTGATCGACAGCATTGACCATAAATCGCCAATCACGACGGGTCCCTGGCGGGCGCCGATCACAAACTTCCTGGCATTTGCCGAGCAATCATTTTTGGATGAAGTAGCACAAGCGGCTGGTAAAGATCCTGTTCAATTTCGGCTGGAACTGTTGAATAAAGCAAAACAGAAACCTACGGGTGCCATTAAGTACGATATCGACCGAATGATAGGTGTTATTGAACTGGCTGCTGAAAAATCAGGCTGGGGTAAAAAGAAAGGAGCCGATGGGAAACCATTAGCTCAGGGCTTCAGCGTCTATTTCTCGCACCGCTCCTACGTAGCACAGGTGGGTGAAGTCGTCGTGCAAAAGGGTAAACCCGTACTTCAGAAAGTGTATTCAGCTGCCGATTGTGGTATTGTCGTAAATCAGAGTGGAGCTCAGCAGCAGGTACGTGGTTGCGTGGTCGATGGAATTGGCCACGCGATGTACGGAAAAATTACATTTAAAGATGGCATGCCCGAACAGAAAAACTTCAACGAGTTCCGACTAATTCGTCTAGCCGAAGTTCCAGAAGTCGAAGTACATTTTGTTGAAAACAACATCGAACCAACCGGATTAGGAGAACCCTCTCTACCACCTGCTGGAGCAGCTGTTGCCAACGCTATCTTTAAAGCAACAGGCAAACGACTTCGCAGCCAGCCCTTTATCGAGCAGGACGAATTTAAAGGCGTGTCATAGTTACGTAGGCTATATGATGTATAAAATTTATACATCATATAGCCTACGTAAAAATTCTCAATCTTCACTTTTCCCAATAGATTTATGTTTGCTCGTGTAATCCAATTTTCCATGAAGCCGGAAACTATGACCGAAGCGGTTAATTATTTTCGCGAATCGGTTGGGCCCGAATTGAAAAAGATTGATGGCTTTAAGAATGGTAGAATATTAACAAATCCTGAGACAAACAAAGGGCTCATGGTAACAATTTGGGAGACTGAAGAACATCGACAGGCCGCCGAAAACAGCGGGTTCCTTCAAGACGTACTGAAGCAAATGAAAAGCTACTTTGCTGGTCCGCCAACTGTTGATTATTATGAAGTAAATGTACAGGTAGCCTAAATCAGAAAGTAAACATGCCGTTTCTATATAATGACAATTGAAAACAATAAGCCCCTAAAAACAGCCTTTTGCTTGTTCTTAGGGGCTTAGTAATGTTAGAGTGTTACGTCCTATTGCATCGCAATGGTACGTACGGGCTTTTGCACCGGTGGCGTCGTCAAGTTGAGCTGCTTACGGATGCTGCCTTTTTCTGATTTGAATTCCAATTCATACATACCGTCAACCAAAGCGTCAACGTCCAGTTTTACAGCGTAGGCTGATTCTTTCTTGCCAATATTCTGCCGATAAAGCACTTCCTGATTTTTGTTACGTAACAAAATCGTAACTACCGCATCTGCTTCTTTCTGTACGACTACGCGGATCTGATTATTAGTCGTTACATAAGCGCTAGCCTCAAACGACAGGGCGTTAGGCGTAGTAGGATTCATAAACGTAGCGGCACTCAACATAAGAGAAACGGCTACTTTGCTCATTAGTGTTAACATGGTAGTGTAATGTTTAAAGAGGTTGTAAAATTTGTTGTTTATCTGATTACTCTATGTAAGCCAAAGCTTGTGCCAACTATTTTATATGTTTGATAGTCAGTGATTTGGCTGTTTGTGCCATATGAATTACTGTCCGTTGGCGGACAAGTTTCGTTCACTTGCGGACAAAATTACCTGATGAGTTTAAGGGCAGAAACGATTAATGTAATGAGCCGTTTGTTTTGCCTAGTGAACTGAATAAAACGAAAGTTTAAATGGTAATGAATTTTATAAACTAATTGGATATCAGACTAAATGACGTAGTAAATCGATGTTGTTCTTTGGATAGCGCGGCAATTCAAAATGGACGTATCAGTTGATACGTTGCTATTGTTTCAACCCAACCCGGTATTTTTACGGATCCCCAAAAGGGGTCTATCTTCTATTTGTAAATTCAATTATGTCAACGTCATCTAAACTCCTGCGTGTGCTTGTTGTCGGTTGCGGCAATATGGGTTCATCACACGCTATTGCTTATAAAACCATTGGCGGCTTTGAAATCTGTGGTATTGTATCGACCGGAAATAGTAAAGTTGTACTTAACGAACGACTGGGAGGAGGTTACCCACTGTTTGATGATTACGCGAATGCACTAGCCGAAACAAAACCCGATGCCGTTTGCATTTCAACCTATCCCGATACACACGAGCGCTTTGCTCTGATGGCGTTTGAGCAGGGATGCCATGTTTTTATTGAAAAACCTATTGCGGATACAGTTGAAGGGGCCGAACGGGTAATGGAAGCCGCTCAGAAAGCCGATAAAAAGTTGGTAGTAGGTTATATCCTACGCCACCATCCTTCCTGGGAAAAATTCGTGGAGATCGCCCGAGAAATGGGTAAGCCGCTGGTAATGCGTATGAACCTCAACCAGCAGAGCCATGGCACGATGTGGACGGTTCATCGAAATCTGATGAAAAGTCTCAGTCCGATTGTCGATTGCGGGGTACACTATATTGATGTCATGTGCCAGATGACCCGCTCGAAACCTGTGCAGGTGAACGCCATTGGTGCCAGATTGACCAACGATATTCCAGCTAATAACTACAATTACGGCCAGTTGCAGATCCGCTTTGAAGACGGCTCAGTGGGCTGGTACGAAGCGGGTTGGGGCCCTATGATGAGCGAAACAGCCTTTTTTGTAAAAGACGTAATTGGGCCGGAAGGCTGTGTGTCCATCGTCGCCAAAAACGCCGGAGGTACTGGAAAATCCGATAACGTAGATTCGCATACTAAAACCGAATCGTTACGTGTACACCGTGCCAATCTCAACAACGAAGACCAGTTCACAGAAGAAGATACGTGGATTGATATGCAAGACGAGCCTGATCATCAGGAGCTTTGCAACCGCGAACAACGCTATTTTCTAAAAGCAATTCAGGAAGATATCGACCTGACCGAACATATGCAGGATGCTGTTAATAGCCTTCGGATTGCGTTTGCCTGCGATGAATCGGTTCGGACTGGGCAACCGGTGATGTTGTAACTACGTAGCATGTCCGACGCACCCAAACGTACTATCGGAACAACCGTTAAGCAGTATGGCAACAAACTGTTACGGTTTATTCGTGGTCAGGTACGTTCGGATGAAGATGCCGAGGATATTCTACAAGATGTCTGGTATCAACTGAGTAAAGTAGTTGATCTTGAAGAGATTGGTAGCATGAGCGGGTGGCTTTATCAGGTAGCCCGCAACCGGATTGTCGATACGTATCGCCGGAGAAAAGAGGACTCGTTGAGCGATTTGACTGTCGATGATGAGGATAGTGAAAACTTCCGTTTTCGGGATATTTTATTGTCGGACGCCCAAACGCCGGAAGACCAGTTTTTTAAAGATATCTTCTGGGAAGAACTCATGCGCGCGCTCGACGAACTTCCCGAAAATCAACGTAACGTATTTGTATGGAATGAGTTGGAAGACAAGACGTTGCAAGAGATAGCTGATCAAACCAACGAGAATCTAAAAACCATTATTTCCCGGAAACGTTACGCGGTGCAGCACCTTCGCAAACGACTGCAATCCTTGTATGACGAACTGGATAATTTATAGCTGACAAGAACCCGAAACGTATGGAATCCCGTCGCTCGAAACGTCCCCGACGTATTTTCTTCCCGTTCTTTTTCCTGTTCGCCTTTATGGCGCTTACCGGCGTGGTGTATGGACTGTGGAACAACGTATTGATAAACGTAATACCTGTGAAAGCGGTAACGTATTGGCAGGCAATGGGTTTGCTAATTTTATTCCGAATACTACTGGGCGGCTTTAGATTTGGTCCGCCGGGTGGCCGTTCGTTTAATGGTGGACCAGCTCACTGGCGTGATAAGTGGCGAAACATGAGCGAGGAAGAAAGGGCAAAATTTAAAAATGAGTGGCGACGACGTGGCCCCTGGGGAAAAAGCGAAAGCGAGGAGAGCTGACAAAAAGGTTTTGCTACGTTGGTATCATCGACAAATTCAGGCAATCCATCTATGTTTATCCGGCTGTTGTCTAGTTGATTTTTTCATCCAGGCTATTGTAGCCAATTTTGATTTTCGATTAATGGATAGAAAAGTAAAGCGGATTCGCCCTGCGGATTCGCTTTTTTGTTTTGGGTGTATCCTTTGAGCCAACTTTATAGTCAGCTCAAAGGATACGTAGCGACAGCAGGAGGGTACTCGCATTCGTAGTTCCGAATTGCATCCAGCAGCAATTACAACTTCATGACTGGCATTCGAAAAGTGCCTTTCAGAGAAACTTTCTCTAACTTAAAGTTTTTGTTACAAACTCCCGTTCGGCGATAGCAAATGCCAGCGAACGAGCCTGTTACGTAGCGAACGCCATTAATTGATTCGATAAGATCAATGGTAAGCCCGTTGGGAGAAGGGTGGCACAATCCATCGCAATCGCCGTCATAGAAACTAATATAGGCGTCGGGAATCTCGCCATTTTGGGTAACAGACGAATAGACGGCCTGCATAGTGTTTGGTTTCTCGTCTCCACACTTAGAATAGGTATAATAGCCTTCATGTAAATCATTGGCATTGACTTCCAGCATCATAACGTACGAGCCAACACTACCTTCTAAAATTACACGATCGGCTATGCGTGCGCAGGAAAAACTGCTGGAACCCCTGGTGTTATTATCAGCGGTCAGTGTAAAAAATGTTCCGTCACCTACATAAATCTGGCAGAAAAGCGTGATTTTGAACTTCTTACCCTCAAACTCCAGATCAGCCGTTACCTGAACCGGATTCTGGGCGGGGGGCTGGCCGGGAGCGGTGTATTTGGCACCCGATGCTTTTGGATCTACCGTTAACTGGCCTTCGCCAAATAACTTCCAGTTCGAGCCAAAGCCAGTTTTTGCCTTCAAGGGCTTTTCGGTGCTGTCTTTTGGATAATCCGGACTCGATGTGAGAAGTCCTGCGTATAGATCAACGGATTTGCCACAAGGAACGTATTCCGTGCCATTTGTATTCGATGAACCGATAGCCGCAAATTCCAGCTGAGCCAGTTCATAAGGCGTCCAGTCGCTGAAATGGTGCATGGGTACGTTGATTTCGTGCTTGCTGACGTTAACACTGGCCCCTGCTACGTCGTACCAGATGCCGTTACTACGTTGGTAAGCAATTCCCAGATTCTCAACGTCTTTGCTCGATAACTTCTTTTCGTCATACTGAAACGTCAACGTAGCGGCTTGGCGAAACGTTAGTCCTTCAGGCGAAAACCGGAACGCCTGCGCCAGACCGTTCGGATTTTTATTGGTAATGGGCTGAATCGTAATATCCGTTGCCTTCGTGAGTGCACCGGCCGGTATTCGTAATTGCGCGCTGCCATCGGCTGTGCTGATAGTACCCCCTTCCGGCCCAATAACTTTGCTTACTAATGCTCCCTGCGGTTGTCCTACTTCGGTAACCGTGCCCGATTGCTCAACGCCTGGTGGAACAGGCAAAGGCTGTGGATTCTTGTCTACATCGTGTTTACAGGCTGTTAGTGAGAGGACTAGTCCCAAACCGCAAAAAAGATAATGGTGTACTTTCATAATACTACGTTATTAGTGTTCATTAGCGGGTTGTTGTACCGCTTTTATGACACAAAGGTGCTTTGACTGGCCGCGCTGCTCCCACTGAAACCAAGCTGAATTGTTAGAAGTAACGTATCAATTGCTACAGAATAATGGCCATCCGTCGATTGAACTCGATTCGTATGGGCTGAAAATGAGAAGTATTAGAATCGGTTTGGGTTTTCCGGAGACTGACTGATCTGGTAGAAAATAGCTGCTGCTTTTACAGAAAAAGTAAGATTCTGCTCATCAACTGTTCTTCACAATTCATGCTCAATTGTTCTCAGTTGGCCACTCAAATAAATCATTTGATACCCTAGCGCGTTGATCGGCTATTTTCCGAACAGCAGTTTTGCATCGTTGGGGCTGGAGCTGCCTACAATCAACCTCTTTTTTAAACCAAACAAGCTGTAAACAACATCATGATGAATCTTCTGTCCAAACGTATCATTGCTGGCGCCGTTTTGTTAACGGTAAGCAGTTTATTAACACTTACTGCCTGCGAAACTAAACCAGGTGTAGATCCTGATAACAGTACAACCAAGCCAACCGACGGCGGTAATACGGACAACGGTAAAACCGATGGAAAAGCTGGCTATTTGATTGGAACCGTTACCGATCCTCAAGGTAAACCCCTGTCCCGCGCTACGATCTTCACCGACAATACTGTATTTAAGGGACGTGGTTCTGAAGTAAACACAGCAACAAACGGTACGTATCAGGTGCAGTTGGTGAAAGATCTGGGACAATGGATTGCCAAAGGTTATATTTTGAAGCAATACAATGACCGGGTTTATAAAATTAACCTGGAGGCCGAAAATCCTGACTCGTTTACGGAAGACGAAAAACCCATCCGTAATTTTCAATGGAAACTAACCGGGCACACGCCCGACCTCAGTCTGGATTTGTACTACGGTGGTACCGTTGAGACGTTCCGCGATCTGAACGCAGACGATCTTCGCGATAACGAAAACATCGAGTTTACGTTCAAACCGGTTGGACCGCTAATCGATGGCTCTACGGGTAAAACACTAACACTACGTAGCAAAAAGCGGTACGATTCCTTTATCAAGGACGTAGCAATCGGTCGATACGTAGTGACGGCTGTCTATAAGCCAACGGGAAAAGCGTTGAAAGTACGTGACGTTTACGAAAGTGGTGAATATGCTACGTCCATCACCGTTGATTTTACCGGTCGTGAATCAGCTACCCGTTCCAACATGATGGGCATCGGGTACACGAATCAGTAGTTTGAGTGCCCGACAGGCTCTGGCTGTCGGTTATAGCCGCTAATTCGCCAGCATGGTTTCAATACCGTGCTGGCTTGGCTATTTATCAGGCCGAAACTATAGCGCTTGTCGCGATAGGGCATACAACAAAAGATGAAGTTGTGTATCTTTAGTATGCGTATTTAAATGGCAATTTGCGGGTATGTCGGGTGAAGATGTAATGTTTTGTTATTTAGGAGCAGTTGGCTCAATTGTCATCATCAATGCCGTGCAGTGGGGCCTTTCCCGCAACCTGATTTACGCCCTGTTTACCTTACACATACTGCCTTCGCTAGTAAATGCGACCATATTCAGTTTAGAGCTGACGAAGCTGGAACGTACCCTGACCTACGACGTAACGCTGGGTATTGCTCATATTTGCTACGTAGCGCTGGTCGATCGCTTTTTTGACCTCAGGCAACGAGAGCCGCGTCTGCACCAATGGTTTCGTAGTTTCCAGATACTGCTGGCGGTTCAGATGGTGGTTGACATTGGCATCGATTTCTCGCAAACGAATCGCTCGACGAATGGATTTTTATGGTTTGCAACCATCCTGACGGGACTGTTTTTTGTAGGTATCTGCCTGATCAGCATGTGGGTAGCAGCTCAGCGTCGGGATATTGTTGGGCGGCTGTTTTTATTAGGAAGTTTTCTGATGTTTCTCGATGAAACACGGGCCGTCATTTCGTTTAGCGGATTACTATGGGAAGCTCAGCCCGATTCTCCTACAGCAACTAAAAACTGGTTGCTGATTCCAATGGAGATAATTATTATCCTGGAATTGCTTTGTTTTTCACTGTGTTTTCTGTTCTGGCAACGCCAACTGGCCGTTAAGCAAGCCGTTGAGCAGACGCGTGTAGAGGAACAGCTCGTTCATGAACGCGGGCAGCGACTGCGCGAATCGCTGGAAGCTGAACTAGCTCGTCAGCGCTTGGAGCAGGAAAAAACGGATGTTCAGCTTCGGGCTTTACAGGCGCAGGTTAATCCTCACTTTTTATTTAATAGCCTCAATTCACTGTCTGCGCTCATTGAAGACGATCCGCCAAGGGCAGGCCAATTTGTTGACGAACTCAGTGTGGTTTATCGTTATTTATTAAAAGCCAATGACCAGCAACTGACCACATTGGCCAACGAATTGGCTTTCATTCAGGCTTATTATCATCTGTTAAAAACGCGGTATGGCACCAGTCTGACGTTGAATGTGGCAGTTGATCCTGATGTTAACGCCTATTTACTGCCACCTCTATCGCTGCAATTGCTGGTTGAAAACGCCGTCAAACATAACGTAGTGTCAGCCAGTCGCCCGCTATTTGTTGATATCTATACCGATGCCGACGGTCAATTGATTGTACGAAATAACCTGCAACGCAAAAAAACGCGGGTGTTGTCGAACGGAGTTGGGTTGACCGCCATTATTCACCAATATCATCAGCTCAGACAACCCGCTCCTGAAATAAGCGAAGCCGAAGGTCAGTTTAGTATTCGCCTGCCGCTTATCGTGCCAACAATTGAGGCTGAGGTTGCTACGTAGCATTTATTGATTTTACGAATACCTAAAAAGCCCTGTAGAGTGATTCTACAGGGCTTTTTTTTAGCTGGTAAAAAATAATTGATAAAATTTCTAACAGCGTTTAAAGTATTTCGCAGCGTAGCCCGTCATCCTCTTTGAACACAATACTAAACGTAAACAAAGACGATGAACAACACCCTGTTAAAATCAATACTGGCCGGATTACTCATTGGAGCGGCCCTATTTATTATGCCGTTCTTCCTGCTACGGTTCTTTATCTTCATTTTCATTATTGGTCTCTTATTCAGGCTCTTCGGTCGGGGGCGTTACCGCCGGGGCTGGGGTCGTGGTTGGGGATATGGCCCCGGTCCGATGCCTGCCTTCGCTGACCGAATCCGGCAGATGAGCGATGAAGAATATAACCAATTCAAACAACGCTACTCGGGCAATTACTACGGGTATGACGCGCCGAAAGAAAATAAAGAGAACCAAACACCTGAAAACAATTAAAAACATGAGACAACGAATGAATCCCTGGGTAGTCGTACTAACGGCTGCCGTTACCTTCGGAAGCCTGATGGCTTTTGTCGGTCCCCGTTCGTATGGACATCGGTATTGGGGCCACTACGGCTACTATCGAGGGTTTGACCGCGGTTACGGCCACGATGGTAACTGCGGTAACTGGCGCCACGAGAAAGGTCAACAGGATCAAACTCATCCTGATTCACTAGATCTATAATTTGACGTATGATATAGGGTGTATGATGCATTTGGTATCAAGTCATACACCCTATATCATAAATTCCCCACTACTATCTAACAGACACGACCTATGTTTAATCATAACCATGCCGGGCAACGATTCGCCCGAGGACACCATCCCGGTGCACATTTTTTCGATCGATTCAAAGGAGCCACTTCTTTCCGCCGACCCAAATACAATGTTCCTATCAATATTATTGACCACGATACGTATTTTGAGGTCCACGTTTATGCACTTGGCTTCCATAAAGAGAACATTACTGTTTCGGTTTCGGACGACTTATTAACTATTGGTGGTACACGTACTATCGACGAAACCCAGAAGCCAACATTTTTACGGCAGGAATATCCGATCAAATCGTTTGAGCGAGTGGTGCAATTGAACGATAAAATCGACGTGGCAACTATCTCTGCCAAACAGGAAAACGGCGTATTGGTTGTTACGTTGCCCAAAAAATCCAGCGCCCCCGGTGTAACGATTGAGGTAATGTAATATGGATACGTAGCGTGGGTGGCCACCCACGCTACGTATCCATATTACTTCGCTTTCCAATTATTATTACTCATATCTGCATCCATAAAAATACCTCCGTCCAGTTTAATCGACTGGACTTTTTTATTGGTTGCCAGTTTAACAACGGCCTGTTTCTGATTGGCTTGCCAGATGGAAGGCGTTTGATGATACGTCTGTGTGGTGCCATCGGCGAACGTAGCGATAATATCGACCGGTGCTACGTATCCGCCGATGTTCTGTAACGTAACGGTCGTTTGTGAACCGGATGCTGCTACGTTCTGAATACCGAAATCGATGTAATTATTACTGAAAAACCAGTTGTTCCAGAACCAGTTGAGGTCTTTGCCTGACGCATTGTTGAATGTCAGAAACATATCCCAGGGCGAGGGGTGTTTGCCGTGCCAGCGATTGATGAATTCGTGAAGCGACTTTTTAAACACTACGTCGCCCAGTAACTCTTTGAGCGCCAGATAGCCAATGGCAGCTTTGCCATATTCATTATTGCCCATCGCTACGCCACTCAGTACGTTGGTTGGTATAATAATCGGTAAATCCTCCTCCGCCGACGGATCATTAGCCCAGGAATTGACCCGAAACATCTTGAAGTTCTGAGAAGCCTTTTCATTGCCCAAATCCGACTGGCCAATCAGGTATTCGAAAGCGGTTGTCCAGCCTTCATCCATAAATCCGTAGCACGTTTCGTTGATACCCATGTAAAAAGGGAAGTATGTGTGCGCGATTTCGTGCTCGGCTACAAACCGCGAAAAATTCAGATCGGGTGTGCTGCTGTCGTTCACCATCATTGGATATTCCATGTCGGCAAAACCCTGCACAAGCGTCGTTTTGGGGTAGGGATAAGGTATACCAGGCCAGTTGTTTGAAAACCAGTTGAGCGAATGCCGACCAAAACTCACCATCTGATGAAAGTCGGCGGCATTATCTTTAAAGGCGGCCTGCACACTTGCCCGTCGACCGGTAGCTTTGTCAACCACTACGCTTGATGCATCCCAAACATATTGATTACTAATGCACAAAGCCATATCCGATACGTAGTCGCCTTTCCAGCGCCAGGTGTTTGTAGCCTGCTGCGCTGTTACGTTCCGGGCTGCTACGTCCTGAGCCGTTGCTACGTGAATCAGTGAATCAGTTTTCATGGATTCGTCCAGGCGCTTGGCGAAGGTAGGTTGTAAAACTTCATTGGCGTTCAATAAGTTACCCGTTGCCCAGACGAGGTAATCTTTTGGAACCGTTACGTTCAGCGTATAATCGTTGAAGTCATTATAAAATTCCTGTGCTTCGGTGAACGGCGTCTGATCCCAGCCATAATAATCGTCGCGAACGGCTACACGCGGGTAAAAGTAAGCCAGGAAAAAGGTCGTGGAATCAAGTACGCCTTCGCGACCGCTCTCAATCGATACGTCATAATGCCAATCGAACGCCAGCTTCGTTGAATCGTGCGGCATTATGGGCTTGGTGAGCTGCATCCGGAGCACTGTGCCAACCCCCTGGCTCGGCCACTGGCGTGCTACGTCATTTTCCGTGTATTTATCGATGTGAATACCCGAAGTCAGGTAATCGTCTGACACCTGCCCCTGGCGGACTGCGCCCGGTTTGTGAGCGTTCATAAACAACTTGAATACAAGATACCTCAGCGTATCCGGACTATTATTTATGTACGTAATCTGCTCTGTTCCGCGAATGGTGCGGTTCGGCGGGGCGGCTGTGACGGAAATAGCGTAGCGGGCCGTATTTTGCCAGTAATTTTTACCGGGTTTGCCATCCATCGAGCGCGTTCCTTTCTGATACGCTTTCTTTACATTTCGAGGCATATACAGCGATTGTGCCTGTGTTAAGACCGCTGAGAGTAGTAAGCAAAAGAAAATAAGTTTTTTCATAGGGATATTATGGCTGTCTTAGATAGGTTTATGACAAACAGCTAAACTACGCGAAAACCCGTTGATGTGTTTGAGAGAATAGGATAAACGGTAAACTAACGAAACAGAAATTACAGAAAATATGCAGAATTTTTGTTGGTTGATGCGAGTAACTCTGGCTTTGCTGATAGTGAGCAATACGCTTTGTTCTGGTCAGAAAGCGCAAGAAATCAGGCGTTTTCAGCCGAAGCTGGTTCAGCAGGGCGTGGCCGTTGATCAAACCTATTTCTACGTAGTGAATAACCATTCGCTGACGAAACACACCAAAACGGATGGGAAACAGGTAGCTGCCTGGGAGGATACGACGGGTTTGCTGAAGCACTTGAATAGTGGCGTAGTGATCGGACAAAAGCTTTATTGTACGCACTCAAATTACCCGAACGTACCAATGGCGAGTTCTATCGAAATCTTCGATACGTCGACGCTACGTCATATTGGTACTCACAGTTTTGGGCTATTTCCTGGTTCGGTCACCTGGGCCGATTTTTACAAAGGCTATTGGTGGGTGGCGTTTGCCAATTATTCAGACAAAGCATCCGCTGAAGGACGCGATAATCGCTGGACTACGTTAGTGAAGTTTAACGAAAATTGGCAACAGCTTGAAGCCTGGAATTTCCCCGACAACGTATTACAGGCATTTGCGCCAAAAAGTACGTCCGGCGGCACCTGGGGCCTTGATGGCCTGATCTACTGCACCGGCCACGATAAACCCGAACTTTACGTACTGAAACTCCCCGAGCGGGGCTCTACGTTGCAATACGTTAAAACCATTCCAACCGTCAGTGAGGGGCAAGCCTTCGCCATCGACCGAAGTCGTAGAGATAAACTTGTGTTGTATGGCATTACCCGCAAGGATAATTACGTAGTGGTGTCGGTGGTGGAGTGACTTCAGGCTCTAGCGACCTCCACGATGTCCCTGACTTCCAGGATGTGTTTGGGTGCTCCTTTCGTGGCTACGTTAATCATAGCCTGACCGACTTCTGCCAGCGTACAGAAACCGCCCGGAAAAAGAGCGCGGCCAATCGGGTAGAGCCAGCTGATGTATTTGTAGGCACTGAGTACGTTTTTCTGACCGGGTGTAGCCTTCATGAAGCCCGGCCTGAACATGCACGCGTTTTTGAAGAGTCGCATGATGGCATTTTCGGTAGCTCCTTTCACGCGCGCCCAGCCCACTCGGCCTTGTTCGGTGCTGTCGGTGCCGCTGCCCGATACGTAGCAGAACGTCAGATCCGGGTTGATTTTGGCTAATATATTGGCCATGTGCATCGTGAGGTCATACGTCATACGCTTGTAATCTTCCTTACTCATCCCAACCGATGAGACGCCCAAACAGAAAAAACAGGCGTCGTAGCCCTTGAGTTGTTGTTCAACTGGCGTCAGGTCGAAGAAATCGGTATGAATGATTTCACGTACTTTCGGGTGCGATACGCCGGTTGGCTTTCGGTTAATAAGCAGAATTTCAGCGACATCAGGATGTGAGAGACATTCGAGCAATACGCCTTCCCCCACCATGCCCGTAGCTCCGGTAATAATTACGTTTATAGCCATGCCATTGAAAGGTGCAAATGATGTAGTTTGTTGGGTGAATTAAATAAATTTACAACAGCCAAGTTAGCCTATTCCGTAAATTATTGCCATTTCTTTAATCCCTTTTTAAACTATGCGAGTCCTCATTCTAACCCTATTCAGCCTGCTCCTGGTCTCCTGCTCGTTGCTCACCGCTCAGGAATTAACCAGTAATCAGCAACGCGAAATTGTTTTTCGCTCGGTCAATGTTATTCCGATGGATCGGGAGCGCGTACTTGAAAACCAGATGGTTGTCGTGAAAAACGGTCATATAACGGCAATGGGAAATGAGGGTAGCGTTAAGTTCGGAAAAGATGCGTTGGTGGTAGATGCTAAAGGGAAATACCTGACGCCGGGATGGGCCGAAATTCACGCTCACGTACCGCCTATCGACGATATTGAGCCGATGAAAGAGGTGTTGCTTTTATATCTGACAAACGGCATCACCACCATTCGGGGCATGCTGGGTCATCCCAAGCACCTGGAGCTACGTGATAAAATTAACAGTGGCGAAATTTTGGGGCCGCACTTCTACGCAACCGGACCGTCATTCAATGGACAAACCGTAAAGACGGCCGAACGTGGTGCCGAAATGGTACGTGAACAGAAAGCCGCTGGTTACGATTTCCTGAAACTTCACCCCGGCCTGACGAAAGAAACGTTCCCAGCCATCGCTAAAACGGCTCACGAAGTCGGGATTCCCTTTGTGGGACATGTATCGTTCAATGTGGGCGTTTGGATGGCTATCAATGCCAATTATTCCTCGATTGACCATTTAGATGGTTTTATCGAAGCCATTACACCCGGTTCTGATACGTTGGTGGAGCGTGAAACGGGGCAGTTCGGTGCCTGGATTGCGTATCGGACCGATGAATCACGCATTCCAAAACTGGTGAATGGTCTTCGCGAGCATAAAATTCGGGTGGTGCCCACACAGGCGCTGGCCGAACGGTGGCTATCGCCGATGCCCGCCGAAACCTACACCAAAGCGCCGGAGATGAAATACATGAAAGCTTCTGATATTCAGAACTGGACAAACGCCAAGAATAACTACACCAATAATCCGCAATTCTCGAAAGACCACGCCCAAAAGCTGATCGAGATTCGTCGTAAACTAATTCTTGCTTGTCAGAAAAACGGTGTCGAATTGCTATTAGGCTCCGATGCGCCACAGGTTTTCAACGTACCGGGTTTTTCGATTCATCACGAAATGAAATACATGGTCGATGCTGGCCTGACACCTTATGAAGTGTTACGTTCGGGCACGGTCAACGTAGCATCTTATCTCAACCATCCGGATTGGGGCACGATCAAGGTTGGTAACGTATCAGATTTGGTCCTTTTAAATGGTAACCCGTTGAAAGACATTGGCCAAACGCGTAACATCGAAGGCGTAATGATGGGAAATAAGTGGCTCTCAAAAGAATATATTCAGGCTACGCTTAAAAAATTGGAGAAACAATAGTGTAATGCATTGATAATTAGTGTTGTGTAGCAAATATAGTAGTATGAGGAGACTGTTGTGAAAATGTGAAAAAATAAGAAAAATCCAATTGTTGTTGTTTTGATGGAACAATCGTTTGTGGCCAAACGTATCTATAGTACTACCATCACTTATTTTCATGACGCGTCGACAATACTTTGTCGTTATCCTGATTTTAGGAACGCTTTCCACCATCAGCCCTTTCTCGATAGATATGTATCTACCGGGATTTCCGGCTATTGCTAAAGATCTGCACACAACTATCGATCAGGTGCAGCTTTCGTTAACCGCTTATCTGATTGGTATTTCTGTAAGTCAGCTTATATACGGCCCTCTCCTGGACCGCTTTGGCCGCAAGATTCCATTGTATGCTGGCCTGCTTATCTACATAGCGGCTTCGGTTGGATGTGCCTTTTCGTCATCCATCGAAATGCTGATTGGCATGCGGCTCTTGCAGGCACTTGGTGGCTGTGTTGGGCTAGTTGCGGCTCAGGCGTTGGTCCGTGACTTGTTTCCCGTCGATCAGATTGCACAGGTTCTTTCCCTGTTAATTCTGGTTGTTGCGGTTTCGCCAATGATCGCTCCAACGGTGGGTGGTTACGCTACGCTCGCTTTTGGCTGGCATTCAATGTTTATTATTCTGGCCGCCATAACTGGCCTGATTATACTAGGCATCTATGTAGCCTTACCAGACGGAAAACAACCGGACATAACACTGTCGCTACGTCCGGCGGCTGTACTGGGTAGCTTTTTTACGGTTATCAAACAGCCACAATTTCTGACCTATTCGCTGGTTGGCGGTATTGCTACGTCGGCTCCGTTTGCTTATCTGGCGGGCTCCTCCGACGTATTCATGAATATCTACCACGTGAGTGCTCAGGAATATGGGTGGATTTTCGCCTTTCTGTCTATCGCCGTTATTGCGCCTACACAATTAAACCGCTTTCTCCTGAAGCGTTTCACCAGCGAACAAATCATTTTCACTACGTTAGCGTATCAGTCGGTAGTGGGTTTGCTGATGGTAGTGGGTACCTGGGCAGGTTGGTTTGGCGTCTATGGCCTGATTACTATGCTGTTCCTGTTCCTCTGCGGACAGGGCATAACGGGCCCTAATGCGTCGGCATTGTCATTGGCTCCATTTGCGCGTCATGCGGGTAGTGCGGCTGCGCTGATGGGTAGTTTCCGAATGGGTTTTGGAGCTTGTGTATCGGCGGCTGTGAGTGTTTTTCACAACAATACATCGATGCCGATGGTGGGCGTTATGACGAGCTGTGTTTTTCTGGCTCTATTCATTCTTCTTGTTAGTCAGCGAGTTATTGCGTATCAGCGGGCGCATAAAACGATTGGCGAATCAATGGCGGAAGTGGCGTTATAAGCTATTCCGCCGGTTTCGTTCCGTATTTAGCTTCCCGAATGGCCATCCACTCACGAGCGGTACCGCCGTTGCTGAAATGCTCGTCTTCATCCTGAATTTCCTGATCCCAACTGAAATCGGTTGTAAATCGCCCATCAACAGTCAGGTCGATTTGTAGCCGATTCGTTTGTGATTGCCCTTCATTTTTTCGCTGTGCATACAGCTGCTGAACCGCTTCGGTCACTTCTTCGGGAAAATCGGTCAGTAAGGGTTCGGCTTCACCTTCTGGATTCAGATATACTCCATCAAATTCAACTTCCTGTCCATCCGAGAAAAAGCTGACATTGAGTCGGGCAATGGTCCAGTTGCTGGGAATAACCGAGCTAATGGCATCGGTCAGTACGTCGTAAATTTCATTCGTTGTCATATTTACTGAACCCTGTGTAGCGGGCTACTAACTAATTGTCGAATTCAGAACAAGTAGAAAATCTTCCGCTCTGATAGTGATTACTTTGGGGAAGTCTATATTGCTCAATACATTAAAATGCCGATCATTTGTGACCAAATAATCAGCTCCACAAGCTACTGAACAATCCACAAATTTGTTGTCATCCGGATCAAGCTCGATTGCATACCAATTAAAATAAACATCAATTAATACCACATTCGGCAAATTGAGTAGTTCACGAAGTTGCACATCGGTACGTTCGATACTAAATCATACGCTTATTTGCTCTTCATATTCTACTAGGATTTCGTTAGTAACGAAAAGTGTGATACGTCCTTCAACCATAGCCCGATAGATTGGATGAAAGGGTGAATGAGAAGGTAAAGAAACAAGCAATACGTTTGTATCGAGTACGACATTCATCACTGCTTACTGATTCTCATCGTTTAACCAATCATGCATCGTTTGTTGCGACCACCCTTGCTTCTGCCATGCATTATCGGCTAAATCAGTAAGTCGGTTGGCAAAATATTGGCCGATGAGTACGCGAATATTTTCCAGATCGGTGTCGCTGACCTGTTGAGCATATAATTTTAATAACTCTTGTTGCAGGTTCGATAATTTTCCAGACGTTACCATGGCGTAACTATTTTTTCAAATGTAACGCACTTCTTTAAAAAACGATTCATTCCCTGTGATAGAGGAAGAAGTGTTGAGGGAATCAAAACCCTTTCAAGTCCAACTCCGCAGTGTCTACCTGCTCGACTCGCTTGCCCATTTTTTTCTGGATTATTTTAAAGTGATGCTCGTCGTCAGGCGTAATTAGCGAAAAGGCTTTTCCCGTTGCTTCGGCTCGACCGGTACGTCCAATGCGGTGAACGTAGTCTTTCGGTGAACGGGGCAGGTCGAAGTTAATGACGTAAGGAAGTAGCTGAATATCAATGCCACGCGCCAGCAAATCTGTAGCAACCATAACCCGCAGTCTGCCCGATTTGAACTGGTGAAGCACGTCCGTTCGTATTTGCTGGCCTTTCTGTCCGTGGATGGCAGCCGCCTGAATGCCGTTTTTGTTGAGCTTGATAACCAGATTATCCGCCGTTCGGGTAGAGGACACAAATACCAAAACCTGCTTCATTTCCTCCGTTTTGATTAGATAACGTAGCAGCGGCCCCTTGCGCTCCGGGTCGACTTTGTAAGCCAGTTGCTCAATCAATTCGAGATTAGTAGTTTCCTCAACAACTTCAATTTTAACTGGATTCCGAAGCAACGTAGTGTTAATGTGCTGAATCGCATCGCCTAAAGTAGCCGAAAACAGAATCGTCTGGCGTTTATCAGGAAGCAGATCGAAGAGTTGATCCATCTCGTCGGCAAAACCGAGTTCAAGCATTTTGTCGGCTTCGTCGAGCACCAGAATTTCAACATCCGACAGACGTAACGCATTCTGAGCCAGCAAATCCAGTAACCGACCGGGCGTGGCGACAATAATATCCGCTCCGTGTACGGCCTGCATCTGCGGGTTGATGGATACGCCCCCATAAACCGCCACGGTTTTCACTTTCGGAAACAGATGACTTCCCAACGTCTGAAACACATTGGCTACCTGCCCGGCGAGTTCGCGCGTGGGAACCAGCACCAGTACGTTAGCAAACCGGCTACTGACGTTTTTGGTCCGGTGAAATAATTCCAGAATGGGCAGCACAAAACTGGCCGTTTTCCCCGATCCGGTTTTGGCGATGCCCAGAATATCTTTCCCGCGCAAAATGGGCGGAATGGCATCCTGCTGGATGGGGTAGGGGCGAGCATATTGCTGATCTGCAATGGCTTCGAGTAATGGCTCCGATAAACCAAGAGCTTTGAATGTCAGTTTACTTTTTTCCGCTTCGCTTAATGGGTCGACCATATTTTAGCATTTTCTCGGCTGCGTAATCGCGCCGAACATTTACTTTCTTATTTTTTGCGATTTTCTCATGGAAAGCCGGGCCAACGTCTTCACGCTTAGGAACTTTCACCTCAGGCAATTTCATGTATACCTTCGGTTGTTCGTCCTCGGTCAGCTCATCGGAAATAACCAGATTTGACGGCAATTCGAGCCTTGGTATCTGGTAATTCATTAACGTTTCGATAGCCTCCTGACGTTCATCGTCGGCGGGCGTTACGAACGTAATAGCAATACCTTGTTGATCGGCGCGACCCGTTCGGCCAATGCGATGAATATAGCTCTCCGGTACGTCGGGCATATCGAAATTCACTACGTGCGACACTTCTGCTACGTCCAGTCCACGGGCGATAATATCGGTGGCAATCAGGATGCGGTACGTACCGTTCTTGAATTTTTCGACCGCTTCAAAACGCTGATTCTGCGCTTTATTCGAATGAATCACGCCCACCTGATTGGGGAACGTAGCGTCGATCTGATCGAATAGCTGATTGGCCAGCTCTTTGGTAGCGACGAACACCAGCACTTTGGTCATGTCGCTATTCTGATTGAGCAACAGCGCCAGCAGATTAACCTTCGTGTAAAAATTCGGAACTGGGTATGCCGTTTGGGCGATATTGTCGAGGGGCGTACCAACGGGCGCGGCTTCAACCCGAACCGGATTGTTGAAGAACGTATCAATCAGTTGCTCTACGTCGGTCGTAAGCGTTGCGGAGAAAAGCAGGTTTTGTCGTTTTGGCGGCAACAGGTCGAGAATCGTTTTTAGTTGCGTTCGAAACCCGAGGTTCAACATTTCGTCAACTTCATCAATAACCAGCTTTTTGATGGCTTTGGTCTTTAACAATCCGTTCGCCAATAAATCGACTAGCCGGCCGGGCGTTGCCACCAGTATATCCATGCCTTTTTGCACCTCGGCCACCTGCGGTTTCAAATTGACGCCCCCATAAACGCCCACGGCCACCAGATTCATGTAAGTAGTTAGCTGAGTTACCGTTTCCAGCACCTGCACCACGAGCTCACGCGTAGGCACAATGATGAGCAATTGCGGCAGTTTCTCTTTCGAAAATTGAAGCTGGCGCAGGCAGGGAAGCAGATACGCCAGCGTTTTTCCGGTACCCGTTTGTGCCAGTCCGCAAACGTCGCGCCCCGACATCACCACCGAAAATACGTTCTGCTGAATGGTTGTGGGGGTAGTATATCCCAGATCATTCAGCGCATTGATCAACGGTTTATTCAGGTTCAACTCCTCAAACGTCATGGCCTCTCTTGTTTTTACCAAGTTACGAAGGTACGGCTATTCCACGAACTCGTTTCTTAAAACCTGCTTCAGCTAATTCTTTACTAACCAGAAATGAACGTAACGCCTTACTTTTAGGGCATGATATCCCAACAGCAGCAAGCACAAATTCTGGCAAACCTGGGCATTTCGGTTCTGAACCCAATGCAGGAGGCCGCTCAGAAAGCCATTGACCAGAACAATGATACGTTCCTGATAGCCCCAACGGGCTCCGGCAAAACCATCGGGTTCCTCCTGCCTGTTCTCCAACTTCTTAAGCCCGCTGCTACGTCGGTGCAATGCCTTGTCCTGACACCAACTCGTGAACTGGCCATGCAAATTGAGCAGGTCTGGAGAAAGATGGCGACAGGTTATAAAGTCAATGTGTGCTACGGAGGGCATCCGATGGAGACTGAGATAAAGAATCTGAGCAGTCCACCCGCCTTGCTCATCGGTACGCCCGGACGTATTACGGACCATATTTCACGTAACACTTTTTCGACGGAGGGGATACAAACGCTCGTGCTTGATGAGTTCGATAAATCACTGGAACTGGGCTTTCAGGATGAAATGGAGTTCATAATCCGAAACGTGCCGAATCTCAGAAAACAGGTGCTGGTTTCTGCTACGTCGGGTATTAGTATTCCGCCGTTTATCCGGCTCAATAATCCGGCTACGTTGACATTTACGCCCGAAAAAGACGTACCGTCCCAGTTAGCTGTCAAGTTGATTTATTCGGAAGCGAAGGACAAAATCGATACGTTGTTTCGGTTGCTTTGCTCATTGAATTCGGAAGCGGCACTAATTTTCTGCAACCATCGCGAAGCGGCCGAACGTACCAGTACGTTGCTGACCGAAAAAGGTATTTATGCTACGTTCTACCACGGTGGTATGGAACAGGACGACCGCGAACGGGCCCTGATCCGGTTTCGGAACGGCAGCGTCCGGTATCTGGTCACGACGGATTTAGGCGCGCGTGGGCTGGATATTCCGGAGATGAAACACGTAATACATTATCACTTGCCCGCACATCCGCATGAGTTTATTCATCGCAACGGCCGGACAGCCCGCATGCAGGCGTCAGGAACGGCTTACGTAATTCTGCATCAGGATGAACCGCGCCCGTCTTATCTGGATAATTCGGTTGAAATTCTGGAACTCCCAACTAATAATTTAACGCTACCTAAACCACCGGATTTTGCTACGTTGTACATCAGTGGTGGCAAAAAGAACAAGCTCAATAAAGTCGATATCGTCGGTTTTTTCAGTCAGAAAGGGCAGCTCGAGAAAGGTGATCTGGGGTTAATTGAAGTAAAGGATTTCATCTCGTTTGCCGCTGTGAAAACCGAAAAAGTCACTACGTTGCTCAACCGGATAAAGGACGAAAAAATGAAGGGTAAGAAGTATAAAATCGACGTAGCTCGGTAGGTTAAGTAATGTTACTCGATTTGTAATCAGGCGGTTGTTACGTTATTATTGCCAGATAAAACCTTTTTCTGTCTATACTACCTATTCCTCCTTATTTCAGATGAAAACATTACTTATTGTCCTGTTTTTAACTCCCTGCACACTGCTCTTTGCACAACATGATCATAGTGCGGCTTCGGCTCCGTCGAAAGTGAGCAGAAATATTATTCTTCAGCAATTGCTGAATGAAAAAGGCATCGACAATCGGGAAGTGCAGATGCTTATTGTTGATTATCCGCCCAATAGTGCGTCGCCTTCGCACCGCCACCCCTGCCCAACGTTTGGCTACATTCTGGAGGGTGAACTTGAATCAGTTTTCGAGGGGAAAACCCATATATACAAGAAAGGTGATACGTTTTATGAATTCACCAATGGCCTGCACAGTTCAGCCCGGAATACGCACCCAACAAATCCCGCCAAATTACTAGTCTTCTTCGTGGCCGAACCTGGTAAGCCGACGTCAGTTCTTGAGAAATAGCTTAAAAATGTTATAGAGTTGTAAGGTTATAGGGTTGTAAAGTTTTATGGGATGTGCCCCCTACTTTACAATCCTATAACCTTACAACTCTATAACATTTTTAAGTCATCTTCAGCGTTTCAGGCTGTGGCTCGTCACTATTGGCGTTTTGGTAGTTGGTTAACAGGGTTTTATAGGCGTCCGATTTCATCGCCAGCAACGTAACGATGAGCCCAATGATGCCGGTAACCGTAAACAGAAGAGCAAGACCTCTGTCTTTTCCGGTGCCGAACCAATCGCCAATGAGTGCTACGCCTGCTCCGGTTGTCATAAAGGGAATGAAAATGTACTGTGCAATGGGACCAATCACAAAGGCGGTTATGGGCGAAGCAGCCTGTTCAATACTTTGCGCAAAGCCAAAAACGCGGCCCTGACGCTCGGGCGGAATCAGTTTTTGAACAATCGTCTGCTCAGCCGATTCGACTACCGGAATCAAACAGAGATATGTAAACATGCCTATCGCCAACAGGACAATCGATGCCTGAATGGTGAAGAAAACACAGATGGTCCACATCACGATGTTGGCCAGAAAAAGGGTACGTAGCGGCTGTGCACCCAACCCTTTTTTCGCGACAATCAGCCCGCCGATGATGAACCCCAGGCTCAATACGCCCCATAAAATACCCCACGTTTGCACCGTCACCAGCGATAATCCATAAGCGTCCATAAGCGACATGAAAACGCCCCCCAGAAAGTTGTTGAACGTATTAAAAAAGATGAGCGCAAATAAGCCGGGCATGCCGTTTAGAGCACGTATCGTTCCCTTAATGTCGATGTGATTGGTTTGTCCTTCAACATGAACGATGCCTTTCTCGGGAATTGCCAACAGCCATAGATGTACCAGCGTCAGCACTGTCAAGCCGATTGCTACTACCAGCGTCCACGACATTCCCAGAAAACCAATACCAAGTCCGCTGAATATCGACGAAATCAGGAACGAAACGCCATTTGTGGTGCCCACCATGCCGTTGGCCTTGTCCCGTTCGCCTTCGGGAATCAATACTGTAACAAGCGTAGATAAAGCAATTGATCGAATGTTGCCGATAATCGCACCGATGAGCGATAAGACGACAAAAGTCCACAAAATCGGACTGGATGGATTGGAGAATATCTTTTCGGGAGTGGTAACGTAAATAATATAGGCTACACCATACAAAACAAGCGAGCCGATACTGGATACCATCATCGCTATTTTTTTCTTGTAACGGTCTACAAGTGAGCCTAAAAAGAAACCAGAAAGCGCCACTGTTCCTGAGTAAATACCGGCCATAATCGACGTAGCAACCACCGATTTGGTTTCCAGATACACCCAGAACGTAACGGCAAACCAGACAAAGTTATTCGTTAGCGATGCGGCCAGCGAATTGGCCAGAATAGCATAAAAGGTTTTCATTGACCTGGGGTTTGTCTCCACCCGAATACAGAAAAACTGTTACGTCAAAACGTAGCAGCCTAGGTGGATGAGATTGACTAAACGTACTGAATTTCAGTAAGCAGGAATTTATTCGGCCACACAATAAAACTATAAAACCTTACCCGTGAAGGATAAGTTTTCCCTTAAAAAAGCTATGAAACGATTCAAATTTCCACTCCGGTTAGGAAAACGGGCCATTGGGCAGGTAGCTGTTGGTCGATGGGCGGTTGGCGCGCTGGCTGTTGGTGCCGTAGCGATGGGTGCTGTTGCAATTGGCGCACTGGCTATCGGACAGTTGCGTCTAGGGCGAGGATATATTGGCAAACTACGGATTGGTGAGCTGGAAGTAGACAAGCTCACTATTCGTAATCAATAATACATGACGTAGGATGTATGATGTATAACTACAGCGATTATACATCATACATCCTACGTCATGTATTTTTGATTAGGCCGGATTTACCGCTGCTGGTTCCATATAAAGTATGTTCCAGAGATGTCCATCCAGATCCTGATACCCGTGACTGTACATAAAACCTTGGTCGTCAGCTTCTTCGATTGTTGATCCTCCAGCCGCAACGGCTTTACGAACTACTTCATCAACAGCTTCACGGCTTTCGACGGATAAACAAATGATTGCTTCCGAGACTTTTGACGTATCAGCAGTCTCCTTCTTGGTAAAACTGTTGAAGAAGGGCTGCACCAGCAGCATTACGTAGATATCGTCGCTGATAATCATGCATGTAGCCTTCTCATCGGTGAACTGCTGATTGAACGAATAGCCGAGTTTAGTGAAGAATTCAACAGATTGATTAAGGTCTTTAACGGGCAGGTTTAAAAAGATTTTGGTTGCCATAAGTAATTGTTGTTTAGTTGTTTACATGACAAAGGTACAACTGCTCTATCAATCGGCAGATGGCCAATTGCGACAATAAGGAGGAGTATTCCGACAACTTTTTTGTGGGATAAAAATGACGTAGTGAAACGCGCCTGAATGGTCAAATTGATACGTATCGTTCTGATTTCTGACGCTATTTTTAAGCCGATTTTTGCTTTATGTAACGGCTATTTTTTGTCTAAACCTTTTCGTTTGATGATTCGATTATCTGTTCTCCTCAGCATTGTATTTGTTACGTTCGGGCTGATCGCTGGCTTTAAACCCGATCCGAAAACTAAACCGGTTGTTATCGCTTATGTAGGTGGTTTCCGGGGTCTGATAAACACAGATTTAATTGCGGTGGAAAAACTGACGCATATCAATTACGCTTTTGTCGATGTCAGAAAGAATCGTGCGTGGCTGCATAACCTGGCTACCGACACAACCAATCTGAAAAATCTGTATAATCTCAAGACCCGAAATCCTGATCTTAAAATCCTGATTTCCATTGGCGGATGGGCTTGGAGCGAGAACTTTTCTGATGCCGTGTTGAGCGATACGGCACGAGTAGCTTTTGCGGCTTCAGCGGTCGATATTGTTCGGCAATACCAACTCGACGGGGTTGACATAGACTGGGAATATCCGGGTATGAAAGGCGAAGACAACGTATTCAGACCCGAAGACCGCGAAAACTTTACGCTACTGTTCAAGTCGTTACGTGAGCAACTGAACATCCTCAAGCAGCAAACGAACAAAGAATACGTAGTGACAACCGCCCTGCCTGGTTTCGCCGAAATTTTTACGCACACCCAGATGGGGCAGGCGCAACAGTATCTCGATTACATAAACGTCATGTCCTACGACCATTTTACCGGTGGGCCATTGGCGGGGCATCACACAAATCTGTACCCGACGGGTAAAATTGAGAATGAGTCTTCGGGCGATAATGCTGTGAAGCTGTACAAGAAAGCAGGTGTACCAGCCGAAAAGCTAGTTTTGGGAATTGCGTTCTACGGGCGGGCCTGGCAACTGCAAAATGATGATCCTGAACTCCTTCCACGGACAATTGCGAAAGTTGAACGGGGTGGGGGATACACGTTTATCAGAGACAGTTTGCTCACTAATCCAGCCTATAAACGTTACTGGGATCTACATGCACGGGCGCCTTATCTGTATAATGCCAGCCTGAAACGCTTTGTTTCGTACGATGATGAGCAATCGGTGAAAGAAAAATGCCGCTACGTTAAAAAGAAAGACATGGCGGGTGTTATGTTCTGGGAGTATTTCAACGACCCCAATACGTATCTGCTCAATGAAATAAACCGCGATCTGCGGTAAACGATAACAGAGTGGCAATCGAAAAGTAGCCGAAACACATATCCCCGGATACGTAGCGTAAGCAGTCGATCCGGGGATAATTAGTTATCAAACGTTCATTATTTGCGCGTGAAATACATAACCTCGGTAGGGCTATCTTTCGTGCCGACGTATAACGTCAACTGATTCGTACCTGACAACTCAAAAAATTTAGCTTTCGACAAGCGGTCCAGGTATTTATTTTCGGCGTTCATATCGGCTTCAGAACCACCCATTAACGTCGAAATAATATCATCGGTCGAGACAATCAGGCCCTTCTGTTCATCAACTTCAAACGTACCACCGTAATGATTAATGAAACTTCGGCCACCTATCTGCATTTCATCGCCCGTCTGATTCTGAAAGCTTAACGTAGCGCGGTTTTGCTGGGCCGAGGCCAGTGGATCGTTTTTGTAGTTGGTTAAGACCCAATTTCCTTCCAGTGAACTCATACTTGCACGCATCGCCTGTATAGTCGGTGCTGGCGATGTTTGATCAGGCTGAACATTCGACTGATTACAAGCGAACAGACTCAGGCCAAGGGCAGCGGTCAGGACTAATCGACCGGTCATTTTTACCATGTTCATAGTTTTTTCTGTTTAGTGATTGACTATGTTGACAGTATAATGACCGTATCTATCTGGCAAGAGTTGGAACGTACAGGCAAAAAAGTGGGCACTTAAGCCTAAAGCGAATATTATTTATTAAAAATCAGTATTGGCCTCCTTGATATCCTGCTTCTGAATCCAGATGTTGCGGTAAAGAACATCGTGACCTTCGGCTTGCAGTTTCAGACCGCCGGGCGTGTCGGTGATGCCTTTGCCACCATCATTCCCGCCATCAATACCAGAGTTAGGCCCGCCCCAAACCTGGCTGATTTTATGGTTTTTGTGAACCTTCTTGCCGTTGAAATACATCGTTACCATAGCCGGTTCAACGCGCTTTCCATCCTTGAAGCGGGCAGCCCGAAACAGAATATCGTAAGCATTCCATTTACCGACACCATTGTAAGCATAATAGGGCGAGGGCGTTTCGTTAATAACCGCAGCCAGGCCGTGCGTTGTACTATCGCCATCAAGTACCTGAATTTCATAGCGATTTTGTAGGTAAACGCCACTATTACCGCCGGGTTTGCTGATGTAAAATTCGATGTGCAGCCGGAAATCTCGAAAGGCTTCTTTCGTTACAATATCAGCCGAGCCGTATTTGCCGCCCGCAGCCGCAGGGTCGTTGGTGTTCATAACCGTGCCGGAACCGGCGGGGTCTTTTTCAATCTGCCACTTGATCGGCAACGTAGCAGCCAGCCGCGGTCCTTGCCAGTAGGTCCATTTTTCGTCGAGCATTTTGCGCGAGCCATCGAACAGTACTTCGGCGCCTTTTGCTGGTTTGGTACCGACGCCCACTTGAGCAACGGTCTGGGTAAGCGTAGCAATACCCAGCGCAACGGGCAAAAAAGCGCGGAACAGAGAGGTAGATTTGGGGATATAAGACATTCTGAAACAGCGTTTGAAAAATTCAATAAAGTACGCCCCAATAAGCCACTGAGTCGTTTCATTTACCTATGAAGGTTGCTTCGTGTAGCAATAAATCACTACGTTATTCGGTTTTTAGCCACGTCACGAGACGTAGTATGTTAACAATTTGACGTAGAAAACTCCCACCGAAAATACAGTTGGCTACACGCGAAAACGTATGGTAGCAATTCGAAAAAAGCGCAGCTAACGTACCTTATAATTTATTTACCTGAATCCCTACTTTCGTTTGTACCCGAATCATTACCTGAATCACCTCAGGCCGTATTGCTACGTTCTCGGGTGTAAATTTAAAGGTCCGAATTCCCAGATCAGTTTTTTGTCCGGGCTTACCTTTTTCAAACGCTTTATCAATCATTTGCGGAAGCTGCTTAATCTCATCACCCAAAGAGATTGTTACTAATTCACCCAGGATCTTACGAAGACCTTCGTGCCAGATTGCGCCCGTGTCTTTTGACAGTAAACTTCCTGTCTCGGCGTCAAAATCAAGATTGTTGATACGTAGCGTATTGCTGGCTGTATCAAACATCGGGCGACCTTTCAGATATACCGTGCCATTAAGAAGCCCATCAACTTGAGCTTTGATAATCAGCGCGCGTTGACCGCCGTAAACAGTGGCTCCTTTCAACGTAACAGTACCTAAAGCCATTTTTTGGGGCTCCCGGCCAATATGGATGGCTAGCATCCGGTTGATATCGGCGTACGGAATCGAACTTAGTACGTATAATTCTGACGTTGAGTCAACTTTTTCCCGTTTCTGTAACTGTGGTAACGGCGTTTCCGGATGCGACGGCGTCTTTGGCTTTATTTCAGTTTTAGTATTGAAAGCAATTCGCAAATGTGTAGTTAACGACTTGGCATTACCCGTTACGTTACTGGCTGCAACACTAATGGGCGTCGGCAGAAGCCATAATCCAAAGTCTTTGTCAATGAGTAACGGTTTCTGTAAATCGTGCCAAATGGGACGGACCATCCGGTCGAGTCGCAAATCTTTGTAAAGCGCTGAATCAATGGCAGTTTCAATAGATGACTGGTATTTTTCAAGGATTTTCTGCGCCATGTTCGTCAGCGAAATATTCTTACCCAGCAACCGGATATCGGGTTCCTTGATCCAGCGATATTCAGCGAATTTGGTTCGACTGGCGAGCCGCCAATTGGGCGTTACAGAAATTGGCGATTTAAAATTGACGTGTAAGGCGCTGAACTGCTTCTTGGGGGGAGTAGTATCCTTACTAAACGGCTTCGTCAGCCACATTTGCAGCGGTGCCGACAAACTTATCTGATTGTCAGCGTATTGTACCTTAACGGGGCCAAGGCGTTTTACCCGAAAGGAGAGAATGCCTTTATTCTCGCCTTTTTCGTTACTTTTTCCAATCAGAACCGGGTCGAGTTCGCGGTTGATTTTATCCTGCAATTCTTTCAACTGGAACGTAATAGAGCCAGCTACGTAGGAAACTCGCTCCTGAATTGGCGGGTCAAATCCAGTGGCTGCGGGGGCGCGAGGTTCTTTTTTCTGACATTGAAGCAACAGCAATGACAGACCAGTTAACACAGGTAATAGCAATCGTTTCATGAAAAAAAGTGTCGCAATGAATGGTATACATGGCCTAACTCTCGTTAACCCACGTATGTTTCATCGATTGATACGTTACCAGTCTTTTACAAAAAAAAGCCCCGTAACCAGCGCTGGTTACGGGGCGATACGTATTGGTAGTCAGATAGTTACTGTTTAATATGTACTGGCAGGTCTTCCAGTTGGGCGTAGCTGAGTTTCCAGGCATTATCAGTCCCTTTTTTCCAGAGAAGAATAAAGTTGCCTTCACCATAACCGCGCGTTTGCTGACCCGTTTCAGGAAGTACATCAACGGAGAACGTACCGGCTTCGTAAGCCGTCTGATTGTCCGTAGCGGAACTTACTACGTTCGTTTTCAGGTCGTTCAGACTGGGTAACGTAGCGCGCACCCATTTTTCGGCTACTTCTGATTTTCCGTTGAAGTGCGTTTCTCCTTGGAGAAAATGTACGTCTTCGGCCAGAAATGAAATAATCTGATCGGCGTTTTTACTGTTCCAGGCGCCAATAAACTGTTGATTCAACGCTTGAATATTAACAGCTTCTTCCTGTTTCGTGCAGCCCGTAAACAGAGCCGTCGACAGCAAGGTATATAGGATGAGTTTCGTGGTTTTCATGACAAAAGTTGGACAGTGGTTAGTGGCCCCGACAGGCTCTAGCTGCCGGATAGATTGTAGTTAGTCGATAAGTTGCTGGCGCTAATCCGACAGCCAGAGCCTGTCGGGGTCTCACGTATTACCAGCTTTTCCGTCTGTATTCCGACGAGGGATAAGCCGTGTTTTGATCACCGTAGGTAGCATTTGGCAGGAATGGCGCATCAAGCGATAACGTACTGGTGGCCAGCATTGAAGGTACAGCCGACGTAGCACTGGCCGTTGCTGGTTTTACGGCGGCAACCGCAGCTACCGGTGCATTGGCTTTGGCATGGAGCGCACGTTCGCGTTCAACGGCGGCTGCAACAGCCCGGTCTTTCTCGGCAACTGCATCCTCCCGTTCTCGTGCACGTCGGGCGATTGCAGCTTCGCGTTCCCGTTCGGCAGCAGCGCGGGCGGCAGCTACACGAGCGGCTTCTTTGTTTTTGTTGTCTTTATGTTTTCCAATAGCGTATCCAGCGGCACCACCTACGACACCGCCAATCACGCCACCCACCACACGATTTCGTTTGTTAATAATGGCACCTGCGGCACCACCGGCTGCGCCCCCGATAACAGCCCCTTTAGCTTGTGGACTCCAGCCACGTTGGGCCTGAACTTCAGTTGAAAAGCCAATGATGAAGCCCGTCAACACCAGAAGTGCGGCAAAAGAATGGAACGTTTTCATCGTCTTTTTTCAGTTAGGTTAAAACTTGCATTAACGATAATAAGACAACGTTTAGCCAGAAAGGTTTAGTTGAAAAGTGCTTGTATGGCTTGCTATCGCCGAAAAATGGGCGGATTGTCTTCTAAATTGTCAATCATCAGCGCATTACTTTTATAGAATAAAGTGGTCATTTTAACGGTTAAGCACAAGCAAAAACCGTTAAAATGGCTAGGCGCTTTGCATGCTCTTCGTTTAGTAACGGTCGAGGAATTAGGACAATAGATTTTTTTCAACGTAATGAAATTTACCGTTGCGGAGTCACATAAAATCTCACAGCGACAACCTAAACTGGCACGCAACGTATCACTGGCTGTTTGTCCAATCGGTTGTTTTCGGCTATATTTCTGCATCCATGATTGATACGTTACTTGCCTGATGCCTTCACGTCGTTCGTTTTTGCAGGTTGCCAGCCTGTCGCCTTTGGTGTCGCTGGCTGCCAGTCAAACTCCTCCGCCTGTCATTAAACCCGACCGACTTCGGCAGGGCGATACCATTGGTTTATTTTGTCCGGCGGCACCGGCTTTCAGTCGCGAAACCGTGTTGATTGCACAGGAATCGCTACAGGCGCTGGGTTTTCAGACTAAACTGGGGCCGCATATTTATGACCGCTACGGGTATCTGGCCGGGCGGGATGCCGACCGAGTGGCTGATCTGCACGCGTTTTTCGATGACCGTAGTGTGAAAGCAGTAATGGCCATTCACGGTGGGTGGGGGTGCGCTCGGCTGCTGCCGCTGCTCGATTATTCGTTAATTCAACGCAATCCAAAACTACTGATTGGCTATAGCGACATCACCGCGTTACTGCTGGCTATTTACGCTAAAACTGGACTGGTAACTGTGCACGGCCCCGTCGGTTCTGCTACGTTCAACGCCTTTACTGTCGACTGGTTTAAGCGGACGTTGATGGAAGGAGAGCAGGTAACGATGCGAAATCCAGTAAACAAGGGCGATAATCTTACGCAAACGCAGGATCGTATTACGACCATCAAAGCAGGACTGGCCCGCGGACGATTGGTAGGAGGTAACTTAACGGTGCTGAGTCATCTGATTGGGTCGCAGTACCTGCCCGATTGGAAAAATACGATTCTGTTTGTGGAAGATACACACGAAGAAGTGTACCGGATGGACCGGATGCTGACGCACCTCAAGCTGGCGGGAATCCTTGACCAAATAGCCGGTTTTGTGTTCGGGAAATGTACTGACTGCGAACCTACGGGCGGAGGGTATGGCTCGCTAACTATGGAAGATATTATAACGGAGCATATCGTACCGCTGGGCAAACCCGCTTTTTCGGGTGCTATGATTGGTCACATCAAGGATAAATTTACCGTTCCACTGGGCATCGATACCGAAATCGACGCTACGTCGGGCACGATCCGTCTGCTGGAATCAGCCGTTGGATAATCGGTCTGCTACGTTAACAAAATTGACTTATGAATGAAGATCAACAGATGGGCAACCCGCAGTTGCTGAAGGAGTTGCTACGTTATCAGATGCCGTTTGGGAAACACAAGGGACAGTTGATTCGGTATTTGCCGGTATCGTATCTGGAGTGGTTCGTGCAAAAAGGATTTCCGGCGGGCAAGCTTGGTATGCTGCTCCAAACCATGTACGAAATCCGGTTGAATGGGCTGGAATATTTGCTGGATGAATTACAACGTATTGAAAAGCGATAACGCTACGTAGTAAAAAGCTCGTTCTTCATTACTCACTTTTATAAGCAACAGCTTCAATTTCAACTAAATAATCCGGGTTGGCTAAACCTGCCACAATAATTCCAGAAATAATGGGCGGATTACTTAATTTTTTCAAGAAGCTCTGAGCGCCTTCAAAACCCTTCCGAATATCCTGACCTTGTACAATATAGATGGTCAACTTAAACAAATCATCTAACGTAGCACCGCAGGCGGTTAAAGCTGTTTCAATGTTTTTTAACACGTGCTCGGTCTGTAATGTAATATCTCCTTTGCCAATAATTTCCAGGTCTTTAGTTATGGAATTTTGCCCGCCAATATAAATTGTACGCCCATTTCCTTTCGTAATGACAGCCTGAGAGAAAGCAGGATTTTTCAGTAATTCGTCCGGGTTTAGAAATTCCAAGTTTGCGTTCATAGTCGTAGAGGTTAGTTTTAAGCAGGATACTGATTAACAGATACTTGTTTAACAACCAATATTTTGGTCTTGTTAAGGCGAAATGCTACGTAATGAAAAATGGGCGTTTGTATTATCCTTATCAGCGAATAAGACAAACGCCCATTTTCGTCGAGAATTCTTAGAACAGCTTTTCGTTGGGAGGCTTAATGCCCTTCATGCGAATGTAAATGGTAGTCTGACCGCGGTGATGCGTCTGGTGTTCAAATGCTTTAGCCAGGATTACCTCGCGGGTCATTTCGCGCTGGCCCATTTTCACGTTTTCGGCCAATTGCGCATCGGTCATGCCTTTGACGGCGTCAATCATAAAATCATAGCTGTCCATAACGGCTTTTGTGAGCGCGGCTTTCGTTTTAAGCTCGCTCATTTCTTCCATCTTCTTGCCCTGAAAAGGATTGGTTTTGCCACTGGCAGCAGCTGCAAAATTGTAGTTCGCATTAGCCAGGTGCAGCATCTGATCGGCGAAACTCCGGATTTCGGGTGTTGGCTTGTAGTTAACACCATCTTCAGACATCGCATCCAGATACTCTTTAGTGTAGTCTTTGGCTCGTTGCCAGTCGGCAGTTAGCTGCGACACGGTAGTCATGGGGCCAGCCGCCTGAGCCGTTGACAGGGCCCAGAATAGGGCCAGGAGAGCAGACATGAATCGGAAACGTAACGTAGTGGTCATCCTGATAGTAGTTTGTTTGCAGACTAAAGAAAAAAGACTACTAAAGCTACTACGTTCTGATTTTAGTGTTGACGAAAAGTAAAATCAATAAAATTTGTAAATTTATAACTGAAATTAGTAACATAATATGATTGTTAAAGCATCTGGAGCGCTAATTGTTTCTGGATTTTGACCTATATAGGTATTGACCAGACCATGTTTCCCTGGTTCGATCAGCCTCGTCAGCCATTTGTGATGGGTTTGGGTTCATTTAACCCGCCCAAACAACCGGATCTGGCCATCCGGGCCATCGCACGAATTCCAGAAGTCCTGCGGCCCCCGCTGTTCTGGGTGGGCAATATTGCCCGAAAAGGCTACCAGGAAGCGCTTCATGCATTAAGCAAAGAGCTGGTTGTAGTGTTTGTTTGAGCTGCATCAGTACGTTCCGCACGAAGAATTGATACAATTGCTCGATACGGCCACCTGCCTGTTGTATACATCTGCACTAGAGCCATTTGGCTACGCTCCGCTGGAGGCAAACTCCTGCGGGTTGCCCGTGGTGTTGGTTGGAGAAGGCGGGGTGCGTGAAATGGTACGTAATAATTATAACGGCCTGCTCACCAGCCGCGACACGGGCGAAATTGCTCAGGCGCTGGAAAAAATTCTTACATATCCGAAGTTGGCTCAACGCTTACCGGCTAATGGCCGAAAAATGGTTCGTGAGCACTGGGATGTCAATCATTCCGTTGACCGAATCGAGCAATTTTTGTCGAGTGTTGCGACTCGAGGACAGGCCGCTTAGTCAGAAAAGCAGCTATAAGCTTAGAGGGTGCTAGACGTCAAAAGGAAGATCGTAGGTTTTGCTGATAACCTTCGATGAGCGCGTTTTTACTTCTACTTTTATTTTTAAAGGAGAATCAATCACCAGGTAATTTTTGATGAACTGATCATTATGAAACATCCAGGAATAATCTTCGAGCAGATAATCAGTAACACCTTTCTTTGATGCCTGATAAGCTAATCGCTCAACCGCAAGTGGTTCATAATTAATGATCTGGCCCATGTAATATACCTGAAGGCCGGGCAGCGACTGGTTGCCCAGTTCGGTGCAGCTAACAACGGTAACTTTTAGCGAAGAGCCGTCTTCCAGATCTTTTACCGCCCATTCATCAAGAACTGTTTTTTCGTTTGCCATTAGTAGTTGTGTGTTTTAGTTATGGCCGTAAAAGTAGCAGCACACAATAGGGAAGCGTATGATTTTCTTACTGGACGGCGATGGGCAACGAAACGTATCAAACCAATAAACCCAGCCACGTCATCGGTAGCTGGGTTTATCGATAGAAGCAAATTGGAACGTATCAAACTCCTAACGGGCCGCCTGACGTAACGTCGGGAGTATGGCTTTCATGACGACTAGCATGATGACTACCAGCATGTTGGTCTTCTTCTGCTTTCGATCGGTCGTTTATGAAAGACTCAGCTATCATCGTTAGTTTTTTGTCAGCTTCTTTTTCTTCCTGAAGTGTTTTCTCCAGTAATTCAGTCGATTGTGTGAAATCGAGCACACGGGCTAGCGTTACCAGCGACCCATACGTAGCAATTTCCAGATGTTCAACCTTTTGAGCGGCAATAATTAGTCCGGCATCGCGCGTAAGCGACCCTTTGGGCGTAATGGATATAACGTGTCGGGCGTCGTTTATCAAACCGTCGATAGCATCAGACGTGTGCTCTTCGGTTTTGATACCGATGATTTTAAAAATCTCCTCCAGCCGTTCTACCTGTGTTTCGCTTTCGGTCTGGTGCTGGCGAAAGAGGTTACCCACCTCACTGGTGGTGCTGGCCTGGGCCTGCTCGGCTAGAGCATGAACGGCACGTTTTTCAAGGTAGTAGGCAGTTTTTAATTCACTGATAAACAAGTCACGTAAGCCTTCGTCAGTCGTGGAATCGTTTCCGCTGAAGAAGCTTGAAATTCGTTCTGCCAAAGTTGTCATGATGTTTGTTGTTTTTAACTGAGAACTAAGAAATCTGAAACGCTACGTTGGTAGAAAGATGGGATGGGACGTAGTATAGGCAGTAGCGTGATGCTATTTTACGGAGCCAAATCCGTGCCAAGCTCTGATAGTGAGTGTTTTAACGTAGTAATGCTTGAGTTTCTGTTTACTTTTCTCTACAAATTGTGTAGCAGTTTTTCACTTGTCATGCCTGCAATACGTAGCAGCGCTGAACGTATTATCTCCATTTTGATAGAAAACGCTACGTTCAGCGAACATTCTTTTGGCTTTGCCTGTAATTGATAAATACGTAACTAGCAGGCCTTTTTTTATTTGGTACAGCAGCCAACCACAGCGAATTTGTCAATAATGAGTAATGCAAATCAGGTTTTATATTTTGTATCCCAGTCGTACCGACAGATTCAGATATCAGTCGATAAGGGAACAGAGCCGTATACCTACGGCGATTTTGCCCGGCAATTCAATAACTTGCTGGTGTCGTCCGACAACGAAACATACGCGCGTGAATTGACACTATTGCTCGTCGATGAAACAAATCAGTATCGGGAAACGGTCGATTATCTACGTCAGGAAATGGCCTTTGAAGCGCAGGCGGCTGCCGAGCGCGACCGTTCTAAAGTAGCGTTGGCAGCTTTAGAAAACAGCGAAAATAGCGGTAGCGACGAGCAACTCGATCTGTATAACCGACGACTGAGTCGGCAAATTTCTCTCACCTAAGGGAGTTGGGGCTTTAGACGAACACTGTCGAAACCCCAACTCAATCAATAATACGTAGCTGCTGAATTTTTTTTGTCAGCCTTCTATCTTGAAAGGTTGTGGGCTATTTCTATGCACCTTTATCAGGGTAATGATTTCATAATATCCAGAAAAGCTAATTCTGCCAGTTTTTCTGGATATTTTTGTATCATTAAGAAAAGTAAATACCTTCATATTTACTCTTTTCAAAAATTAGTGAATATTCATTTACTAGTTTAATAATCAGCTTCTTTTAACTCAGTGGCTAACTGAAAAGCAGTTAGCTTTTAGTGATTACATTTTGAACTTATTCGCCCATGAAACAGGATGTACCGATTACTTTCATTTCCAAAATTTCTCAACGGTCAACGACCCGTCTTTTTTTGACTGGCTTGCTATTGACCCTGGTGAGCGCGCTTCAGTTAACACAAGCGCAGATAATTACGCAGCGATTTGCGCCGGGTAGTCAGCTGATACCGACCAGCCCAATTAATTCTTTTTCCCTGCCAGACGTAGACGTTGCCAGCTACCTGGCAGCCGATATTCAACGAAGCAAAGCAGATGGCCCCTACCGATTTGGTGCCAACATCCCCGTCAATATCAACCTACTCCAGGTGGCTGGTGTGAGCATAACATCAACAAACCGGATCTATCGCTATGAGATTTACGGGAAAGGAGCGTATTCAATTAACCTGATTTTTGATCAGTTTCAATTAATACCAGGAGCAGAACTTTATCTCTACGACCCTAAGGTAACGATGCGAATCGGGCCGATTACCCAGCAGCAAAATGCTCAGGGTAGCGAGTTCTGGACTGATCTGATTCAGGGTGATCGCATGATTCTGGAACTCCGTGAGCCGCTCAATGCGCCATCGGCCAGTCAGATACACCTGCGTAGCGTGGTCCATGGGTACAGAGACGTATTCAAAGTTCAGGCAAATCTTAATGAATCGGGCAGTTGTAATGTCAATATGGCTTGCTTCCCTGACTATCAACCTTCTGGAGATGGAGTCGTTATTCTCCTTGCTCAGGATGCTAGTGCGTTTTGTACTGGGTCGATCCTGAATGATAGCCGTCAGAGTTTTCGTTCATTTCTGTTGTCAGCTAATCACTGCCAAATTGGTGTTAATACGTTGGTTCGATTCAAATACCAAAGTCCAAATTGTACACCAACATCGGCACCTGCTCAGGTGGTTACCATGAATGGTGTAGATATCCTGTCAAGTTATGGTGGTTCAGATGTAGCGCTGAGGGAGCTAAAGCAGCAGATTCCTGCCAACGCGAGTGGGACGTATCTCGGCTGGAACCGGGCCAGTGGAAATGTCAGCAATTCATTCGGTATACATCATCCTTCAGGCGATGTTAAAAAGATATCGTTTACGAATGCCGATACTGAAATCGCTACCTATGGAGGAGCTAGCTGCTTACATGCGTACTGGAATGATAAGGGCGTTACAGAACCAGGCTCGTCTGGCTCTCCTCTGTTTGATGGTAACCGGCGTGTTGTTGGCCAGCTTTATGGCGGACCTTCTACTTGTAGTGCGACGGGTGCGAACCGATCTGATTATTATGGCCGTTTCTTTACATCCTGGACAGGTGGAGGTACGGCATCGACCCGGTTGAGCAACTGGCTGGATCCTACTAACGTGGGTAACATTACTACGAATAGCGTAAAACCGATAGTTGATGGTCAGAACGTTGTAACGAACTCGGGGTCATTCTCGCTCAATGCAGGTACATCTTCTATAGTTTCCTGGAGCGTTGCTGGCCCGACGAGCGCGATATCGACGACCTCGGGAACAGGAAACGTGGCCAACATTGTGGCCGTAAGTAATGCCAATTCATTAACCATAACATTTTCGGTCAATGCCGGGCAGAGCTATCCAATTCAGTTCAGCCGGGAATTCAATGTCGTCATTCCCTGTGCACTCAGTGCTTCTCTGTCGGCCAGCAGCCCGCTTTCCTGCTCCGCAACAAGCGTTACGTTAACGGCGAGTGGCGGATCTTCCGGAGATACTTACGCATTTAGTAACGGGGCTATTCAGATTGGCGGAAGTACGGGTAACACCGCCACCGTGAACTCACCTGGCCTTTATAGCGTGACGGTTACCAGCTCGGGCGGCTGCTCGAATACGGCATCCGTTGAGGTGACACAAACCAGCACGGTAGCTTCCGTGAGCATTACCCCAAGTAGTGCTACGTTGAGTTGTGCTACGTCGTCGGTAAGCCTGAGTGCTACCGGTACGGGAACGTACCGCTGGAGTACGGGAGACATCACGCAAACCATCTCCGTTACAGCGGCCAATACCTATTCTGTCACGTTAACGACGGGTAGCGGTTGCACAGCGACGGCCTCGGCCCAGGTTCTCCAAGATAATACAGTACCCACCGTGAGTATTTCGCCAAGTAGTACGACGTTAACTTGCACGACGTCGTCGGTGAGCCTGAGTGCTACCGGTACGGGAACGTATCTATGGAACACCGGAGCTACTACGCCTTCCATTTCGGCCACGGCAGCGGGCACTTATACGGTTACGTTGACAACAGGCAACAATTGTACCGCTACTGCCTCCGCTCAGGTTATTCAGGGCAACTCAGTGCCCATAGTGGGCATTTCGCCCACTAGTGCTACGTTGAGCTGCGCTACGTCGTCGGTGAGCCTGAGTGCTACCGGTACGGGGACGTATCTGTGGAACACGGGTGCCACTACGTCCGTCATCTCCGCCACAGCCGCGGGCAACTACTCTGTTACTTTGACGGGCAGTAACGGTTGCACGGCAACAACCTCGGCCCAAGTCTTTCAGGATAACATGGTGCCCACGGTGAGTATTTCACCCACTAGTGCTACGTTGAGCTGCGCTACGTCGTCAGTAAGTCTAAGCGCAGTTGGTACGGGAACGTATCTGTGGAATACCGGAGCTACTACCTCCTCAATCTCAGCTACAGCGGCAGGGAACTACTCCGTTACGTTAACATCGGGGAATGGATGTACGACGACAACTTCAGCGCAGGTTGTGCAGGACAACTCGGTGCCCATGGTGAGTATTTCGCCTACCAGTGCTACGTTAAGCTGCGCTACGTCGTCGGTGAGCCTGAGTGCTACCGGTACGGGAACGTATCTGTGGAATACCGGAGCCACTACCTCCTCAATCTCAGCTACAGCGGCAGGGAACTACTCCGTTACGTTAACATCGGGGAATGGATGTACGACGACAACTTCAGCGCAGGTTGTGCAGGATAGCTCAGTGCCAACAGTAACGATCACAGCTAACCCTTCGCTAACCATCGGTGCCGGCCAAAGTGCTACGCTGACCGCTAGCGGGGCAACAACCTATTTGTGGTCAACCGGGTCTGGTACCAACCCGATTGTGGTCAATACGCCTGGAGTAGTCTCTGTTACAGGAACTACCGGTGGTTGTCAGGGCGTAGCTTCCATAACGGTCGTGCAGACAAGTCCTGCTGGTCCTTTCTCTATTACGTCGGTAACGACCAATAACTGTCAGCAGATTTCGGCGAATCGCTACGTCATCGACTTCACTCCCCAATACGTCGGCACGAACGGACAGCCCATTAGCTTCTCGGTGGTCAATGAGTTATTTCCAACTACCGCACCGGGGCCGTATACGTTGCAACTGTATACCGATAACCCTGTCATTACGTTAAAAGCCCAGCAGGGGAGTACACCGGGCGAGGCTAGTTACAGCTATAACTGGCTGGCAGCCTGCTCTAACCCCATGCCGAACACACCGCCACGGGTCAACCAGCCTTTGAGTAATCAGATCGCCAAAGTTGGCGAGGCTTTTGGCTACACCATTCCGCAGACTACCTTCACGGATAATGAGTCGCCTAACAGTCTGGTGTTGAGTGTTAGCGGGTTACCGGCGGGCTTGAACTTTACTCAACCCAATCAGATAGGTGGTGTACCTAGTCTGATAGGGGTGAGCTCAGTAACCGTAACGGCCACTGATCCACAAGGACTAAGTGCGATCAGTATTTTCTCGTTAAGCGTAATTGCTCCATCCACTGCCAATACGCCCCCAACTGTAGCTAATCCACCTGGTAATTTCAAGGGTTACCAAGGTGAACCTTTCAATCTGAGTGTGAGTGCGGTATTCACTGATGCCCAGACACCTAATTCTCTTACGCTCACCAGCAGTGTCTTACCGGCTGGACTGACGCTGGCGAATGGTGTAATCTCGGGAACGCCCTCTCAAACGGGTGCTACTACCGTAACTCTGACGGCTACTGACCCTGGTGGGCTATCGGCCAGTACGGATTTCCTCATATCGATTCTGTCGCCCCCGGTTACTGGCTCTTTCACAATTACGTCGGTAACGACCAACAATTGTCAGCAGATTTCGGCTAACCGTTACGCTATCAGCTTCACACCAGTTTATAGTGGTACCAACGGGCAACCCATCAGTTTCTCGGTAGTCAACGAGTTGTTCCCAACTACCGAGCCGGGACCATATTCGTTGCAGTTGTACAACGACAATCCGGTGATCGTATTAAAAGCTAAGCAGAACAATACGCCAAGTGAAGTGAGCTACAGCTACAATTGGTTGGCAGCCTGCTCCAATCCGATGCCGAATACGGCCCCTCGCGTCAATCAGCCGCTGACGAATCAGGTGGCAGTAGTTGGTCAGGGTTTTGGCTATACCATTCCGCAAAATACCTTCACTGATAACGAGACGCCAAATAGTCTGGTGCTGAGTGTGAGTGGATTACCAGCCGGCCTAAATTTCACGCAACCCAATCAGATTGGCGGTGTACCTAGCCTGACGGGTGTGAGCAACGTGACCGTGACAGCCACCGACCCGCAAGGATTGAGTGTAAGCGCGACTTTCTCGCTGACGGTCAATCCGGCCAATGCGCCTAGCGGTTTCTTCATCTCTGGCGTGCAGACGCTGAGTTGTGTGACCATAAGCGCAAACCGTCGTTCGATTACCTTCAATCCCCAATACAATGGATTGAACGGAAATCCGGTAAGTTTCTCGGTAGTGAATGAGATGTTGCCTACAACCGCGTCGGGGCCTTATCAGTTGCAACTCTATACCGACAATGCGACGATTCAGTTGCGCGCTCAGCAGGGTAATGCACAGACAAGTTATGCGTATAACTGGTTAGCAGCCTGTAACGCAAGCACACGCTCGGGCATTGCCGAAGAGGGGACAGGTCTGATGGTGACGGTGCTGGAAAATCCGGTTACCGGACACTCGGCTCAGGTCGAAATTCGGGGTGTTGCTGGCCAACGGGTGCAGCTTGGATTGGTCGATACGCAAGGGCGTTTGTTGCACCAGAACGTAATTGAGCAGGCAGGCGCTGTAGAACAGGTGAGTGTGCCGCTCAACACGCGTCAGAATGTGCTGATTTTGCAGGTTCGTTCAGAAAATCAGGTGAAAACTGTGAAGATCATCAAACCGTAAACAGATTTTGTGTTTGTGATTTGAGGGCTAAACGCCTGATTAAAAAAGCTATCCCCGCTTGGCTAAATTCAGTCTGAGCGGGGATAGGTTTTTTTAGATAATTGAATGGTACGTTTATTTCCTATGAACGTAGTGAGACTGTATTAACGCTACTCCAGTTTAGCTTTGATTAACGCTAAAATTTGCTTGCCTAATGTAGCAGTTTCCTGATAATCATGGAGTAACTCTTCACGCGTGGTGCGCCGAACCAATATTGTATTCTGAAACGCTACGTCGTTCGTGATTAACGCCAAGGCTGTTTTGGATGTATTATCTGCTGGTTTGCCCAGTGAAATCCGATTCAGGATATAAGGGCCAACGATTGCATTCGTAGTTTCTAACTCCGCAGTTTCGACCCGAATAATGGTTTCATACTGTTTATAATAATCGAAGAGGGCTTTCTTGAGAGGTAGACTGCTGATTACCTGCATATTGCCGGTGCTCTTCAGATCGGCGAACGTAGCGTCTTCGGCAATGAAACGAGGACGTTTAAACACAAACCGAACGTCATCGGTCAACTGCTTATACGTAGCATCTGGCCGCTGTATATTGAACTCGGTGAGATTTTTGGCTCTTTGTATGACCTGCCGTGTTTCGTCCATCACTTCGTTTAGCTGGTTCATATCCGTCTGAATGTCAGTGTAAAGACCTTTCAAATACGTTTGCTCGGTTTCTCTTTTCTGCCGTCCATCTTTCCACTCGTCAAATGCAAACGAGATGGTAATACTGAAAATAATAACCAGGATTTCTATTACGTATTCCGGCCACTTTTCACGAAGCAGATCATACACTTTCCCAAAACTACTGACAGGTTTTGTTGCTGAGGCTGGAGACGTAGGTTTTTTCGCCATTTGTTCGGATTAATCAGCCGGTAAGTTACAGAAATGATGTATTGGCTAATAGCCAGCCGCCTGGCCATCTTTTCGCATTTCGGTAGCGCCCCAGTAAATGCGGTTTTGAGAATCCCATTGAATGGCCTGATAACCACCAAAAAAATCGGTTGGAGTCAGATGGTGACCGCGTTTTTCGAGTTCAGTACGTATCATTGGCGCGATGCCGCTTTCTAAAGCTAGTTTACCGCCATCCGTCATGAGTGTGCCGGTAGGTTCGCTGCTGCCAGAGTGGCTGAATCGAGCGGCATCGCCAGCTTCCTGCACATTCATATTGAAGTCGATAATATTGCACAAAACCTGTAAATGGCCCTGTGGTTGCATAGCGCCACCCATCACGCCAAAGCTTAAAAACGGCTCTCCATTTTTCAGAACGAAGCCGGGAATGATGGTCGTAAAGGGACGTTTCCCCGGCGCATAAACATTGGCGTGCTTGGGCGTCATGCAGAAGCTGGTACCCCGGTTTTGAAATACGAAACCTAGGCCATTTGGTACCATGCCACTGCCAAATTCCAGCATGTTGCTTTGAATCAGCGATACCATATTGCCTTCCTGGTCGGCTACGGTCAGGTACACCGTGTCGCCAGCACGAAGGGCGGGTTCGCCAGCATCGATACGTTCCGAAGCCTTGGTTGGGTCAATTAATTTACGGCGTTGGGCGGCATATTCTTTCGATAGCAGCCATTGGGTTGAGGCTTTGGCAAAATCCGGATCGGCGTAATAACGGGCGCGGTCTTCAAACGCTAATTTTTTAGCTTCAACCAACAAATGCAGGTAATCGGCAGAGTTATGGCCTAGTTTTTTCAGGTCAAATCCTTCCAGAATAGTCAGCATTTGCAGCACCGAAATCCCCTGTCCGTTTGGGGGTAACTCGAATACGTCATAACCCCGATAATTGACCGAAACGGGTTCAATCCACGTACTGCGGTGGGCAACTAAATCAACTTTTCGTAGAAATAACCCCGCCCGACGAGCGTAGCGATCGATGGTATCGGCAATGGCGCCCGTGTAAAAAGCGTTACGTCCGCCCGTAGCAATTTTCTGGTACGTAGCAGCCAGGTCAGGATTTCGAAAGAGCTGGCCTTCGACGGGCGCTTTGCCGTCAATGAGAAATGTCTTTTGGAAATTGCCGAACTCGCCGACAATGGCCTGACTTTCAGCCAGTCGGCGAGCAGCTACCTGCCAGGAAAAGGCAATCACCTGCGGAACGGGCACCCCTTCGCGGGCGTACTGAATACTCGGCTTCAGTAGACTTGCTATGGGTAACTTGCCAAAGCGTTGGTGAAGCTGAAACCACCCATCAACCGCACCCGGTACCGAAACCGACAATGGACCGTAGAGGGGCAGCAACTGGCGAGTGCCCAGCATTGAACGTAGTGAATCATAGGAGAGTCCTTTGGGTGAGCGTCCGCTGGCGTTCAGTCCGTATAATTTCTTGTCTTTTGCCGACCAGACAATGGCAAATAAATCGCCACCAATCCCGCCATTGTTCGGCTCCACGACACCCAATGCAGCGTTAGCCGCAATAGCCGCATCAACGGCTGTGCCGCCCTGTTTCAGTATATCGAGCCCAATTTGCGTCGCCAGCGGGTGACTGGTGGCAACCATCCCATGACGACCCAGAATTGGGCTGCGTGTAGCGAAATTAGCCCCGCTGATCCGGTCGCCTTTGCCGGTCGTTTGCCCGTAAGCGCACGTAGCAACCCATAACAATAAAAGAAAAGGCAGACGTAAGGAACGGGTTGACACGTAGTAGCAAGCTTCTTTTTTCATTGTATTCATTATGTTCGGGGTGACTTTACCTAACCGGGTTAGCGAATAACCCAATCCACCACCAGCACACCCAACAATCCCGACACTGAAACTAGCGTTTCCATAACCGACCAGGTTTTGAGCGTATCGACCATCGACAGTTGAAAATACTCCCGAAATAGCCAGAAACCCGTATCGTTCACGTGCGAAAACATCATACTCCCCGCACCGATACTCAGCACCATCAGATTCGGTTCTACCCCCGACACCGTAAGCAGGGGAGCCATGAAACCCGCCGTTGTGATGCCCGAAACAGTCGATGAACCCACGCTGACACGGATAAGGGCCGCCATGCCCCAGGCCAGTACGTAGGGGTGCAACGACGAGCCGTGCATGAGGTCGGCAACTGCCTGATTAACACCACCGTCGGTAAGTACCTGCTTCAGTGCACCGGCCCCACCAAAAATAAGAAAAAGCAAGGCAACATCTTTAACCGCATCGCCCAGTAACGTAGTAACTTCAGTCGTAGTTTTGCCACCCCAGAGTCCTAACGTAAACATGGCCAGCACAACCGCGCAAAACATACTTACAATCGGTTCACCCAAAAAAAGCAGTATCTGCTGACTTACAGAATCGGCAGGGAGAAACGGGCTGATGAGCGCACTTAGGCCGATGAGCAGAATCGGAAACAGCACCGTTAGAAAACTCACGCCCGTGGAAGGCATCTGTTCGTCGCTGAGATCGGGGGCGATAAATGCTGGATTTGGCAATGTCGTGTAGCGTTTCAACGTAGCGCCGAACAGGGCTCCTGAAACCAGAATGGCTGGAATTGAAACCAGAATGCCGTAGAAAAGGGTGAGCCCCATGCTGGCATTGAACTGTTTGAGAATAGCCAGTGGAGCCGGGTGGGGCGGCAGATAACCCTGCGTCACGGATAGCGAGGCCAACATCGGTAAGCCGATATACAACGCCGGAAGTTTGTAACGGTAAGCTACCGTAATGACCAGCGGAGCCAGCAGCATAAATCCCACCGAATAAAACAGCGGCAATCCGACAATAAAGCCCGTAACCAGAAAAGCCCAACGGGCGTGACGGGTTCCGACTATATCCATAATTGCCACGGCAATACGTTGGGCTGCACCACTTTGCGCTACAAGTTTGCCCAACATAGCTCCCAGTGCGATAATGGCTGTAATCGACCCTAACGTACCGCCAATGCCTTTCTGAATGGCATCCACAATCGCCAGTGGCTTGAGCCCCAACGCGAGACCAACGCTGATAGACACCGCCAGAAAAGCCAGAAATGTGTGCAATCGGACAATAGAAATGAGCACAATCAGCGCTAGAATGCCGAGAAACGTAATCAGTAACGACATGGAAAACAAAGACAACCTATCTGGCAAATGGCAATTCTTGGAATATCTACTATGCCAGCGAAAAGCCTAGGGCGGGGGCAAGGCGAAGGAAGGGTCATGTTACCTCATCGGTTAATCAAGTCTTAAGAATAGACCCATTGATTCACTACGTCTACCCATTCCCTAAATCTTCCGTTGATATGCCGGAAAAGTATGGTAAATTGTTGTGTTTTGCAGTAGATATGAAAAAGCCCTGGTAGTTGCGTTCGGTTGATGGTTAACTTGTTACTTCAGAAATTTATGCGCGTTGTGCTGTTGTGTTTGTGGTTGATGTCGGCCGTGGGATGGGCGCAGGAAAGACCACTCGAAAAAGCCATCGCACAGGCCCGAACGATGGGTAAAACCGATACGTTCACGAATCTATTTACGGCTAACGGAACCACCAAAGCCCTCACGAACGCCCTGGATACAACCCAACGCATCGACAGGTTAACGCTCAATATCAATGTATTAAAATTCATTCGCAGTCAGAAACGGGCATTGCTGGAAATATCACTCCCAACTACTCAGGGTAGTCTGGAGCTGGAACTAGTGCCTGTAAATCTTTTTGCACCCGGCTTCAACGTAGTGACCCACTCGCCTGACACTACGTTTCGGTTTGAAGCCAGCCACGTTACGTATTATCAGGGCATGATTAAAAATAATCCCCGCTCGGTGGTGGCCCTGGCTTTTTCGGATGAAAACGTAGTAGGGTTAATTTCCGACAGCACCGGCAACCGGGTTCTGACGAAGCAACGAAAAAGAGCGGATTTGCTAACCGATTACGTGCTGTACAATGAGCAGGCTGTACAAACGAAAGTTCGCCCATTTGCCTGTAACGTAGCGGATGAAGGCACGTCAGTGTTACTGGCGTCTCCCGGCGAAAAGATGACGAAATCCAATGTCTGCGTAAAATACGTGGGTATCTATCTCGAAGCTGATTATGCACTTTACCAATCTTATGGCGGCAACGTAGCAGATTTGACCGAGGATATACTCTTTGTATTCAATCAGGTCACTACGTTATACCGCAACGAAAATGTTTACGTGCAATTGGCACAACTGTATATCTGGAACACAACCGACCCCTACAGTACCGCCACTACGTCCGCAGCAACTTTAGCGGCTTTTAAAAGTCACTGGAGTAATTTTGGGAATGGCTTTCCGGGCCAGATAGCGCATCTAATGAGCAGCCGAAACCTTGGAGGTGGTCTGGCGGATGGCTATAATGGTCTTTCCGATAAATCGACTGCGTATTCGCTCAACGGAGGACTCAATCCTGCCTTCGCTGCGCCTTATCCGACTTTTTCCTGGGAAGTGAATGCGATAGCGCACGAGCTAGGCCACAACTTTAGTTCGCATCATACGCACTGGTGCGGCTGGCCGGGCGGTCCGATAGACAACTGCGCCTATCCCGAAAATGGTCCCTGTACGGCTGGTCCCGCGCCGGTAAACGGAGGTACTATTATGAGCTATTGCTACAACACGAACCGGGGTGTCAACTTTGCGAATGGCTTTGGTCCGTTGCCGGGCAATCAGATTCGCAATAAAATTGCCAGCGTCCAGCTTCCAGTTACCACCTCCGATGGGCGCGTAGAATCCGTAAATTCCGGCGGCTGGACTGCCAGCGCTACCTGGACCTGTGGCTTAACACCTAGTGTACTCTACAATGCTACCATCAGTCCTGGGCATCGGGTGCAGCTCAATTCAACCGGAAACGCCAAAACGCTCACCATTCAGGGCACGCTTAATCTGTCTTCTCCCGGAACAGTTATCCGAATCGGTCAAACGCAGTCGAATTAAGTAATGAACGATGATTGGTCGTTCACTACAAAAGTACTCATCGTTAAGTACGCGCTTTACCGTAGCCTAAATAGGCATTGCTCAGGTTGATATTTGGTTAGGCTATACCTACTTTAGTTGCTACTAATCAATAAGTTAATCTAAGCCAACAAGCCTTATGCGAGTCATTTATCTGTTATTCCTGCTAGGAAGTACGCCTGCTATGGCCCAATACGGTTTCAATAATTATATTGTCAACCTGGGAAATTCTTCGGCTCCGGGTCTATTTAATACATTGCTGGGGCCGGGTGCCGGGTACGACATGACCGAAGGAAGGTATAACACAATGATTGGCTATACGGCCGGTAATGATACGAAAACAGGCGATAATAATACATTTATCGGTTATTCAGCGGGGATAATTAACACCGCGAGTAATAATACGTTTGTAGGAAGTGGTGCCGGTTATTTTAACACAACTGGTACCAATAATACCTATCTGGGGATATCAGCAGGCGCGTATTTCTTCTCAGGTATGGAAAATACGTTTGTAGGAAATGGAGCTGGTACGGGTAATATTCAGACTGGTTCTACCGGGCGGTACAATGCTTTTTTAGGAAGTAATGCTGGCCGCGCACTTACTTCCGGTGATAATAACACATTTATCGGCTACAGGGCGGGTTACTCCAATACGTCGGCTTTGCAAAATACATTTATTGGTTCAGAATCAGGCTATACCAACACAACCGGTACGTCCAACGCCTTTGTCGGTTTTCAGGCTGGTCGTGAAAATACCACTGGAATATCCAACGCCTTTCTGGGCTCTTTCGCTGGGAAAAGCAACACCTCTGGCACCGATAATACCTTCATTGGCTCCAATTCTGGTAACCGAAATAATACCGGTAATCAGAACACCTTTACCGGCTATGGGACTGGAGTCAATAATACCAGCGGGGCAGGCAATGTGTTTGTAGGCAACCGGGCGGGTTATAACAACACCACGGCCAATGCCAATGTATTTATCGGCTCTCAGACAGGCTACTCCAATACTACTGGTATCGCCAACCTGTTTATGGGCCAGTTGGCAGGTTATCAGAGCAACGGTTCCTATAACCTGTTCATTGGCAATGGCTCAGGCTACAACAACACCTCTGGGCTAGGCAATACGTTTATTGGTGATGGCTCCGGCTATGGCAACGCGACGGGACAGAACAACACCTACATCGGACGGGCCGCTAACTATGCGGGCAACGGAGCTGGCACGCAGAACACCTTCATTGGTTTCCAGGCTGGCACCGGCGGCCCTACGGTCAACAACTCGACCGCCATCGGGGTGAACGCCATCGTTACCACCAGCAACTCCGTAATTCTGGGAGCACCGGGCTCTACCGTAGGCATTGGTAATTCGGCCCCGGCTAATACCTTGGAAATTACCAAAGGCAGTGCTAACCAGTCGGGCTTGCGGCTGACAAATCTGACGAGTGGTTCACCGGCAAGTGTGGTGAATCAGACCAAGTTTCTGACGGTGAACGGTCAAGGGGACGTAGTGCTGGGCAGTCTGAACGGCTCGGCGCGGGAAGGTGTGGTGGAGTCATTCTGGCAACGTAACGGTGGTTTTTTGCAGAGTACTCAGAACGACGCGGTCATCATTGGAACTAACGTAGCACGCATTCCAGCAGGCTACAAACTGTTTGTGGAAGGAGGAATTCTGACCGAAAAGGTGAAGGTGGCTATCAAAAATAGTAGTGAATGGAGCGACTACGTTTTTGACGATACGTATCAGCTCAAAGAATTATCGGAGGTAGCGCGTTACGTTCACCAGCACAAACATTTACCGGACGTACCGGCGGCTGAGGACGTAGTAAAGCAGGGTATCGACGTAGCGAAGATGGATGCTACGTTGCTCAAAAAGATTGAGGAATTGACCCTCTACAGCATTCAGCTTGAAAAAGAAAACCAGAAACAGAAAGCAGAAATCCAGGCTATGCGGGAGCACTACGACCAGAGATTGCTACGTATCGAGCAGGAGTTGAAAATTAAACGATGATAGCTAAACGGTCCGCCGTAGCGGTTTGCCGACGCAAGTTTTTATTGAGTGCGTCGGCAAGCCGCTACGGCGGACCGTTTAGCTATCATCTCTCATCACTCATTTCTGCTCTCGCAGAAATACGTCGTTGCTGATGGATTCGAGACGTACCATTGGACCACCGCCCTGTACGGTGCCTTCCAGCAGATAACCTACGTGCGAATGTCTCTCTTTTTTACCCTTAAAGGCGATATCCAGATTGGAGTATACCTCGCCCGTAATGGTTTTCATCTCCACATTGGCACCTTTCGATTTAGGCCAACTCATGTCGACAAACCCACTGATGGATTTGGCCATAACCGGTGCCGTTGCTCCCTGAATGTCGATATTCCCGTTGATGGTTTCGAGTTTGAGCTGCGCCTGCCGGGGCAGATATACAACGTAATTTATATCGCTGCACACGACGGTACGTGTTCCGTCGCGGTCATTGCTCCAGGTCGAGTATTTCTGGTCGGGGCAGTCTTCAGGTTTGCCTTTCTTAATAAGCTCTTTATCGTAATCGGTCTTCAGACTTACTTCACCAGCTATTGAGTTAGTGGTTACGACCAAAGCATCATCAAGTTTACCACCGTTGATCGTCACGGCGATGCGTACTGATAATTCGGACTTGTCCCAGTAGCGAACCTGAATGCTATCCGCAAATTTCAGGTTCAGATTCACGATCTGGTCTTTACTAACGGGCAGCGTTTTCTGGACAATACGCTGGGCCAAAGAAGGCAACGCCAACGTAGCCGTTAGAAGGAGGAATAGTAGATTTTTCATCACAGTAGACGGAGGGGTTTATTTCTGTTTCCGGATGTAGATATTACTGTTGATGGTCTTGAGCTGCATCTCAACACCCCCGCCGTTGGTCGACCCATCGATGTTACGTCCACCGCCCACCCGGTTCATGCCGTCTTTGTTCATTTTCACGCCCAGATCAAAATCCGTGTACATTTCGCCCTGAATAGACCGTAATTTCAGGTCGGACTTGGCAGTTGCGGGTAACGTAATGTCGATAGGGCCATTGATGGTCGAAATAGCCGTCGGTTTATCCTGACTCAATGATGAAAACGTTACGTTTACTTCGCCGTTTATGGTGTTGGCTACCACCGGACCCGTTACGTTGTTGAGGTCAATCTGCGAGTTGTTAGTACGTATTTCCAGATCGCCGTCCATGTTGCTGATGTTAATACCCGATCCATGCCAATTGACTTCCTGATACAGGATGGCCACTTTACGGGGGAGCTTAATCGTGTATTTGATTTGCTTTCGAGCCGCTTTTTCAATTTTGAGACCATTCCCTTCCGGCGTCACCGATAGGCCAATACCGGTATTGTCAGTAGCCGTGTTATAAATGGGTTTCAGTCCTTTAGCTCGTTCGGGAGGAGCTTCGTAACCCGACGAGGCCTGAATAATCACCTCATCGCTGTTGTGGCCTTCGATTTTGAGATTTGCAGCGTCCATCTCAATGGTCACTTTTCGGTCTTTAGCATTGGCCAGTTTGGTCTTGTACTCGTTGCCCTGCGCCTGGGCCGTGATGATACCCACGAGTAAACTGGCACTCAATAAAATTGATTTTTTCATTAGTATTTGTTGGTAATTAATTGGTTATGAAATATTTAGTGGTGAATGGTTTTTTTACGATGGTGAATTTTCGTTCAGTGTATGGATTCCTTCTTCCGCTTTCAGTCGTACAGCGTCCAGCGCTTCCTGATTCTGGGCCAGTCGCTGCATCTCTTCGACGGCCCGTCGTTCCTTGATGCTCACCAGTACGTCGATAAGCGTAATCTGTACGTTCGGATCGGTCTGCACTTTCAGCGACTGAATCAGGCCATCACGCACGCTGGGTTCCCGTTCGAAACGCGCCAGTGCCTGACAGGCCGCCAGCCGCACGTTCACATTGGCATCAAAATTCAACGTATTGAGCAGCAACTGGGTAATTTCCTGATCGGCCTGGGTGATTTCGTAGCTCTGGTTAATGGCGTCGATACGTTCGCTGGCCGACGTTTTGGCGAGTTGCTCAAAAGCCAGCGTTTGTTTCAGACTCTTGGCGGGAGCCGTTTCTGACGCGAAAGAGAAATTAGCGCCCTTTCCGGCTGATGGACGCAATTGGTTGTATACCAATCCTCCACCAAATCCTAAGATCAAAAGTCCGATGCTGGCGGCCAGTCGCACGCCCCACGACCCGGCCCGAACGACCCAATTCGGTTCGGGGGCATTCAGTCGGTTGGCTAACGCATTGATCGATTTAAGCGACGGATGCTCGCTGCGTGCATTGGCGAAGTAGCGGAACTGAGGGGCGTGACTTTGCAGATGCGCCGGAATGTTGTCCTGCTGAAAATAGGCCCGCAGTTCTTTTTCTTCGTCCAGCGTGGTTTCGCCGTCGTAATATTTTTCCAATAACTTCTCAATAGTCGGCTTCATAATCGTTGGCTTTTGTGTAACTGTCGCGGAGTCGTTGCCGGGCCCGCGACAAGATTACCCGGATATTGTTGACACTGAGTCCAGTAAGTTGCTCGATTTCCTCGAATGAATATTCCTCAACGTCGCGCAGGTGCAGAATGAACCGTTGCTGGTCGGGCAGATCTTCCATCAACCGATGAATCAGCTCGTTACTGTCGGCGGCTTCGAGTTGCTGATAAGGCGTTGCGGTTGAGGCCTGTACTTCAGGTAAATCGCCGTCGGTGGCCATCTTCTGCCGACTGTGCGCCTTCAATTTGTCGAGACACAGATTACGGGTCATCTGTACGGCCAGTGCTTCCAGACTCTGATACGTTTCCAGTTGCTGGCGGTTGCTCCAGAGCCGTAACATCACATCCTGCAAGGCATCTTCGGCTTCTTCGCGGTTACGCAGAAAGAGTTGCGCTACCCGAAAAAGGCGCCCCTGAACTGGCAGAATTCGTTGTTTGAAAGCTTGTACATCCATGTCAATAGCATAGACGACTGAGTGGGAAAAACATTACAGCGTCCATAAAAAAAATTCGGGTTTTTTGCTGCAACTGCTATGTTGCTGGCAAAAAACCCGATTTCAGGTTGTATTCGTACTAAAAATTATTGCAGAGCAACTACCCGATTAGTAGCTTTAGATTTGGTAGCCAGCGTAATTTGTTTGACGATGCTGCCTTCAGCCGATTTGATTTCCAGTTCATAGTCACCATCGGTCAACTCATCTACATTCATTTTCACGGCATAATTCACGTCGGCCTTACGGATATGGTCCTGAAAAAGAATCTGACCTTCTTTGTTGCGGAGAAAAACGGCAACTGCTTTTTCGGGGGATTTATTGACCGCAACCCGAATTTGATTGTTGACCGTCACAAAAGCGCTGGCTTCGAACGAGAGTGCTTTGGGAGTAGTTGGGTTCGTTAGCATGGAAGCACTCAGAAGAATCGAACCGATGAATTTAGTCATTACAGGTAACATGGTAGTATTTGTGTTTAGTGTTGAAAGTTCGTTGTTTACTGCGTTCAAGTAGCGTTGTTTACTGTTCGAGTACTATATGCCAACGATTGTGCCAGTAAAATTAACTATTTGATTGTCAAAGGATTATTGATTGTGCCAGCTTTTAGAAGTGTACGCAACCGGACATTCCTTGTTCACTAGCGGACAAACGTAACGCGGACATGTTGTCCGCAATGTTAACTGGCGGACAACATGTCCGCGTTACTGTTATGACAACTCTACAGAAAGAAACCAGTATGTTGAACCGCACATCGAGTCGGGTATTTTCCATCGATGTGTTTCGGGCTTTGACGATGTTGACGATGATTTTTGTCAATGATTTCTGGACGCTGACCGGCATTCCGAACTGGCTCGAACACTCCAAAGCCGACCAGGATTTTCTGGGATTCTCCGACGTAGTGTTCCCCTGTTTTCTGTTCATCGTAGGAATGTCGATCCCGTACGCCATCCGGCAGCGGCTCGACAAAGGCGACACGTATGGTCAGCTCATTGGCCATATCGTGCTACGTTCGGTTGCGCTGCTGATCATGGGCGTTTTCACCGTTAATATTTCCGATCTGAATGTAGCAGCGACCGGGTTGAGTAAATCTTGGTTTCAGATTCTGATGGTACTGTCGTTCTTCCTGATCTGGAATCAATATCCGAAACGTAGCGACTGGATGCGGTGGTTATTCCTTGGTTTACAGGTACTTGGCGCTGCGCTGCTCATTTATCTGGCGCTACGTTACCGAGGTGATTCCAACGGGCAGTTGGTAGGAATGACGCCACAGTGGTGGGGTATTCTGGGGCTCATCGGCTGGACGTACCTGACCTGTGCTATTGTTTACTTATTTATTCACAAATCGCCTGTGCTGCTGTTTGTGGCCTGGGGAGTCTTTACGTTGGTCTGCCTAGCCGGACACGCTGGCTGGTTGAAAACCATCTGGCCCGACGGACCGAAAGACTGGATTCTTGGCAACGGAGCGTTTAGTTCGTTTACGTTTGCCGGTGTTCTTGCTACGTATCTGCTGACGTATTTATCTGAAAAAAATCAGCGCCAGCTGCTGCCGCTACGTTATGTGTGCATTGGTATCGTGTTTTTGCTGGCGGGGGTGGCGGCCCGAAATTATTTTATTATTTCAAAAATTCAGGCAACCCCCACCTGGGTTTTCCTATGCTGCGGAATCGCCTTTATCGTTTATGCCGTTATTTACTGGTGGGTCGATTTGCAGGGGAAAACACATACATTTGATTTCATAAAACCGGCAGGAACCAGTACATTGACCTGCTACCTGATTCCCTACGTTTATTACAGCGTTGGTTCGTTATTGGGCTTTTCGCTGCCTGATTCCCTAAAAGTTGGTGCCATTGGTTTGGTTAAATCGCTGCTTTTTGCGATGGTGATTATTGGGATTACGGCGGTGCTAGGTAAGCTACGTATCAAACTAAAACTGTAAAGAACGGTACACTTCAGCGTTTCTTTTTATGACCAATCTGATTCCTGCCTTACTCGGTACGTGGTTTATTTTCAGCACCAATTTTCCAATGTGGCTCAAAGGCGACAAACTGAATCCGACGTTTACGTATTCGCGAACAGACAAAAAAGCTAATAGCAACGTATTACTCGACGAGGTTAAATACCTGAAAAACGGCAAAACGAAAACGCTGACGGGTTACGATTGTCAGGACGAGTCTGATTCGACGGCTTTCGTCTGGCGGGGAAAAGGGTTACTGAGTTTACTACGTAGCAAATGGAACGTAGCGATGATCGACCCAAACGGCCAGTGGGCGGTAATCTGGTTTTCAAAAACGCTTTTTACTCCCGAAGGTGTCGATATCATCAGCCGGAATCCGCAGCTCTCTTCCGAAACCCTGAAGCATATCAAAGTCCAAATGGCCGCACAACCCCGACTGGCAAAACACCTCGATACCATCCGCGAATTATACAACGGGTACTAATCACGCTTTTGTCGGTGTTCAAAATGGCAGAAGCAGGCCGCTTTTCTATAAGGCTCCAACGTAAATAAACGCTACGTTATCGTGCTGTTACGTACTCATAAATCCATTGCGAAACAGTAGCCAGAATACCATCGATAGCCTCATCGTCTTTGACGTTCTTTGACATGAGTACCAATACGTATTTCCGGCCATCGGGTAGGAAAACGATACCAGAATCATGCTGAACGCCCGTAATAGAGCCGGTTTTGTGCGCTACTTTTACGTCTTTCGGGATTTTCGCCGGTATGACCGAGTTCAGTTTCTGGGCCAGCAACGTAGTAATCATACCCTGCGACGCTTCGGGGTTTACGGCCTGCCCATTTGCTATTTTGTCGAAAATGACCATTAAGTCGTAGGCAGTCGTGGTGTTGTTCAGCCCCTGGGCAAACGCTTTCGAATCTTCGACACCCCGCCGAACCTGAATGTCGCGCGCACCCAGATCGCGCATGGTTTGTGTTACGTTCGGCCCACCGACCCGTTCGATAATCAGGTTGGTAGCCAGGTTGCTGCTCATGGTAATCATGTTGAAAACTAAATCCGCAAGCGTCCACTTGGCACCAGCTTGCTTGTAGATAAGCGTATCACTATCCTGCTTGGCCGTCAGTGAATATGGGCTTCCATCAACAATACTTTTGAAATCGGTTTTAATGAGCATCGAGTCTCTGAGCGACAGTTTACCCTGCGCCTGTTGTTTGTAGACTTCAATCATGACCGGCGTTTTCATGGTACTGGCCGCATGAAACACTTCCCGTTCGTTCATCAGCAATTCCTGCCCGGTACTTAAATTCTTGAACGCGAGGGCGTAAGTGAACGGATATTGACTCAGTTCCTTCTCAATTTTCGACCGCAATTCAGCTAACGTGATCTTGGTTTGAGCGGAAGCTGGAAGCGAGAATGGTAGTAGAGCGAACAGAATTAGAAATAAATGACGTAGCAGAAGATTCTTGGACATAATACCTGGGTGTACAAGTGACAGTGCCAAAATTTAGTTAATTCCTGCCATTCTAAAGTCGTAACGTAATTAGAAACCTGCATTATTGGCTCAAAATGGCGGATCTCTTTCCGCGATACGGCTGGTTTTCCGTATTATTACCACCACTGCCAGACTTGATCACTACCGTATTATGGATTTTTCGAAGTATAAAAAAAGCACTACGTCGGTATGGGCGGGTGAAACCGAACTGTTTACCAAAGGAGCTGTTACGTCGCCAATTGTGAAAAGCGTGGCGTTCGCATACGACGATCTGGATGAATGGCACAACGTAGCGACGGGCAAAGCTGAAGGTTATATCTACAGCCGCAATACCAACCCGACCGTACATGTGCTGGAAGAAAAAATCCGGATGTTGGAAAGCGCCGAAGCTGCTACGTCGTTTGCGACGGGAATGGGCGCAATCAGCAATACGTTGTTTGCGTTGCTGGAACCCGGCAAGCGCGTTGTTTCCATCAAAGACACGTACGGGGGCGCAAGTCGTCTTTTTCTGGATTTCCTGCCCCGTTATCAGGTGGCCGTTACGTTGTGCGATACCACCGATTTCGACCAGCTAGAAACAGAAATCGCCAAAGGCTGCGACGTATTGTATCTGGAAACGCCTACGAATCCAACGCTGAAAATCGTCGATATAAAACGACTGGCGGCTGCGGCTAAAAACGTAGGCGCTGTTACGGTTGTCGACAATACATTTGCCACGCCGATTAATCAGAATCCATTGGCGTTGGGTGCCGATCTGGTGATTCACAGCGCCACAAAATTTCTGGGCGGCCATTCGGATGCGATGGGCGGACTGCTTTGTGGCAATAAAGAGCTGGTTGAGAAAGTGTTTCAGTTTCGGGAAATAAACGGAGCTAGTCTCCAGGCCGACCCGGCGTATCTGTTGGCGCGGGGCATGAAAACGCTGGAACTTCGTATTGAGCGCCAGAATGCGTCGGCGCTGAAAATTGCGCAGTATCTAAAAGCACATCCCAAAGTCAGCGACGTATTTTATCCGGGCCTTGATACGCATCCGGGGCACGAAATTGCCAAAGCACAAATGTCGGGTTTTGGCGGCATTATGAGTTTCTCGCTGAACGGCGGTTACGAAGAAGTAAAGAAATTTTTGCCCAAGCTTCAGTTTGTTCATCTGGCAGCTAGCCTTGGTTCAGTCAGTACGTTAGCTGGACCACCACGTACCACAAGCCATGTCGAACTGACTGAAGCCCAACGTAAACAATTGGGTATTCCTGAAAGCCTGATACGTTATTCGGTTGGTATTGAGAACGTAGAGGATTTGCTCAGCGATCTGGAGCAGGCACTGGACGCTTTATAGGCTAACCAATGTATGTGCTGTGTATTGCTGGCTCGTTAATTTATTTACCAAACCTTACTCGCCACTACGTTGATGAACGCATTGATAACCAGCGCCATCCCGAACGACGTAGCAATTGGGAATTGGGGCAGCCAGTGCGCCTGTAGAAAAAGAAACGTAGTGAAGCCCAGTAATCCCATTACCAGACCCCGTAACGTGACAATGACCGCATTGCTGCCCTGAAGCGTGTGGGAGAAAATGGCGAGTACAGACGTCAGAATGGGAAATGGAGTTAAGATACCACTCCAATTTGGGCCTAGTACGTGTGCTAAACCGGTAATAATCAGCACAAATAACGTCGCAACGCCCATGCGGATAGGGATGTCGAACGGTAACCTTCGGGTGTTGGCGGGTGGAGCCGTTGGCGATGGGAAAACGTAGAGCGTTAGTACTACGTAGCTCAGGACGATCATGTAACTCAGGGTTAAATTGAGACGTAAATAGTCGAAAATGACCGCCGTTATTGTATATAATACGTAGGAAATCAGGAGTGTAGGCAGCCAGGTTAGTTTTCGGGAAAAAGCAGCATAACTCAGACAAAAAGTAATGAGGGCAAGTATGCCTGTCATCGACCCTTGTATCGACTCAATACCAAAAGTTTTACCCTGCTCCAGTATAAAAAATACCAGAATGACACCAGCCACCCAGGGCATACTTCCGATCAACCCCCCGATTTTTCCACCCCACTTCCGAATAGCAAGGGTGACCAGTGCAACAATCGTTGGAATGAGGGTAAGCTTGAGCAGAAGCAGGTTCATGCGACGTAGTAAGTAATCGAGCCGCAAATTACCCCGAAATGAGGAAATGAATCGGCTTTTAAAAAACTGATTGGTTAGGCTGAAGCGTCATTTAACCCACTTCTGGTAGCGGAGCAATCGAATTAATTTGGCTACTTCTGCCGAATTTATGTTGGCTATCGTAAGCCAGACCAAGTCCAACGCTGGAAAGTTTATTCTCGTCGGCGATGGCGGCATTTGGGAAAAGCTGTTCAAAAGCCTCCTGAATGGAGCGAACTTCGGTGGTGCCTCCGGTGAGAATAACCAGATCGATGGCTTCGTTTGTAACGCCCGCATCCTGAAGACACTGCCGGGCCGAAGCTGTAATTTTTTCTACGTCTTCCTGAATCGCCTGGTCGAAAAGCGTACGCTGAATCGGGATAAAAAAGTCGTTTTCTATAAAGGTAAAGGCTGCGTTATATTCCTGCTGTGATGTAAGCGCAATTTTGGCATCTTCAGCGGCTGCCAGCAGTGAATGACCTGTCTCATCTTCAAGCACTTGCAGGAGCCGTCGATACCGTTTTTTATCGTGCGACTGGTGAAGCAACTGTCTAACCTGCATCAGCATTTTAGGCGTGTACAGAAAGTTGACTTTACTCCACTCGGCCAGATCGTGGTAGGGTTTTAGCGGCACTTCCAGACCCTTATCGCCGTAGGTGCTACGGTACCCTAATTCCGGCATAATAGCCGCCAGGCTCAGCTCTTTATCAAAATCATTTCCACCAATCCGGACGCCAGTATTCGCCAGAATGTCGGAAGAACGGTCTGCTTTATGCGTGTTGGCGCCCGAGAGTTTTATGACGGTAAAATCGGACGTACCACCCCCCAAATCGGCCACAATTGCCAGTTTTTCACTGGTTAACCGTACTTCGTGGGCAAAAGCGGCTGCGATGGGCTCAAACTGAAATTCGATATGTTTGAAGCCTATTCGCTGCGCAATGGCTTTCAATTCGTCCTGGGCGCGTACATCGGCTCCCGGATCATTGTCGACAAAGTGAACCGGGCGCCCCATCACTACGTGCTCAATAGTCTGCCCCGCCATCAGGTCAGCTTTTGCCTTTATCTGCCGTAAAAAGGCTGTAATGATGGTCGAAAAATTCATGGACGTACCATTCACCAACGTACCGTGCTTCATCAGCGACGTACCGAGTACCCGTTTTAAACTCCGCATGAAACGCCCTTCCTGCCGGTCGAAAAATAAGTTAACTGCCGCCCGGCCATAGTACGCATTATTATCGCTACGTCGGAAAAAGATGGCACTGGGAATCGTCACACTCCCATTTTCGACGGGAACAAGGCTGATTTTCCCACCCTTGTCAATAGCTACACTTGTATTCGATGTACCGAAGTCGATTCCGCAGGAAATTGTTGTCATTATGGTTGTAGCCAGATACGTACTCTACGTCTTTAATTAGCCGCAGAAGTACGTTTTTTAGTGCAAAAAGGGCGCAAATTTACCTCTAATAATGGATTTAATACTTGTTTAAAGACGTAAATGAGTATTTAAGATTCATTTCAGAGTGAATGGCAACTCATCTGTCAAAATGGTTGCCCTAAGCCAAATAACCTGTCCTTTTAAAAATGAAATCGGATTGATGCGTAGTAGCAATTGACTTTTTGTTCACGTTTCTAACACTCTGGCTGACTGTTCCCTCATCGGCACGGCAACAAACGTATAATCTTCCGAAAAGTAAATACGGTTTGCCCGTAGTGAGCGACTTGGATATTTATCGGAAGATCGTCGCCACCGACCCTGATAATGAATTGGTTGATATGCGGCAGGTTCTACCGTAAGCTAAATTCGACGTTACGTATGCCGACAGATACAATTTTCTGAAGCGAAAACTGTATCTGTCGGCTGATGTATTTGCGAAAACCAGCGGCAATGGCCATTCGTCAGGCCCTACAAACCACCCAACCTCAGCTGCGTCCTTGAATTATACAGAAGCGGGCTGTTGGCATTGTGCACGATACGTTGGGCATGGGCCACGCTACCTGTCGGAATGGTAACAGCGTGTTTCAAAACCACTACGTCAGTTACTGTCGGCAGTCGGTTTTCGGACCAGATGGTAGGGTCAGTCCAATTGCCGGTTTTTATCGTGTATAAAGGTGGATTACTGGCTGTTAATGTAACGACCACGGCCGACATGGGGGCCACTGCTACGTTCACGCGGGACATAGTTGATACTGCCAGAGAAGTCGGCACTCCTTTCGTGAAATTACCATCAGCGGCTATTTGCGCATTGGCGTAGAACGTATTGGCTGCTACGTCGAACATGTTGGTTTGGGAACGTAGCGTCTGATAGCTGGCTGTGTTAATATTGATACCCGGTACGTTCACAGAGGCATTTACAGTATTCGTAAAATCCTTGTTAATCAGCGTGATCTTCACTGTCCGTCCATCGTCGCTGGTGGTTGCGTAATAGCTGGCGCGGGGATTGGTGCTGGAATTTGGCGGAGTTACGGCCAATAATCGCCCATTTCGGGCACCATCGACAAAAGCCAGCAGTCCATAGTAATTCGCGCCAATAGCATACGTACCGTTGGTCGTAGTTGTCCGGTAGAGCGGGGCGTAACTAGTGCTGTTGCCGCCACTGTGAAAATTAACTCCTTCAGCCTTATACATAGCCAGGCTGTATAAATAATCAAGCATCCATATTCCGGTGGCAAACGTGTTCGAAACGTTAGTGACTTGCCCGCCCGAAATAGTATTGGTTTCCGACATACGTAACGGCGTGTTATTAGCAATGGCCAAGTTAGCCAGATAACTGAGATTGGTTTGGAACGTACTGCCCACTGACAATGAATTCATCAAAGCGTCGATGGATTGTTCGGGCGTTCCGGTTAGTTCATCGGCTCGGAATGGGTAGGCATGAACGTTGAACGTATTGATGGGCCGAGGGGGCGACGTAGTGGATATGTTGTTCATACGCTGTAGATACGTACCATTCCAGGTGTTGTATTCGGTACGTCGGCCAATGTCTCCCCCACTGATGGGGATGGCTGAGTTAGCAGCTTTAATACCATCGAATACAGGCAGGTAATTCGCTACGTATAGACTAGGGTTATACGGGTTTCGGTATTTATTCACTACATAGGCCATCGGCTCGTTGCCAATGCTGATGCTTTTCAGCAAACCACCATACGTAGCATGAATATAGCTGGCTTCGGCGACAGCTTCAGCAACGGCGTTTCCGGCATACGTAGCGCTATCCTTTGCAAAATTGACCGTATAAATGCATTTCCAGTTTACGGTACTAAGAAAGCCAAAAAGCTTGTCGATATCTGAATTGAAATGCTGTGCGGTGCTGGTATTGCTTCCGCGACTCCCTGATTTCCAGGCAAGTTGGTCGCCTGTATTGCCGCCAATTCGAATAACGGAACTTGGGCTGATATTGATTAGAAGATTGCGTAAACGAGTCAGGGCAGTGGGCGTAGCGACCCAAAAACTGCCCAGCGTTGTGCCACCGCCACCGTCGGTAGTCAAGGTTTTCTGCTCAAAACTGAAGCCAACAAAATCATCATTGATCCGGTAGCCAACTGTTGCCGCATCGACATTAATACTTACAGGTACTGACTGCCCATTGACCTTCAGTCCTGGCCAGAAACTGATTATCCAAACCCAATAAAGCAGGCGACAGGTTTTCATGGCGTAAACAGGTTATAATTGAAGCGCATGAATAATAATCAATGTAGTGAGTAATAATGAATTGATCATCATTTTTTGCCTCATAGGCTGCCTTGTTTTTCATTAAAAAAGGCAGCCACGTAACGCGGCTGCCTGAACAAGTGCACGGTAGGTAAAGACGAGTGTTAAGCAATAAGAATAAGTTGAAAATTAACTAATCTCTTATCACTCTTTCAAACTCTTTATATAAGCGATGCTTTTGGGCATTTGCTCGTATTCTTTATTGCTCTCATCTTCAATATAATAGTGCTTAATCCCCGCTTTTTTTGCCAGACGTAGTATTTCGGGAATGTTCACTTGGCCGTCGCCCAGCGGTACGTCGTTTTCGGGAGGAGTGCCGCCGGTCAAGTCGCCTTTGATGCCTTTTTTAAGGTCTTTCAGGTGCATCAGCTTGAACCGATTGCCATATTTTTTCAGCAAGGCCACCGGGTCAGCACCGCCGTGCTGCGCCCACAGAATATCCATCTCGAACGATACATAGTCGGGGTTGGTATTCTTGACGATGTAGTCGAACAACGTACCGCCTTCGTGCGGCTGGAATTCATAGCCGTGGTTGTGGTAGCAGAACGTAATGCCGTTGTCTTTCATGGTTTTACCAATCCTGTTGAAATCTTCAACGGCTTTTTTGGCGTTATCCAGATTAAAGCTTCCGCGTTGATGAGGAATCCAGGCGCACATGATATAGGACGCTCCCAGCGCTTTGGCTTTGTTGATGGCGTCCATTGGATCTTTAGCTAACTGCTCGTAGCCGCCACCCGTTGCCGAAATCTGAATACCCCGTTCGTTGCAAAGCTTTTTAAATTCGGCTTCGGTCATGCCTTTAGGAGCTCCGCCTTCCATGTCGGTGATACCCAAGGCTTTGATGGTATCCAACGTAGCAATGACATTTTTCGGAAAACTATTTCGATACGTATACGATTCAACGCCAATGGGGAAGGTATACAGCGGCTTGCCTTTCTGCGCAAAACTGTCGGTTAATGAAAATAGGCAGGGGGCTGTCAGACACAGCGTAAGGAGGGTTTTTCTCATGATTATCTGATTTCCTTATTAGTTTATTCCAGCCGCTACGTATCGTTTGCCGTACTACGTATTGTTGGCCATTGATCTATAAACTCAGGCAGGCTCCGTTTTTACTTAATGCCTCTATTATTACCTATTCAACGTAACAGCAGATTTATATTTTATTGGCTATGTGTCATTGGCTTATAATGTTATGAGCGCTGAGTGTATAGTTGGGCCAGATGCAGCGTGTTCGTATACGTAATGATACAAATCGTTTTAGGAACGCTGCTACGTTGTCGAATCTACTTCTCTAATTTCTTACTACAAGGGTAATCCTGCCAGTTATTTATTCATGGCTACGTGTTGTCAGTTCTGATTGGAAGGCGAGGTAAGGGCCCCTCTACCTTTGTGATGTTCAATTTCACAAAATGATTGAGCATCATTCACAAAACAATTTCAAACAACAAGTACAATGAACACTTTTTTTAAAATTACTACCAGTGCCCTGAGTTTCGCTTTTTGTATCAGCTTAACATCCTGCGAAAAAGACTCACTACTCTCGCCGATGGCACCAAATGCTAAACCGTCTGACGTAACAAATGAGGCCTCCGTACAGACAATCAACCCAACAATCCCCAAAAAATATACAGTCATTAAACTAGGTGATTATGAATTATCCTACTACCCTGACGGCAAACTGGCGAATGTCCATATCGGGAATAGAGGCACTTCGTTCACCTACGCAACCAACCCCAGCAGAATAATTGCAAATACGTACCAGCCAACGAGTTGGGGCCCAGGCTCTATATCGGAAAGGAAACTGATAATCTTCCTCAGTAACACTAATTTAGCCGCAAGGAGCGAGTTGTGGCTTTTGAACCACAATACAGGTAACTATAACAAAGTCAAGGATTTGGCTTATAGTTACCAGAATCAGCGACTGGTAAAATACTATGACGAAGATTACCCGATTTCTGAAAAAAGTACCCTGTTTAATTACAACAACGATGGTGATCTGATTTCGGTAACGGTACAAAAAAATGAAACGCTTATTCATACCGATAAATACAGTTACGATACACAGCAGAAGGATTATCACCCGCATAATCCCAAGTTCTCATTTTTTGGCGAAGGTATAGACGAAGGGACGGAGTTAATGTTTCTGCCAGTATTTGGTACGTTCAATAAGCACCTTATCAAGAACATCAGCCGCACGCAGAATGCGCCTTACAAAGTTTTGTTTAACTATGCTTACAAATATGATGTCAACAGCGACGGGCGAGTAACCAAGCGCGAACGCTGGAACCAGACCACTAACCAGCTAATCGAAACCGAGCAATACCAATATAAGGTAGAATCGCTAATTACCATGCCGTAATAAACGGTAAAGAGTTGTAGAGTTATAAAGTTGCAGAGTTGGCTGACGCACAGGTATTATTCCAGCGTCAGCCAACTCTACAACTTTATAATTCTACCATTTTTGCAGTAGATAGTCAGCATTGGTGGCTCTACGTAGCATGGAAAGACGAACGTTTATTCAGAACACCAGCTTGCTGGCGGCTGCTTTGAGTGCAACTGGCACCGACCTGCTAGCGGCCCCTCTGCAACGTAGCGTAGCAAAAAACAAGCTTCCCAAATGGAAAGGCTTTAACCTGCTCGATTTCTTTTCGCCCGACCCCGCCAACAGTCGCCCGGCCACGAAAGAAGATTACTTCAAATGGATGCAGGATTGGGGCTTCGACTTTGTACGGCTGCCGATGGCTTATCCATCGTACCTTAAATTTGATCGTAGCCGCAATATTACGCCCGAAGAGGTGTATCAGATTGATCAGCAGGCCGTTGATCGAATTGATCAGTTAGTGACGACGGCGCACAAATACAACCTGCATGTCAGCCTGAATCTGCACCGTGCCCCCGGTTACTGCGTTAATGCGGGTTTTAATGAACCCTATAACCTCTGGACTGACCAGGCCGCTCTTGATGCCTTTTGTTTTCACTGGAATATGTGGGCCAAACGATACAAGGACGTATCGTCGCAGAAAATCAGCTTCGATCTTTTGAACGAGCCGAGCCTCCGTGCCGATATGAACGACCAGCATTCGAAACGTAGCACAGTGCCTGGCGATACGTATCGAAAGGTGGCGCAGGCAGCCATGAAAGCGATACGCCAGGAAAACCCAAAGCACCTGATTATTGCGGATGGAAACGACGTAGGAAGTTCAGTCATTCCCGAACTTGCCGACCTCGACATTGCACAGAGTTGCCGGGGGTATAATCCGGGAATTATTTCACACTACAAAGCACCCTGGGCCAACAAAGATCCTGATCATTTACCCGAACCCAAATGGCCGGGGCAGGTTGGCGATAAATACCTAAGTCGGGCCATACTGGACAAATTCTATCAACCCTGGATTGATCTCGTCAATAAAGGCGTTGGTGTTCATTGTGGCGAATGCGGCTGCTGGAACAAAACGCCCCACCCTGTTTTTCTGGCCTGGTTCAGTGACGTACTCGACATTCTGACAAGCAACGGGATCGGCTTTGCGCTGTGGGAGTTTTCGGGTTCGTTCGGCGTGCTGGATTCGGGACGTACCGACGTAGCGTATGAAGATTGGCACGGCCACAAACTCGACCGCAAATTGCTGGAGCTGATTCGGAACGTGTGATGCTAAAACCGCTTTGTGAAAAGTAAGAAATTGTACTCTTCCAAGGCAGCATTCGGCTTCTTTAATGCGTTATTCTGCCACGAATTGGGCATTTGATACGTTGTTAACGTATTATTAATATGCGAATACTAAAAATCAATCAAAAGTTATAGTAATCCCTTTTTTGGTACTATAGCCTGGCTTGAGGGCAGTAGCTAATTATCGTAAATTGTCAGCATAACTCAACCCACTATGCTGATGAAAAAACGGTTTTACGAATTACTTGTGATTTTAGGGATTGCTTTAGGGGGAAGCGGGTACGTAGTAAAAGACAATCATCAGGCAGAAGGAACTGTTTACTTTAGTTCGCAGGATGGTACGTTATATGCCCTCGATGTTCGGAACGGAAAATCTAAATGGCACAATAAACTAAGTCGGGCACCCATCGATGCCGCGCCTATTGTAGCAGACGGAATCGTCATTCAGGGGGTGTCTTCCGAGTCGGCTTTGTGTGCCGTCGATGCGGCAACTGGCGCGTTACGTTGGAAATACCAGGTGGGGGCCGGGCCTGTATTTTCGCCACGCATCAGCAATAAAACGGTATTTGTGCTAAGTGACAACAAAGCCTCCTGGGACCTTACCAAACCTAATTTTACGACGCTTCACGCGATTGACCTCGGCACGGGTCAGCTGAAATGGACCTTCCGGGGGGGCGAGCAGGCGGCTGGTACGTTGGCATCAGGCAATACGTCCGAAAACTGCCCGATTGTTCATGAGGGTATTGTTTATTTCGGCGGTAACGATGGTACGTTTTATGCCCTCGACAGCCAGAATGGGGTTGTGAAATGGAAATATAAATCTGGCTTCTCGTTTCATTCCAGCCCGGTCTGGGTAAAAGGAAACGTCTATGCCGGCGACGATTATGGTAATTTGCTGGCCCTGGACGCCATGACGGGAGCATTGAAATGGAAAACGCACGATGCATTCTCGATTCATACTAACATTGTTACCGATAATAACTGCTTGTTCGTTCCCTACGATGGACCATCGGCGTTGATCGCTTATTCGTGTGAAGATGGAAAAAAACGCTGGTCGTTTACCCCAACAAGTTTTATTATAACAGCTCCTTTGTTGGTGAACGGTTTTATTTACCTCAATTCAATTGATGGCCGACTCTACGCCATTGACTCTCAGAAAGGAAGCACGGTCTGGACGAAATCGGTTTATATGCCTAACACTACGCCTACCGTGGCTGATGGTGTTATGTATGTGGGTAGCGGCAACAAGTTATGCGCACTGGCGGCCGATAGTGGAAAAGAGAAATGGGTATTTGCTGCGGCTGGTTCAGTAGCAAAAAGCGCTTGTGTGCAGACACTAGGCGGCTCCGTTTATCGCGGTTTGGGCGGCATCCATCCGTAACGTAGCTACGTAGCTGTTCACTACGTAGCGTTTCCTTACAAATTCTTGATGAATGCTTCCAGAGCGTTAAGGTGGTCGGTGAATGCCTGTTGACCAGCGGGAGTAGCCGAGTACGTAGTGTTGGGTTTTCGCCCGACAAACTGCTTTTGAATCGATACGTAGTTTAGCTCTTCCAACGCTCGTAGGTGTGTAGCCAGGTTGCCGTCGGTGAGGCCGAGCAATTCTTTCAGCGCGTTGAAACTCAGCGAGTCATTGACCATCAGAACCGACATGATGCTCAGCCGCGCTTTGCTTTCAAAAGCTTTATTAAACTGAGCCAGCAGGTCGTTCATCATGGGTTGCATTCCGTTCGTATTTATAATACATGGCCATACCGTACACGATGTGCAGTACGCCAAAACCAATGGCCCAGGTCAGTAAATTATAACCAGGGAAACAAAGCGACAGCAAGCCGAGACCCATTTCGCAATACGCCAGCGATTCTACGTCGCGAAATGTGTATTTGCTGCCATTCAGCAAAGCTAATCCATAAAAAATAAGTGTCGCCGGAAAAGCAAGCCAGATCAGTTTATAATAGAGTAAGGCCACGCAAAATGCGCCACCTGTTGCCAGCGGAACCGATAACGCCCACAGCAGCCGTTGCGACGATTTATTCCAGACGCGCAGCCCCTGCCGTTTGGCTTTCCGAACGGTGAAATACGTACCGGAAAGCAAGGCCAATGCCAGTACACCCAAAGCTACTTTTACCAGAAATTCGACTAAAGTCTGATTGCTTACGTCATCGAATCGCTTCAGTCGATCATAACTCATCGCATCATAACTCAGCGCGGTGAGCCAGTTGGTGCGCAGGCGCAGGTATACTATCAGAGCACCACCCAGCGCTACAAGTCCCGCCGATACGCCCGATAAGCCACTCAACGACAGGAATTTGGAGGAACGCTCCATCAGACTGCGGATTTCCGTCAGGGTTTGCAGGTGTTCGTGCGATTCGCGCATGATTGAGGAGTGAAAGCGTTAATGAGTGAAATGAACTAGAAAATTGATGGTTCAACCAGTGAATAAAGTGAATTTCCGGTTATGTCGAGCAATCGCCCGCCGAGGATAATCAGACCGATAATCGCAGCGGCAATGGCTACCAATAATACGGCTCCCGACGATAAATCCTTGACCGCTTTAATTTGCGGATGGATGCCCGGCGATACAAAATCGCAAAGTTTTTCGATAGCGGTATTGAACGCTTCGGCCGCCCAGACCAGTCCAAACTGGGTCAGGATGATGGCCCATTCGAGCCGACTGAGTTCCAGTATGAAGCCCGCCAGTACGACCAGAATAGCGATGAGCAGGTGCATTTTGGCGTTGTTTTCGAACCGAAACAAATCCAGAATGCCCTGCCCGGCAAATCCAAAACTGCGAATAACTTTTCGGAAATCAATCATTCCGCAAATGTACCGTTAATGATCGCATTTTACATTCAGATGAGGTTTACAACCGCGAATCCTCCTCATGTTCAACGTACCAGTAAAACGCTACGTACAAAATCACGAGCACAAACCCGTACGCCATCGTCAACTTCACACTCAGATGGTCCTGATACGCAAACGCCACAGCTTTGGTCAGGGAGGAGGGTTGCGTCAGTATGTCCCAACTGTTCCATCGGCCAAAACGCCCCAGGTAAATCCCAAATCCCGACAGAACCTGACTGCCAAGAATCAACGCCCAACTCAGCCAAGACACCATAAGTGGACGTAGCATTCGATGGACGATCAATGTCGAATATAAACCAATCAACAAACCTGTGAGGGCATATATAAAGATCGACATGGTATCGAACCAGAGCAGCGGCTGCGGAATGTGCGTGATGTGAAACAGGTCAGTGATGATGTATGGAGCGTTCGGCACAAAAGCCATCCAGAGCAGCAGTGAACCAATTAATAACCAACGACTTCGAAACCACGTACCCGGCCCGCCGTTTGCTCGTAAATCACGTAGCACCAGCACAACGCCCAGGGGAAACCACGCCAGAAACAGGTTCCAGTCGAGCATGATAAAGAACCACCAGTTTCCGGTCAGCAAGCCACGTAGCGTGACTAAACTAAATCCGGCAATGGTTAGCAGGGTCAGTGCCCGTAAGCCTTTACCTGGCCGGGCGTCGCGCGGAAGCGACAGGTCTGAATAATGCGCAGAATGTGGTTGCATCTCTATTTTAAAAGTACTTTGTGTAGCAAAGTAAGTAAGATAAATTCATATTTGTTAATATGGGTAGAAAAAAGTTTATAGAGCTGATAGTAATGTAGAGAAATAAGGTCATTGAAAGCATTTTTGTCTTACTAACGAAGCCGGGCCGCTGGAGCGAAAGCATCCCAAAATCGCTACGTATTACTTTCCACTTTTTCCCTTCGCCAATTCCTCAGTTTTCGCTAGTTTTACCCAAACGCAAACGGTACGTCAGGGAAGTTCTTTGACGTACCGAGTTATGAAATCAATGAAGGAATTTCAGGATATGCCCCTCCGCCGTCAGCAGCAACTGATGGCTTTTGATCGACTGCTGACTATTATGGATGAATTACGCGAACAGTGCCCCTGGGATCGTAAACAAACCATGGACAGCCTCCGTCACCTTACCATCGAAGAAACGTACGAACTTTCTGACGCCATTCTGGAAAAAAATAACCCTGAAATCTGCAAAGAACTCGGTGATATTCAGTTACATCTGGTTTTCTACGCCAAAATAGCTTCGGAAGCCCCCGCTGAGTCTCCCGATCATTTCGACGTAGCCGACGTGTTGAATCGGGTTTGCGACAAGCTTATTAGCCGCCATCCACATATTTATGGCGACGCTGTGGCCGAAACTGAGGAACAGGTAAAAGCCAACTGGGAGCAACTCAAACTGAAAGAAGGAAACAAATCGGTGCTGGGTGGTGTACCGGGTTCGTTACCAGCACTCGTCAAAGCCATGCGTATTCAGGAGAAGGCACGCGGGGCGGGTTTCGACTGGGACGAAAAGGAACAGGTTTGGGAGAAAGTGGAAGAAGAAATGCAGGAGTTTAAAGAAGAATTCAACGTATCGTCCAGCCAAACCATCGACGTACAGCGTGCTGAAGGGGAGTTCGGCGATTTATTGTTCTCACTAGTTAACTACGCTCGTTTTATCGATATAAATCCTGAAACGGCCCTGGAACGTACCAACAAAAAATTTATCAAACGCTTTCAGTATCTGGAAGAACAGGCGCGCGCCAATGGCAAGTCACTGAGCGAAATGACGTTGGCGGAGATGGACGTGTACTGGAACGAAGCCAAATCAGAATCATTCTGAACCGGGATTTTAACAGGATTAAAAAGATTTTCAGGATTTGGCTTACTACGCCACCTTTAACAACGTAACCAAATCTTGAAAATCTTTTTAATCTTATTAAAATCCTGGTCCAGAAACTAGTTCAGAAACCTTTTAGACTATGCGAATTGCCTTTATCACCGATATGCATCTGGAGGCCGAAGGGGTAAAACCAGCGGGCGTCGATGTACGTCAGAACTTCCTGGATGCCCTGGCTTACCTAACCGAGTTGAAACCCAATTGCGTGGTCATTGGTGGCGATTTCTGCAATAAAGAGGGCGATATAGCGATTTATCAATGGGTAGTAAATGAGCTCGAAAAACTCCCAATGCCCTATTTCGTGATTCCCGGGAATCACGATGATTCGACAATGATGGCCGAGGTATTTAAGCTAACGCATAACCTGAACCAGTCCGAACTTTATTACGCGCTTCCTATGGAGGGTCGCCCTGCGTTATTCCTGGATTCTGGTAAAGGCGTCTTTTCGGAGGAGCAATGGAACTGGCTGGAAGACTATATAAAAGCATTACGAGATACAAACGTAATTGTATTTATGCATCATCCGCCAATACAGGCCGATGTTCAGTTTATGGATGACAAGTACCCATTCCAGCAGAGTGAACGGTTTCTGGAACTGGTACGTGAATTACCCTGTCACGTAACGGTAGTTTGTGGACATTATCATGTCGAAAAAGTGGTTCAGCGTGGTAATCTGGTGGTTTTACTTTCACCATCTACCTTCTATCAGATGAAGCAGGATATGTCAGAGTTTGCCGTTGATAACTACCGAATTGGCATCCGCGAACTCGACCTTACCCTGCACGGCACTATCAGTACAGTTCACTATCTGGAGCCTTCTGTCGAACGTATCAGTGCTACGTAGTTTTACGCTTTTTTTCGTGGAGAAGGTATTGATACTCAATAAAAATTGAGCAATACTACGTCGGTCAGATTCCGCAGTTCTGCGCTAAAAAGGCTGCGTTGATTCATCGAATTTTGAGAAGTTTTCACCCTAAATCAACTTCTCAAGATGGAAGCAACAAAAAACACGAAAGGCAGCGAATTCCACGTCCTGCTCAGTGGAATGAAACTCCCCGCCCAACTCGAGCGTAAAATTGCGGCTGGTATTCAGTCGGTGGTTTCGTCGGCGCTGGCCGGTTATCCAAATCCCGATGATCCTGATGGCAACGATGGTCCGGCTGGTGGGGGAGGGGCATTCCCCGGAGGAGGTGGGCCACACGTAGTAATTCCGCCGAGTCGCTGGAAAGGTTACTGGATTAAAGTGCTCGATAGAGACTTTAAGGTCAGTCTTGATCAGATAAAGGTTCAGGAAGAATTGTTACAAAAGGGTATTCAGGGATTCTGATCGACATGCTAACCCCAAATACTACTCTTTGCCCAAGCGCACGCGCCGAAGAAGGCGCGTTGCTGCTGGGTGTTGTTGGGCCCGATCAGTCGGTAAGCATGTTGGAAGAACCTGAATTGCTTACTCCCGAACTAACCGAAGTCGTTACGTCGATTGACGCTCCGGAGCGACAGTTTCGGTTTGCCAATCGGTGCGTAAAATCAGGTTGCAACCAATGGCGCGAAGGACGCTGCGGTGTCATTGATCTGGTGATGGCGTTCAACCAACACTTATCGGAACCAACTGCATTGCCCTTTTGTGCCATTCGTGCGCAGTGCCGGTGGCACAAACAGGTCGGCCCTACGGCTTGTTCGGCGTGTCCATTTATTATAACTGACTCAACCCAGACCGATGAAGAACGGCTGGACTATATTCAATCTCATACGCTGACGATTGCTGAGTGAATTGAAAGTCAATGATTAAACAAGTTTTAAGACATACGTAACGACCGATATTTTTCTTGTAATCAACGTAAGAATTCTGGTTAGATTATTGAATATCAACAGTTGCTGGGGTATTTTTACAGAATTGAGTTTACGTAACCTTCCCCATAAATAACCATGCTTTACATTTATCGGATTCAACGTAGTGCACTACGTTTTGGCTCCTATTTAGTAGCCTTGATGTTGTGCAACGTTGCTGCTTACGCCCAAACCGAGGTAGAAGCAGCTCGTCAATACGTCGCAGCTAACGTGCAGCAACAGCAGTTAACCCCACTCGATATCGAAGGGCTGCTTGTGTCCAGCGCTTACAAATCGCCCTCTACAGGTTGGTATCATGTTTACTTCAATCAGGCGTATCAGGCAGTTGAAGTCTATAACCGAATGATGAACGTAGTACTGACGGAAAAGCAGGTTTCGTACGCCAATCACAATTTCATTTCAGGTATCGGTACTATTGCGAAAACGGGTAACATCAGAAGCACGATTTCGCCAGTGACGGCTTTGCAGAAAGCCGTTGCCAACGTAGGGTTGACCAGTACCAATCTATTTCCGATTCAGGTGTTGGCAACCAACAAATTAGCCGACGGTACGTTGACAAAAGCAGTTTATTCGCTGCCTGAACTTTCAGGCGAAAAGATAAATGTGAAAATGTACTGGCTTCCGGTTGGTACGGAGGTGAAAAAAAAGAAAACCATTGATAAACTGGCGCTTACCTGGCAAATTCGGTTCCTGACCAAAGACAACCAGCATGGCTGGAATATCCACGTTGATGCTACGTCGGGAGAAATTCTGCAGAAAACGGATGCTGTTATTCATTGTAATTTCGGTACCCCCAGTCATTTAGCGGCCCCTCACGAATGCGCCGGTGTTACTCAGCCCGATGGTGCTCAATACTTCGGTATCCAAAAGAAATCGGGTGCATTTACGGCGAACGGCTATACCGTTTTTGATTATCCAATCGAAAGCCCCTCTTTCGGTTCTCGTACCGAATCCGTAAATCCTTATACCCGGTTTGCTCCGTTCAATATTGGCCCAGGCCCTACCAATGGCTGGCACAGCGACGGCGTAAACACCTATACGACCACGCGTGGCAATAATGTCTACGCACAGGAAGACGTCAACCACGATAATCAGCCGGGAGCCAGCCCACAGTCGGCAACTTTAGATTTTAACTATCCATATACATTTGGCTTGAATACGGCAGCCGGTAATCAGAATGCCGCCATTACCAACCTGTTTTACTGGAATAACCTGATACATGATGTACTCTATAAATTTGGCTTCGATGAGCCAAGTGGTAATTTTCAGAATACCAATATTCAGGGCCAAGGTGGCGTAGGCAACGATTATGTAATTGCTGATGCGCAGGACGGCACGGGAACTAACAACGCTAACTTTTTCACGGATGATGATGGTATTAAAGGCCGCATGCAGATGTATCTGTGGAACACTTCATCGACGTATCAGCCCGATGGTGATTTTGATAATGGTATCATTTCGCACGAATACGGGCATGGCTGGTCGACCCGATTAACTGGTGGACCGGCTAATTCGGCATGTCTGGACAATGCCGAGCAGGGGGGCGAAGGCTGGAGTGATTTCCTCGCCCTGATGCTGACGACCAATTGGGGAACACTGACTCCAACGCTCGCTAGTGCCAACATCCCGCGTGGTGTAGGTACGTATGCCCTCGGCCAACCAACGAACGGTGTAGGTATTCGTTTGTATCCGTATTCCTACGATATGGATAACGTAAATGGCGCCGTTACTTACGCCAAAGTGGGCGATACAGGTTTCGCGATTCCGCATGGTATCGGTTCCATCTGGGCAACTATGCTCTGGGATATGGCCTGGGAAATCATTATGCAGGATAACTACATTGAACCAAATATATACACCACACCCGGCAGCGTAACGGCCATGCGGGGGAATATTGCTGCGTTGAAACTGGTCAACGAAGGGCTGCGGCTGCAACCCTGTAGTCCCAGCTTTGTGCAGGCGCGGGATGCCATTCTGCAGGCCGACCAGATGTTATTTGGAGGGCGGTATCACTGTGCCATTGGCCGTGCTTTTGCCCGACGTGGATTAGGAGCGGGGGCTTCTACCGGCGTGTCGTCCGACGACCGTGCAGTTACCGAAAGCTTTGCTCCTATCGATGGTCCTTCCTTGAGCTCACCCATAACAGCCACAATCTGTACCAACACTCCACTGACGTATAACGCTACGTCTACGAGTGCCAATACAACAATGAGTTGGGTACGAATGGCTGTTACAGGTATTAGTAACGCAAGTGCCGCCAGCGGGTCAGCTGCAATTAATGAGATACTTATTAATACCACTACGTCTCCGATTGTTGTGCGATATGTATTTACATTAACATCCCCTTCTGCGCAGTGTGCTACTCAGCAAACGCTTCGCGTAACGGTCTATCCGAGTATTATTCCCGTCGTTGGTTCCTATTCGGTTTGTCAGGATGCTACCGTAACTTCGGGTGAAGGACTAGTTGTCCCTGCGCAGATAGCCAGCGTAGTAAACGGAGTACTGACAACGAGTTCACCTACTTACGTTCGGGCCGCCGGTAATAACGTAACTACCTATAACGCTGGAAAGACTGTTTATTATCAATCGTTTACGTTCGTAGCTACTACTACTGGCTCACAAACGTTCGAAATTACAGCAAGTACACTGGCCGACGAAGATTCTTATTTGTCACTCTATCAGAATTCGTTTAACCCAGCCAGCCCGGCCACCAATTTTTTACGTGGTGACGATGACAGCGGTGTGGATTACCTGTCGGAGTTAACGCATTCGCTGACGGCCGGTACAACCTACATTCTGGTGGTCGGTACGTATGAGACGGGTGTAACAGGCGGCTTTACGTTGCAGGCAAATGACCAAGGCTTTCAACTGGGTACGCCTAACTGGTTCGCTACGTCTTCGGGCGGATCTGCACTATTTTCAGGTATGGTTTTCAATCCGGTAGGAGTTTCAAATTCTGGAATCCCCAATACTGCTACGCCCGGAACAACTACGTTCTACGTATCGAGTCCAAACCAGAGCGTATGCCGCACGGCTACTACGTTCACTGTACTTGGCACCGCATCGCCAGTGGTTTCCAGTACCAACGTAGTTATTTCGTTGGGAGGCTCTACTACGTTGAATGCAACGGGCTGTTCGGATGCCGGAGCCGTATTGAAATGGTATCGGACCGCTGATAACGTAGAGGTGAGTATGCCTATTTCGCCCACCACTACGACCCAGTATTATGCTCGTTGTCAACGGACGGCCAGTTCGGGAGTTTGTCTGAGTACGGCTAGTCAGAATGTTACGGTGACGGTTATAAATATGACTGCTTTCAGCTCGGCTCAGTCGGGTAACTGGAACGTACCGACAACCTGGGATTGCAACTGTGTTCCTAATGGTACGTTGCCGGTTCAGATTATGAGCTCGCACGTAGTAACTGTTCCCACCGCCTATACCGGCCAGGCAAAAAAACTGAAATTCCTTGGTACGGGTAAAGTCCGTCTGGAAGGAACTGGGAAAGTGAGTGTTGTGAATTAAATAAGCTTTTACGTCAAAAGTCGCTAGCCAATAATCGTCAGTAGCTTGTTCTCTGACGATTATTGGCTAGCGACTTTTGACGTAAAATAACTTGTTAACGCGACGAATAATTCGGCGCTTCTTTCTGAATCTGGATGTCGTGCGGATGGCTCTCGCGTGATCCTGCGGTGGTGATTTTGACAAATTTAGCCTGTTGCAACGCCGGAATATCGATGGCTCCACAATAGCCCATCCCCGCTTTCAGACCGCCAACCATCTGATACACAATCTCGGAAACTTTGCCTTTGAAAGGTACCCGACCAACGATTCCTTCCGGTACGAGTTTCTTGATGTCGTCTTCGGCATCCTGAAAATAGCGGTCTTTCGAACCATCTTCCATAGCCTCAACGGAACCCATTCCCCGGTACGTCTTAAACCGACGACCTTCATAAAGCACTACTTCACCGGGTGCTTCTTCAGTACCAGCCAGTAACGAACCGATCATTACGGTGCTAGCGCCACCGGCCAAAGCTTTGGTTATATCGCCCGAAAAACGAATACCTCCGTCGGCAATCACCGGTACGCCTGTTCCCTGCAACGCTTTGGCCGATTCATAAACGGCCGTTAATTGCGGCATTCCGATACCGGCAATAATACGTGTAGTACAGATACTACCTGGTCCTACGCCAACTTTCACCGCGTCGGCACCGGCGTCGGCCAGGGCTTTAGCGCCTTCGCCAGTTGCTACGTTGCCCGCAATAACCTGAAGTTTAGGAAATTGCTCTTTAATGCCACGTACTGCGTCTAGTACGCCTTTGGAATGACCATGCGCAGTATCTACACTGATTACGTCGACACCGGCTTTGACCAGTGCTTCGATACGACGGGTAAGATCGTGTGTTACGCCTACGGCAGCGCCAACACGCAGCCGGCCAAGCTCGTCTTTACAGGCGTTCGGATGGCTCTTCTTTTTGAGAATATCCTTGTACGTAATCAGCCCAACGAGGTGGTAATTGTCATCAACGATGGGAAGTTTTTCGATGCGGTATTGTTGCAGAATACTCTCCGCTTCTTCAAGCGTAAGCCCTTGTCGCGCCGTCACGAGTTTATCCTTCGTCATGATATCCGTAACGGGCTTTGAAAGATCGTTCTGAAAACGTAAATCTCTGTTAGTGAGAATACCAACGAGTTTGCCGCCTTCATCGACTACAGGGATGCCGCCAATTTTAGCATCGCGCATGATTTTGTGTGCATCCCCCAACGTCGCGGTTTCCAGTAACGTAATTGGGTCGATGATCATGCCACTTTCTGAGCGTTTTACTTTGCGAACCTGATCGGCCTGCGCTTCAACGCTCATGTTTTTGTGGATAATACCAATGCCGCCTTCCTGCGCCATAGCAATAGCCAGTGCCGATTCGGTAACGGTATCCATCGCGGCCGAAATCAGTGGAATGTTAAGCTGAATGTTGCGGGTAAGCTGGGTGACGGTCTTTGTATCGCGGGGGAGGACTTCCGAATAAGCCGGAAGAAGCAGTACGTCGTCGTAAGTAAGAGCCTCGTAGAGAAATTTGCTGGTATCTAAGCTCATGAGCAAATAGCAGGTTGTGTTATTTGCCGGGTAAAATTACAAAAAAATTCTGAATCGAAGAATTTCTGAACTGGGATTTAGCAGATTCAAAACTTCTTCAGGGCAATCTGTATCGTTTTGGCTTCATTGCCAACCTTAAATTCGCAGTCGCTGAATTTGGGTGCCGACATTTTGGGGCGGAAATTATTGCTGAAGCCATACGGCTCTTTCGGAATTCCGAACATTTTTTTGTCCATTTTGCCATTGCCGTTTTCGTCGTGAAAAATAGCTACGGCATAAGTACCTGGCTCCACAGAAAAGCTTGCTTTAACCGTTGAACTCTCGGCATTTACTTTTTTTCCTTCCATTGGTTTTCCGGTTGGAAACTCATTTCCAGGGCGAAACAAGGCTACAAAAACGGTTCCTTTTAGCGGTTGGACGTTTTGAATTTCAACGATTAAGTTGGTTTTTTTTGGTAACGTTACGGAGACGAAGGCAGTCATACACAAGCTGACTACAAAAAGGAGATAGCGCATTACGTAGCGATTTTATAAAAACCGATTTAATTTTACAATTATGATAGCCCAGCCTCCCCCGCCCACAAAACGATGGATAAAGAAATCGCTCCCCAGTTCGACAGAGCAACAAGCGGCTATCGACTCTTTAACTCAATCACTGGGGATTAGTTCAGCGCTGGCCGCATTGCTGGTGCAGCGGGAGATTCATACCTTCGACGAAGCCCGTACTTTTTTTCGACCCGAAATGGGGCATCTGCATGACCCGTTCGCTATGAAAGATATGGATCGGGCAATTATGCGCTTGCAACTGGCAATGTTGCCCGGACGACAGGAAAAAATCCTGATTTACGGCGATTATGATGTCGATGGAACTACGTCGGTGGCGCTGGTTTACAGCTTTCTGAAGAACTACCATTCGGCCATCGATTACTACATTCCGGATCGCTACAAAGAAGGGTACGGGATTTCAAAGCAAGGTATTTTATGGGCGGCCGAAAATGGGTTCACACTCATTATTGCCCTCGACTGCGGAATTAAATCCATCGAACGTGTTGCCGAGGCAAAAGTATTAGGCGTCGACTTTATTATTTGTGATCACCATCGACCCGGTTCTGAATTGCCCGATGCGGCCGCCGTTCTTGACCCCAAACGTGAGGATTGCGCCTATCCATATAAAGAATTAAGTGGGTGTGGAGTAGGTTTCAAACTGCTTCAGGCCTTTTGCCTGCGCGCCAGTATTCCGCTGGAAAACCTATATCCGAGTCTTGATTTAGTGGCTGTCAGCATTGCGTCGGACATTGTGCCGCTGACGGGCGAGAATCGGGTTATGGCGTATTATGGCTTAAAATATCTTAACACGGCACCACGTACCGGCCTGAAAGCGTTAATCAAAGTAGCAGGCTTTCAGCGCGAACTGGATATCACTAATCTGGTATTTGGCCTGGGACCACGAATTAATGCCGCCGGACGGATTCAACACGCGAAAGATGCTGTGCAGTTACTGCTGGCTGAATTGGAAGAGGAAGCTGATGCGTTTGCTATGGCAATTAACAAGCACAACAATAGCCGACGCGAATTCGATAGCAGCATGACCGAGCAGGCGCTGGCCATGATTCGCGAAAGTGAAACCATGCTAAATGCCAAAAGCACCGTGTTGTTTGATGCTACGTGGCATAAAGGGGTTATTGGTATTGTGGCGTCCCGATGCATCGAGCATTTCCACCGCCCAACGATTATCCTGACCCAGTCGAATGATAAAGCAGCTGGCTCGGCTCGCTCAGTGCCGGGTTTCGATGTATACGAAGCCATTGAGGAGTGTGCCGAATTACTGGAGCAGTTCGGTGGTCATACATTCGCAGCGGGTATGACTATGCCAGTCAATAATATCGACGCGTTCCGGCTGAAGTTTGAGGAAGTGGTCTCGCGTAAGATAAAAGAGGAACATCTGACGCCAGTTATTAACATCGATCTCCCGCTTGATTTCAGCGAGATTACCGATAAGCTCGTCAGAATCGTGAAACAGATGGGTCCTTTTGGCCCGCACAATATGCAACCTGTGTTCATGACCGAAGACGTCTATCTGGTCGATGAGCCGGTTATAATGAAAGAAAAGCACTTGAAAATCAGTGTTCGGCAGCAGCGCACGGGACATACATTAACAGCGGTCGGATTCGGGTTGGCTCACCTGGCCCGGCAACTTCGAAAGAGCGAACCGTTTGCCATCTGTTACCAGGTCGAGCAGAATTTTTTCAACGGTAACGTACTGCTCCAGCTGATGCTGAAGGATATTAAAGTTTAGTCATTGGTCTTGAGTCGGCAGGTATTCCCTCATGACTGACGACTCATGACTCATGATTTTTGACTAAAACGAATGATTCTTAGAACCGAAAATTTAGTAAAGAAATACGGCTCGCGGCTGGTCAATAACAACGTATCCTATCAGGTAGCACAAGGCGAAATTGTCGGTTTGTTGGGGCCAAATGGGGCGGGTAAAACAACGTCCTTTTACATGGCTGTCGGGTTGGTAAAACCTAATAGCGGTAAGGTTTTTATCGATTCTATCGACGTAACGGACCTGCCGATGTACAAGCGTGCCCGACTCGGGTTGGGCTACCTGGCGCAGGAGGCCTCCGTTTTTCGCGATTTATCGGTGGAAGAAAACGTATTGGCCGTGCTGGAAATGACGAATCTTCCCAAAAAAGAGCAACGCGAAAAAGTTGAAGAATTGCTGGAAGAATTCAGCCTGACTCACGTGCGTAAGAGTAAAGGTAAAGTGCTGTCGGGTGGAGAACGTCGACGTACTGAAATTGCTCGTGCGCTGGCTGTTGACCCTAAATTTATCCTGCTGGATGAACCCTTCGCCGGGGTCGATCCGATTGCCGTAGAGGATATTCAAAGCATTGTGGCTAAGCTGAAACACCGTAATATTGGTATTCTCATTACCGACCACAACGTAAACGAAACCCTTTCAATCACCGACCGGGCTTATCTTTTGTTCGAAGGGAAAATACTGAAACAGGGTTCTGCCGAAGATCTGGCTAACGATGAGCAAGTGCGTCGGCTTTACTTGGGGCAGCATTTTGAGTTAAAACGGAAAATCTAATTCAGTACCACACGTAGCACCGGCAGCGATTTCACTTCGCCAATCGAATCAATGTGAATTTGGTAATATGCAACTAGGGCGTCGAGCAGTTCGTTACGTCCCGCACGACTTAATTTAATGGGCGTACCCAGTTTCTGACGTAGCATTACGTTCAACGCCGTTTCCATTTCATCGTCGGGCAGAAATGGATAAGAGTTTTCACGGAGCTGATTGTCGAATTCGCGGGCCGATTCGGGGCCGAAACCCAGGAAAAACGACAGTTTCAGCAGAAAAGTGAGGTGGAAATTTTCGTAGTTAGATCGGGCCTCTTCCAGAAACAGGACTGAATCGACCAGGAAACGATACATCATCGGATTGCTGGCTTCTTCTTTTAGGACTTTGTTCAGCATCTCCGTCACAAACAAGGCAATTGTTGACTTACTCACCTCAAACGGCAGACTCTGAAACGGGTAACTCGTTTTCATTTCCGACAGCCGATGCAGATCACGGTCGGGTTTGTTGTAAACCACCATATCCAGCAAGGTAAGTGGCTGAAATAAAGCAATCTTATTATTCTTGCTCCGGGCCGATCGAACGCCATTTACCATATAGCTTTGCAGACCGAACTCTTCAGTATAAATGCGGGCAATGATGGATGACTCGCGGTAACGGATATAACTGAGGGCAATACCCCGTGTTTTTTGCAGCATCTTGGAAGGATAGTAAACAATCTAAGATAACGCTTTTTAGAGTAAAAAGTCGCCTTTGTACGCTATTATTACTGATAAAATTACCTTCCATGAAACTTTACAATACACACTCCGGAATAGTTCTGGAATCAGCTGATCAGTTCTACAACGTACCCACCGCCGACTGGGACACTCTTGTCAATCGAGATGATCTATACAGTCATTTGCAGCAACTCACCCAGGTTGCTACGCCCTCACCTACGTATCACGATTGGGTTCAGGCGGGATTGCTAGCTCCCATTGGCCGTCAGGAGGTTTGGGCGTCGGGTGTTACGTATCTGCGTAGCCGCGATGCCCGGATGGAAGAATCGAAAAAAGCAGGGGGCGACAATTTCTATGATCGCGTTTATGACGCCGACCGGCCCGAATTATTCTTCAAAGCAACGCCCGAGCGCGTCGTTGGCCCCGGCGCAAATGTGCGTATCCGCGCTGACTCAACCTGGAACGTACCAGAACCGGAACTAACGCTTTTCATTACGTCATCTGGTAAAATTGTGGGTTACACCTGCGGCAATGACATGAGTTCACGTAGCATTGAGGGCGAAAATCCGTTGTACCTCCCACAGGCGAAATCGTACGATGGCAGCGCTGCACTTGGGCCGTGTCTCTACATTCCTGAATCACCCCTTGCGCCTACAACGGAGATTCGTTTAGAAATCATTCGGAATGGTCAGGCTGTTTTTACACAGAGTATTGCCATTAGCCAGATGAAGCGGCAGCATACAGAACTGGTTTCATTTCTATACCGCGAATGTTCGTTTGCCAATGGGTGCTTCCTGATGACAGGAACTGGCATTGTGCCAACCGACGATTTTACACTACGTTCCGGCGACGAAATTAGTATCACAATTGACGCTATCGGTACGTTGACCAACGTAGTAGCCTAATTATGAATGTGAACTGTGAAGCACACTCGCTGATTTATTGATCCGTCGGCAGGCGTCGCTGCAATAGATAACCTGTTCCCAATCGCGTTCCCATTTCTTCCGCCAACTAAACGGACGATTACAAACTGGGCAAATTTTCGTTGGGAGGTCACTTTTTTTGCGCATTTTCATATAGTCACAACCGGATAATGAAGCCGTAAGTTTTCCAAAAAAGTTAGGGTTTCATTATCCGGTTATGACTATTTATTATCCTTAAGTTATTACTCGAATTCCTGCTTTCACTTGCTCGACTTTGGTACGTAATGCGTTCAGCGAATTGTCCATAACTGTTACGTGGCCCATTTTACGGAAGGGTTTCGTAACAGCTTTTCCGTAGAAAAACGGGAATACGCCGGGAATAGATAGCAGGTTTTCAAGTCCTTCATAAACGGCCGGACCAGTATGTCCATCTTCGCCAAGGAGGTTGACCATGGCGGCCGGTTGATACGCCGACGTATCGCCAAGTGGATAGTTCAAAATGGCCCGCCAATGCTGTTCAAACTGCGATGTTACGTTGGCCCGAATGGTATGATGCCCGCTATTGTGGGGGCGAGGGGCCACTTCGTTAATCAATACGTTGCCGAGCTTATCCAGAAATAATTCAACAGCAAGTAATCCGACAATACCGAAAGCGTCGGCGGTACGTTGGGCAATATCTTGTGCTTTCTGATTAATCTCGGGTGATATTTCTGCCGGGGCAAAAAGGTATTCGACCAGATTTAATTCGGGATGAAACACCATTTCCACTGTCGGAAAAGTTTGCACTTCCCCGCGCTCATTTCTGGCGACGATAACAGCTAATTCTTTCTCAAAATCAACGGCTTTTTCCAGTACGCCCGGCGCGTCAAACGCTTTTCCAACATCTTCTACTGACGCGATACGTTGCACCCCCCGGCCATCGTAGCCATCGCGGCCTAGTTTATGAAAAGCGGGAAGAAAATCCGGCTGTTGAATATCGACCATCGCTACGTCGGCACGAGTTTCGGTCAATACGTAGTCGGCAGTAGGGAGATTATGGGCGGAATAGAACTGCTTTTGAAGACGCTTATCCTGAATGGTACGTATCACTGATGGCTGTGGAAATACGCGTTTCCCTTCACGTTCAAGGGCTTCGAGCGCATCGACGTTGACCCGTTCAATTTCAATGGTCAATACGTCAACCGACTGCCCGAATTGATAAACTGTGTCGTAATCAGTTAACGAGCCCTGCGAAAATCGGGTGCACAAATGCCGACAGGGCGCTTCAGCATCGGGGTCGAGTACATGAACGCGGAGATTCCAGTCGATAGCCGCCTGTAAGAGCATCAGGCCAAGCTGCCCTCCGCCAAGAATACCAATTGTGGGAGTCAAAATTTAAAGAGCGAAAGAGTGAACGAGTGCAAGAGCGAAAGAGTGCCGCAACGAAAGTTGAAAGCGTTTCGCCGAAGTGACTCAGAATGAAACAGACAAAATTACTCTTTCGCGCTTTCACTCGTTCACTCTTTTACTCTTTTTAGTCTCTCCGGCTAATGTCGCCACCACCCGATTCGCTTTTGGCCAGTACTTTGGCAGAACCCGAGTAATAGATGTCTGCCCCACCTGATGCCTTCATTGTCAACTCTTTACTGGCGTTGACATATACATCGGAACCACCCGACGAGTTGGCATTGCAAATTTCTACCGTCAACTTTCGAGCATCGAGGTCGGCGCCACCTGAACCATTGGCGTTCAGGTGGCGAGCCGTTCCCTGAATTGTAGCATCGGCGCCACCAGAAGCTTCAACGTTCAGTTTATCGGCTTTTAGATCCAGTTTTACATCAGCTCCACCAGAAGCTTCTACGTTCAGATCGTTGAATGAAAGTCGGCCCTGACTAAACACATCAGCCCCGCCTGAAGCCTGTAAATCTGTCAACTGCTTGAAAGTCACATATGCTTTTACGTAGTTATTCCGACCGAAATTCCAGTTGCCAAAGCCTTTCTTTTCAATATAAAGCTTTAGAACGCCATTTTTGACTTCCGATTTCACACGGTCTTCGTCGACACCTTTTACGTCGAAGGTTAGTTTCTCCGAACTTCCCTGCGTTAAATACAAGTCGATACCACTACTCACGCTGATACCCGAAAAACCCGACACAGACCGGTCTTTTTTCCAGTCGTCGTCAATAGTAGGATTGATACCGGCAGTAAAGAGGAAAAGTGTGAAGAGAATTGCTTTCATGAGATTAGCGATTTTAGTTTTTTTGAGAAGATGGTAAAATCATTGAGTAAGTTGCACTCTTTTCGTAAAAAAACATGTCCGGTTTCAAAAAATCGTTGTCCGGTAGCGGACGATAGTTAGATCCATCTTCTTTGTAAATGATTCGTTGTCAGTATGGTAGGAAACTGGCACGAGCCTTGAGCTATTACAGAAAAGAGTTTAAGTACAACCGGAGTAAAGTAGAAAATGAAGTTGATTCGGCTACAGTTTCTTTATCTTTTAGATACCTGTACGGACTTACAAATTGACTTTCTGTGAAGAATACGTACTAATGAGCCTTTACCTGAACTAATAAAAAAACATTTCAAAGTAACCAATTATGATTCAGCTCCGCAACGTCTCAAAATACTATCCCGCCGGGTTTGGCCGGGTCTATGTGTTACGTAATGTCACCCTCGACATCAATCAGGGTGAATTCGTATCCATCATGGGACCGTCGGGATCGGGGAAGTCAACGCTGCTCCATATTCTGGGGCTACTCGAAGAGCCTTCTGAAGGGGAATATTTCTTCGACGACCAGCCCGTGCAGAAGCTCTCGGAGAAACGACGTACCGAACTCCACCGAACTCAGATCGGCTTCGTATTTCAGGCGTATCATCTCATCGACGAACTGACGGTATACGAAAACATTGAAACACCTTTGTTGTATAAGGGCCTGAGTGGATCGGAACGCAAAAGTCGCGTAGCCGAATTGCTCGACCGCTTCAACATCGTCGCCAAAAAAGATTTGTTTCCGGCTCAACTATCAGGCGGTCAGCAACAACTAGTCGGTATTGCTCGGGCGCTGGCGGCTGGACCAAGCGTTATTTTTGCCGATGAACCAACAGGTAACCTTCACTCTGATCAGGCCCGTGATATCATGGAACTATTCCGTGAACTGAATCAGAAAGATGGCGTAACCATTGTGCAGGTAACTCACTCTGAAGTCAATGCTGAATATGGAACACGTATCCTTCGACTGAAAGATGGCTGGCTCGAAGATTCAGCTGTGAAGCTGAGCGAACAGGGCGTTAAGTAAGGACTCTGCGTTGGCAATGCTCGGTGTAGACTGACTATTATTTAGGCCATTGATGCTACGTAGCCACTGAATACCCATTACGTTCGTGCAAAACACGACGTCGGCGTGGGTCAGTACGTCAGGCTGATACAATCCCTCGATTAGTGAGATGCCCAGCGTAGGTGCTGAACGTAGCAATTGTCGCCGAACGATGCCGTTGATACAGCCGGTCTGGAGCGATGGTGAAAATAAAGTATGATTGGCATACCAGAACAGATTTGACGCCAGGCATTCCGCCAGATTTCCATTGGTGTCGAGCAGAATGACATCATCAAGTTTGTTTTGCTCTTTATAAACGCCAGCCAGTACGTAGGGTAGGGCATTCAGAGTCTTGAAGGCAGAAACTGGTGAAGTCGACAATCGGAACGTATCGTAGACGGCTACGTGCCTTTTAGTAGTAATCGCGAACGAATGACCAGAACGAGCAGTGATCAATACGTTGGCTTTTGGCGTGGTTGGGGTGTAAAGTCCACCCGCCTGTCGCCAAACCTGGATCTTGATACGTGCTACCACATTGGTTAAATTGTTTGCCACTACTAATTCAGTGATACGTTGGTGAAGAATATCGGCGGTGAAATGGTCTGGTGCCTGAAGACCCAAAGCAGCCATGCCGGCAGTAAGGCGGTCGAAGTGATCGGGCCAGAACCAGACCGTACCTTGTTCGTAACGGATGGTTTCAAAGAGACCATCGCCGTACTGAAAAGCCCGGTCGTTGATTGATAGGCTAAAATCGTTTTCGTAAAGTACATCCGAATTATAAACCAGAAACATGCTTAGTTTGCGCCGTTTATCCTAAAATGATAGCCAGGCCGAAGGTAAGTTTGTAACATTGAACGATCAAAATTATGTGTACTCAAGTGGCGTGGAAACAAATGCGGGTCGTAACGGTCCTATTCCTGACAGTAGGTCTGTCGGGCACATACGCGCAAAACACACCTGGTGCTACAACCACCACCGCACCTACGAGCACGGCAACCGCCATGGTGTCGTCGCGAATGTCATTGCAGCAATGCATTGACGTTGCGCAGCAAAATAATCTTTTGGTGCGGCAGGGACGCCTAACTGTTGCCAATAGTGATCTGCAACTGCATCAGGCCCGCCTGAACCGGCTGCCATCCGCGGTTTTTCAATCGAATCAGTCAATCAACGGAGGTCGTAGTATCAACCCTCAGGATAACACCTTCGTTCAGCAGACCATCAAATCCAGTAATTACCAGCTTAACACATCCGTTACGCTTTATAATGGCATGGTGCTTCAAAATACGGTGAAGCAAAACAATCTGGCGCTTCAGGCTAGTCAGGAAGAGCTAAATGCCACGCAAAACAACGTATCGTTGACGGTTGCGCAGAACTACCTCAACGTACTGACCGGAGCCGAGCAACTGGCGGTTGCGCAGCGTCAAGCTGACGTAACGAGGGCACAGTTAGAACGTACTCAGCGTTTAGTGAGCGCGGGATCGGCACCCGAATCAAATCTGTTTGAATTACGGGCGACATTGGCCGGCAATGAAGTAGATATCATTACTGCTCAAAACACGCTTGATCTGGCTAAAGTAGCCCTGATGCAGGCGATGAATGTGCCTATTAATCAGGATTTTGACGTAGTGCCCGTTAGTGTGCCCGATCCGAATCTGGACCCATACAGCGCTAGTGTACAGCAGTTGTATGATGTAGCCTCTACTAGTTTGCCCGAAGTGAAGGGCGCTGATTTGCGGGTTAAAAGTGCTGCACTCGGGGTTGAAGTAGCCAAAGGCGGACTTTATCCAACTCTATCGCTAAATGGAAACTTGAGCACTATTTATTCTAGTGCTGCCAGTATAAGTGTACCGAACGGCCAGACGAATCAAACAACGGTTGGCTTTATAACCGACCCTGCTACCGGAACAAATATCCCTATTAACATTTCAACACAAGGCTCCGACCGTGCCGGGATTTCCTATGGCTCTCAACTAGAAAACAACTTTAGTCAATCGGTATCTTTGTTTTTGCGTGTACCTATTTTTCAGGGTAACTTGTCGCGCAATCGAATCACGACGGCAAAAATCCAGCAGCAGAATGCAGAATTAACGGCTCAGAATACTCTTCTGACGTTGCGCCAGCAAATTGAAACGGCGTATACGCTAATGAAAGCGGGGGCTAATCGCTACCGAGCAACACAAGTACAGGTAGAATCACTAGATCGGGCGTTTCAGATAGCTGAAAGCAGATTAAATGCCGGTGCTATAAATGCTACAGATTATAACATTGCCAAAACGAATCTCGACCGCGCTCGGGCTAGTCTGGTGCAGGCCAAATATGATTACGTATTTCGAACCAAAATTTTAGATTATTACCAAAACAAACCCTTAGGTTTTAATTAAGCGAAAGAGCGAAAGTGTGAAAGAGCGTTATCTATTTGGATGTAGCTTGTTCACGAGAGCCTTAACGGCTGAATGGGAAACCACTCTTTCATTCTTTCGCTCTTTCGCTCATTATGAAGAAGTCAAACCGCATCTGGTGGATTTTAGGAGGACTGATTGTTCTGATTACCGGTGGCCTCGTTGCGGCCAAACAAGCCGGATGGATTGGTAAACCTGAAGCAACCGAAGTTGATTTTGCCCTGGTTAAACGGACTAATATCGTTGAACGGGTTACGGCTTCTGGACGCGTTCAGCCCCAGGTCGAAGTCAAAATCAGCCCCGATGTATCTGGTGAAATCATTGGTTTATACGTAAACGAAGGCGATCCAGTAAAAGCGGGTCAACTCCTGTGCCGCATCCGCCCCGACAACTATGAGTCGATGATGGCACGGGCAAAAGCTACAGTCAATCAGAGTCGGGCGCAGCTGGAACAGTCGAAAGCATCAGTGGCTCAATCAAGTGCGCGGTTAATTCGCGCCAAAGCCGATTATGAGCGCGCTCGTAAACTGTATGCTGATAAAGTTATTTCCTCCGCCGATCTCGAAACCAGCGAAGCCAACTATAATGTAGGGCAGCAGGAGGTTGAAGCCGCTAAAGCCAACGTTCGGGCGGCTCAGTTCAATATTCAAAGCGCCGAAGCTAACCTTCGCGACGCCAGCGAAAACCTGCGTAAAACGACCATCTATTGCCCTGTCAACGGAACCGTTTCGAAGTTAAATATTGAATTGGGCGAACGTGTTGTGGGTACGTCGCAGATGGCCGGTACGGAAATCATGCGGATTGCAAACCTTCAAAATATGGAAGTTCGGGTCAACGTCAACGAGAACGACATTGTACGTGTTACGTTGGGCGATACCGCCGATATCGAAGTTGATTCCTACACTACGTCTGGCCGCAAATTCAAGGGTATTGTATATGAAGTAGCCAATACCGCCAATGGACTGGCCGCTTCGACAGGGGCAGCCGCTTCTGTATCAACGGATGCGGTTACGGAGTTTGAAGTGAAAGTAAAAATCCTTAATAATTCCTATGCCGATTTGCTGGCCGTAAAGGACAAAAAAGGCTATCCATTTAAGCCAGGAATGACGGCTTCCGTAGAAATCATTACTGATCGCAAATCGAACGTACTGTCGGTGCCGATCGCTGCCGTTACAACGCGTGGCGCTGACTCAACGGCTATTGATACCGAAAAAATGGAAGATCGACGTAACGGTACGGTTGATGAAAAACCAACAAATCAGGTCGAAAAGAAAGAGAAACCTAAAGAAATTGTTTTTGTTAATGTAGCGGGTAAAGCCACGCAACGGGAAGTTAAAACGGGTATTAGCGACTTCGAAAATATTGAAATTGTATCGGGGCTGCAACCCGGCGAACAGATTGTATCGGGTCCGTTTATTGCCGTTTCCAAAAAACTGAAAAACGGTCAACTCCTCGTAAAACGCGATCCGAAGAAGAACAAAAAGAAAGAGGAAGAAGATAAAGAAGATTAGAATTGATTTCTGAACCGGGATTTAGCAGATTTATGGATTTTCTGGATTTTGTTTTCATCAGATTAATGCGCTTCGAAGAAGCGGGAAACAAAATCCAGAAAATCCATAAATCTGCTAAATCCCGGTTCAGGCTTATCTTTACTCCATGAAACAATTACAACCCGTTCGGCTGACGATGGTTGGTGGAGGGAGCTGGGCTACGGCTCTCGTTAAAATTCTTTCCGAAAACAACGTCAGTATTAAATGGTGGCTCCGTAAATCGTCGGATGCGGAGCATATCAAAAAATTTGGACACAATCCTAGCTACCTCAGCGATGTGCAGATTAATACCCGTAAGGTGAAAGTCTGCACCAAAATTAGGGAGGCTGTCCGCGATAGCGAATTCATTATTCTAGCTGTTCCAGCCGCGTTTATTGGCGACGCACTGACGGGGTTAAAACCTGAGCATTTTGCCGGGAAATGGGTTATTTCAGCCATTAAAGGCATGATTCCGTCTGCCAATCAGCTAGTAACTGACTGGATAAGCGAACAATACGCCGTACCCGCTTGGCGAATGGCAGTGATTGCTGGTCCCTGCCACGCCGAAGAGGTGGCTCTCGAAAAACAGTCTTATCTTACTATTGCCTCACCTGATTCAAACAGTGCGCAACGAGTGGCCGACCTGCTACGTTGCCGCTTCGTTCAGACTACGCCTGTTGATGACATCTATGGGATTGAGTATGCGGCTGTCATGAAAAACATTATCGCTCTGGCCTGCGGTATCACACGGGGGCTAGGCTACGGCGATAATTTTCAGGCGGTACTGGTATCGAATGCCATGCAGGAAATTCGCCGGTTCGTGGATGCCATCTATCCGAAACACCGGGATTTGAGTGGGTCAGCCTACCTAGGTGATTTGCTCGTTACAGCGTATTCGCCCTTCAGCCGAAACCGAACATTCGGTACATTGATCGGTCGGGGCTATACCATCCAATCGGCGCAGGCAGAAATGAACATGATTGCTGAGGGTTACTACGCAGTAAAAAGCATCTACGAGATCAACAAGCAGTTCAACGTTGACATGCCTATCACGAGTGCCGTCTATTGCATTCTTTACGAACGAGCCTCGCCCACGGCTGAGATGAATGGGTTGAAAGCGTTGTTGACGTAAATAAAGGCATGCCCTTTCTCCTGACCGGATGGTTTTATCAATGGATGGAAATGCTGCCTAAATTATTTTTCGCTAACGCCATCTGTTATGAGATAGGGGCTCCCTATCTCTACACAAAATAAAAAAGCCCCCTGACGAATCAGGAGGCCTCTATAACGTTTATAGCGTTGTCGGCAAAAATTACCGGCAGTTGTGCCTTAGCAAAAATTACTTCGCGCTATCAGCAGACATCGTCGAAGCAGAATCCGTAGCCATCGTCGAGTCCGTAGCCATCGTCGAAGAAGAATCTGTCGTCGTGGTGGTGGTCGTTTCGGTGCTTTCGGTCTTTTTCGAGCTGCAAGACGTAGCCAGGGCGATCATAGCCATGAAAAAGAAGGCGGATTTCGTGATTGCTTTCATAGTTTTGAGAATGTTTTCGTTTAAAGTTTATGAATAAATGTCAACCTTAATACCCAACACCAAAAAAGGTAACCCAACATTTTTTATTTTTTTTTGGGTTACGTCGATAAGCTTTTTTGTATTAAGTAATAACTCAACCCAATGAAGGAAAACAGGCTACCCGCATGGACTGATGACGAGTTGCTGATGGGTTTGGCCGATGGCTCTGACAACGCATTAATGCAATTTTATCGCCAGTATTTTCCGATGGTGTTGCATTTCGTAACCAACAATAGTGGTAGCGAAGACGACGCTAAGGATATTTATCAGGAAGCGTTGATTGTTCTGTTCGAGAAGGTAAAAAGTGGTTCGCTGGAACTGCATTGTCAGCTTAAGACGTACCTCTATTCTGTGTGCAGACGCTTGTGGCTGAAGCAGTTGGCGCAACGTAGCAGATATTTGGTACGTGACGTAGAAGCGTCTGCATCCGACGAATTAGCCATCGAACAGATCAGCGACGACTTGCTGGAACACGAAGAGCGAGACCGTCAATTTACGTTAATGGCCGATTCGCTCGACCGACTAGGTGAGCCCTGTCGAACGTTATTAGAAGATTTTTATATCCAGCATCTAAGTATGCAGGAGATTACCGAAAAGTTTGGCTATACCAATGCCGACAACGCCAAAACGCAGAAATATAAATGTCTGATGCGGCTCAAACGGCTCTTTTTTTCGGAGTATAAACAGTAAGAATTATAAGGTTGTATAGTTCTGCATCAGCCAACTCCGTAACTATACAATCTTGAAACTCTATAACCACTCATAGAGATGAACGACGAACACGAAATCGAACAGTCGCTTTACGCTTACGGGGAACGTATTCGTTTTAAGCAGCGGCTAAAAAAAGTACAAGCTCGGCTGGATATGGACGCCATGCGTCAGGAGGCTGATACGTATCGTTTTCAAAGTCAGACCTCTGGTCAGATTCGGGCGTTGTGGCAAACGTATCGTACTACGTTGGCAGTAGCTGCAACGGCGGCTATCATCACTACGTTCGGTTCTATTTTCCTCTACCGATCTTATCAGCAAAGTCATCAGCAGGAGCAGCAATATAGTCTGCTTAGTAAAGAAATTCAGGCGGTTAAATCGTCGCAGCGGAAGCTTATCAATGATATTAACGGACGCGGCCGTGGCTTGTCTCTCAATCCGGCACAGGTTTCAGGCTCGGGCTTTCTGTTGACGCCTGATGGTTATTTTGTAACCAATAACCACATTGTTCGGGATGCTGATTCGGTCTATGTGCAGAGCGGAAAAGGCGAGGTTTATAAAGCACGGGTTGTCTATACCGACAGTAAGCATGATCTTGCTTTTCTGCAACTTTGCGATGACAGCGCTTTTCGGACACTGCCGCCTGTTCCGTATGGTTTTGAAGCGCATCCATCCGATCTGGGCGAACGTGTATACACTCTCGGTTATCCGCGCGAAGAGATTGTTTATGGCGAAGGCTACTTAAGTTCGGGAACCGGTTATCGGGGTGATTCGACGGCCTATCAGGTAGCAATTGGTGTAAACCCTGGTAATTCAGGAGGCCCATTGCTTGACGAGAAAGGTAACGTAATAGGTATCATTAGCGGTAAACAGACTACGTCGGAAGGTGTCAGTTTTGCTGTAAAAACCAATTATTTACTTGAAGCGCTGAATACAATTCCGGTTGATTCGCTCAAAGGTCAGCCGCTACGTCTGAACCGGAAAAATACGCTGGCCCATCTGTCGCGCAAACAACAGATTAAACGAATGCAGGACTATGTGTATCAGGTAAAAGTGTTTAAGCATAAGGATTAACGTAGTATTCCTGCCGTCAGCTTTCAAACAATTAAGTCTTTTCAGAGGTTGTTACGTTGTTTGAAATCAACTCAACGACCATGAAAAAAATAATGATGCTGGCAGCTATGCTGGCCTTTTCAACCGCTGGTGTATTCGCTCAGGATACGAAAGAGAATGCAAAAGAAACGGCGAAACAAGCCGGACAAACCGTTGATGCCGCAGCCGATAAGGTCGGACGTGAAACCCGTCAGGCAGCTCGGAAAACGAAGAGAGCAGCACGTAATACCAAGGAAGATGTAAAAGACGGCACGAACAAAGCGCTCGATAAGGCTGATCGGAAGATGAAAAAAGCCGAACGTAAGCTCGATAACTCGAAATAGAAATTCTGTTTTATAAAAACCTGTGCTATCATTCTGCAATACGCGAGTGTAGCACAGGTTTTTTATGGACATCAGGCGAACTTCAAGAGCGCTTTTACTTGTTCGCCTGATACGTTGACAGACCGTTACGTTACTTTATGGATTCTACTGTTTCTGTACTCTTATTTGGTATCACCCGCGACCTTGCCGGGCAGACTGTTGTATCCGTTTCCTTACCTGAAAATGCGCAGGTAACGGATTTGCTGAATCAATTGCATCAAGATTATCCAGCTCTGGCTTCCATTCGCTCGTTGTTAGTAGCGGTGAATGGTGAATATGCCGACGCCGACCAGCCGATTCGGCAAAACGACGAAATCGCGCTTATTCCGCCTGTTAGTGGAGGATAAGAAAATGAATGATGTAGAATGATTTATCAATCCTGTTACTCATTATTCACGTATGATTTCGATTACTTCTGAACCCATCGATGTTACGTCTGCCTTAAATGAATTACAGTCGGCGCAGGCGGGAGCAATCGATTTATTTCTGGGTGTAGTGCGCGACAATACGCAGGAGCGTGCGGTTGACCGATTGGAGTATGAAGCCTACGACCGAATGGCAATCAGCGAGATGCAGAAAATTGCCGATGATGCCAATCAGCGCTGGCCGCTGCTACGTTGCCTGATTATTCACCGGAAAGGTACGTTGCAGATTGGTGAAATAGCGGTTCTAATTGGGGTGGCTACTGCTCACCGCGCTGATGCTTTTGAAGCTTGCCGTTACATTATCGATACCATTAAAGAAACCGTCCCGATCTGGAAAAAAGAAATTTTTACGGATGGGGAAGTTTGGGTGAATGCACATCCGTAAGGTAGCAGTAGCAACTTTTACTACGTAGCGTTTTCTTAAAGTCTATTTCTTCACAAGATACGTTCCAACAATAGGGTAGTGGTCGGAATAACCAATGTAATTGATCGTCTCGAAATTCTGAACGGGTAGTTTAGGATCGTGAAATTGGTGGTCGATACGTATAAATCCGGGCAATCGATTGTACGTGAAGCCAAAACCACGTCCCGCATCTTCGAAACTATTCGGTAATATCCGTCGCAATCGTTCGTAAACGACGCTGTAGGGCGTATCGTTGTGATCACCGGTGACAATCACTGGATACGGACTCTCCTGAATGAATTTCTCGACAATCCGAACTTGATCGTTACGTTCGATAAAGCCGTTACGTAGTGCACTGAGTACGCCACGAGTTTCCTGACGCACTTTTTTTAACTCATTCTGTTTCAGGACACGGCCAACTCGAATCCCCATCGATTGCAAATGGACGTTTATAATACGGATGGTGTCATTACCAATTTTGACATTCGCCCAAACGACTCCATTAGCGCCGTCAAAAGCCTGACTACCCGATGCTACTATAGGATACTTGGAAAAAGTGGCGACTCCGACATAGCCCAGTTTGGCTCGTTCTTCTTCGGAGTGCAAGATCGCTGAGTACGGATAACCTGCTTTTTGGAAACGTTGCACCATATCATAATCTGGTATTTCAGTTGCGGTGGCAAATTCCTGGAAGCATTTGATCGGTGCATCATAACGTACTACGTAGTTGATGATACGTCGGGCGCGGGGGGAACTTCGGAAACGTGTCCAGTAATCTTCAAGACCAAACGTGTGTGCATTGTAACTGAATACTTTTACCGCTTCGAAGCCAGCTGGTATTGGTTGTTCACTATTCCAGACAAATGTTCGGTGTCCGAACAAAAGCATTCCCACAATCACCACGATTCCGGAGAGCCAACTCCGCCAGGGGCTAGTGGTAAGCCATAGAATAACTACTACAAGATTCAGAAAAAGGGCTACTGGTAACGAAATCATAATCATACCGGCTGTCCAGTGCTCAATTGGAAGCGAATACAGCAACCAATAAGCGAGGCAAGTATATAGAACCAGCAGTATATTCAGCGACCACAGCAATGACTGGAAAAAATAGGCAACCAGTTGCCCAGCTCTCGTACGTAGTGTCATAGGGTGTCGGTGGGCGTAACAAATATCCTCATTACGTCAAAATTAAGGCATTATACGTGAATTGCCTGCACGAAGCTATTATAGGGGGCTTGCTATCGACACAGAAACGTATTATCTTTGTGGCAATAAAACCATATGGCATTGATTAAAAAAGGGAGTCGCACTCCCTTTTTTGTTAGCCTTACCTTATGGACGACAAAGCAAAAATTATTGAACTGCTGCAACCGTTTCTTAACAATGGTCAACTATATGTTGTTGATTGTCAGGTAGCTGGTCGGCAGGGAGGGCGGTTGAAAGTAACAATTCTGCTCGATAGCGATACGGGTATCACGATTGATGAATGCGCCGAAGTCAGCCGTAAACTAGGTTCGGTGATGGATGAGTCAAATTTTTTCGGCGAAAAGCCATTTACACTCGAAGTTTCATCGCCCGGTATCGACTATCCGCTCACTTTCGCACGTCAGTTCGTACGGAATGTCGGACGTCAACTTATTGTAACGTTGACCGATGGAACGACTCGAACCGGTAAGCTGGAGTCCGCGAATGATGAGCAGATTGTGCTGGATATTCAGCCTGAAAAAAAGTCGAAGAGTAAAAAGAAAAAAGAAGCTGACCTAGATGCTGAAACAGCGCCCGTTGGTCCCACACCAATTCCGTTTGAGCAGATTAAAAAAGCGAATGTAGAAATATCGTTTAAATAATGTTGTTAGCCGTCAGTCGATAATCGTTGGTAAAACTAGTTACTCACAATTATCGATTGACAACTGCCGACTCATGACTAACTACTAAAATGACCAGTGGACTATTAATTGAATCGTTTGCTGACTTTGCCCGGTCCAAAAACATAGACCGGCCCACCATGATTTCTATCCTGGAAGAAGTCTTCCGGACGATGATACGTAAGAAATACGGTACCGACGAAAACTTCGACGTCATTATTAACGCCGAAAGCGGTGACCTGGAGATGTGGCGTACCCGCGAAATCGTTGATGACGATTCGGAAGATATATGGGACTATGATAAAATTCCCCTCGCTGAAGCCCGTAAAATTCAGGACGATTTCGAAGTAGGCGAGCAGGTTGCTGAAGAAGTTAAATTGGAAGATTTTGGCCGTCGTGTTGTACAAACGGCCCGTCAGACGCTGATTCAGAAGATAAAGGATATGGAGAAGGAACTCCTTTATCAGAAATATAAAGATCAGGTTGGTGATTTAATTACGGCTGAAGTTTATCAGTTGCTCAAGCACGAGATCATTCTGGTTGATGGCGAAAACAATGAATTGAGTTTGCCACGTACCGAACAGATTTCTAAAGATCGTTACCGGAAAGGTGAAGCGGTGAAAGCCGTCATCAGCCGGGTAGATATGCTGAATGGGACACCTAAAATTGTGCTTTCCCGCACGTCGCCCGTTTTCCTGGAGCGTTTATTTGAAATTGAAGTACCTGAGATCTACGACGGTCTGATTTCGATACGTAAGATTGTTCGGGAACCGGGCGAACGGGCCAAAGTTGCCGTAGAATCTTACGATGATCGCATTGATCCGGTTGGAGCCTGCGTAGGGATGAAAGGATCACGTATTCACGGTATCGTTCGGGAATTGGGTAACGAAAATATCGACGTGATCAACTACACTGAGAATCTTGAACTGTTGATTAGCAGAGCGTTAAGTCCAGCTAAAATCAGTTCAATGCAAATCGACCGTGAAATCCGGCGTGTATCTGTTTTCCTAAAACCCGATCAGGTATCATTAGCTATCGGGAAAGGTGGACAGAACATTAAACTAGCTGGCCGCCTGGTCGATATGGAAATTGACGTATTCCGCGATAATGAAGGTCAGGAAGATGATGAAGATGTTGACCTGATGGAGTTCTCGGACGAAATCGACGAGTGGATGATTGATGAACTCCGCAAAGTCGGTCTCGATACAGCTAAAAGTGTATTAGCCTTAAATAAAGAAGAACTCGTCCGACGTACCGACTTGGAAGAAGATACTGTAGAGGAGATCCTGAATATTCTGAAGCAGGAATTTGAATAGAAAGTGGCGAGTAATGAACTGTCTTTCGCGAGAAAAACATACATTACTCATCGCTTATCACTCGTCATTAACAAACACTTTTACCAAAGCGGGATTTTAATTGCAGTAACTATTGTTCATACCATAAGAACAACCATTAAATTTGCCGAATATAGACCATACATATGGCAGAAGAAAAGTCAATGCGCCTGAGCCAAGTGGCAAAAATTCTCAACAAAGGACTTTCCTCTGTTGCGAGTAGTCTGTCTGCCAAAGGGTTTAAGGTTGAAGTAAATCCTAACACCAAAATCAACATGGAACAGTTGGAGGTGTTAGCGAAGGAATACAAATCAACGGAACTCCTGAGCGGAGCTCGACGTACCGAAGCTCCGGCTGCGGTGGCTGAGCCTCCACGCCGTCAGGAGGAGGATGTCGTAGCTTGGCGTCGTGAGGACGCGAGACGTCCAATTGTGGAAAATAAACCAACAACGGCTCCTGTAGAACCGGTGAAACAAACACCAGTGGAGCCAAAGCCTGCTCAGCAATCGGCGCAGACCGGTTTGCCAGGGTTAAAAATTCTGGGTAAAATTGATTTAAATCCAAAGCCGGCAACTCCGCCTGTTCAACCACAGGCAGTTCAGCCACAGGCAAAAGTAACGCCCCCGCAGGAAGTTAAACCACCCCAGCAACCTGTTAAACCAGTGGAAACAGCAAAAGCTGAAGAGCTAAAGCCTGTGCCACCTGTGGTTTCTACACCCCCTCCAGCAGTAGAAAAACCTGTAGAAGTCAAAGCTGTAACTCCACCACCGGTTCCTGTAGCCGTAGAGAAACCAGCAGAGCAAAAAGAAAACAAGCCGGCTCCGGTTGTGGCTGAAAAACCCATTGAAGTTTCAGTACCTAAAGCTGAAGCAGAAAAGACGGAAGCTCGTCCTGAAAGACAGAACGTAACGCCACCAACGCCACCGGCTGAGAAAACGCCGGTAGCTATACAAAAACCTGTTGCGTCAGCTAATAAGCCGGTTGAGCCTGCCGATGATGAAGATACTAATGTGCCGACGGAAACCATTCGGGCCGCTGGTAGCCATCAGCTAGGTGGGCTGAAAATTCTGGGTAAGATCGAATTACCGGTCAATAATCCCCGCCAGGGAGGACAGGGTAACAATGCTGACAAGAAAAAACGTAAACGCATTCGTGGTGGACGCGAAGGCGCTTTAGGTAGCACAGCCCAGCCTAATCAAGGCGGTGGTAATCAGCCTCAGGGACAGGGTGGAAACAACGTTCGTAATGACCGTGGCCCGCGTGATGGAGATCGTGGTCCTGTCAACCGTCAGGGAGGCCAAGGTGACCGTAATCAAGGTGGTCAGCGCGATGGCAACCGCCAGGATGGTAATCGTCAGGACAATAACAATCGTCAGCAAGGCGAACGTAATCAAAATGTAAACAACCGGGCAGGAGGTAATAACAACAATAACACCCAGCCTCAGGAAAATAATAACACTGCTAACCGAGGAGGTGGAGGTAGCACCAATAATAACGCCAATAAAGGCGGAGGTGGTAACCGTGACCGTAATCGTGGTGGTGGTGGCGACCGCAATCGTGGTGGCGGTGATCGTTCCGGCGGAAATAACCGCCGTGAGGTGCCTACGCAGGCTGACGTTCGGAAAGCTATTCAGCAAACGAACGCCCGGATGCTGGGTAATACGCCAAACCGGGGAGCAGACCGTCGGCGCGATCGGAGGAATCAGCGGGAAGAAGACCGTCGTTTGATGAACGAACAGGAAGAACTTGAAGCAAAAACGCTGAAAGTGACCGAGTTCGTTTCTGCTAACGACCTGGCCTCGCTGATGGACGTATCGATTAACGACGTTATTTCAGTATGTCTGAACCTCGGTATGTTCGTATCGATTAACCAGCGGTTAGACGCTGAGGCCATTACGGTGATTGCTGATGAGTTTGGTTACGACGTTCAGTTTGTATCGGCTGAAGACGAAACCGAAGCTGGTATCGACGTAGAAGCTGATGAGCCAGATGAACTTCAGCCACGTGCTCCGATTGTTACGATCATGGGCCACGTTGACCACGGTAAAACATCATTACTTGATTACATCCGTCGGGCAAAAGTTGCTGCTGGTGAAGCCGGTGGTATTACGCAGCACATCGGTGCGTATAGCGTAAAAACTGCCGACGATCGTAAAATAACCTTCCTCGATACGCCTGGCCACGAAGCCTTTACAGCTATGCGTGCACGGGGGGCTAAAGTTACCGACGTAGTAATTATCGTTATTGCAGCTGACGACAGCGTAATGCCACAGACGCGTGAGGCCATCAACCACGCGCAGGTAGCAGGTGTACCCATTGTCTTTGCATTCTCGAAAGTAGATAAGCCTGGTGCAGACGCCGAAAAAATTCGGACGGAATTGGCTTCTATGAACCTGCTCGTTGAAGAGTGGGGTGGTAAATACCAGGCGCAGGAAATATCCTCAAAATCGGGTATGGGCGTTGATGATCTACTTGAGAAAGTTTTGCTTGAAGCCGAATTGCTCGAACTAAAAGCTAACCCCGACCGGCGCGCTTTTGGTACAGTTATCGAAGCATCACTTGATAAAGGTCGTGGATACGTATCGACCGTGCTGATTGAAAATGGTACGCTACGTCAGGGTGACATAATGCTAGTTGGCGCTCATTACGGACGTATCAGGGCCATGACGAATGACCGTGGCGAACGTATCAAAGAGTCAGGACCGGCTACACCCGTTCAGATTCTGGGATTACCGGGTGCTCCGCAGGCAGGTGATAAGTTTAACGTAATGGAAACAGAGCGGGAAGCTCGTGAAATTGCGAATAAACGTGAACAACTCCTGCGCGAACAGTCGCTACGTACCCGCAAGCACATTACGCTCGAAGAAATTGGCCGCCGGAAAGCTATCGGTACGTTCAAAGAATTGAACGTCATTGTAAAAGGCGACGTGGATGGCTCTGTAGAGGCGCTGTCAGATTCGTTGTTGCAACTGTCGACGGAAGAAGTTCAGGTGAACATCATTCATAAAGCGGTTGGTCAGATCTCAGAATCAGACGTATTGCTGGCTTCGGCTTCGGATGCTGTGATTGTTGGTTTCCAGGTTCGTCCATCTTCGAGTGCGCGTAAACTGGCTGAACAGGAGCAGATTGAAATTCGTCTGTATTCCATCATCTACGACGCCATCAATGAAGTCAAAGATGCTATGGAGGGTCTGTTGGCACCGACTGTAGAAGAAGTGATTGTCGGAAATATTGAAGTTCGTGAGGTGTTCAAAATTAGTAAAGTTGGTACGGTAGCAGGTTGCTACGTAACGGAAGGAAACATCAAGCGGAACAATAAAATCCGAATCATTCGTGACTTCATCGTGATCCATACTGGCGAAATCAGTGCCTTGAAGCGCTTTAAGGAAGACGTCAATGAAGTGAAGTTTGGCTACGAATGTGGTCTGAGTATTAGAAACTTCAACGACATCGAAGTAGGCGATATCATCGAAAGCTTCGAACTAAAAGAAGTGAAGCGAACTTTGTAAAACCAGGATCAAGCAGATTGAGGGATTTACAGGATTTTGTTTTCCGATTCTTTGAATCGCGTTGCTAACAATGAAACCCTGAAAATCCCTCAATCAATTGAATCCCGGTTCAGAAATCAGCCCCGGCTCAAGGAGTCGGGGCATTTTATGTTATCACAATCCCTGATTAACTTGGGCACCGAAGAAACGAAAGGCCTATGTTAGGTCGTTAGTAAGAAAATATAGTTCGCGGCAAATACTCTGAATGAACTTCCTATATCCTTCCTTCTTGTTTGGCTTGATGGCCATATCGGTTCCAATTGCCATCCATTTATTTAATTTCCGACGTACACGTCGGGTGTTTTTCACCAACGTAGCATTATTACGCACTGTTCAGACCGAAACGAAATCGTTTCGTCGGCTGAAACATTGGCTTATCTTAGCTTGTCGTTGCTTATTTCTTATATGTCTGGTGCTGGCGTTTGCACAACCGTTTATTCCCAGTAAGAACAAATTGGGTTTGTCACGGCAGGGCGTAACGAGTTTGTATGTCGATAATTCATTCAGCATGCAAAATGAACGTAACACAAAGCGATATCTGGATATAGCGATTGGGAAACTTGATGAACTATTGACGCTGTTCCGTAATGCTACGTCTCTTCAATTATTAACAAATGATTTTTCGGTAGCTGAGCAACAGGCCGGGACCGCCGAGTCTATTCGTGATCGCGTTACGTCAATTCGATTTGCTCATACTCCCCGTACACTTGAAACAGTATATCGGCGGCAACGTAACCTGTTGAGTTCACTCAATCCGGGCGGCAAAAATCAGTTGTTTTGGTTTTCTGATTTCCAAAAAAGCACCGCTGGAGACTTATCACAACTAAAAGTTGATACTACCGATCGCCTATTTATTGTCCCCCTGGATGCCCAGTCTACGAAAAATGTTTACGTGGATTCAGTTTGGCTTAGTACGCCTTTTATTCGTGAAATGCAGAATAATAGCCTGAATGTCAAGCTAACTAATGCTGGTCGGGAAAATGTAAAGAATCTGCCGGTGCGTCTGTATCTTGATGATGCCCAGACCTCAACCGCTACAGCAGATTTGCCGCCAGGCGGATCAGCGACAGTTTCACTGAATTTTAACGTAACAGCTAAAGGGTACCATCGGGGAAGAATTGTATTTGAAGATTTTCCAATTACGTTCGACAACCAATACTTTTTCGTGATTGAAGCTTCACCAGCCGTACGTGTGTTGCACCTGTTTGAACAAAAAGCAAGTTCTCCTAATCGCTCAACAGATTACATCGACGCTGTTTATTCAAATGATAGCTTATTTGTCAGACGGAGTTTCAACGCTCAGAACTTCGATGTGGGGCAGTTGAAAGAAACCGATTTAGTAGTTTTAGAAGGCGTGACCGATGTGAATGGTACATTGCGTACTGAGTTGGAACGATTTGTTCGTCAGGGTGGTAGTCTTACGATTATTCCACCGACAAATCCGAATGCTACGTCGTATGGCCCTTTTCTACGTAATCTTGGAGTAACTAATCTGCAAGTCAGTGCCGTTGCCGGAGTAGAGCCCAATACGCTTCCCGTTGCTGAGCCCGACAGGCGTAATCCATTTTTTCGGGATGTATTCCAGCAGAGCTACCAATCCGAACCCCTTAATATGCCTACATCAGCTCCTGTTTGGCGTTGGAGTGCAGGCGAAAGACTGCTTAATCTGCGCGACGGTAGTCCATTGTTAACTCATTCAACCGTTGGGGGAGGGGCAAATTCGCAGCAGGGAAATGTTTATATACTGGCTAATCCGCTGACGTCATCTTATGGAAATCTGGCCGAACACGCGCTTTTTGTGCCGGTTATGTATAAAATGGCAGCACTGAGTGTAAGGCCTAAACGTACAGCCTATTCATTCGACGAAAACTTAATAAGTATTCCTGTAAACAATCCCTCAGAACGAGCCGTTTATAAGCTCAAACATGATAAACTGGAGATCATTCCTGTGCAGCGCGTAGTTGGTAATCAGCTACTACTAGAAATGCCAAAAAGTAACGAGCTGGCTGCGGGACAGGAAGTTGAATCGGGCTATTATGAGTTACAGTTAGATAATAAAACGGAGCGTTTACTAGCGTTAAATCACGGTAATCAGGAGTCAGCAATGAACTTCTACTCAGCAGATGAGTTACGTCGTGCCTTTTCGAATCAGCCTAATGTAGAAGTTTTTGATAGTATTCAGGATGGCGATTTTGTACAAGTATTAGAGAAGGAAAATTTAGGAAAAAGTCTCTGGAAATATTTCTTATTAGGGTCACTCGTTTTTCTACTAATCGAGGCAGGATTAGTGCGTTTTATGAAGGGATAGTTATGCGAATAATAGACATTAATTTATCTAAACTTTTCATTAAAACTTAGTGGAAAATCCTTAAGTTTTATCCGTAAAATTGCTTATATACAGTATAGGTAGTTTTATCAGATATTCAAAATGTAACCTCGAGAGGCATGTTAAGTTATATCAATATTTGTAATGATATATTGTTTTGTAAACATATATAAAGAAAAGGTTATTTATGATTAAAATAAGGTTAAAAAATATTTTTTGACAAATTAATGTATGTAATACGTAAATGCTTTCGTGAATAAAAAAAATGGATAGAATTAACTGTAAAACCATTTTTTTAAAATTCTATTCCGTATAAAAATATTTTATATACTTTCAAGATAAAAATCTGCATAAGGAAACGAATATTATTTTAAGAATATGTAATAACTTTGAAGAAGAGTTTAATCAAATCTTAACTTAAATAACGTTATGCGTAAATTTCTACTGACGCAGCTCATGCTGTGTTTGTTCGCTATTCCGTTGTTAGCTCAGGATCGAGTTATTACCGGAAAAATCACTTCATCAGAAGACAGCTCTCCGCTACCGGGGGTGAACATCGCGGTTAAAGGCACCACACGCGGTACAACTACGGATGCATCTGGTACTTATAGCATTAATGTACCGGATAATGCAGCAGCACTGATTTTCTCGTTTATCGGATTTGCACGACAGGAGGTTGCTATCGGCAATCAGTCAACAATTAACGTAACACTCGCTCCTGATGCGTCACAGCTGCAGGAAGTGGTTGTAACAGCGTTAGGTATTGCCCGCGATAAAAAAGCGCTGAACTATGCTGTTCAGGACGTTAAAGCGGACAAACTGAATTTCGCCCGCGATCAGAACGTAGGTAACGCACTTGCCGGTAAAGTGGCTGGGGTGCAGGTCCTAGGGCAGTCGGGAGCTAAATTTGGTAGTCCAAACATTCGCATCCGGGGTATTAACTCGCTGACGGGTGGCGATCCTCTTTATATTGTAGACGGTACGCCAACCGACATCAGCCAAGTGAATATGGATGATGTAGACAATCTGTCTGTACTGAAAGGACCATCCGCAACTGCTCTGTATGGTAACCGGGCTTCGGCGGGCGTTATCGTAATTACTACGAAGCGTGCAAAGGCTGGTGAAACCCGCCTTGATATCAACCACAGCACTACGTTGGATATGGTGGCACTGCTGCCTAAATATCAGAACGAATACGGCGGTGGGTACTCGCAGGAGTGGGAAACCTTCCAATTCGACCCTAAAATTCACCCGGCAGCATGGTCATCGTTCAACGGGCAGAAAATTCTGGACTATTCTGCTGATGAAAGCTGGGGCCCACGGTTGGATGGCTCTCCACATCGTTCGGCAGCCTCTTGGCAGCAAGGGCCCGCGTTTGGGCAGTTGACTCCTTTCTCGCCACAGCCTAACAACGTTCGTGACTTTTTCGAAAAACCAATTAGCAATAACACCAACATTGCTTTCTCGCGCGGTACTGATGTGTTCCAGAGCCGGATTTCATATACACACATCATCAATAACGGTATCATCCCGAATTCGTCACAGACCCGGGATTACATCAGCGCCAAGAATTCGATTACGTTTGCCAAGAATTTGACGGCCAACCTCAATATTAATTACACGTCAACCAATACGAAGAACCAGCCCGCTGACCGCTATGGTTCATCCGGTGGAACGACTCCGCAAAGCAGCCCGCTGGGAATATCGAACAGTATATTGAATGGCTTTAACCAAACTATTGGTAGCTTCAATCAGTGGTTTCAGCGTCAGCTAACTATAGAAGACTTACGTAATTACAAGAATCCAGATGGTACGTTCCGAAGCTGGAACATTGGTGGACCTCTTGATCCTAAGCCTAAGTACTGGGATAGTCCTTATACGCAAGCTTACGAAAACACCAACACCAATCGTACCGACCGGCTGTTTGGAGATTTTGGTCTAACGTATCAGTTTACCCCTGCTTTAAAAGCTTCTGCTACAGTACGTAGAGATCAGAGCGCTTTCTATCAGGAAGGTCGAATTGCGATCGGTACGCTGAACGAAGGTGGTGCCGGTGGTTTCTCGACGTTTACGTCAAACAGCCGTGAAAACAACTATGAGTTGCTGGTGAATTACAACCAGAATCTTAAAGATCTGTCAATTGTTGCTAACGCGGGTGGTAACATCCGTTATAACCGCATTGACGGTTTATTTCAGGCTACGCAAGGTGGTCTTTCTGCACCAGGTTTCTACAATATAGCGGCTTCGATTGGGCGTCCGCTGGCCAATAACTACCTGTACCAACGTCAAGTAAATAGCGTATTTGGTAACGTAAGTATTGGTTTCCGTGATTTCGTCTTCGTAGAAGCTTCGGCACGTAACGACTGGTCGTCGACGTTGCCTAAAGCTAATAACTCTTATTTCTATCCGTCGCTGTCGGCTGGTTTAATTCTGACTGAACTGTTGCCAAAGAGCAATACGGTGTCGTACGCCAAAATCCGCGCGGGTTATGCGCAGGTCGGTACCGACGTAGGGCCGTATCAAACTGCACTTGCCTATACGGCTGGTCAGCCATATGGAACAAACTCAACGGCTTTCCTGCCTGGTACGTTGCCAAACGCCAATCTAAAACCCGGTCTGTCTTCGTCTTATGAAGGAGGCATCGACCTGCGTTTCCTGGGCAATCGGATTGGTTTAGAATTTACGGCGTATCGGAATGACAACAAAGACCAGATCATTCCGCTGCCTGTTGACCCAACCAGCGGGTACACGAATGCTGTTGTTAACGCCGGTTTGATTCGTACAACGGGTTTGGAATTGCACATCTATGCTAACCCAATTAAAAATCCGAATGGATTCAACTGGGAATTTGACCTCAATGCCGACCGCAACCGTTCGCAGGTTATTGAACTGGCTAGCGGCCTGACCAACTACCAGATTGATGGTCCACAATGGCGTACGCTGACGCTGAACGCACGTACCGGTACCGACGGTTCTCCTCGTGACTGGGGTACGCTGGTAGGCCAGGGTATCAAAAAAGATGCGAGTGGTCGGCCAATGGTATATGGTAGCGGAGCCAACGCTGGGCTATATATCAAAGAAGATAACGTAGAACTGGGTTCGGTACTGCCGAAATTTAAAGGGGGCTGGTTGAATACATTCAGCTACAAAGGGTTAACGCTACGTGTGAATACTGACTTTGTTGTAGGTGGTAAATTCTTCTCAACAACCAAAATGTTTAACGCCGGTTCTGGTCTGAGCGAAGAAACAGCTGGGTTGAATGAACTTGGTAAGCCAAAACGGGATGATCCATCAACGGGTGGCGGTATACTGCTCGATGGCGTAACCGAAGATGGCCGTCAGAATACAACCCGTGTAGATGCTCAGAACCTGTATGAAGGCTGGTTGTTTGCGCTGAACGAGCGGTGGATCTACGACAAAACCTATGTTAAACTGCGCGAGGTTGCTTTTGGCTTCAACCTGCCTAAGCGTATGCTAGGTAAATTCGTACAATCAGCTAACATTTCGCTGATCGCTCGTAACCCAGTGCTGATCTACAGCGCTATTGGCGGTGGTATTGATATCTCTGAGTCAGAGACCCTATGGTACGAAGGTGGTCAATTACCTCCAGTTCGTTCGTTCGGTATTAACCTTCGTTTAAGCCTATAAGTATACCAATAATATCGTTAAGTACAGGGCGTTTAATATATAGTAAACGACTTGTACTTGACGTACAAAAGATTCTGTCAACAACAATGAAAGCATATCAATCAATACTTCTAGGCGGATTGTTGCTAACAACAGCAGCTTGTAGCAAATTCGAGGAGCTTAATGTAAACCCGAACAGTGCACTTTTCCCAAACACAGCCAGTCTGATGACGGGAGCTCAGCGTACCGTAGGAACAATTAATTCTCAGGTAGGACCTGGGGGTTTTAACATTGCTCCAGCTCTTTACGTACAGCAGTTTTCTGATGTAACATACATCGAGGATTCGCGTTATAAAACGATCAACTTCAGCTTCAATGGTTTGTATGCAGGACCGCTCGTAAACCTTCAGGCGGTAATTGATCAGAATACAAACGAAGCCACACGTGGGGGAGCTGCTCAATATGGTTCCAATGGCAACCAGATTGCGATTGCCCGTATCCTGAGAGCGTATATCTATCAGTTTATTACTGACCGTTGGGGCGATGTGCCTTATACGCAGGCGTTGAAAGGTGATCAGAATTTTTCGCCCGCTTTCGATAAACAGCAGGATATTTATAATGACCTGTTTAAAGAATGGAAGGAAGCTGCTACTCAATTCGACGGCGGCAAAGCCGTAACAGGTGATATTATTCTGGCTAGCAATGCTACGCGCTGGAAAAAATTAGCGGCTTCGTTCCGGCTGATTGCTGCACTACGTCTATCGAAAGTTGATCCGGCAAAAGGCAAAGCAGAGTTCAATGCAGCGTTGACGGATGGTGTGCTGACATCGAATGCTGACAATGTACAATACAAGTTCCAGGCCGATGTTAACAACGAAAATCCACTGTACGCCAACTATGTACGTAACAATCGGAAAGATTTTGCGGTGAGTAGTACGTTCGTCGACTATTTAAAAAAACTGAATGATCCACGCTTAGCAATTTACGCTGATAAAAACCTGAAAGGTGACTACGTTGGTGCTCCATATGCTGTTTTCCCAGCACCGGGTAAAGCGCAGGATTATTCGTTGGCAGGACAGGCTATCAGCGCACAGACGGCACCGGCCAATATCATGACGTATGCAGAGGTATTATTTGCGCAGGCAGAAGCTGCTAAATTAGGATGGACTACCGGTAACGCGAAGACCCTGTATGAATCGGCTGTTAAAGCATCGATGCAACAATGGTTGGGTTCGGCCTATACCGACGCAGCTTTTAATACGTACATCGCACAGCCTGACGTTGCCTACACCGATGCAAACGCTATTGCCGTTATTGGTAACCAGCGGTGGATTGCCTTATTCAATCAAGGTACTGAGGCCTGGAACGAGTGGAGACGTACTGGTTATCCTGTATTAAAACCTGCGGCTTCTCCCTTAAATGGTGGTACAGATATTCCTCGTCGGTTAGCGTATCCAACAACAGTGACAACGCTCAACACCAAAAATTACAATGACGTAGTGACTCGTCAGGGTAAAGACGATCAATACACCCGTGTTTGGTGGGATAAACAATAGGATTGCTTTAAACTGCTTTTACAACAAAAATGTCCGCTACATGTAGCGGACATTTTTGTTGTAAAAGCAACCAGGAAATTGTTCTTTTCTAATAAAATCTATACCGCATAGAGAAAAATTTACTTATTCGGAAGATTAAAATACGATTAAATTAATGTCATGTCATATAACCTATCCAATGAAGTATAATCGTATTAGTAGTCTATTTTATGAAAAATGCATAAATAATTGGCCAAAATTTAAGTAATATGGATACTAAAATTTATATGCAGTTTATTTATAGCAAAGGAAATTCTATAGAAATGATAGAGACAGTGCTTTAATTCTACAATTATTAAATATTGCAAAATTTTGATTTGTTATCTAATGGTATATTTGCACCGGGATTATTAATTTAGTACCACTTTCTTAACTTAAACCATGTTTTATGCGTAAGTTTCTACTAGCACAGCTCATCCTGTGCTTTTCCGCTATTCCATTGATGGCGCAGGTCATTAGCGGAAAAGTCACTTCATCAGAGGATAACAGTCCACTTCCTGGCGTTAGCGTCATTATCAAAGGCAAAAACCAGGGCACTACCACCAATGCAGATGGTGTGTATCAGATCACAGCCGCTAAGGGCGACGTACTTCAGGTTAGCTTTATTGGCTTTGCTACAACGAGCGTAAAAGTTGAGAATCAAACCACACTTGATTTTTCTCTGAAGCCTGATGCATCCCAGCTTCAGGAAGTTGTTGTAACGGCGCAGGGGGTTCGGAAAAGCCAGCGGGAAATCGGTTATGCCGTATCCAAAGTAGAAACGGGCGACGTAACGGTTGGTCGTTCTCCGCAGTTGGCGCAGGCGCTTTCGGGTAAAGTAACCGGTCTGGCCGTCTATAACGTCAACAACAGTGTTGATCCGGCGGTAAAAGTTGTGTTACGTGGTTACCGCTCATTAACCGGTAACAACGAAGCGCTGGTTGTATTGGATGGTATGCAGACTACTTCTACCATTCTGGCGACGATCAACCCAAATGATATCGAGAGCGTTTCGATTTTGAAAGGAGGTCAGGCTGCTACGTTATATGGTTCGGCTGGTATCAACGGTGCCTTGATCATCACTACGAAAAAAGGAACGAGAGGTAAGCTGAAAGTTAACTATTCGAACAGCACTAACTTTGAGCAGATCAGCTTCTTACCCCAACTTCAGGACAAGTATGGTTCAGGTTCGCACTACTCTACGTCTTTTGGTGCGGCTGGCTACAAAACTGATTATCTGGAGCGTCTGAAAGACAACTGGCGGTCGTATGAAAACCAGCAGTATGGCGATCAGTTCGACGGATCGATACGTATGCAGGGCCGGACAACCGAAGATGGTGGTCAGTATATGCTGCCGTATTCGGCCATTCCTGATGCGCGCCGGAAAGCCTTTGATACGGGCGTTTCGATGAACAACCAGATTAATTTCTCGGGTGGCGACGAAACGGGTTCGTTCTACATGTCGATTGAAAATCAGAAAATTGCTGGTATCGTTCCGCACGATAAAAGCGAACGTACCGGTGCTCGCGTATCGGGTACGAAAGAGGTCGGTAAACTGAGTGCTACGTTCAACGCTGCTTATACACAGGCTGCTTATGATCGGACTTCTTCAGATTTCTACAACAACGTATTGAATCAGCCAGCTAACCTGCCCCTTTCTGATTTGCGCGACTGGCAAAACAATAAGTTTGCAAACCCGAACGGTTTTTATAACGACTATTATAACAACCCGTACTTTGAAGCTGACAACAACCGCTTGAAGTACAAGGATGCGAACCTGAACGGTACCGTTAGTGCTACGTTGAAAGCTACGCCCTGGTTGTCAATCACCGAACGGCTGGGTATGATGAACAACTCACGTACGGGTAAAAACACAACCGGAAAATTCCTGTATTCAGACTGGGCTAAATCGAAATCATTCATTCCAGCACCTTTCTTCCGCGACGGCGATGGAACGGGGATCTACCGCGCTATTACTGACATTCTGGGATCGGTGTTAGATTACTCAGGAACGGAAAACGTTATCAACAACGAATTTCAGATTAATGCTACCAAAGATTTTGGTCCGGTAACAACTAAGTTGTTATTGGGCAACAGCATCTACCAACGGGCTACCAAATCAATTGGTATTGGCTCTAGCTCAATTGTGGTTCCGGATGTATACAACGTAGCAAACCGCCAGGGCGAATTGACCGGTGGCGAAACCACTACGTTAGAGCGTCGCTATGGTTACTATGCTGACCTGACTGCGAATTACAAAAACTGGCTGATTGTGAACGGTTCATTCCGTTACGACTTTACATCTCGTTTCTACAAGGCAAATCGCCCATCGAACTATTGGTCTTATCCGTATTATGGAGCGGCTGTTTCGTTCATCGCTACCGATGCTTTCCCGGCAATACGTTCTAACTTCCTGAACTATGCCAAAATCCGGTTAAATGCCAACAAGAACGCAAACGACAATATTCCGTTGTATGGTCTGGATCTGGTGTACTCTAATGGCGCTAACTTCCCATTTGGCAACACCGTTGGTCTGACTGTTGGTAATACGTTGCCCGACGCCAATCTAAAACCAGAAACGGTTTATTCGTATGAGGTTGGTGGCGAATTTCAGTTGCTGAATAACCGCATTAACATCGACGTATCGGCCTATACGCAGACGTCGAAAGGGCAGGTAATTACCGTTAGCGTTCCCCGGTCAACGGGTTTCTCGAGCCTGCTGATCAACGTGGGTGAGACCAGAAACTGGGGCTATGAAGCTGAGCTGAAATACCTGATCGCCCGGGGAGGTAAGTTCTCCTGGGATGCCAGCCTACGGTACTCTTACAACGACAACAAAGTTGTTGATCTATATCCAGGAATTAATGAATTCCAGTATAACAGTAACGGGCAAGCATACGCTACGACCAACGTAATTAAAGATATGCGTTTCCCGTATCTGAAAACGGACGGTTATCAGTACGCTCCGGATGGATCGGGTCGGGTGCTGGTGAATGCAACAACGGGTTATCCGTTACGTAATACGTCGCTGGTAGGGCGTGGCGGTACGTTGCCACGGCACATTGCTGGTCTGGGTTCTAAAATCGAATACGGTGATCTGAGCTTTACGTTCAACTTCGAATATCGGGGTGGCAACGTGATGTTCAGCGATCTGGGCCGCCAGATGACCTTTACCGGAACGGGTAAATGGACCGAGAATCGTTCTCCGCAAATCTTCCCCAATTCGGCAATCTTAAACGCCGACGGTACGGTATCGCCAAACACAACGATGGTGCGTGAAGCTGAGTATGCGCTTTGGGTTGACAATTATCGGTTAATTTCGGAGAATTTCGTTACGCCAGCCTGGTTCATCAAGCTTCGGGATATTAACCTGGCTTACCGTCTGCCCCAAAATCTGATCAATAAAACGAAAATCTTCTCAGGTGCCAGTATTGCTCTGTATGGCCGTAACCTGATTACGATTGTTGATAAACTGAACTATTATACCGACCCAGAATTTAGTTTCCAGGGTAACCCAGATCCGGGTAGTACGGCCGTACCAAGTACGAGTACAGCTACTGGTATTGGTCTTAACACTACCCGGCAAACACCACCTGTTCGTCAGTATGGTATCAATATTAACCTGTCGTTTTAAGTATCATAACGATTGATTTGACATGAAATTAAAAGCAATAATTATAACGGCCTTCGTGGCCTTGGTTGGTAGTGGTTGTAATCCGTCTTTTCTCGACATTAATACCAACCCGAACCAGTTGCCTACGGCTTCGCCGAGCACTGTCTTTACGAATGCGCTGTTTACTACAGCAACTAACATTGCCGGAAACACAAACGGACAAGGTTCAAACGAAGTTGGCTTTTACTGGTCTGGCCAGTGGTCGCAGGGGAATGGCTACATTATCAGCACGACCCAGTTTGCCTACCAGTATACCGATGGCGATTTTAACTACTGGGACCCGTATTACGACAATCTGGAAGACTACCAGTACGTAATCAACAACGCGGATGCCAACAGCCAGAAGTATTTGAAAGGCCCGTCGAAAGTGATGAAAGCCATGCTGTTCCAGCAATTGGTGGACATGTATGGAAATCTGCCTTACAGCGATGCGTTGAAAGCGACGGCCGCTCTTGCGCCAAAATTCGATGATCAGAAGGCTATCTACGAGTCGTTGATTACACTGCTCGACGAAGCCATTGTCGACTTGAAAGCCAATGCGTTTGCCAGTGCATTTACTGGTTCCGACATTATTTTCAATGGCAGCACTACGAAATGGGTTCAGTTTGCTAACTCACTGAAAATGCGGATTCTGATTCGTCAATCGAAGGTTGCTGGACGAGATGCTTACATCAAGCCGGAAATCAACAAGATCGTAACGGAAGGTTCGGGCTTTGTGACGGGTTATGATGTGGGCGTAGGCGGTCCTGGGTTTTATCTGGCTACTGCCGGTAAATTAAACCCGGTTTATGACCGTTGGGGATATGATGCTAACGGCGCTAAACGGGCGTTGAATAACTTCCCTCGTCCAACGCAGTTCCTGGTAAATAACCTGAAAGCTGCTGGTGATACGCTCCGGTTGAAGCGAATTGCTTATGCAAATGGTGGCGAAAGCTCTACTACGCCAGGCGTGAGCACTCAGAAAGAAGTTGCCGCAAACTACTCCGGTACGCCTTTCGGCGCCAGTTCTGGTTACCTCCCCGCTAATACGACCTCGCTGGGACCAAGCCTCATCGTGAAAGGCGAATACAACCGTCCTTATATTTTGATGACGGCTTCTGAAGTTCAGTTCCTACTGGCAGAAGCAAAACAGCGGTTCAGCGACGTAACGTTACCAGGTACGGCAAAAGCTTATTTTGAGGAAGGTATTTTGCAGTCGTTCCGGGTGCTGGGCGCTAATACTGCTGGCGCTACCGCTTATAAAGGAAGTCGTATCCAAAACTACGATTGGGATTCTTCGACCGACAAACTCGCTGCCATTGCCATTCAGAAGTGGATTTCCTTCGTAAACTTAAACGGTCTGGAGGCATGGGCGGAATACCGTCGTACCAACCTGCCCGTTATACCACAGAGTGTACAGGTACCAGAAGCGAACAAACGACCACTACGTTTCTTCTATCCAAACACAGAAGGAGGCTCTAATTCGGCCAACGTGAAAGCGCAAGGGACAATTGACGTATTTGCTACGAAACTGTTCTGGGACGTTGACTAAACTGTATTGCTACGTTTAAAAAGAGGCCATCTATACAGATGGCCTCTTTTTAATTTCAGAATGTAAAAAAAAGCGGATCGACAATGTCGATCCGCTTTCTGCATTACGCTTTATCCAACTATTAAAAATTCTCTGCTAGAAAGGAATTGACCAAAATGCTTCTAGCCTACATGGCCCAAAAAGCTTTTGTGTAAAAACAGATACGAACCCGTTTAACTGGTAACAAATCCTACGTAAAATAGCGACGAATCTTTCGGTTCTACCCAATCTTGGGGGCGAACGTATATTTTTCGGTAGGTATATTAATTTTTCGGTAGGCTCGTCATTGATAATTCGTAAACGAGTTAGCGCATCGGTCTACTTGTATGGATTAGTATGAGGCAACCAGGAGGGCGCATGTGAATTGTACAAACTTTTCGCCCTAGAGAAGGTTATATTCTTTACACAGAATCACTCAACGCCATGGAAGACGAAAAGGATGTAAAACGAGAAGAAGCGCAGATCAATGGTCGTACAGAAGGGCCGTTTGGTTCTGACGATACGGATGCAGACAGACCGTTGTCTGATAATCGGAATAACTACGAACAGGAAAATTCAGCCAACGGGCTAGATAGTGAGCAGGTTCGGGGTGGGCAGGATGGACGTAACGACCGTGCCATTGGAAGCACTGATATGGACAGCCAAAATGGCGTGCTTCGAATGGGCGATATGTCTAATAGTTCGCTGGAGATAACCGAGGAAGGGCTTAATTCGGCAGCCGCTGATGCGCCAAAAAGTAATACGTCTATGGTAGACGTAACGACGCACGGCCCCGATGATTATGCTTCAAACGATGAGGTCCCAGCTCCCGAAGCGCAAAAAGAGGCTAAAAAGCAAGGTGACAGCACCAAAGATTCTGATAAGTCCGATCAGGCGCAAAAAGAGCGTGAGGACGACATTGCAGAAACGGGTACCGATCTGAAGAACAAGCCCGTGTATTAGATAATTCATCTCCAATTTAGTACTAAACCAATCAACGTTATGAGTGTAAGTAGCAATTCCCGCAAAGAAAGCACTGAGTCATATGCCGCTCAAGGTATGCACAGCACGATGGGTACGCCACCGGAGCTATCTCAGCTGAATGACAAGAGTTTAGAGAACGATCTGCCCTCACGAGTCGCTGGTAGCAATGATACCGACGTTCCAGGCGATGTAGAAAAAATTGACGCTGAGAATAAGATTGAGGGTGAAGATGACGAAGCCGACAGGCGACGCATCGAAGAAGCTAAACGAGCCTCGTGGGGACAGTCTTCGCTAGCGCAGGACGATACTACGAACGTAACCGAAACCAATTGGAATGAGGGTGGAAATATGGAGAACGTACCAGCCACCCGCGCCAACGAACCCGAACGAACACTAGGAAACGCGTAATACGAACCTGGATTTAGCTGATTGATGGATTTGCAGGATTTTGTTTTTCGCTTCTTCGAAGCGGTTTATCAAATAACAAAATCCTGTAAATCTATCAATCAGCTAAATCTAGGTTCAGATAATGAGCCGGTTCAGTGTATAGCACACTGTCCGGCTCATTATTTTTTTCTGCCCATTACCAGTTCTGAGATCACCCAGATTTAATTCATAAATACGGCCAGGTTTTAGTTCTGACAGTTTGAGCGATATGGTTTTACGGTCGGCAGACAACGTAGCGCTTGTTACGTTAACGGCCTGTACGTCCATCTGCTTGGAGCCATAAGCTTGGTGGTATTCGTAGTAATAGCTACGGAAACGATAGTTGGTGAGCTCCTGGGCCGCTTTCTCATCGAGCGGTTCTGTGAATGTCAGATTGAAACCGGTAGGTGTTAGTTTCATTGCCAGAATATCGAGTGGTACTTTACCCGGTTTGTACTTGATACGTTGAATACCCCGGTCGCCCAGCCAGCCATGATCGGCTTTGCCCAAATATAAACTACCGTCGGAAGCAAACGCCAGACGATTGTTGCCGATACGTAGCGGAACTCCGTTTGAGCCCGCTTTTTCAAGAAACGGAACACAGGCCCCCTGCATCTGTCCACCCACTTCGTCGGGAAGGATACGTAATAGATGTGGAAAATCCATTTCGCCCACAAACAACTGACCTGCAAAAGGCCCGAATTTTCCACCCGTATTATCCAGAACAGGCTGTGTTGGCGAGTGAGCCATAAACTCATGCGGAAAAGCAAAACTTTCTACAGTACGCATACTGTCGAGCGTCTTAACGGGTAATGTCAACGGGTCAATTTCTGGGAATCCGGAGCGCCATACGAGGCTTGTTGGATGACCGTAAAATTTACCTTCTTCCACGTGATATAACTTGCTGGTGCCGAGCCAGTCGCCCTGATTATCACTTACATAAAGCCGCCCTTGGGCATCGAACCCCATCCCGTTCGGCGACCGAAAGCCGGAAGCGTACGGCTTCACTATACCATCTGGCGTAACCTGCAAAATCCACCCCCGATACGGTACGCAGGCATACATCCTCCCTTTCCGACCCAATGCATCATACTGGCCACGTACCTCATCCCGAATACCAGCCCCATTCGAGGCTGTATTCAGACTGATGTATAGATTTCCTTTGGCATCACGTACCGGCCCAAAAGCAAACTCGTGATAATTACCAGACATCCCAAACTGATCGGTTACGGTGGTGTACTGGTCGGCAACGCCGTCGCCATCGGTATCCGTTATGCGGGTGAGTTCCGGGCGTTGCATCACCAGTAATTCTTTGTTGCTGAGCGCCAGAATGCCCAGCGGATCATGTAGGCCTTCGGCAAAAAGCTTCCAGGTCTTGGTTTTTGGATTGTAGAGCATCACCTCGCCCCGGTGGAAACAGGCCGCCAGCCGACCGTCGGGCAGAAACGTAATACCACCTGTTTCGGCAACCAGACCCGTCGGCATTGGAATGTTTTCAATCTCGTAATAATCCGAAATAGTATCCGCTGGTGGCGTCGATATCAGAAAAATTGAAAGAAGAAGAGAAGCAAACATGGACGATTGGGCGGTTATTTCGTTTCGATGGTTATTGAAAATTGTCGGGTCCCGGTGGGCAGACGTAGTGCCCCATTCTCGAAGCGTCCAACCGATGGTTTTAGCTCGATTCCCGGTTGAGCGGTAGCCAGAAACGTTACGTCCTGTTTGGCCGAACTCAGCGTAAACGTTCGAATCAGGCCACGCTTGGCGGGTAATGGTTTAATCAGTTCGCGAACATCGACGCCATTCACTACGTAGTGAAATTCAGGGTACCGATTCACCAGCCGATATCCTTTAAAAAGCGGCTGAGGATCATTAGTACCTACCCGCCACGGAAATCCACCTTTATCACGATAGTATATTTCGCCAACAACCTTCGTCAGCCGCTGGCCTTTGCCATCCCATTGCTCCGTATTGTCTACGAAACCACCCGACCAGGCGTAGCGCAACCGGCACTGCCCAGCATCAAACACATACGACTGGCCACCATCGGCACCAGGAAGTCCTACCGCAATAGCTGCCGGACCGCAATCGGGCATAAATGTGCGGTAGACAGCCGGAAGTTTCAGCGCGTAGGGATGTCCGGAGGCCGCCGGCTGATGATGTGCATGAGCAGCCTCTGCCACGCGATTTGGATTTGGTATGTTAATATCCTCGGTAATTGGTGGCAAACGTTTCGGTTCGTTGGTAGCGTAAATGATACCGTACATCAGCGAGCCATGTCCTGGATACGTACACACGAAAGGATACGCACCTTCTGGCAACGTAATACGCAGCGAATCGATATTTCCGGGCTCAACGCTCACGGTATGCGCTAATACTTCGTCCATCACCGGTACGTGATGCAACGCCGGGCCTTTATTACCAAGTGCCAATGCAAACTCAACAACGCGAAGCCGCGAATTTGGGCGCGTAACGACCAGATTATGCGCCATATCATCTTTGTTTTGAAGAACTAGTTTCAGGCGGGTATTGGGCTTGAGAATCAGTCGGGTCTGATTGAATTTCAAACCGCCAACAGCCGAGAGTGTAATAGTTGTGTCGCGTTGTGCCTGCGCGGTTTGCACAGCCATGAAAAAGCTTAGGAGCCCTAAAAATTTATGCATACTTATAAAAGCAAAAAAGCGCGAACTCTAATTTGAATTACGGCTGCTACGTAGCAATTCCTGAACAGCAGGCGTAGGAAGCAACGTACCACTACGTATCTGAGCTTCTATGTCTTCGAGCCGAAAACGTAAATCTGGTTTTTCATAAAATTGCCGTTCCAGTCCCTGACGTAGCAACGACCGAAACCAGGCCAACTGCTGATCCTGCCGACGTAACATTCGACTGCCATTCTGAGTAGTGAGCTGCTGGTGCGCCTGAATCGTTTGCCAGACTTCAATAATCCCCTCACCCGTAAGTGCCGAACAGGTAAGTACCGGCGGCACCCAGCCCGTATCAGGAGGAAAAAGATGCAGCGCGTTCCGATACTCAACTCGTGCACGCTCGGCCGCCGACTGATTATCGCCATCCGCTTTGGTTATTGCCAGACCATCAGCCAGTTCCATAATACCGCGCTTCATACCTTGTAATTCATCGCCAGCACCCGCCAGCATCAGCAGCAGAAAAAAATCGACCATCCCATGCACGACCGTCTCCGATTGTCCTACACCAACCGTTTCGACGAGAATAACATCGAAACCGGCGGCTTCGCAGAGAAGCATCGTCTCCCGCGTGCGATGCGCTACACCGCCCAGCGAATCACCCGCTGGTGACGGACGAATGTAAGCCTGTACATTCATCGACAGCGTTTCCATGCGGGTTTTATCGCCCAGCAAACTCCCTCCCGACCGTTGGCTAGTTGGGTCGATGGTCAGAACCGCCAACCGGTGCCCCAACGAAGTCAGATACGTACCGAACGCTTCAATGAACGTACTTTTTCCCACGCCGGGTACACCCGTAATGCCAATACGAATCGAATGGCCGGTTTTGGGCAAAAGAGCTTCCAGTACGTCCTGAGCGAGCGCCTGATCATCCGCTCGACGGCTTTCAATCAACGTAATAGCCCGACTCAACCGAAGTCGGTCGCCATCGAGAATGCCGTTGATGTAGTAGTCAGGTGGGAAGCGCGTAGGCATCAGGAGCGAGATTCTGAACCGGGATTTAGCTGATTGATGGATTTGCTGGATTTTGTTATTTTATAAACCGCTTCGAAGAAACGAAAAACAAAATCCAGCAAATCCATCAATCAGCTAAATCCTGGTTCAGAAAATTTTAAGGTCGTCAGGTGTCGTAATTTTAATGTTTTCATAAGCGCCCTCTATTAACGTAATGGCAAAGCCGGCGTATTCCATCACACTGGCGCAATCGGTGAAAAACGGTTGCTCTTCGGTTTGGAATGCCTTCCGAAATAGGCTTAGTTGAAACGTTTGCGGGGTTTGTATCAAACGATACCGATTCCGGTCAACAGCCTGACTGTGGCCTTCGCTATCGACAACACGTACCGAATCCTTAACGGGCACACACGTAACGGCCGAACCCGTGCGGATAGCTGTCACAAAACTAGTATGTATAATGCTAGTCGTAACAAATGGACGAACGCCATCGTGGACAGCTACCAAGCCCTCATCCGCCGAAATAGCGGCTAATCCGTTACGTACCGACTGAAAACGGCTAGTTCCTCCAGCTACGATTTGAATATCTGTTTTGAACTGGTGCTCTTCACAAAGTTTTTCCCATTGCGCCACTTCCCGACTAGGTAAAACTAACCGAATTTGAGAAGCGGGTAATACGTCCAGAAACCGTTCGAGCGTATGTTGCAGGATGGGTTTGTTTCCCAATTTGAGAAACTGTTTTGGTACGTCGGATTTCATTCGGCTGCCACTTCCGCCAGCAACAATGATGGCAAAAGAAGTCGGCAGCGGGAAGTCGTCAGGCATTAGTTTGGAAATAGTACGTAAAAAAAGGGGCCATCTGGCCCCTCAAAAATAAAATATCTAAACCGGAAATCTGTCATCAATCAAAGGCTGACTTTTGCTATTGACTAATTACTGAAGCCTGGCAACTTACAAAATCAACATCGCGTCGCCGTAGCTGAAGAAACGGTATTTCTCCTTGATAGCTACTTCGTAAGCGTGTTTGATGAGCTCATGACCACCAAAAGCACTGGTCATCATAATCAGAATCGACTCGGGCAAGTGCAGGTTGGTAAGCAATGCGTTTGCGATTTTGAAATCGTAGGGCGGGAAGATAAACTTGTCCGTCCATCCTTCAACGGGTTTCAATCGACTGTTGGCCGATACTGACGATTCAATAGCTTTCAACGACGTAGTACCGACGGCACAAACCTTTTTGCCGGCATCTAGCGCGGTGTTTACTGTTTGAGCGGCATCTTCAGGAATCCGGTAGTTTTCTGAATCAGTTTTGTGTTTGGTTAAATCTTCAACGTCGACCTGACGGAACGTACCAAGTCCTACGTGCAACGTAATGGGTGCAAAGTGTATTCCTTTGATTTCCATACGTTTCATCATGGCGCGGGTGAAGTGCAGCCCCGCCGTAGGAGCAGCTACAGCGCCGATATGCTGCGCAAAAACTGTCTGGTAATCATCGCGGTCGGCCGTTTCAGCTTCCCGGTTTATTTCGCGCGGAATCGGCATTTCGCCCAGTTCGTCAACGGCTTTCATGAACTCTTCATGATTGCCATCGAACAGGAACCGAATCGTGCGGCCACGCGACGTTGTGTTATCAATAACTTCGGCTACCAGATCACTATCGCCAAAGTAAAGTTTATTTCCAACGCGAATCTTACGGGCAGGATCAACCAATACGTCCCAAAGTTTCATTTCGCGGTTTAGTTCGCGCAGCAGAAAAACTTCGATTTTGGCCCCCGTTTTTTCTTTGTTGCCGTATAATCGTGCTGGAAAAACTTTGGTATTGTTGATAACCATTACGTCGCCATCGTCGAAGTAACTTAGCATATCCGAAAACTTCTTATGCTCTATTGTCTTGGTTTTCCGGTCAACAACCATCAACCGCGATTCACCCCGCTCTACCGGGTATTTGGCAATAAGACTGTCGGGTAAATCAAATTTGAATTCGGATAACTTCATAGGGTATCAATACGATAAAGAACGTCTTTTTTGTAAAGGCCGCAAATATAGTCAAAAACCCGGAAAATTTGACATCTTCCGGGTGATTTCCTTGCAAATTTCAGAGAAATAATTATTGACTACTATCGTGATGTTCAATGGGTTGGACCGCACCCTCAGTATTCACGTGGGCACGGTCGCTAACGTTGAATTTGGCCATCAATTCAGGCGAAACTTCGTTTGAATACGTGCCCTGGGGCGAAACAAATACGCCTTTCATGCCATTCGAGGCCGTAATGGCGTAAAGAGTCATTTCGTCGCCGGGGTCTGAAGTACCTTCGAATCGGTGAAATTCATCGACGTTGAAATCCTCACTTTTCAGTTTGGTTTCAGTACTTTTCTCTTCCAGATAATCTTTCTTGGGGCCAAACTCATGGGTGTATCCACGACCACGCAGGTCTTCCATGGCTTCGGTCAGGGTGGTGAAATGTTTCATAACGGTATAAAATTCGTCTGATAATAAAACTCAAAATCGAACAGATAGTTTTTTTAAGCATAAGTCCGAACGTAGTAGTCGGATTTGCCCTTTTATTTGTCTCTGTTTTTCGACTTTTTCTGCCGCCATGAACCGCTTCCTCGCTATCTCTGCTCAAGTTGTTTCAGTTGGTTTGCTCGTTACGTCATGCAACACCGCTGATCCAGAATTTAGTGCGCCAACAACGCCCGAACGTATCACATTCTCGGCCAATCGACAGTATCCCGAGGGTATTACGTTTTCGACTCGGCTCGATAAATTCATGGTCAGCTCCATTACGCAGGGCAAAGTTGGCACCGTTGATCAAAATGGGCGCTACGAAGATTTTATTAAAGACGATCCGGAATTGATAGGCGCTATTGGCTTGAAAGTGAACGGCAATATGCTCTACGTCTGTAATGGTGATCAGGGCGTATCGGTGAAAAGCACTGACAAAACAGCCCTTAAAACGGCAGGCCTTTTCATCTACGACGTAACAACAGGCCAGAACATTCGACGTATCGATCTGGCCGCTCTGGCGCCGGGAGTAAATCATTATGCGAATGATCTGGCTTTCGATCCGGAAGGCAATGCCTACGTAACGGATTCATTTGCTCCCATCATTTATAAAGTGCCCGCCGACGCAAAAGAGTCCGCTACCAAATTTGTGGAATCGCCCCTGTTCACAGGCACCGGTGTGAATCTGAACGGGATTGTTTATCACCCCGATAAGTTTCTGATTGTGTCGAAAGCGAACGAAGGCAAGCTGTTTAAAATTGATTTAGCGACCAGCACCATCACCGAGATTACCGGCGTAAGCCTGCCCAATGGCGACGGAATGCTGCTGTTTAACAATGATTTATACGTAGTGAATAATCGGAAGCGGGTAACGCAGGTACGTAGCACCGACAGTTGGAAAACCGCCACCGTTGTCAAAAGCGATTCGCTGGGCTACGATCAATCTACCACCAACGTACTGGTCGGTGACCAGATTTACACGCTCAACGCCCGTATCGGGGAAGTCAGCGCAGCAGTAGCCGCTAAAAATCCAGCTCAATTGCAGGCCAGTGAATACAGCATTCAGCAGTTCAAGTAGAAGAGGAGAGGAGTTTTACATGGGGTGACGGTTTTTGTCTCGTGCTCAAACTCATCTGTCCGCTGCTATATTAAAAACAAATTAAAGGAACAGGCTGTTAACCACTTCTGAATCAGTCTTTGTTTCAATATATCTCAACCTTTATGAAAACACGCTACGTTTCCTGTTTGCTGGGAGGCTTTGCGGCTTTATGCCTGACTGCCTGCGAAGACCACCGGCTCAGCCCAAATGCTTCATTTCCTGATCGTATTGAGTTCGTTGCCCAACGGCAGTATCCCGAAGGAATCGCTTATTCATCCCAACTAGATCGCTTTATCGTCACATCCCTCACGCAGGGAAAAATCGGAACGGTAGATATCAACGGAAACTACGCCGATTTGATTAATCCCTCTGAGCTGATTGCCGGTGTTGGCGTAAAAGTGGCTGATGGACGTATTTTCATTTGCAACGGCGACCAGGGCGTATCAAGTAAGAGTTCGCCGGCTACTACGAGAAGGACAGCCGAACTGTTGGTGTTCAATATCAACAGCCGCCAGTTGGAGCGACGTACCGATCTCGATGATTTGCTGCCGGGTGTTCAACATTTTGCTAACGATTTGGCCATACAACCCGACGGAACCGTATACGTAACAGATTCATTTGCGCCTGTCATCTATAAAGTTACATCGGGTGGACAGGCCAGCATTCTGGTTAACGATCCACGTTTTGCCAGCGCTACGTTCGGCCTTAACGGGATTGTCTACCACCCAAACGGCTACCTGATTGTGGCGCAGACGGGGGCCGGCAAACTGTATAAAGTGGATTTGCAGAATAATAACGCGATTTCGGAAATAGGTGGCCTGCCCAGTCTGCCCGGCGATGGCATGACGCTGTTGAACGGCGATTTATACGTAGTGACGGGCAGTGGAAGCCGGGTTGCCCAGGTACGTAGCACCGACAATTGGCAGACGGCTTCTATTGTGAAATTTGATACCGATGGTTATTCGCAGGCCACTACCAACGTAGTGGTTAACGCCAGAGTGTTTACACTAAACGCCCGCATCGGCGAAATCAGTGCTGCCATGGGCAATCCAGCCCTGCTGCAATCGAATAACTACAGTATTATGAAGTTTAGATAAGGATTAGGTATAAAGAGCGAATAAAAAAGAGCGAAAAAGTGAAGCTATCCAGCAGATTCTTCACTTTTTCGCTCTTTTATTCGTTCACGCTTTGTACTTAATCAGGCAACACTTTCAGCATAATATCTTTGTAGAATACTTTGCTTTTGGGATCGTGGCCTTGTAAGGCAACCGTACCGTGGCTTAGTTTTTTTGGTTTGCCGGAATTGCTGATGCTGTCGGGCTCCATGTAGTCGTTGATGACTTTATCATTGACCTTGATGGTCACTCGCTTGCCCTGTACCGTAATCTGTTCGGTATACCACTCATCATCTTTCACAAACGTTTCTTTTACGTCCTGCAAGCCATATACGCTACCGGTTTTCCGCCAGTCGGTATGCGTCTGATTCACCTGAATCTCATAGCCTTTGGATGGCCAGCCTGATGGCTGATAGGCTGTATGGATAAACATGCCCGAGTTAGAGCCCGGCATGGTTTTTACCTGCGCTTTCCATTCGAAATTTTTGAAATCATGATTACCCACCGGGCCTTCGTAGAACAAGTGTGCACGTGGGCCATTTACAACGATGGCTCCATCTTGAATGGTAAACGTACCCGGACTTTCTTCGGTAACTTTCCAGCCCGTAAATGTCTTGCCGTCGAATAAACTGACCCATCCATCGGCGGGGAGGTGGGAAGTAAAACTGAGGCAAAGGCCGATCAGTAGTGAAATAGATAAAATAGACAAACTGGTTTTCATAAACAGGAGAAAATTAGTTTTGGCGATAATTCTGTTTTAAAAGCTAATACGTAGTAAAGCATCAACTCCCGAAAAACTAACCGGCGCTACGTTCGGCCGTCAACGTAGCGGACCAGCGTTCTTAATACGGGCGACCTGATCAGAGGGTTTATGAACGGATGCGCTTGGGCTGAGGTCATTCTAATGAGGCTGTTACGTTCGGCGTGTTGCCATTGGGTTAAATTCGGTCTCACCGAAAATCACCGATTAATAGCTTTCTTACGTGGCTACTCATCATTATTTGCCTATCAATTCGTTACTTTGACAACTGAATCAACTGGAATTGTAAATGCGTTATTTTGTTTCGCTGATTTTTGGAGTAGTACTCGTCGGGTGTAAACTGACAAATGTTGGCGTCAATTCGGTGGAGTTCGCTGATCCCACAGTTACGCCCGTTGCTGCCGGTTTGATCGATGAAGCGTCGGGAATGGCCGATAGCCGTAGTATGCCGGGTAACCTCTGGATTAATCAGGATAGCGGCAGCCCGGCCGAATTGACCCTACTGGGTTATGACGGTAAAGTAAAAGGTACGTTTAAAGTCCCAAGATTTGATAACCGCGACTGGGAAGAAATCGCGATTGGGCCGGGGCCAAAAGACGGCACTAATTACATTTATATTGGCGAGATCGGCGACAATTTTTCGCAGAATCCGCTCTGCCAGATTTATCGAATGTCGGAGCCTGCTACGTTGCAAACCACCGTTACGGATGCCGAGCGGATTAATTTTAAATATCCAGACGGTGCTCGCGATGCCGAAGCCATGTTTGTTGATCCGCTGACGAAAGACATTTACATTATTTCGAAACGGGAAGAAAACGTACACCTCTATACCCTGCCTTACCCGCAGAATATCAACGAAGTAGCTACTGCTACGTATCTTGGGCAATTACCGATGACTTTTGTAACGGGGGCCGCTATTTCGCCCGATGGTACTGAGATCATAGTACGTTCCTATACCGAAATCAGGTACTGGAAGCGGGAACCCGGTCAGAGTGTTGCCGATGCCCTGCAAAAAAGTACGAGTCGACTTTTACCGTATCGGGTTGAGCCACAGGGCGAAGCCGTTTGCTTCGACCGGGAAGGAAAGGGCTATTTTACCATCAGTGAGCGTTTCAATGCTTCGTCGGTAAACCTCTATTATTATGCTAAAAAGTAGTCGCTAGTCGTCAGGCGCTAGAAAGGAATAATTGACTAGCGACTGACGACTGCCGACTGAATACACGCGGCAAGCTCCATGGATTCATCCATTCTGATTATCGTACTAAGTTTGTCGGTGTTGATTTCGTACGCATTCGACCTGTTCAGCAGTCGATTCAGAACTCCATCGGTGTTGTTGCTGCTATTGATGGGAATGCTCACCCGGCAGGCTACCGAGTATTTTGGGGTTCAGGTTCCTTATATTAATGCCATTCTTCCCATTCTTGGTACGCTCGGCCTGATTTTGATCGTGCTGGAAGGTGGGCTTGATCTTGAACTCCACGGGGATCGGTTGAGCTTGATTCGTCGCTCGCTGACGGCGTCGTTGCTTTCTATTGTGGGTGGTACGTTGATTATGGCCACCATGTTATATCTGCTCCTTAACGATTCATACTACCACTGCCTGATTGCCGCGCTTCCCTTTTCTATCATCAGTAGTTCAGTAACGGTGCAGAGTAGCTCTAATCTGTCGGATAACCAGAAAGATTTTGCCATTTACGAATCGGCGTTTGCGAGTATTCTGGGTATTATGGCCTATAACTTTCTGCTACTGAGCCGTGAATCGATTTTTGGCGCTGTACTTTCTTTTGCTCGTGATACATTGGTGATGGCCCTGATTTCGCTGGCCTGCTGTTTTTTGCTGCTGTATCTGATCAGCCGCATCAATCACCGGATCAAGTTCTTACCCATTATTTCGGTGCTGTTTTTGGTGTATGCGCTGGCCGAAATAAACCACCTCTCGTCGTTACTTCTGATTCTGATTTTCGGCTTGTTTCTAAACAATACCGAATTGTTCATCCGGGGCCGATTAAGTGAAATTCTGAAGAACGATTTGTTCGAAAAAGAACTGGATCAACTCAAAAACCTAACCGCCGAAGGGGCGTTTGTGGTACGTACATTCTTTTTCCTGATACTAGGTTATGCCGCCGTCCCACGTGAGTTAATCAACCCAGACGCTTTGATCGTCAGTGCGTTGTTTATCATGGTTGTTCTGGCTTGGCGGTGGGTAACGCTCCGGCTAACGTATCGGGGCACGGCGGGTGCTTTGCTGTGGCTGGCTCCCCGAGGGTTGGTAACGATTCTGCTTTACCTCAACATTCCCGAAGACCTGCGCCTGTTGGGCTTTCGCGAGGGAATCCCCGTTCTGGTCGTTGTGCTGTCATCCATCGTCGTTATTGCGGGCGTTCGGGGTGAAGGAACAGCAAAATAGACGTATCATTTTAACCGTAAAGGTTACCAAGGTTTACGCAAAAAGCCTCAGACTATTCCGCGAATCTTCGGTTAAAAAATACCTAAATGACACTCACTACTTCTGCGTTACGTAGTGCCAGAAACACCAAAGACGTCGGGTGCTTAGATACGTCAGATTTTGTTCGTTTGAAAACGCTTCTCGTTCAAAAGAGATATTTCGATAAGCGGTATAATGATCGCGGTACTGAAATCGGCGGATGAGATATTCCACTACGTACCAGAGGTAAAACAAAATAATTCCTAACTCAGCCTGTTGTCGCAAGTGAATTCGTTCGTGATTCAATAATATTTTGTCAGGATTTGGCCGCCGAACCAGGATGAACGGAAACAGCGCCATCCCATCAGGACGTAGCGAGGGAATGTGAAGGACAAATCGAGAGCTCATTTCCTGCCATACAACGTAGCGCTTATTTCTGTTCAAAAATCAGCGTATTTTCTGGATGGTCATTGCCAGTTGCAATCCGCTCCGCCTTCCCTACCAGAAAAATATAGGCACAGGCACCGATAAATTCGACGATGCCAATAAAGACAATGGCCGGTTTAAAGTCCGTACCCGTAATCAGATGACCAATCGTGATGGGCACGACAATAGACGCCAGATTACCCATGAAATTGAATACACCACCGGTCAAGCCAATCAAATGTTTGGGCGATAAAATCGAAACAAACACCCAGGAAATCAGCGCCATTCCGACTCCGAAAAAGGCCAGTGACATGAAGAAAATAATCAGGGTAACATCATCCGTATAGTTGGCGCCGATAATAACCACTGACAACAGCAAGCCAGCAATTATCGGTGTTTTACGGGCAATACTTACTGACTTTCCCTGCTTTACTAACCGATCGGATATAAATCCTGAGAGAAGAAGTCCCGCGCAGGCCGCCAGAAACGGAATGGACCCGAGATAGCCCGATTGTTTAAAATCAATGCCCCGATATTTGACCAAATACGTTGGAAACCAGGTGAGAAAGAACCAAAGCGTTGCATTGACTGAAAATTGCCCGATATATACCCCCCACAAGGTTCGCTTGGAAAAGATCAGTTTGAAGTTCTCCCAGCGCCACAAAGATGGATTATCGACGCCCGATTTCTTACCATGAAACAACCCTCCGCCTTCCTCGATATAATCCAGTTCAGCCTTGTTTACCGCTGGATGTTCTAATGGATCACGATAGAAAAAATACCATACAACTCCCCATACCAGCCCCACCAAACCAGTTACAATAAATAACCCTTTCCACCCTGCCGAAGCCTGAATCGCTACCAAAACCGGTGACAGGAAAGCTAGTCCAATGAACTGACCAGATACGTACATGGCAATGGCCGACGCTCGTTCATTATCTGGGAACCAACTAGTTACAACCCGGTTGTTGATCGGGTAGGAGGGGGCCTCGAACGTACCAGTTGCCAGTCGGAGTGAAAACAAACTTAAAAATCCGCTGACAACGGATTGCGCTATCGTAGCCAATGACCAGGTAATCAGGCAAAATGCGTATAGAATTCGTGGAGCAAATCGGTCGGCAATAATCCCACCCGGAATCTGCAAAGCCGCATACGCCCAGCCAAACGCTGAAAAAATATACCCTAATTCTTTTGTCGACAGATCCAGATCTTTCCCAAGCTGAGTAGCTGCCACCGAAAGATTGGCGCGGTCCAGGTAGTTAATCGCTACGTTGACAAAGACGAGCGCCAACATACCGTAACGAACACGAGTCGGTTTTGCAGTAAGGGGAGTTGATTGCATGATGGATTATTGGATTTAGGGAGGGGAACTGTAAAATGAATAATGTTTCAACAATTCATTTGCTCTTTCACTCATTCACACTTTCGCCGTTGTTTTACCTCGCTGTCCAGCCACCATCAACGGTCAGCATGGAGCCGACCATATACGTACCGGCGTCGCTGGCGAGGAAAATGGCGGCCCCCTGAATCTCGCGGAGTTCTCCCCAACGCCCTAATGCTGTAGCACCCACGACGAATTTTTTGCCTTCTTCGGTATCGGCAATCGGTACGTTCATGGAAGTCAGAAAAGGGCCTGGGCAAATAGCGTTGACGTTAATATTAAAAGGGGCCATCTCAAGAGCCAGCGCACGAGTCATCTGCACGACGGCTCCTTTGCTCGCCGTATACGGTGTGCGATTCGAAAGACCGACCAGACCTAACGTACTGGCAAGATTAATGATGCTACCTCGGCCCGCTTCTTTCATGTACGGGATTACAGCGCGGGAGCACAGCCAGGTACCCTGCACGTTGACTTGCATGACCTTATTAAAATCGTCCAAGCTCAACTCGTCGATGGGCCCCCGGATGTTGATACCGGCACTGTTAATCAGAATGTCGATTCGGCCGAACGTATCAAAAGCTGCTTTCGCCATCGCTTCGGTTTGTTCCTGATTCGTGATATCGGCCGCGAACGAAATGGCTTTTACGCCAAAATCATCGTTGATCTCTCTGGCTGCTTCAGCACCCTCACTGGCAGTACGGTTAACCAGCATTACGTTAGCACCCGCCGACGCGAGCCCAGCGGCCATTGCCAGACCTAAGCCTTTTGAGCCACCTGTGATGATGGCCGCTTTTCCTGTCAGATTAAATTGGTTGATTCCCGGAAGTTTATCTTTTGTCATTTTTGGAGTAACGCGGACGGTCGGCCGCTGCCGTGGAAACCCGCGATTTTGATTCAATAATTGCGAGTGCAAACTCGCGTTACTTAGTTATTTCATCCCCAATTTGTCTTTGCTATAGCCCAGGCAGGCCAGAATGTTCTCTTCTTCCACCGCCAGCTTTTTCTCGCCATCCAGCTGAGCAACGCGGGGAAGGGGAGTTTTGGGTTTGTTTTGCCGAACCATACGTAGCGTATCGGCGAGATTGATGCCCGGTAAGTCGCCGAAGGTTTCCCAATATTCTTTTTTCAGACAAGGAATTTCCAGCGGATCGCGGGTGATCATTTCGAGGCTGAACGTAATGTTCGGATTCTTTTGTCGACAGATATCAACCATCTTTGGCAAATCTAAAATACCCGTGCCCAGCGGAACTTCGGATAAGAGAAAACCGTCGGGATATTCCTCAACGGCCATGTCTTTGATGTGCGTGCTGAAGGCATACGGAGCCAGCGTCTGCACAACTTCCATCGGGTCTTCGAGCAACGAAATGTTATTCCCAAAATCAACCGTAGCACCGATCCACTCACTGCTGATTTGCTTGAGCATGGCCGCCAGTTGCGGTGCCCTCCAGTCCTTATGGTTCTCAACGCCAAGCTTCACCTGGTGTTTTTTTAGCACTGGCTCGACGAGTTGAAGCGAGGCCAGTGCTGTTTTTTGCAACTCCCGAAACGCTTCGGCCGAGTGATACGTCTCGTACCGGCGCCCCGACGAGCAAACGGTACGTAGTATCTGCATACCTGCTTCTTTGGCGCTACGTAGTTCCTGTTCAAATTTGGGAATTCCATCGGCTGTTTTTGGGACGGCGATAGAACCTTCCAGATACATACCCATTTTTTCGCGTTTCTCGCGCACTTTACTGGCAAAATCAGACGTCCAGCCATTGACCACAACCTGCAACCCGCCCGCGCCAATTTGGTGGCAGTGCTCCAGCAGGGCGATGGCATCCGTAAATCCTGGGTATTTCGTGCTCGCTATTTTTGAATTCCACCGAAAAGCGTACGAATGAACGACAATACCCATGCGTGTCTCTTTGGCGAAATCAGGAAAATGGGGCAGCGAAAAAGCCAGTGTACCGGCCGTTGCCTGTTGGATAAAATCACGTCTGTTCATGGAATGGCCTTATAATTTACCGGTGGAGTTTTTGGCTTCGAGCATGTAATTGTTTAATTCTTTGGCCGTCCAGGGCACCACACGCCCCTGCGACGTAACGCGGGTCATCCCAACAACTCGTTTGGTTAATGGCCCGGCATTATTCCCCCATTCGTTACGTATGTACGTCAGAATAGCCGTAATGGAAGCATCGTCGAGCGTAGAATGGGCGGGCATAACCGGCAGAATGTCTGGTACGTCGTAGGTTTTTTTATTTACTTCTACCGGACCTTCCATGCCATGCAATACGATGAGAGACAGGCGTTTATCGTCGCCAAGGACCCAGTCGGAACCGATAAGCGGTGGGGCAAAACGGGCCATGCCAGCGCCATCGGTTCCATGACAACCCGCGCAGGTAGTTAGATACTGCTGACGACCGAGCGCAAAAAGCTTCTGGTCATCTTCGGAAAGAAGCGATTTTTTCTGAACCGGATTTTTGGCGGCTACGTGTCCGGGCCATTCGAACAGCGAACGTAACGAAGCCATACGATTCGCGTCGATAGACGAATTCGTGCGCGTTAATAAACGAGGAGCCGACGCGAGTTTGATTGGCTTGAATTTGCTGCTTGTTCCCTGAATCGACATGCCCATCAATACTGATTTCTGCTGCCAGTCCATTGAGCCTTTATCCAGCATGGTAAGCAGCGTGGTAAGCTCGGATGGGTTACGTTTCTTGACGATAGCCGTGGTCAGCATTTCCAGGAAAATTTCCTTCGATGGGCTGTGCGCCTTCCAATTTGGAGCAGCCGTCAATCGCTGTAGAAAAGCGAATTCCTGATCCTGCAAACTACTCAACACCGCATCCCGCATCAGGGCCGAGTCGCCGTATCGGTCGGTTATACTGGCCAAAAGTCGGTGCGCAACGTCTGGCTCCAGTGCCGAAGCCGAAAGTGCCATTTGCAGAATCTGCTCAATAGGAGCGTCGGCCCAACTGGATAATAATTGCTGACCTAGTTTCTCCCGAACCGTTTTATCGGTCTTCGCCATCGGCTCCAGCAGACGTAGCGCCGTGACACGTAGCAGCGATTCCTTATCATTCAATACGTTGAATAATAGATCAGACTTAGTCAGTTTTAAACCATCGAGTGCCCAAAGCGCGTGGAAACGACCAAGGTAATTGTCGTTTTTCAGCGACGCTTCTGCCAGCGCAGGACCGATACGCTGATCGTTACGTTCAACGAGCAGTCGTTGCGCCATGTCGCGGTGCCAGCCATCGGGTGATGACAATACAGGTATCAGTTCTTCGGTCGACAGGCTGGATAGTTTCGTTGGTTTCTGGGGAGTCCAGTCGGCCGGAACAATCCGCCAGATACGTCCCCGGTTGATGGGCAGCACGAGGTCGCGGGAAAGCGTTTGTTCTTTCAGGTAAGGCGTTACGTAGGCTTCGTGCTGAATCAGGCCCCGGTACATATCCGCTACGTAAAGCGCACCGTCGGGCCCGGTTGTCAGGAAAACAGGCCGGAAGCGTTCGTCAGTCGAGGCCAGAAATTCTTTTCCAGGATTAGGATCGTGAGCTGTCAGTAGCAACCCTCTTTCTTTCACTACGTTACGTTTGACGAGGTTGCCTGCGGGTTCGCAAACGAAGGCGTTAGCATAATAGGCCTTCGGTAACGCCGTTCCCCGATAGAAAAGCGGTGAACAGGCGGCCGTAAACTCCTGAATACGACCTTCTTTATCCAGCGTGCCGGGAATATACCCCCGGTTTACGGCAGGTGTTGGCCGGATGGGATGGATCCGCCGGTCGATGGTCAGGCCGTGATCGATGCCGGTGGTTGGTTTGTGATGTTTGTTGCGGGAAAGGTAATTGGGTGGCACCAGATCGGCGTGGAGCTGCGACCAGTTATAGTTGTAATACAGATGCCCTTTGTCGTCATGTGATATGCCCCATTGACCGCGAAACTCGGTACTATCGCGCTCCCACTTGCCATTTGCCAGCCGGTATCGGAAACGCGATTTGGCATTGTAATACCAGTTGTCCATGTTGCGCCAGAGTCCATTGCCCGAGTGCTCAGGAAGTGGGCTCCCGGCGTAGTTGGCGTCGATAAGGGTTTTGGTATCAGCCTTTAAATCATTGTTTTTATCCTGCGTGAGCCACAGCGACGAATTTTCGACGATCAGCGCTCCACCGGGTACCAGCGCCAGCGCGCGCGGCATCACCAGACTGTCGATATAAATGCGGCTGGCATCCATTTGACCGTCGCCGTTGGTATCCTCTAGAATAGAAATCCGGCCAACCGGGTTCGATTCGCCTTTGCCGTCGATATCCGGCATGAAACCGCGCATCTCCACCACCCAGAGCCGCCCGTCTTCATCGAACGTCATTACGACCGGGTCCTGCACCATCGGTTCAGAAGCTACCAACTGAATTTTCAGGCCGGAGTCGAGCTGGAACGTAGCTAATTCTTCGGTTGGGGTTTTGGCGGGTGATGGTCCTTCAGACCACGTAACACGTTGATTGGCTGTGAAGCTCAATAAGCCTATTCCCGCCAACCCAATCAACAGGCCAATACTATGAATGTGTTTACGCATGAGCAAAACCGTTTATAAAAAACTAAACGATTGTTTTACCTGAAAGTCCAAAAACTTGAACAAATACTTTTATTTTATCGACTAATCATTAGCTCAGTACGTCGCGCGGCCGCCCGACAAATCGAAAATAAATCCGGTTGTGAAACTCGCTTCGGCTGAAACGATCCAGGCGGCCAGCGCGGCCACTTCTTCAACGGTACCTAAGCGTTTCATCGGAATTTTGGCGGTCATGTACGCCAGTTGTTCAGGCGCAGTGTCTTCATTCAGAGCGGTTTTGATAACGGCCGGTGCTACTCCATTAACTGTAATTCCGGTTTCGGCGTATTCTTTGCCAATGCCTTTCACCAGACCAATAACGCCCGCTTTGGTCGATGAATAACCCGTCATAAATGGATTCCCTTCTTTACCCGCAATCGACGCCAGATGCAGAATACGACCGTAGTTTCGCTGTTCCATCACTTTGATGGCGTACTTGGTCATCAGGAAGGCCCCGCGTAGGTTGATGTGGTAGATCCGGTCGAAATCAGCTGCGGAATAATCGGTGATTTTGGTGTTGGTCGGTCCCACGATGCCCGCCGAATTTACCATGATATCCACCTGCCCGTTAGCGTCCACTACGGCCTGAATCGCTTTTTCGACCAGATTTTCCTGTGATACGTCGAGAACATGCCCTGTTACGTTATAACCGGCTTTGGTAAACTTTGCAACGGTCTGATCGAGTGTTACGTGGTTGATATCGAAGAGGGCAACTGTGCCACCTTCCGAAGCGATACGTTGGGCAATGGCTTTGCCGATGCCATCGGCTCCGCCGGTAACAACGGCTACATGACCCGCAAATCGACTCTGCATGAGCGAAATGGATTAGACTACGTAGTGAAAACTAGATACGTAACAGCCTTTTCAATTCGCGGAAAAGGCTGTTACGTATAGCAAAGCAGAAAGAGTCGAAAACCTACGACACGTAGCAGAAAAGTTTTATCGGTTTGTTGCTACGTTTACCGCGTCAGGCGGTAGATCAGAACGGCGGCCCGTTGAATCAGAAATGGAAATTCTTTCAAATTGATGGTTTCTTCGATGCTGTGGGCACCTTTGCCCGAAGCGCCCAACCCGTCGATGCACGGCATGTATTGCGCCACAAACGATACGTCTCCAGCGCCACGTGAGCCAGGATCACCGGCCACCACCGGTCCCAGTCCCATATCCCGACTCACTTTATCGACCTGTTTCCGAAGTTCGTCGTTGGCTGCGTTTGGTTCCATCCCCGGAATGCCATCAGCGAACGTAATGGTGGCTTTTGTCAAGGGCAAACTTTTATCTACTATTTCGCGCATACGGACGCGGGCTTTTTCTTTCTGGGTCTCGGTCAGAAAGCGCAAATCGCCTTTTACCAGTGCCGTACCCGCCACAATGTTGGTTTTACCCACCGTTTCGGCTTTGGCGCTTTTGTCGTCATATTTCACTTCCGAACCGCCTACCATCAGACCAGGATTAAACGTCAGGTATTGTTCCTGCCCCAATACCCGCCGGAACTCGGTCAGGATGCGGGCGGCCTCGTAGATAGCCCCGTATCCCAGATCACTAAAAACCCGCGAAGAATGCCCCGAACGAGCCTTTACGTTCAACGTCCAGCTACTCGAACCCCGACGTCCGGTTGTAACGGTGCCGAGATTCTGGGCGGTTTCAAAAGCCAGGGCCAGATCGCAACGTTTGGCGCGTTCAATAAAATCGCGTCGACTTTCGGGCCCACCGGAGCTTTCTTCGTCGCCAGTCAAATAAATAGTAATGGACGTATCATCCAGAAGTTTCTGGTCGTGGAGAGCCTTTAGCGCGGCAATAATCAGTACGTCACCCCCTTTAATATCATTCACTCCCTGCCCCGATGCGGTTGAGTCGTTTACACGGGTGAAGGGTTCCATGGGCAGGCTTTTCTCGAAAACAGTGTCGAGGTGGCCGATTAAAAACAGCTTTTTGCCTTTTTTCCCTTGCCGGGTAGCCACCAGATGGCCCGCCCGGTTGAGCGAATCCGGCAATGAAACCCATTCCGTTTTGAAACCCAGTTTATCGAATTCATCGGCCATAAGTTTACCGACGCTACGTACCCCCTCCTTGTTGAGTGTACCGCTGTTGATGTTGACCACTTTTTTTAGAAAAGCTTCCGTTTCGGGCATCTGTTTTTTTACCGTGGCCACTACGTTGCTTTCGGGTTTGGACAGCGATTGGGCGGTTACGGTATAGCTGGCTAGTAGTAGAAAGTAAAGAATGGGTTTCATAGATGGTTTGATTACGCTAACTGGCTAAAATACAGAAAAATGACTGTCAATACGTACGGATGAGCGTATAGTATAATTAGTGCCCTATTTTGTCCTTATTACTTTCTAGACCATTATGAAAAGAAGATACAGCCAAATACTATTCTGCAATTCTGGTTATATTCGGTCGGAAAATAAGATGATACGTCGTCTTCGTAACGTCAATAGACTTGTACTTAGTTAGCTCATCAACCCAATTTTATTCATGAAAAAAACAGTTTACAGCCTGTTGCTCTGTTCATTATCGTTCACTGCTACGTATGCCCAAAAACCGGCTGCTGCCGAAAAACAACCTCCCAAAGAAGATAAACCAGCTTCCCGAACGCTGAACATTGATTCGCAGGTAGTTACCAATGGGCAGGTGACCATCAAAGGTCAGCGCGTGCCGTATAAGGCAACGGCGGGCACCATTCCGGTCTGGGATGAGGAGGGTAAACCTGTGGCTGGCGTCTTTTTTACTTATTTCGAACGCTCCGACGTAGCAGACCGGTCAGCGCGTCCGCTGGTGATTTCGTTCAATGGCGGTCCGGGTACGGCTTCGGTCTGGATGATGATTGGCTATACGGGTCCACGGATTCTGAAAGTTGACGATGAGGGGTACCCCATTCAGCCCTATGGCATCAAAGACAACCCAAACTCGATTCTGGACGTAGCGGATATAGTATACGTCGACCCCGTCAACACCGGTTTTTCGCGACCAGTGAATAAGGACGTACCAGCGGCTAAACTATTTTTTGGTGTAAATGCCGACGTCAAGTATCTGGCCGACTGGATCAATACGTTCGTGAGCCGCTACAATCGCTGGGCATCACCTAAATATTTGATTGGAGAAAGTTATGGTACTACCCGGGTTTCCGGTCTGGCGCTGGAGTTGCAGAATGCCCATTGGATGTACCTAAATGGGGTAATTCTGGTGTCGCCCACTACGTTGGGTATCGAACGTGACGGCCCGGCAGCTGGTGCGCTGAAACTACCTTATTTTGCCGCTACGGCCTGGTATCATAAGTCGTTGCCGGCTGATTTACAGAAAAAAGATCTGACCGACGTATTGCCCGAAGTAGAGACGTTCACCATTCAGGAATACCTTCCCGCACTGGCAATGGGCGGGGCGTTGAGCGATCAGAAACGCAAAGAAATTGCGGCCAAAGTAGCGCGGTATTCGGGACTTTCCGAAACGGCGGTGATGCAGCAGAATCTGGACGTACCGACCAACTTCTTCTGGAAAGAACTGCTACGTTCCCGCAGCCAGACCGTGGGCCGACTGGACTCGCGTTACCTGGGTATGGACAGCAAAGATGCCGGTATTGCGCCCGATTATAACGCCGAACTGACGTCGTGGCTGCACTCGTTTACACCCGCCATCAACATGTTCATGCGCGACGAACTAAACTACAAAACTGACCTGAAATACTACATGTTCGGTCCTACGTTCCCGTGGGATAACACCAACAATAGAACCGGCGAAAATCTGCGTCAGGCGATGGCGCAAAATCCGTATCTGCATCTGCTGGTTCAATCGGGCTATTACGACGGAGCCTGCGATTATTTCAATGCCAAATACAACATGTGGCAAATGGATGCGGGTGGTAAAATGAAAGATCGGATGGATTGGGAAGGCTACCGAAGCGGTCACATGATGTACCTGCGGAAAGAAGATTTAGCTACCAGCAACGAGCATTTGCGGCAGTTTATCCAGAAAAGTACCCCGAAAAACAGCGCCCCAGCCCGTTATTCAGGAAGCCGATAAAGGGACGTATCGTTTATAAGTGTCTATCTGCTATAAAAAGAAAGCCAACGTCAGAATCGACGTTGGCTTTCTTTTTATAGGAAAATCAGACTCAGTTAAAACGTCATGCTTATTTATTGCTTGATGAGTTTGAGAGTCTGCTGCTGGTCAGGAGTATGCACGCGCAGGAGATATAAACCTGCCCCTCCTTTGAACGACAGCTCGACCGACTGCTCAGCAGATGCGCCTTCAACAACCTGGTTGCCAACTACAGCACCCTGCCCGTTCACCAGTGCGACCTTCAACCGATGCCCTTCGGCTCCAGTTACGTTAAGCTTAACGAGGTTTCCTTCGATCGGGTTACCCAGCACCGTAACTCGCAGTGGTATCGTCTGCTCTGCTACGCCCTGTCGGGTAGGCGCGTTACAGGCCGCCAGCCAGTTATAGTCGTAACTGGCAGAAGCACCGCCTTGCTGAGCCCGCAACCGAAGTGTGACATTATCAGTGTACAACGTCAACGTGTAAGGGGCCGGAGCAATAGTTGGTAACATTTCGTTTACCACCGAGAAACTGACCGGACTTCCATCCAAACCACTGTATTGAGGAGTAAACGTGATCGACCGGCGATTAACGTCCAGACTTACACAGCTCAGCGTCTGCACGCCCGTGATGGCAAAACCTACGGGCGCATTGGCCGGCAACACCGTCAGCGAAAAAGTGGTGCTCACACTTAACCCGCTCGGATCAGTGGCCGTCACCGTCACACTGCTCACGCCACTCACACTTGGTACGCCCCCGATCTGGGTTGGCGGACTGAAATTCATGCCAGCTGGTAAACCACTCACACTCAATACCAGACTTTGGGGAGTTTCATTATCCGTAAAGGTCAGTTGCGGAATGGTATAGCCAAATTCCTGACCCACGCGAGCCGTTTGATTCGACAGCGGAATGTTCACACGGGGGGGCGTATTGGGTTGAGGAGGAGCGCCACAATTTGCCAGCCAGTTGTAGGTGAAACTAACCTCACCTGCTGTTCCGTCCTGACGGGCCTTGAGCACAATCGTTGGGTTGTCGTTGTAGAGCTGTAACGAATACGGGCCTGGAGCCGTGGTGGGCACCAACTCATTCACCACCCAGAAGGTTACCGTTTGCCCATTCAGCCCCGAATAGCGGGGTGTAAAGCTGATCTCATAGCGATTGTTGGCCACCTGGGTACAGGTGATCGGGTTAACCCCCGTTATGGCGAAAGGTGCGCTGGCCGTTACTGAAGCGGGCTGAATGGTCAGCATAAAGCTGGTAGTCGCACTCAATCCACCGGGATCGACCGCCGTCAGCGAAACCATCGATGTACCCGTTACCGAAGGTGTGCCGGAGATGATCGTACCTACCAGATTTAAGCCGGTTGGTAATCCGCTAGCTGTCAGTACGAGGGCGTTCGGCGTCTGAGCATCGGTGAAGGTATTGCCGACGTTCAACGTGAAGGGTTGCCCCTGAATACCTACCTGCGCTGGAATTGGGTTCGCCAGAGTCGGTGGGGTATTGGTCGCCGTGGGTTCTACAACTGTCAGCCGGAAGCTGGTGCTCACGCTGAGACCCTGGGGATCAGTAGCCGTTACCGTTACGGTACTGACGCCGGTTACACTGGGTACACCCCCAATCTGGGTTGGCGGACTGAAACTCAATCCGGCCGGTAATCCACTCACACTGAGCACCAGGCTTTGGGGAGTTTCATTATCGGTAAAGGTCAGCTGCGGAATGGTGTAGCCGAAGCCTTCGCCAACCTTCGCAATTTGATCGATCAGTGGTTGATTAACTCGTGGGGGCGTGTTAGGCTGGGTTGAGGTGCAGGCTGCCAGCCAGTTATAGGCATACGTCACCTCTCCCGGCGTACCACCCTGCTGGGCTTTGAGGGTAATCACTGGATTATCCGTATAGAGCTGGAGCGTGTATGGCCCCGGAGCAGTCGTCGGGAACAGCTCATTGACCACCGAGAAGCTGATGGGCTGGCCATTGGTGCCGGTATATACAGGCGTAAAGCTGATCACGTAGCGATTCGCCGAAATCTGCTGGCACGTATTAGCGATCACGCTGGAAAAGGCAAAGGGGCCTGTTGGCTGGCTAACGACCGTAACCGACGTCGTAACCGAGCAGCCATTACCCGCGCTACCCGTAACCGAATAAGGCCCCCCCGCGTTTACCACAATAGAAGCCGTATTGGTGCCGGTACTCCACACATACGACGTAGCACCGCTGGCGGTTAACGTAGCGCTTTGGCCCGTACCAATCGTCAGCGATGGAGTAGCGGTAATAGTCACTGCCGGCAAGGTATTATCCTGGGAAACTGTCGCGATAGCCGTCGCTGTACAACCGTTGGTGCCGGTAAATGTTACTGAATACGTATTGGCCGTACTCACCGAGATGGTTTGAGTGGTCTCGCCAGTGGTCCACCGATACGTACCGCTGCCCACCGCGCTCAGACTCACCGTTGGCGCAGCGCAGGTTAACGTAGCACTGCTGGGTGTGATGTTCACCGTCGGCAACGTATTATCCTGGGTGACCGTAGCACTGGCGTTGGTCGTACAGCCGTTGGCACCCGTCAGCGTGACCGAATACGTATTGGCCAGACTTACCGAAATGGCCTGAGTGGTCTCACCTGTACTCCAGCGGTACGTTCCAGCACTGCCCACCGCACTCAAACTCACCGTTGGGGTAGCGCAGGTCAACGTAGCACTGCTGGGTGTGATGTTCACCGTTGGCAGGTTGCTGTCCTGCGTAACCGTCGCGCCGGCCGTCGCTGTACAGCCGTTGGTGCCAGTGAGGGTAACCGAATACGTATTAGCCGCCGTCACTGAGATAACCTGGCTGGTAGCTCCGTTACTCCAGCGATACGTGCCGCTGCCGCTAGCCGACAAACTGACGGTTGGGGTAGCGCAGATTAACGTAGCGCTGCTGGGCGTGATGCTCACCGTCAGCAAGGTATTATCCTGGGTAAGCGTAGCACTGGCGCTGGTCGTACAGCCGTTGGTGCCGGTAAAGGTAACCGAATACGTATTGGCCGTACTCACCGAAATGGTTTGAGTAGTCTCGCCAGTGGTCCACCGATACGTACCGCTGCCGCTGCCTACCGCACTCAGACTCACCGTTGGGGTGGCGCAGGTTAACGTAGCGCTGCTGGGCGTGATGCTCACCGTTGGCGCCGTGTTGTTCTGACTTATGTTGATAGATGTTGTGCTCGAACAACCTGACGACGTAACGGTCACCGAATAAACGCCACTGGCATTTACCACCGCCGTACCCGCACTGGCATTCTGACTCACGATGCCCGTTCCGCTGAAAGCATAGCTGGTACCTCCACCCGCCGTGAGTGTCAGCGAGGTCTGGGCGCAGGTCAACGTACCACCGAAATTGGCGGATAACGTAGCAACGGGTGGCGCATTGACGGTCAGGCTGGTCGTGGCCGAAGTCGTTTGCGCACCGACACTAATAGTCAATGTAAAGGTCTGAGGTCCTGAGCCAGCCGCGGTCAGATTTTGGCTGAACGACGTATTGGACGTATTGCCCGTAGTGGTGCTTGAGCCGTTGGTTAGGGTGAAGTTATAAGCTCCTGTTACGTTACCGATTGTCGCCGTATACGTAACAGGACTTCCGATACAGGCAGCAGCAGGCGTTGCGGCAAAACCCGTTATCGAAGAAGCCGCGCCCACGGTTAAGCTGTAAGTAGCTCCTGTACCACCACAACCACCGGCATCTGTGGCCTGCACGGTCAGGTTAAAGGTGCCCGCCTGCGTAGGCGTACCACTGAGCACACCCGTTGTGCTGAGACTCAAACCGGTCGGAAGCGTACTGATAGTAGAGAAACTGTAAGGACTGCTGCCTCCCGAAGCCGTAAACGTCTGGCTGAAAGGAGCGCCCGATGTAGCCGTGGCGATGGTCGGATTAGTGACTGTCAGCGTTGGGCAGCTTACCACAAAAGTTGTTGGATCGCTAGCGCCCCCTACCGATGGATCATCGGTCAGGCCAGAGGCCTCGTTCGTGCCATTCCCATCTGAGTCATAACTAACCGAGCCCTGATTGCTAATGGTTTGCCCATTCGTACCAAGGTTTACAGTGGCTAGGATGGTAATCGTTACCGATCCGCTCGCCGGAATATCTCCATTCCAGTTAACGGTGTTTGTGCCGATATTGGCAATACTGGTACCTGAAGACGACAACGCTGTGAGCAGAGTCAACCCAGCTGGCAATATGTCGGTAAATTCATTGCCCGGGTTGTCGCCCTGCGTGGTAGTTCCCGTATTGGTTAGGGATATGGTATACGTAACGGTACTCCCCGGCGTAAAGCTGCCGGACACAACTTTAGTGGCTTTGACCACGGCGCTCGTAACACGTCCTAACGTGAACAGACCGAAATTTGTCGAATTTCCCGTAATCCCATCTGTTAGTACGATGCCTCCCGTTGTTCCACCGTTGGCTGAGCAGGAGAGAGGGCCCCACGAGCTACCCGTGTAGCGGACAACCCGCAGGTTAGGCAACGAAGACGTAATGGTTGGGCTGGTCGCTACGTTCTGATACGCTAATCCCACAGCTGAGTTGCCACCTCCCAATACGTAATCAATCCTCCAGTATTCATTAGCCGAAATAGCGGATAAACAGGCCGCCAAGTTGCCCGAATTTGTGGGAGCTGATTCAACATATTGAGCTCTATATGCACCATTTCCTGAAGGTCTAATAACCGCAGGCCGATACGTAGTGCCATTGCCGATTGGAAACGTAAATATATCATCTCCAAATTTCAAAACCGGACCAACTACATGTGAGCCATCTCCGGCACCTACTACCTGGGCGTTATCGTCCAATATGAGCGAACTAGAGGTAGTAGTAGTGGTAGCGAGAATGCCATCGTTAAAATTGGCTGTCTCGTGAACCGATAATTGTATACCCAGCAGAACAGCCTGGCCTGCCGCCGTATTTTGTAAGGTCAGCGTTTTTGCGTCGAGCGCGGAGGTACCACCAACCGTTTGCACTGTGCTTCCCTTTAGTTGTATCTCACCTGATGCGCCATTAAAGCCACCGTTATTAGTTACGTTCGCACTAAACGACAGGATCCCGTTATTGATCATCGAGGCACCTGAGTTGGTAAAACTGTCTACCGTCGAAACCGTAGTGCCGGCCCCAACGAAGAGCGTGCCCTGATTGACGAACTGCGCTGTACTACGTACCGACAGCAGCGTCATCAGACTTATAATGAATAGAATATGTTTCATGAATGACTGGTTGAGAGATGTTCACGTTGACTGAGTCGCATTGAATATATCTGGGATATCGATTGATGGCTACGTAACGTAGTGAAATCGGCAATCCGAACGCTATACGGTGAAGGCTGGCTAAAGCCATGTCGGCCTTTACTCTGAAGCTAGCGCTAATTGATGGATAAACCCGCACTGGCATAGCCGGTTGCTGTATTTATCAGAGAAAGTCCTGCAGCGGTGGCGGAATAAACAAGCACCAAACGAGTTCCCGCCGTTACTGGAATGGATAGCCCAGTTATATTGCCGCTCAGTACGGTTCCTAATGCAGCTATACCCGTAAGTGGAGGTGATAAGGTGATAGCAGCGCCCGGAACAAGCGTAAATACATTATTTGGTGCACTAGACTGATATAACTGAGCCTGAATCGTGAGTGTCGTACCAACTAGGCTTAGAGCATTCGTTGTACTGAAGTAGCCCGCCAGAGCGGTGATGGTGCCATCGCGCGGCACCGAAAACGCATAGTTGATGGCCGCGCCTGGGTTTCCGGTCAGGTCTATAGTTCCACCTACTATTGAAATCCCAGAAGCAGAATTGCCAAAACCTAATAAAGCTCCTGTACCCTGCAGACCACCCGCAGCGGTTGTGATGGTAACAGGAGTTCCGGATGCAAACGGGATGATAGCCGCCCCACTGCCCCCGCCACCCGTGGGAATGTCCGAGGTGGTGGCCAGCCTGACCCAGGCCCCGCTTTTATAGACGTAAAACCCGGCCGTGCCGCCTGTCTGATAAACTAGCAAGCCTTCGGTGGGCGAGGTAACATTGGCTGTGCTGGCCACCCTGGGCACCAGCATGCCCTTGTCTGTAGAACTAACGTCGAGCTGAGCACCGGCATTTGGGGTTTGCGTGCCAATACCGACCTGAGCAAAACTGATGAAACGAACGGTGGTGAAAAAGAGAAGGAAGAGGAATAGACTTTTTTTCATGATTGAGTTTATTTAATTATTGAATTGATTAAGTGATTCTGCTAGAATTTAACACAGATTTTCTGTTGAAATCGATCGGAGAAATAGGGTATGTCTGGTTTGTTACTGGAACATAGGTAAGTATTATAATTTTAATAAGAAAAAGAAACCAAAAATTTATCTTAATAAAATTATTATTTACATTATATGATATTTATAAACTAATTTTAATGGCATACAATGATGACGTATAAAAAAGAGCAGTAGTATAGGTTTCTAGGAATTATAAAGCTTTCTTAACTTATCACGCGTTCGCTTCAGGCGTACTTTCACATTGCCCTCTGTCAATTGAGAATATTCACTGATGGCTTTGATGGATAAACCGTGTTCATACCGGAGCTTCAACAGTGTGACTTCTTCCTTCGGCAACTGGTTCATCGATTTTTTTAGTAGCTGAATCTGGTATTCCGGGAGTTCAGTGGTATCGGTTTCGACAACTTGGTTAGGTTCTCCGGCCGCCAGATAAGCTGACAAAGATTCGTAAGAAATGCGTTTGCTGAATCGTAGCTGATCGAGGCAGTGATTCCGGGTTATGGTATATAGCCAGGTGGAAAAGGAAGAGCGATTATGAAATGAATTCAGCCGTTCGAAAACTTTGATAAAAATATCCTGCGTATAATCTTCGGCCGTCGATGCATTCTTAGTCATGGACAAACAGGTCCGGTATACTTTTCGGATGTACCGATTATACAGTTCATCGAAGCTGCCGGCGCGATTTGTTTGCTGAAAGACGTCGATTAGCTGCTCATCGGCAAGTTTGCTTTTTTTCATAATGGGTCAACAGAGAGTTAAAGCCAGGATGCACTTGTAACAGGGCAGCAAGTTCAGTACCGGCGCCCACTTGCGCTAACACTCTCGTCGCAATCATTAACACTCTCGTCGCATTTTCTAAAAGAAATGGCTTATGCTGGGGAAGTCGCCGGTACAGATGGTAATTCCGTTATTCTGGATTAGGAAGCAGCTAAAAGAATTAGCAGCGATAGAAATAGGTTGTTTGCTGGCTATCGAACAGGGTATTACAACACTTCTTGTATGCATAATGTATTTCCAGGTAGCAGTCGATTTTCAGCAATACCACTGGGAAAAAGACTTGCCGGAGGTGGAGCGGTACGTTCGTCAGCACAGGCATTCATCGGGCGTACTTTCGGTTCAGTACGTAGTAAAGCAGAGTAGCGATGTCGCGAAGATGGATGCAACGTTGCTGGTCAAGAGTTACAGCATTTGACAGGAAAAAGTCAATAAGCAGCTATGAGCCGAAGCTGACGAATTGATACAACGAATTCGCCAGCTTCTGGAGAAAAATAAGTCTATTTTGATGGCGCTTTTAAACGTAACGGGCGATACGTATCAATACGTATCGCCCGTTACGTTTAATCCCCACTGAATAGGTAAACTACGTAACAATCAACCGATTACTCAAAAGTTTAGCGTTTCGGTACGTCCTGGATCTATCTTCATTGCCGAACACTTAACGATAAGAATTATGGAAAAGACTTACGGCTTTCTCTTAGTAGCAACGCTCTTGTCTGGTTTGACATATGGGCAGACTAATTTAGTTATCCGCACGCCGACTTCGACGGCGCCCGCTCTCTATAATACACTGGTGGGCATCGGAACGGGTACATCGATTACCACTAGCGGCAATAGAAACACGGTATTGGGGTACTTTGCGGGTAATGGTCTGACCACGGGTTACGAGAATACTTTTATAGGCGAAAATACAGGCCAAAATAACTCCACTTCCTACGAAAATACGTTTGTGGGGCGCTCGGCTGGCTACACTAATAATGGGCCCGGCAATACGTTTGTGGGCCACCAGGCAGGCTTTAGTAATCAGGCGGGGAATAGTAATGTTTTTGTAGGCAAAGATGCTGGCTATAGCAATACCTCAGGATTTACCAATGTTTTTGTAGGTACTGGTGCAGGCCGCGCCAATAGCAACGGGGGCAATAACGTATTTGTAGGTATGAATACAGGTACTTCTAATACATCCGGTAATCAAAATACGTTTGTTGGACGTGGCGCTGGGTACAACAACACTACGGCTAATAATAACGTCGCCCTGGGCTGGCAGGCTGGCTATAATCTGAACACGGGAGGAAACAACATCATGCTTGGAGTTCAGGCGGGTAATAACACTTCCTCAGGTACTAATAATGTATTTGCGGGTTACCAGGCGGGAATTAGCAATATTAGTGGGGGGAGTAATCTGTTTCTGGGCTCTTACGCCGGGGCCTTTAGCAATGGTTCCTACAACCTGTTCATCGGCAACGGATCGGGCTACAACAACACCTCCGGGCTGGGCAACACCTTCATCGGTGATGGCTCAGGCTACGGCAACGCCACCGGCCAGAACAACACCTACATCGGCCGGGCCGCCAACTATGCCGGAAACGGATCAGGCACCCAGAACACCTTCATCGGCTTCCAGACTGGCACGGGTGGCCCCTCGGTCAACAACTCCACTGCCATCGGGGTCAACGCCATCGTCACGACCAGCAACTCGGTGGTGCTGGGCGCACCCGGCGCCCGGGTGGGCATCGGCAACTCGGCCCCCAACAACAGCCTGGAGATCACCAAAGGGGTGGCCAACCAGTCGGGCCTGCGGCTGACCAACATGAACAACTCCACACCGGCCACCATGCTCAATCAGTACAAATTTCTGTCGGTCAATGAGCAGGGCGACGTGGTGATGGCCAGCGTGAACAGCTCGGCCCGCGAGGGGGTGAGCGAGTCGTTGTGGCAGCGCAAGGGTTCGTTTCTGCAGAGCACCCAGAACGATGCAGTCATCATCGGGGCCAACGTAGGGCGCACCCCGGTGGGTTACAAGCTGTTTGTGGAGGAGGGGATTCTGACCGAGAAGGTGAAGGTGGCCCTCAAGAACACCAGTGAGTGGAGCGATTACGTGTTTGCTGATACGTATGAATTGAAGGGATTGTCGGAGGTGGAGCGTTATGTGAAGGCGCACAAGCACTTACCGGGGGTGCCCTCAGCCAAGGAGATGGTGGCGAAGGGCAATGATCTGCACAAGACCGATGCTACGTTGCTGGCCAAGATCGAAGAACTCACCCTGTATAGCATCCAACTTGAGAAGGCGAATCGGCTGCTACAACAAAATGATAAAAAACAGCAGACCGAGCTGGATGAATTGAAACAATTGGTACGCCAACTTCTGGAGAAGAAATAAGCAAGCGTGCTTAGGGCTCTTAATTGACGATGGGCGGTATAGCGATCATTTATTCCAATTCACCGATACGTATCGTTCAGAGTCATTTGAGAAAGTCCGATAAATAGATAAATCCCCTTACATATAACCGATCACTCAAAAGTGAACAGCCTGTAAGGGGGCCTTATTCTATATTCATAGCCAAACTTTGGACACTAAAAATCATGAAAAAGATTTACGGCTTTCTGCTGGCAACAATTCTCGCATCTGGTCTGACATACGGTCAGAATAATTTAATTGTCCGTACCCCTGTAACGGCTACTCCCGGTAATTCCAACACCCTGTTTGGCATTGGCACGGGTCTGTCCATAACGTCTGGCGGATGGTTTAACTCTTTTTTTGGTTATAACGCAGGTAATGTCAATACAAGTGGTACAGGAGGCACTTTTGTTGGGTATGTGGCTGGCGCTTCTAACACAACCGGGAGTTATAATACAGGCGTAGGCTATGGCGCTGGATCAGAAATTACAACAGGTTATTCCAACGTTGCCCTTGGCGGATTTGCGGGTGCCGGAACCACTGGTTTCCAGAATACAGTAACCGGATACTTTGCTGGAGGGGGGTTGACGTCTGGTTACAGCAATACGTTTTACGGCCACGCGGCAGGCTTTTCGACGACTACCGGCGATGTTAACGTTGCGATTGGGCCGGGTGCGTTACGTTTCAATTCAACCGGAAATAACAATGTTATGGTGGGTGATTCGGCAGGGTTTAATAATACAACCAGCGGTAATGTGATGGTTGGTTCGAAAGCCGGATATAGCAATACTTCCGGCGGACAAAATACATTTATTGGTAATCAGGCTGGTTATAGAACCAATACCGGATCTCGAAACACATTCGTGGGTCTGGCCGCTGGTTATAGCAATACAATTGGTTCAGCTAATTTATTCATGGGCTATGACGCAGGCTTCAGCAACCAGGGTGGAAGTAATAATACCTTCCTGGGTCATACCGCTGGACTTTTTAACTCGGGTGGTGGTGGCAATACATTTGTAGGCGAGAGTGCAGGTTATAGCAATTCTAATGGGAACCAAAACACATTTGTAGGAGGCAGTGCCGGTCGCAACAACGGGGCTGGCGCCAATAACGTATTTATAGGCTGGCAGGCTGGCTACAGCAACACTGGTGGGGGCAGTAATCTGTTTCTGGGCTCTTACGCGGGCCAGAACAGCAACGGCTCCTACAACCTGTTCATCGGCAACGGATCGGGCCAGAACAACACCTCCGGACTGGGTAACACCTTCATCGGCGACGGGGCCGGACTGGGTAACGCCACCGGCCAGAACAACACCTACATCGGCCGGGCCGCCAACTTCTCGGGCAACACAGCAGGTACTTATAACACCTTCATCGGCTTTGGGGCCGGTACCAACGGACCCACCGTCAACAACTCCTCCGCTATCGGGGTCAACGCCATCGTCACGACCAGCAACTCGGTGGTGCTGGGCGCACCCGGCGCCCGGGTGGGCATCGGCAACTCGGCCCCCAACAACAGCCTGGAGATCACCAAAGGGGTGGCCAACCAGTCGGGCCTGCGGCTGACCAACATGAACAACTCCACGCCGGCCACCATGCTCAATCAGTACAAGTTTCTGTCGGTCAACGAGCAGGGCGACGTGGTGATGGCCAGCGTGAACAGCTCGGCCCGCGAGGGGGTGAGCGAGTCGTTGTGGCAGCGCAAGGGTTCGTTTCTGCAGAGCACCCAGAACGATGCAGTCATCATCGGGGCCAACGTAGGGCGCACCCCGGTGGGTTACAAGCTGTTTGTGGAGGAGGGGATTCTGACCGAGAAGGTGAAGGTGGCCCTCAAGAACACCAGTGAGTGGAGCGATTACGTGTTTGCTGATACGTATGAATTGAAGGGATTGTCGGAGGTGGAGCGTTATGTGAAGGCGCACAAGCACCTACCGGGGGTGCCCTCGGCCAAGGAGATGGTGGCGAAGGGCAACGACCTGCACAAGACTGATGCTACGTTGCTGGCCAAGATCGAAGAACTCACCCTGTATAGCATTCAAATGGAAAAAGATGCGCAGGCAGAGAAACAGAAAAACAACCAGTTACGGACGGAGGTTGATGAACTGAAACAGCTTGTAAAACAACTTCTTGAGAAGAAATAATACGCTTACAGCATTTAACGTAACGGGCGATACGTACTGATACGTATCGCCCGTTACGTTGAGGCCAAAACTCAATTCCCGCCACCCGTTTTCACCGAAGCCGGTGAAGTCGTTTCGGCGGTAGTCTGACTGGCTGGCGTATCGAGGTGATTCCAGTTGATCAATACGTTCCAGACGAGGGGCGCATCGTGGTGGTTGAGGTAGCGATGCAGCGGGTCGAACGTGAAAGCAATCACCCGACCACTGCCGACTGGTACGTTGAACACACTTCCGTGACCGATGATCGTCTGCTCGTTACGTACCATTCCTGACACTACGTAGGACTCTTCTTTTTTGGGTGCTTCTTTGGTTTTCTCAGCCGGTTTTTTGTTAGGCATTCCCATAATTGCCCCCTTGTATTCTTCCTCATCCTTAAGGAGTTTGGTTCCGTACTGCATCAACATCATGTCGCGGTTATAGCGCTTGGTTTGCAGTAATGGCGCGATTCCCCGGAAAATCGGAAATGTCTCTGGGAAGCCGTACATCACCGGGCTATCCGGTCTGCGATTTTTAGCCATTACTACCGAACCTGGATGAAATAGGGTAGGAGCACTCACTTCGTCCAGATCGCGCGTGATACCCGACTGCGCCACCATCAGCGACGAATTGTCCAACGTAACCAGTACACCGCCCGTTTCGACAAATTTTTTCAGGTTTTCAATACCCTCAAAACCCGGTCCGCCTGTAATATCGGACGTAGCATCGGGGAAACCGTGCGAGGGAAATTCGGGTGTTTTGGTATACGGAAGCGGTCCAAACCGCGAGTCGATTTCGTGAATAAAATTGGTGACCGAACCGCGCATTCTCGGAATCAGAATGACATCGAATTTCTTGCGAAGATCGCCCGCCTTCAACTGGTCTTTGTTGATCGACGTATAGGGAATACCGCGCTGCTCGAACGTGTAACGCGCCCAGCCTTCATCCTGCGTGTTGTACCAGCTGTGGTAAATCGCAACGCGGGGCAGACTTACTTCGTGCTGACGTAGCGGTGAACCAACGCCCTCCGGACTGGCTTTGGTTGCCTGTAAATCAAGCCCGAACTGACTTGATAATTTTTTCGCCTGATCGGCAGATAAACCTTTGAATACCAGTGCCCCAGCCGCCAGCGTATCCTTACCACCAGACAGTTTTGTTTTCGAATCCATCACCATCGCTTTCCCTTGCTTGGCCTGTGATTTCATCCAGAAAAGCGCCGACAGTACGTTGTTCTGAGCTTTATAATTCAGTACGTAGTCGGTACCGTCGCCCGCTACGTTGCCGTCGTATTTAACGTCGTCGTTTATCATTTTCAACTCACTTGCTACGTAGCGAAGACTGTCTTCGGCTTTCACGTCTACGCCATACAGATAGCCCATCGTCCAGGCGATGTCATCATACGGCGGAAATTTGGCTTCTTTTGGGTAATTCTGCTTGGTGAGCAATGATACGGCCAGGTTGCGGTACGGCTGGTTCAAAAGTACTACGTAGTCGCCCTGATTTTTGCCCGATTCGGCTTTGTGTACCTCTATAGCCTGTGCCCGAAGTTGGTTCACCAGATAAGCTGCCATCGCCGGATCGCGCTGTTTACTCGGGATCACGAAAGCGCGGGGTTTTTCTTCCGTTCCTTTTTTGATGTTATTCAGCCCTTTCTGGTAAAAGTTTTTCAGCAGCATCCGACTGTTGGTCGCCCCGTACGACAGCGACGCCAGTACGCCCGCTTCCATGTAGTTGATGTTATTCCGGTACGACCAGTATACTTTTTCGGTAGCCGGGTCAGGCCGGTACCATTCTTTCGACGTAACGGCATCGCCCGCGTACTTCTGCTCGGCCAGATCGCGCAGGTACGTGTTGGCACCCGCATTTCCGAACGTTTCGTAAAACCGACCGATGGCGTTGTGGTTGTTGGAAATCCAGAGCGCATAACCGGGATACCAGCCATCGTAAAACGCCCACGTAAACACACCGGGAATGCCCTGCGCGGCCAGCGACGTAATGTCGTGGTTGGCCATAATCTGCCATTCGCCGATGGTGATGGGGTCGATGGTTTCGTTGTATGGCCCCGTTCCGGTGGAGATGTACAGCAGGGGAACGGACTCGTGCAGGTCGAGGCTGACGGTTGGGTGCCAGTCGTAGAAAATTTTGAACAGCGCTTTGGTCAGCGCCTGCGATACCTGCAACCCGTCGCGGTTGTTGTCGTGATACGTGTATTTGCCCCAGTACGGTGGTGATTTCGGGAAACCGTCGTCGTAGTCTTTGCGGGCTTTAGAGTATCGATAATACCAATCGACCTGCTTATCCCAGCCATCGGGTTCAGATACTGGGTTGATGAGCACGATGATGTTATCACGAACCGTTTTTATTTCCGGCGACTGGCTGGTAATCAGTCGGTAAGCCAATTCCATGAGCATTTCCGGCGAACCCATTTCCGGCGAATGCAGGCCACCGTTGAGGTAATAAACGAGTTTAGTATCGCCGAGAATCGTTTCGATATCCTGATTGCCTACTTTTCGTGGATCGGCCAGCAGGGCGAGTTGTTTTTTGTAATGATCGAGCCGTTTCATGGCGTCCTCACTGCCAATCGCCACCAAATTAATCGGCCGCCCTTCTTCCGACGAGCTCACCTGTTGCATGGTGATGTTGGGCGACGATTGAGCCAACTTCTGGTAGTACCCATAAATCTCCGGTGTCCGATGGAGAATTCCCGGCGTACCGATGATCTGCCCAAAATGCTTCAGAGGTGAGGGTACTTTGGCGTCGTCGGGAAGGTTGAGTACCGCCGACGGCAGAAACCGCTTGTCAGTCGTATACTCCTTGATTTTTGCGTTGTAGGTTTCGTCAATTTTCGGCAGCAACTGTGCTCGGAGCGGTAAACTACCCAGCATCAAGCCCGCCAGCAAAAACGAACCAATCCGTCTGTTGATAAATGTTTGCATAAAGAGGAAGTTGGTTAAGAAAGAAGAAGGTTTGCGTAACGCGGGTGGAACACCGCACCATATTATTGCCTCGGCGTCATGAGTTTGCGTTTGAAAAAGTCGCCGGTCGCGTTACCGAGTTTGAGAGCATTGGTGTGTTTCATCCAGTGGTGCGTGTCGTCGACGATGACCGTGGTTTCCATCGGAACGCCCTGCTTTTCGAGCCGCTGAACCAGATCGGTACTTTGGCTGAACGTTACGTTGCGATCATCATCACCGTGAATGATGAGTACGGGTGACGTCCAGCTACGTATCGACGAAATTGGCGATGATTCGTAAACTACTTTGGTAGCTTTCTCCAGATCAGGGCTTTTTTCAACCCGGTCCGACTGATTCAGATTCCCGCCTGCCCGTTGTGCGCTCCAGTCATGAACGCCGTGAATATCGACGCCAGCCGCAAACAATTTTGAGTCACGAGCCAGTGCCAGCGCCGTCAGATAGCCTCCATACGAACCGCCGTAAATCCCGATTTTAGCTGCATCGACCTGTGGTTGTTCTGAAAGCCAGACAGCCCCCGCTTTCACATCCTGATATTCAGATGCGCCCGACGCACCTCCGTTAGCCGGTTGGTGAAAATCGTAGCCATAGCCAATCCCCAGTCGGTAATTCACGGAAAGCACCACAAAACCCAAACTCGTCAGGTATTGATTCATGGCGTATGAATTGGCGTAATAATCGGAATAATGCCAGCCCAGCAGCATCTGACGAGGAGGGCCGCCATGCACGTAAATCAGCGCCGGTTTCTTTGACGGACCGCCAGCAGGCTCAAAAAGTTGCCCATGAACAAGTATGCCATCAGGCGCTTTGAACGTAACCTGCTTGGGTGTAACTAGTTGATTTGTTGGATAATTAGACGGAATCAGGTTTTGCCCAAGTACTTTCGGCGTGCCTTTTCCAAACGACATGACGGTGGGTAGCGGAGGCCGTTGTGACGTAGCACTGATCATCGCCAACGTAGCGCCATCGCCCGTAATCACCGGCGTCCATTCGAGCCCAGCGCCTGGTGTAAGTACTTCCATTGCCGCTTTATCAACCGGTACGCGTACTACGTGTCGACGATCAATATCGAACTTGTCTGGACCGGTATTTCCGCTGAAAACAAGCCATTTTTTGTCAGGAGACAACGTAATATGTTCGGCCATAAAACCGCCGGGTGTGAGCAGCAGTGGTGTTCCGCCCGACGTAGCGATAGAGTATAGATGCGGCCAGCCATCCTGATACGACAGAAAAACGATACGTTCGTTGACTGCCCAATGCAGATTCGTGCCGCCGTGCGTGGTTGGTACCGAACCCGTCAGTGTCTTGGGTGATTGCCAGAGTTGCGAAGCCGTTCCTGATGCTACGTCGGCTGTCCAGATCGACCACGGACGAGGTTTCCGGGTCAGTATAGAATCTGGAGCGCCACCCGAACCGGCTGTTCGAACAAACACGATCTTCTTCCCATCGGGCGACCAACGGGGTGAGCCATCTTTAGTGAAAGATGGGGCCAGCCACGTAACAGGCGTTTTTTCGTCGGTAAATACGCCGATGAAAGCGTGGTCTTTCCGGTCGCAAACGAACGCTAGTTTCGAGCCATCCGGCGACCAATTTATGGAGCCATTGGAACCTCGTGCGTGAAACATTGCCTTTGCCGCCGACGATCCGTCGACTGGTGCAATCTGGACTTGTCCACCTTTTACAAAAGCAATCCGGTCGCTTTTGGGCGAAAGAACGGGTGCGTCGCCTTCGGCAATAGCTTTCGGTTCGCCACCCGCAAACGGAACACTCCAGATCTGGACTTTGGGCGGAACGGGCATCGCCATTGTGTTGACCGGCAGTTCGTCGTCCCAGTTTGAACCGTGATCGCCACCCCGCACATAGACAACCCATTTACCATCGGCCGATATGGCTAAATTGGTAATTTCCTGCCCATCGTCTAATGTATAATTAGTCAGTTTCCGGGGAGTAAAATCAGGGCCTTCGGCTACGTAGACGTTACGTTTCCCCTGCTCGTTAAACGCCCAGGCAATCCGCGAGCCCTGTGCCGAACTCGTCAGTTCATTGGGAAATGGATAGCCCTTAATGGATTCAAACGAGAATGGCTGAGTCTGCGCCAGGACTGTTTGCCGTAAAAAAGTACCTGCCAGAAGAAGATAAAGAGTAAATTTTTTCATGAGCTACGGGAAAGGTTGTTAGATAACCGAAGTGCGTAGACATGAAATAAATAGAATATTTTTTAATCTGCCAATCTGGGCAAATAAAATTCTAGTTATCAGTAAAATAGTTATAGAGTCGCTCTTCCCCGCCGGAGCTGGCATAGCAAGAACTCTACAACCCTATAAACTTACAACTCTATGTCTCCTCAAACCAACTCCCGCTCGCTTTTAATGCGAAACGTAGCACCGTTCAAGGCTTCATCAACCCGAATCTGACAGGCTAACCGACTATCGGAATCGGCGTCGGGTAACGTATCGAGCATGTCTAATTCGGCGTCCTGCGCAGGCGGAAGGGTGTCGAGGCCATCCAGCACCTTGACGTGGCACGTAGCGCAGAGCGCCATGCCGCCACACGTTGCGAGAATGTCGTATTCAGAAGCTTTCAGGACTTCCATCAGGCTCAGGTTGATCCCTTCGGGAATCTCAATCAATTGCTGCGTACCGTCGCGGTCTTCGATAGTGAAATGAATCATACGTATTTTGTTGTCTGTAGTTGGCTGCAAGAGGCTCCGGCTGTCGCAGCCAATCGTTTTAGAAAGTTGGTACTCCGTTTACGGTCGTGTATTTGAAACTCAGTTTCTGGTCGGGGTGAACGTAACGGAAGGCGCTCTGACACATAAGTGCTGCTTCGTGAAACCCGCAGAGAATCAGCTTCAATTTACCCGGATACGTATTGATATCGCCGATGGCGTAGATACGTTCAACGTTGGTCGAATAATCCGTGGTGTTGACAGCAATCGCCGATTTGTCGATGGTAAGTCCCCAGTCGGCGATGGGGCCGAGTTTGGGCGTCAGGCCGAAGAGCGGAATCAGGTTATCGGCGGGCAGTGTGGTCACGGTTTTGTCTTTGGCCGTGATGCTCACTTCCTGCAAATGCCCGTTTCCGTGAATGCTCGTGATATTGGATTGAAGCACCAGATTTACCCGACCCTCATTCGCCAGATGAAACACCTTCTCCGCCGAGTCGGGCGCTCCCCGGAACGTATCGCTACGGTGTACCAGCGTTACCTCTTTCGCTACGTCGGCCAGGAAAATGGTCCAGTCGAGGGCCGAGTCCCCACCACCGGCCAGCACGACGCGTCGGTCCCGTAACTGTTCCGGATTCTTGACCATATACGCCACGCCTTTACCTTCGAATCGCTCGAGATTTTCAATTTCTGGCTTACGTGGCTCAAAACAACCCAGCCCGCCGGCAATCACAACCACCTGGCAATGAACGGACGTGCCGTCGTTGGTGGTCACTACGTAGGAACCGTCGGTCTGTCGTTCCAATTGCTCCACGCGTTCACCCAGCGTAAACTCCGGATTGAAAGGGGCTATCTGCGTCATCAGGTTATCGACCAGCGTTTGGGCGTTGATGGAAGGATAGCCGGGAATATCATAAATCGGCTTTTGCGGGTAAATCTCGGAAAGTTGACCGCCTACCTGCGGAAGCGCGTCAATCAGGTGACAGCGCATTTTCAATAAACCCGCTTCGAAAACGGCGAACAAGCCTACCGGACCCGCGCCAATTATGCAAATATCTGTTGTTACCATCGGACTCAAACGCGGGTTTCCAGCCGCGTTACGTATTGATTTGCCGTAAAGGTAGGGGCCGTGTGAGCGCGATGGCTATCAGATTTTGGAATGAGGGATAAGCAAACGGAATGATTCAGCCGATTGATACGTAGCGCATTGACTACCCGTGATGCATCTTAATCAATTCCAGAAATAATTGCGCGGCTGGCTCGATCAGCGCGTCGTTGAAGTCATAATCGTCGTTATGTAGGGCAGGGGAGTGTTCACCCGCGCCGATGCCGAACATGGCTCCTTTGTACTGCTGCGTAAAAAGCCCGAAATCTTCTCCCCACTTAAACGGATGCTGCGTTTCGATGTAGTCGTAATCAAGTCTTAACGCGGCCTGTCTGATTGCTGCGACGGCTTCCGGATGATTTTCGTTGGCATAAAATACATCGGTGAAAGCTGTTTCTGTAGTAACGTTGGTATCTGCGCAACAGTCAGCCAATAAGATCATTAACTCACGTATCAGTTGTTCCATACGTAGCGCCGTCCAGGTACGTAGCGTCAGATGTACTTCGCCATACCCCGCCGATGTACCATAATCTTTCTGCCCCAACGTAGTATGGACGGGCGTAATCAGAGCGAAATCGTCAGCCTGCGTATCAGGCTTTATGAACAACTTGCTTTTCAGCAGAAAATCGGCCATCACGTAGGCCGGATTAACCCCATTCTCGGGCTCGGCCGCGTGCGAGGTCCGTCCGTGGAACGTAACAATCATGCTTTGTACCGATGGTGTGAACGACCCCGATTTGCAAATAATTGCCCCTGCCGGAAAGCCAGGCAGATTGTGCAGCGCAAAAACTTGGTCGGGGCGAATGGTTGCAAAAATAGGGTCGTTCAGAACGGCCTGCGCACCCTGACCCGTTTCTTCGGCGGGTTGAAACAAAAGGTAAATGCGACCACGTAGTGACGCTTGTTGGGCCAGTAACGATGCCAGCCGAGCCATAATAGCCGTGTGTCCATCGTGTCCGCATTTGTGCGAAACCCCCGGTTTCGTAGACCGATGCGCAAACGTATTGATTTCCTGAATGGGTAATGCATCGGTATCGGCCCGAAACAACGTGACAGGTCCAGCTACGTCGGTACCGTATTGAAGCAGAAGGCCAGTCCTGCCCACGGCATCAATACGTACCGGATTAAACTGACTGATGAACGTATTGATACGTGCCTGCGTCTCAATCTCCTGACCCGATCGTTCCGGAAACCGGTGCAGCTCCCGGCGGAATTGAATAAATGCATTCGTTACGTCGGTATGCATAATCAGATCAGGACTTTATGGATTCACTACGTTAACTGGATTGCCCTCCAGAAAGGCTTTGAGGTTGTTGACGGTACTATCCATAAGTCGGCTGCGGGCTTCTTTCGTCCCCCAGGCGATGTGCGGAGTGATGAGGCAGTTTTTGGCGGTAAACAGTGGATTATCGGTTGGTGGCGGTTCCACAGACAGTACGTCGATAGCGGCTCCGGCAATGACGCCATTGTTCAGGGCGTCGGCCAAATCCTGATCGACGATGATGGGACCACGCGCCGTATTGAGGAGAAAAGCCGAGGGTTTCATGCGCGCCAGATTCTCCTTGTTGATGAGCCCCTTCGTTTCAGGCAACAGCGGAGCGTGAATAGTCACTACGTCCGATTGCTCCAGCAATTCTGGGACGTCGGCCCAGCGGAAATTTTTCCGGTGCGACTGATCAGTACGTTGCCGTTTCGACCCGATGATGTTCATGCCAAAGGCCGTTGCTACGTCGGCCACCTGTTCGCCGATGCTGCCAAAACCGATGATCCCCATCGTTTTCCCAGCGAGTTCAATCAGCGGATAATTCCAATAGCACCAGTCGGATGAGCGAGCCCATTGGCCCTCTTTTACCGAATCGCTGTGACGCTGTACGTGCTGCGTTAATTCCAGCAGGAGCGCAAACGTAAACTGCACCACCGACGCCGTACCATAGCCCGGCACGTTGCAAACGACGATTCCTTTCTTTTTTGCTACGTCGGTATTCACTATGTTGTAGCCCGTAGCCAGCACGCCGATGAATTTTAGATTGGGTAACTTTTCTAGAGCGGCTTCGTCTAGTGGGGCTTTGTTCGTGAAAAGAATCTCCGTGTCGGCCGCTCGTTCCAGCAGTTCATCGGGCGATGTACGGTCATATACAGTCAGGTCGCCTAATTTCTCTAATCCTTCCCAGGATAAATCGCCTGGGTTCAGTGTATATCCATCCAATACGACAATCTTCATCTGGTACTCGTTTTGTTTTCAGGGTGTATTTAATTTCCAACTGATTTTACCGCTGCACAGAAATCAATTAGCGTAATCCGGCGTTTGCTGCTTTTTACGAGAGTTTATCAGAATAAATCCAGCAATAGCAGCCAGTAAAATACCGAGCAGTAGTAAGTACGTATAGCCTTTCGATACGTCGGGAGACGTAGTGGTTTTTGTCGCACCGAGCATTTCATAAGTTGGTATGATCCAGCTCACTACATAGGCTTGACCTAACGTAATAACACAGATAAAGGCCAGCATAATAAAGCTGTGTTTCACCGTAAATCGAAACAGTTCCGACTCTCGTCCAACCAGATCGCCAGCCGCAGCCGCTACTGCAATCGACTGGGGCGAAATCATTTTCCCCACAACTCCCCCCGATACGTTGGCAGCCACCGTAACTACCGGATCGACACCGATGGATTGGGCCGTAGCGTATTGAAGTTTGCTAAATAAAGCATTGGCCGACGTATCGGAACCCGTAATGAAAACGCCCAGCCAACCCAGCACTGGCGCAAAAAACGGAAACAGAACACCCGTATTGGCGAGCGCATCGGCCAGCGTCAGCGTAATACCGGAATCATTGACGATATACGCGAAGCCAAGCACGGCCGCCACGGTTAAAATTGGAAAACGGAGCTGACGCAACGTAGCACCGAACACGCGAATACCATCACCATACGTAAGGCCAACCAACGGAATGGAAACCAGCGACGCAATCAGAATGGCGGTTCCAGCGGCTGATAAATAATTGAATTTGAACACTTTTGCCAATAACGTACCGTCCTGCCCCTGAATGGCATTGTGCAGCCCCGGAAACTCAAACTGAATCAGGCCATTCGCATTCAGTACGTCTTTAATGGATTGTAACCCCCAGAAAATGACCATAATTGTCAGAATCAAAAAGGGCGACCAGGCACGTAGCATCTGGTAGTTGGTGTACCGTATTGTTGTGTCGAACGTAGGGGCGGGTTCGTTGCTGAATCGCCAGATGGAGCGGGGTTTCCAAAAGCGAAGGAAGATCATTAGGACCACAATAGAACCTAGCCCGGCAATAACATCGGGTAGGGAAGGTCCCAGGAAATTAGATGATACGTATTGAAGGAAAGCAAACGTAACTCCACATACCAGCACGGCAGGCATCACTTCTCGTGCTTTCTGGAACCCGGCAATAATGGTCACGAGGTAGAACGGCAATATCACCGACAATATCGGCAACGTTCGCCCAACCATCTGAGAAATAGGTAATTCAGGAATACCCGATACCTGCGAGGCCACCGTAATGGGAATACCAATGGAGCCAAAAGCGACGGGAGCCGTATTGGCAATTAAACAAATTCCGGATGCATAAAGCGGATTGAAACCCAGCCCGACCAGCATAGCCGCAGTGATGGCAACCGGCGCCCCAAACCCAGCCGTTCCTTCCAGAAAAGCACCGAACGAAAAGGCGATCAGCAGCGCCTGTAGCCGCCGGTCGGACGTGATGGACGCCATAAAATGCTTGATGATTTCGAACTGCCCGCTTTTTACCGTCAGGTTGAAGAGGAACACGGCCGCCACAACCAGCCAGCAGATGGGAAACAGGCCGTACACAGCCCCATGCGTCACCGATAGAAGGGCCAGTTTAACGGGCATACCATATACGGCAATGGCAATAATCATGGCGATTACAATGGCAATCAGACTGGCCTGATACCCTTTCATTCTTCGGATGATGAGCGCCCAGAAAATAAACAGAATCGGCACCAGTGCGACCAGAACCGATAACGTAATGCTGTTGAACGGGTCAATTACTTGTTTCCAGACCATGGTTTTCTAGGAGAATTACGGGTTTAGAGTATTAATTATTTCTGTTAGAAATTCTGTCAGAAGTTGTTTGGCTTTCCGTCGCGTAGCGACCAAACAACAATGCAGATTCGTTTGGCCGCTACGCGACGGTAGAGCTATTTGATGAGTTTTTGCTACTAACATTAGATCGCTATGCGACGAAAGCTTTACTACATCCGCGTTTGGATCAAATATTACGCTAAATCCAATGCCACGATTTCGTGATCTAGGATTTTAGGGACGGCCACGGTTATTCGGTTGCCGCTACGTTCAAATTTTGACTTTTGTCCGCTCATAATCAGGCTGACACCCGTTACGTTGGCACCAGTCGGTATCTGAACAGACACTTTCGCTTCCACAGGAATTAATTCTCGGAATGGGCCTTTCATCATCATCGGGTTAGTTAGATTTACCAGATGAACCGTCATGGATTTGGCTTGCCGCCAGACTGTTACGTCGATAATGCCCGGCCCTGTTACGGTTGCGACAGGTTCCTCATCGAGCGCCCAATTCACTACGTTGCTCAGCAACTGCCCGTGATCGACACTGAGCAATTGCCAGAACGACCGGTCCAGATCGCCCGGAATATACGCCACCCGCCCTTTGCCAACCTGACGCAGATACAACTCCCGCGTATCGGTCTGGGCCACGCGCGGGTAAACGTCCTCCATCGGCAAATCAGGGTAGGTTGGAATCAACGTAACGGGGCTGGGGAACGTAGCCGTTGGCGTTACGTTGACTTTGTAAATTGTGTTGATAATACGTGGTGTATCGCCCAATCCTCTCAGAATCAATTGTGTCTGGCTGTCGGGTGTGGGCTGGAGACGCAGGTAGCTATTCCGCATGGGGCCTTCCACTTTCTGGCTATACGATACGCCAAATAAGCCCGCCAGTCCGAAATCGTTACGTTGCTTGCCTTCTTCGTCATAGAGCGACGTTTCGAACGTAGCAATCAGACTGCCGCCCCCATCGACAAAAGCTTGTAATTGTTTGCATTGAGCGTCGGAAAGGGCCGCGATGTTGGGGAGAATGAGCAATTTGAAACGCTTTAGATCGTCGGGCGTCAGCAGCCTGTCGTTCACCATATCGAACGGAATCCGGTTTTCGACCAGATTGTGGTAGAAACCATCCAGGTGATCACCACTTTTCTGCTGCCAGGGTTTGCCGCCGTAATTTCGTTCGGTTTGTTCCGAATAAACCACTCCCACGCGGGCCATCGGAGCCGTGTTACGTAGGTATTTCTCGTTTTTGTGATAGCTTTCGTATAACGTAGCAACCGACTCCATCCAGCGTTTGTCGTAGATATCGCCACCGAATTTTACGAAGCAGGGACGCATCCCGTTAGCCGTTCCTTCCGCTACCCAGATGCGGATTTCGGCATCGCTCTGCACCGAATCTTTCCAGCGAAATTCTTCCTCAATCCCCACGCTGAAAATACCAATCAGCGGTTTCAGACCCAATGTAGAACGTAGCTCTTTGGCGCCTTTTCCATTCGACCAGGGCGCGGTCAATCCCCGGCGGGCTTGCTGGTCGGCGAAGAACAGGTCGGCTTCTTTGCCCGTCATGATTTTGTCGGGAAAGCCGTTCGGAATGAATCGGGAAGTAGGTTTTACTTTCCGAATGCCGGAATCCCAGAGCGCCCAAACTTCCCGCAGTCGCTTCATGCGCCACTCGCCCCATTTGCGATACGTTGGGTCGAGTTTATCCGCTTTCTGAGGAATGTCCAGACCGGCGTAGGACTTGAAATTGCGTTTGCAGTGTTCGCAGTAGCAAATGTCGTGGCCCGCCCAGCGATTCGAGAAAATACCTTCCGGCTGAAACCGTTCCATAATTTCGGTATTCACCTGCGGCATGAACTCAAAATTATAAGGGCCTAAGGCACAGGTTACCCATAAGTCGGGATTAGCCCAGTGACGGCGTTTTTGACCATCGGCAGTAACGGCAATCCAGTCGGGATGGGCGTCGTATACGTTTTGTCGCGCTGCGTGCGGATCGGTACGTAGCATGACTTTCATACCCTGTTTCCGACATCCTTCAACCAAGTAACCCAACGTATCAGAATTGCCCATGAAATCACTGCGGTGGTGCAGCGGAATTTTTGTTGGGTAAAAAGCCACAATACCGCCCGCACTCAACAATGCCCCATCGGCGTGGATACGTTTGAAGTAATTTAGCCAGAAATCAGGGTCATAATGACCGGGGTCGCGCTCCACAAACGCAAGCTGTGCCCAGCGCATCGGACCATCGAGCCAATACGTATCAGCGGGTGCTACGTTGGTTGGTGATGACGTAGCATTGGCCAGAACATGGACACCCGACAACGCATAACCCCCGCCAATCAGTCCACTGGTTTTAATAAAATCTCGTCGTTCCATGTACCAGACCTGTCTGGGCCAAGCTCCAGCTTGGCCCATAATTAACGTAGCTAATTCTCTACACGAGCCAAGCTGGAGATTGGCCCAGACAAATACGACTTTTTCTAAAAGGCAAAGAGGTCAAATTAATACCCCAAGTGGGTTATCAGGTAAATCAGAACGTTCTTATCCTTTCTTCATGAGAATTAGCCAACTGTCTGTTATGACCTTTTCTTTCCGCTACCTGCTTCTGTTCTTTTTGGGAATTACAGGTTTCTTTGCTTCTGCTCAGGTCGACCACCTGGCCAATGTAACGACCGTTCGAACGCATCCACGACTATTGCTGGCTGCTGGTCAGGAGAAAGTGCTTGCTCAGAAAATCGCGGGTGATCCGCTGGCCAAAAAACTCCACGATGCGATTCTGGGTGAAAGCAGTAAGATTGTTCAGATTGCACCGCTGGAACGTATCAAAACTGGTCGGAGGTTGTTGAGTGTCTCGCGCGAAGCGTTGCGGAGGCTATTTTTTCTGGCGTATGCGTATCGGATGAGTGGCGATGAAAAATACCTGAAACGGGCTGAACAGGAAATGTTGGCTATTGCGGCGTTCAGCGACTGGAATCCGTCGCATTTTCTGGACGTCGGTGAAATGACGATGGCCCTCGCTATTGGCTACGACTGGCTGTACGACAAACTGCCTGAATCGTCACGTAGTACAATCCGGGCGGCCATTCGGCAGAAGGGTATTGATGCGTCGATGATGCCGGAGCATAATAGCTGGCTCAAAAACTCAAACAACTGGAATCAGGTTTGTAATGCCGGTATGGTTTACGGTGTGATGGCGACCTACGAAGACGATCCAGCGCTGGCGAAACGTATCATCAACCGCGCTCTGGAAACCGTTACGTTGCCCATGGGCGACTACGCGCCTGAAGGTGCTTACCCCGAAGGCTACAGCTACTGGGGTTACGGCACTACGTTCAACGTATTGATGATCAGTGCGCTGGAAAATCTCTTCGGTACCTCGTACGGTCTGACCGAAAAGCCGGGATTTCTGCAAACACCTTACTATCTGGAAAACATGACCGGCCCCACGCGACTGCCGTTCAATTACTCAGATGCAGGCAGAAACAGTGGTTTGCAGACGGCTATGTTCTGGTTTGCGCAGCGCCTGAAAGACCCGTCGCTGCTCTGGGTTGAGCGCGATAACCTGCAGAACGGAAGCATGGATGGTCACCTAAAAGATCGGGTTTTGCCAGCACTCCTACTTTGGATGGGTGATGTGAATCTGAGCAGCATTAAACCGCCGAAAGAAACCGCGTGGACCGGCCAGGGTAAAAGCCCGGTGGCGCTGCTACGTACCTCCTGGACCGACCCCAATGCCATTTTTGTGGGTATCAAAGGCGGAAGTCCATCGGTTAGTCACGCCCACATGGATGCCGGGTCGTTTGTGATGGACGCCGACGGAGTACGCTGGGCGATGGACTTTGGCATGCAGGATTACGAATCGCTGGAATCGAAGAAGGTGGATTTGTGGAATACGAAACAGAGCGGCCAGCGATGGGACGTACTACGTTATAATAACAGATACCACAACACGCTGACTGTCAATGATAGTTTACAGCGGGTTAAGGGTAAAGCGCCCCTTACACACGTTTCCAAAGCGCCCAATTTTATGAATGCCACCCTTGATCTGAGCGAACTTTATCAGGGTCAACTCGCCAAAGCCAATCGGGGAATTGCCATCGTGAACGGCGAATCGGTGCTGATACGTGATGAGGTAGAAGCCTCCGCTCAACCTGCGGTCGTTCGCTGGACGATGGTGACGCCTGCAACAGTCAACCTCGTGGCACCTAATCGCGCTGAATTGACGAAGGACGGTAAAAAATTGATCGTGGAAGTAGCTGAACCTGCTACCATTACGTTGAAAACCTGGCCCACCGACCCGGTTCACGAATATGATGCCCCGAACCCCGGCACCACCCGATTAGGTTTTGAGGTGAACGTACCAGCCCAGACAAAGGCGTCTCTCACCGTTCGGCTACTGCCCGAGAAAGCGGTTTCGAAAAAGAAAGAGCCTGTAAAGAATCTGGCAGACTGGTAGACCGGAAGATAGACGGAACGTACAATCGGTCAATAAAATTTGCCGGGTTGACTAATACACATCGATTGATCAGCGAGTTGTTTAATAAATGTGCTGGGTGTCAGGCCCGTAAAATACTGAAAATCGCGGATCAGGTGGCTCTGATCGTGGTAACCATACATGAAAACCAGCTCTGACCAATCGGGTGAAACAGGGGGCTGATTCAGAAGTTGGGTAATCAGTTTTTTGAAACGTAAAAAGCGGGTTAATTCTTTCGCCGAGTAACCTAACTGGTGCTGAAACCGAAGCTGCATAGTGCGGGTCGACAACTGATGATCCTGAGCAACCGCTTTGATGGGGTCGACCTGCGAATGTCGAAAATGAGGAATCGTTTCAAATAAGGTCTGCATGGTTGCGTCGAAGGGGGCCAGATGCTGCATGGCATAGTCACTGAAGTGCTGAATTCGCTCGTCTAATGAACACGTAGCGGCTAATTTTTTCCAGAGATTCTCCAGGCATTCAGGGTTCATCAGCATATCTCCATCCGTAAAACCAGCGCCCGTCGACGTAGCGCTGTCTGCATGAATTGATCCACGCAGTTGGATCGTTTTCCCGAACAATCGATAGAAGCCATTCAGTGTAAACACGATCACAATCAGGTCAGTACCGGGCCCTACGTCGTAACGTAGCAGTTTCTGCAAAGGACCCATCACCGCCGTGCGCTGAAGCCGGTACATCGAATTGCCCATCCAGGCCGGTAAATCAGGGCCAAAGTTGAAAGCCAGCAACATTTCATAATTGGGCAATAACTGCTGCCGTACGGTCGGTGCGTCTTTGGGTTGGCGAACGACGTAGAAGTGGCTGAATACGTTTGCTAATCGGTCGTCGGCTTCAATGAGTTGAGCATCCATGGGGTGGGTAGGCTTTCGTTTTCGTACAATCAGGGGTAATTCGGGCGATCTACTTTTGTCACGTTGCTAATCGAACAAACAACTAAACAAAAAACGCATGAATACACCAATAATTTCTGCTGACCAACCTACGCCCGCTATCCTCATCACCGGTGCAACCGGCAACATCGGCCAGGAACTGACCAGGCTATTGTCAGAACGTGGAGTACGGTTCCGGGCCATGGTACGTAATTCTCAACGGGAGTCAGAGCTAGCCGGAATGCCCGGTGTAGAAGTCGTAGCGGGCGATTTTAACGATTCAGATTCACTGGCCTCGGCTTTGCGGGGCATCGAGCGTGCCTTTCTGCTGACACCTTCCTCGGAACAGGCCGAAACTCAGCAACTGCGTTTTGTCGAGCAGGCTCAGAAAGCGGGTGTACGCCATGTGGTCAAACTATCGCAGCTGGCGGCAGACGAGCATTCGCCTGTTCGTTTCCTGCGATATCACGCCGTTGTGGAGCAGGCCATCCGCAATTCGGGATTGGATTTTACTTTTTTACGGCCTAACCTGTTTATGCAGGGATTGCTCAATTTTCGGTCATCCATCGCTGAATCGGGGCAGTTTTTTGCGCCAATCGGAAATGCCGGAATTAGTGTTATCGATGTGCGCGACATTGCCAACGTAGCAGCGGCTGCACTTACCGAAAACGGTCATTCGGAGCAAACCTATACACTCACCGGGCCAGAATCGCTACGTCATTCTGATATGGCTGAAGAGCTGAGCAACGTGCTGGGTCGGCCTGTTACGTTCGTCGATATTACGCCGGAGCTCATGCGTGCTACGTTGGATAAAATAGGTTTCCCCGCCTGGCAGGCCGACGGACTGATTGAAGATTATGCCCATTACAGCCGTAACGAGGCTGCTATGGTAGCATCGGGTGTTTGGGACGCAACGGGACTGATTCCGCGCTCGTTCGCCCAGTTCGCGAAGGATTATGCGCCAGCTTTTCAAGTCATAAATCCCGCGTAGTGAGGTTGAAGAGGGTAAATTATTTTGAATAGTAAAACAGACAACCCGCTACTAATCAACGTAGTGTCGTTACATCCCAGTAAACATCTTTCGGCGCTGGTACGTTGCTAGTGCATGGCTTCATCAAAAATCGCTATTTACACCGCTCTGGGGGCTAATCTGGGGATTGCGGCTACCAAATTTGTGGCAGCCGCCGTTACCGGTAGCTCAGCCATGCTTTCGGAGGGCATTCACTCGCTGGTCGATACGTTAAATGAAGTGTTGCTACTGCTGGGCTTAACCCGTAGTCAGCGACCACCCGACAAGAAACGTCCGTTTGGCTACGGACGAGAACAATATTTCTGGTCCTACGTAGTGGCATTGCTCATTTTTGCGGTGGGTGGGGGTGTTTCGTTTTATGAAGGAATTGCCCATATCCAGAATCCAGAAATCATCGAAGACCCGTTCTGGAATTACGTAGTTCTCTCTATCGCATTGGCGCTGGATGGCTATTCGTTACTGACTGCCTGGCGGACTTTCAATGTGCAGCGGGGCGAAAAGGGCGTCTGGGCAGCTATCAAGGACAGTAAAGATTCGGCAACGTTTACTGTATTATTTGAAGATATATCGGACGTAATAGGGCTGCTGATTGCTTTTTTGGGCGTTTTCCTGAGCCACACGCTCCGAAATCCTTACCTCGATGGCGTCGCTTCTATTCTGATCGGATTGCTGCTGGTATCGGTGTCGGTGGTGTTAGCCCGCGAAAGCAAAAGCCTGCTGATGGGGGAGGGGGTCGATGAAGAAACAAACCGGCAGATCATCGCCCTAACCGAATCGGACGTAGCGGTGATAAAATCAGTTTCGATTGGCACTATTTACTTAGGGCCGGAAGAAATCACGCTGATCCAGGGAGTAGCTTTTCAGCCCGATTTAACCACCGATGCAATTAATCAGGCAATCGTCAGAATCCATAAGTCTATTCAACAGGCGTTTCCGGCCATCAAACGTCCGTATATACAGCCTGTGGGGTTATAAAGTTGTAAAGTTGAAAAGTTATAAGGTTGTAAAGTTCCTCATGCGTCAGCCAACTCTACAACTTTATAACTTTACAACTCTACAACTTCTCTGTCGCCATGAAATTGCAGTATCATCGGGTGCCTGCCAATACGCAGGATGCCTTCACCGCCCGGCACGACGTAACGCGTAGCCAAAATCGGGGTTCAATTTGGCATTATCATCCGCAATTGGAACTTCACTGTGTACTTCGTGGTGAAGGTGTTCGCTTCATTGGTGATAGCATAGCGAACTTTTCTCCGGGTGAGATTATTTTATTGGGCGAAAATCTGCCGCACAACTGGCAATGCAACGAAAGCTACTGGCAAGCTGATCCAGACGCTCATTTTGAGGCAATTGTCATTCATTTTCTACCGAACTGGCTGGGCGATAGTTTTTTACATCTGGCCGAAGCGCTGCCCATCGCTAAACTCTACGAACGAGCCAAACGAGGCCTGTTGATACGCGGTGAATTGGCCGAAAAAATCAGGCCGTTGATGCAGCAAACGGTCGAAGCGGCACCTCTGAACCGGATCGCTGTGCTGCTAACTATTCTGACTCATTTATCGCAGTCTGACTTGATGGAGACCTTGTCGTCGACCTACGCGTTTCATCAATCGAACGAGTTGGAAACGAGCCGATTAAATACCGTTTGTGAGTACACATTGGCCAACTACACCCGTGAAATCACTTTAGAAGAAATAGCAGCCATCGCCAATCTGAGTATTACGTCGTTTTGCCGGTATTTTAAGCTGATGACCCGCAAGACGTATAGTCAGTTTTTGATCGAAGTACGTATTAGTTATGCGTGCCGGGCATTAATCGATAATAAACAGTCGATTGAAGTGGTTTGCTACCAGAATGGATTCAATAACCTGTCTAATTTTTACCGTCAGTTTAAAAAAGTGCAGGGGATTTCTCCTTTGGAGTACAAAAAGAAGTACTTAAACAGCGCGGGCCAGATTGGCTGGCAGACTAAATTAAGTTCTATGACTGGCTAATCACTGACTGAAATTTGTTAAGCTCGTTGAATGAAAGGATAATCCAGTATAATGATTGTTCGGTAAAAGGCAATTTATTTGTAGAATAATTTAATCAAGTCCGGTTTATAGGCCTGATGCAGAGTTTAGCTTGTACTATTCTATACGTGTAGATTTCAAACGATCGGGCTGAATTATTCCTAACCACCGAATAGATAACCATGAAAACGCTTCCCATTGTTGACCTGTTGGTGATTGTTGGCTATCTGGCTGGTATGGTAGGCGTTGGGGTTTATTTTTCCCGAAAAACTAAAAATGCCGATCAGTTCACGACGGCATCGGGCAAAATTCCGGGCTGGGCCATCGGTATGTCGATTTACGCTACGTTCCTGAGTAGCAATACATTTCTGGGCGTACCGGGCAAAGCCTTTGGGTCAAACTGGAATTCGTTTGTGTTTAGCCTGTCGATGCCGATTGCTGCTTGGGTAGCAGCCAAATACTTTGTTCCGTTTTACCGACATACTGGCGAAGTATCTGCCTATACGCACCTGGAACACCGCTTTGGACCCTGGGCGAGAACGTATGCCGTCGTTTGCTTTCTGCTCACGCAACTGGCGCGTATGGGTTCCATTTTCTTCGGTATCGCGCTGAGTTTACAGGCGTTGACAGGCTATCCGATGGCAACGATTATGCTGATTGTGGGAACCTGTATCATCATTTACACCGTGCTTGGCGGTATGGAAGCCGTTATCTGGACGGAGGTAGTGCAGGGCGTTGTGAAAACCGCCGGAGCTGTCATTATCCTCTGGCTGGTAATCGCCGGAATGCCCGGTGGCATGAGTCGAATTCTGGAAGTTGGTCAGGCCGACAATAAATTCAGTTTAGGCAGTTTCGCTCCTGATTTTACGCATGCTACGTTCTGGGTTGTGCTACTCTACGGTTTTTTTATGAACCTGAACAACTTCGGGATGGATCAGAATTACGTACAGCGGTATCATACCACTACGTCGGTTAAGGAAGCTGCCAAGTCGATTTGGTTATGCGTGTATCTCTACGTACCGATTTCGTTGCTGTTCTTTTTCCTGGGATCGTGTTTGTATGCTTATTATCAGGCCAATCCTGACCTGTTGAATGCGGTACGGATGAGCGTGGCTGCCGAGCGGTTGCCCGGTGGTAGTCAGTCTGCTATTGCGCAGTTAGCCGCAACGCTTGGCCCTGCCGACATTGGCGATAAAGTGATGCCTCATTTTATGGTCAATAAAGTGCCGGCAGGATTGGTAGGTATGATTGTAGCGGCTATTCTGTCGGCGGCTATGAGCACCATCAGTTCGGGGATGAATGCCTCAGCCACCGTGTTTTCGGTCGATATTTATGGGCGGTACATTAACCCAAATCTGTCGGATAAACAATCACTACGTCTGCTGTATATCGCCACCACAACATTCGGTTTGCTGGGTATGCTCACGGGTATTGCCATGATTGGTATTAAGAGCGTGCTCGACATCTGGTGGATGCTCTCCGGAATCTTTGCGGGTGGTATGCTTGGCCTGTTCCTGTTGGGGATTATTTCCCGCTCAACACGTAACGCCGAAGCGCTTACCGCTACGTTGATCGGAGTGCTGGTTATCGTTTGGATGACGTTCTCAGATAAACTGCCCGATGATTTTGCCGCGCTACGTAATCCCTTGCATCAAAATATGATTATTGTGGTGGGAACGCTCACCATTTTTCTGGTTGGTCTGCTGCTAACCAGATTACGCACAAATCGGAGTGGGGCTGAATCAACGCCGACGTCCGTACAACGCGAATTCAATTAGTTGATTTTTAATTCGATACGTCCTCTAAAGTTATGGCCACACTTCCAAACACTGCTCACTCATTGCCGCGCGGGTTTATCCCGGTCATGCTCACCCCGTTTCTGGAATCAGGGGCTGTTGATGCATCTGGTCTGGATCACCTGACAAATTATTACCTTGAATCAGGAGCCGCCGGATTGTTCGCGAACTGTTTGTCGAGCGAAATGTATGAACTGACGGATTCAGAACGGCTGGCCGTGACGAAACAGGTCGTCGATCAGGTGGCGGGGCGGGTGCCGATAGTAGCAACCGGTACGTTCGGAGGCCCGATTGCCAAACAGGCTGATTTTGTAAAACGTATATACCAGACCGGTATTCAGGCGGTTATTATCATTACCAGTCAACTAGTTAGTCCTGATGAGAATGATGACGTTTTTCTAGACCGCATGCACCAGTTAATGGATTTGACTGAAGAAATTCCGTTAGGTTTTTATGAATGCCCGGTTCCCTACAAACGACTCATTAGTAGTACGATTTTGGCTGATTTGTTGTCTTCCGGGCGGCTTATTTACCACAAAGATACCTGTCTGGATGCCGATGAAATTGAGCGTCGTTTACAAGTTGCTGAGGGCTATGAGTTTGGTTTGTACGATGCCTATATGGTAAATGCTGTTTCATCGCTGAAGGCTGGTGCCGCTGGATTGTCCTGCATTCAGGGAAATATTTTTCCAGAATTAATTACCTGGGTTTGTGCGAACTACAATGATCCGGCGAAGCAGGAGCAGGTAAATCGGGCGCAGCAGTTCATGACTGATTGCATGGATTTGGTGCATACGGCCTACCCAATTATTGCCAAATACAGTCTGAAAAAGCGGGGCCTGCCCATTTCGCTCTACACCCGCCGACAGGTCGATCCGCTAACGGCATCTGTGCAAGCGAAAACCGACTTATTGTTGGAGGAGGTCGATAAGCTTTATGAAGAGCTTGCAATAAATGTTACGTTTGCGTGATACGTTCGGTATAGCTGCACACTGGTTATGAAACAGCTTATTCATATTTGGCTCATTACCTTCGTTACGTTGTCTATGACTTGGGGGCAGAATTTTCCGAACGTACCGGGTGTTGTCATTGATCATCTTCCCAAATCGGCGGGTAATTTTCTGGGTTCGCCCAGCATTGCTATCATGCCCGATGGTAGGTACGTAGCGTCGCACGATATTTTCGGGAAAGGGCCAACGCCCCAGCATACCCACGTTTTTGAATCGGCAGACCGGGGAAAAAGTTGGCAGAAAATCGCGGAGTTGGATAGCTTGTGGTGGGCTACGTTGTTTATCAATAAAGGCGCTTTATACCTGTTGGGAACTACAAAAGAGTACGGCCGAATGAGCATCCGGCGTTCGACTGATGGAGGCCGGAACTGGAGCAGCGTTAACGAAGGGTATTTAAGTACAGACCAGGGTTACCATTGTGCGTCGGTGCCGGTTCAAGTGTTCAATGGGCGCGTTTGGAAAGGGATGGAACGTAACGTACCGACTACAAGCTGGGGTAATTTTCGCAGTTTTGTGGCGTCCGCTCCTGTCGATGCTGATCTGCTCAATCCCAAAAACTGGTCGTTTACCCAGCACCTAATCTACAACAAAACTGATTGGAAACCGGGCAATGCTTGGCTGGAAGGCAACGTAGTGATGAATCCCAAAGGCGAAATTTGGAATATACTACGTGTCAACAATCTGGGGGATGATCAGGCCGTGATGTACCGCGTCAGCAACGATGGGCAGACAGCGGATTCGACTACTGTCAAGTTCATTAAACTGCCCGGCGCCTGCAAGAAATTCAACATTCGTTTCGATCCCAAAACGAAACTCTACTATACCTTTACGAACTACGCCCTGCCCAAACATCGCGTCTTTAAGCGGGAACGTGCTCGGAATTCGCAGGTCATGCTGTCATCTCCCGACCTCGAAAACTGGACTATTCGCGGGATTATTCTGTACAACACAGATGTTGAAAAACACGGATTTCAATACGTTGACTGGCAGTTTGATGGCAAAGATATCGTCGTGGCTTGTCGAACTGCCTTCGATGATGGTATGGGCGGGGCTAATAACCAGCACGATTCTAACTTCCTGACGTTCCATCGCGTCAAAAACTACCGCAAATACCGCACCCCTGACGAATGGAAACCGCTGCTGGAAAACATCACTGATTTTGTCGTCCTGAAATAGGCTTCCTTAATCTTTTATCTCAATTTACGACATTTGCTTTTATTATATTATGCCTCGGTAGCGGCTTTGTCTGAAGGACGTAGCATTAAACGTCAGGTTGTTACGTAGCACTACGTAACAACCTGAAAGCAGGGGAGTTTCGATAAATTCAGGAGGGAAATTACCTACTACCTGGGCAGTGGATCAGCCCGATGCATACGTAGTGATGATTGTTGCTGAGTAGCAGTCCACTACGCCATATATTACATACTATTGAGGACAAATTAGGAAAAGAATCACTCCCATAACTCCTGCACCGCAATTACTTTATAGCGTTTCTGAACAGGATCGAAAGTCGAGAGTTTTTCGATGATGTTCACCTGTTTAATCTGCTTGGCGTTAAGGTACAAACGCCGGGTTAGCTGGTCAACGTTCTGGCTGGCTACTTCCGTGTTGCCAACGTAGATTCGGGCGTGAGCGGTTGGCGTAAATAGCTGGTCGGCTGTTCGTAATTCGGTACGTCGCTGGTTGTTCGGGCGGCTCTCGTCGGCCAGGGTATTCAGGTATTTATTGATCTGATTGAAGGCAATTCCTGCATTAGCCGACGGGCGCATAGCCGTTACATTGACCTCAAAAATAGATTGTTGACGAATTGTATCCTTGGCCGAAACGGAAACCGGAATTTGCTCCAGTCGGTTTTGAATATCTTCCAAAAGACTGGCCCAGGTTAGATCGACATTGTTATTCAGTGCCGTTTCAAACGCATTTTCAAACGAGGTTGTATAAAGTGAACCGCGCCCGCCCGGAAAAGCGTACGAGTATTGAGATCGTTCGGCACCTGCAATTTTTACATCCCCTTTAACCGTAATAAACAGTTTCTGAAGCAGTCGGGACACATCTTCGTCACTAATCTTAGCCGCTGTAATACGTACTGGCTTCGTAAAACTTCGGGTTAATGAGGGAAGCAGTTCATTGCTGCAATCGCTCATGGTGACGCTTAATCTGGCACCTTTTTGCTTAAGCCGCTGGTGAACTTCGTCGAGGTCAATAGCACTAGCCTGGTAATCATTCACTTTTAAATAGGGAAATTCACTTTTATGGTCCATGTGATTATATCCCTGGCCCGTATAATAAAATACCAGTACGTCATTAGCGGCTGGCTTGACTGAATCCAGCGCAGCACGTAACGCTTTGCCAGTGAACCGATCGTTTTGTAATTGTTTCAGATTGAGCTCATAACCAATGCCTTTACTAATCTGCTTAAAATTCTCGGTCATGACTGCTACGTCGCTCTGGCAGGCAGCGCCAAGATTTTTATCGTCAACGGCCGCCATCATCACTACGTGCAATGTTTGAGCCGCTAGCGACTGTGTCAGACACAAAAAAGTGACGAAGCAGCCAAAACTCCAATACCAGTTGCGTTTCATAAGTAGGTGTGTTTAAGTGGTGTTTCTATTTACTGAACGGGTAACGTAGTGATAAGCAGTTGATCGAAAGCTTTAAACGGGCTTCCGCTTTGACCCAGCCCACGCATACAACTCTTCTCGCGCGAGCTTTTGAGCGCTTCCTCCAGACTTTCGTTGACAAATTCAAATGTCAGTCCACCAATTGTTTGCCGATCAATGGTTAGCGGACACATCGGATCAGTGGCGGCAACGGCTACCAGACGTTCTGAGCCGTAGGGTTCACTACAGACAAAGTCACCCAACAATACGTTTACACTGGTTTCGGAGGGCTTGATCACTCGGTCGCAAAGGAGCACGATACGTTCAACGCCCTGTGGATCAGGCGCCTGCCGGTATAAAACTCGTACATGACTGGGCTTATTGACCTCCACAAACAAGTGCATGGTATCTCCTTTAAAAAAGCGAGCGCTTTCCCGGCCTTTGTTGGTATTCAGTCGGAGCGACAGGTTTCTATCATCGCTGACCAGATAATTGTTCAACGTATTGGTTTCCTTGTTGATTTTAGCGTAATCAGCCGGAATAAATCGTCGGTTATTGGCTTCGAACCAATTGAGCGGCAAATCTGAGTTAACAACCCGACCCAGTTGCTGACCATTAGGGCCGAGCAAAAGCATCGTCAATTGGAACAGACTGCCATTGTCTTCATATTGACCCGTCAGTGTATAGCTTTGGGGCGTTGCTTCCGTGGTGCTGATTGTTAATTTTGGTCGATTTAAGAGCGTCGAAAAGTAGGTCTGCAACGTAGCGCCTACTTCCAGTGCAAAGGCATCGCCAATGCCGCAGTTACGATAGGATAGGTTTTTAATAAAAAGCCTGGTTGCAGTAGCGGGTAACTTCTCAGCCAGTGAATTGCCCGCTTTAGCCAGAACCCGGCCCAGGCTTTGCTCAGCCAGATAAATCGGATAGGGGTTGGTTTTTACGGTTTGATCCGACGAAAAGGCGATAGCACCAGCCGGTGGAACCCCCGATCGAATGTTGCCAATCTGAATGTTATAAAAATAGCCCAACTGGCTGCTGGCGTCGCGCTTGAAACGAGCTGAAATCGTAAACGTAAGGGGCACGGTTCGAATGGCAAAACTTCCGCCTGCCCGGCCTCCACTCATACGTTGTTTTACATAAATACTCGTCACAAGCGAATCGGTACCAACAAACTGAATCGTGGCTGGTCGCTGAAAAGGGGCATCCTGTGCTGAGCCTATCGAAAAGTTACTCTTACTGACCGTATTTTTTAGCCGAACATCCGTAAGAAACTGCGCCCAAGTAACGGCTGGGGCTGGACTTACGTCGCTGAAAACCTGAGTGTTGGCGCTCCAGGCTTTGCTGAGCAATTTGTACCGTAACGTAACAGCATCTTCTTCACGCTGCGCTTTTACGTAGGCATCCAACGTACTGAAATATTCGCGATTCAGAAAATCTCTTATCTGATTCTCGAACTGGGCATAATCAGCCTGCAGTAAGGATTGCGACTGAGCCAGAAGCGAACAACCCCAGCACACCAGCAGGAGAACGTAGCGCAGTTTATGGATGGATGTGGTCAGCATAGCGTTTCGAAAAGTTATGGTTTCTGTGTGGGTAAACAGTTGCTGAATTCTTTAGGAAGTTGAACAGCATCGCCACCGGGTAACCAGAATAAATCTGTAATGAGCCAGCCCGAATTAAGATTTTCCCGATTGCGATATTCAAGCTGCATGAGCCATGCGTCGCCCGATTGTAGCCAGACCACAGGTTGCTCTGTGCGCGTGGGCTGAATTTTGCCTTGCTGCACTAACTGGCTCAATTGCAGAAGTTTACTGTCATTCGACGCAGACCGGGCGGCAAGTGGTAACAGATTCTGCCGATCTCTGATAAGATTAAATAAAGCCAGAAAACTCGTTTCCTGGGCATTTAGAGGGATAAATACCTGCGTTGAATCGGCACCTGGTTTGCCAGACGGCTTCGTGCGGGGCGGCATGGCAAATGGAACAGATACTGCAACAATTTTCCAGCTATAGGCGCTGTCCTTCTCTGTAGCCTTGAGAAAAAATTTTACGTTCTGCTGCACACCCCCATAGTTTACGTCCATACCAACGGTGGCAAGCATGTTTGTTGTCGGAAAAGTCAGCAGCATCGGCTGATCGGTACGGCTGACGGCCTCCAGAAAAAGGGATTTACGCTTCTGAATCAGGCTGTTTTTAGATGAGCTTGCTACGTTGTTATGGTCGAACAGCCGGGCTACTTTTTGTTCACGACTTTCGGCTGCTAATTGAATGGAGTCTTCACCGGCTCGAATGAGTTTGGGTTGCTCGCCGTTGAAACGACGAACAAATTCACTGATGTGCGATACCTGGTGAATCATATACGATTGACCGGGTTTTCGCTCAGTCCGGAAAGTGGTTTTGGTGGAATCGGGTTGGGTTGGTAACGTATCCGTCGAGAAGGCACAACTTCCAGCCAGCGTCAGTAGATTGATTAGCAATAGCATAGAGAATGGCCAGAGTTAGTTGTCAACCGCAGGAGTCGACTCCATAACGGTAATATTACCCAGCAAGAGCGCCCACCGTTTTTCGTTCACAAAAGGGTCGTCGAGCGATTTAAGCAGGGTATCAATGTTTTTCTGAGTCCGATCTCTGACAAGCCGTCCCGAAACGGTCCGAGCCTCAAATTGCTGAAAGTAAGTAGCTGTTCCCGAGTAGGTTCCGTCCTGGTTGCGCGAGAAGTCAGATACTTTTACCGGTTGAAAAAACGTGATGGTTACTTCCTTAATGTTTTTACGGGAGGAGAGTTTGCTCAGATTCTGTAAATACGTTTCCAGTGGCAACGTATTGATTTGCTTTGGATTCTTAATCGACGAAACCTGCATGGTCGACCCTTTCAGAAACATACGTAGCGTTTCGTCAATGGCCATTTCTTTGTCTTCGCCAGCTGTGTTTGGGTCGGCAATGATTGACAGGTAGTTTTGCAGCGCTTCGACCTGCTGGCGACACCGTTCCTGAAAATTTTTCAGATCGGGATCTGTATTGATAGAATTCTTTTGATGATCACTACCCTTTGGCTGGGAAAGGGTAGGAAACCCCAGCAGTATAAGGATAGAAAAAATAAGAACTGTTCTCACGAGTGCTATTAATTAAAAGATGGAATGGATATTTATGTCGTTGATCACTAGTTGGATACATAGTATTATGGAAGCGATTACCTAAGAAGTTTGACGGGTATGGAGCGATTCAGCTGTACCGAAAGCTGCGTTCCACCGGGATCGCCAACTCGTTGAGTCGACTTACCCACGAGTCGGCAGGTCAGCAGGCCATCTTCGGAGGTCAGCGTTTCTTCTTCTTCCGAATTATCGAAATAACTGTACTCCCATTTATCTGAAGAAGGAACACTGGCCGGATCGATGGATGAACCAGGCGGTGCTATGAACAGCACTTTCTGAGTAGCCACCCGGCTATCTATGCCCGTTGACGTAGTGGGACGGACTGAAGCACTAAAGTTGATATTGAGTACGAGCTTATTAGCTTCAACTTCGAACCATATAATAAATTTGATATTCGGGTTGGCTGACTCAAAGTAGCCACTGCCTTTTTCCAATTTCGGGATAAATGTTCCCAGATTCTGCGCCTTTACGACAGAGGTAGCCGAACGATTAACGGCCGCAGTTTTCTCAGTTGCTACCAGTTCGGGCTCCTGATCTGCTCGAGCCACCTGAGCTGATGGAACATTTAGTTTTTTCTGGGCGATTTTCGTTTTCAACTGATCAACGCCCAACCGTAGTTGACCGAGCTGCTGGTCTAATTTAACTAATTCGGTATCGCCCTTGCTTCTGGATATGGCCAACTGCGAAAGCAGAGCGTAGTAGCTCTGTAAAACGGCCTGATGAACGGAATCGGGGAACGTAACGCTCAATAAGTCAATTTGCCGGCGGACCGCCTGTTGCTGCTCAGGCTTTATTGTTGGTGACGACTCCAGCACGGCCAGTCGGTGGCTGAGCGAATCGAGGCTGCTCATGAATACTGCGTCGGCCTGAACCAGTTGTGGGCTGGTATTCTGGCTAACGTTCGCCGTGGTTTTATTGGCATAAGCGGGGAGGAGCCAGAATGATACGTAGCAGCAGATGCCTAGCAGCAGCAACAAGATGGTATAAAAAAGTACCATTTGCCTGATGCTACGTTGGCGTTCCTGATTATGAGAAAGATTCATGGTCGATGTGGATTAGAGTACTCGTATGCTACTGGGTTCTCAGCGTTTTTTCCAACTCCTGGGCTTCTGCCTGGGCTTTTCGAATTCGACTCAGCAGGCTATCTTTTCGTACCCCAAGATTTTCCTGACCGCCCGACGTAACTTCATGAAGACTGATCAGTCGTTCATAATTATGCGTAAAGTGCTTTGCTATTGGACCGAATTTGTCGGTACTACTGTACCCTTCGTTCATCGTTTCCAGCCGATGCTCCAGAATTTTCCTTGGGTTGGTTAATTGGCCCGGAACATCGTTCGAAATGCCCTGTGACAATTGTGCGTATACACTTTTTACTTCCCGAGCGTCGTCCAGAAAACGCTCCCGCGAGGTCTGGTGAGTAGGCATCGCAGCCTGACTAGACCGGCTACCCGCCCAGATAATGCCCGCGCAAACAGCTATAAACAGAAGCAGATTGATCAGAATGAATTTTTTAGACCAGGCCATAGCCATGATTACTTTTTAAGGCCCCGGTGTAAAACAACATCCTGCGTAAGCACACTGGTTTCTACAGGAACCTGCTGATTCTGCGTGCGACTCATTACGCGAACGCGAACCGTTTTGAAGACATCTTCCAACCGCATGCCTGGTTCTCCCAGCGCTTTAACTAATTCTTCAGTATAAGGGCTGTTGTTGGTTGTTCCATCCAGAGCCGTTGAGCCCGGTTTGGTCGAAAACGCAATCAATGAACCTGAAGGGGCGTTCATTTCTGCCAGCCCTTTTCCACCCCGTGACTGAATCAACGGGTTATTACGGCAGGCGTCCAGAATCATTACGTTCGTACGATTGACATCTGTATCGCTGCTCATCTGCTCCAGAATGTCGTTGGCCGATACGGCTAAAACTTTCACTTCTGACGCTGATTGGGGGGTTATGTCGACAGGGATGAGGTAATTTTTGCTATCCACCTGCATGCCGTGTCCTGCATAATAAAACAATGCTACGTCGTATTTCTGCGATTGCAGGCTATTGCCGAACTGAGCAACTACCATGCGCAGCTCGGTCTGGTTGGTGTTCTTCCGCTCAATCACATCGAAGCCCAATCCTTTCAGTTGAGCAGCAACAGCCTTAGCATCGTTGGCAGGATTTGTCAGACGGTTTCCCTGTGGATATTCCGAGTTACCAATTACCAGCGCTACTCGCTTCTGAGGCTTTTCGTACGTAACGGTCAACGTACTTGAACGAACTTCGCCGGCCTTATTAGAAGCAATGACAACTATCTGATTACGACCGAGCTGCAAACGTACCGTATTTGTAAAAGGCGTGCCCTTGTCGCAACTGCCGGGCTGCCCGAAACCCCGCGTTTGCTGTGGTATCAGCTGGCCGTTGAGTTCAACCTTAACCTGCTTGGCGTCGTTCTGGATGCAGGCCTTCAGAATGTACTCTTCTTTTTCCGTATAATCCGTCGTACCGCCAGACCATTCAATGGTAGGCTTGATGGCAGGTTTCTCGAACAGGGCATCCGTATTGACGGTAACCGGCTGGCTCCGGTATACGGTAGTGCTAGGCGACTGTGCTAACGCAAAGCCGGAGCAGCAAAGCAGGTAGAGTAAATAAATGTTTTTTGGCATGGTAGATTAGAAGTTTAATGCCACACCTAGATTGGTGCTACGTGTACCAGGTGGGCTGACAAGGGTGATACGAGATGATTTCGGCTTGTGAATGAACGTGTAAATGGTTGTGGCAACACCCACCGCAATTGCTGCTCCAGCCACAATGGTGAGCGTACTTTTGCGACTATTAAGCGAGGCTAATTTATCGTCATACTCGGCTTTTTCAGCGGCCGACGTAACAAACTGTTTACTATTATACGTATCAGAGTCTTTGCTGATGGCTGACGCCAGCACGAAGCTATAAGCTCCCAGTCCGGCGGTTGCTACGTAACCAATAATCGGAATCGGGCTTTTTTTACGTACTGCGACAACAGGTTGGGCTTTTGGCTGAATGGCTAAATTCTGGCTTTCGGGTTTTGGTTTCTCGGTGACGGCTACCGGTGCTGGAGCTACCGGTGGGGGTGGGGCAGGGCGGGAGAACAGAATACGGGCCTGAATACTTTCGTTAAGCCGGGTACTATCCCGTACTACGTCCCAGTACGCCACCTGATTGGGGCCCGGACGAAGCCCCTTGCCAATCGCTCCGGTAATGGCTTTAGGTTCGATAACCCGTCCGGAAGCGGTTTCAATCTGAACGTAAAGGGAATCAGTAGGCCGAACGTCCTGCAGATCATACGTAATGACCATTTTTTTAATATCCGGATCGACCTGCATTCGGATATTACTGGCCGTCTGAGCGCGGGTTACTAAAGGGAATAGGGCAACAATCAGTAAACAACTAATCCTGAACATTGATGTAAAAATCTGTTTATGGTATGTGGACAATAATACTATTTACTTGATTTTCAGAACCCAAAAATCATTACTGCCGTAATTGGTGGCGGTTTTGTTGCCCGCTGCTGCGTTGGCGCTTATTGGAGAAGTAGATATTCCTCCCAGCACGAAGCCGCCATCCGACGTACTCAACAGGGTGCGGAGTTGATCATCAGTAGAGCCTCCAAAGGATTTTTCGCCTATTTTTTCGCCATTTTTGTTGATTTTCACCACCCAGTAATCATTACTGCCAAAGTTAGTGGCAGTCTTATTGCCTGCGTCTGACGCTGAACTAGAATAGCCACCCAGTAGAAAGCTATCGTCCGCGACGGCCAGCATGGTAAAAAGGATGTCATCAACAGCGCCCCCGTAGGTTTTGTCCCAGACTTTATCGCCACCGCTATTGATTTTCACTACCCAGTAGTCATCCAGCCCATAGTTGGCTGCAGTTTTATTGCCTCCGGTTGCTGGTGAAGCCGAAGCCCCTCCCAGCAGAAAGCCGCCATCCGAAGTAGCTACCATCGAGCGGAGTTGGTCTTCGCTAGTTCCCCCGAATGATTTATCCCAAACTTTGTTTCCACTCGCATCGACCTTAACCGCCCAGAAATCGGTTAGTCCATAGTTCGTAGCAGTTCTGTTTCCGGTCTGGCCAGAGTTAGAGTAGCCTCCTAGCAGGAAGGTCCCATCCGAGTTGGCCGACATTGCCAATGCAATGTCGTCAGTTGCACCCCCGAACGATTTATCCCAGACTTTGTTTCCACTCGCATCGATCTTCACTACCCAGTAGTCATTAGCACCGTAGCCAGGGGCAGTTTTATTGCCATTAACTGCGCTCGCACTCACAGGTGAATTGGAAGCCCCGCCTAACAGAAATCCACCATCCAGAGTAGGTACCAACGCTCGGAGCTGATCGTCGCCAGTACCCCCAAATGTTTTCTCCCAAATCTTGTCTCCGTTGCCATTAATTTTTACTACCCAGTAGTCGGTACCGCCGTAATTAGGAGCGGTTTTGTTGCCACCGTCTCCCGGTGAGTAGGAGTGTCCACCCAGTAAAAATCCTCCGTCTGAGGTCGGTACGGTAGCGAAGAGGAAATCTTCGTTGGTACCCCCAAAGGATTTGTCCCAGACTTTATCGCCAGCGCCAGTGACTTTTACTACCCAATAATCATTTCTGCCATAGTTGGTGGCGGACTTGTTTCCACCGGTAGCAAATGAACTGGAATAGCCTCCCAACAGAAAGCCGCCATCTGAAGTGGCCACCATCGAGCGGAGCTGATCATCAATGGCTCCACCAAATGATTTGTCCCATACCGACGAAGGAATGGCCGCTTTTATGGTCACTTGCTGAGTTTTGGGTTGGCTGTTACCCCCTGGTCCGGTAACCGTCAACGTAACGGTGAACGTACCACCATTTTGGAAAGTATGTTTTGGATTAGCCTCGGTAGAATTTGTATTATCACCAAAATTCCACTGGTAAGACGTGCTGTTTCCTGTGGATTTATTGGTGAAACTCACTTCGCAGGGAGCGATGCAGTCGCCACCGGTAAACGAAAAATCGGCTGTGGGGGGGAGCACTAGTTCCTTAGGGTCCCAATTCCAGCAACTAGTAAGCAGGCAAACTACTATTAAATTCAGTACAAATTGTTTCACGGATAGAAGCAGCAATGGTAAAAAATTAGGTTATGGGCTAAATATACAAAAGATTTTAGATACGATGGTTTGATGTTCACTGAGTTGATAATAAGAAGATAATTAAGTAGTTGCTATTCTTTTACTAGTGACAAATGGGTTGCTTTTTTATATTGTAGACCGGGAGACGCAGTTGTATGATAAAATTAAAATCATCACTAGTCAGTGAGATTTGATTCTAAGTAGTTTGCTGGCTGTTGGCCTTGATCACTACGTTGTTACGGTCCTGCTCGAAAACTAACTTAATGTACTATTGGGCTCATTTATTCTACGTAGTAAAGAGTCGGTTCGGCAATCGTTTTGCCTGGAACAATAGTGTTTCAAGAGATTGAGTTGCCATCGACTACAAAGAGGTTTAAGAATGTGTAAAAGTTTCAGTAAAAGGTAGCTTGTTCTGCTTTATCTAGAAACAATACTTAATACAATAAGCTATGAATACAAAATACAAATACGTATTGTCATTTATATTGTTTATCGTTTTATCAGGATTACACGGAGGAGGCCTAACCGCTTTTGCACAGGGGCCAGGTCCGGCACAAAGAATTCCTCTCCCTCCCATACCTATCAAAGGCGATACGTCACATACCCTTTCCAAACACTTCACCATAGCTTCTGTGGCCAATAAAACACCAGACGCAAAGGGATTTATTCAACGTTGGCTTATGCTGGAGCCTATAAAGAAAGATATTGTCAGGAATAATATTTTTACGGATAACTACCTCAAAACAACGTTTGCGACCGATAATTTTTCCGGCGATTATACTACAGTTCCCCAAAATGGCCAGACGGTAAAAGTAGGAAATCAAGAGCTAAAGTGGTACGCGTTGGATAGTAAATCCTTCAATATCAATTTATACCATTTTACGTACGCCCTAAATAAGCCAAAATACGGAATACTTGTCTGGCTGGTCACGGTTATCGACTGCCCTGAAGAAATCAAAAACGTCCGGATGGCGGCCGGATGCAATTCCGGCAGCATGTGGTGGTTGAATGGTCAGGAAGCCTTGTTGCTTTCCGGTGACCGGGATATGATTGCCGATAATGGTACTTCTGCCCGTTTGACACTTAAAAAGGGAAAGAATATCATCCGTGGTGCCGTCATAAATGGACCAGGTATGGCTAATTTCTGTGTTCGTTTCTTGGATGAAAAAGGATCGCCCGTAAAAAACCTCAGTATCAGTTACCAATAATAGCCAGTATCCTCTTTACGCTAATTAAACCAAATTAGTACATGAAAAGAATAAACCTATCCATACTGGCACCCTTATGCGCCTTATTGGTAACACAGACCACCCTAGCACAGGTTGGAAGGCCATTTATCCATGATCCGTCAACCGTCGCTGAATGTAACGGCAAGTACTATACGTTCGGCACAGGTGGTGGCGGACTAATTTCTGAAGATGGCTGGACATGGCATGGTGGCGGAGTGAGACCGGGTGGAGGAGCAGCTCCTGATGTCATAAAACTTGGGGATCGATACCTGGTCATCTATGGAGCAACCGGTGGTTCACCCAACCACAAAGGTGCCATTCTGACTATGTGGAACAAGACATTGGATCCGAAGTCGCCTGATTTTAAATACTCAGAACCGATTGTCGTAGCAACCTCAGATGGCTATGAAGAGAACGATGCCATTGATCCCGGTGTGATGCTAGATCCCACTACCGGACGGCTTTGGCTAACCTACGGTACTTATTTTGGATTCACTCGCCTGATAGAATTAGACCCAAAAACAGGAAAACTCAAGCCAGGAAATAAACCTGTGGATGTCGCTATCGTCTGTGAAGCCAGTACGTTGGTTTACCGAGAGGGTTGGTATTACCTGCTGGCTACGCATGGTAGTTGTTGCGATGGCGCCAACTCGACCTACAATGTGGTAGTAGGTCGTTCAAAAAAAATAACAGGACCTTACCTTGATAATGTAGGTAGAAGCATGTTGGAAGGAGGAGGGAAACTAGTGGTGGCTACCCGTGGAGGATTAATCGGTCCCGGTCATTTCGGTCATATTGTTTTAGAGAAAGGTGTTGAAAAAATGTCTATCCATTATGAAGCCGATTTAGAGCAGGGCGGCCGAAGTGTATTGGGCATACTTCCGGTGGTTTGGAAGGATGGCTGGCCGGTTGCCGGCGAAAAGTTTAAAGAAGGTACGTATGAAATTGAATCTGTAAGACGAGGCTATAGCTTAGAGTTGGCGGTTGATTTTACGAGAATGGCCGTTGGACCACGGGGATTTGGCCAGCCTAATAACGACCCGATAAAGCCTGTTCCACCTCAGCAACTAGCCGACGTAATGAAAAACTGGCCAACCGGTACCATCAACTTGAGAATAGGAGATTACCTGTCCCGCCCCCATCAGCAATGGACGATTACCGATGCGCCTGATACAACCGGTTATTTAGGAGGGCCCTATTATAAAATTGTCTTGGCAGGAACCGATCGGGCCTTAGCGGCTACTGCCGATGCCGAAGTCATCACCGTACCAACCTTTACGGGCACACCCGAACAGCTGTGGCGTATCGATCAATTAACAGATGGCACCTATAGAATCATGCCAAAGCTGGTACCGAACTCAGGAAAAAAGGTTGTACTGATCTCTTCGGGTGACAGCACACCGAGTCTGGCAGAATTTGATTTTAACAGTGATAATTCTAAGTGGAATCTTAAAGCTCCTTGAGGCTATTCCCCCGGTTGCTGCTTTAAGGGTTATTTAGAGCCTTACCCTTCTTAAAGTAGAAATATTTGGAGGGATTATTCAGCTATTGACAACAGACATTCGTTAAAAGAACGATCTGATAAAGTCCTGATCGCTTGACTTGTAACTGCTGTAATCGGTTTGTTCTAAGTACTTTCTAAGCTTTGTTTAAGCTCATTCTAAGGGAATGGAGCGTAGTTTGGTTGATATCAATCCTAAACTGCAGCTTATTGTCCAATCATTACTCAACTAACGAAACACTACTAGCCATTTCTATTGTCATTGCATTAATGCCTTTTCTCTGATTCAGGCATGTTTCAAGGCGGTACAACAACGAGTTTTGATCCGTGAATGCGGATTGTCGATTGGAAAAAATGGCGGTAGTGGCCTTTATATAATGAGCCAATTAGCCATAGATAGACGAGAACTCGGCGTAACCTTTACGGCCGATCTTCAGGCAACTGTTGTATTATGGATGCCTCAGGCCCAAGAGGTTGCCCTGTCAATCAATAATCACTCACGGTTTATTCCCTTAACAAAAATCTCAAGTGGTTACTGGCGGCTAATTACTGATCAACTAAAGCCGGGTGATACATATTCTTTTGTGATTGATCATGAAAAAGAATGGGCTGACCCAGCCTCGCTGTTACAGCCTGAAGGTGTATATGGGCCTTCCCAAGCCTTTAATTCAACTAGTTTTTACTGGGAAGATTCAAGCTGGGTCAATCCACCGATTGATGAATACATTGTGTATGAGATTGACATACATACGTTTACAGAAGATGGCACGCTCAAAGCCATTATCCGTAAGCTGAATCACATAAAAAAACTTGGCGTCAATGCAATTCTAATTCGGCCAGTTTCAGACTTCCCGAGTGGGGATAATCGAAAGCAGGATGCTGCTTTTTTGTTTGCCGTACAGGCTTCGTACGGCGGCCCTGGTCAATTGCAGCAATTGGTCAATGCCTGCCATTTCGAAGGATTAGCCGTTATTCTGGATCTTTCGTATAAACAGATTGATCAGCCCAACCATGCACTCAACGAGCCGGATGGCTACTCTACCCAGAAACGGCCAGCCCGGAAGTCGAAAATTGAAACGACCTCTGCTGTTTCCAGGGATGCTTATCGACAATATCTGGTTGAGAATGCGCTGATGTGGTTTCGCGATTTTCATGTCGATGCACTACGTCTCGAAAATATCTATACGTTATCTGATGCTGACCAGTTACTGAGCGACATTCGGGAGCATACCAATACGCTGACCGCGCACACGGGCCGTCAACATTATCTGCTCGCTGAACAAGATTTAACCCTTGTTTCGAACGGGGCAAAAAAAGCAAATAACCAATGCAATACGTATTACATGGATTTTAACCATAATCGACATACAACGAAGCAGTACCGAAAGGACTGTTTATGCGACAGTACGTTTTCGGGAATTCTTCAGGAGCTATTTGACCGCGAGTTCGATGCATCCGCCAACGAAGATTTTGTTATGGTGCTGCAAACGTATCAACAGCCGGAATCCGATCAGCAATTCGACAGTGAGTTCGTAAAATTGATAGCGGGTTCAATTATGGTGAGCCCCTGCATTCCTACGCTGTTTATGGGTGAAGAATGGGGCGTTACGAATCCGTTTCAGCGGCTGATCCACAGTGATCCTATCCCCGTTGGGGCTGATCAGGAATCGTCGTTACTGGTTGACACGGAAAGTCAGCCAGTAACGGTTTTGCCGTGGGAAATGCTGGACGAGCTTCCGAATCGAACCTTATACCAATATTATCAGTCGCTTACGGCGCTACGTCGCGAGCAGCCGGCGTTATATCATTTGAATCCGAATCAGGCACAGGTTTTTTATCAGGAAGGCGAGTCAACCCTGCTTCTGCATCGTTCCTACAAGACGAACCACGTACTGTGTCTGATGAATTTCTCCCGTGAGAAACAGACTGTTACGTTGCCTTCTCTTGGCAAAAACTGGCAAAAATTACTCGATTCGGCTGATCCGATTTGGGATGGGCCGGGTTTGTCTCCCGATGATTTATCAGATACCGCTACGTTACGTTTACAACCGACATCTATCGTGGTTTACAAAGCCACTACGTAGCAAAACAAAGAAAATGGTACGCCCAGGGACGTAGTATTTTATGGGATATTTGAGAGTCTCAAACCCTAAGATGCTACGTTTCTCTAAGCACTTTCTAAGATTTGTTTAAGCACCCTCTAAGCCCCGAAACGTACTTTGCCGTAGTACACTGAGCGTTCAGAAACGCGACACTGCATGCAAACTTATAAATCCACGTTTAAGCGATTACTGATTGTTTCTTACCGGTTGCCCTTTACGATTCAACAAACCGATGAAGGTACTGAATTACGACAAAATTCGGGTGGCCTGGTTTCTGCGGTTCTATCAATGGCGGAGCAAATGGGCCAAAAGCAGGGCAATTTGGCAACCAAAATACATTGGGTAGGCTATGGCGATACGTCGCTGCAACAAGCCAATCCGGAAATGCTCGAAAATGATACGTTTGTAGCACACCCGGTTTATATAGACGATGACGTCCATACGGGATTCTACTACGGCTTCAGTAATGACTTAATCTGGCCTTTGTTCCATTATTTTCCTTCCTATGCGTCGTTTAAGGAGTCTGATTTTCAATGTTATCAGCAGGCCAATACGCGATTTCTGGAAGAACTGACTACCCTAATTGAACCGGGTGATTTAGTCTGGATTCACGATTTTCAGTTGATGCTTTTGCCTGATATGGTTCGTCAGGCGGTACCCGATGCCACCATTGGATACTTTTTTCACATTCCGTTTCCTACGTATGAGATTGTGAAATTACTGCCCCGTACCTGGCGCCATATGCTGATCAAGGGAATAATTGGCGCCGATGTGGTTGGTTTCCATACAATGGACTACGTACAGCATTTCCGGCAGTGCGTTTCCGAAGTGTTGGAACTGCCCATAATTGATTCCCGAATCGTATTATCAGACCGGTCTGTAGTTGTAAAAGATTTTCCAATTAGCGTTGATTTTCACAAGTTTAACGAAAGTGGGAAGGAACCCGACGTACTTCAGACACGCCTTCACTACCAGCAGCTGCTTCGCCATAACCGCATTATTTTTTCGGTGGACCGGCTCGATTATACGAAGGGAATTATTTACCGACTTCGTGGTTTTGAATGGTTTTTGACCCACCATCCAGAGTGGCATGATAAAGTGGCTTTTGTGATGACGGTTGTGCCGTCGCGTGATAAAATTGGTCAGTATCAGGAACTTAAACGCGAGATTGAAGAAACCGTCGGACGTATCAACGGGCGGTTTGGTACGATTGGCTGGCGACCAATTGTGTACTCGTACAATTCATTAACCTTCACTGAATTATTGGCGTTGTATACGGCCTGCGATATTGCGCTTATCACACCGATTCGCGATGGCATGAATCTGGTCTGCAAAGAGTTTGTGGCTAGCCGACACGATCATAAAGGTGTATTGATTCTGAGTGAATTAGCTGGAGCTGCTCAGGAGTTACAGGATGCGCTGATTATTAATCCAACCGATACGCAGGAAGTAGGAAAAGCTATCCAGAAGGGTCTGGAAATGCCAGAATCGGAACAGGAACGTCGAATGCTACGTATGCGGAAACACCTGCAAAACCATACCGTATTTCGCTGGAGCCATGATTTTCTGGCGGCCTTTAACGACGTAATAAATCATCAATCTGAACTGGAAACAGACTTGCCGGTTCAGCCGTTCGTCAACACGTTCGAAGAAGCGCATCAGCGTTTATTGTTGCTGGATTTCGACGGTACGTTGGCTCCAATAGTGAATAATCCGGCGGATGCCAGCCCATCTGAATCGCTGAAAAATACGTTGCAGAACCTGGCCGAAAGCAGTGACGTAGTGGTCATTAGTGGCCGAAATAGGGCGTTTCTCGAAAAAACATTCGCGGATATTCCGGTTCATTTAGTGGCCGAACACGGTGCTTTTCTGAAAAAACCGGATCAACCCTGGAAACGACTCGATTTATCGACGGATGATTGGCTGACGGAGGTTCGGTCGACAATGGCGCCATATACAGAAAGCTTCGCAGGTTCTTTTATCGAGGAAAAGGAAACAGCACTTGTCTGGCACTACCGAATGGCTGATTTTGAGGACATTGAAGGACAAGCGGCAGATCTGGCGAATCGACTTCGGGGAACATCATTTTCCATCCCGTTATCCGTGATTCAGGGCAATAAAGTAGTGGAAGTGAAAGCGGCTCAGCATAGCAAAGGAACCGTAGCCCTCACCATTTTGGAGCAGAAATCGTATGATTTCATTGTCAGCATTGGCGATGATACCACCGATGAAGATATGTTTCGGCAATTACCAAACTGGGCGTACACCGTGAAAGTTGGGGCTGGTCAATCCTTCGCCCGCTATCGGCTGGCTCGCCAACAGGACGTAGAAACATTACTGCATCGCATGAGTGGTGTGGGTGTTGCGGCCGAATAGACCTTAAAGAGAACTTAAGGTTTACTTAGAACACCATCGCTAGAAACCCGTTTATCTAAATAGTTTTCAGTCTGTTGTCACAGATTATCAGCCGATAATGGTAATCGCTGGCTTTGAAACACCAACCCTTTTCCTAATGCTATGAAGCTTTTAGTAGTTGAAGATGAGGCCAAAACGCTGCAAGCCATTCAGCAGGGGCTGGAAGAAAGCCAGTTCGAGGTAGATATTGCCTATGATGGACTGATTGCCCGGCGGCTGGCGTTGAAAAATAATTATGCCGCCATCATTACCGACCTCATTTTGCCGGGGTTAAACGGCTATGAACTCTGTCGGCAATTGCGGGCCGAAGGGCTAACTACACCCATTTTGATGCTGACGGCGTTGGGCGAAACGGAGGATAAAATTTCGGGTTTCGACGCTGGGGCTGATCAATACCTGACCAAGCCGTTTCAGTTTGCCGAGTTACTGGCGCGGGTTCGGTCGCTCACAAAACGGGGTACGCAGGTAACCATGACGGCCCAGACATTGCGCTATGGAGGCATTGAAATGAACCTTGATGCCAAAACCGTAATGCGCGACGGTAAGCTGATTGAACTGACAGCCCGCGAGTTTGCGCTACTGGAGTTTCTGATGCGAAATCAGGGACGTGTTTTGTCGAAGCCGGAAATTGCCGAACACGTCTGGGATCTAAACTTCGATACTGGTACTAACGTAGTAGAGGTGTATATCAATTACCTCCGCAAAAAAATCGACCGGGATTTTCCCAAAAAACTGATTCACACGCAGTTCGGAATGGGGTATATGTTCAAAGAAGAATAAAGTGGTACCTCCCTATGACCATTCGCAAACGATTGACCATACGCTTCACAGGCTTGGTATCCAGTATTTTACTGTTAGCGTTTGTGAGCATATATGCTTTCTGCTGGTATTTTATCTCTTCTGATTTTTATCGCCGACTTGACCGCAAAGCGACCACGGTCGGCGATATGCTGGTCCGGCATCGGCTGGACGCCCGACTGGTTCAGCAACTAAGCCAGATTCGAAAAGACCAGTTACCGAACCAGAAAGTTATTGTTTACGATAACAAGAACGTAGTACTCCTGAATACGAATGAGTCACTTATACTGGACATTCCCGAATCAGTCATTGCCAGTATTCGGGCAAACAAACGAAAAGATTTTCAACAGGATGGCTTTTATCTGTCGGGTATTCGGTTTATGACCGCTTCGGGTCAACTCGTTGTGATTGCCAGCGCCGAAAATACGTATGGAGACGAATTTTTAAGGAGACTGCTCTGGTCATTAGCCGGGCTTTTATTCCTGATTGTGGGCATCACGGCCTTTTCGGGTTACTTTTTTGCGGGCGATGCGTTACGTCCGATGCAACAGATTGACCAAATTGTAAACGATATCTTTCCGAATAATCAGGATGAGCGTTTACGGGTTACTCAGGAAGCGGATGAAATCAGCCGACTGTCGGCAACGATCAATCGATTGCTGGATCGGGTGGCCGAGTCGTTTCGGTTGCAGCGTATGTTCGTTGCCAACGTATCGCACGAACTAAAAAATCCACTTACGCAGATTAGCTCGCAGCTGGAAGTCAGTTTGTTAAACCAGCGTGATCCTGAAGCTTATCGCCAGACGATACGCTCGGTACTGGATGATGTGAGCGACTTAACCACACTCACCCATGAACTCCTGCAACTCTCAAAAGTGAATCAGGATGGCGCCAGCAGCCTGTTGACCGATGCGGTACGTATGGATGAGATCGTTTGGGATATTCGCCAGCAGGTGATGGCTATGAACCCGCAATATGAAGTAAAAGTCATGTTAGGCGAATTGCCCGACGAACCCGACCAACTGACCGTGCAGGGTAACAAAACGTTGCTGGAAACCGCCCTGAAAAACCTCACGGAAAATGCCTGTAAATTTTCGGACAATGGACAGGCGCTGGTACACATCAATTTTGATCAGAACGTAGTACATATACGGATTCAGAATACAGGCAAGCCGATTTCGCAGGCAGACCTGCCGTATATTTTTGAGCCTTTCTACCGAAGTCGTCAGACGGCTAACATACAGGGATATGGTGTGGGATTATCCTTGGTTGAGCGGATCATTCGGCTGCACGGCGGACTAATTAGCGTTACGTCAGCAGCTGGCCAACCGACCATTTTCGCTATCGAGCTTCCTCGATAGTACCTGTCTTCTAAGCAGATTCTAAGGAGTTTATCAGCGAATCCTAAGTAACGGGTGACATCTTTGAACGTATCACCCGCCTAACGATTAGCCTACTAACGTAACAAACTTATGTCCGAACGTACTGACCCTTTACTTTACACGCCTTTTTTTCCGCCCAGCCCAGTTTCGAAGCAGACCCGAAACCACAATAAAAAATTGTTTGGCGAAGAACCACCCAAAAATCCGGATTGGCTCCTGATTTTTATGGGCATTGTATTTCTGGCGACGTTACTTATCGTCTGGTTAGTAGATATTCCAAGTTTAATAAAATAATCAGAATCTAATAGATGAGTAACTGACTGAACAAGAGTCAGTAATTTTATTTTTTGCTCTCTGTCCGAATTTGCAGCCACCTTTCAATCCGACATTTTTCGCTGGCCGTATGGGGTCGGGAAATTTTCCGAATACGAGCGGATTCCCGACGTATTACAGCGATACATCGGCCGTTGGTCAGCTTATCTGCTCTGGATTTGCAAGTTGATCTTTTACGACGAGTTTTGATTGGGTCATCGCTTCACGAGCGAAACCGGTTTTAAGGTGCTCATAAAACGAAACAGGGTCAATTAAGGATGCTGCCCCCTGTGCCATAAGTCCACCCAGCAATAACTGAAATATAGCCGAGTGCCTGTCCGTCATTTCCAGCACAAGAATGGCCGCTGTGAAAGGTGAACGTACCACACCCGTCAGAAAACTGACCATACTCACCAGAATAATCAGGTTCGTATCGCTCGGAGCTACGTTGGTAAGTCGTGAAATCAAATCGCCGAGGATTGCACCGGCGCTGAGGGACGTAGCGAAAATACCCCCGGCGGCTCCGCTGCTGTAACTGAGCGCCATTCCGGCAAATCGCACTGGAAATAGATACCAGGCCGTTTGATGATCGTTTTGGAACAAAAGTCGATTGATAATCGGCTTCCCGGTTCCCATGGCATCCGTACCGATCCAGAAAGCCAGTCCAGCCAGTAATACACCGCATCCGGCCACCCAGCCAATCTGCTCCGACCAAGTGCGAAACCGCCGACGGTAGGCATTGAGCCACAATAGTGTTTTGGCTAAAACGGCGCCCGCCAGTCCGCAAAAAATGGCTACTAACACCACAATACCCAGCACCCAGCCGGTCGATGCAATCACTTTCGGAAAGCCCAGATACAGATAAGGCCCCTGAATAGCCTGAGCGGTCATACCCGCAATGATCACCGCCGTAAAAACCGCCGTTCGAAATCGGGTGATGTGGGTTTGGGTGAGTTCTTCAACCACGAAAACAATACCACCCAGTGGCGTATTGAACGCAGCCGCTAGCCCGGCAGCACCGCCCGTCACCAGCGCAATTTGGCGAGACAACTGCGGCCAGCCAGAGGGTTGTAATCGATTAATAGCCCGAAAAATTGCGGCTGAAATCTGAATCGTTGGACCTTCCCGACCAATCACTCCTCCGCCCATTAACAGAACAACACTGCTCAATATTTTAACAAGGGCAACGCGCAAACTGAGTAAATAAGCTGTATGGCCATGGGTGGTAGGCGCCGACAGTTCGATGCCGGCCATCACCTGCGGAATGCCGCTTCCACGCGCTGCCGGTGCCAACAGCCTTACTGCTAACCAGGCGGATACGAAAGCTACTGGCGTCAGCAGAAAAGCCAGCAACGGCTGCTTACTTAGCCAGGTAAAGCTCAGATGTTCAGCCCATGCAAACAGTTCTTCGTAACCAACCGCTGTGAGTCCAACCAATAAAGACGCAATCCAAAATGGAAGACTTTGTAAGATAATTTTACGGACACGATCGGTATACAACCGGCGAATGACGTACTGGTCGAGCCAGGCGAGCACACGTGCATACCGGGTCAATTTGGGAAGCTGCATTAGAAATATTTCTTTTTATACGTAACGCAAATTGCCATGGGTTGATTTAGCGGGAGGAACGATCTAAGCAAATTCTAAGGAGTCTTTAAGACTTCTGTAACGTCTCAGTATCAGCTTTGTCGCATTCCTTCACGTGTAACAAACCAACGTTTATGGAAACTGCGACACGCAACCAAATAAATTTAGCCTGGATACTGGCGACTCTGATTGGCCTGTGCTTATTCGGAGGTATTTACTGGAACAATAATCAGACGTTAACGCATCTCTATGATCAGGCTGATCAACGGGCGGATTCCTTGTTATCAGTCAAATTTCTGCTCGAGGGAGATAACCGTGATCTGCAAAGACAACTGGAAACGACCGCTGACGACAACGACTTTCTGGATAGACGTAACAAAAAACTGCACGAACAATTAGCCCAAAATAGCCGTATGATGATGGGCTTGCGTCAATCCAAAACCAAACAGACACGTACCATTCAAAACCTGGCCGATAGCCTTAGTCAGCTACTGGTTATTCGCGATAGTCTGGAAAATCAACTGGTGGCCATGCACGATAAATTGAATTGGCAGAACCAGTCGGTTGCTTTATTGACTAGGCAGAAAAATGAGCTGGAACAGACTCAGAAAGTCATGGACGAACGCCTATTAACGATGGTGCCTCGTTCTACCATTACGGGTGATGCGTTTCGAGTAGACGTTTTTAAACCGAACAATAAAGTGACGGCTAAGGCAAAAAAAGCAAACACGCTCACGGTATCGCTGAACGTACCAACATCCCTTAATCTGGAGGGTAAGCAGGAGCTTTATTTAAGCTTAACCAATCAACAACAGGAGCCCATGATGCCCGCCATTCGCAACACGACCGTTACGTTACCCAATATCAACGAGGTTATTCCCATCCATGCCGAGCAGACTGTGAATTTCGCCCGAAACCCACAGCGAATTTCGTTTAGTATTACGCCAGACGCTGCCGTAAAAGCGGGAACGTATCGGGCATCGGTTTTTACGAAAGACACGTATTTGGGCTCTATTGAGTTTCAATTGCGGGACAGTTTCTGGTTCTTTTAGTTAATCAATAAACAGATTGAAGAACTATGGAAACACTAAACTTCAAAACAAACATCAAAACCAGTGAGGATGTCGCGGCTGTTACGTTGCCGCTGAATGACATTGAACAGGTCGACGGCTGGAATATAAATACAGAATCTGCCGACAAGTTGCTAACCGTGCAAACGACCGACAATCGCATTGCCGACTTAGTAGAACAGGCCGTTCGGAAAGCGGGTTTCCAGGCCGAGCAGGTGGCTGGGTAAGAATGCCAATTTGATAAAACTCAACGATTATGAAAACGATATATAGTGTGGCTACGGCCATATTTTTAGGTATTGGACTGAACGCCTGTACACCCAAAATGACTTTTGTTACGTCTACAATTGTTCCGGCCGCTTCCGGAACGGTCAGCGTAAAAAAAGATAAGAATAAGAACTACGTTACGAACGTAACGGTGATGAATCTGGCCGAGCCCAAAAACCTTAGTTCGGCCAAAAACACGTATCTGGTCTGGATGGAATCCAACAATAACTCCGCAAAAAAACTAGGGCAGTTGATGCCAAAAGGTAAGGGGTTGAAAGGAACGCTAAGTGCTACGTCGATTGATAAACCTGACCAAATTTTTATTACAGCAGAAAACAATGCCGATATACAGTATCCAGATGGAGAAGTTGTTCTGACAACCAGAAAGTAAATAAGAAATCTGTGTACTAAGCCTGAATCCCCTGAAGGGTACTTTGTCTACAAGTGATGAAAGTACCCTTCAGGGGATTTAGGGGTATGGAGGTAGAAATGCTTTCTAAGCCAATTCTAAGCAGTATTTAAGCCCCCTCTTAGATCTGAATAGTAGCTTGCTGATGCTTCCCCGGATAACCGGTGGGCACTAAACCGAAGCAAGCATGAAAACGCATCTAACCTATTTATTGCTTTCGGGTCTGGCAAGCGCTACGTTGGCGCAAACCCCGGCTCCCGATGCAACTACCCTGATGAATCTGGGGCGTTTCGATGAAGCCAACGTATTACTGACTCGAAACGCTCAGCAAAATCCATCCATACAAACGTATTTCGACGCCGGTTACGGCTACTTACGCGCCGGTAAACCAGACTCGGCTCGAGTTTGGTTTGACAAAGGCATCTCAATGGATGAAAAGCGCGTTCCGTTGAATCAGACGGGAGCAGCCATTACGTACCTCGTGAAAAGCGATATGGCCAATGCGAATCCCAAACTCGAAGAGGTTGTCGATAAAAGCAAAGGCAAAAACGCGGAAATCCTGTATCGAATTGGCGAAGCGTACACGGGTTATTTAACACCCGGTAACGGTTCGATTAAGCCAATTTATCCGAAAGCGGTAGATGCCGCCAAAGCCATCGATTACCTGAATCGGGCTGCCGAACGAGATAAGAAAAGCGCAGCCATCCAACTGGCACTTGGCGATGCCTATTACCTGAGCAGTAACGCGGGTACGGCTGTGACGCGCTACGAAAATGCGATTGAATTAGGTATGAATCCATCGCGCGTGTACCAACGTATCGGCGACATCTACTGGCAGGGACGCAATCTTAATTTGGCCGTCGAAAATTATAAAAAAGCGATTGAAGCCGATGCGAACTATGCCCCCGCTTATAACCAACTGGCTGAACTGTATTTTCTGGTCAATCGCTATAAGGAGGCTGCCAATTACATTGATCGGTACGTGAACGTATCGAAGGATAAACGGCAGGAAACGCTGCTACGTCAGGCTCAGTTTCATTTCCTGGCTAAAGACTATCAACGTACTGTTAATCTGATTGATAGCAATCGAACCGCCCTGGCGCAGAATCCAATCGTTTACCGCATCGAAGGGTGGGCGTATTCGTCGCTGAAACAGCCGAAGGAAGCTATACAGAATATCACTATGTTCCTGGAAAGAGCGCCCGACAAAGCCATGCCCGACGATTATAAGTACTTGGGTAATGCCTATTTAGGTATCGAAAATGCAGGCAGCGATTCGCTCAAAGCGATTAGTGATTCGATTGGCGTAACGTATCTGACGAAAGCCGCGCCATTCGATACGACGGATAATCTGTACAGCGATATCGCCAAATATTATTACCGTGCCAAGAAACATCCCGAAGCAGTGGCAGCTCTCAATTCGGCGGCTAAACATGGCTTCAAAGCCGATGTGCAGGATTTATTCCGATACGGGATGAGTAACTACACACTTGGTTTTCAACGCGATAGCCTGGGTAAATTAGTTCGCGATACGCTTCGTTTCGCCAAAGCCGACTCAGCCTTGGCCCTGGCTCAAAAAGCTTCTCCCGATTATGCACCGACTATATTATATCGGGCCAAAGCAAATTACTACGCCTATACGCCCGAAGAGGCCGTGCGCAATGGCAAAGCGAAACCGTATTTTGAGCAGTTCATCAGCATGGTATCCGATAAACCAGAGGAGCGAAATCGCTACAAAAACGATCTAGTTATTGCCTTTAAGTACCTGATTTCCTACCACGAACTAGTCACTAAAGATGAAAATGCCCGAAACGAGTGGCTTCAGAAAGGACTTTCGTTATTTCCTGATAATAAGGATCTAGCCAAAATTGCAGCCCCCGATACGGCAGCCAGCAGTAAATAAATTACTTTTTTCAAGGTTGAACATGCCCACCAGACCGCTACCGGAGCTTGATCTCGGGTAGCGGTTTTTTATGCCTGAATCTGCTGGTGTTTAATTAAACGACTGCCTGAATGCCAGCGGAGATAGGTTCGTTTTGGTTTTGAACAGTTTACTAAATGATTGCAGATGTTCAAAACCCAATCCATAAGCCACTTCACTAATGGACAGATCGGTGGTAGACAGCTTTTCTTTCGCTTTCTCAATCAGTTTCTCGTGAATGTGTTGCTGAGTGGTTTGCCCGGTAAGCACTTTAAGCAGACTGCTTAAATACTTGGGTGACAGGTGTAAGGAGTCGGCCAGGAATTGCACCGTCGGTAAGCCTTTTGACAGCAGATCGTCGCTGTTGAAATAATCCGTCAAAACCTGTTCCATACGCTCTAGTATTAGATGAGCCGATTTTTCGCGGGTAAGGAATTGCCGATGATAAAAGCGATCCGCATAGTTGAGAAATGTCTCAAGGTGTGAAAGGATAATCCGCTTACTGAACTTGTCAATATTAGACTGGCACTCCTGCTGAATACTTTGAAGGATGGTAATGAGCGTTTTCTCTTCTTTTTCGGACAGAAACAACGCTTCATGGACCGAATAATCCCAGAAATCGTACTGCTTAATGGTTTTCGCTAAGGAGGAATTCCATAAGAAATCAGGATGGATCAGCAGTAGCCATCCTGACTGGGTTAGTCCTTTGTCGGTATCGATGGAAAGACTTAACACCTGATTCGGCGCGACAAACGACATAATTCCATCTTCGAAATCATACTCCTGCTGCCCATATTTTAGTTTGACCTTTCTGGAATTAACCACTCGTTTTAGGCCAACGCAGTAGAAATCATAGACCCAGCTCATTGGCTCATGAATGGTCAGGCGTTCAACGGACTGAACCTGAAACACGCTGATCAAGGGGTGTTCCGGCTTGGGCAAGTCCCTGAACTGATGAAATTCGCTTATCGTTTTGAAACGCTTTACAGACATTACTTTTCCTTTCTGATTTCTAATACCAGTTTACCCCGCACATGGTTGGTTGCGCTTTCCCGATGAGCGTCTGCCACTTTTTCCAATGGATACACCTTACTTATAATCGCTTTTACCTTGCCTTCTTCAATCAGTTGCGTAGTGCCGCTGAGGGATGCTGTATAACCCAGTCCACCACCGCCCACAAAGACGCCCGTGGCCTGCTTTTGGGCCAGCGCATTCAGAAACTCATCACTAAAAGGGCTATCCAACTGCGTACACACATAGAGGCCACCTTGGTTCAACACAGCGGCTGATTTTAATCGCGTGTTGTTATCCCGAACGGGGGAGGCATTAAACACAAGATCTATGTCTTTCAGGAGTTCATCAAATCGTTGATGCTTATAATCAATCACCTCATTACAACCCAGTTGCGTTAAAAAATCAGTATTGTAGTCCGACGCCGTTCCGATCACATAGGCGCCCTTGGCTTTGGCGAATTGCACGGCCAACGTACCAACACCGCCAGCGGCTCCGTGAATCAAAACGCGATGGCCGGGCTGTATCTGACCCAAATCCACAATGCCATTCCAGGCAATCAACGCGCACGAAGGAATGGCCCCCGCTTCATTAAAACTACTGTTTTTGGGCATTAAAGCAAACTGGCTTGCCTTGGCCGCAACGTATTCGGCGTAACTACCATCGCCGGGAAAGTTGGGGACGCCATACACTTTATCGCCTGGTTTGAAATCAGTTACCTCGCTACCCACTTCCTCGACGACACCCGAAACGTCTAAACCCAATCCTAACGGTAGTTTTAAGAAGGGTCTCAATAAGTCATTTCCGCCCTGTCGAATGATGTAGTCGGCAGGATTTACACTAGATGCATAAACCTTGACTAATAACTCATCATTTGCGGGAGTGGGTCGTTCTACGTCTTCTAACTTCATGACCTCCGGTCCGCCAAATTCATGAATTCTGATTGCTTTCATGGCTCTGTTTTTTGTTTGTGCAAAGCTCTGTACGTCCGTCAAAACAGATTTAGTCGAAATACCCTTTCCTTTAGTCAAAACTCGCAAAACCTTTGGCCAGCTAAGACGATGCCTGATTTATTAAGGATTTTGAGGGTCTATATGTATTCAAGCGAAGCCAATGTGGCGGGTTCGTGGTCTTGATAAAACGGCTACACCGCTAAAGTCTATTAGAGGCTTCTTGAAAGCAGAAATTGATATTGATGCTTAATGGAATTATATCAATTTCAATACGTTACACTATTCATTTTTGCTCAGCGTATACCCTGCTACTGTCGGCAAAGTCAATCAGATAGTAGACGTTCTAAGCAAATTCTAAGCACTTTTTAAGCCTCCTTTTAATCGCCTAGACCTTCTTGCAACAGGATCAGGTAGGCTACCGCTAACCCGATCAGTGATTGTTAATTGTCTCAATTACAGCAGATCTATACTTCTTTATGCGATACTATCCGGGCATAGTGGCTCTCTTACTAAGTTCTTTATTGACGGCCTGCTCCGATCATCAGGAGAAAAAACAGGAGCAGGTCATCACGCTTCCGGTCATTCAGTTGACTCGTCAGGATGCGACGTTGGATCATGACTATGCCAGCAATCTGGAAGCCGTACAAAACGTAGAAATCCGCGCCCGGGTTGCTGGTTATTTAGATAAAATTCTGGTGGATGAAGGCCAGCCGGTTCATAAAGGTCAGCTACTGTTTCAGCTCAATCTCACCGAGTATAAGGTAGAAGTTGACCGGGTACAATCGGCTTTAGAAAGTGCTGTTGCCGAAGAACAATCGGCTGAAGTCGAGCTGGATCGGGTAAAATTGCTGGTGAATAAAAACGTCATTTCTCCCTCTGAACTAAAGTTGGCTAAATCAAAAATGGCCACTGCCCGCTCGGCCATCAACGGCGCGAAAGCGGCTTTAAACAAGGCGCAATTTCACGTATCACTAACCAGCATCCGCGCTCCCTTCGATGGCGTTATCAACCGATTACCGTTTAAACGGGGTAGCTTAATTGAAGAAGGCGCCCTGTTGACATCCATCTCCGACATCCGGCAGATGTACGCGTACTTCAACGTATCGGAAAAGGAATACCTCGCCTTTATCAAAAAACGGCGCGATCCCGAAAAAACTACGGTTCGCGAGGTCGATCTGCTCTTAGCCGACGATTCCCCGTATCCCTATAAAGGCAAAATCGAAACGACCGAAACCATATTTGAAGACAATTCCGGTACGATTGCGTTCCGGGCCACCTTCCCCAATCCAAAACGAATATTGCGACATGGCGCTACGGGTAAAGTTCGCGTGGAAACCGACGTAGATGACGCTGTACTAGTGCCTCAGAAAGCGGTTTTCGAAGTGCAGGATAAAAACTTCGTTTATGTAGTCGATGCTCAGAATAAAGTGAAGGCCCGGAGTTTTGTACCGCGCAGCCGCGTCGATCAATTGTACATCGTCCAATCGGGTCTCCAACCCGGCGACCGAATTGTATACGAAGGCATTCAGAGCCTCCGCGATGGCATGACCATCGTTCCTAAATCGCTGCCTACTAAGAATTTACAAGCGCTCTACGCGTCGGCTCAGTAATCACAGTACTCAACTGCTTATGTTCAATACCTTCATAAAAAGGCCCTTACTATCTACGGCCATCTCCGTCCTGATTGTCTTGTTGGGTCTGCTGGCTCTGTTCGGCCTGCCCGTTACGCAGTTTCCCGAAATCGTGCCGCCTTCGGTAACGGTAACCACACGCTATACGGGTGCCAGCGCCGATGTGTGCGTGAAGGCCGTAGCGACTCCGCTCGAACGGGCCATCAACGGCGTGCCAGACATGACGTACATGACGTCCATTTCTGGTAACGATGGCTCTACGTTAATTACGGTTTTCTTCAAAGTAGGCACCGACCCCGATCTGGCAGCTGTCAACGTACAAAACCGCGTAACGACTGTATTGGATGAATTGCCGGAAGAAGTCATCAAAGCGGGTGTGGTGACCGAGAAAGAAGTAAACAGTATGTTGCTGTACCTCAACATCGTAAGTGACGATCCCAAGGTTGATGAGAAGTTCATCTACAACTTTGCCGACATCAACGTACTGGCCGAGCTCAAACGTATTGACGGAGTCGGTTTTGCTGCCATTATGGGTAGCCGCGATTATTCCATGCGCGTGTGGCTCAAACCCGACCGCATGACCGCCTACGACATTTCGCCCGACGAAGTGGTGGCCGGAATTCGGAAGCAGAACGTAGAAGCCGCTCCCGGAAAAGCCGGTGAAAGCGCCGATACTGCCCCCCAAACGCTGCAATACGTACTACGTTATACCGGTAAATTCTTTGAGCCGGCTCAGTACGAAAATCTCATCTTACGGACCAATCCGGATGGTTCGCTGCTACGTCTGAAAGATATTGCTGACGTTGAATTCGGCTCTCAGAATTACGGAATTCTTTCCAAAAACGATGGTAAACCGTCGGCGTCTATCATGCTCAAACAGCGTCCCGGTTCAAACGCCAGCGACGTCATTGCAGCCGTTAAAACGCGTATGGCGGAATTGAAAGAAACCTCGTTTCCGTCGGGGATGACCTACAACTATGCTTACGACGTATCGCGCTTCCTGGACGCGTCAATTCACGAAGTGGTGCGTACGCTGATAGAAGCTTTTGTGCTGGTGTTCATCATTGTATTCCTCTTCCTGCAAGACTGGCGTTCGACGCTGATTTGCGCCTTGGCTGTGCCGGTAGCGCTGGTCGGTACGTTCGCTTTTATGAGTTCTATTGGGTTCTCAATCAATCTGTTAACCCTGTTTGCGTTGGTGCTGGCCATCGGGATTGTGGTCGATAACGCCATTGTGGTGGTGGAGGCCGTTCACGCCAAGATGGAAGAACCCAGAGCATCGGGGCATTTGTCGCCACGAGCTGCTACGTTCGCGGCTATGGGCGAGATTGCCGGGGCGATTGTCGCCATTACGTTGGTGATGTCTGCCGTGTTTGTGCCGGTAGCGTTTTTGTCGGGACCGGTGGGTATTTTTTATCGGCAGTTCTCACTTACGCTAGCTATTGCCATTGTGATTTCCGGTATCAATGCACTTACGCTGACGCCCGCTTTGTGCGCGATTCTGCTTCGACCTGTGCACGGTGAGAAAACCGGATTACTGGGCCGATTTTTCGCTCGATTCAATCAGGGTTACGAAGCACTGGCAAGAAAATACCAAGGCCTGCTACGTCGGATTGTAAACCGAAGTACCGTTACGTGGGGACTGTTATTACTGTTCATTCTGGGTACCTGGGGCGTCAGTACTATTCTGCCCGGCGGCTTCATCCCGACCGAAGATCAGGGAATGATTTACGTGAACGTAACGACTCCCGTTGGCGCTACCGTGGATCGAACCGAAAAAGTGCTGGACGCTATCGAAAAGGTGGCATCTCAGCAAGAATCCGTAGAGAACGTTTCGACGCTGGCGGGCTATAGCTTGCTGACCGATGGGGCCGGTGCTTCGTACGGAATGGGGATGATTAACCTCAAGCATTGGGATGAACGCAAAATTTCGGTGGCGGAGTTGATTGCTACGTTGGAAGAAAAAACCAAAGACATCACCGATGCTACGATTCAATTCTTTCCACCACCTACCGTTCCGGGTTTCGGTAATTCGAGTGGATTTGAATTGCGATTGCTCGACCGGGGACGTAGTGGCGACTTGACGCAAACGGCCAAAGCAGCGCAGAATTTTATCGCGGCTCTGAAAAAACGCCCGGAAATCGGCGATGCCTTCACCAGCTTCGATGCCAGCTTCCCGCAGTACATGCTACACGTCGATCAGGAGAAAGCGTCTCAAAAAGGCGTGTCCATCGACAATGCTATGAGTACACTGCAAACCATGATGGGCAGTTTTTACGCGTCGAACTTCATCCGGTTTGGGCAGATGTACAAGGTGATGGTGCAGGCCGCGCCCATCTACCGTACTAAACCCGAGGACGTATTGAACATGCGCGTGAAGAACGATCAGGGCGAAATGGTCCCTTATTCAAACTTCGTCCGGCTGGAACGCGTCTACGGTCCTGAGCAGCTTACCCGCTACAACATGTATACCTCGGCGATGATCAACGGGGATGCCGCACCCGGCTACAGTAGTGGCGACGCTATTCGGGCTATCGAGGAAGTGGCGGCTAAAGAACTGCCCAAAGGCTACGGTTTCGAATGGTCGGGTATGTCGCGGGAGGAGGTTATGTCTGGCGATCAGGCGCTGTACATTTTCGCGATCTGTCTGGTGTTCGTGTACATCCTGCTGATGGCGCAGTACGAGAGTGTGTTCCTGCCACTATCGGTACTGTTATCGCTGCCCACCGGGATTTTTGGGTCGTTTGCTTTCCTGCAACTGATGGGTTTGCAAAATAATATTTACGCGCAGGTCGCCCTGGTAATGCTGATCGGGTTGCTGGGTAAAAATGCTATTCTGATTGTCGAATTCGCGAATCAACGCCAGAAAGAAGGCTTACCCATTGTCGATGCCGCTATAGAAGGAGCCGTCTCCCGACTACGTCCGATTTTGATGACTTCTTTTGCTTTCATCGCCGGACTAATTCCGCTGTGTATGGCGTCGGGCGCGGGTGAATTGGGCAACCGGTCTATCGGTACGGCTGCGGCTGGGGGTATGTTTACCGGTACGTTGTTTGGGCTGATCATTGTACCCGGTCTGTACGTATTCTTCGCCAAAATCGCCCAGCGGTTTGGCTCCAATCAGCCGACTGACGATGATGAGTTTTCAGACCATCATTCACCCAAAGCCGATGCGCACGTAGCCAATATATCCAATCAACCACACGTCAATGGCACCGTTATTCACTCATAAATCAGTTAACACCCCCAACCGACCCGTCGGACCGCCCCAGAAGGGGACTTCTCGCACAATTAATTTAGCCCCCTTCAGGGGGGTGGGGGTAAAGTATTCGGCTATCTTCTTTCTCGTTTTTACAGGCTTGCTGAGTGGTTGCCAATTGCCGAAAACTATGACCCAACCGGCCGCTAAACCGATACCCGTTACGTTTGCAGGCCAAAGAGATTCTGTCGGTATCGCCAGTCAGAATTGGCGAAACTTCTTCGCCGATCCAAATCTGGTTCAGCTCATCGACACGGCACTGGCAGGAAATCTGGACCTACGTATCGCGACCCAACGTATTGAAGCCGCACGGGGCGCGTTTGAATACAGCCGTGGTTTTTTGGCTCCGCAGGTCAACGCTGTGGCATCGGCGGGGGTAGATCGCTATGGGAATTATACAATGAATGGTGTAGGCAATTTCGATACGAATTTGTCCGAAAATATTCGGGGTAACGATAGAATTCCAAACCCTACGCCCGACTATTTTTTAGGTGCCCGCAGTACGTGGGAAGTGGATATCTGGGGAAAACTCCGCAACCGGAAAAAAGCGGCTTACCTACGCTTGCTGGCTTCCGAAAAAGGGCGTCACGCAGTTGTTACGGCGCTGGTTGCTGAAGTGGCTCGCTACTATTATTCGTTGCTCGCTTTGGATGGTGAACTGGAAATTCTTCAGAAAAACATCGATCTCCAACAAAATGCGCTTGAGTTAGTCCGTATTCAGAAACAGGCTGGTCGCGTTACTGAGCTGGCTGTTCAGCAGTTCTCGGCCCAGCTTTTGAATACCCGAAGTCGACAGGGGCGCGTTCGCCAGCAAATTGTTGAAGCTGAAAACCAGTTGAATCGTTTGCTAGGCCGTTATCCTCAACCCGTTTCCCGCGGAAAATCGTTGCAGGAACGCGAATTGCCCGGTCAGGTATTGGCGGGTCTTCCGACGCAGATGTTGGTTCGTAGGCCTGACATCCGGCAGGCTGAACTTAACTTACAGGCTGCCAATGTGGATATAGACGTAGCAAGAGCGGAATTCCTGCCTAGTCTGAATCTGAATGCCTATGTCGGTCTGAATGCTTTCCGAACGGCGGTGTTATTTAATCCGGCATCCATTGCTGCTGGACTTTTGGGCGGCCTTTCGGCGCCTGTGATCAACCGACGCTTTCTGAAAGGAAACTATCGACAATCGGAGGCACAGGCGAGAGAATCACTCTATCGCTATCGTCAGACCATCCTAACCGGTTTTAGTGAAGTAACGACCAATCTGCGCGGTGTAGAAAATTACCGGAACGTAGCAGATTTGCAGGCGCAGGAAGTCGATGTACTCGAAGAGGCTGTCACTACGTCGAATGATCTGTTTTCCAATGGTTATGCGTCCTACCTCGAAGTCATTACCGCACAACGTAGCGTACTGGAAGCCGAATTAGCACTTATCAATACTAAACAGCAACAGTTTTTAACGATTACCGATTTGTATCGGGTGCTGGGTGGCGGCTGGCAGTGAAGCAAGTTACTGACTTTGTATCTTTCTCCCCCTGCTGTCGAACGTAGTGCTTAGCATTCCCACACATGAATAGAACTGTGGGAATGCTCTAGGTTGAACAGCCAACAATAGTCTAAGTTTGAAAACGAGCGCAACCATCTCAACCATATTCTTTCATCATTTAACGGCGCAACTAGCGTAAAAGGCGATCGGTAATTTCATAGTCGTCACCTTGAAAATTAAATGATGAATAACGAGAAAGGTATTGAGAACTGGATTCAGTCAGTTACCTCGATTTCCATTTCATAGATATCATCGATGTAGTAGCTTGATTTGAAAGTCGTCGTTACCGATTCGGTAAATTCCTGATTTGAATACAACACGCGGACGAATAAAGGCTGTTTGGTTGAAATTCGCCGGGCCGAAACCCGATACGTTCCGATGGGGACGCCCTGAGCCGAATAATAATCGGTGTGAAAGGTGAGCGTTTCGCCTTTTGTTCCATCAATCAGCGCAACGGGTTCTAATTTGAATTCAATATCACCCGTGCTGAAGCGGGTTCTATTTGTTACCCGAACAGTTCCGCCGTATAGTCCGTCATCGCCGAAATTCCCAGTTTTTTCACCCCATAGTTTGAGTTGTAAATTTTTGATAGCTCCTTCATCGGGCGTGAATGTTCCGTCGTCTTCGATAAATAGTGGCAACTTATACACCTTTCCTTCAAAGGTCATTTTAACCGAACCCCTTACGTAAAACGCGCCGATACCGGGTTCGTTGGGTATGCTGATTTTGTAATTCCCATTCGCGTCGGTTGTTCCTACCACGCTCTAATTGAACCAGATAGCACTATTGGCATTAATAGTAGCTCCCGCTAACGGGCGCCCTTGAGTATCGACAACGTGTCCTTTGACAAAGCCTGGCTGAATTTTACCGGAATCTGGGGAAAGTGCGTCCGAATTTTTGGTACAGGCCGTTAAACTCAGCAGCCCTACAACTAATAAAAAACGATTGACTGTATTCATCATGATTGGTTGTTTAAAAAGAGAAACTAGAAATGGCTAAAAAGCCTGGATCAAATCAGGGCAGTTGACTTTTTTTCGGCTAAAGGCTTTGTCGATTGATTGAGCAGTTCGGCGATGTATTGTTCGCACAGCCGGTTGGTGTCATATTGTTTAAACTCAGCGCCAAGTCGTTGGACGTTAATTCGGTAGTACGGATCGCTCAGCACCTGCTCAACACTCTTCTTTATTCTGGCGGGTGTGGGCGTTTCGGTTTTCAGGTTGATGCCAACTTTGAAATAGCCGATACGTACCGTGATCTCGTTTTTTCCTTCGTGAACGCCCGCAGCCACCAGCGGTAGTTTGTGTTGATCGGTGATGGCTCCGGAACGGGCAATGCTACTGGTAAAAATAACACCTATATTGGCCGGTCGGCCGGTCTGGCAGGCAATGGGGCAGGGAATCAGAACACCTTCATTGGTTTTCAGGCACGTACCGGTGGTGGCAACGTCGATAATTCCACGGCTATTGGCGTCAATGCCATCGTAACGGCCAGCAATTCAATGGTTCTGGGAGCGCCGGGCGCTAAAGTGGGCATCGGCAACTCGGCTCCCAACAACAGCCTAGAAATCACGAAAGGCGCGGACAATCAATCGGGGCTGCGGTTTACTAACCTGACTAATTTATCACCCGCTACGTTCCTTAATCAGACTAAGTTTCTCAGTGTCAATGAGCAGGGCGACGTAGTAATGGCCAGTATAAACGGGTCTGCTCGCGAAGGCGTAAGTGAATCGCTGTGGCAACGTAACGGCTCATTTTTGCAGAGTACCCAGAATAATGCCGTTATCATCGGTAGTAACGTAGCACGCACCCCAGCCGGCTACAAGCTATTTGTGGAGGAGGGAATTCTGACCGAGAAAGTGAAAGTAGCGGTTAAGAATGCCAGTGATTGGAGTGATTACGTCTTTGCTGATACGTATCGACTGAAGCCTTTAGCCGACGTAGCGCACTACGTTAGCCTCCACAAGCACTTACCCGGCGTTCCTTCGGCTAGGGACGTAGTGAATCAGGGTATTGACGTAGCAAAGATGGATGCTACGTTGTTGGAGAAGATTGAAGAGTTGACCCTGTACAGTATTCAACAGGAGAAAAAGTCAGATCGACAACAGGCAGAGATTGATGAATTGAAAACGTTAATAAAACAGCTTTTGGCAAAGAAATAGCCAGTTAAGTATCCTTGTAAATTCCCTCCCAGACCGACGTCTCCCAGGGTCGGTCTGGTACTTTCTCATCCTGCTAGCTACAGCCTTCGCCAGGATGGTCAGTGAAAACTAAGAGTCTGATTTTAATTAAGGTAGAGCCTTCAGCTCATCCATACATCCCATCAACTTAAACACCTAACTTTTCATTTCAACCCCATTCATCTTTAAAAACGGCGGTTCAGCAACTCATCTTAGTCGTGTAAATCGGACAGCAGATAGCCGTTCAGACATCACGAATTAATCTCTTTTCTCTCATTTACTAAGATGAAAAATAGCTTTACACTATTGGCTTTACTGTTTAGCGCCTTCGCGCTTCGCGCCCAGCCGACCAATTACACGGCTACTACGGCAAATTCGACCACGCCGGGTATGTACAACACTTTAATTGGCCCTTCGGCCGGTAATACAACCATGGGTGGTCTTGGTAACAGCATAATTGGCTATCAGGCAGGGGTCAATAATGCGAATGGCCAGTATAATAATTTCATCGGCTATCAAGCCGGCTACAGCAATCAGAGCGGTTTCAACAATGTCTATTTAGGGGCAAAAGCAGGTTATCAATCTGATGGTGGAAGTAATGTATTTGTGGGCGCTTTCAGCGGTACCGCCAACACGTATGGCTATAACAATCTATTTCTGGGCGCGCAGGCTGGTAGCAGTAATTCAATGGGACATAATAATTGTTACTTAGGAAATCAGGCTGGTATGACTAATACAACGGGTATAGGCAATACCGTCATGGGCTCCAGAGCGGGATATAACCATACTGGATCATCGAACGTGTTAATTGGTTACGGGGCTGGTTATGGTGTGCAGGCCGACAACAACACCATCATTGGTGCACAGGCAGGAAGGGCGGCTTCTTTGACGGGTGGCAACAATACCTTTGTGGGCTATCAGGCGGGTCAGAACAACACAACCGGCGACTATAATGTGTTTCTGGGTCAACAGGCTGGCCTAACCAACACCACCGGAGCCAGCAACCTGTTTATGGGTTCTTACGCGGGAGCCAGCAACAATGGCTCGTATAATCTATTTATCGGCAATGGCTCGGGCCAGAATAACACCTCGGGACTGGGCAATACCTTCATCGGCGATGGTTCGGGCTATGCCAACGCCACCGGTCAGAACAACACCTACATCGGCCGGGGTGCTAACTTCGCTGGCAACGGGTTGGGCAGCAACAACACCTTCATTGGCTTTCAGACCCGTACCGGGGGCGTTAATGTGGACAATGCCACCGCCATCGGCGTCAATGCCGTGGTCACCCAGAGCAATTCGGTGATTATAGGGGCGCTGGGCGCCAAAGTGGGCATTGGTAACTCGGCTCCTAACGCCACCTTAGAGATTACCAACGCCAGCGCTAACCAGTCGGGGTTGCGCTTCACCAAGCTAACCAGTGGCTCTCCGGCCTCGGTGACCAACGCTACCAAGTTTCTGACCGTCAATGGCAGTGGCGATGTTGTGCTGGCTAGTTCGAATGGCTCCGCTCGCGAAGGCGTAAGTGAATCGCTATGGCAACGTAACGGGGGGTATCTGCAAAGCACTCAGAATGATGCGGTGATTATCGGCAGCAACGTAGCGCGTACTCCGGTCGGTTACAAGCTGTTTGTGGAGGAGGGAATTCTGACCGAGAAAGTGAAGGTGGCCGTCAAGAACACCAGTGAGTGGAGCGACTACGTGTTTGCCGATACGTATCACTTGAAAGGTCTGTCGGAAGTGGAGCAGTACGTTAAAATAAACAAGCACCTGCCGGGAGTGCCCTCGGCCGAAGAGGTAGTGAATCAGGGTATCGACGTAGCAAAGATGGATGCTACGTTGCTGGAGAAGATTGAAGAGTTGACCTTGTACAGTATTCAACAGGAGAAGAAAGCTGAGAACCAGCAGCAAGCGATTACGAAATTACAGGCAGACAATACTGAGTTAAATACCAAAGTCTCTCAGCTTGAGGCAATGCTTAAACAATTATTGGAAAAGAAATAGACTGAGTCGGGTTGAATATACCGGAACACAGCATCGGTCAATAGTATTTCGTACCCATGCCATCGTGTGATGATAATGACACGATAGTATAAGCTGCTCATAATTAAAACTCTCCGCGATAAATCAACTGGCTAGATTTGTCGCGGAGAGTCGATAACGTTAGTGAAAAGGTCAACGCAGCAACTATAAGCCTGGAACTCGCCATGGCGACCAGCCTCCCTCGGGCACCATATGCCCCCGTGCCAAACCGCAACGGAAATTATTTGTCGACTTGCCAGCTCGTGCCTGCATGAAACGCCACCAAAGCGTATACAAACCCAAATCATATGAGTACCAACAGACCCGGTACAAACCAGCGCGATTCACGTAGCTGCTGCCAGTGCTGGCGAAGACGGATAGGATGTTGCTGGTTAGCGGACGATTGGCCCTTTATTGACAACCTGCTGTAATACCTTATTGATAGAATAAACGACGCCATTTGTGGCGCGAATGTCCGCCTGAATGACATCGGCTACGGTACCCCGGCCGTCTTTGATCGTGATGTCATTCCCCTGTTTGTGCACGATAAGGATTTGCCCCGTCAAATTGGTCAGGCTCTGGCCATCTTTTAACTGGTCGGACGTGAGTCGTCCTTTTACTACGTGATAAGCCAGAAACTGAATAAGCCGCTTTTTACTCGAAGGCAGCAGTAGTTCATTAAGATCACCATCCGGGAGTCCGGAAAATGCCGCATTAGTAGGGGCAAATACAGTATATGGCCCCTTGTCGTACGCTCGGTTAAGTAGACCCGACGCCTTCAGCAACTGAAGTAACGTAGTATGATCAGCTGATTTTGCCGCGCTGAGTCCCAGGCTCGTTCCTGTTTTTACACCACTAGCTTTTAAGGAGGAACTGCCCGAATTGTTTGTCTGAGCAACTACAGGGGGCGCAAGAATTATCAATCCTAGGCAAAAAAGTCCCCAAATAAGTCGATAGCTGAATTTCATACCTGAACGTTGAGAAAATGTAATTAGCGCGCGTTAACGCTCAAACCCTTTTAACCCTGAATTCTAAAAATGGTTATTTTATTCTACACGGTGCTTTACGGCCAGCCACCCAGTATCCACGAATTTGTGGGGATCTAGTTCTATTCTAAGCAAATTCTAAGGCCCTGTTAAACTTTTCTTAAGAAGAGTTTAACAATTTTCATTTCGTTGCCTTCACTACGTTGAAAAAGGCCGAAAAGCAAGCTTATGAATAGTCTGCCATCAGAAAAAATACTGGTTTCTATCGATTTTACGGAAACATCGCTAAATGCACTGGACGTTGCCATTCAGTTCTGTCGGCAGCAGCAAACGGGTCTTCACCTACTTTATATATTGCCTTATGACGAAGTTGGCGTTAAATCTGTTAACCAGCCATCAACTGTTTTGCCGACAAATCATCTGATCCGGGAAGGAGACAGTATGATTCAGATGCTGGCCACGATAATAGCTCAGGAGCAGCATGTTTTTTGCTCGGCTAGCCTTCGGGTGGGGCTTGTACATGAGGAAATAATCAATGCAGCTCGTATGCTTAATCCAGCATTGATTGTGATGGGTACGCATATTGGATCATCTCTACAGGCCTTTCAAACCAATAACGAAGCCTATCAGGTAATCAAAACAGCCCCTTGTCCCGTACTGACCGTACCAGATAACCATAAACGTACTACGTTTGGCCATGTTCTTTTTCCGATAAGGCCCATACCGTATGCAGCAAAAAATATGATTTTGCGCGAAAGATTATTCGGAACATCGGTACAGACCTGACGGTATTAGCACTAACTATTCCGGACGAGTTCATTAGTATGGATCAGGTGCAGGAAGCTGTTTCCGAACTGGGCCAGAAGCTTACACAAGATGGTATTAAAAGTCAAACTATCTATATACCAACCGAATCGATGGCTGACACAGTCCTGGAAAAAGCCGCTGAATTACAATCCGATTTGTTAATTATTACTGCCCGGCTGGCTACAACAAGTGATAACTTTTTTATCGGTCCCTTCACCCAGCAGATCATTCATAATGCCCTCATACCTGTACTGGCGATACGACCTGAATCGCCAATAGAGCCAGCGGTTAGTCAGCATTCCTGGCAATTTGACCAGGCTAATGTAGATCTGACAGCTCTGTAAAATAGTCGATCACAAGTTACAAGCTTCAAAAGCTATTTTAATATAATACGGTCGCTCAACCGAATCTTCTCTAAACTGGGCAGCCTTGTTTAAAACGCTAGATCACTCTGATTATGAACAAACAAGCCTATATCCAACGAGTAGCCGACTGGGCCAGAACTCACGGTTTTGTCGAGATAAAAGCCAATACCGATGGGTATGATAAACCGATTACGTATGATCGACAACAAGATGGTGAATCGTTTACGCCCGACGTAACCGGAAAACAGTTTGATCAAAAGTCATACTTTGAGGTAATTATGAAAACGGACGACATTGATCCGTTGATGTCTAAGCTGAAATTATTAGGACAATTGGCCGCCAGTCGAGGAGGACAACTATACCTAATGGCGCCCAAAGGAAATTTGCCCTTTGCGAAGTCAGTAATGGCTGACTGTCAGATTACGGCTGAGTTGGTCCATTTATTATAAGCTAGCCCTCATATTTAGAGAGCTAATGCTTTGCATGATTACGACTCTGTTGGGTACAACCGTCGGATGAGTCGCTCCATGGTCAACCCTTGCCCGATGACAGAGAATAAAACGACGCTGTAGGTGATGGTGACCAGCAAATCTTTATGGGGTAATGCATCGGGTATAGACAGCGCCATGGCGATTGACAGCCCTCCACGCAAACCGCCCCAGGTAAGCATGATCGGTGCTTTATCATCCAGTCCGAGCCAGCGCTGAGCCAATCGGAATGGTAACCAGATTGATATAAACCGGGCCAAGAGTACCACGAGAACCGTTACTGCACAGATCAGCCAATAGCTCGACTGAAAATCCAGAGTGAGTAGTTCAAGGCCAATTAACACAAATAAAAGTGCGTTGAGGATGCTGTCAATCAACTCCCAGAATTTATCAACATACTCTTCGGTCTGATGGCTCATGGCTTCACCCCGGGCGCGATCACCGACAAATAAACCAGCTACAACCATGGCCAGTGGTCCGGAAATATGCAGTTTCTGCGCCAGCAAATAACCACCCATAACCCCCGCAATGGTGATAATAACCTCGGTTTGGTAGTGGTTAATCGAACGCAGAAGCCAATACATGCCGTAACCCAGCGCTAAACCAAATAAGATTCCTCCACCAGCTTCTTCCAGAAATAACAATCCGATTTCACCCACACTAATGCTTTCTGTTCCATTCACTACAATTCGGTAAATCGACGCAAAAACCACTACGCCAACCCCGTCGTTAAACAAAGATTCTCCGACAATATTGAGTTTGACGCTTTCAGGGAGTTTGAATTTGGCCAGAATGCCCAGTACAGCAATCGGATCAGTGGGGGAGATCAAGGCGCCAAAGAGCAGGCAAACCGGTAGGGATAAGCTAAACCCTAACCAACCTGCTATAACATATAAGCCCGTTCCAACCAGTGCCGTACTCAGCAATACGCCGACTAACGCGAACAACATCACCGACTTGCGTTCGACCCGTAATTGGGCGGCATCTGTGTGAAAAGCACCAGCAAACAGTAGAAAACTCAGCATGACGTCGAATAGCACACGTCCGAAATCAATTTCCCTGGCAGCCTGTCGCACCAGTACAAACCAGGAAGGTTGAATAGCGTTTACGCTAATTAACATCGCCGAAAACCCCAGGGATAACACCATAATTCCAATGGCATCAGGCAGTTTTAGCCAGCGCGTATTCAGATAGGCAAATAAGGCTGCGATGACAATCAAAAGGGTAATCAAGGTAAATAGGCTCATGTTGTATTGGATGAATTGAACAAGAATACATTAACTTTTCATTAAACCACTCGTTTTTATACTAGTAATCCCATTAACCTGCTTCAACTATGCTTGCCAATAATCCTAAAATCCCACGAACGAATCGCACGGATCCGCTCACTCGGTTCAGCCAGATGATTCGCGAGCGTTTCAGTCTGGATGAAGATAAGGCCGATGAAGCAGGTATCATTCAGTCGATTAGCCGGGGCATTGAGTTTCGGGGTGTTAACTTGTGGACGCTCATCTTCGCTATTTTTATTGCCTCCATTGGGCTTAATGTCAATTCTACCGCCGTCATTATCGGTGCCATGCTCATTTCTCCGTTAATGGGGCCAATCATGGGAATCGGCCTGGGTATTGGCATCAATGACCTGACGTTGATTCAGCGGGCGTTGAAAAATTTGAGCATTGCCGTATTTATTAGTCTGTTGACCTCAACGCTCTACTTTTTCATTAGCCCTTTACACCAGGCACAGTCTGAGCTTCTGGCCCGTACCTCGCCCACCGTCTGGGATGCGTTCATCGCTTTTTTTGGCGGGCTGGCGGGTATAGTCGCCGGGTCGCGCCGGGAAAAAGTGACCAATGTTATTCCGGGTGTTGCCATTGCTACAGCGCTCATGCCCCCACTTTGCACCGCTGGTTACGGCCTCTCAACGGGTAATCTGTATTATTTTGCCGGTGCGTTTTACCTGTTTCTGATCAACAGTGTATGCATTAGCCTAGCCACTGTACTGATTGTCCGGTTTCTAAATTTTCACCAGAAAGAATACCCTTCACCCGAGGTGGAACGGCGGGTGCGTACTACCATTTGGGTCGCCGTGCTCATCGTAGTCGTGCCCAGTAGCTACCTGGGTTATCAGATTGTTCGCAAAACGATTTTTGAACAGGCAGCCAAACGCTTTGTCACGGCTGAATGTAATTTTCAGTACCGACAGGTCATCAATTACACCGCCCGGTTCAATCGGAAGCAGAGTACACTAGAACTCTCGCTGGTGGGTGAACCTTTACCTAACGATTCGATCAATCTGTTACGTACCAAAATGCCCGCTTATGGATTGGACAACGCCAACCTCATCGTCAAACAGGGTAATTTTAAAGATACGGAAATCGACGTGGATGCCCTGAAGACGACATTGGCCGATCAGGTCATACAATATAGCCAGGCAACGATTGCCCGAAAAGATCATACCATCGACTCTTTACGACGCTATATTGACCTAACCCAAACTTCGCGGCTGTCCGTTGCTGACTTGCGAAACGAACTCAAAACGCTGATGCCCGACGTACAAACGTTTACCGCTGCCCGCTCATTGGTTATGAACGCCAGCAGCAATAAGCCCGATACCGTTATGCTGGTTTACGCCAAATTTTCTCGTCGGCATACAGCTAGCGAAAAGCGTCGGATTGAACGCTGGTTGCAAAGCCGTACGAAGAGCAGAAAAATAAAACTGCTGGTTGAATAGCCGGTGTCTTGCGTTGTCTATCAATACTGTATTCATGAACGTACCAATAAGCCGGGAACATCAACGATCCAGAGAAGAAACAACGTCAGCAAAAACAGGGCTGTCATCAACATCCTAAGCCAGTCCGGCTTTTCAGGTTCTTCGCGAAACAGTTTTTGTCGTGGTTTCGGGTTTGCTCTGAAACAGGGCCCGGTGGAAAAAACGGTGTGTAATATAAAAAAGAACTTTTAGACATGACCTTGTTACGTTAGTGTATCGTGGATTAAGTACGCAATTGGCTTTTAGTCGGTAGTTTGTAAAGAATAACGATAGTCGGATTACAATACCGCTAAGTGCGCTAAGCACCTTAAACAAAAGAAGTAATCAGGTATTAGAGGGAGCTTAAGCAATTTTTAGAAACTGCTTAGAAGTCAGCGATTAGATTGATTATCAGGAGAATTGCTATTTTCTAAGTAATTTCTAATGGGATTATAAGCTGATTTTTAGCTTGGAGACGGAAGTTGCTAAAAGACCGACCTGGTTGCGACACCACGAACAGATTGGTAAGTAATCATTTTACTCGAAGCGATCATGACAAAATCAACTATAGAGGCAGACCCGAATCTTCATTGGTATAAGGATGCCATTATTTATGAACTGCATATCAAAGCCTTCTGCGATGGTAATGGCGATGGAATCGGTGATTTTCAGGGGCTTCTCACCAAGCTGGATTACCTTCAGGAGTTGGGTGTAACGGCCATCTGGTTATTGCCGTTCTATCCGTCGCCCCTGCGTGATGATGGCTACGACATCGCCGATTATTACACCATCAATCCGTCGTATGGCACCATTGAGCAGTTTAAAACCTTGCTTCACGAAGCGCATCAGCGGAATCTGAAAGTGATTACCGAGCTGGTTATCAACCACACATCGGATCAGCACCCCTGGTTTCAACGGGCCCGAAAAGCGCTCAAAGGTTCGCCCGAACGGGATTACTACGTCTGGACGGATGATCCAACGCAGTACAGCGATGTGCGAATTATTTTTCAGGATTTTGAGAACTCCAACTGGACCTGGGACCACGTAGCGCAGCAGTATTACTGGCATCGTTTTTTCCATCACCAGCCCGATCTGAATTATGATAATCCACTGGTTCAGGACGAGATTTTTAAGATAATCGATTTCTGGTGCGGATTGGGCGTGGATGGTTTTCGGTTAGATGCAGTGCCTTATCTGTTTGAACGGGAAGGCACCAACGGCGAAAATCTGCCCGAAACGCACGCCTTTCTGAAGAAACTGCGTCAGCACATTGATGAGCATTTTCCGGGTGTTGCATTTCTGGCCGAAGCAAATATGTGGCCCGAAGATTCGGCGTCTTACTTTGGCGAGGGCGACGAATGCCACATGAATTACCATTTTCCGGTGATGCCCCGTTTGTTTATGGCGCTGCAAATGGAAGATCGCTATCCGGTTACCGATATTTTTGATCAAACTCCCGCCATTCCAGATAATTGCCAGTGGGCTATTTTCCTGCGTAACCACGATGAATTAACGCTGGAAATGGTGACCGACGAAGAGCGGGATTATATGTATAAAACGTACGTCAGAGATCCCCGGTCACGTATCAACCTCGGTATTCGCCACCGGCTGGCGCCCCTTTTGGGTAACAACCGCAAGAAAATCGAACTGATGAACAGCCTGTTGTTTTCGCTACGTGGTACGCCGGTGATTTATTACGGGGATGAAATCGGTATGGGCGACAACGTGTATCTGGGCGACCGTGACGGCGTCCGAACCCCCATGCAATGGTCGCCGGATCGGAATGCCGGTTTCTCTTCGGCGAACCCGCATAAGCTTTATCTGCCCACTATTCTTGATCCCGAGTACCATTACGAATCGGTCAACGTGGAAACGCAGCGCACCAATACGTCCTCGCTGTTCTGGTTCATGAAGCGGATGATCACGCTTCGCAAGAAATACAAAGCGTTTGGGCGGGGCGAATTGACATTTCTACCCGTAGAAAATCCAAAAGTGCTGGCTTTCACGCGTACTTACGAAGGCGAAACGCTGCTGATTATCATCAATTTGTCGAAGTATTCGCAACCTACTGAAATCGAATTAGATGGATTCGGTGGTTACGTACCGGTCGATGTATTCAGTCGAAATTCGTTTCCCGCTGTTTCCGAAAAGGAGACGTATTTCTTCACATTGGCTCCGCATGATTATCAGTGGTTCGTGCTGGAGAAGGCGCATACCGATGTGCAAACTCCGTTTCAGTTGCCCGATCTGCGCGTTGCCCTTTGGGGGCAGATTTTGAGTCATGGCGCCCGCGAACGGCTGGAAACGAACGTATTACCCGATTATCTGATCCGATCTGACTGGTTTCGCGAGAAACAGCAAACCATGCGGAGTGTCACTATTTTTAACCATGCTCCGTTGATGCTGCCCGTCGGTTCGGCGTATGTTCTGCTGCTCGAAGTTTCGTATGAACGGGGACTACCCGAAATTTTCCAGTTGATCGTCGCTTTTGCCAACGAGTCGCAGACGGCTAAGCTGACGCACAGTTGTCCGCAGGCGGTACTGGCTACGCTTGAATTAGGGCATGAATCGGGCGTTCTGTGCGATGGATTGTATTTACCCGACGTGCAACAGGCACTGTTTCAGAAAGTTGCTCAGCAGGGCAGACCCAATGGCGGTAATCTCGTATTCCAGAGTAAACCAGCGCTGGAGAATTATTTTCAGCAGCATGATACGATCAAACCCAAACTGCTTTCGGCGGGCTCCGACTACGTATCCATTGCTTATGACCACTGTTATCTGTTGAAAATGTATAGAAAGGTGGATCTGTTGGCCAATCCGGATACAGAAATGACGCGGTTTCTATCTGAACAGGCCGGGTTTACGAACGTACCGACGTTTACAGGCTCCATCGACATGTTTTCGGCGGGCGAACCCATTACGTTGGGCGTTATGCAGGAAATGAATGCCCAGCATGGCGACGGAAAACGCTACGTCCTGGAACGGATCAACAACTTTATTGAACGGATTCTGGCGCGCAATCAGACGCAACTCTCGGCTGCGCTGGCGGCTCCAATGGGTACGTTCAGCCAGCCGGTTGCTTTCAGTACGTTGCCGTTCGAAACCCAGGAATTAATTGGTCATCGGGCGGCTCAGCAGGCCCGATTGCTGGGCGAACGTATCGGGCAAATGCACCAGGCGCTGGCGTCTAATCCTGGCGATCCGCAGTTTGCGCCCGAAGATTTTTCGCTGCATTATCAACGCTCCCTGTTTGCGGGTTTGCAGTCGCTGGTTCGGGAAAGTTACCAGACCCAGAAAAAGAATCTGCAACGCCTTCCCGACGATATTCGACAGGATGTGCAACAGATACTTGGGCAAAAAGAGGACGTTTTAAATCTGCTGAAACGGATTTATGCGAAAAAGCTCGATACCACGAAAATTCGAATTCACGGCGATTTACAACTAGAGAAAATTCTATTGACCGGCAAAGACATGGCCATTCAGGATTTCGGCGGTGATCCCAGTCGCAGCTACAGCGAACGCCGACTAAAGCGGTCGCCCCTGCGCGACGTAGCGTCCATGATTCGTTCGTTTTACTACGTATCCTACGAGGGTTTTCTGCTGAATAATCAGGTGCTGGCCGACGATACAGTCACGCTGCTTCCATACGCGGAATTCTGGGCGAAAAGCATGACTAATTTCTTTATGGAAGCGTATCTGGAAACGGTTCAGGGCAGTTCATTTCTCCCCAAACAGTCCGCCGATCTGCAAATGATGTTGGAAACGTATCTGCTCGAAAAATCCATCGCCGATTTGACCCGTGAACTCGAAAGTCGTCCCGATTGGGTACGTATTCCGTTGCGGATCATTCAATCGATTCTTGCTACGTCGGGGCTGGCAACTAAAGAAAACGTATTACAGGAAAGTGATGCGGTGCTGGGTACGATAGCCGATATTTAATCACCCCATTTTTCGACGTAGCACACTACGTTAGTCAGGCATTTTCACGTTTGCCTACCGCATCTGAATCAGAGCGTTAAAGATATGCTTTGGATCAGATGCGGTGGGCAAACGTGTGTGATCTCGTAACCCAAATTGATTACGTGCGAGTTATCTATGTCTGGATTATCGGCTGTCTGAAACTGTCATTACGGAGAGTTTATCAGACACGAAATACGATGGAACAAACGTTCCGCTAGGACAACACCATTTATCGACAATAAGCAGCTTCGCTGGGTTGGTAACCCATATGGATTTTGTAATTAATTACCCATGAATCGATTCATTCAATACACATTCATCGCTAGTTTCTTCTTCGTTATTAACCCGGCTGAGCATCTGGGACAGGGTTTACAAACACAGGCAATTCAGCAGACACGGCTTAGTCCCGATGAGCAGTTTGGGGCTTTGTTCGAAGCCGTCCAGTTGAAATCAGTTTTTCCGGATTCGAAAACATTCGCCGACTGCACGCCTAAATTTCCACCAGCCACAATTCTGGCGAACTATGACCAGGCTAAGCAACAGTCTGGTTTCAATCTGAAAAACTTTGTTGGTCAGCATTTTTCGTTACCCGTCAGACCAGCCTCCGGCTATACCAGTAAAGCCGGGCAATCGGTCGAGCAGCACATCACCGATTTGTGGTCCGTACTGACTCGGCCCGCTACGTCCCAACCGAAATCGGGTGAGCTGATGGGTTCGCTGATTGCGCTCCCCAAACCATACGTAGTGCCAGGTGGCCGCTTCGGTGAGATTTATTATTGGGATAGTTATTTCACCATGCTGGGCCTACGGACATCTGGCCAAACGACACTAATCAGAAACATGGTCGATAATTTCGCGTACCTGATCCGAACGTTTGGCTACGTACCGAATGGCAACCGAACGTATTTTCTGGGTCGGTCGCAGCCGCCATTTTTTTCGTTTATGGTGAATCTGCTAAGTGAAACGCAGGGGCGACGGATTTTGCTTACGTATTTGCCGGAACTGCAGCGCGAATATGATTTCTGGATGGCCGGTAAAGCTCAGTTGACCGCCCAGCAGCCCGCCTTTCGACGCGTAGTACGATTGGCCGAGGGCGTGTATCTGAATCGGTATTTTGATGATAATCAGACTCCACGTCCGGAGTCGTATCGGGAAGATGTTCAGCTGGCCCGATCCGCCAAAAATCCGCAGGTTGTGTATCGTCATTTGCGGGCTGCGGCTGAATCGGGTTGGGATTTTAGCAGCCGGTGGCTGAAGGATGGCAAGCGTCTACGTACCATTCACACTACGGATTTTATCCCGGTCGATTTGAACGCGCTGCTGGTGAATCTGGAACAAACATTAGCCGATGCGTATCGATTGAAGGGAAATGTGGCTTTATCGAAAGAATACGATCAACTGGCTCAGCAGCGACGTAGCGCCATTCAGCGCTACTGCTGGAACCCGAAAAACGGTTTCTTTTTTGACTATGATTTCGTGGCTCAGAAACCGTCTTCGGTCTATTCCTTGGCTGGTGTCTATCCGCTATTTGTGAAAATCGCTACGTCGGCTCAGGCCGTTGCGGTGGCCCGCAAACTGGAACAATCGTTTCTGAAATCAGGTGGATTGGCCACTACGTTGATCCGTACCGGCGAACAATGGGATGCGCCCAACGGCTGGGCTCCCCTGCAATGGATAGCCATTCAGGGACTGCGCAATTATCGCCAACAGCCTTTAGCAGCCAAAATAAAAAAAAGTTGGGTAGCCGAAAATTTGCGGGTTTACAAAGCATCGGGCAAGCTGGTCGAAAAATACGACGTAGTAAATACGGCAGCAGCCAAAGGCGGTGAATATCCGAATCAGGACGGTTTCGGCTGGACCAACGGAGTGTTGCTCACTTTGCTCAAAGAAAAATAAGCAGATACTACGTTCACGTGGCCTAGCCTACGGCCAACGAGGAGCCAGATTCGCTTAAAATTGGAAACAGCGGTATGGCTTCTCCTCTGGCGGGCTGACTATGGACGGGCGTTTCTGGCTTGATACACAACACCGGACGCTTGGCCTGGCTGATCATCTGTTTAAAGAAAGGCCCCACAAATAAATGCCGAATATTGCTAGCCCGATCCGCCGTGATAATGATCAAATCCGCGTTCTGCTCATCGGCTTGTTGCAGAACGGTATTCACCGCAGAACTGGTTTGCGACAGTAGTGAATCAGCCTCAATGGCATCCTCTGAAATGCTTTTGTTGAGTAAGGCCATGTTGACATTAATGGCTTTACCAGCATCCGAATCCAGTTCTTCGGTTAAACCCAGCACGGTCAAATGGGCATTATTCTTTTGAGCAATCGTCCGGCTGAACTCGTATTTGGCGATGGCTTCCGGCACTGGTCGGATCGGGAAAAGGATTTCTTTGAAATCGCGCACATTGGCCTGTTCAGGCACCGTCAGTACTGGGCACAGCGCCTGATTGACAACGTGATAAGCTTCGGATCCCATTACGTACTGAAGCAAACCAGTGGAGCCATGTGTACCCATTACAATCAAATCGGCCCCAAAATCGGTGGCGGCTTCCGTAATTCGGTCTGTAATTGGCCCAATCCTGCATTCGACTGAAAAAGGAATTGACTGATCGCTTAGCGTTTCATCAGCCCATTGCTGCAATCGCTGGGTTTCGGTTTTTAGCACCTCATCATGAGGCATCGACACCATCAGACTATCGTCAGTAGCGAAGGTATAGTGTTCAGGGTTAATCACATACAATAGCCTGATTTCAGCTTTGTGTCGCTGACTCATCGCAATAACCAGATTTATAATGTCCGGTGATGTATGATCCAGATCGACTGGAACTAGTATTCGGTTTATAGTTAGATTATTCATTGGCTCATCCTGTTTATAGTCCACTGCAACCATTCTCGTGGCAACGTAGCACTCGTTTAAACGCCAGTTATCTGTCATTACAGAAGAAACGCACGGACGTTAACCCGCTGACGTAACGTAGCAACAAATCGCCAGAGCTGGAAAAGAGAAACCGATATGGTAGCCAGAGAAATGGCAAACAGGGACAGTGTTACTTGAGTAAGCGTAGGCGACATAACGTATTAAGTATTTGGTTTTACCCAAATTTCGCCCCTTACCCTTAGAATGAGCTTAAACAGAACTTAGAAAGTTATTATAACCATAAGCGGATGCATCGGTTGTCGGCAAATTGCTAATCTATTCGTCAATAGCGACTTCTTCCGGTTTCATCCTCTGCTTTTTATGCTGATCTATCGCAACGGGGCTACCAAAGATGAAAAACCACTTTTGCCGAAATCCTTTTGCCTTTTTTACATCGTGAATAATGTCCATTACTTCATGAAAATTGATGTGCAATGGATTTGCCTTATTGCCAATGTTGGTCGTGATGCCATAGATAGGCGGCTCTTCTTCAGGCTGATACGTACCAAACAGCCGATCCCAGAAAATGAACGTAGCACCGTAATTTTTGTCGATGTACTTCTCCTGCGAACCATGGTGGACGCGGTGGTTAGATGGCGTAGCAAACACGTATTCGATCCAGCGAGGAAGCCGGCGGATGTATTCGGTATGCACCCAGAACTGGAATAGGACCGCTATCTGATTGGTCACGAAGAAAATAATGGGATGAAACCCGACCAGGGCAACGGGCAGAAAAAAGATAATCTTTAAATTCTGTATCCAGCTCAGTCGAAACGAAACACTTAGGTTGTAATGCTCGCCCGAATGGTGTACGACGTGCGTTGCCCACCAGAAGCGCTGCTCGTGTGAGAATCGATGCGCCCAGTAACTGAAAAAATCGTAGATAACGTAGCAGGGAAGCAGCGTCCACCAGTGCAGGGCCATCCGCCAGGGCAACTGATTGTAAAGCCATACCACGCCGTAGAGCAGGGCAAGTTTAATCGCAACGCCAATCGCCAGCGAACCCAGGCCGACCAGAATTGAACCGATTGTTTCCCATTTTTCGTAATACGGTTTCTCCTGCATGTAGGAGATAATCATTTCGGCCGCCGTTAGCACAATCATAACCGGAACAGCCCATAAAATTAGATTAGGCGCCCCCTGATCTACCCGCCAGAGCTGGTCCAGAGGGATAGGTGGGGCACCAAATAAGGAGTCGACCATCATTCAAGAAAATTTTCATCAGGTTGAGTACCTGCCGGTATTTCTTGTCGAAATACCGGCAGATTAAGCAGAGCACAGGCTCCGTAAAGAGTAACCGCTTGGTTTTCGAACAACGAAAACTATCGTTAAGTTTTGGGCTTCTCGTTGACCGGCGCAAAATGATGCTGATTAACATAGCCCAGCCGATGGTCGTTAAAGAGAGCTTGTTGCCAACCCGGACCACTGCCAAACAGATCATGCGCAAACCAAACGATTTCTCCTTTTCGAATTAGCCCGCCCTTTTGTTGTGTTGGATTCGCTGGCTCTTCCACCCATTGCGTTTCCTGAATAGCCTTTGCGGGTAACTGAAATGTCTCAGCGGCTACCGATAGATTGCATTTTAGTTCGGTTGTATGATTCATTCCGTTTTGTCTAAAAAGTGAAGAAGGAATTTTTTGCGACGAGTCTAGTTCGTCAAGCTACAACTTATCGTTACTGTTCGGTTTTGTCCAGCCGGTCGCCTGCTTCTTCAAACGAATTGCCTATCGTGCGACCCGCTTTCTTAAAACCCGCTTTAATGTCCTGCCAGGCATCTTCCGTCGCATTTTTTGCTTTGTCGATGTCGTTGTTCAGTTCCTGTCGCTCCGTCTTTAATTTAGCTAATTGGTTTTTCATAGATGCTTTGGCTTTATCGCTTTTTCGGTCCAACTTGGTTTGTAACTCGTTGATTTCCTGGTCAAGTTTGTCACGTTGTTGTTCCAGGTCAGCGACGGCCTCATCACGTTCCTGACGGAAATTAGCTTTCGCGTCATCGGTCGCTTCCTTGGCGTCAGCTTTCATGGCATCACCCGTTTGTTCAACGGCTTCTTCCGTTCGGGATTCATTCGAATCTGTGTTACAGCCTTGAAATGCGACGACCGAAAGGGTCATCAATGATGTCGCAAACAGCGATCTAATTAGTTTCGTGTGCCTCTTCATAACGTTTATAAAGTTATAATCAGGGCAAAAGAGGCCTTTCTATCTTAGAATGGACTTAAGCTAATCTTAGAAAGTTCTTAGAGGTGAATAGATAGGTGCTTAGTGTAAGTAAGGAATACAGGTTAGCGTATTTGTTTTTTGAAAATAGTCCCTGATTTACAAGTGCTTAAGTTATATAAGAGCAGTTGATACGAATAAAGCAACTTAGCCATTTCTTACATCATTGAGTTACGTGGGCTAGCTCTGGATATCGTGAAAATCATTTGCGATCAAGTTGAGCCTTTGGCACCATACGGCATTTATCAGGTTAAGTCGGCCAAAAGAAAAAGTCAACCCTGGCCACTACGTTCAAGAAGGTTTTTAAACGGACGTAATGGAGATGGGCTATCATTCGTGGGGAGGACGTACCACATGCTCACTTTCTAAAGGGCTTTTGGGGAGTATCCTTCTGCAAACGTTACGTCATTAACTCAGCCCTGGCAATTAACCCTAAAGCACTAACTCCGTCAAACACTTTGGCATGAACAAGGGGTTATCTGCATATATCCGCTTAAGGCAATGGCTAAACAGAATCCCTATTTGGTAGATGGGTCAAACCGACGCTGGTTTTTAAAGCAATCATCGGCCGTAGCGGGTGTCTTACTCATGCCACCGCTGATTGATCCAGTCCACTCAAAACCCGCAGCGATGGGCCCTTCAAATACAATGAGTAAACGCTCGATTACGCTACGAATCAATCGGAAGGTGTATAAACTCGATATTGAGCCTCGCGAAACGTTGCTGGACGTATTGCGCGAACGGCTCGATTTGACGGGTTCCAAAAAAGGCTGCGATCACGGTCAATGCGGGGCTTGTACTGTGCATGTTGACGGACGAACAGCCAATGCCTGTTTGTTGCTGGCCGCCATGCAGCAAAACCGAGAGATTACGACTATTGAAGGATTGGCGCCGGGAAAAGATCAGCTGCATCCGCTGCAAACGGCTTTTCTGGAGCACGATGGGTTTCAATGTGGCTTCTGCACACCCGGTCAGCTCATGTCGGCAGCCGCCATCATTCGGGAGGGTCATGCTCAATCAAGAGAAGAAATTAAAGAATGGATGAGTGGTAATATTTGTCGCTGTGGAGCCTATGCCGGCATCGTCGCAGCGGTGGAATCGGTTCAAAAAGGAGGGCAGTGATCATGAAAAATTTTGATCTGATCCAGGCGAATGGGCCAGCCGATGCGGTAAAACTGATCAGTCCGGCCCCCTCTATTCGCTTCATTGCTGGAGGTACGAACCTGGTTGATCTGATGAAGTACGGCGTTGAAAACCCCGATACGCTCATTGATATCAGTCGCTTACCGCTGGACAAAGTCGAAAAAACGGCTGCGGGGCTACGTATCGGCGCGCTGGCTCGCAACAGCGACGTAGCGGCTCATACACTCGTTACCGCTCAATTTCCATTGCTGGCACAGGCGCTGCTGGCCGGGGCCTCTCCTCAACTTCGCAACATGGCAACGATGGGCGGTAACTTAATGCAGCGGACTCGGTGCTACTATTTCTACGATACCAGTCAACCCTGCAACAAGCGCAATCCTGACGCTAACGCCGGCCCCAAAGGTTGTGGCGCTATTGGTGGTATCAATCGGATTCACGCGATTTTGGGTACCTCCGAGAGTTGCATCGCCACCAACCCCAGCGATATGAACGTAGCGCTGAGTGCGCTCGATGCCGTTGTGCAGATTCAGGGGCCAACTGGCAATCGATCGGTACCAATACTGGACTTTCATCGCCTACCGGGTAATACCCCTCAGCGCGATAACGTACTGGAACCAAACGAACTGATTGTGGCGATTGATCTGCCTACACCGCAACTGGCTGGCAAATCGCATTATCTGAAAGTTCGGGACCGGGCTTCGTATGCCTTTGCGCTCGTATCCGTAGCCGCTCGAATGGCGGTCGAAAATGGTACTATTCGTGACGTTCGAATTGCACTGGGTGGCGTAGCGCACAAGCCCTGGCGAATACCTGATGTTGAAAAACAGCTGGTAGGCAAACCCGCTGCGGAAACTACGTTCCGGGAGGCCGCTCAGCAACTGCTGGCGAACGCTAAGCCGTACGAACACAATGCGTTTAAGATTAAACTGGCCGAAAACACCATCATTCGCACGTTGCAAACTCTGGTCTAATCGCCTTTCAACGGTATGGCAAAGAAACTTATTGGTGATCCGATCAACCGAATTGACGGGAAGGAGAAAGTGACCGGCGCAGCCCGCTACTCAGCCGACATTAAACGCCCCAATCTGGTCCACGGCGTACTGGTGATGAGTACGATTGCCCATGGCCGCGTCCGGCAGATCGATACGAGTGCAGCCTTGAAAATTCCTGGTGTACTGGGCGTAATGTCGCACGAGAACGTACCGAAAATACGTGGGGCCGATAAAAATAAGAATTCAGAACAAGCCAGTGACCGGGTTTTGCATGTGTTTCAGGATAACCAGGTTCATTACAATAACCAGCCCATCGCCATGGTACTGGCTGAAACCTTCGAAGCTGCAACCGAAGGCGCTGACCGGGTGCGTGTCACCTACGACACTGAGCCTCTTAAACCTGAACTACCGGCAAATATAGACAAGGCCGTTAAACCAAAACGATTGCCTCGCGGGGACGATCAGGTCGATACCGAGCGGGGTGATCTGAAAGCGGGTATGAGCGAAGCGACGACCCGATTGGAGGAAACCTATCGAACACCAACCCAAACGCACAACGCGCTCGAACCACATGCACTGATTTCTTATTGGGAAGGCGATAAACTTACTATGTACACAGCCACCCAGGCGGTTTCGTCTACGCAAAAGCGAGTGGCCGAATTATTCGGTATTCCGAAAGAAAACGTGCGGGTCGTCTGTCAATATATAGGTGGCGGGTTCGGCAGTAAGGGGACTATTTTTTCGCAGAATATGCTGGGACCGCTAGCGGCTAAATTCATCCAGCGACCGGTCAGGCTGGTGCTCAAACGGGAGCATATGTTCGGCATGGTAGGGTCAAGATCCGCTACCGTACAACGCTTTTCACTGGGAGCTAAAGCTGATGGGCAGTTTACGGCGATGGCGCATCATACCATCTCGCAGACCGACGATTTCGACGAGTTTGCCGAACCGGCTGGAGTTATCAGTCGTATGCTTTACGCGGTTCCCAATCAGGAAACGACCCACAAATTTATTCCCGCCAATATTGGCCTGACCTCGCCCATGCGAGCACCCGGTGAAGCGCCCGGCGTTTATGTGCTGGAATGCGCCATCGACGAAATGGCCGCGCAGCTAAAGATGGATCCACTGGCGCTACGTTTAAAAAACTACGCCGAAACGGACCCCCATAAGAATCTGCCGTTTTCCAGTAAGTCATTGCGAGCGTGTTATCAGAAAGGAGCTGAAGCGTTCGGCTGGTCGAGTCGAAAGGCTGAACCCCGTTCCATGCGGGAGGGAAATCAACTAATCGGCATGGGCATGGCGACCACGGTCTATCCGGTTAATCGGGGGGAGTCGTCGGCGAAAGTGCAACTGAATGCGGACGGAACTCTGCGGGTCGAGACGGCCACCCAGGATTTAGGAACTGGTACGTTCACGATTCTGACGCAGCTGGTAGCCGAGGTGTTCGACATCTCACCCGACTTGGTTACACTGGCCGCGGGCGACACCCGGTATCCGGAAGCCGTAGGGTCGGGTGGCTCGCGGACGACGGTAACCACGGGCTCTGCGGTAGTGCAGGTAGCAAAAGAGGTGCTGACGAAAGCCAAAAAAATGGCGCTCAACGATACCAAATCGCCCCTTTATGCAACGCCAGAATCCGAAATCAAGATTGAAAAGGGAAGGTTATATCGCCAGTCTGACCCCCGCAAAAGCGAATCGTTAAGCAGTCTGCTGAAACGTAACGGAGGAAAACCTCTGGAAGAGATGCAGGAATCGAAAGCGGGCGCTGAACAGGACAAATACTCCATGTATGGCTTTGGGGCCATCTTCGCCGAAGTGCGGGTGGATGAAGCCTTGGGAGAGGTTCGGATAACGCGGATGCTGTCGGTGGTATCGGCGGGGAAGATCGTTAACCAAAAAACGGCGCGCAGTCAGTTGCTGGGTGGGATGATCTGGGGTTTGAGCATGGCACTTCATGAAGATACCCTGCGTGATCCACGCACAGGGCGTATTATGAATCCTAATCTGGCTGAATACCACGTACCAGTTAACGCCGATATTGGGGAGCTTGACACGATTTTTATTGCCGAAGAGGATGAAGACGTCAATCCGGCGGGGGTGAAAGGCATTGGCGAAATGGGGATTGTAGGCAGCGTATCGGCGATTGCCAACGCCATCTACCACGCTACCGGTAAACGGCATCGCGAGCTACCCATTACGGTTGACAAGATCCTGCCCGACAGCGCCAAAAAATAACCATCGTTCATGTTATCCCTGACAACGCGTCACAGTGATCCAGAAATCGACATATACATCCTACTGAAAGAATTTATAAACCATTTTCCATGCGTACAGTAGCTCTTGAAGAACACGTTAGCCTTTCTGAGTTGACCCGCCGGATTCCACAGGAAGCCATAACGGCGCGGGGCTGGCCTCCTCCTTCCAGCCCCAACTCACCCATGCAGCGAGTGTCCAGGCAACTTGATGAAGTTGGTGAGGAGCGTTTAGAAAAAATGGATGAATCGGGGATTACCGTGCAAGTGTTGTCGGTATCCGGTGCCGGAGCTGACCTGTTAGACCCTACCGAAGGGCCCGCTTTAGCCCGTGACTATAACGATGCGCTGGCCCAAAAGATAGCCGCCCATCCGAATCGGTTTGCTGGATTTGCGCACCTGCCCATGACGGCCCCCGAAGCAGCGGCTGACGAACTCGAACGTAGCGTGACCGACCTGCATTTCTGCGGAGCGATGATAAATGGATTGACGCAGGATCAATTTCTGGACCATCCCCGGTTTACTCCGCTGCTGGAACGAGCCCAAACGTTAGGTGTACCGCTATATCTGCATCCAAACATTCCGCCCGCAGCGGTCCGGCAAGCCTATTATGAAGGATTACCAACGGCCTTGTCCACCCAGTTGGGCATGGCTGGTTTTGGCTGGCACGCAGAAACGGCTATCCACGTATTACGGCTCGTTTTATCTGGCACCTTTGAGCGGTATCCGAACCTGCAACTTATCATCGGTCATATGGGAGAAACGCTGCCGGTGATGATGGCTCGCTGCGATACCATCTTTACCTCAGAGATGACGCACCTGCCCCGAACCATCAGCCAGACGCTTCAGCAACAGGTATTTATCACCACAAGCGGTATTTTTACCCAACCTCCGCTCATGGCTGCTCTTGCTACCTTTGGCATTGACCGGATTTTGTTTTCTGTCGATTATCCATACAGTACCAACGAGCAGGGACGAGCATTCCTGGATGGAATTAAGTTGCCGCCCGAAGACGTAGAAAAGATTGCCTACAAAAACGCTGATCGCCTGTTAAAATTAACGGAGAAAACAAGTGAGTGAAACTGTGTCAGCTACTAGGATTAGTCCGATTAAGGCTACCTGGCAGATTACTCACGGTACACCGGTGTGCTCGTTTGTCTCAAGCAGTGAAAGCAGCCTTTGCAAGTAAAGAGGGTAGTGAATCTTGGCTACCAGAAAAGCCGAATCGATAGCTACCTTAGAAATAATCATCAAGGTTGACATGCAGAAAGAGACTGGTCTAGGATTTAAGATCTTTACTCATGGCTTTTTTGCAAAATAGGCCAAGCGCTTTGGTTGTATGCGCTTCCACCGTTTTAAGCGAAATATGGAGTTCGTCGGCAATCTCCTGATTTTTTCGCTCCTTAAACCGACTCAGCATAAAACAACTGTCAAACGGCTGGACTGAAGCCGTTAATAAGCGAATAGTCTTCTGTTTTATTGACTCAAATCGACAGGGTATCGATTTGAGGAAATTTAAATAAACAAGAAAGAAAAAGTGATGCTCATTTCTGTAAAAGTGTAGTAGTATTTGTTGACAGCTGAGCAGGAATCAGCGTCTGTTTAAATGGAAGCAGTACATATAATTGAAGGCTGAAATTTATTGTTAAAAATATGACATTATGGTTTTATTAATTAGTAAAACAGTTAAACCACTTAACGATCTACAACGGGTAATAACTAGTTATTAAAAACTGCTAAAGCTAATCGGGATTTGAAACATTACTATATTAATTGTTCTTTAACTTAGTTGAGCACGTATATTTGTAATGTTCCCTAAGACATAGACAAATAGTGAGTTCGTGAGTGAGGATGATAAAATTCTTTGGCAAGCATTTCGAGGAGGTGACCGCAAAGCCTTTGAGACGCTCCTGAATGTCTATTATAGGCCCTTATTTCAGTATGGAACCAAGTTTTTAAAAGACAGAGATCAAATAAACGATTGTGTTCAGGACCTATTTGTTGACCTCTGGGAACGTCGGATTTATTTGAATGACGCGAGAAACTTAAAAGTTTATCTCTTTGCGGCCTTAAGAAACTTAATCTTTAAAGAGAAGAAACGATTTCTTAACTGGGAAGAGATGCCCCATGAGTGGGATGAACCTGTAGCGGATACATACTCCGAAAACCGTATCATATCCGAAGAAACGCATCAGGAACAGCAATCTCAGGTCCAAAAAACGCTTGTTCACTTAACTAGGCGGCAGCAGGAGATTATCCACCTTAAATTTTATGAGGAGTTAAGTAACGAACAAATTGCGGAGCTGCTGGACATTTCCCGTCCGGCCGTTGCGAATTTGTTATTTCAGGCTATTCGAGCCTTCCGACTGCATTGGAAACCATTCCTTCTACTCTTTTATTCATTACTCAATTAAGATTTGTTTAGTAAGGTATTGATAACCAGTATTTTATAAAAAATATAAAAAATTTTGGGTAATTTTTGATTATTCTCCGCTGCTTTTTTGCCCTTCCTTATAGACTTCGCCAGGAATAGTGTTTAACCATGAAGCAATATAAGGATTACACCGTTGAAGACCTTTTGTTGGACGATGATTTTCTGACGTGGGTGCGAGCAGACTGTCCGTCGACGGGAACGATCTGGAATGAACTTATTGCTACGTATCCAGAGAAACTGGAAGTCGTTAATCAAGCGAAAGCGTTTATTGAAGATCAGCGGCAAGGCACCCATTTGCCAAACCTACCAGATGCAGAACTAACGTATCACATTGGCAACGTATTAGCCAGAACAACAGTCGATGAAATACCAGTACGTCGGTTGAACAGTTTCTCCACCTGGTGGCAGGTGGCGGCAGCCGTTACGTTACTGATAGGACTGGGTTGGGCTGTTCTCAACTGGCAATCGCGCCAATCCACGTATGTATATGAGACACTGGTCGAGGAATCCACTACGCCCTTAACGGAAATTGTCAATACCAAGCAAACAGCCCAATCCATAGCCTTACCGGATGGAAGTCAGATTAGACTGGCAAAAAACGCCCGAATAAGTTACTCCCGTCAGATGGCCAAAGAAGCTGTTCGCAACGTTTATCTGAGTGGCGAAGCGTTTTTTGACGTTACCAAAGATCCCCAACATCCGTTTTTTGTGTACGCTGATGGGCTGGTTACCCGTGTGGTCGGAACAAGCTTCATCATTCGGACGAGTGGCAAACAGGTTTCAGTTATTGTCAGATCGGGGAAAGTGGCTGTTTATTCCATGAATAAGGCGGCCAAAGCCGGAAAGGAAGAAAAGTTGATGTTGACACCGAATCAGCAGGCGACGTTTGTGGCGGAGGAAAATCAATTGACCCGAGCTATAGCCAGCCAGCCCATTAGCCTGAACACGGCCAGCCAGCCAGCTACGCTTCAATTTGAGGACACGCCGATCGCCGATGTATTTGCCCGACTGGAGAAAACCTACGGGATACCGATAGTATATAATGCCAGCCAGATGAAGAACTGTTTCCTGACGTCAACCTTGGCCGATGAACCCTTCTATACCAAATTAGACATTATCTGTAGGACCATCGGCGCCAGTTACAAAGTCGAGGACGCGCAGATCGTGATTACCAGTGCTGGCTGCGAATGATTAAGTACCGCAATTACTGACCTAAACTAAACGGAACCTTAAACCCATCCCAATGACGTAACGCAAGTGCCTTTCACAAAAAAGCCGCCGGGCATGTGAACGTATCATGATTGGCCTCATGATGAGTTCTACCCCGCGACTTAAATAATCCCCTGATGTTTTGGCGAACACACCTCCTTTTGCAGGAGCCAGGGGGCTTTTGTTTTTAAAAATCCAAAAACCGTCGGTAAATTATGAAAAAAAGTAGTACCAAACGCAATCGTATTGCGCTGATTATGAAAGCCAGTATTCCGTTGATGCTGATTTTTCTGCTGGGCAGTTTAGCCTATGGGCGAGATGGTTTCGCACAGGAACTATTGAATCGGCCTGTCTCCATTGAGGTTGAGCAGATCGATCTGAGTGTCGTTTTAAAGAAGTTGGAGAGATCAACCAAAGTCCGCTTCTCCTACGTTCCATCGCTGGTTCGAAATCGTAAAGTGAGTCTGAAGGTGCATAATGAGCGCTTAAATGAAGTGTTGGAAAAGCTGCTAAGCCCGTTTCAGATTCAGTTTTCGGTATCGGGAGAGAACATCATCCTGAATAAACAACTCGACCCAGCGGGGAGTAGTCAAACCAATAGTATAACCGTACAATCTGCCGAGGGAATTGTAGTTGCTACTACGTCAGTGAACCAGGATCGTACCATTACCGGAAAAGTTGAAGATGATAATCGGGCTCCACTGCCGGGTGTGAACGTACTGCTGAAAGGAACAAACCGAGGGACGACTACCGACGCTGAAGGCCGTTACCGACTAACGATACCAGAATCACAGGCTATCACACTGGTGTTTTCGTTGGTGGGATTTGCCTCGCAGGAAGTGATTCTCGGCGCGCAAACTTCGGTGGATGTTAAGCTACTGCCCGACACGAAAATCTTGAATGAAGTGGTTGTAGTGGGTTATAACACGGTGAAACGTACCGATGTGACCTCTGCTGTGGTAAGCGTAAATGCTGATGAGATACGTTCCAGGCCCGTCGCCAATGCGCTACAGGCTATTCAGGGCAAAGCCGCTGGGGTGGATATTACCTCCAATGAGCGACCCGGTGAAATAGGAAGCATTCGAATCCGGGGTAATCGCTCATTAACCGCTACCAACAATCCGCTCTACGTAGTGGATGGTATACCGCTTTCGTCGGGAGGTATCGAGTTCATCAACCCGAATGATATTGAAACGATAGACATTTTGAAGGATGCTTCGGCTACGGCCATTTACGGATCGCGGGGAGCCAATGGCGTGATTGTCGTTACGACGAAACGGGGAAAAAGCGGCCGTTTGGTCCTCGAATACGTAGGAACCGCTACGTTCGAACAGATTCAGGACCGGATGCAGCTCATGAATTCGGCGCAATACGTTGATTTTCGGCGAAATGCGTACCGCCGAATTAACTACCTCAATACGTTAGCAGGTCGCACAACGCCAGCCGGTACGGGATACCCGGATGCTCCGAGTCAGGTAGACGATCAACGGATATTTGGGGGTGATGCGTATGCACTGGCCAACATAAATAAAGGTTGGGCGAACGGTACCTGGAACGGCGATCTGGTGCCAACAACCGACTGGCGGAGTCTGGTAAAGCGAACCGGTATTACGCACGATCATATTCTCAGCGCCAGCGGAGGAACCGACAAAATTAAAGCCTACGGTTCGTTTGGGTATCTGCGCAATGAAGGAACCCAGCTTGGGCAGGATTATACCCGCTACAGTGCGAAAGTGAGCGTCGACGTCAATCCGGTAAAGTGGCTGAAAATGGGTGGAACGATTGACGGTACGTTCAGCAAGCAGAATTACGGATTTTCCACAACCAATGCAACGGGTCCAGGTAGCCTATACGCAGCTGCCAACGGCATGCTTCCGTTTGCCGTCCCGTACGATAGCACCGGCAGACGTATCAACCTGCCCGGTGGCGACATTACGATTCTGAATCCGATTGGGGAAGATCAGTATAATATCAATCTGCGCAAAGTGACCCGCGCCATGGCTTCCCTCTATGGCGAAGTTACGTTTATGGATGGGTTACGTTATCGGATGAACTTTGGCCCCGATTTTTATTACAACAACAATGGTCGCTGGATGGATCAAAACTCCATCAACCGGGGGGGCGGTGAGCCGGGTTCAACAAACTACGCCCAGCTAAACAATACCAACAATTTCTCCTGGTCGCTGGACCAATTGATTTACTTCGACAAGACGTTTGGTCAGCACAGCATCGGCCTGACTTTGTTGCAGAATGCTACGTCGTACCGGCAGGAAACCTCGTCCATGACGGCAACTAAGTTGCCCTATAACAGTCAGTTGTGGTATCAATTGAACTCGGTGAGCGCGCTGGACGGCTTCAGCAGTAACCTGATTCAATCGTCGCTGGTTTCCTACATGGCCCGGGCAAATTATAGCTTCAGCAGCAAGTATATTCTGACCGCGTTTGGCCGCTGGGATGGAGCCTCTCAGCTAGCTCCCGGCAAGAAGTGGGATTTCTTTCCCTCGGTATCGGGAGCCTGGCGTTTAGATCAGGAGGACTTTATTAAAAACGTCTCCTGGATCGATGAACTGAAACTGCGCGTAGGAGTCGGTGTAACGGGTAACGCAGCGATTTCGCCGTATACAACCCAGGGCGTTCTGCAAACTCTGTATTACACCTTTGGCAGTTCTGTGCAGGCAGGCTATGTTTCGTCGGATGCGTCGCTGGCTACCCCTATCTCCCTGCCAAACCCGCAACTTGGATGGGAACACACGCGGCAGTGGAACGTAGGGATCGATTTTAATCTGTTCAAAGGACGTATCAACGGTGCCCTAGACTTTTACACATCACGTACCACCGATCTACTGATGCTACGTAGCATCCTGTCTATCAATGGCTATACCACTTCCCTGACGAATATCGGCGAAACAGCTAACCGGGGTATTGAGCTGACCGTAAATACGGAAAACATTCGAACAAATCAGTTTGGCTGGACGTCTACCCTGAACATCGGAACCAACAAAGATCGCATTGTTAGTCTGGCAAATGGCGCCGTGGACGACCTCAACAACCTCTGGTTTATTGGGCAGCGACTGAGCGTTTACTACGATTATCAGAAAGACCGTATCTGGCAAAACACCCCGCAGGATCTGGAGGAAATGGCGAAGTTTGCGGCTAACGGACAAACCTTCCGGCCCGGCGATATTAAAGTGGTTGACCAGAATGGCGATTATAAAATTGACGCCAACAACGACCGGGTCATTCGGGGCAGCAGCAGCCCAGCCTGGACGGGCGGTATTACCAATACGTTCTCCTACAAAGGACTTGAACTATCGGCGTTTATCTTCTCGCGGTTAAATTTCCTCGTACAGTCTGGTGCTGAAAGTCTTCAGGGGCGCTACACCCAGCGCCTGGTGGATTACTGGACGCCCACCAACCCAACCAATGAGTATCCTGCCCCCAATTACAACAGTGCGGCAGGTGATCCCTTCCGGAATGCAATGAATTACCAGGATGGCTCGTTCGTCAAGATTCGCAACGTTACGTTAGGCTATATTCTCCCTACGAAAATTGTGCAAAGAGTGGGCCTGTCGCGAGCGAAGGTGTATGCTCAACTATTGAATCCCGGACTGATTTACTCGAAAATAAGCTGGCTCGACCCTGATACGGGAAATTCCAACTTCAACCGGGGACTTGTCTTCGGTGTAAACGTCGGCTTCTAATTCTTAACCAATCATCGATGAAACCTATTACTCGTTCTATATATTCGGCAGCACTGGTTGCGGCTCTGGTGAGCGTATCAACCAGCTGCAAAGAAGAATTTCTGGAAGAAAACCAGATCACCCTACTGACCACGCAGAACTTCCAGACTCCCAGCGGTTTAGATGGTCTGTCGATTGGGATGTACCAGAGTCTGCGCTTTCACTTTAACTACGAGTGGGCCTATGCGACTACTAACTACGGAACCGATGAATTTACCGTTGGGGGCGACCGTACCGAGCAAATGTTCAACTCCTACGATGCTAATCTGAACTCTCAGAATGGCGACGTAGCGACCGTCTGGGATAACATGTACGGGAACATCAACTCGGCCAACATCATGATCGAGAACGTACCGAAATACTACGGTGGTGGCACAACCGCCAATACCCGATTAGGTGAGGGGTATTTCATGCGGGCGTTCGATTACTTTAAACTGGTACGTCAGTTTGGAGGAGTCCCCCTGAAACTGGCTCCTTCCACCAGCATTGAAGAGGAGTTTACCCGGGCCTCGGCGCAGAAAATTTATGATCAGATCGTCAAGGACTTTACGCAGGCTTATGAGCTACTGCCAGCGAGCGTTACCGAACCCGGACGGCTTACCAAATGGGCGGCCGCTCACTTCCTGGCCAAAGTATATCTCTACCGGGCGAGTGAAATCTACAGCGACTGGAACAGCAGCACGAAAACCGCTGATTTGCAAAATGCTGTTAAATACGCTGATCTAGTCATTAACACCAGCGGGCATACACTAGCTACCAACTTTAGCGATTTGTGGAATTTCAGCGCGATAGACGGGCCGAACGAAACCAACAAGGAAATCATCCTTTCGGCTCAGTTTTCCGGTAATACGGCTACTCAGGGTCGTTATGGTAACCAGGTACACCTCTACTATCCGTCGATCTACCAGACCTTGCCCGGTATGCAACGGGATATTCCCGGTGACCGGGAATTCCAGCGATTACGTACCACCGATTACTCGATTGATGTGTATGACCGCGTGAACGATTCCCGTTTCTGGAAAAGCTTTAAAACCCGTTATCTCAGTAATCGACCATCGTCAGCGCCAACCTGGACGGCAGCCACTGCGCCCAATCCGAGTCTGGTTGGTAAACCTAAATTTGCCGGTGGCGAAGAAGCTGTTTTGTACATCGTGAATGCGCCCGGCGATACGCGCTACACAGCCACCAGCATTACGTTACGTGCCCCCTCGATGTTTGTTCGGTATTTTGCCGGGCAGGCCGAGAATATGCTAGGCGGTCATGGCAATTACAACACCAGCCAATACGTAGCATTATCCAAGTTTATGGATGGCTCCCGGAATGCCGTTGCTTCGCAGTTCGGACAGCGGGATGGTATTCTGGCTCGTCTGGCCGAAACGTACCTGATTGCTGCCGAAGCGCAGGGCCGGTTGGGTCAATATGCGGCTGCGATTCCGTATCTGAATAAAATCCGGGATCGGGCGGCATATAAAGCTGGTGAAGACCGTGCTACGTATGTCGACGGGGGCGTAGCGTACAAAAACAATACCGCTGCCAATACGGCTCAGTTTGTTTCCTATTCGGACAAGAACACCTATTTCGAATCGAATAATTTGGCCGTAACCACCGCAACAACGCTCGATGCCATGCACCTGAAAAGTGAGGCCGACATCTTTAGCGCCACGAATCAATTTTACACTAAAGTTGGTGCTACGTCGCAGGCAGACCAGTTTATCGCCTTTATCCTGAACGAACGCTCCAGAGAATTAATGGGCGAATTGATGCGCTGGGAAGATCTGTCACGTACTAAAACGTTAGCGGCCAGAGCAATTGCCTTTAACGATGAGGCTAAGCCGGTTATGCCGAAGCATTTGCTACGTCCCATTCCGCAAAAATTCCTGGATGGGGTGAAACAAAACGGCGCCATTCTGACAGCTGAACAGAAAACTGTCGTGCAAAATCCCGGCTGGTAAAATCACCCACCCCATAGGCAGATTAAAAACTTGACTTTGGGGTGGTTTTTTGGGCCCTTGCCGGTAGGCGAAAAATACGCTCAGGCACTTTTGGATACAAATCATTCACGCAGCGACAGCCCAATTTGAGAATCGTTATGACGAAATCATTTCTTTATTCACTACTGTTCGGGCTGTTGATAAAGACAGTTCCGTCATGGGCGCAACGAACTTTAGAGCGGTTGGACCGGGGCGTTGTCGCTGTCCGCACAAGTCCGAATCAGGTGTTTGTGAGCTGGCGACTTTTGATCAACGACCCTGATAACGTAGCGTTTAATGTGTATCGAACCATTGCGGGCAGCCGACCGATTAAAGTAAACCAACGTCCGTTAACGGAGGGCACCAATTTTGTCGACACCAATGCTACGTTCCGTCAGGACGTCCAGTACAGTGTTCGGGCCGTGGTGGGAAAAACCGAACAGAAACCGGAGGGTTCGTTTACGCTTTCTGCCGGTGCTACGTCGCCTTATTTAACCATTCCGCTGCAAACGCCCACTGGTTATACGCCCAACGATGCTTCCGCGGCTGATCTGGATGGCGATGGAACCTACGAACTGATTCTGCACCAAGCCAGTCGGGGGCGTGACAACTCGCATAAAGGGCTTTCTGATCCGCCTATTCTGGAAGCGTATAAACTGGACGGTACGTTGCTTTGGCGTATCAACCTGGGACGTAACATTCGGGAAGGTGCCCATTACACCCAGTTTATGGTGTATGATCTGGATGGAGATGGACGGGCCGAACTAGCCTGCAAAACGGCAGATGGTACGATTGATGGTACTGGAAAAGTACTTGGCGATTCAACAAAACATTGGGCTAAAATCGACGGGCCGTTGGAAGGTAAAATTCTGGATGGACCCGAGTTTTTTACCATTTTCGACGGGAAGACCGGCGCTGCCCTAGCCACGACCGATTACATTCCATCGCGAAATCCAACAGATGGCTGGGGCGGAATTGGGGGCGTCGGTGGCAACGATAACAATGGCAACCGGGTCGATCGTTTTCTGGCGTGCGTGGCGTATCTGGATGGAAAATTACCCAGCGTGGTAATGTGCCGGGGTTATTATGGACGTACCGTTCTGGCCGCCTGGGACTGGCGGGGTGGGAAATTGACATCCCGGTGGGTGTTCGATTCGCAGCAAGCGCCGGATGGATTTTCGGGTATGGGCAATCACAATCTGACCGTTACCGATGTCGATAACGACGGTAAAGACGAAATCATTTACGGGTCTATGTGCGTAGACGATACGGGCAAAGGCTTATACACGACCCGATTGCGTCATGGCGATGCGCTACACGTAACGGACCTCGATCCAGAACGGCCGGGGTTGGAAGTCTGGAGCATTCACGAAAACGAAGCACCGATTCCCGACTACGAAAAAGGATTTGGCGCAGCCCTGTATGATGCTCGTACCGGCGAAATTCTCTGGGGAGCGTTTCCCGGTGAGGACGTAGGCCGGGGCGTTGCCGAAGACATTGATCCCGCTAATCCCGGTGCGGAACTGTGGTGGTCGGGTTCCAATGGCCTGTTTTCCACCAAAGGACAACGTATCGGCGACAGCCCTTCCTCGGCCAATTTTTTGGTCTGGTGGGATGGCGACTTAACCCGAGAATTACTGGATGGCAACCATGTCGATAAGTATCAGGCGAACGGTCCCGCGATTCGGTTGCTTACGGCGGACAGCTGTTCATCGAACAACGGTACGAAAGCTACGCCCGCCCTCAGTGCTGATTTGTTTGGTGACTGGCGGGAGGAGATCGTGTTACGTAGCAACGATAATAAGAGCCTGCGCATTTATACAACCACGATTCCTACCCAGCATCGGTTGGTAACACTCATGCATGACCCACAGTATCGGCTCAGTATTGCCTGGCAAAACGTCGGGTATAATCAGCCGCCCCATCCGAGTTTCTTTTTGGGCCAAGGCATGAAACGGCCACCCCGCCCCGCTTATCGCTTTTCCACCTCTAATCAGTTCAATCGATGAACCTGTTTCGTTACGTTATCTTTTCCAGTCTCGTCCTGTTTTGTCTAGCTGGCCGACAGCCTCAGCGACCTACTCTCTACCTGATCGGGGATTCAACGGTGAAGAATGGATCGGGTAAAGGAGCCGATGGTCTTTGGGGGTGGGGGAGTGTCATCGGAGAATATTTCGACACAACCCGGATACGTATCGACAATCAGGCGATTGGCGGACGTAGCAGCCGTACCTTTCTGACCGAAGGCCGCTGGGATAAAATTAAGGCTAAACTAAAGCCTGGCGATTTTGTGATGATGCAGTTTGGCCACAACGATGCCGGGGCCATTAATGATACGTCGCGCGCTCGTGGTACCCTTCGGGGAATAGGTGACGAAACGGAAGGAATTGATAACAAGCTGACTAAAAAGCATGAAATCGTCCATTCGTATGGCTGGTATATGCGCCAATATGTTACCGACACCAAAGCCAGCGGAGCAATTCCGATCGTTTGTTCGCTGGTACCACGCAACGTCTGGAAAGAGAACAAAGTGTCCAGATCTTCAGATAGTTATGCGCTTTGGGCTTCTCAAATCGCAAAAGCTGAAGGTGCCTTTTTTGTCGATCTGAATGAGATCATCGCCCGCCAGTATGAAGCAGGCTATACAGAGGAAACGCTCAAAAATGCTTTTTTTCCGGTCGATCATACCCACACCAATTTAGCCGGGGCTCAGTTTAATGCCCGCTCTGTTACGGAAGGACTGCGCCAACTAAAAAATTGTCCCTTACAAACGTATTTAAACAGTTCCAAACGATAGCTGACATAGCCCGAAGACCTGTTTTGCACAAACACTTATTCCTCATCTATGCTACGTTCTCTTCTGAAATCACCTCTACGCAAACTGGCGTGTTGCTGCATACTTGTTTTACTAAGCCATTCGCTCGTACTGGCCCAACCAGCTGCGTCTAAACTACCCAGTCGGCAGGAAATTCTGGCGACAATGACGCTGGCCAATGACTACTTCATGAAATCTTGGCCTGATCCCGGAAAAGAAATCATCACCAATAAAACCCGGCCAAGCAACATCTGGACGAGGGCCGTGTATTACGAAGGGTTGATGGCGTTGTATGGTATTGATAAACAGAAAACATACTACGATTATGCTGTTGACTGGGGCGAAAAACATAAGTGGGGACTACGTAGCGGCCCCAACACACGTAACGCTGATGACCAATGCTGTGGCCAGACTTATATCGACCTATACCAAATCGATCCCAAGCCCGAACGCATTCACGACATCAAAGCGTCGATTGATGCCATGGTACGTAGTGATAAAGTAGATGACTGGAACTGGATCGACGCGCTTCAAATGGCGATGCCCGTATTTGCTAAACTAGGTGTTCTGTATAAAGACCCCGCGTACTTCGAAAAGATGTACCAAATTTATACGTACTCGAAAACCAAACATGGCGGTGACGGACTTTATAATCCGCAGGATCATCTATGGTGGCGGGATAAGGATTTTGTGCCGCCTTATCAGGAACCCAACGGACAGGACTGTTATTGGTCGCGGGGCAATGGCTGGGTGGTCGCAGCTCTGGTTCGGGTATTGGAAATCATCCCGAAAGACGCTCCCCACCGTGATGAATACGAGAAAATGTATCGGGAAATGATGCAGGCATTACCTTCGTTGCAACGTAACGATGGCTATTGGAACGTAAGTCTGCACGATTCTACCCACTTTGGCGGTAAAGAACTCAGCGGAACAGCCCTTTTCGTGTACGGAATGGCCTGGGGTATCAACAACGGTTTGCTCGACGCAAAAACGTATCGTCCGATTATTACAAAAGCCTGGAATGCCATGACAGCAGAATGCGTACACCCAAACGGGTTTTTGGGGTATGTGCAGGGAACCGGCAAAGAACCTAAAGATGGTCAGCCTGTTACGTATGATAGCAAACCTGATTTTGAAGATTACGGGCTAGGATGTTTTCTACTCGCAGGTGTGCAGTTGTGCAAAATGAAGCGTTAGGCGCATTTTTAGAAGGACATAAAGCGACATGTCTATATCTGATTTTTGAGAGGATTGCCGTGAGGCAGCTAGAGGTAATACGGATTTTTAAAATGTAACGCTGACAGGTTTTTGCTGTCGCTGAGCCACATAAGCCAAGAGCTCAATCTAACTTTCGGGTATTTTGTGTTCATTTGTACGTTCCGCTAAACCTACTTATGAAACGCTTCTCCTACCCAGCCTTACTCCTGACCATTGGCCTGCTCAGTCTGACCGATAAACCCGCTACCACCGACTGGCCCGAATACAACGGCGGGCCAGATCGCAACCATTTTTCACCGCTTACTCAGCTGAACACCACCAACGTAGTGGGCTTACAGGTCGCCTGGGAATATGCGTCGGGCGGAGTTGATACGCTTAAAAACAACACCCAGATTCAATGTAACCCGCTCATTATCGACGGTGTGCTGTACGGGGTTTCGGCGGGCTCGCAGGCCTTTGCCCTCGACGCGGCCACCGGCAAGCAGCTTTGGAAAACCGCCTTTACCGACGATACGTTCGCCATGAATAGCCGGGGCGTTACGTATTGGACCGATGGGCGAGAAGCCCGGATTTTCTTCGCCTACGGCTCGCTGCTCTATGCTCTCGACGCCCGAACGGGGAGACCAGTGGCCAGTTTTGGCAAAGGCGGAAAAATCAATTTAAAAGACGGACTTTCCCGTCCCGGAGCCGACGAATACGTAGTGAGCAATACGCCAGGCGTGGTGTATAAAAATCTGCTCATTATGGGCCACCGGGTGTCGGAGGTTGCGCCCGCCCTGCCCGGCGACGTGCGCGCTTATGACCTGCACACGGGGCGACTCGTCTGGACCTTTCACACCATTCCACACACCGGTGAGTACGGAGCCGACACTTGGCCCAAAGACGGTTACCGCAACTTCGGTGGAGCAAACAACTGGATGGGTATGGCTATCGATCGCCAGCGCGGTATTGTCTATGTACCTACAGGAACTGCCGCCTTCGATTTATACGGCAGTACCCGGCCCGGTCAGAACCTGTTCGGCAACAGCCTGATAGCCCTCAACGCAGCTACGGGCAAGCGACTTTGGCATTTTCAGACGATTCACCATGACATCTGGGACCGCGATATTCCGGCTCCGCCCAATTTATTCACCGTCGTTCATGATGGCAAAAAGGTGGATGCCGTTTCGGTTGTATCCAAACAAGGTTTCCTGTTTGTCTTCGACCGGGTTACGGGTAAGCCGCTGTTTCCGATTGAAGAACGACCCATGCCCGCTTCCACCGTACCAGGGGAAAAAGCCTGGCCCACCCAGCCGATTCCTCTCAAACCTGCGCCATTTACCCGGCAATCGTTTTCGGAAAGCGATATTAACGACTTTGTTACCGACCGCGACACGATTGTGGCCCAGCTTCGGCGCTGGCAATCGGGTAAAGAGTTCATTCCGCTTCCCCTGAGTCCGAATCGTACCGTGTTCTTCCCCGGCACCGACGGTGGCGCGCAGTGGGGCGGAGCAGCGGTAGACGAAAATGGCATTATGTACGTTCCCTCCAAGCAAATTCCGGTTACTATGGGTCTAGTTCCGACTCCCTCCGGTTCAGCCAGGACTGTTGAGCGAACCGGTAGCCAACTCTACCAAATTCACTGCGCTAACTGCCACGGCCAAAATCGCGAAGGCAGTCATGACGGTAGCTATCCGGCCCTGGTCAGTATTTCTAAAAAACGCACCGAAACGTCGGTGGCCCAGGTTCTGGCTAAAGGCCAGGGCATGATGCCTGCTTTCACACAATTGAAGGAAGCCGAGCGGAAGGCCATCGTAGATTTTTTATTTGATAAAACAACGACCGTGGCTAGCAAGGCGGACCTGAACACCGCACCCTACCACCACACTGGGTTTACCCGCTGGTACGATCGAGCGGGGTACCCCGTGAGCCGTCCTCCCTGGGGGACACTAACGGCTATTGACATGAATACGGGCGAACACCGTTGGCAGGTTCCACTGGGCGAGTACCCTGAACTAGTGGCTAAGGGCTTGCCTCCGACAGGCACCGACAACTATGGTGCTCCGGCCGTCACGGCGGGCGGGTTGCTCTTTATTGCCTCCTCGCGCGATGAACTGATTCGGGCTTTCGACCGAAAAACGGGTCGTGAACTATGGCGGGCCAAACTGCCAGCGGCCGGGTATGCTTCACCGAGTACCTACGCGGTGAATGGCAAACAATACGTAGTGATTGCCTGCGGGGGAGGTAAACTCAAAACAAAGTCGGGAGATCGATACGTGGCGTTTGCATTGCCATAAAGCGCTACGTGGTCGTTGAGCCGTTGTTTACCTTTTTATGAGAATCAAGGATTTGTGAAGTGTCTTGGTCTGAGAGCTATTGGACGGTTAGCTAAACGCCGATAGATAGTAGCTAACCGAGAAACTGGGGCGTCTGGTTACGCTTTCGCCCCGCTGAGCATTACAATCATGTGCGCCGGTTGAATTAAGTCTTAAAATCTTTACGTGTATACGAAACGCTGGCTCTACTGGGACTGGCGTTTTTGTATTAGTAGTAGTCAATACCGTTCATGGCAAGCGTACACGTTCTGGTTGGATGTTGGCAAAGTTTACCGTTTCCTCAAAACTCATATTAAAATAACTGAATCGCTTGATTTTAAGACATGTCCTGACTCAATTGCTAGCTTGATGTATTCCAACTCTACTCTCTATCACGATTATGAACAAACTGATCATTTTTTGTCTGATTCTGCTAGCAGCTGTCAGTCTTTATCCGTTGATGGCCCAGACTAGAACCACTCTGTTTATGGGTATTGCCAACGATCAACTCAATGGCACATTCAATACCGTCTATGGCTTCAGAGATAATATACCAGGAGCGACTGATGCGCCATCCTACGCACACGGACAGGGAAACACGCTGGTTGGCGCTAACGCTAGTAACTATACCAACGGCTCCGATAATACATCCATTGGTTTTAATGCTGGTGGTTGGTTTCTCAGTGGCTCTCAAAATGTGTTTATCGGCTCGGGTGTCTCTGCCCAGTTTGGCGGTTCAGACTCGCCTACTTCCAACACCAGGATCATGAAGGGAAACAGCTTTGTGGGATATGGAGCAGGTTATTATAATCGGGCCGATTATAACGTGTTTATTGGCTATCAGTCAGGCTATTCCAATGTGACGGGTATCCGTAATGTGTTTGTGGGATCAGGCACAGGCTATGCCAACACAGGGGGGGACAATGCCTTTCTGGGTTATCAGGCAGGCCAGAATAATTCCACCGGTACCGATAACACCTTTGTTGGATCGCTAGCTGGTCGGAGCACCACCACAGGCCAGTTCAACTCATTTGTGGGTAGTTATACCGGTCAAGCCAACACTACGGGCCGACTCAATACGTTTATGGGCTATGGCACTGGTTCGAACAACAGCAGTGGCGGAGTGAACACCTTTGTTGGTTCTTTTGCGGGGGCGGCTAATACAACCGGCAAACAAAACACGTTTTTAGGCTATTCGTCCGGGCTGGAGGTGACCGTTGGCAGCAATGACATACTTGTGGGTTATCAGGCAGGCCAGCATGTGACCACTGGTAACAATAACATTGTCATTGGCCCTTCTTCAGGTACTGCCCTAATCGATGGCAATGATAACGTACTGATGGGTTATAATAGTCAGGTTGCTAGTAGTAATCTCCAAAATGCAGTTGCTTTAGGCACGAATGCCCGAGTTGCGTTGAGCAACGCCATCGTTCTAGGCGATCCCACCAATACTAGCATTGCCGTTGGTATTGGCACCGATTCGCCCCAATATCCCCTCGATGTGCGTGGAACGATCAACCTACGTAACAATGGTCGAATTAAGTTTGCTCACCTGTCTAATCCAGTTCGCCAAGGTGCCACAGACCAATTTTTGACGGTCAATGAGCAGGGCGAAACCGTGCTGGCCCGTTACCAACTACGCATTAACAACCCCGGCGAGTGGAGCGATAAAGTCTTTAGTCCAACGTATCAACTCCCTACACTACCTGATGTCGCCACCTACGTAGCCCTATACGGTCATCTACCGGGAGTGCCCTCGGCCGAACAGGTAGCCAAAGAGGGAATCGATCTAGTGAAGATGAATGCAACACTCTTGGAGAAAGTAGAGGAATTGACCTTGTATAGTATCCAGCAGGATAAGAAAGTAAATCAGTACAAACGAGAGGTTGACGAACTGAAAGCGCTGGTCAGACAGGTTCTGGAAAGGAAATAGCCACTTTAAGATTGTTTAGGGCTTTTAGGTGGTAAACAAAGACAATCAAGTTGATACATTAGTCCGTGAACGCTGGCGCTATTGGGGCTGGCGTTTTTGCTTTGTCAATGGCGTAGCCTGCCGCTAACTCATTTACTACCGATGAATATGAGCTGGTTATGTACATTTGTTAAAATGCACCCGACTCTTCTCAGTCGTTTACGCTATGAAATCAATTCTTCTGCTGTTGTTGTTGGTAGTCGACCTCGCTATACCTGCACGGGCTCAGCAAACCCAAAGCATCTACTACACCGCATCGACCAGTGCCGATGGTCAATCTAACATCACCCTAGGGGCCTATGCCGGTACGAGTGGAGGGCTCCATACCGTAACGCTGGGGGCCTTTGCCGGGCAACTTAACAGGGGTAATGCCAATGTATTTGTGGGCTATGCAGCAGGCACGCTAACCGCTTTTGGAAGCTACAATGCCTTTATTGGCGATCATGCAGGGTACGCTAATTCCTCTGGTACGCTTAATTCCTTTCTGGGCTTTTCCGCGGGATACAATAATACCACGGGAGGGAATAATTCGTTTTTGGGCTCGTATGCGGGAGTCAATAATACCACTGGCAGTTATAATTCATTTGTGGGCGCTAGTTCAGGCAGCTACAATACCACGGGGGACCAAAATTCCTTTCTGGGTTATAACACAGGGACTTACAATACAAGTGGTAGCAATAACGCCTTTGTGGGGTATGCTGCGGGCTTTCAGAACACGACTGCCACGGCTAATGTGTTTGTGGGTGCGCAGGCTGGTTACAGCAATACGACTGCCAGCAATAACGTGTTCATCGGCTATCAGGCGGGCTATGCTAACACCACGGGCATCGCTAACTTATTTATGGGTAACGCAGCGGGTACACAAAGTAATGGCTCCTATAACCTTTTCATTGGCAATGGCTCAGGCTACAACAATACGTCAGGCTTAGGTAACACCTTCATCGGGGATGGCTCGGGCCTGGGCAATGTCACAGGTAGTAACAACGTTTACATCGGCCGCTCGGCCAGTTTAGCTAGTAACGCAGCCGGCAATAATAACACCTTCATTGGCTTTCAGGCACGTACTGGTGGGCCAACGGTTGATAACTCCACGGCCATCGGTGTCAACGCTCTTGTCACCGCCAGCAACTCCGTAGTCATAGGGGCTCCCGGCGCCAAAGTGGGCATCGGCAACTCGGCTCCTCAGAACAAGCTGGAGATCACTCAGGGTATTGCCAATCAATCAGGCTTGCGCTTAACTAATTTAACCAGTAATTCACCAGCCTCGGTTACGAATCAGTACAAGTTTCTGACCGTTAATTCGGCGGGCGATGTGATCCTGGGCAGTGTGAACGGTTCAGCCCGTGAAGGGGTGAGCGAATCGCTTTGGCAGCAAAAAGGCGACTTCTTACAAAACAGTAAAGGTGATGCGGTTATCATCGGCGGTAACGTAGCGCGTACTCCGTCAGGCTACAAGCTGTTTGTGGAAGATGGCATTTTGACCGAGAAAGTGAAGGTGGCTGTTAAGAATACCTCCGAGTGGAGTGACTACGTATTCAAGCCTAATTACTCACTGAAGCCACTCATTGAAGTTGAACAGTACATTCAAAAGAATGAACACTTGCCAGGCATTCCTTCAGCTGAGGAGGTGGTTGAGAAGGGCATTGATGTAGCAAAAATGGACGCTAAGCTACTCGAGAAGATTGAGGAGTTGACCTTGTATAGTATCCAGCAGGATAGAACGATTCAAACTCAGCAACAGGAAATAGAGGCTGTTAAACAAAAGCAGGCTGAACTGGAACGGCTGGTCAACCAACTCCTGAAACAGAAATAGCGGGGTGGTGAAAGTGATGAAAGTAGCGGTGAGAAAAACTATTTATTTTCCACCTGTAGCCATTTGACCTTATCCAACAGGGGCGGTAAGTTCTCCAGGCCCGCTAACTATTCAACCTGCTGGGGTGACATGCACACCATTACTTTAACCGCTTCCCGGGTTATCTCCATGCTGTGCAGCTTATTGTGGGCAATCATCTCGCGCTCAACGGTGTAATGCAGCGTTTCCCGAATGATGCAGAAGTAGCGGGCCGCTGAATCCTGGGACTGATTGGTTTTAGGCTGCTGCGTATTCATGAGTTGAATCCCGATAGTTAGCGGAGCGTATGCCAGAAGAAAATGGCATCTGGCCTTATCCCCAAAAACACAAAAGCCCTGCCAGTGACGACAGGGCTTTGTATTGTTAACAAAATGATAATTATTTCTTCTCAAGTAGCTGTTTGACCAGCGTTTTGAGTTGGTCAACCTCTTGCTTATAGTGCTCCACTTTCTTTTCCTGTTGAATGCTGTAGAGTGTCAACTCTTCAATCTTCTCTAGCAGCTTAGCGTCCATTTTGGCCGGATCAATACCTTCCTTTACGACCTGCTCAGCTGAGGGAACATCCGGCAAATGGCCGTGCTGCTGAATATGCTGCTCAACTTGTGAAAGTGGTTTGAGATGATACGTTGGGGAGAATACCTTATCGCTCCATTGATTTACGTTGTCGATACGTAGCCGGTAACGAGCTAGCTCCGTTTCTCCCTGTTCATTCACGGTCAGGAATTGGTCAGTTGTACCGTTACGTAGCGGATTGCTGAGATGGGCGAATTTGATGCGGCCGTTGTTACGAAGGTTGATCGTGCCCCGTACGTCTAGGGGAAACTGGGGAGCATTCGTGCCGATGCCCACTGCAATACTGGTGTTGGAGACGTCGCCTAAAACGATGGCATTACTTAAAGCTACGGTGGCATTATAACCAATGGCGACTGCATTCTGGAGATTGCTACTAGTGGGGGTGCTGTTATAGCCCAGCATCGTGTTGTTACTGCCGGTGATATTATTTTGACCGGCCCCTGCTCCCAAAAAGACATTATTTGTGCCGGTTGAGGTAGTATAACCAGCTGCGTTGCCTATAAAGGTATTCCGGGAACTTGTCGTATTGGTACCTGCTCCATTGCCCACGAATGTATTGAGGCTACCGTCAATATTGTAGTAACCTGCCCCATAGCCAAGAAACGTATTGGAGGCACCACCTACATTGGAAGTACCGGCCCCAGCGCCTGCGAAGGCATTGTAGTTACCGGTTGTGTTCGACTTACCAGCCTCAGCGCCCACAAAGGCATTGCCACCTCCAGTTGTATTAGCGTTGCCTGCAACGGCGCCCAGAAATACGTTGACACTACCGCTTGAATTGGCATAACCCGCCTGATAACCTATAAAGGCATTGGAGTCACCTGTTGAGTTGGCATACCCTGCCTGATAGCCTAGAAAGCTGTTTCGGGGACCGGTCGTATTGGTATAGCCCGCCGAAGTGCCTACAAACGTGTTAGCCGTCCCCGATGAGGTTAGTCTACCTGAACTGTGGCCCACAAATACATTGCCTAGTGCCGTATTATACTGGCCCGCAAAGGCCCCCAGAGTTACCGTCTGAGTTCCCCCGGTTGTCCCTGCATAGGGACCTAAGGTTATATTGGATTTTCCGTCGTCAGCTGTCGCTGCCGTGTAATAGATACTTTGAGTTTGCTGAGCCAGAGCCGTATTGGTTAAGACACCTGCCCAAAAAAGTAAAAGAGTCGGTTTCATAAAGTCAGCGATTTAGATAGATCAAATCTAGCTGATAACCAGTCTATTTTTATTTCACTTTTACTTTCCGGTACGATCTTCCAGCCAGAAAAAATCAAGCAGGTGGAAGAAGCGCCTATGTGGGATGTGTAGGAAATGTAGGCTCAAAACATCTTTTCATTTTTTACCTAGTACTTCAGATATCTAGAGTGGTTGAATTACCCTGCTGAGTCGGTATTCGGCAACCAAACTGCAATAATCATCGTCTGAACGTTAATCCCATTTATATCATCCGGGTTTTAGAAGTTACCTCGCCCTATAGGGTCAATCATCGGAGTTAGATTCAATTATCCTTTTGAAGGAGAGAGCATCTTGCCTCATGTGAACGTTGTTAAAGAACACATAAGAAGGCTTATCCATGGGCAGCAACTCGGCTAGTTCGGCTAATTCCTGTGCATCGTATTGATACCGCCAGCCCTGTCTGCCATGCAGCCGAAAATAACACTGCTCAGGCGTGACGGTAGCCATGGTAAACGGATCAACCACGTGCCATAAGCTCAGATGGTCACATAACTCCTCAACGACTTCCCGATCCCAGTTACCTCTAGGCTCCCAGCCCAGCGTCAAACCTGCCCGATCAATGTTCGTGAAGAAGTCAGTTAATTGACGAATATGAGTAGGTGTGTGGGTAAAACTGGCTGGGCACTGGAATAGAATAGTTTTGGCCCGTAGTGCTTTTGCGCAGTCCAGAGTGGTCTGCCAGGCCTGCTGAACAATAGAGGTGGGTCTGAAAAAACCCGCTTCTTCCTGCTGCTGAGGAGAGAGTTTGATCCGTAAGCGTTTATAAGTAGGGCTTTTGGCCTGATGAGTAATGAGTTGCCAGGCTTTAAGGGTGAACTCGAATTGTTCAGGAACTTGGGCTCGCCAGCGTTCTAGTGTGTTTAGCTGGGGTGGTTGATAGAAGGTATGTTGTATTTCGACGCAGGCTAATTGCTGGCTGTATTCCGCTTTGGAGCCGTTGAAGCCACAAGTGCCAATGCGTATGTTGTTCATATTCCCAGGGTATATCCCAGAATAACCCTGAATGCCATATATGGTTCTCGGTCTTAGCAGGAAACACAAAATAGGCGCAGTGTATTTAGAAAACAACCTACTTTTCTGGGTGGTAAGGTGGTAAACTCTTATGTACGGCCTTTACCATTACCACCCAGAAATTCTTAACTATTTTCAACGCTTACGACCTCCACTACTTCGGTAACTGTCACTTCGTGGAACATAAGTTTTGTTACCATTACTATTAATATAATAGCGTCCACCGCGTGAGCCAGTGTGAATCCAGGCTCCTGTAGTTGGTGTATTGGCTCTAGTTGAAATACCCCCTTCGTCATCCGGATCATACGTCCGGCCTGTATAGTCAGTGCGGACAAAGGGGCTTTTGGATTTCGAGAAATAAGCGATACTCTGTACAGGTAGATAACCCTTTTTGTCATCCACATCAATTAGCCAATAGCTATAATCATACCGCTTAATCTTTACCACCGAATTAGCTGGTAATTTGTGGATAGGTTTGGCAATAGCATAGTTATCTACCAAGACATCTGTTTCACGTATGACTTGACCATACCATACGGTTCTATCCTGCTCAGCCCAATATAAACTATCTTGTCTATAACTTTCAGCGAGCTTTTTCCAGTCCTTTCTGGGTGCATAGGCTAGACCAGGGATAGATGCGTCTTTTTTAGAGTTGACTTTGGTTTGGCTTATTAGCCGAGATTTAGCACGGGGTGAGTAAAATCGGTATCCTTTGAATTCGACTGGTACTGATGCCCCTATAGACATGGTCTTTGTCCCAGTGGAATAGATTGTATCACCTACCTGAACAGTATCAACAGAAATGCCAGAGAAAGTGGCAAACTCAAAAAGCGGGATTGGTTCTTCAGCAATAAAATAATAGCGATTGACCTTGCAACCTGTAAAAGCAACTACAATAAAGAAGAGGGTATAGGTGTATTTCATAAAATGGTGGGATTGATTATCTGACAAGAAGTCGCTTACAGCAATCTACTAACTTTTGTACACCAACAAAAAAGTACTTAACATTTCTGCTAAGTGCTTGATTTTCTGAGCGGTCCGGACGGGGCTCGAACCCGCGACCCCCTGCGTGACAGGCGGTAATACGACTATCACTGCTGTTTATTGTTAAATGTTATAAGTACTGATATACAGTACGTTATAGGCGATGTTATTATTGTAGTCTATTGCAGATATAACGTTGTTTATTATATTTGTTGTACCTAACATGATACCAGCAGCGAAAGGTACAACGCAATGGCAAGAATAACCGAGCATAAAGAGTGAAAGGCTACTGTAAAGATTATCTACCGAACTGCTAAGACCCTAGCCGACGGCTCTCACCCATTTTGGGTTCGCATTACATAAGAACGAAAGAGCACCTATATTTCAACAGGTATAAGCCTATTTCCTAAATACTGGAATAGCAATTATACTGGGTATCGTGAAGCTATCCGGAAATCTTACCCTTGGCCAAATCGGAGTAATCTAATTAATGCGCTTGATGGTTGGGAGCGAAAGTATAGCCAAGCGGCTGAAACGTTAGTTGTAGCCGATGAGGTACATAACATTAAAGATGTAGCAAGTAAGGCAATTGAGGGACGTAAACAAGCTCGTAAAACGAAGTTACTCTCCTATATTGATGAACTGATTCTTGATATGATGAAAGTTGGTCGGGTAGGTAATAGTCTTGTTTACAAAGACCTTAGAAATCAGCTTGTCGAGTTCATTAAAATCAATTTTCCTCAAACTGACGATATCCGCTTTACTGATATAACGGTAAAATTTCTCAATACATTCGAGATATATATGAGCATGAAAGGGGTTGCTGATACTACTCTATCCAACCGATTTCGAACTTTACGGGCTGTGTAGCCTTACCCCAATTAGGACAGCAAGCATTTAGACTTTTTCATCTTCCCCTTGCTTGGCATATGTTGCTGGTGCCAAGCCGCCCAGTGATTGATGGGGATGAAA
>NZ_BAAGZL010000010.1:0-162893 GCF_054778555.1 Spirosoma flavus
CGGGACACAGCGGCACTTTAGCCAGTCGATAGCCCACAAAGCGTCCTATAATCTCGGCAAAGTAGGTATCTCCACTGGCTGTTACGTAGCCCTGCAGGGTGCCCGCAGGCGGCTGAGCCCAGCCAGGCCCAAAGTTAAAGAAGCGGGGTCTGGCCCCGTTGGGCAAACGTACCGCCCGGCCGTCGGGGGCGATAAACAGGCGGCTGTAGTCGATACCGGGGGCGGCCATACGTCCGTTGGTGGACAAGGTTTCCTCCACCGCCGTGGGGGCGGGCTGGGCCTCGCAGCGGGTGAGGTCGGCCATCACCTGGCTGTAGGTAGGCAGGATGAGCTGGTTGTAGGTCGTTTTGGCCACCTGGCCACCCATCGCACTGGCCAGCAAGGCTCCTGCCTGCTCACAATGACCCGCCTGCAGGGCATCCACCACCGGGGTCAGATCGGTGGGGAAGCTCAAGGTCACCCAGGGAATCGACGATTGCATCTGGGCCATTAGTTTCTGAACATAGCTCAGGGCCAGCTCCCGGGAAAAGTGTCCGTTCTGGTCCTTGAAGAGTTCACTGAGCTGACACAGCATCTGGGCCAGATAGACCTCCATGGCGTCTTTGAGGGCTATATCCGGGGTTGAGCAGTTGTTGGAGACGGTTCGGGATAAGAGCTGAGTGGAAGCCGCCAGTCGGCCCCCCGGTTGCTGCTCAAATTGGAATTCGCCCGAGCAGGGCTGTCCATTGGTCAGTGTGCAGAGGTAGGTAAAGGTTTGGGTGGGTGGGCCGCTTACCGTTACAAATCGTAAGCTGGTCAGCTCTTTGCCCTGCTGGAACCATTTTAACTGGCCGGGGCACCAGTCGGTGTAGAGCAGGTAGACTTGCTCAATGTCGCCAGGATTGCGGGCATATTTATCCGGTATCCCCCCTTTTTCATAGTTGATCAGCGAACCGCAGGGGCCTGGCGTGTTTACAGGGCCACTTTGAGCCGGTACATAGTCTAAATCTGGAAAAGAGGGGTCATAACTTCCGGCAGTTCCGGCCAGGAATACGCAGAGTGATCCATTCTGTACACAACTCACGTAATACGCGTCGGACTGAGGTTCAGTGGCAAACACGTCCCCGTTAGAGCCATAGATTATTTTCATAGCAGGCCGTGTCACGACAAAACTTCGCGTGTCATTACGGGCCGACAACTCCGTTATACTATTCCCCGAGGCTTTTCGCCAACGGATCGGGTAGGTCACGTCGCACCAGGCTGCGCTGACGAAATACTCCGTTGTACTGATATTCCGGCTGCCGTTCATAATCGGTCCCGGAATAGCGCAATTGGGTTTTAGCGTTAGGCGAACGGGCGTAGGTGCCGAATTATTACAGGTCAGCTTGTAAGTCGTTGGCTGCCATACGGTGACGGTCATGGTACTGCCTGCCTGTAACAGATTACCATTTTCGTCTAGCCAGCGATACGTTCCCGGCTGACAATTACCCGCGTTGAAGCAACCTGAAGCCCGCAGAATAGCCGGAAAGCCGGGCGTCACCTGCGTACCACTCACCGTTAGTTCGGGCTCCCGGGCCGTAATGGTCACTTCCTGACTAGCTTCCGTCTTGTAGCGGGTCCGGCAGGTTGCCCCAATGGTAGCCGTTTCGGACAAGGTGATTTTATAGGGCGTATCCGGCCCGGTAACGCTGCCATCGCTCCAGGTAATGGTACCACCCGCCGGGCAGCCGGTGGGGGTAATCACCACTGGCCGGTTGCTGCAGCGAACAATGGATGTCGTTGAACTAACCAGTTGGAAGGCTGGACATTCTTCTTTATCGGGAGCTTCATTTTCAGTCGTAATAGAAATAGCGTCACTACAGAGTGTGTTGCCTCCCACTACGCAGCTAGCCGTATACGTAGCGGTTTCCATCGGTCCGACAGTAATCTGCGTGCCGACATCGCCCGAATTCCAGCGTACTGACCCGCCTGAGCAACCCATAGCCGTTAGCTCCACGGATTCACCAACCTTACTGGTTGTTTTCGATGCGGTCAACCGAAGTAAACACGTATTGACCCGTACGCTGGCTTTCTCCGAACAGACCGGATTACTACAACTGGCCACGTACTCAACCGTTGCCGGTGCCGTATTGGGTAAAGGAGTATGCGTCAACGTAGTACCCTGGCCCACGCTTACGCCCGCCAGCGACCAGTTCACCATACCCAGACAACCCGATACCTTTAGCTGCACCGACTCGCCTTGGCTGATGATTGCTTTCAGATTGGCGATCTGCAGGCAGGAATTTGACGTAATAACGAGTTGTTTCGAATTCACCGCCGGATACGTAACGGTTGTGCCGTCCTGCTCAACCTGGCAGGCCGCGTAATACGTAGTGGGTACAATCGGGAAGAGGTGATATTGCGGAGCCGTGAACTTGGTAGTGCTCGGATCGGACAGAAACTCACTGGTGCGCAGCGAAAGAATACGGGTGGTCTGGCTTCCCGTTGGTTCAGCGCTGCTTGTCCAGATGATCTTGCCTGGGCAGACCGGCGTCAATTGCAGGTCTATAGCGTAATATTCGTTATAAGGCTTGTACCCAGATAAGTCAAAACTTTCAACTACTTTTTTGGGCGCCCAGGGATCGCCAGTCCCCACCTCATACTCACCCGACTTGCCATTGTAAACAATGTTTTCTTTCCAATAGAGCTGGAAAGTAGCTGGGGTCACCTTCACCGACGACGTGCATCCGTTTGGAAAGGTGGCCGTGTACAGCTTTTCCTTCGTTGCAACGGGCACATAGACTGGATTTTGGAGTGTGTCCGTGAGCGAAACATTGGCCTCATCCTTCAGCGTAAACAGATGGCCACTTTTTATGCCAAGCAGGTTTACCGGCGTACCACTGGCGGTTTCCACATGCACGTAGTAGTTGGCGCAATTGACTAAGCTAGAGCCATTAATGGTTTTTACCAGGGTTGGGCAGGTCGCTTCTCCAGCCCGATTACAGGTGGCCGATACGCTTACCTCCCCCGTAATTCCTTCGAGTGTATAAAACCCGTTCGAAGACGTTGCACTGCATAATGTACCTTTGACTGACCAGTTTACCTGCCCGGTTTCGCAGCCGTAGTAGCCGAGTTGAACCGTATTATTGAACCCCGTCCAGTTGGTATAAATCGCTCTAAGACAACTCAGATTACGGATAGGGATGGCATTTGAATAGCAGGTCTTCGTCTCACTTGTGCAATAGGCTGAAACAATCAGATCGCTGGTAGGCGAAATCTTCACACTGCTGGCACTGCCTAACCCCTGCGACCAGGTTAACGTACCTACACAATTAGCCGCCGTTAACGTAATGACATCACCTTTTTGATACGTAGTAGCCGAGGCCGTAATTTGCAGGTTAGCGCAACCGGCAGACGATACCTTTACCTCGGCCGAAGTGGTACATATTTTACCCGACGCCAGCGTGCAAATAGCGATGTAGGTCTTTGTCGCTTGTGGGGTTACGTAAACCGACCATTGGCCCAGGCTGCCCCGTTCTACCCGGCCCGTTTCACCATCGGCCCAGGTATACGTTCCATTGCTGTTCTCGGTGCCATTGGTTCCGTTCCAGAGCGTGTATTCACCCGGGCAACCATAGATAGAGAGCTTTTGCTCATTAGAGATAATCGAACTCAGATTAGCCTTGTTATATACAACCAGGCTTAAATTACAGTCCTCCGCTGTACCAATGCCCACACGAGCGCCGGACGTACACCCCTCGGGGGTTTGAGCCACCACCTGATAGGTGCCCATCTGGGCCTCCGAGGTGTAGCGGAAAGATGGCTTTGCTGCTGTACTGGTAAAATTGTTGGGTCCCGACCAGTTATAAATCAAGTCTTTAGGCGACACGCCGTCCACCGCAGCCGACAGCACCACGGTGGCACCCTGGGCAAGCGATGCGGTCTGGCCTTTGTTGCTGCTGGTGAAGGACTGGCCGTTGGCCGAACCACTGGCTGTCATCGAGAAGGAAGTGACCTGAACCACCCCTGTTGCCTCGCCCAGGCAGCCCTGCTCACCCATCGACCAAACGCTAGATGTAGTGCTCTGGGTGGGCGTAACGACAATTTGGCTACCAATATCGCCCGTCGACCAGAGGTAGTTGTCGGCACCGTTCGCCGTCAACGTAGTGCTTTCACCGGCACACAGGTTGGCTTTCCCGGTAATGGTCAGCGAAGGCGCACTGGATACAGTTACATTTTTGGTAGCGGTCGCAGAAGCCCCATTGGCATTGGTTACCGTTACGCTATAGACTGTTGCGCTCGTTGGCGCAACAACAATCGTCGCTGATTGCTCCCCGGTCGACCACCGATAGCGGCTGCCTCCGCTGGCGGTCAGGGTTGTGCTTTGCCCGGCGCAAATGCTTAGGTTGCCACTAATCGTTGCGGTTAGTGGATTGCCTATCACAACGGTTGTTATAGCCGTGGCAGAGCAGCCTCCAGGCGACGTAACAGCCACTGTATACGTACCACTGTTTGCCAACGTAGTGTTTGGTACTATTGGATTAGCCTGGGTGCTGCTGAATGAGCTGGGCCCGCTCCATTGATACGTTGCTCCTGTCAGGTTTTCTCCGCGCACGTTCAACCGTAGCGAATCGCCCCAACTCACCTCACCTGCCAGGCTATTGCTGCTGGCCGTCACCGAAGGCGGAACGCCTATGGTCAAACTGGCAGGGCTTTGGGTATCGGTCAGTACCGGATCACTGCTCACCACCCGAATACGATAGTTGCTGCCCGCCAACGTAGCAGCCGGTATCATTACGTTAATGGGACTTGTCGAACCCGTACCAATTGAAATCGGACTGACAAAGTTGCCACTGCTGTCGGAAAGCTGGACGGTGAATGTATTGCCAGGGCCAAAGTTGCCTGCCCAAACGAAAGGTATAGCCAACGTACTACCAGCACAGACAGATGAGGGTGTGATAGTTCCTGTCCGGAGCGTCGGCTTATTGACGGTAATCTGTGCCACTGCATAAGGCATACAGCCCTCACCCGAGTAATTGGCCGTTACCGTATAGGAACCAGTATGGGTGTTGCCGACACCCAGAATCCGAAGAATGTCCCCGGTTGACGCATAGTTATTAGAACCCCGCCAACTGTAACTCGTTGCACCGGCTGACGTAGCAGTTAGAGATATGGTTTCTCCAGTTGTGTAATTCAAAGCACCGGTAATCGTTGGGGTCGGACGTATCGATACCTGTACCGCTGGTGAAGAATTACTCTTATTTCCATCAAGAATACATTTGGCTGAATAGGACGTAGTGGATGTCGGGACAAACGTCAGTGGGGATCCCGTCATTCCATTCGACCAAAGGATGTTTGTTTCATTAGGACAACCTTCTGCCTGTAACGTAACGGATTGATCGCCACAGAGTAGGGTGGTCGATGCAGAAACGGTGGGAATCGGGACAGGAACGTAGTTGACGGTTACCCAGGCCGGGTCGCTGAAGCAGCCGTCGGGGCTCTGGCACCGTGCCGTAAATGAAGTTGTCTGGCCAACAGTTACTGTTACGTTAGTGCCTTTGGCAGTCCCTGCTGCCCACTGCCATTGCGTGAGGTTGGCGCAACCCGTAGCGTTCAGAGTTACGGAACGTGGCGAAGAAATCGTGCCTGGATTAGCCGACAGAGCGGGTTTATTCAATGGGGTACGAATGGTCACTGTAGCTGCCGCAGGCCGAGATGTACAACTCTGCTGCGTACAAGTAGCTGAATACGTAGTGGTCTGCGTTAACGCTGGAGTTGTAAAGTTGTACCCCGTCGCGTTGGTGAAGAGCCAGTTGACTGTACCTGCGCAACCGCTAGCCAATAGCGTGGCAGATGTTCCAGCGCAGATAGTAACGTTGTTCACCGAGGGAGATGGGACCGTAGTAACAGTTATAGAAACGCTGGTAGACTGTGAGCAGCCATCCGCTGTGGTTGAGCGATAGGTATAGGTACCCTGCCGACTGGCATTCATGTTATGGATATCTACGTTAGGCGCAGTGGCCGTCAGGCTCGGCCCACTCCAGGTGGACGTACCAGGGGTGTTGGCGTCCTGGCCCAGACCTATTGAACTACCCTCACAAATGGTATAGGAGAATAACTTACGGGCTCCCTGCCCGTTTGCCCATACCCAGGGAATAATCGGGCTTAACCCATACGTGCGAGGTGGCACCAGGTCATTGTTGTTTAGGTCGGTAATACGTAGGGTATGGCTGCCTACTTGCCACTGAGCGGGCATCTCCCACCTGAATCCGTAGTCGGCAAAGCTTGAACCGGGTGCTTTAGTATCCCGGACCTCGGTTCGCTTCTGATCCGTTTTGAGGGTAGCAACAACGATATTGTCGATTCGGATTTGCAGGGTCGCGGCTTTATCCCGGCACAGTTGGTTGACCAGCCACCCTTTGATAAAAGTACAGTTGACATCCTCCAGATTAGCCTCATACTGAGCCGCAATGGTTACAGACACGCTGGTAGACTGCGTGCAACCATCTGCCATGACCGAGCGATAGATGTAAATACCCTGTCGGCTGGCGTTCATGTTGAGTATATCTACGTTGGGCGGGGTGGCCGTTAATCCAGGGCCATTCCAGGTGGGCGTGCCAGGGGTGTTGGCGTCCCGGCCTAGGCCCAGTCCGCTGCCCTCGCAGAGAGTATATGAGTTACCTTGACGGCTAATCAGCCCATCGGTAAATACCCAGGCCGCAGGGGGAGGTAGCGTAGATATGGGTGAGTTAATGCCGATAGTAGCCGTGGTGTTGGCAGTTCCGCTGACCAGCAAAGGATACCCATTAAGATCGCGCACCTGCACTTTATGAGTACCCTGACGATACTGCGTTGGCACTGACCATTGATAGCCATACGTAGCGGCCGACCCCACATCGGGCCGGGCCAGCGTTGTCGCCACACTATCCACAAGCGCGTCATTCATGTATATGTACACCCGAGTGGGTTGCTGATAATTTGTCACATCGCGAGCCCAGCCTTTGAGCAAATCACAATACACTTCATCGAGCCGCCCTTCATAAATAGGCACCTTAATGTTCGCACTCACCGAAGCAGAACATCCACTCGGCGTAGTGGCCGTTACGCTGTACAAGCCATTTACAGCCGTGGTTAAAGAGCCGACAGACGGATTTTGTAGAGTGGATGTAAAATTATTTGGCCCTTGCCAGTTATAATTTACCACCTCCCTGGATGCAGTTGCTGACGCTTTCAATCGCAAAGACTTGCTCTTTGGAGGGACATTAGCAGTAATAGTCAGGTCTCCCAATCCAAAGCTTGATACGGTAGTAGCGAATTGTTTACCAGTGGCAGTGGCAAATAAGTTGACCGTATGAATACGCCCATCATTCAGGCTGGCTGGAACAGGCCATAGAAAACCGTATTTGGTGTAAGGATGATTGGGGAAATTACCATCCCGAATGGCGGGCCATTCATAATCAGCCAGGATTGGGCCATACTGGGTTCCATCAATAGATAAAGTGATGTACTGAGAAACACCGGGATTTCCCTGATCAAGTATCCAGCCTTTAAAATAGCTGCAATTAGCAATATCCAGATTGCCAATTAGATTGCCCGTACCAGCTCTGGCACCGCTGCTTGCTTTCACATTGCTCGAATCACGAGCAACGGGAGAAAGAGCGGTAACCGGCAGGCAAAACATACCTACCTTATTGTATAATTCATTTGGTTCCGGTTGTGCCGTTCTACGAAGTAATCGGAAGCAGAAATCAGGTGAATTTTTATGCTGAAAATAACCGCTAAGCGTAATTTTTACGCTTTCGCTGAGTGTTGGCCTGCCTGTTATGCCGTTATAATAGTTACCTCCTGTCTGAATAAATCCTTCTGGCATCAGCACGTGAAGACTGAATGACCGCTGAGCCTCAAAGAAAAATATCTGGCTAGGTAGAATGGGCAATAACTCAGCCGTAATGGTAATCTCAAATTCTTCCCCGACTGCTACGTTCGGTTTATTCGCCTGCATCAGAAACCGAATTGGATCTGGGCCTGAGGGTTTCTTAATGGGCAGCGGTTTGGGAATTGGCAACGGAGCAATCACCAACATACTACGTGGATCATTATGGCTGATCCGCTGCCCGTTCGCTATTCGCTTTGTTCGTATTGAGTTCTCCGAATGAAGCTTGGTAGTCTTGCGAACTGTGTGCGGTGTGCTGCTTGAATTTCGTAATGCGATAGATAGTAGACCAGTTTTAGCAGGCGAGGTAAAATTGACAGCCAACGGAGTAGCGTTTACTGAATAAACAACAAATCCAGTAAACAGGAACAGTAAAAATTGCCTCATACAGCAGTACAATCACGGGTGAGCAAAACGTATCTATCGCCATAGATTGACAAAGTATGTGCCGTTCCCAAGTCAATATGCCAAAATAAATATTTCTTTTGAAATATATAGAATACTTAATTGGTAGTCTTTTTGTAAAATCGGTTACCTGATCCTAATACTGATAACCTTTATTTGTCAGAAGCTGTAAGTTTATAAAATGGATTAGTAAGCTGGTTTTTCGTTAGGCCAATTTGATAACAAAGGAGCGTCCGTTGCGGCAAACATCAATTTTATACGTATCTATGTGATCGGGTAATTGCTGAAAAATGGCCAGAAGGATTTGGTATTTATTTTGTGGGACTGATTTCGAAGAATAAGCAGTCTCAGCAAAATAAATGCAAATTTTGCATCACAGTCTTATAATCGGATACTCCCTGGCGCTGTAGTAATAATTAGCCGTCCTGGCTGTAAATGACTATTTCTGACTATACGTAGCGATTTGACAATTTATGTACACGACAACCCTAAACGACCAGCCGTTCACAATTGATTTCACGCCCGACGGCCCTACACTTAACGGTACGTCTTTTGATTGGGATTTGGTGAAACTATCGGAACGTAGCTTTCATATTCTCCACCAGAACCGCTCGTATTCGGCTGAAATACTGGAACTGAACGTAGCGGAAAAATCGGTTCGGTTGAAAATAAACGGCCATTTGCATCAGGTTCAATTAAAAGATCGCTTCGATCTGTTGCTCGAAAAAATGGGCATGAGCAGTGCTGCCAATGCTCGAATTAACGATCTGAAAGCGCCTATGCCCGGCCTGATTGTGGGTATCAGCATTCAGGCCGGCGATACGGTCAGCAAAGGCGATAGTCTGTTGATTCTGGAAGCGATGAAGATGGAGAACGTACTGAAATCGCCCGGCGACGGCATCATAAAAAGCATTCGGATAGGCAAAGGCGACCGCGTTGAAAAAGGGCAGGTATTGGTAGAATTTGCCTGATGAATGGTTTAGTAAGCAACTGCCTTACTGCTATGCAAGCATCCCTTTCCCGACGCCGATTTCTGGAACAAACAGCGAAGACTGCCGCTGTGCTGCCGCTATTGCCTGCTACGTTCCCCACGGAGACTAAACCTGCCGACGTAGCGGTGCCTGACATTCATATTTTCTCGAAACACCTTCAGTTTCTGAACTATGCCGATATGGCTGATGCCGCAGCCAATATGGGTTTCGCGGGTGTCGACCTAACTGTTCGTCCGGCTGGACACGTACTGCCAGAGCGGGTAGAAGATGATCTGCCGAAAGCCGTTGACGCGCTTCGAAAAGTTAACCTCGCTCCTAATCTGATGACTACGGCGGTGGGTGATGCGGCCAATCCTGTCGATAGTAAATTACTGAAAACGGCTGCCAAACTGGGCTTCAAGACGTATCGGATGGTCTGGTATCAGTATGACCAGAAGCAGTCGATTCCAGAATCAATACGTTCGTTTGGCGAAAAAATACGGTCACTTGCCGAGCTGAATAAAACGCTTCAGTTAACTGGCTGTTACCAAAACCATGCAGGTCTGTTGGTAGGTTCGACTGTCTGGGAAATATGGGAACTTCTCAAAACGGCCGACTCAACTCACATGGGCGTTCAATACGACATTCGACACGCTATAGTAGAAGGCGGACAATCATGGCCGAACGGACTTCGTTTGGTGATGCCGCAGCTTAAAGCCATTACGCTTAAAGATTTTCATTGGGGGAAATCAACCGGAAGCGGACCGTCTAAATGGGTGGTGCAGGATGTACCGATGGGGCAGGGGATGATTGACTTTAAGACGTATTTCGCTACGTTGAAACAGAATAATATTCGCGTGCCTATTACGCTACATATCGAGTACCCAATGGGTGGGGCTGAGCATGGCGCAACCAGGCTGTCTATTCCTCATAATGAGCTATTTGTCGCAATGAAACGTGATATGAATCTGATAAAAGAACTTTGGAAATCTGCCTGAATAGGCTGGCCAGATAGAGTGTCGACAGGTGATTGACTTGTCGTACTTTGTCACTTTGCTTTCCTCCTTGCCCGGTTTTTCTGTATCTTTGCCCGCAAAATTTCCCTTCATGACATCACAAACAAAGTACAAACGCATCCTGCTCAAGCTGAGTGGGGAGGCTCTTGCTGGGCCTAGTGGTTACAATATTGACCCGGCTGTACTCGAACAGTACAGTAAGGAAATCAAAGAGGTGGTGGATTTGGGAGTTCAGGTTGCCATTGTTATAGGGGGTGGAAATATCTTCCGGGGTGTGTCAGGCGAACGGTCGGGTATTGACCGGGTACAGGGTGATTATATGGGGATGCTGGCCACGGTAATCAATGCTATGGCTATTCAGAGTTCACTCGAAAAGCACGGTATGTACACTCGCGTGATGTCGGCTATCAAAATGGAGCAGGTCTGCGAACCCTACGTCCGTCGCCGGGCGGTACGTCACCTCGAAAAAGGCCGTGTTGTTATTTTCGGTGCTGGAACGGGTAACCCTTACTTCACAACTGATTCAACGGCGGCATTACGTGCCATTGAGGTCGAAGCCGACGTCGTACTCAAGGGCACGAAAGTCGATGGGGTATACACGGCCGACCCGATGAAAGACAAAACGGCCACGCGATACACGACGATTACGTTCGAAGACGTTTATGAAAAAAAACTGAGCGTAATGGATTTAACGGCCTTTACGTTATGTCAGGAAAACAATTTACCGATTATTGTTTTTAACATGAATAAGCAGGGTAGTCTTCTCAAACTGATTCAAGGTGACGATGATCAGGGAACGTTGATTACCACGTCGTTATAAAGTTATATTGGTGTAAAGTTTAAAGTTTATAGTGTTGCGAAGTTTAGCTTAGAACTTACAACTATTCAAGTCTTTAACTTTACAGTCCTACAGCTTTACAACCCTAAAACTTTCTAACTAAGCTAAAGATGGAAGAGATCGAGTTATTTCTCGACGATGCAAAAGATACGATGGAGAAGGCACTCAAGCATTTATCCATCGAACTGACAAAAATTCGGGCCGGGCGGGCCAGTGCCAGTATGCTGGATGGTATTCAGGTTGAATACTACGGAATGCTTTCCCCCCTGAATACAGTAGCTTCGGTGAATACGACTGATGCCCGCACCATTGCCATTAAGCCCTTCGAGAGAAAACTTATTGGTGAAGTTGAAAAAGCCATACGCAACTCAAACCTCGGGCTGTCGCCAACCAACGATGGTGAAATTATTCGGCTGAATATTCCACCCCTGACCGAAGAACGTCGTCGCGACCTTGTTAAGAAAGTGAAGCAGGAAGTAGAAACGGCTAAAGTCAACGTTCGTAATATTCGGAAAGATACCAACGAAGATATTCGGAAACTGGTGAAAGATGGGGTGTCGGAAGACGCTGTAAAAATGGGGGAAGAGCGCGTTCAGAAACTGACTGATACGTTCATCGCTCGCATCGACGATACGTTTGTAGCCAAAGAAAAAGATATTCTGGCCGTATAAATCATTGAGGCACACGTAAGAAGCGGATATACTGTATAAAGTGTATCCGCTTTCCTTATTTTCAGGAACAGTGAATTTCCGTAAACGTAGCTAGTGTAATCTTCGAACTGTAACGCCGATAACTCATTGGAAAATTGGTTTACAAATACAGGTTTTATATTTATGCCTTGATAATAAACCGTTTATGATCCTATCTCCCTAGCCATGGCATTCATCAATCCTAAAACTGGCCATAAAGTAACTACCAATTGGGTGATTAAGTCCCTTGGCGATGCCGTACAGCTACATATTATTATCATTACGTCGTCGGCACCCGAAACCATTCCGACGGGTACCAAGGGAATTATTGATGCAATTCGCGACAACCGCATTTATATTACGTTGATTCATCCCGATCACGGGACGATTTTTCTGAATATTGATAGTCATTCGTTTGAATCGTACTTCAATATCGAATCGGGAATTTAGACGCCATTTTTAAGAAGCATTAATAGGCTGATAATGTCCTGGGCACGGGCATCTCTGAACGCGAAAATGCTGTTATTACGTAGTTTGCCGAATAGCTGATTTGAGGTAATCGAGAGCAATTCTACAGATTACCTGGTCATCAATATCTACTACTCGTTCGCCCCGATGCTCGTAGGGCATAACCTGATTTGTCAGCGCGTCATAAATACCGTAAGGAAGCAAATCGTACTCTTCGTAGCCCCAGAATAAAAAATCGATGGCGTCGACGATTTCATTAAATCCGACGGCATAACCGATTTCCTGCTGAGCAAAGACAACAATATAGCGCATGCTTTATATACGCGAATAATGCGTACAGGGTTGCGTCGGCCGGTGTGACTTGATTGCTAAATCTGGGTCAAATAGATATACGTTTCTGGCAAAATAACACTACACAAGGTGTTGGTAGCCTGATACTCATCCGATAAAAACTAGAACAAACCGGTTCTTTACGTTTGCTAAAATTCTGTTGCTCTTTGAGTTATGATTGTTCTTTATGGCCTCTATCTGATTTTTTTAGGATTTATTTCGCTTAACGTACTGTATTGGGCGGTGTTTGCCATAGCAGGCCGATTAGGTCGGGCCGACGACACCGATACGTTGCCTGAACCATCAGTTTTTCGAAAAATTGGTGTGCTGATTCCAGCCTACAAGGAAGACGCGGTTATTATTGATTCGGTAACTGATAATCTAAAACAGGAGTATCCCGGCGATCGATTCGATCTGATTGTGATTGCTGATTCCTTTCAGGCCGATACGCTCGCCAAACTAGCTACGTTACCAATTAAAGTGCTGGAAGTATCGTTCGAAGTATCGACGGTTGCGAAAGCCATCAATTCAGCCTTATCAAGGTTACCAATTGAAGAATATGATATCCTCGTTGTTTCAGATGCTGATAATCATATGGCACCGGATTTTCTGAGCCGCATCAACAAAGCATTTGCGCAGGGTTGGAAAGCCGTTCAGGGGCACCGGGTTGCCAAAAACATTAATACAAGCGTAGCCATTCTTGACGCTGTCAGTGAAGAAATTAACAATCATATTTTCCGGAAAGGTACCCGTGTTCTGGGTTTGTCATCGGCTACGATAGGATCGGGGATGGCGTTCGAACCCGCATTGATGAAGTCAGCAATGGCTACTCAGCGTACTATGGGTGGTTATGATAAAGAGTTGGAAACCAACGTAGTGCTAAGCGGCCATACAATTGCCTATCTGGAACACGCCTACATTTACGATGAGAAAGTGGCGAATCGAGCAGTGTTTCAAAATCAGCGTACACGCTGGATTGCCGCTCAGTGGCAGTTTGTTACGTTGTATTTTGGGCAAGGAATCCGGGACGTAGCAAGGGGAAAATTTGCCAGTGGTTTCAAAGTACTTCAAGCTGTTGTATTACCCAAAATTCTGCTGTTGGGTATGTTGCTGCTCGGTTTATTCATTGGCTTATTTACGGGCGTTTCAATACTCTGGCAACTGCCGCTGACTTTTGCGCTGGTGCTTGGCGTAAGCCTTATTATTTCGGTGCCAGCGTACTTGTGGAAACGGGTTAGTGTCCGCGAATTCCTCCTGATTCCGATGGTGCTTTTTAGTTTCGTTCGGGCCCTGCTAAATATGCGCAAAGCCTTCAAACGATTTATGCACACTCCTCATACCGGAAGTCCAAATCCACAAGGTTCATAAACAGATAGTAACCTTTGCGTAAGTATAGCCGTCGTGAGGGTCGTATATAACATTTCCGCGAAATGTATTATATGCGACCCACACGGCGGATCTTTTTTTATGTGCAGCTTACTCATATTCTAATCATATTCTAATAATCAAAACCTGTCGCAGTTGTGACAAAACGTGTAAGCTTGAGTCAAAAGTTTATTAACAACGAAATGATTTGAGGGGAGTGATTTCGTTGCGTAGTAAATAGCAGTTTGTCTTATTCTGTAAAACAGTAACTTCGCACAGGACTGCTTTCACAAGGAATAGATACTCTGGCAAACTTATAAAGAATGAATTCGAGTTTTAATAAATTTCAAAGTATTGTTTTTTGTCGGTTTAATTGCCTGCTTCTAGCTGGCTTTTTGTCGTTAACAATATGTCATGGACAGCAAAAAAGGGGAGCTCGTGGTCTTGTGTCATTTGGAGCCTCGTCGGGGCTTGCTGAGGATACACTTTACCTTGATATCAATCAGGACATCGCTGTTCAGTTGTTACCATTCGATGAAATTGTAAAAGTTGCTGTTACGCATTCTCCACTGATTAAATATCAAAATGAAGTGGTCAATGGCCTGGATGCTGCCCATTCAGTAGCTAAAGTACAGATACTGCAAAATTTGTCGGGATTTGCTAACTATTCAACTGGAGATCAGTCGATTATAGGAACGTCTAACCGAATTTCAGGGCAGGATATACTTGGGCAGGTTGCTAATGGGTATCGTGTTGGAGTTGATCTACGTTTGCCGGTTTATGAACTCTTTGGTCGGAAGCACCAGATACGAGTGGCACAGGCAAATTACAAAGCGGCTGTTACACAGAAAGAGGTGATTGAACTGCAACTGAAGCGGGAACTGATCGCCATTTACCAGGATATGATCACGGCGCAGCAACTGCTGAAAATACGGCTTATGGATGAACAGGCTTCTCTAACTGCCTTGCGGGTTGCTGAAGCTGAATTACAGAAAGGAACTGTTACCGCTGATGCTGTTTCAATAATTACCAGCCGTTATGTGCAGGCTAAGACATCTTCCGAGCAGTCGAAGGGTGATTTTTTAAAGAATGTTCATTATTTTGAAGCGTTAACAGGCTCACCCATCCAACGACTGAAACGTAATAACTAACCGTATGACTATTGAGGTATTTTTTCGTCTGCTGAAACAGCACCTGCTCTGGTTTATTTTGCTGCCCATTGTGGCGGCTGCGGCTGCTTTTTTTGCTACCCGAAACGAGCCTAAAGTCTATAAATCGCAGGCTACGTTATACACGGGGCTGGTATCGGGGTATTCGCTGCTGTCGGATAAGCAAAGCATGTTTAACGACCGGTCAGCCAGTGCAATTGATAATATTCTGACGACGCTTAGTTCGCGGGAGACCGTTCTGCAAATCGGTATTGGACTGCTGACCGACCACCTGCGCCTGCGCCAGCCTGATACGTTGGTGCTTGGCCCGAAGGGTTACCAGGAGTTGCATCAGGCTATTACGCCGGCTTGGGAGAACCTGTTTTATATCGCTGCTGACTCGACCTTGCTACGTCATACCATTGATAGTCTGGCTAAGGTACCCTCTGACAATCCAGTGAAAGCCCTGCTGCTCACATCCAATTCGTATTATTCGGTGCAGAATCTGGCTGAAGATATTAAAGCAACTCCGCGTAAAAACACGAATGATATTCTGCTGATGGAGTATGAAGCAGATGATCCGGCCGTTGCGCAGAGCACGCTACGTTACGCCATTGCCATTTTAAATAAACGCTATTCGACTCTAAAAACCTCTGAAACTAACTCAGTTATAGGGTATTACGAGTCTAAATTGGAAAAAGCCAAAAATAAACTTGCTCAGGCAGAAGAAAACCTGCGGGCATTTAGTACGGAACACCAGGTGCTTGATTACGATGAGGAAGCGCGTAACATGGCTACGGCGCGGGAGTCGATGAGTCACGAGTACAACCAGGAACTGTTACGTAAAAATGCCGCCAAAGCCGCGCTGGATGCGCTCAATAAGCGGGCGGGGCAGCAAAGTACGGTTCGTGTGGCGAATAACGACCTGAATGATAAACAGAAAAAACTGACAGAAGCCGAAAATAAATTGGCTAATGCCAAAGCGTACGGACAGCCGAGAAATGTGATTACTCAATTGCAAGCGGCTGTGAATCAGGCATCGGAAGATTTAAAGATCAGTGCTCAGAAGTATGATGCCGTCGCCAACGCGTCTGATGCGGTTCCGAATCAAACCGTCGCTAACGACCGATTGAATAAGTCGCTGGAATATGAAGAATCGTCGGCGCGGCTGGAATTGTACCAGAAGCAAATGAATGATTATCAAGCCAAAGCGGACTCGTATGGTCCGTTGGGCACGCGACTCCGTCAATTGAAACGGGATCAGGAAATTGCTGAAAAAGAATATCTGGATTTGTTGAACAACGTAGAGCAATCGCGGACGCGCCGGCAGGACGTATCGATTGGTGGTACGCTCGAGATTCTGGATGCTCCTGATTTTCCGCTACTGCCCAAACCATCGAAGCGTTTTCAGTTAATTGCCGTTGGTTTTGGCGTAGGCTTGTTTATTGCCTTGTTACTCACGGCACTACGTTTCTGGATGGACAAACGCATCAAGTCGCCGGAGCAAGCTGAGTCGATGATTGGTATGCCCGTTACGGCGCTGTTCCCGACGGTACGTAAACCGATGGTGTATACGAAAGCGACACGGGCCGCAAAGAGTATGTTTGAACAACTCTTCAACGCTATTAACATTGAAGTTACCCAGAACACCACCAAACCGTATCCGCCAATTATTACGTTGTTCAGTATTCGGTCGAAACAGGGAAAATCCTGGGTATCCAATGGGTTGATCGAACTTTACGAAAAAGCTGATCAGCAGGTTGCTTATTGTTACCCCCGCGTAACCGGAAAAGAACAAATAGAACGACGTCATGGAGTTACGTTTTTTCCGTATACTGTTCGTCCCGACTTTATGAACGTAACCGGTATCGATTACCTCATCGATTACAGTCATGGGTTCGAAGCATCTCAATTCGATCGAATTATTTTGGAAATTCCAGCGCTGATCAACAATCAGATCCCTGTTTATCTGCTCAAAAGCAGTGCTTTATCTTTATTTATAATAGACGCTAATAGTCCCTGGGCACGGGCCGAAAAGCAATTGCTGAGTATGTACGTGCGCGTTACCAATCAACCCATATTAACAGTACTAAATCGGGTTGAAGGAAACTACGTTGATGTGCCCCGGCGGGCCGATGGCATGCCAACAGCTACTCATCAGGAGCGCACCTTGCAATCGCAGCGTAACGTAATAGAGTGACGAACAGCCAGTAGCCTTCTTAGGTGAAATTGTTTAGCCTACCCTGGGTGGGTTGATTATTTCATGGTTTTAGTTGAGTAGATGAATCTCAGTTAATTACCCTTATGCAGGTCAAGAATAACATAGGATTGAGTAGTTCCAGCCCGTCGTATATTCACGAATGGGTGGAGCGAATTGCCGCTACGTATCCAATGAATATCGCCGTTGTTTCAGGGGATCGTTCGTTACGTTATGACGAGCTCAATCAACGGGCCGACGAACTCTGTCAGGCTATCCTGCATACGGCTCCCGAAGCTACTGTCATTGGCATAAGCACTACCCGCAGTCTGGAAATGATTGTCGGTGTACTGGCGATTCTGAAAGCTGGAAAAGCGTACCTTCCACTCGATCCGGCTTACCCGGTTTCCCGGCTGGAACAAATTATTGCTGATTCTGGACTGACCACCTGCCTCGCTACTACGCAGGACGAACAACTCTTTGCTGATCTGGAGATTAACGTAGTAATTTCTGACCGTTCATACCAGTATGCAAGCAAAGTCGCTACGTCTCCAAACGAACTTGCTTATGTCCTCTATACATCTGGTTCAACGGGTAAGCCAAAAGGGGTTTGCATGGGCCATAGTCCGTTGCTGAACTTGTTGCAGTGGCAGGAAAAACATTCTGAAGCCAATATCGATACGCGCACCTTGCAACTGGCACCACTGAGTTTCGACGTATCGTTTCAGGAAATTTTTGCTACGTTGTGTACGGGTGGTACGTTGCTGCTTATCAATGAAACGCTACGTCTCGATTTGACGGCACTGCTACGTTTCATCGACGAACAGGCTATTAATCGCTTGTTTCTGCCGTTTGTGGCCCTTCAATATCTGGCCGAAGCGGCTGTAAGTACGCAACGGTTTCCGAATGCTCTGCGGGAAATTATGACGGCGGGTGAGCAGCTAAAAATCACTCCACAGCTTGTTGAATTCTTCTCAAATCTATCCGATTGTAAGCTGTTTAATCAGTACGGCCCTACGGAATGCCACGTTGTTACGCAGTTGAAACTAGATGGTCAGCCAAATACATGGCCTGCCTTGCCCACCATCGGTGCCCCTATCGACAACGTAACGGTTCATGTTGTAGATGAAGCACTAAATCTCCTGCCTGATGGCGAAGTTGGCGAGCTGTGTTTCGGTGGCGAATGTCTGGCTGAAGGATATCTGAATAACCCTACGCTGACGAACGAAAAATTCATTCAATTAGCGGTTACTGGTCAGGATTCGATACGTATCTACCGTACTGGCGACCTAGGTCGGCGGTTAAGCGACGGGACTATTGAATTTTTAGGGCGTCGCGATGATCAGGTAAAAATTCGGGGACACCGGGTTGAATTGGGTGAGATAGAAGTTGTCATTAATCATACTGCCGGCATAAAACAGGCCGTTGTGGTGGCGCGTGAGGGCGTTGATGGAACAAAACAACTGGTAGCTTATCTCGTTTCGGCAACGGAACAGGCTGATACGCTAGCACTTCGGCAGGCGTTGGAAGCCCGTTTGCCAGAATATATGATGCCGTCGGCATTTGTGTGGCTGGAAGAGTTGCCTAAAACTACCAGCGGCAAGGTCGATAAAAAGCGACTCCCAGAGCCCGAACGCAAACGCCCTGAACTGGCAGTTGCTTTCCGCAAGCCCAAAACCCGACTGGAACAGATAGTGGCTCAATTGTGGTGTACGGTGCTGCAACTCGATAAAGTCGGCTTGGATGATAACTTTTTTGAATTGGGTGGAAACTCCCTGCTGGCTCAGAAAACCGTAGCTGGTTTGGCTGGTCAGCACTACGTATTGCCAGTTACAAAACTCTACCAGTTTCCGACCGTAGCGGGCATAGTACGTTACCTACAGCCAACTGATGAACAACCTGCTCGCGACGTAATGCCTTCGCCAGTGCTACGTTCAGCAACCGCGCAGGGCGACATTGCCGTGATTGGTATGGCCGGTCGTTTTCCGGGTGCCAGCACCATTGATGCACTGTGGAACGTACTGAAACAGGGGAAGGAAACAACCCGATTTTTCTCAGAAAACGAGCTCGATGACGCTGTTCCGGCGGCTCTCAGAAATGATCCATCTTATGTAAAAGCACGGGGTATCATCGACAACGCTGATCAGTTCGATGCGTCGTTTTTTGGCCTCTCGCCTAAAGTGGCACAACTGATGGACCCGCAACAGCGCGTTTTTCTGGAAATCGCCTGGGAAGCGCTTGAGCAAACAGGTTATCTGCCGCAGCACTTTCATGGGAGGGTTGGCGTGTTTGCAGGTTGCGGCAACAATACATATTACCTGAACAACGTACTGGGAAACACTGATTTGGTGAATCAGGTTGGGGCGTTTCAGGTAATGACGCTGAATGAGAAAGATTACATTGCGTCGCGTACGGCTTACCAGTTGAACCTTAAAGGACCGGCAGTTAGCGTTTATTCGGCCTGCTCTACGTCGTTGCTGGCAATTACGCAGGCCGTTCAGAGTATCCGCGACGGTCAGTGCGACGTAGCGCTGGCGGGTGGCGCGAGTATTACAACACCAATACGTAGCGGACATCTATATCAGGAAGGCGGTATGTTCAGCGAGGACGGTCATTGCCGGTCGTTCGATGCCGATGCGCAGGGAACCGTTTTCAGCGATGGCGCAGGCGTAGTTTTACTGAAAAGTCTGGAAGCTGCCCAACGCGATGGCGACACAATTTTCTCGGTCATTAAAGGTATCGGCGTCAACAACGATGGTGCCGGAAAGGGCAGTTTTACAGCACCCAGTGCTGAAGGACAGGCCGGAGCGATTTCCATGGCGATTGCCGATGCTGGTATCTCGCCCGAAACAATAAGCTACGTAGAAGCTCATGGAACGGCCACTCCTCTCGGCGACCCTATCGAAATCGACGGGCTGGTGCAGGCTTTTGGCGAACAAACCGAAAAGCAATTCTGTGCGATTGGCTCCATCAAAAGCAACATGGGGCACCTGACGCAGGCTGCGGGTGTAGCGGGTTTCATCAAAACAACGTTGGCACTTTATCACAAACAATTGCCTGCATCGCTGCATTACCGGAAAGCGAATCCGGCGATTGATTTTGCCAGCAGCCCGTTTTTTGTGAATACCCAGCTCACTGACTGGACGCTACGTAGTGGTCAGGAGAACACGCTACGGCGAGCGGGGGTTAGTTCGTTCGGGGTAGGGGGAACCAACGTTCACGTAGTATTGGAAGAATTTGCTAGTAACGTAGCACCCTCCGTTGAGAATCCAGAACTACCACAGCTTGTTACGTGGTCGGCGAAGTCAGCGAAAAGTGCCGATGCCTATGGTCGTCAATTGGCCGATACGCTACGTGTCAATCCGGCGCAGAACATAGCAGACGTAGCCTTTACCCTGCAAACGACTCGCACTGATTTTGCCCATCGCCGATTCATGGTAGCGACTACCGCCATGGAATTAAGCGATAAATTGCTGGCTCAGGACGGCCCTGCTGTGCGGTCGTCTCAGGTAATGGCACAACCGGATGAGGTTGTGTTTATGTTTCCTGGACAGGGTGCCCAGTTCCTGAATATGGGTCGTGGTTTGTACGAAAACGAGAACATATTTAGGGCCGCCGTCGATACCTGTGCTGAATTGCTAAAAGGGCATTTGGATAAAGACATTCGTCGGGTAATGTATCCGGAAATAGCTGATTCTGAGGCCGAACAACTCCTGAAAAATACGCGCTATACCCAGCCTGCTTTGTTCGTGACGGAATATGCGCTGGCTAAACTTTGGATGAGTTGGGGCATTGAACCGACCATTTTCTGCGGACATAGTATTGGTGAGTTTGTGGCTGCGCATCTGGCTGGTGTTTTTTCACTGGCTGATGCGCTAGCACTGATTACGGCTCGGGGCCGTATGGTGAGCGAACTACCGCGGGGTAGCATGCTTTCGGTGCGAATGGAGGCCCAGAAAGTGGAAGCCATTTTGCCTGAAACATTGTCGATTGCGGCCATCAACAGCCAGCGGCTCTGCGTGGTAGCGGGCCCCGACGAACACATTGCCGATTTCGCTCGATTTCTTGACGAACAGGACGTAGCGAATCAGCCATTAGTAACTAGTCACGCCTTTCATTCGTCCATGATGGACCCCATTGTCGATGCATTTGCGGACGTAGTAGCTAACGTTTCGCTGGGTCGTCCACAAAAACCTGTCGTTTCGACTGTAACCGGCGATTGGCTAACGGATGCACAGGCAACCGACCCGCTTTACTGGGCCACGCACCTGCGTTCGACAGTCCGTTTTGCAGACGCCCTCAATACAATTTTTACACTCGAAAATCCGCTGTTGCTGGAAGCTGGTCCGGGCCAAGTAACAGCTACTCTGGCTCGTCAAATGGCTGGTAAAAAAGTTGTTACAGTGCTGGGTGGACTGGTCAACCAACCCGATTGGACAACAACCCGGCAGTCAATGCTTACTACGTTAGGTCAGCTTTATCTAAACGGTCTCAACCCCGATTGGAAGGCGTTTTATGCCGAACAATCCCGCCGGAAACTAAGCTTACCGACTTACTCTTTCGACCGAAAGTACTGCTGGATTGATCCCGTCAATAGAATACCCGCTACGTCGTCAAGTAACGTGCCAGCAACGGAGGTGACGAACGTAGCAGCGGCAAACCACACCAATATAGTACCGAACACCAACTTCATGGCTGCGGGTATGCCAACCCCGTTATCCATTATGAGAAAAGACACCCTAATTAATCGAATCAACTACCTGCTTGAAGAAGCGTCGGGCATTGAGATGCAGGACGTACCAGCCGATAAAAGTTTTCTGGAAATCGGTCTGGATTCACTTCTGCTGACTCAGGTGGCGTTAACGTTGAAAAAAGAATTCGGTTTGCCGATTACATTCCGGCAGTTAACGAACGAATATACTTCAACAGCATTACTGGCTGATTATCTGGACAAAACGATTCCGGCGGAAGCCAGTCAGCCTACGGCAGTAGCCACTCCATCGGTGGCGCCTGTTATGCCCGTTGCACCCATTGCTCTAAATACTACGTCTGTTGGTGGGGATTCGGCGTTGAGCCTCATTGCCGAACAACTTCAATTGCTGGCACGGCAGGTAGCTCTATTACAGGGTGGAACACCGCAGCCTGCACCTGTGCAAGCGCCAGCTACTACGTCAGTTGCGCCGGTCAAAAATGGTACGTCACCCAAGATTGTTTTAAAGCCAGTCAGTGATACGTCGGACTTAAGTGTCGAGGAAAAAGCTGAGCTAAAAAAGCCTTTTGGGGCTACGGCACGTATCGAACGGCAAGCTTCGGGTTTGCCCGCTAAGCAACAGGAGTTCATCGACCAACTGACCGAGCGCTATAATCAGAAAACGGCTAGCAGCAAAGCCTACGCCCAGAAACACCGTTCGCAGATGGCCGATCCGCGGGTAGTGTCGGGATTTCGGCCGCAAACCAAAGAGCTGGTCTACCCACTGGTCGTCAATCGCTCAAAAGGTAGTCGATTGTGGGACATCGACGGAAACGAGTACATCGACGCCCTGAATGGTTTTGGTTCGAACATGTTTGGCTACCAACCTGACTGGATTAAGGAAGCCTTACACGCGCAAATCGAGCATGGTTACGAAGTGGGGCCACAACACGAACTGGCAGGCGAGGTAAGCGAATTAATTTGTGAATTGACCGGCGCCGACCGGGCCGCGCTCTGCAATACGGGATCAGAAGCTGTACTAGGGGCCATGCGTATTGCCCGGACTGTTACTGGCCGTTCGTTGATTGTGGCCTTTTCGGGGTCATATCATGGCATTGTCGATGAGGTGCTGGTACGTGGTACCAAAAAGTTGAAATCGTTTCCAGCAGCCCCGGGCATTATGCCCGAAGCCGTGCAGAACATGCTGATTCTGGATTACGGCACCGAGGAAAGTCTGTCCATTATTCGAGAGCGGGCGCACGAACTGGCTGCGGTATTAGTTGAGCCTGTTCAGAGCCGGCGGCCCGAGTTTGTGCCCATTGAGTTTTTAAAGCAGTTGAGAACCATTACGTTAGAATCGGGAACGGCGCTGATTTTCGATGAAGTAATTACTGGTTTTCGGACCCATCCGGGTGGCACTCAAGCCTTATTTGGTATCAAGGCTGACCTTGGAACCTATGGTAAAGTGGTCAGCGCGGGTATTCCGATTGGCGTGATTGCTGGTAAACGGCGATTTATGGATGCGCTTGATGGCGGCTTCTGGCAATTCGGTGATACGTCGGTGCCGGAAATAGGCGTTACGTATTTCGCCGGTACGTTTGTGCGGCATCCACTGGCGCTGGCAGCCGCTAAAGCATCGTTGACGTATATGAAAGAGGCAGGTGCTGAATTACAGCAACAGCTTACGAAAAAAACGAAACGACTGGCCGATGCACTGAACACAGTAGTTGAACACCATCAGCTTCCTTTATTTGTAGCCCAATTTGGCTCTTTATGGAAAATAAAGTTTAAAGAAGATGTGGTTTGTGGTGAGTTGTTGTTTACTTTAATGCGTGAAAAGGGAATACATATCTGGGATGGCTTCCCATGTTTTCTAACGGAAGTCCATACAACCTCAGAAATCGATTTAATTATTCAGCACTTCACCAACAGCATCAACGAAATGATCGAAGCTGGTTTCTTCAACGGAAATTCAGCTAAATCAGATGGAGAAAAAGCAAGTGGCTCAACTTTTGTAGATAACGTACCACCGGTTTTAGGTGCCCGATTAGGGCGCGATCGAGCTGGAAACCCGGCTTGGTTTGTTCCTAACCCTGATCAGCCCGGTAAGTACTTACAGGTTGACTAAAGCAGATTACGAATGGTGAAAGATAGTACGAACGTAAATCTTGTTGCTGTTGATTTTGATCCCTTTGCTGGACCTGAAATTGTACGCCTGGCCCCGTCGACCGAGCCGCAGATTGAAATATGGACAACCTGTCTGTTTGGGGGCGACGACGCAAACCGAGCATTTAACGAATCTGTTTCGCTACGATTCAAGGGTTCGTTAGACCGTCAGGTGTTTGATCGTGCCTGGCAAGCCGTGTTACAGCATCATGAAGCACTCCATTCGGCTTTCAGTGCCGATGGAAAGCAGATGTGCGTTTTTGACGCGCTCGATTCCAAACTGCTTTATTCCGATTATTCTTCAAAAACCACCGCTGAACAGGAAAAACTCATTCAGGAATACGTTCAGCAGGACGCGCTATTTTTGTTCGATCTGATCAATGGACCGCTCATAAAAGGCAGCCTCATTAAATTATCGGACAAGGTTCACCACTTTACGCTCACGGGCCATCACATCGTCTGCGATGGCTGGTCGTTGGGTATTCTTTTACAGGATCTGAGTAAGTTTTATTCGGCCTACGTTCAGCAAATTCAGCCTAGTCTATCCGAAGCGCCCCATTACAGCGAATATGCCCTTGAACAGCAGGCGTTTATGGCTAGCGCTGAACACCGGCAAGTTGAGAAATTCTGGTTAGATCAATATCGCGGGAGTGTGCCCGTGCTGGATTTGCCCACCGATTTTGCGCGCCCGGCGTTACGTACCTACGACAGCAGCCGCATCGATTACCCACTTGATGCCTCGCTGGCACTGGCAGTCAAGCAAATGGGCTTGAAAGCAGGTTGTAGTTTTGTCACAACGTTGCTCGCTGCGTTCGAGGTTTTCCTATGTCGGCTTACTGGGCAAAGCGATATTGTAGTGGGGCTTCCTACCGCTGGTCAGTCGGCAACGGGCTATTTAAATTTGGTGGGGCATTGCGTAAATTTGCTGCCGCTACGTAGTTTCCCGCAGCCTGAACAAAGCTTTCTCCAGTTTTTAAAAGCCCGGAAAGAAGCCGTACTGGACGCGTACGAACATCAGCGCCTGACGTTCAGCAGCCTGCTCAACAAACTGGCCATCGCTCGTGATCCGTCGCGGGTGCCGCTGGTTCCCGTTATTTTTAACGTAGATATGGGCCTGGACGATGGTGTTGATTTCTATGGACTTACGTATAAGCTCATCAGTAACCCTCGCCAGTTTGGCGCTGTCGATTTATTTGTCAATATCAGTGGCAACGTACCGACTAGTGCCTCCAGCGAACCCATGATTATTGAGTGGGCCTATAATAATCAACTATTTAAAGAAGAATCGATTGACCGGATGATGACCGAATTCGTCCATATTTTGAAAGAATTGGTCGGTAAACCGGATATACTGATTGAGCAAATTCAATTGACCAATCAGCACGAACAGTTGAAAAAGTTAGCGGAGTGGAATAATACCAAAGCTAACTATCCGCGAGATAGTGCCCTGCCCGAATTGCTGTCGCAGGCTGCAAAACAATATCCTGACAAAACAGCGCTTGTTTTCACCAATCCAAATGTTCAACGCCCCACGTTAACGTATCGCGAACTGGATGAGACCGCCAATCAGGTAGCGCATGTCATTCAGCAACATGGTGTTGGCTCGGGTACAGAACGTCGCGTCGTTGGCGTTGTGCTGGATCGGACGCCCGAAATGCTCATTACGTTGCTGGCGGTGATGAAAGCGGGCGCTGCCTACGTACCGATTGATCCTGAATATCCACACGACCGAATTGCGTTTATGCTGGCCGATTCGTCGGCGAGTATGCTCATTACGTCGACAAAATACCATGTAGGGAACGGTGCTACGTATCAGGCAGGTGGGCGGTTGACGAATCAGACGACGGTTCTGCTCATCGACGACGTATTAAAGTCGCTCGATGAATACTCAAAAGAGCTCCCCGAACGTATCGTTTCGCCATCCGATCTGGCGTATATTCTGTATACATCCGGATCAACAGGCCAGCCGAAAGGCGTATTGATAGAACACCGCAATCTGGTGAATCTGCTGTACAGCATGATTCCTTGGCCAGGAATCACGGAAGACGATAGGCTGCTGGCGGTAACAACCATCTCGTTCGACATTGCCGGTCTGGAATTATACCTGCCGCTGTTGGTTGGTGCTACGTTGGTGCTGGCCGACTCGGAAACGACTCGCGATGGCCGAGCTTTGCTTACCGTGTCGGAAGAACAGCAGATTTCGATCATTCAGGCAACACCGGCAACCTACAAAATGATGCTGGCGGCTGGTTGGGAAGAGCCATTACCGCTGAAAATTCTTTGCTGCGGAGAGCCACTGTCGAAAGATCTGGCGCAGAAGGTTATAGCCCGCTGTGATTCGCTCTGGAACATGTATGGCCCTACTGAAACAACCATCTATTCGACAGGAAAGCGGATCCTGGCTACTGATGAAATCATTACCATTGGCCGACCGATTCAGAATACGCAGGTTTATATTCTGGACGAACAACTGAATCCATTACCGGAAGGAGTCGTTGGCGAAATCTATCTAGCTGGAGATGGCGTAGCGCGTGGCTATCTCAACCGCCCGGAACTGACACAGGAGAAATTCGTGCCGAACCCATTTGATACGTCGAAAAAGACGAAGATGTATCGTACGGGCGACCTTGGTAAATTCATGGGTGACGGCGAAATCCATTGCCTGGGACGTATCGATCAGCAGGTAAAAATTCGCGGTTACCGGGTTGAACTGGGCGAAGTTGAGCATGCGCTGGTGACACAACCGGGTGTTAAAGACGTAGTGGTAATAGCTCGCGAAGACCGCCCTGGTGATCAGCGACTGGTTGCCTACGTGGTGACCGACCCTTTCCTGACGGCTGACGCCTTTTTAGCACGCGTACCCACCTGGCGTATCAAGCTTCAGGACGTATTGCCGACGTACATGGTTCCATCGGATTTCGTCAGTCTGGAGCAATTACCGGTTACGCCAAATGGCAAAATTGACCGAAAGGCGCTGCCTAAACCAGATTCGTTCACCTCAGAAAAAGGGGAGTTTGCCCAACCAGTTACGGACACCGAAAAGTTGATCGCCCGCATCTGGGCCGAAGGGCTTGGGATGGAGAAAGTAGGTATCGACAGTGACTTTTTCGAGCTGGGTGGTCATTCCATGATTGCCGTTCAGGTGATGACACAGCTCGAAAAGGAAACCGGCCGACGCCTGCCTTTGTCGACACTGCTCACATACCCAACCATTCGGAAGCTGGCGCAGCTTGTCCAGACTGAAGAGCAACCCACTACGTGGAAATCGCTGGTGGCTATCCGTCCGCAAGGAAATAAAGTTCCTATTTATATTATTCATGGAATTGGTCTAAATCTCCTGAACTTCAGTGGATTGGTTAATTACATGAATCCGGAGCAACCCATATACGGTTTGCAGGCACGTGGGCTGGATGGGAAGGAAGAACCACTTGATAATATGGAGGCCATCGCATCGGCTTATCTGGAAGAAGTGATGCAGCAGAATCCCGATGGGCCTTACGCTATTGCGGGTTACTCGTTTGGCGGATACGTAGCCTTGGAGATGGCGCGCCAGCTCAAGGAAATGGGTAAGGAAGTGAAATTGTTGGCCATGTTCGATACGAACGCGCAAGAATCGGATAGCCGTCAGGATATGTTTAGCTGGATACGCCGGAAAATATTCCGGCAGTTTCCCAAAATGTTATGGATTACGAAGTCGCTGTTTCGTCATCCGATGCTCACTATTCGGTATCAACAGCACTACGTAGAGCGGCAGGTAAAAGCACTTTTACTAGCGACTGGTCTGCAGAAACCGCCGGTGGTTGAGAAGGAGTTTGACCAACTCAATGCGATTATGGAAAAGCACGAAATTGCTTTCTATAATTACAAAATGCGCCCTTATGATGGTATTGTCGACCTGTTTAAGGCGCAGATGCGCGTGTACTTTGTGGATGATAATAAGTTTCTGGGCTGGAAAAAATACGCCTTAAAAGGAGTACGCGTCCACAGCGTTCCCGGCGACCACGAAATGATGCTACTTCCGCCCAACGATAAGGTATTTGCCGAAGCACTGCAAAAGGCGCTGGATAACAGTTAGTGTGCTACGTGAAAACTATGAAGTAGCTCTATAGTAAGCTATTAGAAAGTAGACAAATCAGGCTCGCCCAAAGTTAACTGCATTTGGGCGAGCCTGATTTGTTATACTACGTAGTACGTAATTCAACTGGATCGTTACGTTAATGTAGTTGCCAGCTTAATAAAAGCAAACTATATCTGAGGGTCTTGCTCATAAATCGTCCATAACTGGGCCTTTGATGAGGATTTGCCAGCCAGTATAATTCGGGAGTTAACAGAACCCTGGCTATCAGCTGGAGTAATATATAAATCCGACCCTTTCAGCTTGATTCGGTATGTGTCTTTACCAGAGGGAATAAACTCGTATTCCTGATTTACCTGGGCATTGACTAGCGGCTGCTGTTCTAGCTTGGCGCCCTCAGTTGCTTTGCCAGTTTCTGGCTGAAATGTTTTGCTGGTAAATAAATTGCGTAGTTGATACGTATTGGCTTCAATGTGGACAAAATCCCAGGTAACGCACTTCCAGTTCACTGGCGAATAAGCGACAAGGGGCGTACCATCTGCTTTTTTCGCATCCTGCACCCGAAGCAGAAGCCCCGTCTGGACATTCTTAATCGCAAAATGGCCATGAATCGGTTGAGCAAAGCTGCTGATAACACTAAGACATAAAACAGTCAGGAATAATGAGCTGGTTTTCATAGTGTAATGCTTGTTTTGGTACAAGATAGCAACTGATCATTAAAGTAGAACTTTTCAATCTGCTTGAAGCTGTAGGCAATTTGAAGCCTACAGCGCCTGTCGATACGATTTTAATTCGGAGAACGAAAGTTTATAAAGGAGCGTAAGAACGGCATACGTAGCGCCCCCGAGGCAGATTTCTATGATAGTATTAACTGTTCCAGGGTTACCAACCAACGTTTTGTAAGCCCAGATAACCGCAATCATAATCAGGCAGAAAAGGAATGGCTTAGCAAAGTTTTTCAGGAAATTGCCCATAAACTCGCCGATTAACGAATGAGCAATCGCGAAGTTAGCCGCCATGTTAAGGAACGTAGAGAGCACAAACGCGATGGCAATACCCGTTACCCCCCAGTACGTACCGAATAAATAAACCATAGGAATCTTTATTACCAGCGTTCCCAGGTTCAGATAAAACAACAGGCTGGGCTTTCCTTTCGTAAAAGCAAGTGTATACAGCGGATGGCTCAGGCAGGCGAAAAGACCAACAAATACGAAAAACTGAATTAATTCGATTGTCTTTTCCCAACCAGGTCCGTAGATCATCGGAACAACGGTGTCGGCGGTAATGAACAGACCGGCCAGTAGCGGCATGTTGCAGTAACTGATAAAATCCAGAATTTTCAGGTAAGATTTTTTGAGTTCGGCGTTGTTGTCTTTCATTCTCGCCAGAATCGGGTAGGCAACCTGTAAAATAATTGGATTGAGCTTGGTAATTGGGAAAACCGAGAGCTGATAGGCAATGGTGTAATAACCCAACATTTTAACGCCGAGCATACCACCTATAAAAATGTTGTCTGAATTGAACTGGATAAAGCTGAGAATACCTTCTCCCATGTTGTACAAACCAAACCGAAGGTGATCTTTGATGGCCTCTAACTTAAAATATAAGGCTGGTTTGAACAGCGAAAAACCGAAGATAATTTGTAAGGTTGACTTGATTGATTGAGTCACCAACGTACCTATAATCAGTGATAGTTCGTGATAGCCACTATAAGCCAGTGTAACTGTGGTTATCGTGCCAATTACACTAGCCCCTATATCAATGCAGGCTACCGAGCGGAACCGAAGTTCTTTTTCAAGCAGAAACATGTATAACTGTCCAAAATAGCCTACCAAAAAATAAAATGAGGAGATATTCAGTACGTGTCCAAGCTTTGGTTCATGGTAGAAAGCTACAATAAATGGCGAGCTAAGGTGCATCAGTACGTATAAAGCGACGCCAACTATGAGGTTCAGATAATAGAGTGTAGATAGTACATTACGGTCGCTTTCCTGCTTATAGATAATGGAATTAGAAAACCCCATGTTTGAGAAAAGCTGGAAAAACGAGATGATCAAGTTACTGATACTCACAATACCAAAATCGGCGGGGTCCAGAATGCGGGCGAGTACGGCAACTTGTAGAAATTGAAATAAGGTTGAAATGGCCGTGGAGAGCGTAATCCACTTCCCACCGTTCATTGCTTTCTGGGTATTACTCATTTCAGTACTAGGTTGACGGACTTTTTTAGCTTTAGCTGATGCTTTGTATGTAATTCCTACCAATGTGTTGCCGATTTAAGGGTAATTTTTCGGATGATGAAAAACAATTTATCGTACGAGCTGTACTCGCCCCGTCCGGACATAATCGCTTTCTGTACCGACCGAACGAGCTGACTTATAGGAAATTACCCAGGCGTAATCGCCAGTGGCGCAGGGATTACCATTGAAGGTGCCATCCCATTTATTTTCCGGGTCAGAACTCATAAATAGCAAACTGCCCCATCGGTTGTATATTTTCAAACTGAACGAAGCAACGTTATTAAGAAATACAGATAAGGCGTCATTTACACCATCATTATTAGGTGTAAAGACGTCTGGTACGTATATCGGATCGGGCATACAGGCGCTACACTGCCTAAGCTGTATATCGTCGATCGCCAGATCGTTGCCGCAGCCACCTTCCTGATTCAATAGTTTAATAACTACACGCTCATTTGTCATAGGAGCCGTAAAAACGGTAGCATACTGATTCCAGATTGGTGTCGGCGTTTCGGCTATAGTTCCTAAACCAATGGCCTTTAACAGCGTTCCATCCTCTGTTTCGACGCGTATGGTCAGGTTTGGTAACACAGAATTTTGACATACACCGGGCTTAATTAGGTTTACAGCCCAAAGTGATAATTCATAACTTGTACCCGGACACAAACCAGCCGCAATAGGTTGTTTATAAAATTCGCCGGCTTCAAATGCTCCGTTAACAATCATCAACCTTCCGGTTACGTCGCCGGGGGTATGATCCTCGGGTAATGCGTGCCAGAACGAACTAAAACAAGTGCCGTCGACTGTGCTTGAGATGGTATATTGACCGTCTTCCGGGCAATCGGACGATACGTAAGAATAAGCTGTTAAACTAGTTAGGGATATGTTTTGCTGGATCGACCCAAATGACTGATTGATAATTAAGTCACTGGAAGGTGCTTCACAACGCTGAGAAAATGCGGATAAACGACAGCCTATAAAAAGCCAGACAAATAATCCTGCTGCTACCCGGAATTGACCCGGCAATGCAAGACGCTTTAAAGTAAATTTATGGGCAGCAGAACGCATAATAAGCATTTAGACTACCGGTCTCTAAAGTGGTCACCAGTTACTTATTGGAATTGTCTAATTATCAATAAATTATAAATTGAGTAAATATTTAATTAATTACTTTTAAATATAAGTAAATATAATGCAGTATTCAACCGTCTCTTGCGCGCAAGTAGAATACGTATCGTGGCTTGACGAAACGGACTGTCGCTTTAATGATGACGTAGCAGTATTTCGCTTTCGCTTGCCTGAGGAATCGCCTGAAATGTGGTCTTGGGAGTTTATTTTATCGCCTGATGAGTGCCTAAGGGCCGAACGTTACTATTGGGAACAGGACCGACAGCGATTCGTACATGCTAGAAGCCTGCTTAGGGTATTAGCCGGAAAGTATACTGACCAATCGCCAACAAGCATCCAATTTAGCCTTGGTCCTACGAAAAAACCGGAATTAAGTGGAGAAACAGGCTGGCATATAAACGTATCGCACGCGGGTCAGTGGGTGCTGCTTGCCTTTGCGCGGGCGCACGTTGGGGTTGATATCGAGATAATTAACAAGACTTTCTCGTGGCACGACATCAGTGGGCAGAGTTTTAGTCGAGTGGAGCAGGAATATTTGGCTCAAACTCAAAATTCCCGTCGGCAGTTTTATGAGCTATGGACGCGAAAAGAAGCCTTGATTAAGGCTACTGGTAAAGGGCTGGATGATGATTTTGCGAATATTCCTTCAGTAAAAGGCATCCATTCAGTGAAAAATGACGTATTAGGAATGAACATCGACTGGTCTGTATTAAGCTTTCCAACGGATAGTGATTACTTATCAGCAGTAGCGTATAACCCGAGATTAAAATTCCCTAAATTTTATACTATCCCAAGTGGCTATTTAGAATACTATACGTCAAAATAAAGAAAAGAATGTGGTGTTTGGGATATATTATTTGTTTCATAATTTGTAAATGGTAAACCTAGTGCAAGCCGATATTGTCCCATCGAACAGATCTCTTGACGTTATGCAGCAGTTCATGCTGAAAGCGCTTTACGTTGTTGCTACGTTGAAATATCCTAGGCTACGACGCGATTTGCGCTACTTTATTCGTGACAACTATTATTGTCGGTTGAATCAATTTCAATTCTGGGCCAAAGATTATGTTGCTAAAAAGCCGTATAAGGTTATTGACTTTCACGGCGAATTCGACCAGGAATTACGGTATGTTCTGCCTTTCGCCTATTGGCATCATCTGAACGGTACGTTGGAAAAAACGGTATCGAGTACAAATACAAAACCGTTTTATTTTTTCAGCGAAAACCACGTCGAGAAATACGAAAAACGAGTCTGGGAGAGTGGGTACGGTTATTATGACGTGCCAAACATGACACACAGTCCGTCGTTTAGTTTTTCAAAATGGAAGCGGGTTCCCTTAAAAGCACATTACAAAAACGACCTGTTCGTATACGACAAGCCGATTCTGATTATCGCCAATAAGTATAACATTGAATGGGATAAACCGCCCATTAATTTTCTGGACGTACCAACTCTGGACCGAATTATTTCGACCTACAAATCGCGATACCAGATCATTTATAATCGCCCTTTGTCGACCCAGATTGTGGTTGATAATAGCGAAATTATGGATTTAAATGAGCATGACTGGATGCGGAAAAATCACCCGGAAGTTTTGCTAATGAGCGACTTGTATGAGAGGCATAAAGATAAAGTTTCGAACTTTAATCACCTCCAGCTGATGATATACGCTAACAGTGATCGGTTTATTTCCATGCATGGTGGAACAGCTGCCCTGGCCAGTTACTTTGAAGGAATTAATATCATTCTATCGCATCCAGGCGGAGGCATGGAACATCATTTTAACGAATACGCGACTATTTTTCCGGCGCTGTCGGGTGCGAAAATACTTCACGCTAAAAACACGCAGGAGGTTTTCAATTACCTGAGCGCTAATTATTAAAAGCGTTCGATTTTCATCAGTTTCATTTAAATAAGCGTACTGAGAATTAACCCGATAAGCGGAATACTCGTACGGATTGACTCCTCCAAACCATGTCGCTGAAAAAATACATCGACGACCGACCGACCCTTAAGCAGTTCGTACACCGTCTGCTGATTCCTTCGGGTGAGGCACGCCCACGTCGATGGGTAAACTGGTTCGTAAATCCATTTGTGCATCAGCGTCATCGAACCTCAATTGTACGTTCGAGTGTACGGATGGACGTACTGCCTTTTAATCCTTTCAGACTGGGTGAACGTAGCATCATTGACGATTTCAGTGTCATCAATAATGGCGTTGGCAGCGTGGAAATTGGTAATAATACGTTAGTAGGAATTGGGAACGTAGTGATTGGACCGGTAACCATCGGCAACAACGTAATACTGGCGCAACATGTCGTTCTATCTGGCCTGAATCATGTTTATGAAGACGTTAAATTACCCATTCGTGACCAACCAGTAACTATGCACCGGATTACCGTTGAAGATGATTGCTGGATTGGTGCCAACGTAACGATAACTGCTGGGGTAACCATCGGGCGCCACGCTGTAGTGGCTGGCGGCAGTGTGGTTACGCGCGACGTATCACCGTATACGATAGTTGGGGGTAATCCAGCCAGGATATTAAAATATTATGATGCGCAGGTTGAACAGTGGGTAAGTGCCAAGAAATCAGCTGATTTGCCTGTATAGAATAAGCGTATTAAGTTCTGTAAATACTGCAATAATGGTAAATTTCTGTTTACAGCGATAATCAACAACAATTTCAAAACATTTTTCTACCAACCTAGTTTAACTAGTGTATTTCGCTCGAAGTAGCCTATACTCACTCAAAACGCGAGTTAGAAGCTGCACACAGAGAGAAAGCAAAAGCCAGGTGACTTCGTGTTGTCTGGCTTTCTTTTTTACGCGTTATTAATAGCGACTACTGGAAATCCTACATCGAAAAGTTACAAAACTCCTTTTATTATTATAAATTAACCTATTTTAATCTTAAAAAATTAGAATAGTTCAATTAGCTGTTTTCGCCCTTTATCGGCATTTTGTGTTGCTTCATCAATCAAAACCGACACTTAGTACTAATTCAGTAGTTCAGTTATTGAGCTGTGCTTCATCTTTGTACCATCAATCACAAACAACAACTGGACTAATGAAAACGAACTTTTTGCACATAAACCGCCCACCCCGGCCTCGTATTATTGAAGTAGGTGGTCCAATAGTCGGCCTGCGCGGTCGTACTATTTACCGGATGCGGGCTCGCTAAGCGACCTGATCCTCAAGCGGTAAGCTCCTGGTTTTAAGGAGCTTTTTTTGCTTATACGAAAGTGCTTTTAATTGTTATCAGCAACTTTACGTAGCAAAATCCTTACATTCCCTGAATAACCGCTTCAAATTCTTCCGCCCGCTTTTCCCAGGAATTCGCTTTGGCCATCGCAATACGTTCGTCGATGCGGGACGTAGTGTTATCCGATAAGGCGTGACGTAGCGCCTTAGCGAAATTTTCCGGATTATCGGCCAGTTCGACAACGCCTTCAAAATCATCCAGAATAGAAAAAGGTGTTGACACAACCGACAATCCTGCCGCCAGATACTCGTTGATTTTCAAGGGGTAAATGGTGTACGTATGTTCGTTCCGTACGAACGGAATTATAGCTGCCGTCATTCGGGCAAGCAGCGCAGGTAGCTGGGGCGGTTGATGCGGAGGAATAAACTCCACGTTTGGGTAAGCTGAGAGTACATCTTTCAGCGCCACTGATTTTACTTCGCCTACAAACTGAAAAGTAACATCGGGCATTTTGCGCACACAATACTCGACCAGTTCCAGATCAATACGATTGTCGGCTGTGCCCAGGTAGCCCACAATAGGCTTGGTTGGCTGCTCTTGCTGCGCCAGAAAATGGGCCTGATTGAATAGATCGAAATTGACGCCGTTTTTCACACAGAACGCATTCGGCTGCAACACCGATTTCGATCGACGTAGCGTTTCTGACGTAGTAACCACGGCATCGACGAGCGGCAGGTAAAGCGATTCGTAGCGGTGACCATGACGGCTAATCCAGCTTGCCGCCGTTATTTCGTCAAAGCAGTAATAAATAGTAGCGCACTCCCCTAGCTTTCCCAGCATGGGTAAACCAAAAACGGGATTAAAGGCGTTGATAACCAGTGGTTTTTTCATGCCGAGTTTATCCATCACCCGCCGGAGCCCGGCTGTCAAGCGGCTAACATTCAACCGTAGCAGGAAATCGTGAGGTTTAACTGGCAGAAAATTCACAGGCAGCATAAGCGGTGGCGCCCAGACGTACGCTTCGTTGCCATCTTCGAGGGTTTTTTTGGTGAGTGGATTGGTCAGACGTACCGGCGCACGTAGGGGCATTGGCTGACGCCCCAAAAGCCCCATCGCCCAATCTTTAACTGTATACTGATAATCGACGTAGAGCACCTTATGGCGGGCGGCCAGTTCAGACATTAACTGTACTACAGCCTTCTGATAATCACCCTCCCAGGTGGTCTGACCAACACAAATTATACTGTCGAAGTCCTTCATAGAAAAAGGTAAACGGCGGTTAGCGTCAGAAGTCATGAACGTCGGGAAGCATCCAACGACGCTGTATATACGTCGAGTAAGTGGCTGGCCGTTGCATGCCAGGAAAATAAATCGGCTCGCTTCAAACCTTTTTCTCGTAAATCGGCACGTAGCGCTTTATCGGCTAATAAACGTAGCAGTTGATTGGCCATGTCTTCGGGAGATGTTGGGTCGGCCAGGAGAGCCGCGTCACCCGCTACTTCCGGCATCGATGACGTAGTAGATGTAAGAACGGGTATTCCGCAAGCCATTGCTTCCAGGATGGGCAGGCCGAAACTTTCACGTAGCGACGGGCACAGAAACACAGTAGCCGCATTATACACCAACGGCAACACGTTGTTGGGAATATACCCGCACAGAACAATATCTTTCGCCAACGATTGGCCGTCGATTTCGTTCAGTAACGTATCGAGCGACGATTGGGGTAAATTGGAAATCACGACCGGCAGCGAAAGTTGCCCACGTTGTTTAAGCAGCAACAACGATTTCAATACCCCGCCCACGTTTTTCTTTGGATCAGTGTTGCCCAGGAAAAAGATGAACGATTCGGGCAAATTATATTTTTTCCGAACCTCGGCCAGTTGACCGGTATCATCAATCACGCGAAATTGTCGGCTAACGGCATTCCAGATAGCGACCACCTGCGCGGGATTCAGGTGCATATGGTCGATGATACGTTGCCGCTCGAAGTTGGATACCGTTATGACACGATCACTGGATTTTACTACACGCGGTACGTTCCAGCGTCGATACTGATTGCCAAAACGCTGATACCAACTGCCACGTAGTAGCGGTTGATTTTCGAGGAAAATAATGTCATGAAGCGTCAGCACCAGCGGCACCGAACAACGTAGTGGCGCCGTATTGGCAGTGCAATGCAGTAGATCAACGCCATATTGCTTTACTGCTTTCGGAAGCGCATACTGTTCCCAGACCGGGTACGGCCCGCCATCTAGCTCGACGAATTGAATATTTGGTACGTTGGGAAGCCCGTCGTGATTGGAATCGGGTTTTGCGAAAACCACAAATTCGTGTTCCGGAAAATCGGCCAGCGCCCGTATGGTTTCCAGCGCTACAATGTCCATTCCATGCCGGTGGGGCCTCAAAAGCCGTTGTGCTTCAATCCCGATTCTCATGCTGTTTGCTTTTGAGTGTCCCAGCGTTCGCAGGTGGTGAACAAAATTGACGTAATGAAAAGCAACGTACTGGTCGGATACTGCCCCAAAATTGGGTTTGTATAACTTACGACGCAGATGCCGATAAATTCAGCCAGAAGGGCCACCATTATACTAATGGTCCACGGGTCTTTCAATTGCCAGACCTTATACGTTCCCAGCAATATGATACTGGCGAGGTAAGTCAGGTAAATCGTTAGGCCAACGATGCCCGTTTCAATCCAGATTTGAACGTACCAGCTATCCGTTGGAATCTGAGCAGCAAAGTGATTTGGCGAAAAACGCTGCCCCGCTCCCGATGACGTACCAATGCCCGCCCCAAAAGGCTTATCTTTCAGATAATTACGTAATTTCTGTTGATTGTCGAGTCGTACCTGAAACGAAGCATCTTTAGTAGGACGTAGTGCCGTGCGAATCCGGTATATCTGGTAATTTGAATCGCCAATGTACGTGAACATAAGTATGCCAAGTACGGGCAAAGCAATGACTACGCCACGAATAATTTGGGCGATGTTACGTTTCAAAACCAAATACGCCGGGTAGCCACCAATAATGACAAAGAGAGCTCCCCGCGTTCCGGAAAGCGCAAATCCCCAGAAGAGAATGACCGCCAGAAGCGCGAAAATGGCTTTGAGTAACCACGATTTTGTTTCAAAAAAGAAAATAATAGCCAGGAGCGTAACCCCGGCCATTTCAGAGCCAAATTGCCCGGCGTCGGAGTAAAACGAAAAGCTACGAAGCTGCCCCCAAAGAATATGCTGACGGTCGGCACCCTCAGCCAGCCAACGGATTTCGGCCGATTCGAGTCCTATGTACTGTTGCTTGAAGCCCCACAAAGCCCCGAGAAAAGACCAGACGAGCCAGGTGCCGCAAAACCATAGGATATCGGATTTGGTGATCGGGTTTACGAGCACAATGATAGCCACGATAAACCAGCTTAGCGAAAAGGAGCGGGCATGATAAAACCAGGCCGCTGGGTAGGGGTGTTCAGGGTTAAAATATTCGAGAATAGTGAACGATGTCCAGACGATGACCAGCCAAAATATTGGTTCGCGAAGCCGTTTCCAAGTCATCCGTTTGCCATTCAGAAACGTACTCAACAAGGTGAGTACCAGCACTGTATCAAGGGCTGTGCCTGGAGATAAGTTGGGTGGTAAGAAACGGGTAAACCCAATCAGAAAGCTGAGGTGTAAATAAATATACAACCCTATTCGGGGCTCTAGCAAAACGCTGATACCGACTGCCAAGGCTACAGGTATACCAATTGTAGCCATCGCCCCTAAAATACCCCAGGCACCAATTACCCAGCCGGCTAGTAAAGCCAGCAAGACACCTACCACCGTCAGAAACCACGGCTTTTCGCGCCATTGCTCAGCTAGGGAAATAGGTTGATCAAGCTGGTGCATGATTTATTGTCAACTTGGAAACTTGAAGTTTGTTAAATGAAGAGTGCGTAAATAAATTCACAGTCAAATTTAATAGGATTTGAGTGAATTTAAGGAGCCTGATCAGTAAATATACTTACGTAATAAGTGGGAATTAAGATGCCCTCTTTGCTTTTTCCCACACACCCGATAGGTTACCATTGCAAAAGCGCACAAAACCGGCCAACACACACCAATTCATGAAGACAAAATAGAAAGGTACAAAGGTGAGCTTAAATCGAGTTTGCCTGTTCTCTAATACGTAACCGATAATGGCTATACCGTAAAAAACAAGTTGTCCGACAAAAAGCCATTGCCAGAATGATGGTGTCAGCATACTTTCGGACGTAACAGGTTGCGTCAGCATGATTACATTCAGCAACAACAAAAGCGGCAGACAGAACGGAGTGACAGCCCAACGTAGCACCCGGTGCGATACGTATTGAAAGCTGAGCCAGCCGTACGAAAAAATATTCAGCAGATAAGCCAATCGTTTTATCGACTGAAAACCGCCCGTAGCAATCCGTACTTTTCGTTTACGTTCTTCGCTGACCGAGTGCGAAGGCCGCTCCAGCGCATAAGCATCCGGCGCGTAATCGACCCGGTATCCACGACCGGCGATACGTAGTGAAATCATAAAATCATCCAGTAACGTATCAGCTTCAACTGGTTCGTATAAACTTGTCCGGATGGCGAATAATTCGCCGGCAGCTCCAACAATGGTATGAAGTTGAGCATCCAGCTTTTTCAGGAACGACTCATATTTCCAGTAAAGCCCTTCGCCACTGCCAGCAGCCGCTTCCTCGCCTTCCAGTTGAATCCGTTTTTCACCCGTTACGGCACCGATGTCGGCGGGTTCGAAACGCTTCACAATGCGGCTCACCGCTTCGCGATTCAACTGCGTATTGGCATCCGTAAAAATGGTGATGGGTGTGCTGACCTGCTGCATAGCGCGGTTCATAGCCACAATTTTGCCGAGCCGCTGCGTTCCTGAAATAATTTTCAGATTAGGAATGTCCTTTTGCCGTTCAGCCAGATAAGCAGCCGAATCGTCGGTTGAGCCTTCAATCACGAACAACAGATGCAGGTGTTCGGCGGGGTAATCCTGATTCAGGCAATTTTGCAATTTAGCCGGTAGGTAATCGAGTTCGTTGTAGGCGGGCACAATCATCGTTACGTCGGGATATGTCGACTCCGACGTAGCAGGAGCAGTTACCTGCTTACCTTTCAGCTTGACCAGCAGCCAGGCCACGATTCCGTAACCCAGATACGTATAGAAAACCAGAAAGGCCAGGAGAAAAAACGTCCACCCAACCAATTGATAGAAAAGCGTCATGTGATGTATGCTTAAAGATGCTAAACGGGCGATACACTGGGGGACCTCAGATTCCAGAGAGTTCCGTTGACAAAAGCCCGGGCGTGTTCAATTTTCCCTTTGACAAGATACGAAATGATGTGTTTGGGAAACACGCACGTAGTGAAGTAAAGATAAAAGACCAGCCGCTGGAAGGGCGAACAATGACGGCGCATAAACAGAATTCGGTTGCGGGTCAGGTAATACGTCTTCAGCGTGCTTTGCTGACCAACCGAAGCTGATTCTTTGTGCAGAATGGTAGCAGTAGGTTGATAATAAATCTGATAACCCGCGTTACGTATCCGTTGCGACCAGTCGAGTTCTTCGTAATACAGAAAAAAACGCTCGGCAAAACGCCCCACCTGCTCCACCACCGACCGACGTATCATCATGGCGCAACCGTGTGCAAAGTACGTCTGGTGCGGCAGATCGTATTGCCCTTCGTCGGGTTGGTTGTAGCCGATGGCAGTTGCCGTACCGGTGAGCATATTCATCGGGTTATAACCCGCGAACTGCAATACTTTTGGCGTTGCGTGAAATTTGATTTTCGGACACGTAACACCAATCGTCTCATCAGTTTCGAATGGCTTCAGAAGTTCTTCAAGCAACGTAGCAGAGACCTCTGTATCGTTATTGACAATGAAGAAATAATCTCCCTCTGCTTCGGCCATCCCCAGATTATTACCCCCCGTGAAACCTAGATTGGTTTCGCTACGTATCAGCCGGACTTTTGGATAGGAGCCCAGATCAATGCTGGAACTGAGCGGCTCAGCCGACGCATTATCCACGATAATGATTTCGTAATTCGGGTACGTCAGTCGTCTGGTCGATTCCAGAAACTGGCGGGTTATTTCGGCCTGGTTATAGTTGATCGTGATGATCGATACCAGCGCCGGAACCACTCCTTCGCTTATACGTTCTCCTTTTGCCATAAACTGAAAATCGTTCGCCACATGATGTATACGTCGGTCTTGAACGAGAACGTATTAGCGTATTCAATATCGAGGAAAGTCCGTTCCCGGTCCGACATGGCAGCCTGACCTTTGGCGCGCTTTTTAACCTGCCATAAACCCGTAAGTCCGGCGGGTCCAGCGAAGCGACGGGCAAATTCGTCGGAGGTGAGTTTTTCGGCTTCGTAGAGAGGGAGCGGCCGATTACCGACCAGCGACATGTGCCCAAGCAGGATGTTGAAAAGTTGCGGCAATTCGTCAATGCTGCTGTTCCGTAAGAACGTACCGAAACGTGTAATACGCGGGTCGTTGCGGAACTTCATGAACTTGGCCGACTTTTCGTTGTCCTGCAAATATTGTTTCTCACAGATGGGTTGATCTTTGTCGAAAAGTAAGGTCTGACAACCAATGCCCTGTGCCCGGCAGGCACTGCACAAAAATTCTGTGGTTTGATAGATAGGGGTAGATTCAGATTCGGTAGCGTATATATTATGCGAAGCCATGTTGTTGATGAGCTGATCTGCAGCCACGCCCATCGTTCTGAACTTATACATATTAAATACGTAGTAATTGGCCCCCGCCCGTTTCGACTTATAAAAAACAGGCCCTCTTGAATCCAGCTTGATTAGAATGGCTACCACCAGCAGAATCGGCGAGAGAATAAGCAGGATAAGCGACGACGCCAAAATGTCAATCATCCGTTTCCACCAGGGGAGCTTAAACTGATTAACGGTATAGATGTAATTACTTACTCCGTACGCTTGCATCCGATTGGTTAATTTGAGGTAATAGCTGAGTTTCGATTGTATCGCGTAGTTATCTTCGTTGATAACCAGCATATCCGTTACGCCGTCCATAATTGTAGTTTTTGGTATTTGAGTTTCCTTAGAAAGACAGGTAACCAAAATGGGCGTGAGTCCGTAAGCTGGATTACTACGCACCATGGTTACTGTGCTGTTTTCATTAAGCTTATCGGCAATGACCAAACTGATGCCGGGGTTTCCGATGAACCAGGATTTTACCTCTGCTGCGTAACTAAATCGAATTATATGGCAAGCCGGGCCGACCATATTGATAATTCGGTTGGCAATTAGTTCATCTTCGACCACCAGCAAAACACTTAACCCAGGCATTGTTGCGTTCAGGTTGTAGTTGTCGATAAAATTCTACACTTATGGGACTACGGGATACTTCGGTACTAAAGGGTTGATGCTTAACTAAGCAGTTATTGATAGGCTGCGTCAATGTCCACTGCCTAGCTAAACATCAATGACTTGCGGATTCCTAACGTATCAGGATACCGGAATTCAGGTAATTGGTGGTGCTATGTAGGGAGATAGTGTAATTGGTGCAGTCGATCATGCGCTTTGTGAGAGCGAATAATCACCTAAAAGCATCGATAAAATACGTGAGCGTTGCTGCCACAGCGGTTTATTGACTGGCGCGGTCTGCGGGCTTGATGGACTCTTCTGACCTTCTTCCGTGGCGACAGCCCGACGTAGGAGGGCATTCAATTTAGCTTTTACTTCCAGCGGATTGAATGGTTTCGAAATAAAATCATCAACGCCTTGTTCTAAACATTCGATGCGTGTACTGCTATCGGGTGCATTAGAAAGGATAACTACTGGTAGATGATGCAATAGGCGACTCGTACGAATGAATTTTGTTAGTTCAATACCACTAAAAAAGGGTATGTTCAGTTCGGTGAGTACGCAATCAAATCGATTTCCCTGAATTAATAACCGTGCTGCTTCCTGGCCTGTCGTTGCTACTGTGATGGTAAATTCATTTCGTAGATTCTGAGCGAGGATGTCAACCACGTAGGGATTTTCATCCACTATGAGTAGGTTGTGTTTGGTATTCATGATGCCTGTTTAAAATCATTTATGGGTTAGATTCTGAAAATTTAGACTACGCTAACATTCCCAGGTTACAATTCACTTTAAAAAAACATATGATTGGCATGATGATTATGTTTTCATGTATACTGCCCTTATTTAAACAGTTTATTGGCAGAAAATAAGTGGATTTTAAATTAAAACTCTGAAATTCAAAGTATTGTATTATGATATTCTACATATGAAAAGTTGCTGCACTGAACTCAACTTTAAAAAAGTAGCGAACTAGGTAAAATGCAAAATTGATTAAACGGTAGGTTGTAAAAGTGATAATACACAAGGAAATCAACCTACCAAATAGTAAATAAAGACTAGTCGATCAGCTTAACTCGGGGTACATTGTACTGACTGATGTTTATATTAATTTGACATTATATATATTTTCTGTAAACGATATATTTAATAAAAATTCATTTAAGTAACTATAGAAAACTCCTTTTTTAGCTTTATTTTACATAAAATGTTCTGGTTTTGTAGTCATATATTTATAAATAATAGTACTTATTTTCTGGGGCAAATTTGATCAATAGGCTCAGTTTACAAGTAATATCGAGTAAGTGTTTTACTTTATTCAACTAAATAATATTCAAAATATAGTATGTTCATTCAGCAATCGAATCCCGGAAAAGTTATAAATTAATACAGATTTGAGAGGGTTATGCACAAATCGTCATAAAGAGTGACTTAGTCGGTGGGATTTATGTTTAAAACCATTTTAGTCACTATGGAGCCACTTTTGGAACAATCAGCCGACTGGTCTATCCGTTTCAACACAAAGCCTTATCTTTGGCCTGCGTTGCTATTAACTTTCTATGAATCATCCAACCCTAGTTCAAAGAATACGCCCACATTTATTTGCTGTGTTCGGGCTGTTTGTGCTGGCTATAATTTATTTTCTGCCAGTAATGTCGGGCAAAACGTTGTCGATGCACGATGTGCAGGAGGCCTCGGCTGCAGCTCATGAAATCCGGGAATTTGCCCGTGAAACTGGCGAAAAACCCCTCTGGACGGACGCGGTTTTTAGTGGTATGCCGGGCTATATGATTGACTTTCACTATCCATATATACTTGTCTATAAGGCTTTTACTGGCTTCGTTAACGTACTGCCCAATACGGCCAGCATACTGTTTGTGGTAATGTTGAGCATGTATATACTGCTGGTTGTGTTGGGTTGTAATCCATGGCTTTCGGCAATGGGGGCAGCTGCGTATGCGCTAGGTACGTTTAGTGTAGTCAGTCTGGAAGCGGGGCACGTATCAAAACTGTTTGCCCTAGGTTATGGAGCCGGTATGTTGGCCGGTGTTGTTCTGGCGCTACGTGGTCGGTATCTGCTGGGGGCCGCCCTGACCGGCTTCTTTATGTGCATGGAACTTGGTGCCAACCATATTCAGATAACGTACTATTTGTTCATGACGGTAGGCATATACGTCGTTGTTGAAGGTGTTACGTTAATGAGAGAAGGTAAGGCCCGACAACTGCTTTTTGGACTCGCTACGTTATTGCTGGCCGGAGCGCTGGCTGCTGGTAGTTTCAGTAAACGACTCCTGGTTTTAAATCAGTATACCAAAGAATCAATACGTGGTAAATCGGAACTAACTGCCAAAACAACGAATCCCGATGGTAGAAACCCCTCGAGTGAATCAAAAGGGGGACTGGATAAAGATTATGCATTTCTCTACAGCTACGGCAAGGCCGAAACCCTGACACTACTGGTTCCAAACGTATACGGTGGTGGCTCTATCGGTGGATTAGGTACGGATTCTGAATTTTACAAAGCGTTGGTAAATCGGGGCATCGACCCGTCGGCGGCTAAACAATTTGCTGAGGAAGGCGCTCCAACTTACTGGGGAGATCAGCCAATTCTGGGCGGGCCTGCCTACGCAGGAGCTGCGTTGCTTTTCCTGTTTGTGCTGGGCATGTTTGTCATTCGTGGAAATATTAAGTGGTGGTTGCTAGGTGCAGCCGTGCTGATGATTGTGCTTGCCTGGGGTAAGAATTTCATGTTTTTCAATGAGCTGTTATTCGATTACCTACCATATCTAAACAAATTCAGAGCGATGACTATGGCGCTCTGTCTGGCTCAGTTATTTCTGGCCGCTGGCGCAGCGATGGGAATTCAGGCAATTGTCGATCAGAAATTGACCTTCGCCCAACTCAAGCAGCCACTGTTGATTAGCGTAGGAGCAACGGCAGGTTTAGCCTTGATAATTGCCGTTATGGGCAGCGCCTTCTTGGCGTTTCAGCGGCCAAACGATGTTGATATGCTGGCTCGTACAGGGCTTGGCGAAGCAGCCAAAGATTTTCTGGCGCCCCTCATCAGCGACCGCCAGAGCCTGATGCGTTACGACGCATTCCGGTCAATTATTCTGATTTTATTAGCGGCAGGCGCTGTTTATCTGTTTATTACCAACAAAATTAAAACGGTGATTTTTTATCCGGTGGTGTTTGCCATCGTTGTTTTCGATTTGTTTGCCGTCGATAAACGTTTCCTCAACAGCGCCGATTTTGTCCCTAAATCGCAGGTTACAACCATTTTTGAACCAACGCCTGCTGACGAACAGATTCTTCAGGATAAGACGCTTGGTTATCGGGTTTTCGACCAGACGGGCTCGTTTATGGAAAGTAACCGAGCGTCGTACTTCCACCGATCAATTGGTGGGTACAATACTACCCGTTTGCGCCGTTATAACGAGCTGATTAACTATGCGTTCCAAACTAATACGTTGCATATTTTAAATATGCTGAACGCGAAATACGTAATTCAGCCTGGTCAGCCCGACCCAAATAATCCGCAGCAACCGACGGGGCCGTTGCCCATTCCGAACCCTGAAGTCCTGGGAGCGGCCTGGTTTGTTGGGAACGTAATACAGGTCGCTGATGCCGATGCCGAAATGGCAGCTATGAAAACACTGAATCCGCGCGATTCGGTTGTGGTTGATAAGCGATTTGTCTCCCAATTAGGTAATCTGCCTGCTCAACTCGATCATACGGGCAGCACCATTCAACTAACGAGTTACCGACCCGACAAACTGATTTATTCCGCAAATGCTACGCGCGACGGGCTGGCCGTTTTTTCGGAGATTTACTACCGGGGTGACGAAGACTGGCAGGCGTTTATTGATGGAAAACCAGCTCCTCACCTCCGCGCTAACTACGTATTGCGAGCACTACGTATTCCCGCCGGCAAACACACAATCGAATTCCGGTTCGATCCACCTCTAGCCCGATTAGGCGACACAATCGACCTGATATGCAACGTATTACTAATTGCGTTAATTGGTTTCGTCATCTTTCAGGAAAGCCGTGGTAGAAATAAGCAGTCAACAGTTGAACCCGACCCCGTAATACCGCCTGCACCTGAGGACGTATCACCCTCGAAACCGTCGAAGGCTAAAACACGTTGACGATTAATTTAAAATTAAGTAGTAACAAAAAACGGTGCCTCGGCACCGTTTTTTGTTACGCTTTAACTTTCTTACCCGACGTAGCAGTCGGAGTAGTTTTCGATTTAGGCGCTACTAGTTTAACTGGTTTTTGGGGGCGTGTATTTCCATAGGAACCCATTGAAATCTTACCTTTTCGAGATTTTCTGTCGCCTTTTCCCATATCAATAGTCTAGTTTGGTGGTTAGAATGGTACTACTTTTCCTCGAAAATACCATATTAATTAGTGGGTAGCAACCATTAAACGTAAACGACAGCGTATTTCTTTCCGGGTAGCGAACGCACAAAACCACGAAATTCCAGGTTGAGCAGGATCGAGGCCAGTTTTCCCATTGGAAGCTGACTTTGCCAACTCAATTCATCAATATGTAAATCCGTTACGTTACGTAGTATGGCTATAATCTGGCTTTCTTCATCCGTAATATCAGTTGGCAAAATAAATTGATTGACAGACTGATTCGCCGATCTTGGCGAGTGCAGTTCTGGCTTATCCCAATTGAGGGCTTCAACTATATCACCGGGTTTTGTATAAATCTGCGCTTTGTTCTCCCGAATCAGCTTATTGCAACCCGCAGAAAAAGCCTGCGTTAATTTCCCCGGCACGGCAAATACATCGCGATGGTAATTGTTGGCATACTCAGCCGTGATAAGCGCCCCACCTTTTGCTGCTGCTTCGACGATGACCACTACGTCACTCAGACCCGCAATAATGCGGTTGCGAGCCGGGAATAGATGAGCGTCGGGTTTTGTGCTCGGAGGACTTTCCGTAAGCAGACCACCCATGGTAAGCATCTCTTGGGCAGTTTTTTGGTGTATGTTTGGGTAAATAATGTCTAATCCACTGGCCATCACCCCGATAGTAGGCAAATTGTTAGTCAGGCTGGCGCGATGCGCAGCAATGTCAATGCCATAGGCTAGCCCGCTAATGATTGCTACGTTGAACGGGATCAGCGCTTCGATAATTTGCTCCGTAATACGTCGCCCGTAATCAGTAGCCTGCCGCGTACCGACCAGCCCAATCGTACGATTCGCATTTAAGTCACCGGAGCCGCGAAAATACAGGAGCGCTGGAGCATCGTACAAAGTTTTCAGGCGGTTCGGATACGCCTTGTCGGTATAAAAAAGAGACGTAGCGTCTATTTTTTCCAGCTCTTTTATGACACGCTCGGCTTCGGATAACGCACCGGATTTTAAAATAGCCCGGGCCGTTATGTCGCCAATACCTGGTATTTTAACCAGCCGGGATAAGGGTGAACGAAAGACGTCAGCCGCTGAACCACAATAACTTACCAGTTGACGAATAAGAATACTCCCGACACCCGGAACCAAGGTCAGGGCAATTTGATGCTGGGTTTCAGTAGACACGAAAAGCGTAATAAGTTGTAAACCAGAACGTAGTAGAAAGTTCGACTGTCCGCGTTACGTTGCCTGTTACGATTTTTTTCGTACGGGCATGGAAGCTCCTACATGTTGGCGCCACTGCGTTAGTAATTTACTCAGTTCGGCAGTTTTGGACGGATTTTGGCGGCTTAGGTCACGGGTTTCGCCCAGGTCATTACGTAGATTGAATAACTCCAGAGCATTCGTTTCATAATGCTCAACCAATTTCCAATCGCCCAGTCGAATAGCGCCCGCCGGACGGCCAAGCTGGTTGCTGAAGTGCGGGTAATGCCAGAAAATAGCGCCCCGATCGAAGTTGGTTTCCGGATTTGTTAGTAGCGGACGAAAGCTCTATCCGTCGGGTGCTACGTTATGAGCTTGGCCCAGCACATCGAGAAGGGTAGGGGTATAATCTGTATTGATGAGTTACCTGTTGCAGGTTTTGTTTTGAGGAAAATGCCTTGGCCAGGGCATAATCAGAGGGATTCGAAGAAGAGCAGACCGGACTGGCCGTATAGGCTTGCGTAAATCGAATCCCCCGCCGAGCCAGCGAATCGAGGTAGGGTGTACGATGGCGTTTATGGCCATAATAACTCAGATCAGTATAACCCAGGTCGTCGGCTACAATTAGCACAATGTTGGGCCTGGTTGCTGGAAGGTTCGGTTTTGTTTGTGCTAGTACGTTACCCGCAAATACCAGCCAAAAAACGAGGCAAAGCGGATAGGCTTGCCTCATAAATTCTGTTTTTTCAACTCGCTCACGGCAAAATCAGCGGCTCTCGCCGTGAGGGCCATAAATGTGAGCGACGGATTCTGGCAGGCCACCGACGCAAACGAAGCTCCGTCTGTAACAAATACATTCTTAGCGCCCCAAACCTGGTTATGTGCGTTAAGAATCGATGTTTTCGGATCGCGACCCATACGAGCACCACCCGTTTCGTGAACGGCCAGACCAGGTACCGAGTGATTGTTATACGTAGTAATATTTTTCAGACCGGCCGCTTCAAGCATTTCAGCGGCATCGTTCATCATGTCTTTCTGCATGAGGTGCTCGTTTTCGCGGAATTTTACGTCGAATGTCAATGTCGGTAACCCCCATTTGTCGAGTCGTTCCCGATTGAGAGTCACCTTGTTATCCTCATAGGGCAAACACTCCGCGAAACCCATAATCCCCATATTCCAGGGGCCAGGTTGACCCGCTTTTTCTTTTAGATCGGCGCCAAATCCAGCTTCGGCAATGAGCCGCTGCCAACCCGAACGCGACGCACCACCCTGATAGCCAAAACCTCGCAGATACTCACGCTTGTCGTTACCGATGTTGCGGTAACGGGGAATATAAATGCCATTGGCCCGGCGTCCGTAGTAATATTTATCGTCGAAACCCATTCCATCGGCCTGCGCATTGGCACCCGCCTGAAAATGATGATCCATGATGTATTTACCCAACGTACCACTATCGTTCCCGAATCCATTTGGAAAACGGTTCGAGACGGAGTTCATCAAAATAAAATTCGTAGCCATCGCCGATGCATTCAGGAAGATAATTCGGGCGTAGTACTCCGTCGTTTGATGCGTTTTGGAATCGATAACCCGAACGCCTAGGGCGCGTTTTGTTTTCTCATCGTACAAAACTTCCGAAACGATGCTATCTGGCCTGACGGTAAGGCGATTGGTTTTTCTAGCGGCTGGCAACGTTGCCGATAACGTACTGAAATACCCGCCGTAGGGACATCCTTGCGCACACTTGTTCCGGTACTGACACGGAGCCCGACCAACGGACGTATGCACTGGATTTACTTTCGATAAATTGGCCGTACGGCCAATGGTGAGTACACGATTCATCTTGGTTTTCAATTGATTGCGAACGTGTTGCTCTACGCAATTTAAATCCATAGGCGGCAAAAACTCACCATCGGGCAACTGCGCCAGGCCTTCTTTGGCGCCCGAAATTCCCGCAAAACGCTCGACATAGCTGTACCAAGGGGCTAGATCTTTATAACGTATCGGCCAGTCGGTACCGAAACCATCGCGAGCGTTGGATTCAAAATCCATCTCACTAAATCGGTAGCTCTGACGCCCCCACATAATAGACTTACCGCCCAGTACGTCAGGACGATACCAGGCAAACGGATGAATTTCTTTATAAGGCGCGTTCCGATCATCGAAAGAAAATTCACCGCCCTGTTCATTGTACGGCCGAACCCGGAAATCGACAGGGTCCTTATCTGTTGGCAGAATGTTACGTCCCCGGTGAGGAAATTCCCAGGGCGCTTTCATAGTGGTGGTATAACCTGTAATGTGCTGAAGATCACGGCCCCTTTCGAGCATAAGTACACGAAGACCTTTTTCAGTAAGTTCTTTAGCGGCCCAGCCACCACTAACGCCCGATCCAACCACAATGGCGTCGAAGGTATTAGTAGCCTGAGCTTTCAGATTTAGGTTCATAAGGGTAAGGAGTAGGATGTTCTGATACGTACCCCTAAAAGGCTGAAATAGCCGATTTTACCTATCTGAAATCGTAGTGAAACTGAGCAACTAACAGGAAACAAACTGACGCTACGTTCTCTAGAGAGAAGTAGTTAAAAGCGGTTCGCGTCAGCCTACATTAACTCCTACTAAAACAGGAAAGCTTGGGGTGGTAAACTGTAAATAACTTATTCAGATTCATCCCCGGAATCCTCTTGGGGCTTGTCGAGGTCGGCGCGCATTTGCTCCAGAAACGATTTGATTTTCTGGAGTTTGCCAACGTAGCGGGCGGCTTCTTGACGACGGGCGTCGCGTTGTTTCAGAAATTCGCGGGCACCCGGAAGCGTGAATTTCTGGCGGTCGATTAAATCCAGAATTTCGGTTAGATGATCGATGTCGGCTTGTGTGTAGACCCGGTCACCGGCGCGATTTTTTTTGGGCTGGAACGTAGGAAATTCTTTTTCGTAATACCGAAGCTTAGACGCATTGATGCCGAATTTCTCGGCAACTTCTTTAATCCCGTAATACAGTTTACCCGAACCTTCCATAGTACAAACTTCCCTAGCTTCGGCCAAACCTGCAAGTTTTCACGTAATTTTGCAAGACTAGTTAGTAGTCGATAGTCATTAGTCGTTAGTTAAAGCGTTTTATGACTATCGGCTGACAGCTAATGACTAACGACTGAAAAAAATGACTTCTTCCGAAATTCGTCGGCATTTTCTCGACTTCTTCCGCTCCAAACAACACCTGATTGTGCCTTCGGCTCCGCTCGTTGCCAAAAACGACCCGACGCTGATGTTCAACAACTCAGGGATGGCGCAGTTTAAAGATTTTTTTCTGGGCAATGGCACGCCCCCGGCCAAGCGCGTGGCCGATACGCAGAAATGCCTGCGTGTGTCGGGTAAACACAACGACCTCGAAGACGTGGGTTTTGATACGTATCACCACACCATGTTCGAAATGCTCGGCAACTGGTCGTTTGGCGATTATTTCAAAAAAGAAGCGCTGCACTGGTCGTGGGAACTGCTGACGGAGGTTTATAAATTGCCCAAAGACCGGATTTACGTATCGGTATTCAAAGGCGACGAAAAAGACAACGTACCGTTCGATCAGGAATCCTGGGATCTCTGGAAAGAAATCATTGGCGATGAATCGCGGATTATTCTCGGGAATAAAAAGGATAATTTCTGGGAAATGGGCGATACGGGTCCATGCGGTCCCTGCTCCGAAATCCATATCGATTTGCGTTCGGCGGAAGACGTAGCGCAGAAACCCGGCAAGGAACTCGTCAACGCCGATCACCCGCAGGTTGTCGAAATCTGGAACAACGTATTTATGCAGTTCAACCGGAAGGCCGATGGCTCGCTGGAGGAACTCCCTGCTCGTCACGTCGATACGGGCATGGGTTTCGAGCGGTTGTGCATGGCCATTCAGGGCAAACAATCGAACTACGACACCGACGTTTTTTCGGGAACGATTCACGTAATCGAAGAGCTTTCGGGCAAAAAATATACCGGCAGCATGGCCGATGCGTCGGACCGTTCAGCAGACGTAGCCATGCGCGTAATTGCCGACCACATCCGGGCCGTATCGTTCGCCATTGCCGATGGACTGGTGCCGAGCAACGCCAAAGCTGGCTACGTGATCCGCCGGATTCTGCGTCGGGCTATTCGCTACGGGTATTCGTACCTCGGCCTAACCGATCCGTTCATGACCAAACTCGTGCCTACTTTGGCCATGCAGTTTGCCGACGTATTCCCCGAACTGAACGCCCAACGCGATTTTGTGGCTACGGTGATTCGGGAAGAAGAAATTGCCTTCCTGCGCACGCTGGGTTCTGGCTTAGGTCGTCTCGATCAGATCATCGGTCAGTTGGCAACGGATGGTAAAAAAGAAATTCCTGGCGAAACGGTTTTTGAACTCAATGATACGTTCGGCTTCCCGGCTGACTTAACGGCTTTGATTGCTCGTGAAAAAGGCTTGAGCATTGACGAAACTGGTTTCCAGAAAGCGCTTCAGGAACAAAAAGCTCGCTCGCGGAAAGATGCTGCTGCTTCGGCTGGCGACTGGATTGAACTGGCTGAGTTAGATAATAAAGTCGAGTTCGTTGGCTACGATCAGCCTGAATCGTATGCCCAAATTGTAAAGTATCGGAAGATTCAGAACAAACAGGGGACGCAGGTGCAGGTAGTGCTTGATAAAACGCCTTTCTATGCTGAATCAGGCGGTCAGATTGGTGATACGGGCGTACTTGAATTGTTTAACGGCTCTGACCAAATCGGTACGTTGACCGTTCTGGATACCAGAAAAGAAAACGACCTGAGCATTCACATCGTGCAGGACGTAACGGGTATTGACGATTTGCTAACGGAAGCCGATAAAGTATACGCGGTCATCAATACGTCGCGTCGTGGCCTGATTGCCAGCAACCACTCGGCTACACACCTGCTGCACTCGGCGCTACGTGACGTACTGGGCACACACGTAGCACAGAAAGGCTCGTACGTTGGTCCCGATGCGCTACGTTTCGACTTCTCGCATTTCAGCAAAGTGACCGACGAGCAACTGGCCGAAGTGGAACGTATCGTCAACGAGAAAATTCGGGAAGACATCAAACTCGATGAGAAACGTAACGTACCAATCGAAGAGGCTAAAGCGTTAGGTGCAACAGCTCTGTTCGGTGAAAAATACGGCGATTTTGTCCGCGTCATTACGTTCGACCCGAACTATTCGGTTGAACTCTGTGGCGGAACGCACGTACCGGCAACGGGGCATATTGGGCTGTTCAAATTTACGGGCGAAGGTTCCGTCTCGACGGGTGTTCGTCGGGTTGAGGCCAAAACGTCGGCTGGTGCAGAAGCGTTGGTGAATGAGCAAATGGCCGTTGTGAGCGAATTGAAAGAGTTGCTCAAAGCGCCAAAGGACGTAGTGAAAGCCGTACAAGCCTTGCTGGAAGAACGTAGCGCGTTGCAGAAACAGGTTGAAGCGCTTCAGAACGAGAAAGTTCAGCAACTGAAAAACCAGCTTCTAGCGAAAGTCGAAACCGTAAACGGGCATTCGCGTCTGGTTGAGCGCGTAGACGTACCGACAGCCGATGCACTTAAGCAATTGGCTTACGACCTGAAAGCCAAAGTCGATAATCTGGCTGTAGTGCTGGGGGCCGATATCAACGGTAAACCCCAACTAGCGGTCATGTTGCCCGATTCGTTGATTCAGAGCAAAAACCTGAACGCTGGACAGGTAGTGAAAGAGCTCGCCAAAAATATAAAAGGCGGTGGCGGTGGACAACCTTTCTTCGCTACGGCAGGTGGCTCTGATTCATCAGGTCTGGACGCGGCTCTGGCGCAGGGGAAAGAGTTGCTAGGGTAATAAACGATTTGTCTGGGCCAAGCTCAAGCCTGGCCCGTGATTTTGGGCCCGACAGGCTCCGGCTGTCAGATTTGCCGGATGGTTTATAGTTAGTCGCATTAGCGACTCCAACAGCCGGCGCCTGTCGGGGCCACCTAAAACTCGCCCGGTCTAAAGCAGACGTATCATGCGACCAGTTTTTGCTTGCTTTCTTCTTTCAGTTTTGATTCATGCGGCCTATGCGCAAAAGCAGTCAGTTGACGTATTGATTAAATCGGGTAATCTGATCGACGTTCGTTCAGGTAAAATCCTGACAAACAAACTGATCGCAACACGTGGGAAGACCATTATCGGGGTGTACGATGCGTCGCAGGAGAAAAATTTTCAGGCGAAAACGGTGGTAGATGCTTCGGGGAAATACATCATTCCGGGGCTGTGGGACATGCACGTTCATTTCGGCGGGGGCGATACATTGATTGAAGAAAATAAAAATCTGCTGCTGCTCTACATTGCCCACGGTATAACGGCCATTCGCGATGCCGCTGCCGATCTGAGTCCATCGGTTTTGACGTGGCGAAAACAAATCGCTGATGGCGAATTGGCTGGTCCCACACTCTTTACGTCGGGTCCGAAACTGGAAGGGTATAAGTCGAGTTGGGTCGGTGATATTGAGGTTAGTACACCCGCCGAGGTTGACAGAATGCTTGATTCACTGCAAAAGATCAAGGTTGACTTTGTGAAGATTACCGACAATACCATCAAGCCTGATACGTATCTCTATATTTTGCAGGAGGCCAAAAAACGGGGTATGAAAACGTCAGGGCACGTACCGTATTCGCTCACGATGGACGAGGTTTCGGCGGCAGGATTGGGGTCGGTTGAGCACATGAGTTACGTACTGAAAGCCGGTTCATCCCGCGATAAAGAGGTGGCTGGGAAAATCAGATCAGGTACGCTGACCAATCGCGTAGCAACACCTATCATTATGCAGAGTTTCGACGAACCCACGGCGATTGCCGTTTACCAGCGTATGGCGAAAAACGGTACGTTCGTTGTGCCCACGCTCAGCATCAGCCGGACGGTTGCTTATCTCGATCAGGAAAATCACCAGAACGATACGTATCTGCAATACATTGGTCAGGGTTTGAAAAATACATACGCCTGGCGCGTGAATCGGGCGGCTCAGGATAAGCCCGACGCCATTGCCGAACGACACGCGGTTTATGAAAAATCGAGTTCATTATTACCGTTACTTCATAAAGCTGGTGTAACCATTATGGCCGGAACCGATGCCGGTTTTCTGAATTCCTTCGTATATCCGGGGCTGGGCCTGCACCATGAACTTGAGTTGTTCGTTAAATCAGGTCTTACACCTTTGCAAGCCTTACAATCGGCTATTTTGCCGGGGCCGACGTTTCTGAAAAAAGAAGCGTTGTTTGGTGATATAGCCGCTGGTAAAAGCGCTGATATCCTACTGCTTACTAAAAATCCATTGCAGGATATTCGGGCTACGCAGGCAATTAATACTGTTATTTTACGCGGTACGGTTTACGACCGAAAGGCGCTGGATGCAATGCTGGATGACGCAAAAAAGACCGCAAGTAAAAAATGAGCGATACAGTTGCACAGCCCATCGGCGTTTTTGATTCGGGCTATGGTGGCCTAACAGTGCTACGTGAAATTGTCCGAAAACTTCCGCAATACGACTACATTTATTTAGGCGATAACGCCCGAACGCCTTACGGTACACGCTCGTTCGATACGGTTTACCATTACACCCTCGAATGCGTTCAGCATTTATTCGACCGGGGCTGCCGGTTGGTAATTCTGGCCTGTAATACGGCTTCGGCGAAAGCGTTACGTAACATTCAGCAACTCGATTTACCGAAACTTTTCCCCGGCCAGACCGACGCCCGGATTGATGGTCCTAGTCGACGCGTTTTAGGTGTGATACGTCCTACGGCGGAAGTCATTGGGCATTATTCGCAGACTAAACAGGTGGGGGTGCTGGCCACGAAAGGAACCGTTACGTCCGAATCCTATCTTGTTGAGATTGAGAAAGCTTTTCCAGAGGTAAAGGTCTTTCAGGAAGCTTGCCCGATGTGGGTGCCGCTGGTCGAAAATGGCGAGTACGATCACCCCGGAGCCGATTATTTTGTGAAGCAGCACATCGACCACTTAATGGCGCAATCACCCAGCATAGATACATTACTGCTGGCCTGCACGCATTACCCATTACTGATCGACAAAATTCAGCAGGTGGCTCCAGCCGATATAACCATCTTAAGTCAGGGACGTATCGTGGCCGACAGCCTGGCCGACTACCTGCAACGTCACCCCGAATTAGAAACGGAGTGCAGTAAAAACGGTCAGCGCATCTTCCTGACCACCGATTCTACCGAAACCTTTGACCGGCAGGCGACCATATTCTACGGTGAAACGGTTCGATCGCAGCATCTAACGTTGTAGAAAGGCCCCAACAGGCTCCGGCTGTCGGAGTTGCCGGATGGGTTGTAACTACCCAATCAGTCGCTAACGCGACTCCGACGGCCAGAGCCTGTCGGGGCCTAATCAACAATAAATTTTCACAGCCGTAGGGGTAAAGCAATCCTGAATTGTCATCCAGTTGAGCAAGCGGATGTTCGGCGAAAATGATAGCTTTGCAACCTCCTTCCACCTATACTATTCAACTCGTGCCCCCAACCGAGCAGGACGTCATTGAGGCTATCCGGGCAGGTAGCGAACGCGACTTCGAAGCTGTATTCCGACAATATTATGCGTCGTTATGCCGCTATGCGCGTCAATTGCTGCCCGATGCCGACGATGCTGAAGAAGAAGTGCAGGCTATGTTTCTGGCGCTTTGGGAGAAACGTAACGGATTGATAATTAGCGTTTCGCTGAAGTCATATCTGTTCAGGGCTGTACATAATCGCTGCCTGAATCGACTGAAACATGCCGCCGTTCGCAACGAACACCGGGAATATGTCGAATATAGAGGTGAAGCTATCGCCGATTCACCCGTGGAGGAATTAATGGGCGATGAGTTGGCGAATCAATTGCAGCGGGCCATTCAGAAATTGCCTGAGCAATGCAGGCTGGCCTTCACACTCAGTCGGTTTGAGGAGTTGAAATATGGTGAAATAGCGGAGCGATTAGGAATTTCAATAAAAACCGTTGAGAATCAGATTGGAAAAGCATTACGTATTTTACGTACCGAATTAAGCGACTACCTGCCGATTGTATTACTAATGAGTCGTGTAGAATGGCTGATGGACAATGTGTCCTGGTTGTTACCCCTATTCTTCATTAATTAAATGGCTGACCAACAACCCATTGACGATGCCTTGCTGGGCAAGTTTCTGGCGGGCGAAACCGACCCAGTCGAATCGGCGCGGGTACGGGAGTGGCTTATCAGTCAAAAAGCTGGTTTGCAGGAGCCTACGCATGATGACTTTGACAAATTCGAACGTATCTGGCAAGCGTCGCGCGCTACTGCCAAACCGGTTGATACGGATGCCGCATGGAACAAAGTGCGCCATAAAATGAATGAAAGTGTTCGGTTAGATGAGTCTGGACCCCTGATCAAACCGCTTTCTGTTTCCCGAAAGGAAAAGTCGGTAAACTGGCGTGAAACAGCGGTTCGGATTGCTGCCGTATTTGTCCTGGTTATGAGTCTGGGCTGGTTAGTCTACCGGCTTCGCTACATGAGTCAGCGATACCCGGCTGAACAAATAAGCATGCTGGTAGCAGCTGACAAGCGGGTCCGCAAAACGTTGCCGGATGGAACACAAATTATACTTAATCGACAGTCTACGCTACGGTATCCAACCGCTTTTACGGGCGACACACGCGAGGTGACGCTCACGGGCGAAGCCTTTTTCGACGTAACACCTGATGCCGAGCATCCGTTTCGAATAAGGGCGCAATCGACTGTAGTGCAGGTACTTGGTACATCGTTTAACGTACGGGCATACGACGCCAACGTGAACGTAGCGGTCAAAACAGGTAAAGTGCGCTTCTCTGGTCCGCGAAAATCGGTGCTGTTGACGCCCAATCAGCAGGCTACGTTCGACCCTAAAACCGATACGTTACGTAAGACTTTGTCGGTGTCGCCCAATACGTTTGCCTACAAAACGGGTCAACTGGTTTTTGATAATGAGCCGCTGCGGAACGTAGTACAAACGATAAATCAGTTCTACAACGCCGATGTGCGACTGGCCAATGCGAACCTCGGCAACTGCCTCCTGAAAACCCGTTTCGACAATATGCCGCTGGAAGATGTACTGAACGTAACGGCCGAAACGCTCACGTTACGTGTTCGTTATCAGGGTAAACAGATTATTTTAGAGGGCGATGGGTGCCAGTAAATAGGGGGAACGTAGCAGATGGATGTCATCTGTAAAAACCATCTGGAAATCACATTCATGCGCTCTTTAATTGGTTTACTATTTGTTTTGCTGAGTTTGAGTCTACAAGCTCAGTCAGTCCCGCCCCTCGACCGGATTATTTCGGTAGATATCCGAAACGAGAAAATGGAAAGTGCGCTTCGGCAGATTAGCCAGGCGGGCCGTTTTGAATTTTCGTATAATCCGGCACGTATCAATGGCGCTACATTGGTGACTCTTCGGTTGGTGAACACCCCGGTTCGGGAAGTGCTCAACCGATTATTTCAACGCCAGATAATGGTCAAGTCGCGGGGCAATCACATTATTCTGGTCCGGGGGGATGTAACCGACGAAACGCCCAAAAATTTCCTGGTAGACGGCTACATCCTCGATGAAAAAACGGGTCAACGTATCGCGCAGGCCAGTATTTTCGAGAAAACAACTCTCGCGTCAACCGTCAGCAATCCGTTTGGCTATTATCGACTTCGACTACCGACCGGCCCGCCCTCGCTACGTCTGGATGTTCGCAAACAGGATTATTTGGGCGAAACCGTCATTATTCGCTCACGGACCCCGCATTCGGTCAGCATTCGTATGCGACCTCAGCCAATTTCGCTGTCGGTAGTAGAGCCGTTGCCTGTCCGAATCACCGAAGACTCTACCCAGGCTACTGAATCTTCGTTATCTACTGTGCCCGTTGAAACACCGTTGCCCATGGTGGATACAACCGTTAAACCAGCAAAATCGGTTGTTGATCAGGGAATGGCAGGTGTTACGAAACTGCTTGTGTCGGCGCAACAGGCCATACATGACATAAACCTGAATCGCGATACACTTTACCGCAACTGGCAAGTATCGTTTCTTCCCACTATCGGGACAAATTTGCGCCTGAGCGGACGTATCAGTAACAAGTTTTCGGTAAATGCGCTGGCTGGTTACTCATTTGGTGTACGCGCATTTGAGCTCGGTGGGCTGGTTAATATCGTTCGAACAAATGTACAGGGGTTTCAGGCCGCTGGTCTGGCGAACGTAGTGGGCGGAAAAGTAACTGGGGTTCAGTTTGGTGGCTTAGTCAATCATACGAATCAGTCGGTACGTGGCGTTCAGGCCGCCGGTTTGATCAATACCGTCATCGACTCGGTTAAAGGTTTGCAAATGGCGGGCCTAATCAATTTCGCTCGTAGTGATGTTCAGGGAGCGCAGGTGGCTGGTTTGTTGAATATTTCCACGAAATCAGTACGTGGTGTACAGGTAGCTGGATTGATTAACTATGCCCATCAGGACGTAGCGGGCTGGCAGATTGCCGGTATCCTGAACCGCGCCCGAACCGTTACAAAAGGTAGCCAGATTGGCTTAATCAACGTAGCAGATTCACTGGGGGGCGTTCCCATCGGTTTGATTAGCTATGTCCGAAAAGGCGGTTTCCTGCGAATAGAAGCCGGCACCGACGAACTAAATTTGCTGAATGTGACGCTACGTACCGGCGTTCGTCGACTATACAATATTTTGACAGCGGGCTATAGTTTCGAACGGGAAGGAAGCCCCCGTATGACGGCGGGCTACGGCCTTGGTACTGCTTTTGGCCTGTCGCCCAGAACGTTGCTGAGTCTGGAAGGAACGTATCATCACCATTTTTACTTCGATCGGCCAACTGAAGAGTGGAATAATCAACTGCGTTTCAGTACGTTGGTCGAAACCAAACTCACGTCGCACGTAGCACTGGCGTTTGGGCCGTCGGTTAACTGGTATTTCACGCAGGATGAGTATTTGAGTCCATTTTTAAAGCCATCTATTCCTATCGTTTCTGAACGTAGCGATGTGAATGGTAATCGCTATTGGGGCTGGATCGGTTTTCAGGTTGGAATACGTTACGGTAAATAAGAAAAAGTGTTGGTGGGCGTAGGGGGGAACCGATTGGTAGGTGTCATTGGTGTAAACAGCGTAGCGTTCGCTACGCTCAAACCATAAACAACACCTACAAAAATGACACACGCACGTATTTTCTGCCTTGGTCTGATTGCTTTTCTGTTTACCCTTGCGGGTTGCTCGCTCAAACGCGAAGATGTTGGACCTTATCAGCCTGATGATCAATCCTATGCATTCACCAACTTTGATCGACTCGATATGGGCAGTGCCTTTGGTATTACCGTACGACAGGGTACTACGTTCGGCATTACCGCCGAGGGCGACCGACGTAACCTGGACGATCTGGATGTTTACGTTCGGGGTGGAACGTTGCATGCACAGTATCGCAATTCCCGAAACCGTAAATACCAGACAAACTTTACGATCACCATGCCCACGTTGCGCGGTGTAGAGTTTTCGGGAGCTGCACACGCAACAGTAACCGGATTTGCGGGTCTGGAAAACCTGGACGTTAGGTTATCTGGTGCATCGGAAAGTCAATTTACCGTACAGGCAGCACAAATAAATATCGACTTATCAGGTGCGTCGACGCTACGGATAACAGGAAGCGGCAAAGGGGTGTCGGCTGAGTTATCTGGCGCGTCGTCATTGCAGGGATTTGGGTATCCGGCTAGTAGCGGGAACATTAATGCCAGTGGAGCCAGTAAAGCCAATGTGAACGTAACGGATAATCTGGTTATTGACGCTAGTGGGGCCAGTAAGGTTCGGTATATGGGTGCTCCAAAGATAAGCCAGCGGACAAGCGGAGCCAGTACAGTTGAAAGAGAGTAGCTGCAGACTAAATTAAGTTGGGTAAAGCCTTTGACTTTACAGCTCTATAACGGAATAACACATCAAAGGCTTTCCCGCTAAAATTTCGTATCTTTGTGGTTCATTCTGAACGAAAAAGCAAGATATGGTATCGGTTCAAAACGTCTCTCTCCGCTATGGAAAGCGGGTGCTTTTTGATGACGTTAATATAAAATTTACCCCCGGCAACTGTTATGGCGTCATTGGCGCGAACGGAGCGGGCAAATCTACATTTCTTAAAATTTTATCGGGAGAAATTGAGCCGCAGACCGGTAGTGTGAATATTACACCCGGCGAGCGTATGTCGGTCCTGAAACAGAATCAGTCGGCCTATGACGAATTTCCTGTATTGCAGACGGTCATCATGGGTAACCAGCGGCTGTATGATATCTCTCAGGAAAAAGACGAACTCTACGCTAAAACTGACTTTACTGACGCCGATGGCGAACGGGCAGCCGAACTGGAAGCCGAATTTGCCGAAATGAATGGCTGGGATGCTGAGTCCGATGCGGCTGCGCTATTATCGGGATTGGGCATTAAAGAAAATATGCACTATGCGCAGATGGCCGACCTTAATGGTTCGGAGAAAGTTCGGGTGCTGTTGGCGCAGGCGCTGTTCGGAAACCCTGATATTCTGTTACTTGATGAGCCGACGAACAATCTCGACGTGGAATCGAGTATCTGGCTCGAAAACTTCCTGGCCAATTTCGACAATACCGTTATTGTGGTGTCACACGACCGGCACTTCCTCGATCAGGTTTGTACGCAGATTGTCGATATTGATTTTAGTAAAGTGAAGCTGTTTGCTGGTAACTACTCGTTCTGGTACGAATCGAGTCAGTTGGCGCTGAAACAACGGCAGGATCAGAACAAGAAAACCGAAGACAAACGCAAAGAACTTGAGGAGTTTATTCGGCGTTTCTCGGCCAACGCGTCGAAGTCGAAACAGGCTACCAGCCGTGCTAAGTTGCTTGAAAAACTCACCATTGATGATATTCAGCCGTCGTCGCGGAAGTATCCTTACGTCAATTTCAAGCCCGAGCGCGAACCCGGTGACCAGATTCTGACGGTCGAAAATCTGTCCTATACGGCCGAAGATGGTACAAAGCTGTTCGAAAACCTGTCGTTTACGGTGAATCGGAAAGATAAGATTTTCCTGTACAGTCGTGATGGACTTGCCGTTTCTGCCCTGATGGATATTTTGGCTGGTGAGCGGAAAGCCGATTCTGGTACGTTCAAGTGGGGCATCACCATTACAATGTCGTACTTCCCAACAGATGCCGAGAAAGACAAATTCTTTCAGGCCGATCTGAGTTTGGTTGATTGGCTACGTCAATATTCGACCGAAAAAGACGAAAGTTTCATTCGGGGGTTTCTGGGCCGGATGCTGTTTTCGGGCGAAGAATCGCTCAAGAAAGCGACTGTGTTGAGTGGGGGCGAAAAAGTGCGTTGTATGCTCTCGAAAATGATGCTGTCGGGTGCGAACGTATTGATGCTCGATGAACCCACCAACCACCTCGATCTTGAATCTATCGAATCGCTTAACAATGGGCTGATTGACTTCAAAGGTCCGATTCTTTTTACGTCGCACGACCACCAGTTTGTGCAAACCATTGCCAGCCGAATTATCGAAATAACCCCGGCGGGCATCCTGGACAAATTGATGACTTACGACGAATTTATTTCCGACGAACGGGTGAAAGCTCAGCGCGAAGAGCTGTACGAAGCAGTGGCGTAGCAGAATATGGGCCTGGCTTGGGCTTAGCCCATACAAAAAAAGGGTAGCCAGGAATTTCCTGGCTACCCTTTTTTTGTATGGGCTACATTGCTAAACACTACGGTAAGCGTAGCAGAACGGACGAACGGGCTGCTACGTTGAAGATTTTGCCGCCCGGCACTTCTGCCTGGTCTGGGTTTACCTGTCCGGTAGACGTATCAATTACAACCTTCCAGGTCGATTTTTTTCTGGCGATTTTGGGCAACAAAAACGGAACATCTTCCCAGTAGGCGTTCAGAATCCAGAGCAATTGTTCATCGCCAATATCCTGACCGTCTTCGGTTTGTTCATCCACGCGCATGCCATCGATAAAGAGAGCTAAACAATGGGTATGCGGATTTTCGAGGTCGTGGGCGGTCATTTCACCGCCATCGGGGAGCAGATAAGCAATCTGTTCGGTACCAAAGAAGCGACGGCGACTCAAAATCGGAATGTCACGACGTAGCGCAGTCAACTGACTGGTAAATTCAAACAAGGCTTGCTCGCGCTCGTTCCAGTGCCAGTTCATCCAGCTGATTTCGCTGTCCTGATTATAGCCGTTGTTATTGCCGCCCTGTGTTCGACCGTATTCGTCGCCCATTACGATCATAGGTGTACCCTGGCTGAGTAGCATCGTCGACAGGAAATTCCGCTTTTGGCGTTCGCGCAGGTCGATAATAGCCGGGTCGTCGGTAGGGCCCTCTGCACCACAATTCCAGCTAAGGTTATCGTTGGAGCCGTCGCGGTTATCTTCGCCATTGGCTTCATTATGTTTGTCGTTATAGCTTACTAAATCATTGAGCGTGAAGCCATCATGCGCAGTAATCAGGTTAATACTGTTGGCCGGCGAACGACCATCGCTGGCGTAAAGATCGGGGCTTCCCAACAGACGTAGCGCTGTTTCGTTTGCTTTGCCTTCGTCGCCTTTCCAGAACGAACGTAGCGTATCGCGGTATTTGCCGTTCCACTCCGACCAGCCAACCGGAAAACCACCCACGTGGTAGGAATGAATATCCCAAGGCTCAGCAATGAGTTTCACTTTTGTTAGAATAGGGTCCTGCGAAATTGTATCCAGGAAAGACGAAACACGCCCAACTTCCTCATCGGTACGTATCAGTGCCGAAGCTAAATCAAAACGGAAGCCATCCACGTGCATATCCGTTACCCAATACCGCAGACTGTCCATCACAAGTTGCAATACACGGGGATGGCTCAGGTTGAACGTATTGCCCGTGCCCGTATAATCCATGTAATATTCGGGATTATCACCTACCTGATGGTAATAAATTCGATTGTCGATACCCTTGAACGAAAGTGTAGGTCCGAGTTGGTTACCTTCAGCAGTGTGGTTATATACTACGTCAAGAATCACCTCAATGCCAGCTTTATGCAGATTTTTGACCATCTGCTTAAATTCAGTAACCTGCTCACCGTTCATGCCCGACGACGAATATGTATTCTGCGGGGCAAAAAAACCAATGCTGTTATAACCCCAATAGCTTTCGTCGGTGAACTGATGAACCGGCAGAAGTTCAACAGCGGTGATTCCTAATTTTTTCAGGTAATCAATGCTTTCAGGCGTACCAATGGCTGCGTAGGTGCCTTTAATACGTTTGTCGATGGTAGGGTGGAGGTGCGAAAACCCTTTGACGTGCATCTCATAAATCACAGAACGATGAAGTGGTACGTCCGGAGCGGCATCATCGTCCCAATCGAACGACGTATCGACGACAACACTTTTGGGCATGCTCGGCCCACTGTCTTCCTGATTCATGGTCAGGTATTCGCGTGCGCCTTCCTCGTCTGTTGTTGGTTCATGCCGGTCGTATCCCAGCCAGGCATCATTATGGTTTACCGGAGCGTTGATAGCGCGGGCGTAGGGGTCGAGAAGCACTTTATTCGGATTGAAAAAGTGACCATTCTGTGGTTCGTAAGGGCCATCTATCCGGTAGCCATATAGTTGCCCAGGTTGCACACCTTCAAGGTAGATATGCCACACAAAATCAGTACGTTCGGTAATTGGGTACTGCGCAATTTGCTGACCTGGTTTAGTAGGGTCGAAAAGACACAGCGAAACACCGCTGGCATTCTCACTAAATAACGCAAAGTTGACACCCTCGCCGTCATACGTAGCGCCGAGCGGGTATGGTTTTCCTTGTTTGGTCTGGATAGATCGGGGAGATAGCGTTGTGTTAGATGGTTTACTCATTGTATATTAATGTATTAAGTCAATTGTCAGTAATAATAATAGCTTACTTATTCAGGATTGGGGAATAACTATCAGAGAGTTAGAACTCAATTGTAATTGCCCACGCCTGACCGAGAATGTCTATTAATACCATTACTATAAATCAATTTTGAAGCGTATTGTTTTTGACTGCATAGCAACAAAAAAGCCTGCCCCCAGAGGAGACAGGCTTTCCAATCCCACCATTCACTACACTACCAAGGCCAGACGGGCCATTGTTGAATTGGCCGTATCAATGCTTTGCTTATGTCTCAGCAAGAGTTCGCGGGTGCTGGCGCTAAGATCTGTTTCCTGTAATACGCTGTTGTAAGTATTCAGGGCTTCTTTATCACCTCGGTGGCATTCCTGGACGGTTGCTTTATCATCGTCGCTTGTAAAAGCAGTTTTGATAGAAATCCAGGCTCTGTGTAGGTCGGCAGTGATGCTTGTGTGTTCGTTGGGTTCGCCCCCCAACGTTCTTATTTCGCGGTCTAGTTCCTGGGCAAACTCAGCTCGTTGAGCCGATTGAGTCAGAAACAAGCTTTTCAACTCACTATCTTCCACACTTTCGGCTGCTTTTTCATAGCCTTCTTTAGCGTCCTGACTAATTGTGAGTAGGCGGTTGAGTTGATCGAGGATTTCGCCCCGTGTTTCTTTCACATTCATAACGTTACTTTTTAAGAGAATGCAGAACAAATAATTAGTAATGCTTCAATAGCTTTTATCTGTTTTCAGATAGATAACTATTCAATTTACATTATGTATTAATTATTGTTCATTTAATTAAGCGTTGAGTAAACCAGAAAGTTTTATTTCGTAGGGTCGTGACCCCAATTTTTTAAGGAATAGGCCCAGTTAGAGCCCGCCACGTGGTCTGGTCGTTGAGCACTGTGTCGTTTAACGTAGCTAATTACTTTCTCCATATGAGCGTAATCGTCGTTCTTTAGCTCTTGAACTTTCTTTTTTAGTATAGCGATAATATGCTTGCCTGATTTGTGTCCAATCGACTCACTATCATCGCCTTTTCGCTGACCTACTGATTTCGACTCTTCTGAACTAAGCCATTTTTCGAGCTGTGTGGCCGACATATTTACCACCTTCGTGAATTCGTCGCGAATCGCTTTTTTCTCTTTCTCGTCAATCACTGCCGTTGCCATAAGGTTGTCATTTTTTAGTGACCTCACTAGCCGATTTCACAACTTTCTTGTCACCTTGTTTAAGAACCAGAGCTGGCTCCTTTTCCGAGCCTTTGCGTTTAACCGTAGCTCCCTGAACTTTGCGCGTGATGGTAGTCGGATGTACTTCAGCTACTGTTCCTTCTCCCTTACCTCGCCCATAGTTCCACTCCACTTTGTCGCCCTTCTTTACCGTAGCCATTTTTATTCAGTCTTATTAAGTGAAGCAACCTGTTGTGGACACATAGTGTTTTCAACAGGTTGCAAAAAATTAGTCTCCTAGCTTACCATCTTTAGCGTCGCGTTTCATTTTTTCATTGGCAAAAATGGCAATGTCGACACGACGATTTTTCCGGCGACCAGCTTCTGTTGCATTATCCGCAACTGGCTGAGCTTCACCGTATCCTTTTTCATCAACCCGAGAAGCTTTAATGCCTTGTGTTTCTAAAAATTCAGCTACTGAATTTGCTCGTTTTCTAGATAATTCGAGATTGTGTGCTTCAGAACCTGTAGCATCGGCGTGGCCTTCAATTCGAATATCTGTGTCTTTTTCTTTATTGAGTGTAGATGCAAAATCAGTCAACTGCTTGCGGGTTTCAGACTTCAGTGCGTACGAATCTACGTCAAACAAAATATCGGAACCGAGCGAAACTTTAATACCCTCGCCAACTCGTTCGACCTGAGCATCGGGCATCTGACGTTTCATTTCTTCAGCTCGTTTGTCCATCCGGCGACCAATAACAGCTCCGGCGGCTCCACCAACACTGGCTCCCAAAATGGCACCCAGCGCCGTTTTACCTTTCGATTTGCCAAGCATACCGCCGATTACGGCTCCACCACTGGCACCGACTATTGCACCTTTTTCTGTTTTATTAAGTCCGCGCTTTTGTGCAGATACGTCATGGCCAAACAAAAGACCACCCGCAACAAGTGTTGCTAAGGTCTTCGTTCCGACTGATTTCATAATACGATTCATAGTTTTGTGAATGTTTGGTATTGCTTCACTACGTCCAAACCTTATACCAGATTAGAACAGTTCGAGTAAATCTTCGCATGATAAATAATGTAAAAGACTGATTTTCAGTAGAATAACTATCGGCTATAATATTGAATCAGAACTAATATACTAGAGGTAGTGGAAGTAGTCTGATAGAGTAAGCGGGAAAGTAGATACCAATTCTGTGGAAGCTGTTCCACAGAATTGGTGTTAAGTGTTTAACTTTTATCTATATAAAGGTAAACACTTAGTAGAGACCATGTAATTCGCGCTGATTGTTGAGCTTATAAAATATTTCCTTCTTTAAGTTATTGATAATCAATAGATTGAATGAGTCATTTTCATCTGATTTCAATAAACGAAAAGAGTATATAAAGCGTTATTACTATACCAATCTTATGGATAAATCACTAAAGGATGTTGACACTTAAATCAATCATAGCTTTCTTTTTCATCACCGTTACGTTGTTTGTCGGGCCTACAGGTTGTAAGAGCTTAGGTGAAACTGAGACTGTTGCGCCAATACGTACCCTAGTTAATAGCACACTTATTGGTGAATATTCGGCCAGTCAGCTAAAAGCCCGCTACGCTGGTGCTTATTCTTTTTTGCAGGTTTTTATTCGAAATGGCATCAAAGTATACCGGCTAGAGTACACAACAACGGATGCGGCTGGCAAATCTATTAAAGCTTCAGGTGCGATTCTGGTGCCCGACGCAACTACTCCCATGTCGATGATCAGTACACAGCATGGGACAATCCAGAGTGAAAATGATGCACCTTCAAATTATAAATCTGGAAGTGAAGCTTATCTATTTGGATCGGTCTTTGCCTCGCAGGGGTACATTATTGTGGCTCCGGATTATATTGGGTACGGTGCTTCGAAGGATGTTCCGCATACCTATATTGTTCGTGATGGTCTGGCAACTGCGTCGCTCGATATGTTACGGGCTGCCCGTAATTTTCTGACCGATACTAATACCAACTGGAACAATCGATTGTACATTACTGGCTATTCGGAAGGTGGGTACGCGACGATGGCGTTGCAGAAAAAAATTGAAGAGGAAACTCAGAGTGAATTCAATCTGGTGGCATCGAGTTGTGGGGCCGGTCCATACGATATGCCCGCATTTATGCGTCAGATTCTGAACGAAACTACCAGTTCATACAATAATCAGCTTTATATGTGGGTTTTGCTGACCTACGATCGTATGTATGGCCTAAACCGACCGATGACGTATTATTTTAAAGAGCCATATGCTTCCCAGGTGGCTGCGTCGGGAAAAGATGCACGTATCAATGTTAGTTTGAACCTCGCCTTTACGGATGCATTTAAACAAGCTATAAATCAGGGTACCGACAAAGAGTTCCTGGCGGCTGTACAGGACAACGACATTCATGACTGGAAACCCCGTACGCCCACCCAATTGTATCATGGCGACGCTGATGACACTGTGCCATTTCTGAACTCGAAAAATACCTACGACGCCATGCAGAAAAGGGGGGCTACTAACGTAAAACTGATACCGATGAAAGGGGCCAACCATGGTTCGGGACTGCTTGAGTATGTTACTGGTACGTATGCTTTCTTTGGTTCGATACAATAAGAAGATCATAAACTTCTTTATTCGTACGACTATATACAAAAAGAAGCTATTGAAAATTTCAATAGCTTCTTTTTGTATAAACTAGATTAGATAATAGATCAGTCACGGTTTTTTCTTTTTCGTTGCCACCATTTTTTCTTCTGTTTTACAATTATTACTTCAACTATAAATGTATTATCGACGTGTAATAAAATCTGGTTTTTATATATTGGTAAATCCCCGCGTTTAAATATATACTCTTGGGTAATATATCCGACATAGCTAACTGTAAACGTCATTATATCAGATAATAAATCCTCACGAATGTTTAAAGTGAATAGACCATTTTTGTCTGTATTTGTGCCGTAGTTTTTCTAAAGCAGAAAAACCATGACGCCAGCAAGTGGTTCATTAGTTTCAGCATCCAGAATTTTTCCCGAAATAGAAGTCTTTGAACTGTCATCAAGCGATATTCGATCGGTATTTATATCATTTTTTACGTTCAATGCCAACTTGTTACGTTCGATTTTGCTGTTTATAACAAGTGGGCTCTGGGCTTCTGTTTGTTCCTGAAAAGAAAAGAATGCAAGCCCGGTCATAAGCCTGTATAGCTTCAAATTTAATCTTGAGCGTTTTTTTTGCTTAATCAATCTATTTATTTGTGTTGCCTCTAACCGCCCGCAAATTCTGCTGTTCTGATTTTGAAGTATACTTATAATTTCTTCATCAGTTAGATTTGTAAAGTCGATAACGTTTTTTGCGCAGATTGAACAATATTTTCCTTGTTCTGAGGGAGTCATAGAATTCCAGCTTGTTGTACAAGGATTATTGATTTTTAGTGTAAATTCCTTGGATTTCATAAGCCAATATTTTTTAACCTCCTGATAACTACAAACGCTCTCTACTCGTATAAATTTTGAATTAGCTTTGGTTATAGTAATCTGTGTCGATTTTTTTCGACTGATCACGTAGTATCAACGCGAAATATAGTTCAGGGTTGAATACTTATAATCATATATGCTGCCTGATTCGGCTGGCGAGTGCGTCCGTTGACTGTAGTACGTGCACGATCATCATCACTGATGAGCAGGAGTCGATTTCGGTCTAAAGGCGTTACGTCTTCAGCTTTGTGACCGGGTGTGTGCATCGGCTGACCTTGGTCGTTACGTATAAGCGTAAACGGTCGCTTGGCGTAAAGATCTTCCGGCGTGATGGTCCATAAATAAGCATCGAGCTGGCCATTAGCTTCCTGTGAAGTCAGCATCCAGAAACACTTGCGTTGGCTGTCATATTCAAGACTTGATAAAGCCAGCGGTTTGGGTAATGTCGGTTCGGCTTGTGCAATGTCGAAATCATTAATAATTTTCCAGTCGTCCTTTAATCTGATACGTTCAACATCGCCCCTTTTTTCCGTGAAATAAGACACGCTGATGATTTTTGCCCGGTACGTAAAACTATCGTATGATTTGCCTTCTTCACGGATACCAAACAGCAATTGGCGATCCGTAGCGGCCAGCCCTTCAATTTTAAAGTAAGGCATCTCGCCCGGAAACTCGCTGGTTGCCAACACTTGTGCGATACGTTGTCGGTAATCGATAGACGTGCGGCTTGTATCGTCGGGAGCCAGTACGTGCGGGTGCTGCTCGTCGCCCGTTTTCCAGTACAGAATAGTATTATAATTGTCCCAATCGTGGCTACCGGGTTTTGTTCGGTCGAATGCGGTAGTGATCAAAACAAATTTTCGGTCAGGCGTCTGGGTGAAATCTTCGTATTTGCGACTTGCAGCAAACGCCGACGGAGCTACCGGAGCAGGTAGCTGGGTAGAATCTGCCAGTTTTTCTGTTGCAGTCATAAACACCGGACTCTGGCCCGGTGGCATGTCTTTGTCGTTGGCAACAAGCAGATTTTTTCCGTCAAACAAAACGGCCGAGGCTTCGCACCAAACAGGCTGATTATTCAGAGCCGTTCCCGGCGCAAAACAGGTCAGGAAACCTTCCTGAATAACACTGGCCGTAGGGATTTTCGCTCCAGTAAAAAGTTTATTGGTTTTACAGCCCCAGGCGAAAAGAGCTATCAGCAAGGTAATGGCAGGTAATCGGTACGTCATAATGGTTTGAATTTTTAAAGCAATTAAGTCTGAAGCAATCTGGAACGACAGCCCGGTGGAATTGTCTACCGAAGGAGTCTGGCTCAGACAACGTAGTAAACTGCAAACTTCGGTGATTACTCCTTCAAAATAAATCCAACGCCATGCACATTTTCTATACGGACGCTTGGATGCTGCGCAAGTCGTTTCCGAAGCCGCGAAATAAAAACGTCCAGACTACGTCCCATGAAGTAATCATCATCGCCCCAAACCGAACGTAGCAGTTCATCGCGTCGGACGAGAATGTTGGGTCGTTCGAGTAAATAGGCCAATACGTCGGCCTCGCGGTGCGTCAAAAGCTGCTCCTGCCCATTAACGGTGAGCGTTAAATTCTGCCGATCGAGTAGGGGGGCAATGGTCGGATTGAACGTAGTACTTACCGACGTAGTACGACGTAGAAATACATTGATTTTCAGGATAAGTTCTTCAATGCTGAATGGCTTTGTCAGGTAATCGTCAGCACCTAGCCGAAGACCCTGAAGCCGATCATCTTTGTTAGCTAGTGCGCTCAAAAAAAGGATCGGCACCTGTGTATCGACCGCCCTAATCTGACGCGCCAGTGTAAAGCCATCGCTTTGAGGCAGCATTACGTCGAGCAGGCAGACGTCGAACTGGCCCGACTGGAAGGCTGTCCAGGCATCAGGGCCATTGGTGCAATGCGTGACTACAAACGGTACGTTTTCGAGCGTGTCGCGAATTACAAAGCCAAGGTTAACGTCGTCTTCAACGAACAGAATGTGTGCCGGTACGGATTTCAAAAGAGCGAAAGAATGAAAGAGTGAACGTGCGAAAGGCTGGCGCGAAGCGGAGAACTGTCCTGTTGGTATTTACCCTTTCGCTCATTCATTCTTTCGCTCGTTATTATAAACGTACTGCCCTTCCCTAGCTCACTTTCCAGCATGAGCTTCCAGCCGTGCGCTTGAACAACCTGCCGAACGTAGTATAAGCCCAGACCGAACCCTTTTACGTCGTGAGCGTGGCCCGAAGGAACTCGGAAAAACTGCCGGAAAACAGCTTTATGATACTCTGACGCAATACCAATTCCATTGTCACGTACCGACCAGATGAATCGATTGTTTTCGGTACGTGTGTGCAGCACTACACAAGGCGACTGCGTGCAATATTTCAGGCCATTGTCAATCAGGTTGTTCAGCGCCGTTTCAAGGTGGTAACGGTCCGCCTGAATATGGGCGTCAGAAGCAGTCAAATCTAGCTGAACCGCCGGCCCGAACGTAGTGGCTGCCGCTGCCATTAACTCATGTAGATCGACTTGTGTTACGTCCAGAACAAACCCAGTACGTTCGGAGCGGGCCAGTTGCAGTACGTTGCTGACCTGTTTCTGTAGTCGCCGACTTTCCTCCTGAATAACGCGGGCGTATTGTTTCAGACGGTCGGGCTGCTGGATAATACCATCCGATTGAAGCACATCGGCCGCGATACGTATCGTCGAGACGGGCGTTTGTAATTCGTGGGTGATGTTGTTGATGAAATCGCGTTGTACTTCCGTAAGCCGACGTTGTTTTAGTACCACACTTAATGTATATCCGAAGAAAATGACTACCATTAAAACGGCTATTGTTGACCAGAGCCAGCCACTCAATTGCCCGGCTACATAGGCTGTATGATTTGGAAATCGAATGCCGAAGTAGTAGGTATAGCGCGAAAATTTGGGCAAATGACTACGGTTTTTTAGCGCAGTTTTAGCGCTGGTACTCACATAAGCACCGTAAACCATGCGGTCGGTTTCGCAATTGTAGATGCCATATTCATAGTCCGTAAACAGATTATGTGCTTCCAGCGATTTCTGGATAAAACCTTCCAACGTAGCAGGGTCGATGGGGGCATCGGTGTTGACGATAAAGTAATCGGCGGAGAGCTGCGTAACAGCGTAACGATTAAGGGTAAACTGATTGAGTTGCGCTACCTCGTCCGCTACGTCCTGCAAGGCAATAAAAGCCGTTTGCCGAAACTGCCTTTCACGTAGTGCATAAGCGTTACGTACCCAAACCGCCTGCACGGCCAGAATGCCCACAATGGACAGTACAGATAGGATGACTAAAATGCGGAGATGAGAGATTTTAAAAAGCGAATGCCATCCGGTCGCTTTTCTGACCTTGGTCGCGTTGCCGATATCGCTCTTTCGCTCATTCATTCTTTCGCTCTTTTTTAGCCATCAAAAGTAGCCGTTTATGGTGCATACGCAAATCATTAACAACTCATTAACAAACGTTAGGAGGTGATTAACAAAGGGATTTGAATGATGGCGATACGTTTGTAATGTCGTTCGGGTGAACGATAGCATAAACCTTACCAAAATCATTTGAGTATGAAACGTACTTTGTATTTCGGCTCGCTTATAGTATTGGCCATTTTGATGGCGATGACCGTTCCGGCTGCTGTTTTCAACTGGAAGAACGCAACGCATGATTTCGGACGTATTACGCAGGGGAAACCCGTAACTGTGGAATTTGCCTTCACCAACAAAGGTGAAATGCCGCTGGTGATCAACCGGGCGCAGGGTTCGTGTGGATGTACAGGTGTCGATTATCCGAAAGCGGCTGTTTTGCCCGGTCAGTCTGGTGTAATTAAAGCGACGTACAATGCGGCTGCAATGGGTGCCTTCAACAAAACCGTAACGGTTGAATCGAATGCTGAAGGCGGGACTGTAGTACTGAATTTTAAAGGCGAGGTAGTGAAAGACGCTGGTGCAGCGCAGTAAAAACACAAGAGCCGGGTTTTTCAACCCGGCTCTGAAATTTATTTCTGAAATTGCTTAAATCAACTGCATCTTGGCGACTTTAGGATCGACGTGTACGGCGTCGTGCTCGAAATCCAGTTTTATCCGCCACTTCTGCATCGTAGCTGCTCCAATTATTGCTTCTTCACTTAGCCCCGGCACGACCAGAAATTCATCCGATAATAGTACGTCTTCCAGATAAAAATCAAGTCTGACTACGTGACTGACTTCGATAAAGTGGCCCTCGGCTGCCGTGGCAATCTGGCGGATACGGCCTAAGCTAACTGGTATTTCTAAATCGGCAACGTATTCAGGACTAATGCACGAGAGATTAGCCCCGCTGTCGAAAAGCGTATATAAATGTTTCTCGCCCTGGGAGCCTGCGTAAAGTAAGGGTTTCTTAATAATGGACATGTCAGCTACTCGTTTAACCAAAGTTACAAAATTGATGTAGAGTATAGGACGTATGACTTACGCATCGGTTACACCATACATCCTACGTCATACATGATCAATTCGTCCCGCTGCTTGAAATTTGTTGCGGCTCTGCCGATAGACCGTACTTCATTTCGCCCCGATCTTTCTCCACGGCACTACGTCCTTCTTTCATCCAGAGGGGCATGGGCGCGTCTTTTAGGTAGTAATCAAAGTATTGGTATAGGCGAATGCTAAGATCTTTAGCGTTATGTCGTTGCGTCAGATTGTGGCCTTCACCGTTGTAGACGAGCATCCAGACAGGTTTGTCCAACCGACGTAGCGCCGAAAATAACTCAATGCCTTGATACCAGGGGACGGCTCCGTCGGCGTCGTTATGCGTCATCATGAGGGGTGTCTGGATCCGGTTGGCGAAGAAAAGCGGTGAGTTTTCGATGTAATTCATTGGCTTCTCCCACAATGTACCGCCAATTCGACTCTGCGTTTTTTCGTACTGAAAAGCCCGACTAATACCCGTTTCCCAACGAATACCACCGTAGGCCGATGTCATGTTCGCTACGGGAGCTCCTGCTTCGGCTGCCCGGAATAAATTAGTGCGGGTAATGATGTATGCCGTTTGGTAACCACCCCAGCTTTGCCCCTGAATCCCGAGCCGGTCGCGGTCAACGAAGCCACGGTCCAGCAAACTCAATACGCCAGGTACAATGCAGTCATAGGCGTTCGGGCCAGGTTGACCGGTTGTGTACACGATATCTGGGATGAATACAAGGTAACCATTTGATACGCAGTAGGAAATATTTATGGTCGACCGGCTTGGTGATGGAGCGCGGTAATCGTTGAGGGTTTCGGCGTTACGTTCGTAGAAGTACGTCAGCATGGGATACTTCTTTTTCGGGTCGAAACCTTCGGGTTTAAACAGCAGTCCTTCGAGTTTAATGCCGTTCGTTCCCGTCCATTTCACCAGTTCAACGCTACCCCAGCGAATGCTGTCCTGTTGCGGATTGACCCGCGTCAACTGAACCGGTTTTGCCAGCGTTGTATCGGTTTTGAAGAGGTTAATTGGCTCCTGGAAATTACCCCGGTAATACGTTAGGGTCGGGGCGTTTTTGGCTTTGCTGATGCCAAAATACCGGTGATTACTACGTGCCAATATCGCTGGTTCAGACGCCGTAAGTCCGTTTTTGTTTTTCAAAATGCCAGTTGTTTTGTCGCTTTCCCAAATACCGGTCAGGAAAATTTCAGCTTTAGGGTCGATGGCTTTTTCGGGTGCAAAGCGGAATGGCGAATCGTCGTCACTTACTTCAGCGCGACGTAGCCGGACGTTGTTTTTTCTGCCCCAGCCAGCGGTAATGGTAGTCGGTTTCTCTTTACCCGTAGGGTCGATTTGCCAGATGTCGTAACGGTCGTAGAGCCATAGGTAACGGTCGCCGGTTGTCCAGCCTGCGGAGCCATACGAGCCAGGCAGATTTGGCGTATCGTGCTCTTCATCGAAAAATTTGCTGGGCAGACCCCGCGTCAGGTCGATACGTTTACTGTCGGCAATGGACCAAGCCCGCCAGAGTGAGTCCCGCTCATCGAACCAGTATGCATATTTGCCACCTGGTGATAATTTGGGTTGTGAAGCCATAACGTCATTAGCGATACGTTTCTTCTCACCACTCTGCGTGTCAATCAGATAGAGATCAGTATGGCCGGGATCCCAGGAAGATTGTACCTGATACGGCAAATCGCTCAGCCCCAGCAGATAGCGTGTATTGGTTTTCTCATCGAACGTAACGGTGGGTACCTCGCGGCTAGCCAGCGGAATTATTTTACCTGATTCAGCATCGTAAAAGGTCAGAAAACCGCGTTCCTTTTCTTCCTTCAATCGCCGTTGCTGCATGGGTTGCAGCCTACTATCGGTCCAGGTCCAGATGTCCATTTTTACCTTCTCATCGTCGGGCGTCAGCGTATCTTTGGTCGGTTTGGGAGGAATGGGCGACGTAGCGAAATAAAGCCGTTTGCCATCATCTGCAAATTTCGGCTCGCGGTATTCATTCACCGACCAGCGCTTGGGTAATCCTGCCGTCAACGTATCGGCAATTACTTTGAAAGGAACTTCGGGAATGGACGCTTTCGACGGCTTCCCTTTTTTGGCAGGTGCGGTCGCCATAAGGTTTTTATAGTAAAGCGAAAATACCTTTACGTCGGCACCGACGCTGTCGGCCGATGCCATCCAGGCCAGTTGCTGCCCCGTTTTGTCGATGGCTAATCCTTTGTATATCTTTCGCTTACCGCTCGTATCGACCAGCATTGTCTGACCAGTCGCTGTGTTAAACAGGAATACGCCCGGTACGGCATTATCGCCGGTTTTCAACGTATCGTTTGCCGATTCTTTACTGTAAAATAATTTTTGCCCGTTTGCCGACATGGCTACATTGGAGACGTAGCGAAACGTTTTTCGCGTGCCATCCGCCAGATTCAACAGCGTAAGATCATCGCCTTTCGGTTTTTTCGTTACGCCCTTGCGGGTTGCTACGTTGGTTGTCGAAACTGGAGGAGATACGGGCAGCGTGTCTTTCTGAGTCTGAGCAGCGGGTTTAGGAGTCGGCCTTTCCCGCTCGTCTTTACGTTCCTGCAAGACGGCCAGCCACAAACCGGATTCCTTGCCGAACGTGAACGACTTTACGTTCGGAAATTTTACAGTTTTGCCCGTTGAAAGATTCAGCGCCAACAAACTGTCTTTAGGCATTTCGTCGGCCTTTTTTTTCTTCAATTTGGCCTTTCGAACATCGGCAATGGGTACTTTCAGCCGCATAATCAAATACTTACTGTCTGGCGTAAACTGTGCCATATAGCCCCTTGGGAAAACATAGCGGGGACTCGACGAGTTGTTTTCGTTGGAGGCTACTTCCAGCCGCCCATCGCCTTCCTGAAGATCAATCTGGTAGGCGATCCAGCGACCGTCGTCCGAAATTTTCTCGGCGCGAACACTCTGCCAGCGATCATAATCGGCTGCGGTCAATGGGCGTTTCTGGGTCTGCGCCAATAAAGGCGTGGAGACCAAAAAAAGAATAAGTAGTTGATGAAATCGGGTCATAAAAGAAGGAAGTTAAGACCTACTAAACTACAAAAAATACAGGAAACATAAGTTTATAAAACAGAAACCGATTGTTGCTATGCGATTAATGCTATTTATACTTGGTTTACTACCGTACGTAGTATTTGGGCAGTCGACCACTACGCTAAAACGCGAATTAGACAGCATGTTTGTGCTGGATCAACGTAACCGGGAATGGCTGACCAAAATAGGAAACAACCAACCTCTAACCGACAGCCTAAGTGCTGTGTATAAAATTGATAGGAAACAATTGGCTGGTGCCCTGTGGGCTGAGCAATCGAAGATCGATTCAAGCAATCTGGTACGTGTTGAAGCAATTATGAAGCTGCATGGGTATCCCGGAAAATCGATGGTAGGAAAGCCGGCCAACGAAACGGTGTTCTACGTTATTCAGCATTCCAATAAGATACCGACGTATCTGCCCCTCATAAAAAAAGCGGCTGAGCAGGAGGAATTACCTTTTTCACTATACGCCATGATGCTCGATCGCTCAATGATGTATGACGGAAAGCCACAGTTGTACGGCACTCAGGTTTCATGTCGCCAGCTTATCAACACCAAACAGCAGCGCTGCTTCGTGTGGCCCATTAGCGATGCCAAATCAGTAAACGAGCGACGTAAACAGGCAGGTTTCCCACTAACGGTTGAGGAAAATGCAAACCGGCTTAATGCCGCCTACGAACCCTCGCTCACAATTGATGTGGTGCGGAAAACCTACGTAATGAATTGAAATAAGAAAGAGGTTAGCAACCAATCATCAATTCTGAGTTATCCATTGAAGAGCCAGATCGCGTTCTGAAAAGGGGAAAACTTTAATAGTCAGGCCCGGAAATAGGTTCCCAACTTTATCCAATAAGCCTACCCAATCTTTATCGGTAACTACGGCAGCTTTTTCGAAATTATTTAGAAATTGAGCGTCTGCCTTCAAATCTTCCCAAAAAGCTCCAGGCGAAATAGAACCTATGCTGATATACTCTGCGTAGGCACGTAATTTACCCGGATGATGAGCTACTTTACTTTTTACCTCAGCAATCAGGGGCGTAATGCTTTCCAATGTAATGTCGCCGTCGATCCGATAGCCTAGGATGCGATCATTATTCAGGTCAATTGTCTGTATCATGATGCGGTACGTATCTATCATGATTTAACTTGTCTAAGAGAACTATGGTTTAGCGCTTTACGAAATCATTACCTGACATATCTGCCACAATTTTGATCTTGTTAATTACCCGTATCGCTTGCAGAGCGCCAATAAAAGGCGGCCTGAATACTTACATTTTTATAGCTTTGGCAGTAATAATTGCATTAACCTGTTTCTACTATGAACGTAGTCATGCCCTCCGAGCATGTGTTAAAGGGCCGCCTGGCCACTCAGTTGATTTTTCTGGTTTGCGGCCTGGGTATGGCCAGTTGGGCGCCAATGGTACCGTTTGCTAAGGATCGATTAGCACTGAACGACGCCAATCTGGGGCTCTTATTGCTTCTGCTGGGCGCGGGTGCTATGCTGATGATGCCTACTTCAGGTTGGCTGGTGAGCCGTTTCGGTAGCCGCATTGTCATAGCTGGTGCTGCTCTGACAATGGCCCTTACGCTGCCGCTCCTGATCGTTCTCCCCTCCACGGCCGCTACAGCTGTAACCTTATTCCTGTTCGGGGCTGGCGTTGGTTCTATTGACGTTGCCATGAATACACATGGAGTACAGGTGCAGAATCTGTACGGAAGCCCGATTATGTCGTCGTTGCATGGGCTCTTTAGTGTAGGAGGCTTGTTGGGTTCGCTGGGCCTGGGGTTTTTGATTAAACTAGGACTCAACCCCGTCTACGCTATCGTTACCATTGCTGCTCTGATGATCCTCATCACCCTGACTCAATATAAGCACTTATTTCCTCCCGATGTTGAACGAGCGATAATTGCCAAATTCTCCACTGCCGATGAAAAGCCAATCGAGACAAATCGGCGGTTCAGTTGGTTGCAGGGCAGTGTCTTGTTTTTGGGTATTATGTGCTTTGCCATTTTTTTGGCTGAAGGGGCGATTCTCGACTGGAGTGCCATCTTTTTACGGGATAGTAAAGGAATTGACGCAGAGTTTGCCGGTGCGGGCTATGCTGCTTTTTCGATTGCTATGGCTGTGATGCGGCTGGTAGGTGATAAACTGGTAGCACGCCTGAACAGCAAAACGGTGGTTGTAGGTGGGAGTTTATTAGGGGCAGCCGGCCTGTTTTTTGCAATCCTGAGCCCTTGGGTGGCTGGTGCACTGCTTGGGTTTGTATTGGTTGGGCTGGGAGCGGCCAATATTGTGCCGGTATTTTTTAGCGCGGCTGGTAGGCTGCCGGGGATTGCCCCAACGGTCAGTTTATCGGCCATTACTACAATCGGCTATACCGGTATGCTGGCTGGACCGGCTTTGCTGGGTTTTATCGCCCAACAATTTTCATTGTCCACAGCTTTAGGCGCCATAGCCTTCCTACTGCTGATCGTCGCGCTGAGTTATGGCGTAAAGGGAAAAGCGGATTCATGATCGGGTATAGCAGCCATGCATTGTCAATGAATGAGTTTATTTTCTGTCAATTCATTATTCAGGCTAATTAAGACTTTTCATCGCGAATTAGATTCCTAAAAGCTGTAACGGAGCCTCGGAAATCATTCGAAGACTTTCTGCAGTAGCCCTCGCTAAAAAAGTTTAGTATTATCCCGTTTATTTGGTTTTGGCCAGGCACCCATTGGATCGACAATTACCTGACGGGCGCCGGGTATCGCAGCTAGGGCCAACGCCTGATCAACAGGTAAGGAGTAGCGTTATACTCTACATCTTTCGTCTGCGACTGGCCCGCCAGCAACGTAGCAACCACCGCCAGCATGACGCCCAGCGATGATAAAATCAGGTAGGACGTAACGGTGCTGTCGGTATATAAGTACGTTTTCTCGATCTGAAATGAATACCAGATGCCTTGCCCTGCGATGAGCAGTACAAACACGTAGAAAGAAGGCTGCCGCAGCTGATACCTTATTTCAATGTGGGCAATCTAGAGTAGTGAACTCATCGGGATTAGACAAATGTCGGTCTTGAGCCGCCGGAGCCTTACCCAAAATTAGTGTTGAATCAACTCCGCTACACCAACGCCAGAGTCGGCGGCACCGTAGTAAACCCATATCTGCCCTGCTTTATCGCTACCTTCCGGCCACTGAATCCAGCCGTTCGAAAACACTACGTTCGGGAAAAATCCCTCGCGTTCCCACGGCAACTCGGGTGATAACAATGGTAGTTCGGAGCGATCCAGAATTTGTGAAGGGTCGTCTTTATCCAGCAACGCCAAAGCTAGGGAATAGGCATGTGTTTCGTCGGCACCGTGGTAACAGACCAGCCAACCTTCATCGGTCAGCATCGGTTCGGGTCCCCCGCCAATTTTGCCGCCTTCCCACGCATAACGGGCATCGACACCACCGCGTCCACCAAACAGAAACTGGTGGTTGCCCCAATGCGTACCATCGACCGACTCCGCCAACCAGATTGACGGTTTGCCAATATCTGACACCATAGGTCGGTGAAGCAGCATGTATTTGCCGTTGATTTTTTCGGGAAAAAGCGCTACGTCCTTATTAGGTGGTGGCAAAATCATACCGATACGTTCGACGTTCACAAAATCCGTCGTAACGGCCAGCCCAACGCCGGGGCCATGCTCAGATACGGCGGTGTAGGTAATCCAGTATTTGCCGTCGAGAAACGTAATACGGGCATCTTCAACCCCAAACGATTCATCCATCCGGGCTGGAAACAGAAACGGCTTGTCGTCGATTGTAAAATGAATTCCATCCTTACTACGTGCCAGACGCAGGTGGCTGAGTGAGGTCAGGTAGACCTTTCCCTCAATTGTTACCACACGCGGGTCATAATCTTCTTCGGGTTCTGCGAAGTGTTTAACAGTCAGTGCCGGTACGCCGTCTTTTTCTTCCAGAATCGGGACATTCACAAAGCCCGGTTTCGCGTGAGGAGCTTCGGCAACACGTAACAAAAGAATCACTTCGTTGTTGACGATGCAGGCCGCCGGATTAAAGGCGCCCAATACCTCAAATCCATCAATACTTGGCTTTACGTCACTTGTTTGCAGAATGGGCTGATTCGATAAGCGTTTGAGCTGGTAGTTCTTCATGAATCGGAGTTTTTCTGGATAACGATACGTGGTTTTTTAAGACCGAATCGGCTGATGATCGCAATGATGACGTACTGGTGCCAAGATTGTAACACATAAAGTTTGCAAGGGTTTGCGTTTTAAAACATTTATTGAATAAGTTTGGGGCAGGCAAAACCTTCGGGGAAATAGCCGCGTTATGACGAGTGAACTAACTTTTATCCTTAAATACTCATGATTTACCAGCCAACGTTTGATCAGGATGAGGACGTGCTGATGTTGAACCCTGATCCAGAAGCAGCCGCTTACGACGACGAAGAAGATGACTTCGACGAAGATGCCGAATTTGATGAATTGGGGACTGGAGCCGGTAGCGGTTATGGTGCCGACGATCTGGAGGACATCGACGATATCGAAGAAGATTTCAACGAAGACGATCTGGAAGATCTCGACGATGATGACATCGAAGACGATCTGGACGACGATAGCATGGAATAAGCTCTGACATCATCCTGCACTAATTTCTGGAAAACGTTGGTAGCTAAGGCTGCCAACGTACTACCAACGTTTATTGAAAACTATCTATGACAGATCCTAAAGACCAGCAGCCAACAGAAGAGCTGCAATCGTCAGCCGTAAATACAGAAGATGGTGGCACTGCCCCTGATTCTGAAACGCAGTCTTCGGCAGCTAGCGAAGCGGGTGGACGTACCGATGAGGAAGGCTCCCGCGCCCCTAACGACCCCGCCGAGGGTGCGTAAAATAGTGATGAATGATAACTGATGAGTTGGCTGATGTATGAAACAGATTTCTTCCGCAGTCAACTCATTAGTTATTTTCGTTACTCATCACTATTTTCAGCAAAGTCTGGCATTTCATTTCGGTTTCCTGCCATTCGCGTTCAGGGCTGGAATATTCTGTGAGACCGGCACCTGCGTAGAGAGTAGCCTGATTGCCTTCGAGTTTCATACAGCGGATATGTACAAATACATGGCTCGCCGGCCCTGACTGCTGATCGTCGATGTTGACCGGGCCCAGAAAACCGCTGTAAAATTCGCGATCGTGCGCTTCGTGGCTACGAATAAAATCAAACGCTACGTCGCGGGGAGTGCCGCAAACCGCTGAAGTTGGATGCAGCAGTCGGAGCATAACCGTGCCAAGCTGTGGGTAACGTACCGCCTGCGTATCTACTGTAAACGTAGTGCCGAGGTGCATCAGATTCCCGGCGATAATGCTTTGAGGGCCTTCTTCTACGTACTCACGCAATCGAATTTTCTTGAAGCACTCGATAATGTAGCGGCAAACCAATGCCTGCTCCTCAATTTCTTTCTGCGACCACATGGCTTCGGGCGGGCGCTTCGCCGTGCCATCGGGGTTAAAAGCCGATTGTGTTCCTGCCAATGCTGCAGTCCGGAAAATACCGTTTGCATCAACGCTTACCAGCCGCTCGGGCGTAGCACTGATCCAGATCTGCCCTTTTTCCGGGATAGAAACGGCTGAAACGAAGGCCGTTGGGTATTGCTGACAAAGTTTGTCGAACAATGTAATAGCGTTAGGAGCACTGGAAAAGACCAATTGCTTCGTGCGCGACAGCACAACTTTTCGAAAATCACCCCGCTGCATGGCCGCTACAGCTTCCGCAACGTTACGTTCATAAATTTCCTGAGCTTCCGGGTCATCCAGCAACGTAGCGCGTACGGGGGCTACCTGTTTATTGGTCTTTTGTTGGGCTTTAACAGCCTGCCAAAAGCGTCGGGCAGGCTCGCTCAAGTGCTCCTGACTTCGATTCCGATCAGAAAAAAATGTGGAATTTTCGGTAACAAGAGCCTGGAGATCAGCCCGCAAGAAAAGCGTTTGTGGAAGGTAGTCCGATGTATCTAAATGCTCCGAAAGCTGGGCTTCAACCGGCGCATTTTTGGCCAGATTATCAAAAGGACTGAACACAAATCCGGCGGGCAGTTCGTCTAAGTCGGCTGATACGCGGGGCAACTTTTCATCGAACGAAACCAGCAACTGTTTTTCCTGCTGATTGGGTAATCGCCATAACGCAGCCGGGAATCCGGTAGTGAGCGCTGCGTCCCAAAGGTCAATGGCTTTGGGCTGATTCTCAATTGAATGCTTTAATGAAGTGCGATTTCTTAACGTATCAGACTGCATAGGTAATAGCCAACCGAATTAGGTTTGCCTATCCAAATAACAGTATTTACATTGATTTTGTGCGCAGGATTGCAAAAAGGTTAGAGCTTTTGTTTTGGCCAAGCCGTTATGGTGTACAGTTCCAGACGGTGATTCTACAAATGATTGAGTGGTACGTGGCAGTCCGGTGGTTTTCTGCGAACTTGCGGCCCGAAATTCAGTCCGTGCTACGTATATGATTCGCATCTTTCAGCAAGACGAAACCGCCGTCCGCAAAATCCGTGATATTGATTCGTTTTCCGATACCGAACGAACCCTTTGGGTGGATTTGCAGAATGCCAGCCCCGCCGAAATTAAGAGCGTTGAAGAAAAATTTGACGTCGATTTTCTGAGCCAACAGGAGCAGTTGGAAATTGAAAGTTCATCGCGTTACATTGAAGAAGATGATTATCTGATTGCCAATTCCAACTTTCTGGTTCCCGACCCGGAGCATCGCTACGTAACGGTGCCGGTGAGTTTTATCCTAAAAGATGATACGTTATTCACGTACCGAAATGCCGATCTGAAATCGTTTGCCGATATGGTGAAACGTATTAAATCACGCCGGGCAGTATTTAGCGATGGGGCGCAGATTCTCATCTCCATTTTTGAATCCCGCATCGATTATGATGCTGATTTGGTCGAGCTGGTATCGGGCGAAATCAAAGCCATTAATCGCATGTTAGACCTCGATGCCAATCTTGATCGGGAAATGCTGCTTAGTATCAACGATTATCAGGAACTGACCATGTCAATTCGGGAGAGCGCCGTTGATAAACAGCGCGTTATTTCGGCAATGATACGTTCCGATGGCTGGTTTAATGAATTAGAACAGCAACGGCTCCGAACCGTAATAAAAGATATAAATTCGCTCATTGACCATACTAATTTCATTTTTGAGCGACTCGAATTTCTCCAGAATACATACCTCGGTCTAATTGATCTGGAGCAGAACCGGATTGTGAAAATTTTCACGGTTGTTTCCATCGTTCTGCTGCCGCCGACGCTCATCGCCAGTATCTACGGTATGAACTTCGATGCCATGCCCGAAATGCACTGGAAATACGGATACCCGATGGCGTTGGTATTGATGGTGTTGTCAGTAGTCGGCACGCTCTGGTATTTCCGACGAAAAAAATGGCTGTAAACGAACGTAGCTTCCAGTTAGTCAAGCAATTTTTTCAAAAAAGACCGGATTTGTTGATTTGTCCGTTAAACGTTTGGCAGGTTTATAAATCTAAGGATTGAGAGGGTGGAACCTGCACCTAATCGATTAACGTCATGATTATCCTGAAAACAATAAAACGGCTCGGTCTGGTTGTATTGCTTCTATCCGGAGCAATGATTTTTCAGAAAGCAGAAGCTCAACCCGGTGTTTCGGTGCCTGTGGAATCTTTCTATGACGAACTAGCCCCATATGGACAGTGGATGCAATACCCCGGCTACGGTGATGTATGGCTTCCCAACGCTGGTCCTGATTTTCAGCCATATGGTACTAATGGACATTGGGTTGTTACTGAATACGGTAACACCTGGGTATCGGATTATAACTGGGGATGGGCACCGTTTCATTACGGTCGCTGGATTTATGACCCCGCCTACGGCGGCTGGCTTTGGGTACCTGGACCCGACTGGGGACCGGCGTGGGTGACGTGGCGTTCGGGCGGGGGCTATTATGGATGGGCTCCGCTGGCTCCCGGCTGGGGTGTTAATGTCAACATCAATATTCCAGCTCCATATTGGACGTTTGTTCCTCAGATTTACATTACCAGCCCGCGACTGTATAGCTATTGTGTGCCTCGTCCGCAAATCGTGAACGTGTATCACAACACAACGATTATCAACAATTATTACCGGACTAATAACCGGGCCTATGCTTATGGCCCGCCGAGGGACGATATTGAGCGCGTTACGCGTAGCTCGGTACCCGTTTACCGGGTTGATCACATGGATCGTCCTGGTCGCTCAGTAGTTGGTAATGGTTCCGTTGGATTTTATCGCCCCGGTTCTTCGTACAACCGCGATTATGGACGTAACGACCGCTTCAACAACGCCAACCCACGGCCAACTTACGATGGCAATACGGCGTACAGTCGGGGCAATGTCGGCGACAACAACGTACCAAATCGGACTTACGAACGCTCACCAATTGCACCAAATCGGGGCAACAGCCGCGATGGTTCGAGTCGGGAATATAGCCAGCCTTTCTCAGGCACTCCGAATGGTAACGTCAATAATAGAACGGTGCCAGATGTGAACAATAGCGCTCCGTCTCAACCAAATCGATTTGAGCCGAGTAGGGGTCGTAGCTTTGCTCCTGATAATAACACGCCACAAATTGATAATAATTCGGGTCAGGGTCAGTCGGGAGGCTGGAATTCCCGTGGTTTTCAGCAAGGGGGCGGGTTCCAGCGAAACCGGACTTTCGAACGTAGTGAAAGTCAGCCGCAACCGCAGATGAACAGCCAGCCCAGCCAACCGATGCAGGGGGGACGTAGCGAAACTTTCCAGCAACGTAGCATGGAAGGGCAAGGTCAGGGACAGCGGTTTCAGCAACGTAGCATGGAACAAGGCGGCCGGTCGCATGAAGGATTCAATCCGGGCGGCCGACGAGGACCTAGATAACAGTTTTAGTTTGCTTAAAATCACGCCACATGCCCAATCGGGTGTGTGGTGTTTGTTTTGGTGGTACTTTTACTCGATGGTACGTTATTTTATTGAACTCTCGTATCGGGGAACGGCCTACCACGGCTGGCAAACGCAGGCAAATGGCATTAGTATACAAACTACGCTCGAAGCGGCCCTTACGCAACGATTGGGTCGGTCAATTTACGTAATGGGTAGCGGACGTACCGATGCGGGCGTTCACGCGAAACAGCAATTTGCTCATTTTGAGGTGGAAAAGCCGCTGAACCTGTCGGAGTCATTCATTTATTCATTGAACTGCATTCTGCCCGAAGACATTGCCATTCGCACAATTTTCCCGGTTGAGAAGAATCATCACGCTCGGTTTTCAGCTAAGTATCGATATTATCAGTACCATGTGAGTCGTCAGAAAGATGTTTTCCAGAGTGGTTTAACGTATCATTTCCGACCGCAGCTTAACCATGAAACCATGAATGAGGCCTGCCAAATACTACGTCAACATACAGATTTTCAGAGCTTCAGCAAGGCAAGGGCTAACGTCAATCACTTCCATTGCCGACTTGATTTTGCCTACTGGGAACGCATAAATGACGATGACCTGACGTTTCATATCCAGGCAAACCGTTTTCTGTGGGGCATGGTACGTACCATCGTCGGTACGTTGCTCGAGATAGGACAGGGGCGAATGAACCTTGAACAGTTTGAACAGATTATTTTGGCTAGGGACCGCAACGCGGCCGGCCGAGCCGCTCCCGCCAACGGTTTATACCTGGTAGAAGTTGGTTATCCGGCGGAAGTGGTGAGGCAGAAAGCATGGAATTAGGGGAAGAGGGCAAAGCCCGAGAAAAATATAGACAAGGTAATTTTGCTATATGTATCCAGGTAATCCTCTGTCCTTCGCTCCATGCCCTCTGCCCATTCACTTAAAATTTCTTAAATTGGGCCGTTCACTGGTTGAAACCATTATTTTTGTCACATAACACGAACCCCTGAATGGCTCGTACAAAAAAGAAAGTTGGTACGTATCCCAGCGGTATGATTTTGTTTAGTCTGACGCTGGCTTTGTTTTTGATTGGTTTTTGTGCCGTATTGGCGCTTCACTCTAAGAAGCTCGTTACGTATATCCGCGAGAATTACGAAATACGAGCGTTTCTAGATAAAGATCTAGGTAACAAGAAGATAAAAGACTTGCAGGAAACCATTGGAAGCCGGCCTTATATTCTGCAAACCAATGGTGAGCCGCAGGTTAAATTAGTCACAAAAGAAGAGGCTGCTAAAGAGTTTATTGCTGAAACTAAAGAGGATTTTTCGAAGTTTCTGGGTGAAAATCCGCTACATGATAGCTTTCGGCTGAAACTCAACGAAGGCTATTTCGAGGAAGCCAAATTACAGGAAGTAAAACAGGATTTAGAACAGATCAGTGGCGTGTTTGAAGTTGTCTATCAGGAAAATCTGGTGGATAGCATCAACAAAAACATTACGAAGATTTACGTCGTCATGTCGGCCTTTGCAATCATTCTGCTGATCATTATTGTTATCCTGATGAATAACACCATTCGGCTGGCGCTTCATTCGCAGCGGATGCTTATCCGGAGTATGCAACTGGTGGGCGCAACGAATGGATTTATTACCCGACCGTTTTTGCTGCGAGGTATGTGGCAGGGACTTCTGGCTGGTGCAATTGCTGTGGGAATGCTGTTGGTTGGGCTTCAGCTTGCTATCAGCAATCTGCCTGAACTGGCGATGTTTCAGGATGTTGAGAAGATTGCCATTTTGATGGCGGCTATCGTCGGACTGGGCGTTTTGATTGGGTTTCTGAGTACGTTTCAGGCCGTTAATCGGTATCTGGGCTTAACGCTGGACGAGCTTTATTAGTGAATAATTTGAAATGAATACTGTAAAACCTGGACGAATAAAACGAGCTTTTTACAAGCCATTATTCGTTCTACATTGTTCATTATACATTCTAACTTAAGGAAGAACATGGCAAAAGATAAACAATATGGCTCCACCACGCTGACGCGTGAAGAACCCGCAAAAAAAACGGTGACTACTCCCGTCTCTGCCCCGAAGTCGACTTCAACCCGAATTCCGGCTGAAGCCAATCGTTCAGTTAGTGCCGCTGGCCTTCCATTCGGTCGGCAAAATTATGTGCTGATGCTGATCGGTATCGGAGTTATTCTGGCTGGTTTCTTTATCATGAGCCTTGATAAAGAAGAGTTTGGCTTTGGTTTTCTGGGGCTTACCCTCGGCCCAATTGTGGTTATGAGTGGCTTCGTTCTCGAATTTTTCGCCATTCTCGCAAAACCTAAAAACGAATTGTCATAAAGTTTTAAAGTTGTACGGTTATAAAACGGTCCGCCGTAGTAGTTGTAAAGTCCTGATGCGTTAGCCAATTTTACAACCGCTACGGCGAACCGTTTTATAACCGTATATCTTTTAAACTCCTCTAGATGGATTTAATTCACGCAATTGCGCTGGCCATTATTGAAGGTCTGACAGAGTTTCTGCCGGTTTCTTCTACCGGCCACATGATTATCTACTCCTCGCTGGCGGGCATCGCCGGAAATGAATTTACGAAATTATACACAGTCGATGTTCAATTTGGCTGCATTCTATCGGTCCTGGTACTGTATCATCGCCGTTTCCTAACGAATGCGCGGGCTGGTAATTTCGTTGTTCCGTCTTATTTGAAATCTGTACCGGTTCATTTGCAGCCAATGGCCGATTTCTATAGTAAAATCCTGATTGCGTTTCTACCAGCCGCGGTGATTGGGTTTCTCCTGAACGACTTCATTGATTCCCTACTCGAGAACGTAGTGGTCGTAGCTATTTCGCTGCTGGTGGGGGGTATTATACTCGTTTTTATCGATACGATTGTGAACCGGCAACCTAAAGACGGCGACGTAACGGTACCTGATGCGCTACGTATCGGTTTCTTTCAATGCATTGCCATGATTCCGGGTGTTTCTCGGTCGGCGGCAACAATCATTGGGGGGATGTTCCAGGGATTGACGCGGGCGCAGGCGGCTGAATTTTCGTTCTTTCTGGCCGTTCCAACGATGGCGGCTGCATCGGGTTACAAACTCCTCAAAACCTATAAACTTCTTCAACCTGCCGATTATCAGACCCTTCTGATCGGAAACGTAATCGCTTTTGTCGTCGGTATGCTGGCGATACGTGGTTTCGTCGGTTTCCTGAATCGCTACGGTTTCAAAGTGTTTGGCTATTACCGGATTGCTGTCGGCCTCCTTCTGCTAGGCCTGATGGCAGCTGGCGTTAAGTTAGACGTTTTGTAAAAAGTTATAATACAGAGATGCGCCAAGGCTCTGTGTGTATCTTTGTGCTTCTCCGCGTATCTCTGTGACACAACAAAATTCCCCCGATCCCGGTCAGCTTATTCTCATCGATAAACCGCTTACCTGGACATCGTTCGACGTAGCGAATAAGCTTAAGTACGCTTGTAAGTTTAAAAAAATAGGCCACGCCGGTACGCTCGATCCGCTGGCTACAGGATTGCTGATTCTCTGTACGGGCAAAATGACCAAGCAGATTGACCAGTACCAGGCGCAGGAAAAAGAATATACCGGTACGTTGGTACTGGGAAAAACAACGCCCTCCGTCGATCTCGAAACCACTTTCGATGCAGAATTTGATACGTCAGGTATAACAGCTGAGCAAATTGAAGAAGCTGCCCGCCAGCTAACTGGCGATATTTTGCAGGTGCCGCCCATATATTCGGCGGTACGTGTCAATGGCGAACGACTTTACGAAAAAGCCCGACGCGGTGAAACGGCCGATCGGGTTGAGGGTGGCATAAAAGCCCGTCAGGTTACTGTATCTGTGTTTGAGGTAAAGACCGAGCGAATCCACACCGGGCCCTTTCTCGAAGTAGATTTTCGCATTGTTTGTTCTAAAGGCACCTATATTCGCAGTCTGGTACGCGATTTGGGATTATTGCTCAACAACGGAGCTTACATGAGCGCACTACGTAGGACACGAATCGGTGAGTTCCGGATTGAGCAAGCGCATACTCTTGACGAATTTATTCAACAGTGCCGAGAGAAGAGCCAACAGTTGGTAATCGACAGTCAGTAGCAAAGTACTAGTAACTAACTACTGTTGACGATCAACTCCTCTCCCGACTGACGACTACAAAATGATTATTTATAGAGGTCTGGACGATATTCAGCCGTTGACAAACGCCGTGGTAACCAGCGGTACGTTCGACGGAGTCCATTTGGGGCATCAAACGATTTTAGCCCGATTAACGGAAGTAGCCAAAGCCAGTAATGGTGAATCGGTGCTCATTACGTACTGGCCACACCCGCGTACCGTTGTTTCGAACGACAGCCAGAATCTGAAACTGCTAACCACACTCGACGAAAAAATCGAGTTTATTGATCAGGCGGGCGTTGATAATCTGATTATCATTCCGTTTACGCGCTCGTTCTCGCAACTCACTTCAGAAGAATACATCCGCCAGATTTTGCTGGATAAAATCGGTACAAAAAAACTTGTCATTGGCTACGATCACCGCTTCGGGCGCGACCGCGAGGGAGGATTCGAATATATCAAATCGCACCAGCGCGACTATGGATTTGAGGTAGAAGAAATCCCTCGTCAGGACGTAGAGGCCGTTGGCGTAAGTTCGTCTAAAATCCGGATGGCGCTTAGTCAGGGCAATGTAAGCACCGCCAATCGCTTTCTGGGACGACCGTATACGTTGACTGGAACTATCGTAAAAGGCCGGCAGCTTGGACGTACCATTGGCTTCCCGACGGCCAATATGCAGGTCGATGATGCAGCTAAACTGGTTCCGGCCAATGGGGTTTACGCCGTTGACGTTGAATACGGCGGACAAACGTTAGGGGGGATGCTTAATATCGGATTCCGACCAACGGTTGCCGGTACCAATCAGACCATCGAAACCTACATCTTTGATTTCGATAAAGACATTTACGGCGAACACATGACGTTGAAGTTCAAGGAGTTTTTACGCCCCGAACAAAAATTCGACGGACTTCCGGCCTTAGTCGCTCAGTTAAAACGGGACGAAGAAACCGCGAGAGAGGTATTGTCTGGATCAAGCCGCTAAGGTGGAATGGTGTAGCTTGGCTTTTGATTGAATGGCTGCTCCGCCATTGCGACTTGGACACAGGCTACAGCCCAATATTTTTCCCTGCTACGTATCCGGTAGTCCAGGCGCTTTGGAAATTAAAACCGCCGGTAATACCGTCTACATTTAACACTTCGCCCGCGAAAAATAAACCCGATTGGGCTCTACTTTCCAGCGTTTGCTGATGTAAACCGTCGAAGGAAACGCCCCCGCACGTAACAAATTCATCCTTAAAGGTACTCTTTCCAGCCACCTGAAACTGGCTGTTGGTGAGTCGCTCGATCAGGCGATTCATCGGTTTGGCGGGCAGGTCGGCCCAGCGTTGTGTTTCGGTAACTTCTACCATCGAAACCAGCGCCTGCCATAGACGTGAAGGCAACCCAAACGGATTTTGAGAACTCACCTGCTTTTTACCGTGCTGCTGCCGGAAATCCTGCAATACGTTACGTAACTGATTGTCATTCAGTGTAGGTGCCCAGTTGATACGTAGTGTGAAGCGATAATCCAGATTGGCCAGATCGCGGGCGGCCCAGGCTGAAAGACGTAGCACCGCTGGTCCGCTGAAACCCCAGTGGGTGACGAGAACGGGACCGCGTTGCTCCTGCTTTGTGCCAACGACGTATACGGCAGCATCCGCCACCGAAACTCCCGCAAGTGGAAGTAACGGACTATCTGGTACGTTAAAAGTAAATAACGATGGAACTGGCGAAATAAGGGCTTCAGTCTGATCGGGCATCCAGGCGTATGATGTTGGTTGTGGGTAGCCACCCGTAGCCACCAGAACGCGATCTGCCGTTATAATCTCGTCGTTATTGATTGCTACGTTCCATTTTGTGTCTCCATTACGTTCAGAAGAGTAGGAGAGAGACGTAACGCCCGCGCTTGTTCGGATGTGGATACCTAATTGACGGGCTCTGGTCAGCAGGCAATCGACAATGGTATCAGACGTATTGGTGTTGGGAAACATACGCCCATCGGCTTCGGTTTTCAGAACGACGCCCCTTTCTTCAAACCAACGTACCGTAGCCGTTGCATCGAATTGATTGAGTAAAGAACGTAGTGGTTTTTCGCCCCGTGGGTAGTGTTTTACCAATTGTCGGTTATCAAAGCAGGCATGTGTTACGTTGCAGCGCCCACCACCGGAAATACGTACTTTATTTAGTACGTTGCGTGATTTTTCGAGAATAGTGATGGCTGCGTTAGGAAAATTTTCGGCGGCTGTAATGGCTCCAAAAAAACCGGCGGCTCCTCCACCAACAACGACAATATGCATCGATGACATAGGTTTTGAACAGGTGTATACTGTTCCGAGTTCCAGCAGTGCCGTCGGGTGACAGGAACTTGGAACCTGGAACTTGGGACGTAACTTTGCTGCATGCTCCTCAAACCTCGATTCTCAACGAAGAACTACCACCGCCGGGGATTCCGGTTACGCGGCAATACGCTCGTACTTCTGTTTATTTTTTTTCTGATTGGTCTGTTCCTGCATTACGGCGGAAAGACCAAGCCGGTAGTAGCTTTCTGGAACGATGTTCGGGAAATTATCGGATTGGGAAGATCGAAGTCGGAATCCGGCGATAATCCATACAAAGCTCCTGAGCCGCAGGGTAATACATCGCGTAAGAAAAGTGATGATTCGGAAAGCGAGGCTACAGATGAGAGCGAAGCCAGCGATAACAACGGTAATACGCCGTCAGGGAATTCGCCCAAGAACGAACGATTTGATTTTGAGAAACAGGTCGATTTTCTTCTGCCACTCGTGAAGTCGGGCGACGAAATTATCCGGCATGAGGGGTATACGCTACGTTATATGGATCAGTATAAAGATGCTTCCTGGGTTGCGTATCCATTACTTGACTACGAAACCAAAGGTGACGCAGATCGGAAATTCGAGCAGTTCAAACCTGATCCTGAAGTCGCCAATGGTACGGCGATTTCCTCCGATTATACACGTTCTGGCTACGACAGAGGGCACCTGGCACCCGCAGCTGATTTTAAGTTTTCGCAACGTATCATGCGCGAAACATTTTATATGAGCAACATTACGCCCCAGGCACCCGATTTCAACCGGGGTATCTGGAGTGATCTTGAAAATCAGGTACGTTCCTGGGCCAGACGCGACCACGGCTTATACGTAGTGACTGGGCCGGTGCTCAAATCTGGCTTGCCTACCATCGGTAAGGCAAACGAAGTAAGCGTACCAGAGAAATTTTATAAAGTGCTGTTGTACTGCAACAAACCGCAAATTCGGATGATTGGCTTCCTGCTGGATAATGAAGGGTCGAATAAGTCAATCCGGGAATTTGTGGTATCCGTTGACCTTATCGAGCAGCTAACGGGCCTCGACTTTTTCCCGAAAATCCCGGACGATCTGGAGCGGCAACTCGAAAGCCGAAGCCGTGGCGAAATGGTAGACGCCTGGTTCGATAACTAAACCGCTATCTGCGACGTTAAAAAGAATTCAACTTCATCTGGTCGTTGTGTGCCAATTGTAAGCCGTGAACTGTCCGTTCGAACAATACGTATGCCTTTGTTGCCAGCAATATTGTAAACCCATCCGTCAAATCCTAAACGAATGCCATAGCCGACAAATCCGTATTTTGTTACCGAAGCCGATTTAATTGTACTCCAGGGAATGGTTCGCCAGGAAAAAACTGGAAAAACTCGGTAATGAATACCGTCGGCGTCCAAGCGAGTATCTAAATGCCACACATAAAAAAGAATGGCAGTCAGCACGGCTATAACGGGACCCATCCAGGCAAAGGGCTCCTGGCTGGCGCTATTGCTTAATAAAGAAAAAACTGTTACCAAAAAGACCCCTCCTAATAGTGCCCAAAGCCACCATTGCCGGAAATATTGCGTTTCGGTAAACGGGTTCATCCTAGGTTTTTTGTTTCTTCTTTTTCGCAGCGGGGAACAGAATGTTGTTCAGAATCAGACGATAACCGGCTGAGTTTGGGTGCAAATTCAGGTCGGTTGGTTCCTCGCCGATTTCGTGCCGGTAATCTTCGGGATCGTGACCACCGTAAAACGTAAAAAAGCCCCGGCCGTAAGGTGCATGAACGTAGCGTGCTTCGCCCACAGACCGATTTTCGGCCATGATAACTACCTCAGGCTTAATTAGATTTTTCTTGAACGCTGTCGTCTGACCCATAAATCCTTTGATAACGTTCAGGTGATTCTGCGTCAGCATGGTTGGAATAGGGTCGTACTTGGCCGAGAACTGAAACAGCGTAAAATAATCGTTGTGCTCACTCAGGCCGCGTTCTTCGGGCTGGTTGTCGATATTGGAGAATTCAATCAGGTAGGGATTCGTGTATACCTGAAAATTCCGAAAGGCAAACGTCTGGCTGAAATCCAGCTTGCTATTCGCATTCGGGTCGGCGGGGTCGCCATCATAAAAACTATCGACAATGTCAGTATTTTGAGAGGCCAGGGCGATGTCGTACGTATCGGTGGCATTGCACATGGCAAACAGATAACCGCCACCAAGCACAAAATCGCGGATTTTCTGAGTAACGGCCCGCTTCAGTTGAGGGACTTTAGTGAAGCCATATTTATGCGCAATGGTTTCGGCTTCGCGCTTCTGAGCGATGTACCAGGGCTGGTCTTTAAAGTGAAAAAACTTACCATATTGTCCCGTAAAATCTTCGTGGTGCAGGTGAAGCCAGTCGTATTCGGGCAGTTTGCCATTCATCACTTCTTCGTCAAATACTACGTCATAGGGTATCTCAGCGTAAGTCATCACCATCGTTACTGCATCATCCCAGGGCTGCTTTGTTTTAGGCGAGTAAACCGCAACTTTTGGGGGCTTCTGAAGCTTTACCGCATCCATGTTGGCATCGGCTGCGGCTACTTCCGATAAAATCTGGGCCGATTGCGCATCCGAAATAACTTCGTAACTAACACCACGTATCACCATCTCATTGATGAATGCCTGGGTTTGCGGCAACAGAAATGAACCGCCCCGGTAGTTAAGCAGCCAGTCGATTTCGGTATCATGCACTTTCAGAACCCAATACGCAATGCCGTACGCCTTCAGGTGATTCTTCTGGGCATCGTCCATAGGAATCAGAATTTTTGAGGCCCAGACCTGATGTGTCAGGCTGAGAATTAGTATAAGCGGTAACAGCAGCCGTTTCATTGGTTTTCCGAATAAGAATGCTTGTGGTAGTTTTGCTATAACGAAATATACGCAAATATTGTGCGAGAATAAAGAGTGAAAGAGCGAATGAGTGAAAGAGCGATGATTAGCGTGCTCCTTTTCGCTCTTTCACTCATTCGCTCTTTCACTCTTTGAAACATGAACCTCATCGAAAACATACGGGAAGGGTTACGTTCGATTGCAGGCAATCAGCTACGTACCATTCTCACATCGCTCATTATTGCCATTGGTATTACGTCGCTGGTAGGTATTCTGACGGCCATCGACGGGATTCAGAATTCTGTAAACAGCAGTTTTGCAGGATTAGGAGCTAACACGTTCAGTATTGTGGCTCGTCAGGATGCGTTCCGCCGGGGGGGGCGCGTGCAGCGTCAGGATGAGCCTATTGATTATTTTGATGCTGTACAGTTTAAACGGCGATTTCCCTACGGCGCAACCATCACCGTATCATCGGTAGTAGGTGGGGCTGTTCAGGCAAAATTTGGGTCAAAAAAAACAAACCCGAACGTAGTACTGATTGGGGGCGACGATACGTATCTTGCCGTAAAAGGCTTTACGCTGCAAAGTGGCCGAAACCTGATAACGAACGACCTGTCTCAGGCACGTAACGTAGCAATTATCGGGAGTGAAATTGCAAATACCCTGTTTGAGAAAAAAATTAATCCGCTTAATCAGGCGATTCGGGTGTCGGGCACGCAATACAACGTAGTAGGGGTTCTAGCTAAAAAAGGTGGTTTTGCGGGTGGCGGTGAAGACCGAATGATCTTAATTCCGCTCGATAATGCTCGCGCACTGGCTGGAAATCAGAAACTTACCTTCGATATTACTGCGTCTGTACCAAGCGTATCGAGTCAGGACGAAGCCGTTGGTGAAGCGCGTGGTGTAATGCGGTTGATACGTCGGGACCCACTCGGCCAACCCGATTCGTTTGAAATCGAGCGGGCCGATGACCTGGCGAGAGAAACAGAGTCTATAACTGGTTATTTACGTATCGGTGGTTTTGGAATTGGTTTCATTACGTTGCTTGGGGCGTCTATAGCGTTGCTGAATATCATGCTGGTATCAGTTACAGAACGTACCCGCGAGATTGGCATTCGGAAATCACTGGGGGCTACGCCCAAACGCATCCGTGAGCAATTTTTAATTGAAGCCATTGTCATTTGCCTGTTAGGTGGAATAGGAGGGGTTTTGCTCGGGTTAGGCGTTGGGAACCTGATTTCGTCGCTGATTAGCGAGGGAGAGGGGACTTTTGTTGTACCCTGGGCCTGGATGGGGCTGGGGATAGTGGTCTGTATAACTGTTGGCCTGTTTGCAGGTATTTACCCAGCTGTGCGCGCGTCCCGTCTCGATCCTATCGAAGCGTTACGTTATGAATGATGTAAAATGGATGAGCTGTGGAAGTAGAAATTGGGAAAAATTATCCATCATTCATTGTACATTATTCTTTAACCCTTACTTTTGCACCCACGTTTGACAAACGCATCTCTGGAAACAGAGACGATTCTGTCGCCGGGATGGCGGAATCGGTAGACGCGATGGTCTCAAACACCATTGTCTGCAAGGACATGCCGGTTCGAGTCCGGCTCCCGGTACTTACATTGGGTCGTAAATAGCTAATAATAAAGCTTTTACGGCCTTTTTGTTTTTCAAGCTGTAATATTACTGAAACATATTCTCAATATTTATAGAAATACACTTATTCTTCAGCCCTGGCCATTCAACTATAGCAATCAAAAAGATACAGAGGCTATAAAGCTACCTCCAAGAATAATTTATCGGTATTTAACTGCGGAGAGGGGTATCGACGCACTACAATCAAAGAAGCTTTGGTTTCCTGTCCTGACAACTTCAATGATCCTTTTGATATGTACCCAGGATTAATTGACTTCTCCGTAAACAAGAGTCGAACTAAAACCTTTGCTGATAGAACACGGCAAGGGCAGAGTAGGAGTATCAGAAGATCTGTAGCAAAGGACGTTTTAAGACGAAGCGAAAAACTTATTGAATTCCAGAAAACAATATTTGAGGAGACAAAAATGAAAAGTGGCATATGCTGTTTCAGTACGCATTATTTTTGATATAGGAAAAAATAGAAAGATGTTTTTGAGCATACATTTCCTACACATCCTACATAGTTCTCCCTTGTATTCAGTTGAGGCTGTTGCTTTGCCGCTAAATAACCCGAAATAAACACCGACTGATTTTCAGCTAGATTTGACTAAATCTAAGCACCCTTACATCATGAAAATAGTTCTTCTTTGGCTCCTGCTGCTAGTCAGTAACAGCGTCGTGGCTCAACAAAATTATGTGGCCAACTCGGTCAACTCTGCCTCACCGGGGAGCTTAAATACATTAGTAGGGCCATTTGCGGGGGCAGGTGGACCGTTGACCGGGAACCGTAATACAGTGGTCGGCTATAATGCCGGATTTGAACTGACAACAGGCAGCGGAAATAGTTTTTATGGGGTGGACGCAGGTAAAGCAACCACGACAGCCGATGATAATACGTTTATGGGCTATGCAGCAGGGCTTAGCAACACTACGGGCTCTCAGAATGTGTTTATAGGGCGATCTGCCGGTCGACTCAACACCACGGGTTATGGCAATGTACTAGTGGGGAACCAGGCTGGTGCTGCAAATACCACCGGCTTTGGTAATACATTTCTGGGCCGTTATACGGGCAGTGTCAACACATCAGGATCGGTCAATGTATTTCTGGGCTATCTGGCAGGTAACTCCAACACTACGGGTGGTCAAAACGTATTTGTAGGCGGTTATGCCGGTGATGCTAATACCATAGGCGATCAGAATGTGTTTCTGGGCTATCAGGCTGGCTTTGTCAGTACAACCGGTACCAATAATGTATTCACAGGTTTTCGGGCTGGGTTTTCAAACACACAAGGATATAGGAACACATTCATAGGCAATTTTACGGGTAATGATAATACGACCGGTAATCAGAACGTATTTCTGGGTTATGCCTCAGGGGCTGGTAACACAACGGGGGTAAGCAACACAATTCTAGGAAATTTTGCCGGTTACAGAAATACCATTGGTGGCTATAACGTATTCATAGGGCATCAGGCAGGCTATAACAACACTTCAGGGGGCAGTAATCTGTTTCTGGGTGCATTCGCTGGTCAGAACAGCACCGGTTCCTATAATCTGTTTATTGGCAATGGCTCGGGTCAGAACAACACTAGTGGGCTGGGCAACACATTCATCGGGGATGGAGCCGGACTCGGTAACGCTACTGGTCAGAACAACACCTACATTGGCCGGGCAGCCAACTACGCGGGTAATGGGGCGGGCAACTATAACACCTTTATCGGCTTCGGGGCCGGTACAGGAGGGCCCAATGTGAATAACTCCACTGCCATCGGAGTTAATGCCGTCGTCACGGCCAGTAATTCCATTATTTTGGGCAGTGTCGATCCGAATTATAGAGTGGGTATCGGCAACTCAGCCCCCAACACTAAACTGGAAATCACTCAGGGAACGGCGAACCAGTCAGGTCTGCGGTTTACTAATTTGACTACTTCCTCGCCAGCCACAGCGCTGAATCAGACCAAGTTTTTGACGGTTAACTCGGCGGGTGATGTGATTCTAGGTAGCGTCAATAGTTCAGCTCGTGAAGGCGTGAATGAATCGCTGTGGCATCGGAAAGGTTCCTTCTTGCAAAGCACCCAGAATGATGCCGTAATTATTGGCACCAACGTAGCCCGTACACCCTCGGGTTATAAATTGTTTGTGGAAGAAGGCATTCTGACCGAGAAAGTAAAGGTGGCGGTTAAAAATACCTCAGACTGGAGTGATAAGGTGTTTGATTCGGGCTATAACTTGAGCGGTCTGTCAGAAGTCGAACAATTTATCAGGGCCAATAAGCACCTGCCGGGTATTCCCTCAGCGAAAGAAATGGTGGAGAGAGGTAATGATCTGCATCAAACAGATGCTAAGCTGTTAGAGAAAATTGAGGAGTTGACGCTATATAGTATTGAGCAGGACAAGAAAGCAAAGAAACAGGAGGAACGAATCGACCAGTTAGAGCAACTTGTCAAACAACTTCTAGAGAAAAAATAACACCAACCCATATTAAATCGGTAGGAGCTCTTTATTGCTAGTTCAAGCAACTCGGATAAGCGGTCAACGTATCGCCCTCTCCGTAATCAATCAGCCACATTAGAAAGCACAGCTCATGTTGTGTAATGATGGAGGTCGTAGAACCGTCAAACTGAAAAGCGCCTGCAATTACATTGATCCAGCCAGTGACCCCTTTATAAGAGTAGGTTAGCTACCGGCTTAAAGCTGAGTTGCAGCAGAAGGGCGTGTGTCATAACTCAGCATCCACAGTTTGCGACATAAGTTCGTAGTTATTCTGGACTAATGCCTGATGCACTGCTCAATCTGTTCTTTGATGTAATCATGTGATCGCTGATTAGTGACTGGGAGTTGCTTTAAGGCTTTGGTCAATTATTCTTTTTTGGCTCACACCTGGACGCGTTCATTGCGTGTCATAATTCGGGTGGTTTACTTTAGGGTTAGAGATTCTGATCCACTCAGTCAGCATCCGGCAACCAAAGAACCGCTGTATAAATGTTGCTAGTAAATCATATGGAATAGGTAAAAACGCCAGTCCGGTTATGGACCACCGGTGACTTTTCGATTTACGGGAAAAAGCACGTAGTCAGTACGGGAAAAATCCTGTCTGCTACGTAGTGGACGATTTCTATTTTTATACCAATTCCAAAAAAGTAACAAATGTTAACATAACGTCCTGTTCGCCTAGGCAGCAGGACGTTACCTTTTTACCCTCGTATTAAAGCTGCCATAGACTAGGGATTATTAGTGTTGGCCGAGTTAGCCACATAAGTGCTCTGTGCGATCAGCAGGCCAGAAAAGTAAAGGAGAAGAATAGCGGAAGAGAAGTGCTTTGCCATAAATGGAGGGATTAACATGATATGTAATTTTTGCCAAATAACTCAATATCAGACAGTAAATTAACAGATGGATTGTTTTTCAATCCACTACGTCGCGCTTTTCAGTTTCGTCAACCTGCCAAAGGACTAATTATCAATCGCTCCGGTGACCCGGTCGGATCGAGGTGGGCAGTATGCATCAACTGAACTGAAGGAGCTAGCACGTTTATGGAATAACAGGCCTGGTATGAGTCAAGCCGACGATTCAAATGGCAATGTCTTTGCGGAGTCATTCTGGATCGGACCGCCGAAGCGGCCGCCTGAAAGCGGAATTAGTAGAGGGAGGAACATTCTTGAGTGTGGACGATGCTCGCCGAAATCTTCGAGTATATTGACGTGTACTGCTGTGGGGACGCTACAATCGGGTGCATAAGCATTCGTCGCTGGGCTACAAAAGCCCTGAACAGTTCGAACAGCAGTACTACACAAATCTGACAATTCAGTGTGCCGCTAAATCGGACCACATCAATATATGCATGCGGGTAAATTTAGATAGTTATCTTCCGTGCCGTGCCGTCAGCTTAATCGACCGAAAGATGAGATCTATCCAGTTCAATCAATTCTGTTTACTCGCCCAGCATGCTGAAAAAACTAATTTTTTAACAGGGAAATCATCAAAAAACTATTGTGTATTGAAGCGTACCCTGCTGCTGGCGAAAGAATTGCTCACCCTGATTGATGTGCATTGTGCCGTTTACCGATAAGCGATGCACGGGCGTTAGCTGATAATCGAGGGTAAGGGTTGTAGTAAACGTAACACTCAGTTCCTGCTTACCGCTAATGATTTGTTTGTTTTTGAGGTAACTACCCATAAGTAACACACTTAGAATACGATTTTTACCCAGCTTTTTTTCCACACTACCCGTGGGGCCGTGAACGAGAAAACTCAACTCCGGAGAGTAAGAGTAGCTATAATTATAACTAATGTTCAGATTTAGCCGGGAGGCAGCGTGTTGTAGCATATAATCAAGTGTATAGCTCCAGTTCTGGCCTTGGTTCCGGTTGGTAGTGAATGGGTTTAGGTCCTGCAAGGTCTGATACGTAGCTGAGCCGTTCAGGCTGTGCGTGCGGATTTCACTTGCCCAATATTTGTACATACTACCCGACACACTACGATTCGTTTGGGTCACGCGGGCCGTATCGTTGAGTGGACGAGATCCGGCACGTTGGCTAGTGCTGTAGTTGGATGCAGTGAATTCAAGTGTTAGGTTGTTGTCTGATGCATAGGAGAGACTTGCGGACCCAATGAGCCGGTCATTACGGGTTCGTTTCTGATTGAACAGGTTGTCGTGTTGCCATCCCAGGCTGCTGCGCAACTGAAGCCGTTTTTTCATCAGCCAGATACCAGGCGTTACAGTGAACCGCTCCACATCAGTCTGCAAATAATAAGCCCCCATCGACTGATAACCGGGTTCCACTCGTTTGTAGCGAAGTTTTAGGTCGCCCCAGCTTGTCCGGTAGCTAAACAATGCCTGTAAAGCTGTGCGAATACTGGTTGTTTGCCGGAGGGTAATCAATTTACCAAGCCCATTGAGGTAATTCGGTGACCGAAATCGTTTGTCGATGGACCTGGTTGCAGGCAGCGATTCGGCACGAGTATCGTTGGTGTAGGCACTGCCAGCCGCGTCTACTTCGATGGTTAACTTTCTGCCAGTTCGAATTCTGCCACTCAGACCCACCACTGCATTTTCGGCAGGAGTTAGCCAGGCGGCACTATCTGTACGGATAGAATGGGCATCATCAGCAGCGTGAAGCAGGATTACGTCGAGATAGGTATGGTCAGTACCAATACCAAGTTTGGCGCAATAACCCATTCTTCGGAAGGCTGCTCCTTGGTCAGGATTGGTTTCATTGGCTTCAATAGCTTTGGTAAACTGCCCCGCCATCAGGCCAATCCGTAACAAGCCGGGCTTTAGTTCAACCCCCGCACCTAAAATGGTATAGTTCGACAGCGTAAACGGTGAAAAATCCACATTTCGATAGCCTCCGTGCAGGGTCAGCCAGTTTTTATAGCGCGGGCTAATTCCGATGCTAGTATAGGCCTGACCGTACCCATCCAATGGCGAACTCCATACACCTTGAAGCGGAATCGTCCAGCCGCTACGGGTTGTCAGAATAAGGGTGCCATTCAGATACCAGGGAGAGTATTGATTAGAACTGATTTCGGTGCCCCGCATAGCATAATACCCCTTTGTTAATTCCAGGTTACCCCTAATGCTCAGGGATGGTTGAACGCCTGGATGAAGCGGAGTCGTCGAATCTACCCGGGTTGAGGGTATGGTATCTGACCTGGTCAATAATCCGTTCGCCAGAGAAGAACTGGTCAGCAAGCCGTATAGTAAGAGAAAAAGTAGAACCGTTTTCATGAACTTCTTTGTGCGTGAATCACACGACAAAGGTGGCTACTTTGCCTGCTACAAATCCATACAAACTAGTTTGTATATAGCTGAGAATGAGGTATAGATAGCAAAAAAAGCTAACCTATAGAGCCAGCCTTTTTTGCTATTTATACCGTTTACTACTTACAGGTTCGCCTTAAATTGTGTAGTGGCCGGTTTGTAAACATAAACAGACCAGAGACCTGGGTTTTGTGGAACATTCACATAAACCACCAGGCTTGTCGCGTTCCCCTTGAAAACCATCGTTCCCCAGGGAAGTCCCTGACCACTGTTACATTTGATTGGGGAAGGGCCGTTCAGGGTAGATTCCTGATTCATCACCCACTTTTTACCGGTTCCCGTTTCGGTAACTACAACCTGACTGGCTTTCAGCGTTGCGAAGTTTATCGTCAGGGCAACCGAGTAAGCATTGTCTCCCTCGCTATTTGTGATGCCTAATACTTCGATGTCGCTAAAATGGACGGTCTTGTTTTTTTCTGCTTCCGTTACAGCCTGTGCGTTCCAGGCGCACTGTGCCTGGCCGAACTGAGCGAATGTGGAAGTGGTAAGGGTGAAGCAAAGGGCAAGAATACTAAGTACTGTTTTCATGATACTGTTTGGTTTATTTCGGTTTAAAAATTTGAACTGATTTTGTCTCGTTTGAGTGATACAAAGATGGCAGATGAAGGAGGGTTAAATCCATACTAACATGTTTGTATTTTTCTCGTAATCAAGTTGTTGATTGTAAAAAAAAAGCCATTCTTATACGGAGTGGCTTTTTAAACGTGTACAGAAAAAACGTAAACGTTCTGGGTCTTTTAAGAGTCTGATTTATTCACACGTTCTTCGAAAATCAAGCGTGTTAAAATGTCGTTTCTGCTACATGCTGACTAACGAATATCTTTTACTACAGTACGTCTCTGGTTAGTCTGGTTAATACCTTTCAGGACAAGTCCGTACCCGATCAGGCCAATGGCAAGCACAAATGAGAGCCACTTCGCTAATTTGACTACTTCACATAGTACCGCTACGCCTAGTGATTGAGTTGGGTACGTAGTGAGTAACGTTACGATGGCTGCATTTTCCAGGTAGTCGAACAGCAGCGCGAATAAGGGTAGTATGATAAATCGTCGATTCAGTTTGTGGCGGAATACCATCGTCAGTAGGACCGCCAGCAGCAAACTATACACGAGCGGATAAATCAGATCAGTCGTGAGTTCTGTTTGGGCATAAAAGCTGCGAGCCGTCGGGCCGTAATCAGCAACCATAGCCAGCGTTCGTGTGGGGTTGAAGCCGAACGTCAGGTCTATGGGCCCAATGGGTTTACCCGCTAATTGATTGATGGTGTCTTCCGCATTTTTGAGCCAGTACGCCGGGAAACTCAAGTAAATCGACAGCAGGAGCAGCACGGTTTTCCAGTTGGCTATGCGGTTGAGGAAGTTATACAGAGAATTCATGATTGGAAAGTCATTTAAATCCAGTGCTGACTAGTTTCGAAACTAGTCAGCACTGGATTTTTTTAAGCTTCAACTAGAGGCTCAGTCGTTTTTGCTGCTGTTTTTACCGAACGAAGTAACTGCAGTTCCGGCGTAAGTCCTTTATAAATTCCCGGATTGAAGGGGGCCATAAACTCCTTGATTGGATTGCGGGTGCGACGTGTTTTCAGGCCCATGTCGCGCATGAGTTCGTCGGCATGATGGAACGAGAATGGAATAATGCATGTACCCGACGAATGCCCATGTGGAGCCCGTTGTGCCAGCCATGCCTGATGCTGGGCAATCTCTTTTTTCATGCCATCGGCACTGGGCAGATTTAGCTGACCTTTGAAATACTGGGCTGAATAGTGTGCTGCCAGTTCAGACGTAAAAGGCGTAAATAACGAAGGATTATAACCCACAAACGACAGGTTCGGTACGTCGGTTGGCAATACGTTACGATACAGTTGAAACCAGCCTTTGGTGTTACGTAGCTGGCGACTGATCGTCTGGTCGAAGAATGGTACGGTTTGCCGGAAACCTGTTGCAAACACGAGTGTATCTGCCTTGATTTTCTTCCCGGTAGTTAGTACAACCCCATCTACTACGTAGCGCGCGATTTCGCCCTTTTCCAACTGAATTTCTCCCGACGCTGCTCGCTCGTAAAAATTATCGGAAGTGAGACCGATGGAGCAGTTGGCGATGCTATCGAATGGTTTATCAGGTAAAAGACCGCTCTTTTTGAGTTTGAGCTGCGCGGCCACCGCTTTGCCAATGCCTTTTACCAGCAGATCGGTAACGGGTTTTCCCATTGGGCCATGTAAAAACTTATGAATGCCATACAGAAATCGGTATGGAAACAGCGATTCGCCAAAACGGTGCAGCAGTAAATATTTGAAGTTCAGGCCCAGAAAAATACGCGGCATTTTCCACTTGGCCTCACGGTAAATACAAACTGGTTTCTCCGATACGTTGCTTACCTGCGACAGAATATCGTGGGCCGATTTGGCGAAACCAACTACGGCAACTTTCTGAGTTTTAGCCGAGTCTAGATGTTCTTGGCGAAATTGCGTGCTGTGAAGTACCTGACCTTTGAAATATTCTCGTCCCTGAATTTGCGGCATATTCGGTTCGCTGAAAACGCCATTGCAAACGACCAGAAAATCGACCGTTACGTTGGTTAAATTGCCATTCTGCGAGATGTGAAGTAACCAGGCACCTTTGCCGCCTTCAATTGGTTCGGCCATTTCAACTTTCGTGCTAAACTGGATATACGCCAGCACCATGAACTCGCGAGCGTAACTCATCAGGTATTCCTGAACCTGTTCACCGCTTGGCCATTCAGGGAAATGTTTAGGCATGGGGAAATCGGAGAATGTATACGTATCGCGGGTGTTTTGCGTCGTTACGTTCGGATACCGGCGATTCGAAATCCAGACACCACCCAGTTCAGCTTCTTTTTCGAACACGACGACTTCAAAGCCGTGTTCGCGCATGGTTTTGGCCGTTACCAGACCACTGACACCAGCGCCGATGATACCTACTTTTTTCGGCTGATTCGACGTAGTATTTCCAAATGTTGCGGGAACGATAGGCTGATTCAGGTTTAGCATTTTCATGTCTTTTTCGATGATTAATTGATAGGACAAAGTTGGCACATCCGATAGGCCAGTTTCCATACTAACTTGTTTGTATTTTTCAGGAAATCAAATGGTTTACTGCCCATCTTTAGAAAACAAAAAAGCCACGCTACGTCTGTAGAATGGCCTTTTTGTTTTATGGGTTAGGTTTTACCGCCAGGAGGCATCAAAGGCGTTTTTTATCCAATCAATATCTGTTACTGCACCGTCATTTTGATTAGCTACAACCGTTATCTGTACATTTGCGCCAGTACAGTTAAAGTCAACCAGCATGGTGGCGAGTCCACCCGTTTTACTGTTCGTATTCCAGGTTGCTCCACCGTATTTGTAGTAATATTCACCATACTTGCCAGTACGAGAGTCATTGAAACCGAGTGGGCGCCCTTTATAGCCATTTCGGATAATCGTCATCGACGAGCTAAAAACGATTTTATTGTCGTGGGCGGCTGAGGTAATCTGGGCCAGTTCCCAGGCGTTAAGGTTGAATCCAACCGAACCTAAGTTTTTAATATCATCCAGTGATCCCATGGAAACTCCGCCTGTAACACTGTTATTATTGGTATAATACATAGGCGGATTGGCGTTTGAAGGATCAGTAGCCCCCAGAAATTGCCAGGCAGCTAATCCGGCAGGCTTGAATACATCTTCACGCACTAAATCCAGAAATTCTTCGGCCAGTTTATTATCCAGTAATGATCTGTTGATTTCTGCTAGTTGAAGGGCCTGATCACTCAATTTTTTCACTTTTTTCCAGTACATATAAGGCACCAGCACGCGGCAGAGCGCAAAATTCATATTGTTATATTGATACTGGTCATACATGGCGCTGTTATCAGCTTCCACCGAATTCTCCATATCAGTCAGGGAAATCGTTAAATCGCTGATACCACCAACTAAACCGGAATGGTGCGAGAGCAACTGCCGAAAGGTGATTTTCCGTACACCGGCCGAAGCATTCATATAGGATGGCAGGTATTTCCAGATTAATTCATCGTAGTGTAAATCTGCCCGCTCAATCATGCGAATGGTCGCCAGCGTCGTAATGTATTTTGAGCAACTTGCCAATTCCTGCCTTACGATGGAGGCATGGTTGAATTTAGGCGCGTCTATAGCTTTGCGGGCAAATCCTGCGCCACCCTCAGCAGACGTAACACGGTGCCCATCAACATAAATGCTGTAGCCATAGCCTGCCAGATTCCGGCTATTCATGTATGCTTCAATCTTTGTTTTCATAAGTGACGCATCAAAACCATTACTAGCAAAACCAAAGTCGCCGGATCGAGCTGCGCCGGCAGGCGCAACAGGTTGAGGTTCGTTTAATTTGTCACAGCTTGAAAAGGTCAGAAGTGATGCGGTTAAGGCTAAACCGGTCAGGAAATTAAGAGAACGTTTCATGATAATTGTGTCGAAAAGGCAGGTTGTCCTGCTGTTAGAGAAGTTGATTGGTTGTCGTTTTGACCGATGCAAAATTGGCAAACCGGGCAGGGGCATTTCCATACGGACTTGTTTGTATTTTTAGTCGTAGTAGGATTCTTTAGGTAAATTCTTTTCTACCCACGTAATGAGACGGTTGTGGTATTTCTTCCTATTGGTTTTGATAAATCAGATTGCCTGGGCGCAGCCTGATCATCCGCCTTTACTGGTGGGCGAATCAGCTCTTCCCTCTGGCGAGTTATCGCTCCTTGGGGCGATTTATCAGTTTGAGGATACGACCGGCAACGTAACGATTCAGCAGGCCATTCAGCTACGTAACACCGGACGATTTCACCAGTCAAATAGCCCTACGTTTCGGCAGGATTTCGGGTATACCACTGCCACACAATGGCTCTTTTTTAGCCTTGAATCCGTTCAGAAGGCCGACCTGCTCCTCGAAATCGAATACGCCAATATTGATCAGGTTGAACTGTTTGAGGTGAAAGGAAACACCATTCGTCTAATTGCTAAAACCGGCGACCATTTTCAGTTTAGCCAGCGACCGTTTGCCAACAACAATTATGTTTTTCCGCTACGTATGCCCGTGGGGACGAAGGCGGGTTATTATCTGCGATTCAATCGCCCCAACGCCATTCTATCGTTTTTCATACGACTCTGGCCACGCTCCGTTTTTCTGCAAATTGACCGCGACGAATATTTCGTCTGGGGTATGTACATAGGCATCGTGTGCATTGTCATGATCGTTACGTTGGTCATGTTGCTGGCTACCAAAGACCGGATCTATCTCTGGTATGGCCTGTACATCCATTTTATGACGATGCATCTATTTTCGGATGCGGGACTTGGTTTTCAGTATCTGTGGCCCGATCAGCCGGTTCTCAACGAGTACGCGCCCGTCTATCTCTACGTATGGCTGGGCATGATTGCGCAGATTACGTTCCTTCAGTTTTTTGTTCGACAAACCCCGCAAAATAGCCGCGTACATCGTTGGATTACGGTTTTTAAGATTCTGGTGATAGCTACTTTTGCTTCGGTCGTAGGTATTCAACTGACCGAACTTCTGGGCCGCGAACTGTATATGTACAAATTTGTGGCATCGGCAACGCGCTATTTTGTGATCGGATTGATGGTGCTTACGGCGATTAGTCTGCGTGAAGCGGTACGTCGAAACGACCAGAACGAGAAACTGATCAACTACTACGTCTATGCGCTGATTATCGAATTTGTGGGTTTTGCTGCGGTATCGGTTATAAATTTTTGCCAGGATAAAGGCTGGGCATTGCCGTTCGATGTGGAAACCTATGTGATTATTGGTACGACGGTTTTTCTGGACATTATTTTTTTCTCGTATGGACTGGCGTATCGTTTCCGAACGTTCCGGCAAGCGAATCGCGCACTTGAATTAAATCTATTGGAAGCCAGACAACTAGCTCAGGAACGGGTGATCAATTCGCTGGAAGACGAACGTCAGCGACTGGCACAGGATCTCCATGATGAAGTGGGAGCTACGCTGTCGACGGCGAAAGGATATCTGTCGCGACTTGCGCGGGAGGGAAAGTCGGACGTATTGACGCAATCGCAATTGTTGATTGATCAGGCAGCTAGCGAATTACGGACGATTTCGCACCAGTTGATGCCAAAACATATTGAACAGACCGGACTGGCACAAGCGATCGAAGAAGCCATTGCAAAGGTATCGACCGACCGCGTTCAGTTTGATTTTGTGAGTTTGGGCCAAACCGTATTGCTACCCTTGCAAACGGAACGACTGATTCTGAGCATGGCAACTGATTTAATCCGACACGTTCATCAACACGACGAAGCCACCGAAGCGACTGTGCAACTGATTTACCACGCCGACCAGTTGAATTTAATGGTTGAGGACAACGGCCGAACTAAAACCCCGACCGATTCGAGCGAAAGTAGCTGGCTGAACCTGCGAACGAAAGCAACGTATCTGAAAGCTGAGTTGCTGGTTGATGCGAATGAATACGGCAATTCGGTGATTTTAAGCGTACCGATCTCGACAAACTAACACCTTGACATAACTAGCATGGCTCGTAATCTGATGGTGTTATTTGTGCTGGTTGTTCTCGCGATTTCGGGATTTGCCTGGTATCATAACAAATCCATTCAGCCTCTGAAAACGTTACCGTTACGTTTAGCGCATTGGGAAGATACAACCAACCAGGCCAGTATCCGACAGATTATTCGTTCCCGGAATTTCGAATCGGCGCGGGAGGGACGGCAGAATTTTGGCTATACTGAATCGATTCACTGGTTCCGATTTCAGCTAAAACCAGATAGTTTGCCCGATGAGTTGACCCTCGAAATACGAAATCACGTCATCAACTACGTCGAACTGTTTGTTATTCAGCAGGGTAAAATCGTATCGCTCACGAAAACTGGCGACTGGCTACCGTTTTCTATTCGCCCGATACCCACCAAAACATTTGCTTTTCCTATTGACGCACGCGCTAATCCGACGGCAGATTATTACCTGCGTCTTGACAATCGATACGAAAATCTGGCTACTGAAATCCTACTCTGGCGAACCAGTGATTTCGAAGATAAAGAGCAGCGGGAATATTTTCTGTGGGGTATTTTTTCGGGCGTAGTAGTACTGGTCGTGCTATTGAATCTGATTTTCTGGAATGTAACCTCCGACAAAGTCTATCTCTGGTACGCGCTCTACGTAGCGGGTTTGTCCCTGCGTCAGTTTGCCGATTCGGGGCTGGGTTTTCAGTATTTATGGCCCGGAATTCCGGCCATCAATGCACCCAATCCGGTCATTGAAGCCATCTGGCTATACATTCCAGCAGTTATTCAGTTTCAGCACTATTTCCTGAATTTACGCCGGATGAACCGCCCACTTTTCAGAATTGGGCAAGTATTGAAATACCTTCTCTGGACTGGATGGCTCGTGCTGATTTTCATGCAGATAGGCGATTTCCCCCGGCGATACCCGCAAATGGATGTAATCATTACGTCGATTCACGCAGTGGTAGCCAATTGTATCATGTTCGTATTTGTGTGGGTAAGTGTAGTGGCGATCCGTTCGAAAGATGATTTAAAGCGAGCTTACGGGGCTGCGTTTGCGTTTCAGACATTGGCCCAGAGTTTCAATGTTATCCAGAACACTATGCGATTTCAGACCGGCAGCACCTACCTGATCGACCCGTATCTAATCCTGACAGTCGTTTTCTTTATAGATCTGGTTGTGTTTGCTTATCTGCTGGCCTATCGTTTCCGGCAGTCGCTGAGTCAGAATCAGCAACTACGTATCGATCTGACGCAGTCGCAGCAGGAAACGAACCAGCAAATCATCGACGTACTAGATGCTGAGCGTCAGCACATTCACCAATTGCTACGTTCAGATGTTGGTCTGCGCCTTCAGCAGGCACGTCAGCTACTTGCCAACGTAGTGCCTTCACCTCTGTTGACTGATTCAGTACGTCTGGTTGAACAGGTTGATAACGAACTCGAACAGATTGTACAGAATAAATTACCCGTGTCGGTTGTCGAAAAAGGGCTGATAACTTCCTTTGATGAACTCACAGAACAGCTAAATCAGACGCAGCCAGTTCGGTTTATATTCCAGCAGAAAGGCCCAGTTCCGAAACTCACTGTTGAGCAGGAAGTGCAATTGTATCGAATTGGTAATGAGTTAATTAATAATATTATTAAACACGCCGATGCAACCACGACACAAGTCGAACTAGCAACTAATTCCGATGATGTATTGCTGATAGTACGTGACGATGGCAAAGGCTTCGATACATCGGCCGTAGGCAAAACAGCAAGCGGTATTGGTGTACGAAATTTGTATGACCGCGTTCATAAACTACAGGGTGACATTCACATGGAATCGGGACGTAACGGCACCACGATAACCGTATCGATCCCTCAAAAAATACAAACTAGTTAGTATGTTTTCGAGGGTTGGCAATACCTTACTTTTGCTTGATTCAAGACTAATCTGTACCACCGTTGAAGAACATTGCTATCATATCGATCCTACTTTTTCTGGCTACTGGCGCGTCTCACGCCCAGAAAACCTATTGGGTCGATTTGGGACAATATCACCGACTGGATGGATACATCTCACATTATGAGGATACTACAGCGCAGCAAGGTATTCGTCAGATTGTGGGGTTGCAGAAACAGCGGTCCTTTGTACCGCTTCCGACGAGTTCGATGAACGTAGGCTATACACCGTCGCACCACTGGCTACACATTCGATTGCATACCCGGAAACCACAAACCGTTTTTCTAGAAATTGACAATTCGCGTATTAACGACCTCCGATACTATCAATTTATTGGTGATTCGCTAGTTCGTGAGGTGATTACGGGTGATTGGAAGCCGTTTGCTTCCCGAAAATTCCCCAATAAAAACTGGGTGTTCCCGGTGACACTAACGGGTCAGGAACCAACCGATTTATACATCATGGTGGCTAAACGGTACGAGGTATTGGGCATTCGCATTGGTTTATGGGAAGCCGATACCTTTGAGCAGCACGACCGGGAAAGTTATCTTTTCTGGGGAATATTGACGGGTGTGAGCCTACTCATTCTACTCATCAATCTGGTAGCATTTGCCGCTACTCAAGAGGCTATTTACTTCTGGTTTTCAAGTCTGATCATCGCCATCGCTCTGCATATTGCCGGGCAATCCGGGCTAGGGTTCCAGTATCTCTGGCCAAATTCACCCACCTTTAATCGCTTCGATATAGCTCTGTTGTCCGGCTGGCTGATTATGTTGGCTCAGTTGCAGTTTATGCAGCTATTTATTGGTCAGAAGAAGGGCAAAAGTCAGGCGTATTGGGCAGTGCAAACGTTCAAATATATAGGACTGAGCTTACTGATCATCAATGTAATACTGCGGTCGCTAGATGTGTTTCCGCAAAGCCATTTCCGATGGACGTTCAACACGACACTAATATTCATGGTGATTTGCATTGTGCTGGCGTTCTGGTCGGTTTTTGAGCGGATTCGTCGGCGTGAGAGCGTGGTGATTTTTTACACCGCTACGGTCACGATTCAGCTAATTGGCTATCTATTTGTTTTCTTCGTTAATCTGTTGTTTACGCGCGGTGAAGAATCGCTATATCAATTCGACAGCTACGTCGTTGTTGTACTGGTTTTCCTGTTCGATCTGCTGGTTTTCACTTCTGGAATTTTGTATTTCTGGTTTAAAAAATACCGTCAGCAGAACGAAGCGTTGTTGATCGCCCTGCATCGAAGTGAGCAGGAGCAATCACAGAAAATTATCGACGCGCTTGAAATAGAGCGTAACCGAATTGCCGAAGATCTATACGACGATGTGGGCGCGATGTTGTCGACGGCCATTGGCTACGTATCGAGTGTCGGGCGGAAACCGGATATCAAAGAGCGATTTCCGGTACTGGCCGAAGCGCGCAAACTCCTTGATCGCGCCGTTGAAAATCTGCGTACCGTATCGCATAACCTGATGCCGAAGAATTTCGCACAGCTTGGTCTGGCAAAATCGCTGGGCGAATCGCTGGACAAAATTGCGGATACTACCCCCGTTCAGTTTGAATACGTAGTGGTTGGCGAAGAACGAAGGCTTGATGCAGCTGTAGAAGTGCAGGTATTTCGCATCGCGTCAGAGATTATTAATGATATTTTGAAAAATTCGGATGCAACCGAGGCTACGGTTCAACTAGTGTTCAATCACGAACAGTTAAGTATTTTAGTTGAGGACGACGGACCACGAACTCCAGCCTATAATAATCTGACATCCAAAGTAGATTTTATTAATGGAAAACTGACCATCGATGAAACGCAACGTGGCGTAACAACCATCGTTGAAATTCCGTACCAGTAAATTTTAAAATTCGACGTACGAAAAATCACTCTTTCGCACATTCGCTCTTTGTAAATGGAAACGCCAATCAAAATTCTAATTGCCGACGACCATCAACTCTTCAACGATGGCATGAAAATGATGCTTTCATCCGAAGATAATCTTCAGATTGTCGGGCAGGTTTTTAGCGGAAAGGACGTATTGGACGCTGTCAACCGGCTGATGCCCAACGTAATTTTGCTCGATATTAACATGCCGCATATCAATGGTTTAGACGTAGCGTCGCAACTACTGAAAGTGGCCCCGAACGTCCGCATTATTGTGCTTACCATGTACAACGATCGCAAGTTTGTAGACGACTGTAAAAAAATGGGCGTACATGGCTATATCCTGAAAAACTCGGGTGTCGATGAGGTCATCAACGCGATCGAGACAGTAACTGCCAATAAAAAATATTACGATCCCAAGCTTACTCAGGCACATAAAGCAAATCTGCACGCCGATGATTTTTTCATGAAGCAGTTTCAGCTGACCAAGCGTGAAATTGAAATCATTGGTCTGATTGGACAGAGTTTCACGAACGAAGAAATTGCCGATAAGCTGTTTTTAAGCGTAGCCACAGTAAAAACCCACCGCAATAATATCAACCTCAAATTAGGCATAAACAAACCCGCCGATCTAGTGAAGTTTGCTCTTGAACATGGGCTGGCGTAGGTCTTGTTCTAGGATACATCGGACGTTTTCGTGGACGATTTGTAGTAACAAACGAGGTTATCATGAATAACTGATTGTGAATGAATTAGATTATAAATGCATTCAATTAATAGTACTTTGGTTATACGGTAGCGGACTTTGGAATCATGCAACTAGAAAGAACCACGGCGGCCGACCTTAAAAGAAGTTATTTAGTCTAGCTTGCCCAGGAAGCAGTTGTTCAAAAAGGGCATTTTATGAGAATAAACTTGCTTTCATTAATAATTCGTTACCTCTAATGACGGAATAGTCAGGCACTTAATTACCAAGCATTAACGCTTCAATACGTCTGCGAATAACCTCCGGCGTGTTTTTTACCACCAGATATCCTTGCAATTGACTAGCGGGCGATGTCCATGTATTACTTCCATCAGCACCAACCACGCAATGCCCATCTTTTACGAGAGAGAAATAAGATGAAACGCCTTCAATCGCTTCCAGCATCGCTACCTGATCCCAACTGGCTCGACCTTTGAAATTATTGTATAGTTCATAGCCTCGATAGATAGGGCTATTTGGCTTGCATTGAGCTTTGAAATCAGCTCCGCCTGTTATAAGCTGATTGCCGACTTCCCAACCGGCGAACGTAACGGGCAGCGTCCATTTCGCCAGGCAATTGACCGTCGATGCGGGGTCGGGCCGGTAAAAGTTGGCTTCCTTGCCGCTTGGAAACTGGCCTCCCATGCACGACCAGCGTTTTACTTTTTTGGCTACCAGTGCCTGTCCATTTAAAGGACTGATGCCGTCGGGCTGTGAGTTGAGTAAGTTACTGAGACTGGTGAGGTGCCCAATCGTAATGATCACTACGCTGCCGTCAGGCTCCTTTGCCAACAGGCGTCGATACAACAACGTACCATTTTCGGCGTCTTTGCTGGTGGTAAGTTTGTGCGCAAATTCCTGAGAAACTGCCTGTGTGTATTTTGAAAAAGTTTTCAACGAATCTTTCTGGCTCACACCAATCGGCAAATCGCCACGCCCAAAATACGTATTGATCGCATCGGTACACGTAGCGCTATGCTGTTCATCACTGGTGACGATAACGCCCAGTATCCGAGCTTTACCGGCTTTTTCATACGTATGTAACATAGCCAGCGCACCAACATCATCTACATCCGAATCCATATCGGTATCTAGAATTACGGCGGTTGGAGCAGATTGAACAGGCGTCTGCTGGCCCAAACAAGCCGTTGACAAAGTTCCGAAGAAGGCAAAAACGACCACTAATAATTGGTGCATACGAAACAATTTATGATGACAACCAGGTCGTAAAGGCCTCAGCGCGTTAATACTAATACTCAGTTGGCGTTTTCGCCTGAGGTAGGTGGCGAAATGGTTAATTCTTTTACCTTCTCGGGTGAACTGCTACGTCCGGTGCGCGGATCGACCCCGCGATACGTCCATTTGCCCGCTGGCAACGGTTTAAGTAGCATGGCTCAGCATCGAGCGTCGGTTTGGTTGGCATTCTGACATAATCTTCACTGATACGTTGGTAACTCGCATTATCGACCGCGTAACCTGATTGAATCATGTTGAAGTCTAGCCAGGATTCATTATGAAAAAACTCCCCTGACGACGTAGCACCACCCGGTGGATGGTACGTTATCTAAATGCCGGAAGCGTTTCCATTGGCATACGTTTCCGGCAACCCTTTGGCCAAGCGTGGTAAATCGGTAGTTGTTTTAGTATCTGATCGCCACCCAGTGCGTCTCCCCAAAGGTATCGGCTCTCGTAAATGGAGAGAAGCTTGTTGGATGTCCTGATTTGAATCGGAAATTTATCTGGACGATCTATAATTTTATAATTGAGGGTTTTAGCGACGGTATGTAAGCTTACGAGCCCAAAAATAGGTCATATCTTGACACGGAAATGTTTAAACTCGATTGCTTTCCTTAATAACAGGCGAAGCCATATACATTATGTGTTTTTTTATGTAAAATTACCAATCAAACCTTTAATCATATAATCCTAAACCATGCTGAAAAATCTACTTCGTTGTTTTCTGATAAGTATCGGATTATCAATAGGGATAATCGACGTTCAGGCTCAGAATCTGGACGTATCCGGAAAAGTAGTTGATGAAATGGATGTTGCCGTACCTGGAGCCAATATTTTGGTAAAAGGAAAAAATATTGGCACTAATTCTGCAGCGGATGGCAGCTTCACCATTGCCATTCCGTCTGGCAATCGAACCTTGATTGTGTCATCAATCGGATTCAAAACGCAGGAAGTTGACGTATCGCCCGCCATGACCAAGTTGACCATCAAGCTGTTACCGGATGTCAAAAGTTTGGGTGAAGTGGTCGTTACCGCGTTAGGTGTACAACGTAACACCCGTAATGTAGGTTACGCTGTACAGCAACTTGACGGTAAAGCGATTCAGGAAGCCCGAGAAGTCAATTTCATTAATTCGCTGCAGGGTAAACTGGCGGGGGTGCAGATTGGCGGCAATAGCGGGTCTATGGGAGGTTCTGCGCGGGTCACGATCCGCGGCTTAAAGTCCATTTCCGGCAATAACAACGCCCTGTTCATCGTAGACGGCGTGCCGATGGCCAATATGAACCTTAACTCCTACGGTACTACAGGTGGACAGGGTACGGGTGGCGGTGGCTATGACTACGGTAATCCGGCCCAATTAATCAATCCGAATGATGTTGAAAACATTTCGGTGCTGAAAGGTGCCGCAGCGACAGCCCTATACGGTAGCCGTGGACAGAATGGCGTTATTTATATCACGACCAAATCGGGAAAAGGATCCGGAAAAGTTTCGGTGAATTACGATCTCAACATGCAGATCGATCAGGTTTCGTACTTACCTAAGTTCCAGAATTTGTACGGTGGGGGCGGTAGTTCTACGTTTACCAAATTATACGTCAACCAGAATCCAACCGGTTTTTTACCCGGTGGAGGCACGTTCGACGACAACGATGGAAAAGGAAAATATGACCTGATTCCTGATTACGGCACTGATGAATCATGGGGACCAAAACTAGATGGATCGCTGGTGCGGCATTACTGGTCGTGGGACCAAGACCGGAACAATCCTAATTTCGGGAAAACCGCTTCCTGGAGCGCCCACCCCGACAACGCGAAGGATTTCTTTAAAACCGGTTTTACCTTTTCCAATAATCTGTCGGTCGCCAGTAGTACCGATCAGGGCTCTATCCGGTTTTCACTGGGTCAGACGAACCAGCGCTTCATTTATCCCGGCAGCCAGCTCGGCCGATTCTTCATGAGTCTGAACACGACGTATAAATTTACCGATAAATTCACGTTCAGCGGGGGCATTAATTACGTTCACGACGATTCCAAAGGCCGGCCCGGTACGGGCTTCTTCGGTAATAACCCAATGCTTTTTTACGTCATGTTCGGGCAGCGGCAGATTGACGATGCGTATCTGAGAGAATATAAATACGCGGACGGCACCGAGCAATCTTGGAACCGAACCGCCTGGAATATCCAGAAACCAGCGTTCACGCAGAATCCGTACTGGAACCAGTATGAAAGTTTCAATACCGATCAAAATAACCGTTATTTCGGCAATGCCGGTTTGACGTACAAAATCACCGACTGGCTTTCGACCGACGTGCGCGTCTTTTCAGATTACTTGAATCACCTGGATGAGGTCAGAAGTGCGAAAGGATTTTTCGTTGGTTCGTACGCCAAGCGGGTACTTGTCAATAGCGAAACCAATTACCAGGCTACGCTGAACATCAACAAAAACCTAATGGACTCCAAAATTAGTCTGGAAGGCGTGTTGGGGGGTAACATCCTGAGTATACAATCGACGGTAGATGCTGGAACGACGAATGGCGGGCTTCAGAATCCGCTGGTGTATGTACTGCAAAATTCAGTAACACCGGCAACCGTGTCGAACGATTATGGCAATCGGCAGACGAATTCCCTTTTTGCATCTGCTACGTTAGGCTATAAGCGGTTTTTGTACCTGACGGCCACTGGACGTAATGACTGGGCCTCAACGCTTCAACAGACCGGCAACTTCTCCTATTTCTATCCTTCGATTGCTGGTTCGTTTATTTTTACCGACGTACTGCCCAAGAGTAGTTGGCTCACCCTGGGTAAAGCGCGGTTGTCGTTCGCGCAGGTCGGTAATGACGCCGTCCCGTACAACGTTTCTCGGTACTATGACTACGTAGCGCCGTTTAGTTCGTATCCATTGCAAAGCACATCGGATAAGCTGTTCAACAGCAAATTGAAACCCGAGCTTTCGTCCGAAGTAGAGGGTGGTTTTGACTTCAAATTTTTCAATGAACTGCTTGGGTTAAATTTCACGTATTACGACCGCCGGACCAAAAATCAGATTTGGGATGTTCAGGTACCCGCTGAAAGCGGTTTCTCCACGAAGATTGTCAACGGCGGAACCGTCCAGAACAAGGGCATTGAGGTATCGCTCTCGGTTGCGCCCATTACCACGCGAAATTTCAGTTGGCGTGCAGCCTTGAATTTTTCAAAAAACAAAAATACGGTACTTGATCTGAACACGGACAACATCCAGGGCATCGAGCGATTTATTATCGGTACGGAACGTCGCACGAATAAAGTGTCTATGGTCGCTCAGAAAGGAATGTCTTTAGGCACCATGCTGGGTACCGACTTTGTTTACGACGCCAGAGGAAACAAAACGGTTGGTGCTAACGGTACCTACAACGTAACGCCTGCTCCAGTGGTCATTGGGGATGCCAACCCAGATTTCATCGGTGGCTTTTCCAATACGTTTAGCTACCGGGCACTTTATCTGTCTGCCCTGATTGACTTCCAGAAAGGCGGTGATTTCTTTTCGTATACCAATCTATACGGCAACAAATCCGGCATGTTGTTCGAAACCGCCGAAAACGGTATCCGCGAAAACGGCCTGATCAATCCCGGCGTAAAAGCGGATGGCTCACCGAATGACGTAGTGGTCACGGCCCGTACGCATTTCAATGCTGATGGCGGTAACCGCATCAGTAGCGCCAACTTATACGATGGCAGCTTCATCTATCTGCGCGAAGTTCGTCTGGGCTGGAATATACCGGAAACCTGGACGCAAAAAATCAAAATGCAGTCGTTACGTCTCACCCTGACGGGCCGCAACCTCTGGTTGATCAAAAGCAACGCCCCGAATGTGGACCCGGCCAACATTACCAATTCAATCAGCAACCAGATTGGTTTTGAAGGGGGCGCTTTACCGCCGGTACGGAGTTATGGCGTCAATCTAAACGTGACTTTCTAATAAGTGGCCGTTCAGGCACGTAACATCATATCCTTAACCACAATGAAACGTATCACTATTTTTTTGCTGGCCTTCCTGTTCGTGGCTTTTACGGGCTGCAAGGATTTTGAATCCCTAAATACAAACCCCGCCCGGTCGAGCGAAACCCAGCCGGAGTTTTTGCTGGCCAACGCTCAGAAACGGGCGGCCGATCTGATGTACGATTCGTACTTTAATGGACGTATCGGCATGGAACTGTCACAATACTGGATGGGCACCGACAAAACTTCCGACGGTCGGTACTTATTCACCAACGATGGTTTGTGGGCTGGCCTGTATGCCGGACCGTTGATGGATCTTCAGGAGATTCAAAATTATTACAACCGCCATCCGGGAGAAGTGAATCCGCATGTGCTGGCGGTGGCTGAAATAATGAAAGCCTGGATGTTTCACGTTTTGACCGATGCTTATATCGATATTCCGTATTCGCAGGCGCTCAAAGGAGACGACATTCCACAGCCAGCTTTTGACAAAGGCAAAGATGTATACGCCGGTCTGCTGGCTTCGCTGAAGAAACAGGTTGATATGCTGCAGAACACCACTGCGGGCCAGATCAGGGGGGATATTATTGCCAATGGTGATGCCAAACAGTGGGTACGTATTGGCAATGCACTACGTATTCGCATTGCGTTGAGAACTGCCGACGTTCAGCCGGCAGAAGCCAAATCCGTCATTGAGGAAGCCGCGAAGAATACGTTGACCAGTGTTAGTCAGGACGCCTTTTTTCCGTATAACCTGACGGCGACAACCAGTCGCTTTCCGTACAACGACGTAGAAAGACCATTGGTTGAATTTGCCGTGACTGCTACGTTGGTTGATTACATGAAGGCAACCAACGACCCCCGCTTACCCATATACGCCCGCCCCGACGAAACGAATGGTAAATACGTTGGTAAAGTCTACGGTACGGAAGCCAATTCGCCAACAATGATTGGGTTATCCAAACCGGGGGTGGTTGCTTACAGCGGTTCGGCCAAAGGTTACCTGATTACGTACGCAGAAGTTGCGTTTGCCAAAGCTGAAGCCGCTGCCCGTGGTATGAATGTGGGCACTGAAACGCCAGAAGATTTATACAAAGCTGCCGTAACTGCCTCGATGAACCAGTGGGGAATCACAGATTCAAAAGCGGTTGCGGCTTATCTGGACAACGTACCGTATAAAGCGGGTAATTTTAAAAACGTGATTGGTACCCAGAAATGGCTGGCGCTCTACATGCAGGGTCTGCAAGCCTGGATGGAACGGTTGCGGCTAGACATAAAAAAACCGAATGGCGATATCCTGTTCATCGATCCAGCCTCGGGAAGTCTGGACCCGGATGTAAAAGACGTTCCTAAACGATTGAAATATCCGAGCGGAAGCCGAACCAGTAACGCAGCGAACAGCACCACAGCTGCCAATAATATTGGTGGCGATACGCAGGCTGTTAAGAACTGGTGGGATATTCAATAAACTGACCAAACGTATAGGTATGGCGCATAACCGTCGAAATTTCGTTAAAAAATTAGCCGTCGCTGGGGGTACATTTTCGGTAAATAACCTTCTGGAAACGACGTACGCTGCCAATCTGACGGCTGCTAACCGACGTGTACAACACCTTAGCCCACTGGAAGTTGCTGCTGACGAAGACTATTGGCGCACCATTCAGCAGGGCTATACAGCATCATCTTCCAGCATCATTATTCTCAACAATGGGGGCGTTTCGCCGTCACCACTCGTTGTGCAGCAGGCCGTGGAGCGCTATAACCAGATGATCAATCAAGGACCCTCCTACTACATGTGGCGGCTGCTGGATCAGGGACGCGAACCAGTACGCGAAAAGTTGGCTTTACTCGCTGGTACGTTGCCCGACGAGATTGCCATTAACCGCAACGCTACTGAGGCTCTGAACACGGTCATTTACGGACTTGATCTGGCGAAGGGTGACGAAGTGATCGGAACGCTGCAGGATTACCCGAACGTGATCCAGGCTTGGCGACAACGGGCCCAACGGGAAGGCATCGTCTATAAGCAACTGAATTTCAAATTCCCGATTGAAGACGACGAGCAGATCGTTCGCGAGTACGAAAAAGCCATTACGCCCAAAACAAAACTCCTTCACGTAACGCATGTCATCAACTGGGTCGGCCAAATCATGCCCGTGCAGAAAATTTGCCAGATGGCCCGTAGACACGGCGTTGAAGTGCTAGTCGATGGCGCGCATTCGTTTGGCTTACTGGACTTTAAAATTCCCGAACTAGGCTGCGATTATTTCGGTACCAGTCTGCACAAGTTTTTATCCGCTCCGGTGGGTACTGGTATGCTATGGATTAAAAAGGAAAAGATTACCAACATTTGGCCACTGCTCTGTAACAGCCAGCCGAAAAGCAGCGACATCCGAAAATTTGAAACACTGGGTACCCGAAGTTTTGCTATTGAGCAAGGTATTAATGAAGCTATCAATTTTCACAACGCCATCGGTAGCAAACGTAAAGAAGAGCGCGTGCGGTATCTGAAAAATTACTGGGCTGAAAAAGCCCTGAAGTTGCCCGGCGTTCGTTTGTTGACTTCACTGAAACCTCAGTTTTCCTGCGGCATTTGCGGGGTAAGTATCGAAGGGATGACGCCGGGCGAAGTGGAGGGAAAGCTAATGGCTAAATATAAGATCAATACGTCGCCCACGGTTTGGGAGAATATTAGTTGCGTTCGGGTAACGCCCCATGTATATACGACGCTAGCCGATCTGGATAAGCTGGTCAACTCCTTAAGCGAAATCATCGCAGAAAAAAAGAAGGCCTAAGCTATTCTGTTGAAAGCCAGATTAACGAATACATCCCTAAAACGCACTATCTTGTCCTAATTTGAAGCTGAGGTTTCTATAGACGAGTTCTGTTAACGGCAGTGCCAGTATAACTTGCTCATTAGTAATAGACTAGACTAATGAGTAAGTTATGCTGGCACCCTTTTGTTTGGCGAAAATCTCGATGATGTGTGCAGTTTTACCAAAAAACGGATAATTCACAGTCGGACGTTGCTCTCGATTGTATCAGCAGTCTAATAAGCCGTTCCAAGAATAGAGCGATTTTACGAGACAATGTTACCTCAATTTCTCCAGCAAGTTGACGTAAACAAGACTGTCAAGCTTGTCTTTCCCAGGTTAGCGTTTATCATAATAATCACGCGGGCGACAACTGGCAAAGGCGGCCAGATAACGACCTGACGAATGCTCGCCAGCCATATAAACTCCATTCACAAACAGACGAACTGATGCCGTTGGATTAGCCCCGTTTGGTTGAGCAGTAAGGTCGATCAATAAATTTCCGGGTGCCTCAATGACTTTCGACCAGCCACCATGAACCCCTTTTTCTTCGTCAACACCTCCCGAAGAATTCGTGAATCTGACACTACAATCCTGGCAATCCACCTCATAGCGTACTTCGTATCGCTGCTTATCCAAGTCATCCGCGCCCAGGTCATATCGATACCTTGTAAAGTACAGTAGTAAACCCATACCAATCGCTAGCCCACTAAACAGTTTGGTTCGGTCGCTGGCCAATCCAATGATCGCACAAGCCGCTACGAGGATCAATAGCCTGAAAAGAAATTCGATTGGTACTGCCCAGCCGATCAATGCAAATGCACTGGCGAGCAAGCCAAATGCGTTTGAACGTTTCGAGTTTTGGACGGATTGTTTCATGACAAATTTAGGTCGAATGAATACAATAAGTATGTTTTAAGTTGCCAATCAATAGGCCTCGTCAGCTTCTTAGTTATTGTGAACGTATCGCCTAGTCAAACCCATTGCTGCTTCCACAGAAAAAGGGTTGCCATTCTGCTATGTAAACCTTTTCATTGGTGTTTAGTAGGTAGAACATGAGTAGCTTATCTAGTATCTTCGTCAAGAAAGCCTAATCAAGCTGTCTCCAAGAGGTATGAACTACGTTTTGTATTGGTTAGTTGTGGTCTTAAAGCTAGTCGGGTATGTAGCCATCCCGGTCGCCCTACTATTTGGTATTCGAGCGATCGTTAAGAAATCGCGCAGGAGTCGCTAAAACCAGTTGAGTTCAATGCTAAATGGAGTGTATTAAAGAGACAGATAGGTTCTATTTATTCTTTAGAATAATGCCCAATATTCATTAGCTTTTCCCAACTTATACCATTTAGGCGTTCTGATTTCTGGACTAATTCTTTAATCCCGGTTGAATCTACCCACGCTTTGAGTTTTTCATACACCTTGTTAAAGTCATTAAAATCCTTTCAACAGGATTTAATTATATAGCTCCGATTGCTGGAAAAGAACCGCCTAAAAAGTCGCCATATTTAATAATGTAAAACTTTGAATGCTCTTGTTTAAATATATTCTCATTTACATTCAAACTCATAAATTCAAGGCATTTAATAACTTAGGCATATCCCATTCAAGTTCCCCATAAAAATGCGGTTCAATTACTGAAAAGGCTAATGGCATAGTAGCAAACTATTTATTTGTTTCTTTAATCGCCCTTTTTCGCGAGACAGAATCCAGCACTATAAAATTACACTAGTTCAGTCTATTTAAGATTCTCGAATTTCCATCCGCTCCGGCGACCGTTTGCGGCCCGATCAAAGAGGTATCAAATACGAAGATGAGGATGAGTTTGTGATTCATGATAGATCAGCGAAGTTGGCCATAAGATGAATGGGAAAAATGGTTACTGCATACCGTTTTCGCGTGTCACTGATTATTTGTTGAACTAACTGATTCAGTAACTGCTCAAGCTCCTTACAGGTGGTTGTAGCCTTTGCGCCGTTGCTAGTTTTACCATTAACTCATTCATGAATAGTGTGTAAGATGTGGTTAACTACATTTGTTGACAGTTTTCAACTCTTCTTCTCAGTCTTTTCGCTATGAAACTTAATCTTCTCCTGCTGGCAACGATGGTATCTACTTCGCTGTGGGCGCAACAAACCCAAAGCATCTATTACACAGGCTCTACCAATGCTGACGGCAAATCCAACATAACGCTGGGCCCTTACGCAGGTACGAGTGGCGGCTCGAAGACGGTAACCCTGGGCGCTTTTGCCGGTCAACTCAATACCGCTGAAGGAAATGTATTTGTGGGCTATACCGCAGGCGCGCGAACCACTGAGGGTAAGTATAATAGCTTCATGGGCTTTAATGCAGGCAGTAACAATTCAACTGGAGAGGCAAACACTTTTTTGGGTTCTTTTGCTGGCTCCCAAAATACAACTGGTAGCAACAACACCTTCATCGGCTATCAAACAGGTATTTTCGGCTATACCGGCCGAGAGAACACATTCCTGGGTGCGTATAGCGGTAGCGGCACCTCAACGGGCAGCAGTAATACCTTTTTGGGGTCTCGTGCGGGTGTGTTCAATCAGGCAGGAGGCAATAATGTGTTTGTGGGTTATCAGGCGGGTTACAGTAACACCTCGGCCAGCAACAATGTGTTTATTGGTTATAATGCTGGCTACACCAACACGACCGGCCTGGGTAACCTGTTTATGGGCTCCTACGCGGGGCAGAACAGCAACGGTTCCTACAACCTCTTCATTGGTAACGGATCAGGCCAGAATAACACCTCCGGACTAGGCAACACCTTTATTGGCGACGGAGCCGGGCTAGGCAACGCTACCGGCCAGAACAATACCTATATTGGCCGGGCGGCAAACTTCGCGGGCAACGGGTCAGGCAATCAGAACACGTTTATTGGCTTCCAGGCTCGTACCCCCAGTGGCAGTATCAACAACTCGACGGCCATCGGGGTGAACGCCGTGGTATCGCAGGATAACTCAGTGATTCTAGGCGCACCCGATGCCAGAGTCGGTATTGGCAATTCAGCCCCTCAGAATAAACTGGAGATTACCCAAGGGCTTGCCAATCAGTCAGGTTTGAGACTAACCAATTTAACCAGTAATTCCCCAGCCTCGGTGACGAATCAGTATAAGTTTCTCACGGTTAATTCGGCGGGCGATGTGATCTTAGGCAGTGTAAACGGTTCGGCTCGCGAGGGTGTGTCGGAATCGCTGTGGCAGCGCAAAGGCTCGTTTCTGCAAAGCACCCAGAACGATGCGGTCATTATTGGTAGTAACGTAGCGCGTACGCCATCGGGTTACAAGTTATTTGTCGAAGAGGGCATTCTGACCGAGAAAGTGAAGGTAGCCGTAAAGAATACCAATGATTGGAGCGACTATGTATTCAAGCCTAATTATTTGCTCAGATCACTTTCGGAAGTCGAACACTACATCCAACAACATAGTCATTTACCGGGTATGCTATCTGCCAAAGAAGTGGTTGAAAAGGGTGTTGACGTAGCAGAAATGGATGCCAAACTGCTGGAGAAAATAGAGGAGTTGACGCTTTACACTATTCAACTGGAGAAGAAAGATCAACTTAAAGAGCAGAAAATTCAGCAGCTAGAAACGGAAATGACTGAGTTAAAGGCTTTGGTTAAACGGGGAGAGCGTTCAGTAAAGTGTGTCAAGTTGGAATGAACGAACTTGGCAACTAAATGGAACATACAAAAGGGGGCGAAAACTTCCATTACACGGCCTTTCCTCAGCAGGCCATTCAGCGCATGTTGGCCGGTGATAAAGAACTTACTGGCAAAGACGGTGTGTTAGCTCCGCTGCTAAAAAGATTTGCCGGATGCCGCCCTGGCCGGAAAAAGGCAAGCCCATGTCGAGCAGAGTCGGCCCAACCGACCCAACGGCAGTAAGGCCAGCCAAGTTAAAACAACCCACGGCCCCGTTAGCGTGGAGATGCCTCGTGACCGGGACGGCTCCTGCGAGCCAAAGTTGATTGGTAAACGACAAACTACGCTGGGTGGGAGTAAACAGCCTTTAGTGGTTGAGGGCTGGCAACGAAATTGGTTAGGCTTGCCCCGCTTTTTCAAGTATCCTGCCCCTATTCGCAACGTAGTTTAGACAACCGCCCCGGCGGCCGGGCAATACAGTGGAAGGCTTTCATCGCCCGATCCGGTGTGTAACTAAATCGAAGGGGGCTTTCCCCTGGGGGGCTGCGCTAGTGAACAGTCTTTACCTGACTACTCTAGGGATTATCGAAACGTGGAGGATGCCCTTAGCCAATTGGTCACGGACCGTACACCAGTTAGCTATTTTGTTGGGCGAACGGGTCAAACCATACTTGAAGGTCTAAAGAAATGACACACTTCATTGAACATTCCCGTCTGCTGGACAGATACCGGCAAATTGGATAGTAAATCAAGGCCTGTCTCCGCTTCAATTGCATCGATACTCGTTCGAAACGTGTTCCATTTGGTGTCCCCTGCTCCGTTGGTATTGGGCATCCGTACAGCAATAACCCGCGTCTGATTATTAATACGGCTCAAGTCGTTCGAACCAATGGTCAGTACCACAATCACTTTCCAAAGCGCTGCCAGCACGGTCAGCTTTCCACCCGCCAGCGACGTAGCAGTGCTGTTGTCGCCTGTGCCACCTTTCCCCGATGGTCCCGCGATGATGTAGAGTTCATTGCCCTGCGACACCAGACTCCAGCAGTACTCTTCCAGCAGTCGCCACGATTGCCGATTCAGCGTTGGTGCCTGTGGGACGATATTGGAAAAGATAAATGTAGACCGATTTTCGTCGGCTGTGCTGTCGCGGTCATTACTCGGGCAGAGCCGGGCCGCCGTGGCGGTGACCCCGATCAAAGCCGGTATTCGTATAATCGGCATGACGCGCTACGTACCAGCTCGACGGCAAACCGGTTTCGGGAATAAAGGTACCCCCGTATCGAGGAGCCGATCCTTTCCAGGCCGAACTTAGATGCCAGCTGCACCAGTTGGCAATACCCGTTGATTGATTATAGGAAAGACTGTACGTAGCACGGCTGATCAGATACGCGTTGGGGCTGGACTCACTGCTACGTGCGCCATCGGGATTGCCTAGCGCCAGATTATCGTCGCGGGTAGACGTAGTATTGTTGGGGGGAGATCCGGCGTCTGCTTGCACTGAAGCAACGTAGCCAGCAGCAGCCCATACACCAGCAGCCGAAGGAAATTCGATTTCATGCGTATCGTTAAGAAGTGGAAAGGCTGTAAGCCTGTAGCAAAGGTAAAGGGGAGCTATATCACTTTGCCATTAAACAGCGCTTTATCGAAGCAGTGGTCCTGATAGGAGGGAAGCAGGTGCTCGTTACGTCAACGGAAATGCGTACATTAGACTCTCGTTTTTTACCAAATGACTCTCTACCAATTTAATCTGTTACAAAGCGCCCGGCAGGTGGATTGGGTCTGGGAGGAGGGCACCTGTTTAGTGCGCCGGGATTTGGGCCGTTCGTACCTGATGCTCTTCGCCGTGAATTCTTTTTTTGTGGAGATTCGCTTTGATCAGGATCTAAGGGAGGTTACCGCCTGTCGCTCATTTGGGAGTCTGGTTCCACTGGGTCCCTACCTGGAAACCATTCAGATCAACTCTATTTAGTCAGCTCAGGCCTGCAAATGCAGTTCAGAATTTCTGAAATCAGCTGTTCACTGAACACGAACTACGCGTTGCACGACTGAAGACTTTAACTTTGCGGCTATGTTTCGAATCCTATCAAAAACCGCATTAGTTATCCTGGCCAGCCTTTGGCTCCTAACGGCTTGTCAGTCTGGAAACAACACCCCTTGTGACGCGAAACCCGTTACCACCAAAGCCCCCGACGAGGAAATCGCCCAGCTCAAACAGTTCATCGAGACCGGTCGGATTAAGGCGACTTTCGATAAGCGGGGTTTTTACTACGCAATCCAGAATCCGGGAAGCGGAACAAAGCCAACCGTCTGCTCAACCGTCAGCGTTAACTATGATGGAAAGCTAACCAACGGCACCCGCTTCGATAGTGGAAATGACGTCAGGTTTGGACTCTTTCAACTGATTGTGGGTTGGCAGGAAGGTATTCCTCTAATCGCCCCCGGTGGCCGTATTACGCTATATCTCCCTCCTTCGCTGGCGTATGGTGATCAGGAGCAGCGGGATATTCCGGCCAATTCGATCCTCGTTTTTGAGATTGATCTGCTGTCTGCCCACTAATACAGACCGGTTGTTCATCGCCCCGTTGTTTCTGGATGGACGACCTGTAGGGGATAAACAGCTCGTCGCGGATCTGTGCGTAATTGTCATGGAGTTGCTTTTTGCCTAAGACGTAGCAAGGTGGCATTCGTTACATATCGGTGAAACGTAGCGCATCGGTCAGTAACTGCCGGTAATGCTCCAGTTGTTCCGGTGCTACGTTACTCCCTCGGCTGCCGGCTACGTTTAGTATTCTGATTTGGTACTCCATCAGCCAGGTCCGCAGCTGCTCAGGCGTCGGATTGACCAGATAATGCTTTCCTTCCTGTACACACGTATCGAGTGTTAGTTTCGTGCCCCTGCTACGTTGCCGAAAATCAACGTACCGTCGGACTGTACTACGTTGGCGCGGGTACGGGGTGGATACTTGGCGGAGCGGTGTTCCGTAAGCCCATACTCCCGCAATCGCTCATCGGGGCCAGTTTCCGTTAAATAACCCTTCGGAGCAACACCACCCGTTGAAATGCCCAGTGATCAGGCGACTTCCAAACCAAGTTGATCGATGCCCGTCTTGCCACCGGAAATAATGCGTTCGAGCGGATAAACGGCCATAGCTTGTAGTCAAACTAAAATGGGTGAGCAAAAAAGTGAAAAATAAGAGCTACACCGTTTCAGCGTATACAATAAAAAGCAATGAAAGGCGTTTTTACTACAGTGCGCTCAATAGGCCCGCTGGATCATCCAGCGGGCCTATTGTTTTAGTTGTCTTCGGGGATGATCTAAATAGGCTTTGACAGTAAAAGAACAGTTGACTGCTCTTAGTTACTTGCACGTACTTACTAAGGTTTTGTATCGCCCCCGCCCCTTAGTAGGGCGTTTGAACAAGAGTCTATCTCAGAAATCATCAGTACCATGGTAAAATACCTTCTTTCGCTTCTCGTTGCTGCTGTACTGGTTTGGCAGGAGTCAATCGCACAACCTGCTCAAAGCACCGTTTCAGCCCAAACCACTTATGTGAACCCCCTGCCGGTTCAATTTGGGGATCCCTTTGTTTTATGGACCCAGGGTATGTATTACATGTACGGTACAGGCGCAGGAGCTGATAAGGGCTTTGTGACGTATTCCTCGAAAGACATGGTGAATTGGAAACGCGAAGGCCAGGTCTATTTTCATGATAATCCACAGGGTTGGAGTGACCCCAAGGCCAAGTGGGGCGGTGCGTACTGGGCACCGGAAGTTTATGAAGTGAAGGGTAAATATTATTTGTTTTACAGCGCGCAGTGGCGCGTAAATCCAACCCATGAGGAGGAAAATTTCCGCATCGGGGTAGCCGTGGCTGATAAGCCCACCGGCCCCTTTATTGACTTAGCCAACAAACCTATCTTTGATCCGGGTTATCCAATCATTGATGCGAATGTTCTTTTTGACACCAATGGCAAAGCGTATTTGTATTATTCGCGCTGCTGCTACAAACATCCGGTCGAGAGCGAAGTGGCTGATCTGGCCCGCCAAAAAGGCTGGTTCAAGGCGATTGAAGAGAGTTGGGTATACGGTATCGAACTCAAACCTGATTTTTCGGGCGTCGTTGGTGAGCCGGTGCTGCTGTTACGGCCACCTATTAAACTGGGCGATAAACAGGCTGAATGGGAAAGTCGATCGGTGACAAGTCGCGAAGTGAACCGGCGCTGGACCGAGGGTTCGGTTACCTTTAAAAAAGATAAGACGTATTATATGATGTATTCGGCCAATTATTTTGGGGGTCAGCACTACGCCATTGGGTATGCGACCTCTAGCTCGCCCTTGGGCCCTTATCAAAAAGCGTCGAATAACCCGATCGTACAAAAAAACACAGATCAAGGGGGCTCAGTCACGGGCACTGGCCATAACAGCATCGCTTACTCGCCCGATAGGAAAGAAATGTTCTGCGTTTATCACGCCAGGACAGCAAAAACCGGCGAGGAGCGGGTAGTTTTTCTGGACCGGATGCAAGTAAGTGACGGTCTAATCAAGGTCTTCGGTCCTACTACTACGCCCCAAAAACTCCCATCAGGCCCATCAGCGACAGGTCAAACCAAGTGAGGTTTTCGTGGACGGGGATCGGGTAGAAGGGAAGGGCTGAAAACGGCCCTTTATGCGTTCAATAAACCCGTTCAGTTTAGTAGTTCACAGTTTCTAATCCCTCCGAGCTTTTCCTGAACGATTTTGGGGTAATAGCAGATTGAGTAATTAGCCTTGTATTCCGTGATAGGCTCCGGGGCTCCTCTTCATTTTTCGGGAAGTCTAATCGCTGACGAGCTTGCTCAATAGCTGAATGTAGTTTTTGCTCTAATACGGTGGTTGGTAATTGATGGGTTAGATATTCCGCCACTCGTATATCCCCCTTGTCCAATTTCATCAGTTCAATGTGTTCGCGTATTTTCTCAGCACACAAAATTAGGCCAATCGGAGGGGCCTGACCTTCAAGCATTTCATACTGTTTCAACCACCCTAAATAAAGCTCCATTTGGCCCTTAAAATCAGCTTGAACCTGCCTAATTTTAGATCGATAGCTACGAGCCGTCGTAACCTCCGATGATAGAACAATAAGTCTATTCGGTGATCTTATCCATCAATGACAATGCGTTTCTGCCTGTGTGTATGCCCTTGGCTTTGGCTAACAACTGCCCAGCCCTGGTTTTCTCCAGTATGCTCTCTCGATCATATTCGGTCAGGGCCGCAAAGATCTGCAAAATCAGCTTGCCAGCTGAGGTACTACTACCAACGACCAAGTCCAGCGCCTTGAAGCGAATGCTTTTTCGGGCAAACTCGCCCAGCAAGCTAATCAAATGGTCCCGACTACGACCTAATCGAAAGAAACGGGCCGCCACCGTATCACCAAGACGCAACTGAACAAGCAGGGTATCAAGAGCCGGCTGACTGGTGCTGACACCGGTAATCTTATCCTGGAAAATGTCATCACACCCCGCTTGCCTCAGGGCATCGAGTTGGGTATCTAAATTTTGATCGAGTGTCGAGACGCGGGCGTAGCCAAAAAGTTTGTTCATGGCGGTCCGTCGTTACGGTTCAAAAAGTCAGTACCACAAAGGTAAATACCGGTTTAGTTTAGGATCTACTTTTTGAACCCTCTTTTTGGCAACTGGGTAGCGACGGTGGGATGGGCTAAGGAGGGGTTCAGAAAGGTATGACTTGATGACCCTGCCGGAATCGAACTTTTACCCATACGACTATGGCCCGGCGCGACTTTCTGTCTACGGATGAACGACTGCGCTTTGATTCGCCCCCGCGTCTCAATGCTGCTGAACGACTGATCCTGGTGGATATTCCACAATGGGCGGAAGAGTACCTCCAGGCCATCCATACGTCAACCAATAAAATTGGTTTTCTCTTGCAATTGGGCTACTTCCGGGTGGCAACTCGTTTCTTCATCCCAGACCGCTTCCCTGCCGCTGATTTGGAATGGGTTTGTCGTCGCCGGAATATTCTGTTCCAGTGTGTCTGTATGTATTGGTGACCGATTATTGAATTATAGTCTAATGACAACCTTGGTAAAGGTAACATGTGCAAATGACCCAACGCACATTGATTTAGTCCTGATTGCCTTCGAAAACTATTGTGGCCCTAATCAGTATTTACACATATTTCCAATAAGATTGTTATGGCGAAACTTTTATTTGGAGGTTTCTCACTTTTGGATCTCATTCAGTATCCTTTAGACCACAGATTAATTCCGTTTTTTTCAAAATAGCTAATTTTATATATTTTTATGTAAAAAATCTACTTATATGTTACTTAAACACAACATAAATAGATGGTTAAATTAAGGGAAATGGGCGCTATTACTTTACTTTTTGTTCCTACGAGCCAGTTTAGCTCAACCAGCAACACAAGCTTCTCCGGGCTTCTTTATTGAAGGGCAAATTAAAGGGAGTAAAGACACCACCCTGATACTTGCCCATTGGTATGGTAAAATCTCCTTTACTCCAAAAGATACTGCGAAAGTAGATAATCAGGGAACATTTGTATTTTCTGGTAAAGAGCCTCTGCCTCAAGGACTCTATTTGCTGGTTCGTCCGTCTAATCAAGATGTGGGCCTGCATTTAATTATTACTGAAGATCAGTAGTTTGCCTTTAAGACCGACACCGCAGGTTTGGTAAATCACATGCATATAATAGGTTCCGAAGAAAATGCTCTATTTTATGGTTATCAGCAGGAGATGTTAACATTATATGACCAATCAAAAGCACTAACTAGCCAGGAAAATGGGAAAACAGATTCAGTTACCGTATCGATGCTTCGGACAAAGAAGCAGGAATTGCTCCTTAAAACGACTACTTTCCGAAAGCAATTTTACCTTGATCATGCCCACACGTTTACCGTTAAGTTACTTAAAGAGGCAAGCGAACCTGAAATTCCTCGGGATCAGCCAACCCTAACTAATCACAGTGATCCGAATTTTCCGATGCACTACCTGAAACGGCATTATTGGGATGAATTTGATTTTTCGGACGGCCGTCTATTACGAACCCCCTTTTTACAGGGTAAATTGGAACGTTACATCAAAGAATTGACGAACCAGGTTCCTGATTCGCTCATTAAAGCAGCTGATTTTGTCGTCGACAAAGCTATCGCGGGTCAAAATAAGGACATCAAAAATTATACAATTTACTATATAACCAGTCAGTATGAACGCCCCACAATTGTAGGCGTGGAGGGCCTATATGTTCACATGTTTGAGAAATATTATGCCACCGGAATAATGAGCGTTTCAGACACGGCAACCATAAAAATAATTGGCCAACTAGTTGCTGCCATGAGACGGAATCTAACGGGTAAATCCTTTAGTATGCCCGCCGTGAGTGACACTTTAGGGCAGGCGCTTGCCCTTAAAGCGCTAAAAGCGGAGTATTCTGTCATTTATTTTTACTCTCCAACCTGTGGTCATTGTCGGGAGAGCGCGCCTAAAGTGGCCCAATTTGCTGATAAATATAAAAGCCAGGGAATTCGGGTCGTTGCGATTGCGGTTGATCAAAGTCCTCAGGAATGGAAGGCCTTCATAAAACAATTTAAATTGGGAAATGCCATCAATGGATATGATTTCACACATACCATTGATTTTCGTCATCAATATGACGTATTTATGACCCCGACGGTGTATATTCTGAATAAAGATAAGACAATTTTAGCCCCCAAATTACCGGTAGAAAATATTGAAGATTTCATCCTTTTTCAAAAGAGAAAGCAGGTGACCAGTTCAACTGCCTCAAAAAAAGGATAATAGATAAATGTGGTAAGGCCCGTGACTAAACTTAACCAGGTTAACTCTGGTGTCTTAATCTGGTGTTAATTCGAAGTCATGATATGTTTATACAGGTACGACTAAAAAGGTAAATGATACGGCAGTACTAAGCTGCAAACTAAAAATCCGCCGGATCTTTTGATGCACATAATCTACAAGACCGCAGGCGCTAACACATTGCTTAGTACGGATGATAAGTAATCAGTTGTGTAGGTAGCCTGACAGTTCGAGTGAAAATTGTCAAGCGATATGTTGAATCTGATCTCAGTCAGAAGGTGTACTATTTTCTGCTTCATTACCGCAGGGTTTTCAGTTTGTATATTTCCTCGAAGCCCTAAACCATGATGCTCAATTTTTAATGCATTTGGCAGTTGAACATACGACAGGCCTAATGGATAGACAAGCATAGGTACGCAGTGGTAAAGGCTTTCTTTTATTGAACCTAAACCACCGTGCGTTATGAATAATCGGGCAACTTGTAGTAGTGCAAGTTGATCTACGTGTTTATAAAGGTGAATATTCGCGCGATTATTAATTTCACGTTTAAGTATTCCTGTTAAGGGTTCTTTGACTGAGCAGACTAATTGACAGTCAGGCAATTCAGCCACGACAATTGGAGGTGCTATTGAGCAGGATCGGGAGCAGATTGTACCCGAAAACGAAAAGCACTACCCCATGAACCGCATGTTCGGAATGAATTTGCCTAGCTACGGATTTTTTATCCGGCACGTCAAACGTCTTCGTCTCGATCATGTGAGGCTAACAGTGCGCCAGCCAGATGCCCGTTACGGCCTGGTGATGGATGACGTAGAAGGAGCTGTATTGAATGATGTCGACCCAGACAGCCAGCGAGCTTATCCAAAGCGGCTGAAGGTCAATCACAGCCGACAGATTACGATTCGAGGGGAATTGATGGAGCAGGATAGTCAAATACTGGATAATCGGGAAGGTATTACATTTAAAAACTGATTCACCTGTACTCATCCCGGCTAGCTTAAGTCGATGCATGGCTCTAAGGAATTCGAAAAAAGGTGTCATTGGATAGGCTAGTGTCCGTTTCAACTACCCATTGACCTAAAGGTACCTGTAGTTGTAGTTTCTGAAAACGGTGTAAAACAGGCGCAAAAAGATTAGCTTTTGCAACTAATCCCCTTACTAATGAAAAGGAATTAGTTTTATAATCCGATAGACGAGGGAATAGATGGGGGTTGCCCAGACAACAAATGAACAAGTACTTTGGCCCAAATTCCAAGCCGGAGATGAACAGGCTTTTCAGCAAGTCTACCAACTGCATATTCGCCATTTACTCAACTACGGGCTGCGTCTTTGTGGATCAGTGGCAACCGTTGAAGATTGTCTTCAGGATGTATTCACCGAACTCTGGCATTACCGACAACGGGTCGTTCAACCCGCTTCCGTTCGTTTTTATCTGCTAAAGGCACTTCGCAATCGACTCAAAGCGCAGTACCGACGCGAACAACCGTTTATATCGGGCTGGGACGATGATCGGGATGAAATTGGTCAATCGACATTTACCATTGAGCCATCGGCTGAACAGCAGCTCATCGCCCTGGATATTGATTCGGAACGGGCGGAGCAAATTCGGCTGGCAATGAACGCCTTATCGCCCCGGCAACGGGAAATTATCTACCTCCGTTATTTCAATGACCTGTCGTATGAGCAGATCTGTGAGCTGATGAATATTAACTATCAAACCGCTCGCTCGCAGATTTATTCAAGTTTAAAACAGTTACGTATTATTTTGAAAGACAAAGAGTTGTCTCTTTTGCTACCCCTTCTTTTCTTTAATTAAGAAAATTTTTTACATTTTTTATACTACAAAAATACCCTTTCTCTCCACTGTATGATTGAATAACCTGATGTTATGAAATCGTATAGTGATTACATGCCTTATGATGCCGAAGCATTTCTGATGGATGCTTCCTTTCGAGCCTGGATTGCCAAGCCGACCCCGGAGATGACGGCTTATTGGCAAGGCCTGGTTGAAACCTATCCGCACCTGCGTGCTCCGTTTGAACAAGCACGCCTACTCGCTCAGGGACTAACTTCCACTTGGATTCCTTTCTCAGAAGACTATGTAACTGACTTATTTCAGCGTACGATGGCAAATCGAATGCCCGAACCAGCGGAAGACACCGCTCCAATCCGGAAAATACCACGGATATTATATTGGAGCTACGCTGCCGCTGCTTTGATCCCGTTGTTAATAGGCGTGTGGGGTTATCTCTATTTTTTCCAGGAACGGCTTATCCAGAATGGAAATGCCCAATTTCAGACGCTTGCCTTATACGATGGTTCGCAGGTAACACTCAACGCCAACAGTCAACTTCGAATTCCTTCTCGTTTTCACTGGCGGACGAATCGGGAAGTTTGGCTTAGGGGAGAAGGTTTTTTTGCGGTTCAGAAGCAAAAAAACGACGAGACGGGGACTTATCGAAAATTTACGGTCCACACCCAACGAGCTGATGTAGCTGTACTAGGGACTCGGTTTACAGTATATACCCGTGCACAACGAACTCAGATTCTGCTGGAAGAAGGTCGTATCGCCCTTACTGACCGGATTAGTCAAAAGACAATTTTGATGAAACCGGGTCAATTAATTAGCTATCAGGCAGCAGCCTCGCCCTATAAACTAGCGATGACAACTGCCGCCCAGCAACGCCCATTTACGGCCTGGCGCGATAAATTACTGGTGTTCGAAAATGCGTCGATGGCCCTTCTACAACAACGGTTTCAGGAGGTGTATGGGGTACAATTGGTGCTGGAAGGTGAAGACTTTAAAGATCAGCAATTTACCGGGGAGTTGCCGCTCGATAATCAGGAGAAAGCCTTACACATTCTTTCTGAAACCTTCGGACTCAAAGCGGTGCCATATCAGAGCCGCATCTACTTTATTCCCAGTCCCGTAAACTGACGTTGGTATACAGCCGGTTAAAATAAAACCACCCTCAGTGAGCGTGGCCTATTCAATTCAAAAATTCAAAAACAAAGAACGTAAAAAATGCCTAAACCCTTACAACGTGAGTGCCTTCATTTAGTCGCATTGGCACTGCTGACCGGTGGAATCAGTTCGGTTTCTGCCCAAACCTTGGCCCTGGCTCGTTACCAGAATCCATCCACCACAACCAGGCCAGTACTCAATTCATTGGAGTTGAAAACTTTGCTTGGGCAATTAGAAGGAACGTATGGCGTCCGCTTCAATTACCGGGCGGCTTTAGTCCGTTCGGTTACGATTTCGTCCCCTCCGTTGACTGATTTTAGTGAACATATTCCCGAAACACTGAACCGAATATTGGCTCCGAAGGAGTTGCAGTGTATTCAGATCGATGCCCGCACCTATGTAATCCAGCCCATCAGTGGTGCCAAAAAAGGGTCAAAACCAGAGTCACCAAATACAGCCGACATGCGTCCAGTCCTTATTCCTTCGGGCAGTTCTCCCGTTTTTGAGCAAGTACAGGAACGCACCCTAACTGGGCAGGTCGTCGATGCCACATCCGGTCAGGGATTGCCGGGTGTTAGTGTTGTGGTTAAAAATACCAGTAAAGGCACGATTACAGATAAGGACGGCAATTTCCGACTGGTAGTCCCCGACCCAGCGGAGGTCGTGGTCTTTTCGTTCATCGGTTACCTTTCTCAGGAGGTTTCGGTCAAGAACCAAACAGTGCTGACTATTAAGCTGGCAGCCGATGACAAGACGCTCAATGAAGTGGTCGTCGTTGGGTATGGCACGCAAAAAAAATCGGACTTGACGGGTTCTGTAGCAACCATAACGGCTGAAAAGCTAAAAGCGCAGCCCGTTGCCGGTATCGATCAGGCGCTGGCTGGGCAACTGCCGGGTGTTCAGGTGACACAACCATCGGGTGCACCAGGAGGAGGTGTACGGGTAAGAGTACGAGGATCTGGGTCCATTTCGTCCAGCAACGAACCACTTTATGTCATTGATGGCTATCCGGTACAGGGAAACTTTGACCAGAACTATAACCCGCTGACGACCCTAAATCCGGCCGATATTGAATCCATCAATGTACTGAAAGATGCTTCATCAACGGCTATTTATGGCTCTCGCGGGTCAAATGGTGTGGTAATTATTACCACCAAGCGAGGGAAAGCTGGCAAAACCCGCGTTGATTTTGATGCCTATGTCGGTACTCAATCGCTGGACCGACCAATCAAGATGCTGAATTCCACTCAATTGTCTGAAATCGGTATTGAGGCTAGAAACCAGTATTATCGTGATGTAATTGGGGGTAATCCGGCGGATAGTAATGAAGAGCGACTCAAGAAAACGTCGGCTGGACTAGCTATAATACCACCCATCTTTACTCAACTCAGCCAATATGATACCGACTGGCAAAAGGCATTTTACCGCGCAGCCCCCATCAGTAGTTACAATATAGCGGTCAGTGGCGGGAACGAACGAACTACGTTTTCTGTAGGAGCTGGCATTTTCAATCAACAAGGCATTATTCCGAATACTAATCTGATCCGTTACTCGGTTCGTGCCAATATTGAATCGCAGGCCAGCGAACGACTAAAAATTGGGGTCAGCTTGCTTCCATCCGTGCGAACCCAACGCGTTGTCGATGTAGAAGGGCATATTTCGGTGGGTGCCATCCTGGGTACACTCCATTTCCTACCGCAACTGCCTGCTCAATACCCCGATGGGACCTACAGCACCATGGCCAATTATCAGTACGGGTTTCAGACGCCCGAAAATCCGTTGGTGATTGTGAATGAAGAAAATCGGCAGCAGTTGGCCTATCGTATGCTGGGAACAGTATATGCGGACTACTCGATCATTAAAGACCTCAATCTGCGCATAACCGTTGGCGGTGACCTGAATGCATCGCGCGAAGATCGGTTCCGTTCGTCTAAAATTGGTAATCCAGGTCAACCAGCGCCAACCGTACCGTCGGGATTCGCGAATGACGGCATGAGTTATAACTGGCTGAATGAAAATACATTGACCTATACTCGGCAGCTAGGAAAACATGGGTTCACGGCTTTAGGGGGTTATACAATTCAGAAAAATCGGTATTACGGTACAGCTTTAACGGCGATTAATTTTCCAAACGATTTGGTCACGACGCTCAACGCGGGTCAGATCAACAGTGGGAGTACAACGCGCGACGAATGGGCGCTTTTGTCCTGGTTGGGGCGGATCAATTACAATTACCAAGATCGGTACTTGTTGACCGTCAGTTTCCGGCGGGATGGCAGTAGCCGATTTGGGTCGAATAATCGATGGGGTAATTTCCCGTCGGTCGCGGCCGCCTGGCGAATTGTTGATGAGCCTTTTATGCGGTCGCTGAAAGCCGTCAGTGATCTGAAAATACGGGCTAGCTACGGGCTAAACGGAAATAATTTTATCAGTAATTATGGCTCGATTGGGTTAATCAGTACGTCAAATTACATCACTGGAGCTGGTACGGGAGCTCTGTCAAATGGTTTAATTCCATCAACCATTGCAAATCCTGATCTGACCTGGGAAAAATCTAAACAAGTGGATGTGGGTCTGGAGGTTGGCTTGTTTAATAACCGACTACTGCTGACTGCCGATTATTACAATCGGTTGACATCTGGCTTATTGCTTAGTGTGCCAGTACCGTCGATTACGGGCTTTACGAATGCCTTACAAAATATTGGTCAGGTAAAGAATTATGGGCTAGAGTTTGGACTGACCACGCGGAATATCGTAAACAAAGCCGTTAGCTGGACGACGGATGCGAATATCTCCTTCAACCGGAATCGGGTGCTAGCGTTAGGGCCTAACCGAGACCCGATTCGCAGTTCTGCCGACGTTGCCGATACGCATATTACCCAGATTGGATCGCCCATCAGCAATTACTATGGCTATCAGGTTGATGGTATTTTTCAGAATCAGGCTCAGGTCGATGCAGGTCCAACCTGGGCCGCTCCGGTGGTCACCAAACCGGGTGATTTCCGATTTAAGGATATTAACGGCGATGGAAAAATTGATGCTAACGACCGTACCATCATTGGAACGCCTTATCCTAAATTCGTATTCGGCCTGACCAATACAATTAGCTATAAAGGCTTCGATCTGAGCGTGTTGCTTCAAGGCTCGCAGGGAAATCAGGTACTGTTTTTACAACGTCGTTTCTTCGGTTCGGTGAACTCCAGTAATGCCTATGCAGACGTAATAAACCGGTGGCAAAGTGAAGCCAATCCGGGTGATGGCAAGCATCCCAAAGCCTATCCAACGGGTAACTCCAATCAGGTGACCAGTTATTTTGTGGAGGACGGTTCCTATCTGCGGATTCGCAATGTGTCGTTAGGGTACCACATACCATCTCGTTGGGCCGAACGCATTGGCATGCAGAGCCTCCGTATTTATACGACGGGCCAAAACCTCTTCACATTTACCAAATACGCCGGTTACAACCCCGAAGTCAATCGAAACTACAGTGGCAATCCGCTCGTCGAAGGCGTCGATTATGGGGTTTACCCACTCGCCCGCAGCTTCACCGTTGGTCTGAATGCCTCTTTCTAACCCCTTGCTTTCCAATGAAACGATTCTCATCGAGTTTACTCCTTATTCTTGTGCTGGCCTCATCGGCTTGCCAGGATGATTTTTTGACCCTGTCGCCGATTTCATCGGCCAACGTCGATAAATTCTATCAGACTCCGGCCGATTTCCAGACGGCTATCCTTGGTGCCTATTCGACCTTACAGACGGGTGGCATGTATGGAAACTGGTTTCTGTTTTCCGAAGAACGCTCCGACAATACCGAACAGGAAGATTACGCGGGTACGACACAAGTATACGGTGATTTTGACACGTTTACCTTGCTGTCAACCAATAGCTTCATTTCCGATGCATGGAATGCACATTACCGATTGATTAACCAGTGCAATACGATTTTAAGTCGGATTCCGTCGGTGAATTTTACAGATGCTAGTCAGAAAGACCAGCTAATCGGCGAAGCTAAGTTTTTGCGCGGATTGGCCTATTTCAACCTGGTTCGGGTCTATGGCGATGTGCCGCTGGTATTAACGGCAATTAGCGGAAGCGAAGCCTATCAGGTCAATCGAAGCTCGATAGCTGATATTTATACACAGATCGTTAGTGATCTTACTGATGCTGGTACAAAACTGCCAGTCAGTTATACAGGTTCGTCGATCGGGCGAACTACTAAGGGTGCTGCGGGTTCGTTACTAGGCAAGGTTTATCTGACTCATAAGCAATATGCGCAGGCTGCGCAGGTGCTCAAATCGGTAATCGATGCGGGCACCTACAGTTTATTGCCTTCCTACGCCAGCGTATTTCTGGATGCCAATGCACAGAATAAAGAGTCAATTTTTGAGGTAGCCTACAAAGCCAGTAGTCAGGGTGAAGGGAGTAACTATGCAACCAATTTTTCTCCCAAACGGGGAGCCGTTTATGTCACCGGGCAGGGAAGCGGACAAGGCTATAACCGACCCACTCAAAATATCATTGCGGCTTATGAACCGGGTGATTTGCGCAAACCTGTATCCCTGAGCGAAACCTGGACCGATGGAAAAGTGATCTACAACGATCCCTACGTAAAAAAAACATTCATTACTCCGTTAGCAACGGCCTATGATGGCGATGGCAACTGGATTGTAACCCGCTATGCGGATGTGCTGTTAATGTATGCTGAGGCTCTGAATGAACAGGGGCAAACGAATCAGGCATTGCCTTATCTCAACCAAATTCGAACTCGCGCGGGTCTTACAGAACGTACGGGCCTGTCGCAAGCCGATGCCCGGCTCGCACTGGAGCAGGAACGCCGCGTCGAGTTAGCGTTTGAAGGTCATCGTTGGTTTGATCTGGTTCGAACAGGCCGTGCATTAACGGTAATGAAAGCCACGGGTAAGACGATTTCCGAGCGGGATTTGTTATTCCCCATCCCCCAACAGCAGATCGATATCAATCCACTCTTAAAGCAAAATACAGGCTATTAAATTCGTTGCGTCCTTTATTAGATAGTCGTCAAAGGTGACCATGTATAAATAGCTTAGATTATAAAGAGAAAGCGTTTTGTCCTGCTGACGAAGCAAGCATCTTAAGATTTCTTCATTGTAATTGTGAATGCGTTTCGATGCTTGCTTCGTCAGCAGGACAAAACTTAACATTTCTACTTGATGCAACCTTTTCTGTTTATTTACCTCATTGCCGGATTCTTTACCCGATTAATGCCGGCAGAGCCTCTTAAGAATCGCCTAACTGCTTTGACTTCGCCCATTTTGTTTAAGGGGGATGAACACACGGCCTACCGCGATCCAGCATTTCTGTATCATCAGGATAGCTTATACCTATTTTTCACGTTGGTGCGCATTGAGGAGGGGAATAAAATTTATTCCTATGTTGCCACGAGCCGGACTAAAGACCTCAAACGTTGGACGCCCATTCGCATTTTAACCCCTCGCGATCAACGGCTCGATTACAGTAGTCCTGGTAATGTAGTTCGGCAAGGCAACGAATGGGCTTTGTGCCTGCAAACCTATCCTCGCCCCGACTATACGACTAGTCAAATGCCTCATTATGCGAATCAGGATGCGCGACTTTTTACCATGCGAAGCCGGGATTTAATCAACTGGAGTAGTCCGGAATTACTTCGGGTGAAAGGGCCAAGTGTGGCGGGAAAAGACATGGGGAGAATGATTGACCCGTATCTACTGGCCGATAAAGACGAGCCAGGGAAATGGTGGTGTTTTTATAAACAAAATGGTGTCAGTATGTCGAGTTCTACCGATTTGCAAAACTGGACCTTTGTGGGGCATACCGAGTCGGGCGAAAATACCTGTGTTTTGGTGGAGAATAATCAGTACATCCTAATGCATTCGCCCAAGAATGGTATCGGTTTAAAACGATCAACGGATTTAAAAAACTGGCAGGATTGGGGAGAGCTCATTACCCTTGGGCAGTCCGATTGGCCCTGGGCGAAAGGGCGAATAACGGCGGGTGTAGTCCTAAATCTGAAACAGATTCCTGCTTTTGGCAAATACGTTATGTTATTTCACGGCTCAGGCCCATTGACGGAAGAAGCTGGTGATTTCGATAAAAATGCCTCAATAGGCATTGCCTGGAGCGACGACCTGCTTACGTGGCAATGGCCGGCTCAAGACCGGTGATTTACGGCTACTTACCCTGAGACAACTAAACTACCTGAATAAAATCAGATGAACTCTCCAGAGAGCCTTTTTAGCGAAGTATACTTTATAGGTTGGTAATCGAGTAAAGCACCACCAGTTGAGTGATTGCTTTCTTTTAAACTAGTATACTTGAATACCGGTTTTACCCGCACGCGGAAAATGACTAGAAAACTACTGCTAAGCGTATATTGTATTCTATCAGCACTCATCAGTCTGGCTTAGAAGGAAATATCCTTATATACAGGACCAATACCAAACGCGAAAGTATCGAACGTGCAGGAAGTCAAACGGGCCGATCAGAATGTAGCCAATGTTGTCCAACCGACTCTTACCATCTTTTTACCGCCAAAGGAAAAGGCTACTGGAGCAGCCGTAATTGTTTGCCCAGGCGGTGGTTACGAGACACTCGTTATGAAGCGAGAAGGCTTCGATATAGCCAAAGCGTTCAACGAGATGGGTGTGGCGGCTTTTGTCCTGAAATACCGGCTACCCAGCGAAAAAACGATGATTGATCCATCTATTGGTCCCTTGCAGGATGCCCAACAGGCTATTAAAACGATTCGCCAACTGGCGGCAGGGTGGAATATTAACCCAAAACGATTTGGAATTATGGGCTTTTCAGCGGGTGGACATTTAGCAGCTACAGCTTGAACTCACTTTGAAAAGTCAGTAATCGACAATCCTGATTCCATTAGTCTTCGCCCGGATTTTATGATTCTGATTTATCCAGTGATTAGTCTGTCGGCCGAAATTGGGAGCGCCAAAACCCGAAAAAACCTATTAGGTGAATCGCCCAAGCCCGATCAGCTTCAACTCTACTCCAATGAATTGCAAATTGATAAAACCACTCCTTTGACCTTCCTCGCTCATGCGGGTGATGACAGTAAGGTTCCGGTTAAAATAGCTAAGTCTTTTATGAAGCGTTATTGCAGAACGGCATTCTAGCCGATATGCACCTATATACCAAAGGCGAACATGGTTTCGCTAGAATGCCGTCGTTCGACGAGTGGTTTGGGCGCATTCGCCACTGGCTGGCTGAGAACAATTTAATGCTTCGATGACTATACTTAATTGCCGAACAATAGATGTAGGTTATTGGACATAAAATACCTTTGGCCATCTGAAGTAAAGTAGAAGATTGGATGATACTGATCTTTTCATAATGATCACCATGGCGCGACTACGCTCAACTCTCTTGCCGTTACGCTGTGCCGGGGTACCATTCGTACGTTTTTGTAAGTGTCAAACCTTAATTGAAAACACGTTGGACTTATAAAATTGTCTCAGATGAATAGTTTTAGCCTTTTCGAAGGAGCGTTATGAGAACGTTACAAAGAGTAAAAGTAAGCTATACGGCAGCTAATGGGTACTTACCGAGCAGACAAATGGAATTTCATTTTTTGGATTATCAATCGGGCCACTTTTCTAATCCGGCAGCAGTCCGTAGCGCTTGTTGGACATCTTCCCAATAATAGCCACTATCGTAGCCAGTCGACAGAAGGTCGCAGATGCTCAGAAAATCAGTGGCGTCTTCCACACGCTGTATCTGGATCGCTAGTGGATCAGGCTGGGAGGTTGATCAGATATGGGTTCCATATCGATAAAGGTAATCGATACGCATATAAAAAAGCCTCATCAGGTTTAGCGATGAAGCTGAAGAAGTATATGAACAGGTATTTCTGCTGTTACGTACAAATTTAACATTTGCTAGTCACCAATATGTATCACAAACCCAGTTAATATGTGAGTTTGATTTGTGAGATGACAATTTGAGACTGAAGCGAAAACCGAATGACTTTGTCAAAACAGATACTGTGCTCATCTCCAGAATGGGGCGTTTTAGAAGACGAGCAATATGCAAGTAATTAACTTGTAATTAAGTACTTTGGCTAACAAATTGGAATTTAAATCGCTACAAGCCTACTCGGGTAGAGCAATTTTCTAGAGTAAACCGGTCAAGAGGGATTCATACTCTCCTTCATCAGCCGGGTATACATTACATCAAAATCTTTTGTCTTTATACTACTCAGCTCCTGGGTGTTCCGTGCTTCTATAGGAGCCAACAACGCTTGGCAGAGGTTGATGATTTCAGTAGTAACCTCGTTAAATATCATGTCTCCTGCTTTTGAGCTGTACTCATAGCTGGATGTTAGGGCCTGGACCCCTTTTTCGGTTAAGCGGATTAGCTTCGCTCGTTTATCAGCTGGATCAGCCCGCTCACCGATGTACTCTTCTTCCAGTAAGCGGCTGATTGCCTCTATACCGGTCGTGTATTCAGCAAACAGGTACTGAATTAATTCGGTCTTGCGCACTTCACCCAAATACCGTAGGCCATTTAAATAGTAAAAGCTTTCGGCGGTTGGTAAACCTGTTTTGGCCATAGCGGCTCGATGATACAAGGCAAAAGCACTCGTAAGCCGACCTAAGGTTTTTAGCAGCCCACCAATCTGTTGTTGGCGGTCATGACTCGACTCCTCCGCTGTCGCCTTTTGTTGAGCTAACTGGTATTGACAAAATTGCTCAACGGATTGATTCGGATATTGCTGATCAAACTCAGCCCAGGCAGTGACTAGTTCAACGATCTTGCTCATGTTGCAATTATAACGCTTCTGATGTATATAAGTATAAAATGCATTGGATAATTTGATAATTACATCTTATTTGATGTATATTTGACAAATAAAGCACTAAGGCGATATAAACGTAGAAGATATGGAACAGCAATCTTTTCTGTTTGGCATCTATCTGGGTGGGGTAGCCGGAATAGACAATGAAGTTGGTTTGACACATAGTAAAGCCGATAAACCTGATGCTATCCGTCAGGCTTTGGATACCCTTCAAGGAGAAAGGGATTTATTTATTGTCCGTAATTACCTCCACTTCAAGGGTGAACCTCAACTTGAGCCAGCTAATGAGGCTGTGCAGTACTCGCATCAGTACTGTGGACCCAAACGAAAACTTGATTTAGTGCTGTGCTTTCAGACAACCGCTTATTCCCCTTCTAACTGGCAGCAATTTATTAGTCACGTACTCGATTACTATGGGCCTGTTTTACATTCTTTGCAGATTGCTGAAGAGCCTAATATGTATCAGTTTCCGGGTGACGGGGCATTTCCTCAAATTAGCCAGGTTATTGTTAATGGGGTCATCTTCGCCAAGCAGGCCATACACCAAAGAGGTTTAAACGTACAGGTGGGTTTTAATGCCGTGCCCTGTTTTGACAAGGCTGATCCCTTTTGGACTAGCTTAGGTCAGTTACTAAACGTTACTTTTCTCGATTCGCTGGATTATGTCGGGCTCGACTTTTTCCCAGATGTGTTTAGACCTATCGATCCAGCTAGTCAGGAAAATGAGATCTCCCAACTGGTCAAGGGGCTACTCCAACATTTTCGGAATGTAACTCTAAGCACTACCGGCATTGATGAAAGTATACCTATTCGTATTACTGAACATGGTTGGCCCACAGGTCCTAGTCGAAGTGCTGAACGCCAAGCCTACTTGTTAAACACGATAATTCGTAGTATTTACGCTAGTCGAAGGGAACTCAATATTACTCATTATGAGCTTTTCTCGTTACGGGATGCGGATAGTGAGAACCCTAACTTATTTTATCAGTTTGGCCTCCTTGAAGATGACTATTCGGCTAAACATGCCTTTTACACCTATCAACAATTAATTAAAGAATTATCATCATAAGCGTATCAGATCGACCTTGGTACTGAGAAAGCTAAAAAAACAGCCGTCTCAAAATATGCTCCTACGTGAGACGAAGCTGTATTCATATATCTTTTCAATATTGGGGCGTTTTATGGAACGACCAAAACGCGAGTACTTGGCCGAAGTTTTGTACATTGGCTTACATAATTAAGATTTTACAACAAGCTTAAAGATATGGGTTTATTCGGTTTTTTTAAAAAGAAAAAAGAAAGCTCTACAGAAAACGCTATCAAAAGCACTGATGACAATACACCAGCTAACGAAACTAGTAAGGAGTGGACTGGAAAGGATTTTGAGTTTTTAATCACTGGCGAAATTGATATACCCTCAACAGAATAAGATCAAATTATGACACCTAACTCGTTTGAGTGGGTCAAAGTCGTCAAGGACGGTTGGCCTTATTATCGAGTTGGCAATGATGAGTTTAGTTATTCTAAAGAAATGCCAGGTATTCAAATGACGTTTAACGAGGAAATCACTTTTGAAAAAGCGATAAAGATAGCTGATGAAGTTGTTGACAATATCAGAATGTTGGGACAACAAGCGGAGTTAGAGATAATCGATAAAACGCAGATTTACGGCTTCGAATAAGTTTCTGTTAACTTACACGCACTTATACATCAGATTTAAAAGTATGCCACTCAAGCGAACAGCTAGCCAGAAAAGGCAGACTTTACATGAATTTTATGATGAAGTAGCACATTCGTCTGTGGACTCCGAAATTGGAAAATCCTATCTAGCTTTCATCGAGTGGATTGATTTCCAGTTTCCAAATACAGAGATTATTGCATGGACATCTCTATCATCTTCAGTTAGCTCCGTATGAAAATGTACACTGCCTAGTGGATATAGCTTGCGGATTCAATCATACTTATCGCATTAAATACCGTCTACCAGTCGATGAACAGCCTTGGGAAAACGCTGAAGTATTGGGCGAAGTAACAGATTTCGATCTAGCAAGAGCGAATTTTATTACTTCTATGATTAAATGTGGTGGTTGGCCAAATAACGATGATTTAGAGCAATTGTGTAAGAGTCTAAACCTGTTTAAACAGTGAAAAGGAGACCATCCTTTTGCCAATTTTCAAATACATCTGTTAAATAAACTGATTTAAAAATTCTTTAACTTAAATCATGTGGCTGTTGCAAAAGTCGGTGCCGGTTACATAGTAAACCATTCCTTTACTGTTTTAGGGCGCTTTGTAAGGTAGCTATAAGCGATAGCTAAGAGCACATTGACACTAATGCCAATGAGCCAGCCTACCCGTCGACCATTTGCGTGCGTAGCAAACGTACCCATAAAGATGGTCCAACCCCAAACAAGGACCATACTGATGGTCAAGAGTATTTTGGTGAGTTTTGCCATTTACTTGAATGAATTCAATCAAGCAGCCTACTCTTAACGATGTATTTTCGGCAACCTTCAGCTCTAAATAAAGTAAATACATAATTAAGCTACAATTACTCTTCAAGTTCATACTGCTATAGGCTCCGACTCAGAAAATGCCATGCACCAAACAGACTTTTGCAACAGCTACTGGGTATATGTTAACCTACTAAGGAATTCCTAATATTCGCTCAATTTCGCCTGCTATCCCATTTTGTAAAACGGCATATTTATGTATTACTGACTTCTCAGCATATTCAGGTAGCCATTGACCTTGCCATTCCATAAAGAGAGGTATAAACCATAGGAGTGTGAAGTAGTTTTTTGGTATATGGTCAATCTCGCTAAAATCTACTTCACTTAGTATACCTAAGACCTCTTGACCTAAATCAAATTTTAGCTCTCGATCACGTAGTGAACCGAAAAATCCTGATTCATCCCAATGCTGGTCGAGCCTACTAAAAAGGTCTTTCATTTCTGTTGTATAATCTTCAATTATGTTAAATAGTAATATTTCGATCAATCCCTTTATAGATAAAAACCAAAAAGGTAATTGTCGAAAAGCCTAGCAGGACGTGCCTGAACGGTCCGTAAATGATATGTAAAATAGATCAAAAGCAGATTTGGTCTTAACTTTTAGGATCTAAGTATGGAGAAATGGTTAGCTGAAGCTGAAAATTTCAGCGGGTATTGCCACAAATTTTGAATGTTCGTTTAACATTTGTGACAAAGCTATAGATAAGCAAAACTCAAATACTCTTGGTTGATCATCTACTTCATTAAATGCACAGGACAGCGGCATGGGCATTTAAAACGCAGATAAAGAAAGTTAACTTCGTCTCAGATAAGAGCGTTTTTATGAGATTATATAGCTGGCGGTGACAACCATTCATTACACAAGACATGGCAAGTGAAGTCGTCATTAGCGCTTTTTAATAAATGTACGCTATGGGGTCCTTAATGACCCATACTATCGTTTTTGTCTGCTTAAGCGCCAACTCTACCCGTTTTGACTTCGCCGGCTCGTTGATAGTTGGCAATGAGGGCACCGCTGGGGGTTGCCAAACTGTCGGTTAACCGAAAGGCAGCCGGAATCGGGCCCTTGTCAACCCACTTTTTCCCTTGACCCAACGTGATGGGGTAAATTTTGAGCCGCAGTTCGTCCACTAAATCATGGGTAAGTAACCATTTTATCAGCTGACTACTACCCCAAACTTGTAGATCAGCACCGGCGGACTGTTTGAGTTGTTTGATGGCCTCCACATGTTGGATAAAAATGGTGTTTTTCCAGGCTGACTGATGTAGGGTTTGGGACAGGACGTATTTTATACCCTCGTTGATACCGGGCCAGCTATCCGCATGCTCAGGCCAGTAGGCGGCAAAAATCTCAAAGGTTTTCCTGCCCAACAGGTAATCGGCCGGTTGGTTCAACTGGTTTTGCAATACCTGTTCACCCACTTCCTCCTCATAGGGTGCACTCCACCCCCCATACTGGAAATCGTCTGAGGTATCTTCCTGGGGTCCACCCGGTGCCTGCATGACGCCATCTAAGGTCATCATGGAAAAGACGATTATTTTTCGCATCGTGTCGAGTTGGTTTAAGTAAGCGTCAACGAGCTAGGATATAGCCAGGAGTTGATTGATGATGACGACTCAAAACTAGAGACAAGTATGACTTCTTAAGGGCATAGTCGGTACACAACCTAAATCATCTGTATCCACCGTTTATCGAAAAAAAAGGTCGTTGATCGAAATTTGATGCGAAAAGTTAGCTTGAACAGATTGTAAAATCAGCGATTCGTGAGAATACAGTAGGAATGTTTATTGCACAGCATATCCAACTACTTAGAGGCCAAAATCCATAGCAGTCCATAAAATTGGACGGCAGAAGCGGTAGCTTTTACATTTCGTTAATCTTCTTTTACAGACCATTAACAGACGATAGGATACAAACGTTTAGCTTAGTGGCCTACCGCAATGGCGGCCACTGCAATGGTTGAAATCCTTATAAACAAAACAAGTAATGACTAAACATAAACAAAACAAGTAATGACTAAACGCGTATTGGTTTGTGCTTTATGGATGCTTGGTTTTTGCACTTCCTGTGGAGGACAAAAAAAAACAGACCTCCCAAATGATACGATCAATTACACGATCAAAGACACAGTCACTGCCTACGGGCCTAACTCAATGGTTCGGAATCTAAAGCAAGATCGAAACGGAAACATTCTGATGGCGGCATCAAGGGGCGGTGTGTTTCGATATGATGGAAAATCGTTTACCAATATCGCCAGTAAAATAGGGTCGCGCAGATACTGGGATGTACTGGAAGATCGACGCGGAAATCTTTGGTTCGCTACGACTGATTCAGGGGTTTATCGGTACAATGGGAAATCCTTTCAACATTTTACCACCAGGGAGGGCCTCGCTACTAATTTGGTTATGTCTCTTTATGAAGATAGAGCCGGTACTATTTGGTTCGGAGCAAGCCGTTACGATCCCAGGCGGGCATTTGGGAAATCCTTTCGACATTTTACAACCAAAGACGGCCTGCCCGATACGGGTGTTAAGGCTATCCTGGAAGACAAAACTGGAAAATTATGGTTTGCCACAGGGGGCGGGCCTTGTTTTTATGATGGAAAAACAGTTACCGTTTTAAAAAACAAAGATGGCAAAGCCTTTAAAAACGTTTGGTCCATCATCGAAGATAAACAAGGAAGCATTTGGTTCGGTGACGTGGATGGGCTTTGGCGCTATGACGGCAGAAGCTTTACTCATGTATCGCAGCGGGGTGCTTCTGCCATACTGGAAGATAAAAAAGGCAACATCTGGACTACGGGTGAAGTAAAACCCACTAAACCGAACATCGGGAATGATTGGGTACTTTGCCGTTATGATCGAAAATCCTTGTACGATAAAACGCCAATAGTAACCGAAATAAAGTCAACCTACGAAGGCAGTAAAGGAATGCTTTTTGATATGTTAGAAGCTATTGATGGAAGTATATTGGTTGGCTCTCTTTTCGGCGTGTATCGGTATGATGGAAAGCGCTTGACGGCATTTAAAGGTAGAGAGGGTCAGAAGTAAGGTGTATAGCTGTTTCTCAAAAAGCCCCAATTAAGACTCAGTAAGCATGCGCCTTCGTCTCAGGTGGGAGGGTTTATTGGTATAAGATGTAGTCTTCTCCAAGGGTATGGCTTAGTGCGCTTGAAACCCGTTTAGATGACCTTACTTAAGTGGGTAGATACACCCTGAAGGTTGCCCCCTGTCCCACTTGGCTGCTGGCCGTAATGGCTCCCCCGTGGTTGGCCACAACCCGCTCACTAATCGCTAAGCCGATACCCGTTCCGGCAAACTCGCTCTTACCATGCAGGCGCTGAAACACCTGAAAGATGCGGTCCAGATACTTCTCATCAAAGCCAACGCCATTATCCATCACATCAATCTGATAATAGTACTCAGCCGCCCGGCCAGGCTTAACGGTCGAGGGCAGTTCACTGACGGGTAGTGTTTGAGCCTGTATCTGAATGAGGGGAGCTACTGTTGGCCGGTGGAACTTAAGCGCATTGCCCACCAGATTCTGAAATAACTGGACGAGTTGAGAGGCATCTCCCAGCACGGCCGGTAGTGGACCTACCTTAACGTCCGCTTTGGTCTCCGCAATGACCAGGTCAAAAGTAGTCAGTACCTGGTCGATGACCCCGTTTAGCGGCACCCGCTCATCCCGCTCGCGCTGGGTCGATAGCCGGGAAAAATTCAATAAGTCCCGAATCAGCGTAGCCATCCGACTGGCGGCTACCTGCATCCGCTCAATGTAGACTAACTCATCGCCGGCTAAGGACGTATGACGAGCCCTGAGTAAATCGCCAAACTGCTGGATCTTGCGCAGCGGCTCCTGTAAATCGTGCGAGGCTACGTAGGCGAACTGCTGTAAATTGGCATTGGAGCGAGTGAGATTCTGATTGGCCTGCTCCAGTTCCTGAGTGCGTGCCACTACGCGCCCTTCCAATTCAGCAGCTAAGCCCCGGTAGCGGTTCTCGCTGTCGGCTAAAGCCTGCTCGGTCCGCTTGCGATCGTCAATGTCGATACTCACGCCTACCCATTTGGTAATCTGCCCCGTTTTGGGGTCCTGGTAGGGTTCGCCAATGTTCAAAAACCAGCGGTACTCACCCGACGCTGACCGGTTGCGCTGTTCGATGGCAAAGCCTTCTCCCTGTTGCATGGCCTGCTGAAAGGCGGCCACCAGCCGGGGACCATCCTCGGGGTGTAAGCTGTCCTGGGCCACTTGCCAGGCCGTTGTGGGTTCAAACACAATCCCGCTGTAGTCAGCCCACCACTGGTTCAAAAACTCGACATTACCCGCCGGATCGGTGACCCAGATGGCCTGGGGTAAGGCATCGGCTAGCGTTCGAAACTGTTTCTCACTTTCCCGCAGGGCTTCTTCGGCGCGGGCCCGCTCGATGGCCGTCCAGGTGCGTTCGGTCACCTCTTCGATCAACTTAATTTCGGCCGGTGTCCAGTGCCGGGCATGGGCTGAGACCGCCACGAGTACCCAGAGTGGATGGTTTTCTCCCTGACGCAGGGTCGAGGCGACCAAGGCTGAGAAGCCCAAAGCGCTCATATTCTGCCGGTCCATCTGGGTCAGGCCATCCGTTTTGCCCACGTCGTCGATCACCAGCGTCTGCTCGAAGACAATCTGAAAGGTCTCAGGGAAATCCGATGGACGAATGCTCTGAGGCATAGGCGGCACCCGCTCGTTACCCACCTGGTGCGTGATGTCGGCTCGATCCTCGGCCAGTCGGTAGACGGCTATGTAACAGCGGTCGAGCTGCAAGTGGTCGGTGAGGAGTTGCAGAGCCCGGTTGGTGAGCGCATCGGGATTGGGCTGAGTCCGCAGCGTGTCGCTGAATCGGAGCAGAAAGGCCTGTTGTTGCTCCTGCTGTTTACGCTCGGTGATGTCAATGGCCGTGCCTAGCCATTCGAGAAGCTGGCCCTCTTGATCCAGAATCGGTACGGCCCGTGAATACGTCCAGCCTACTTTCCCATCAGCCCGGATCACCCGGTGTTCCAACTCGAATAGACTGTTGGTGGTGATGGCCACCTCAATGGCCGCTTCGACCCGCTTTCGCTCCTCCAGGGGAATGTAGGCTAGCAGCCAGTCTCGGCTTGGCTGGCGAGTATCGGCTAAAAAGGTCTTGCCCTCCAGTCGGTTCATTATCCGCCAGTCGGCACTCATGGTATAGACCACATCCGAACTAGCCGTCACAAAGAGTCGGAATCGCTCTTCACTGACTTGTAAAGCCAGTTGGGTGCGTTTGCGCGGGGTGATGTCCTGAAACAAGATGGCCACCTGATGGGGGTGAGACGGGCCAAGGGGGAAGGCCAACACATCATACCAGACGCCCCCGGCTAAATGAGCCGCTTGCTGTTCAACATGCACCGGTTGTCCGGTCTTGACCACCTGGGCATACAGCTCGTACCAGTGTTGTTCATGGGCCGGTTGTAGCTGGCGCATGGTCTTTCCCACCGCGTCCAACAGGCCGGTTAGCTCTTCAAAGAGGGGGTTGACTTCCAGGAAGAGGTAATCCAGGGGCAGGTCGTGCTCATCAAAGAGGACTTCAATCACACAGTAGCCCTGGGGCATATGTAGGCGCAAGGCCTGATACTTCTGGCTGTCGGAAACAGCGGCTGGCAGCTGGACGTTGTTGGGCCAGGGATCACCTTGTCGTGGGCTATTCATCGCTAGGTAAAGGTTTTTTAGCAAACCCATTCCGTTACCCATGTGTTAGAATAAGCTATGAATTCAGGGCTTTTGTGCCCATCCATATGCCTACTTGAGCGATTCAAGGTGAAAATCGGAGCACATCTAGTGACGCATAAAACGCCCAGTTAGGTAAGACAGCGCGAGAAGTTTACTTCGTCTCGGTTGGGAGCGTGGGTGTTGCACAACTATTTTCAGGTAGGGTTTGGCCTAAATCTGATCGCTCACAGGGCTTGCGTTTGGCTATTTGGTCGAAAAACTCAGGCAAATCAGCTCTAGATACTACTTGGCTAGATAGTAAGTTGGAGTTGTGCAACAGCCACCACCGTTTAGAAAATGTAAAATTAGATGAGATTCGAGTTTGTAGCCTTTTCGGAGTAGCGTTGTGAAAATGTTACAAAACAGAACAATAAAAATAGGCAATAAAAGTTATTTATCAGTTGATTTGCAAAGTCTTAGTCGAGCCACTTCTCTAAACCAACAGCAATACGAAGGGCTCGTTGGACATCTTCCCAATAGTAGCCACTGTCATAACCCGTCGAGAGACGCCGGGTGGCCAGTGCCATCACAAATACTCAGAAATTCATTAGCTGCTATCACCCTCTGTTTTTGCAGGGTGGTAGGATCAGAAGGGATAAGTAGGATTTCAGGTGCACACTCCCTGACGCCTCAGTCAACTCGACTAACTAGAAAAGACCAACTTCATGTTGAATAAAGGACAAGCTTGGCAGCCTGTTCTTTATTCAACATGAAGTAAGTTCAAGAAAGTCCGATCCTCAATCTTTGAGTGATTCAGTACTTGAGAGGACCTCATTCCAGTGACTTGTACTGGCAAAGTCTGTTCGCTCACAACTCTTTGTTGATGAAAAAACTAGAGAAAGCAATACTTTTTTACTATAGACTCGTCTAATATCAATACCCTTTATTCTTTAGTTTAACCGAAGTTTTTATGGTAAAGGTACCTGTTATACTCGTTTTTATTCTAATAGGTGTTTGCGTAACATCTAGCTTTGCTCAACCAATTGGGTCAGTCCAGCAAACGGTTGTTAATAATGGAATCGGGTTAGGCTCGGCAATAGCAGTAGCGATATCCTGGACTAAAAATAAATCGGTATTATGGGCAGTTATTTATGGTGTCTTAAGTTGGATTTATGTTTTATATTATTTAATAATCAACTCACGTTCAGAATAAATGACTGTATAAAAGGTCAACTAAACAGTCCATAAACTCGTACCGTTGGATTGGGTATTCCTAAGAAGATCTCGTTTCCTTTACAATAAGCCCCGATCTGGCTTAAAGCCATGGCCACTTCTACCGTTTTATGTAGATTAGCTTATTCCTTAGAGCATGATAATTTTTATCAAAGATTTAAATATTGCTTCTCTAGCAACTTTACCACTATGGGCGAGCCTCCTCGGATTGTTAACGTGTTAGGTAGGCGTAGGTCGCTTGTAATTGCCAGGGGCTTACCCCAGTAAACTGGTTTGCACACGATAACAATACGTGCGTAATTCCAGTTGGGGGTAATTTATGGGTCATAAACCCGGGTGGTGTTGCCGAAATAATCACAAACGATGGGTTCGTGGATTGGCCCAATCCGTATTGTTGACATACATCCGCGTTTCACAGGGAGGTTCGCTGAAAGTTTCTGTAACGCTTAATGTACCCGAAAGTGCATTGTTACCGATACACCCCCAATGAGATCCCCTTTGCCGAGACTACTTTGATAGGTCATGGGAGTTTTAAGCCCAGCGATAGGGTAGTACTCCAGGGTGACTTGCCGATAAGGATCTACGTGTTGGACAAAAAGAGATCACCTAGGCCTCTAGCCTGTCCTAAATCGCCCCTGGCATAACTAGTGATTAACTTAGTCTGGATGGCCCAAGTGGGCGAGAACTGGCGGTCCGTAGTGCAAACGGGGCGTGAAAATCAATACCGATTGGTCGCTAAACAGAAAACAGAGGTTTGGTCAGGTACTGTCCGTTTTTAGGTATAATTTTAATGCGCCAATCGGCCAAAAAACAGCGTCGCTACAACCCTGACCAAGACTCAGATGATAACTATTCGTCGGGGCACCTGGTATAAGTCCCAGATACTTCGTTTTAATTTCATCGATCATTCAGTTGAAAGTAGGGACACTTATCTTGCCGGGAATATTTACGATACGCTTACCAAAGTGCCTTGTAAATAGCTCAAAAGCCCAGCCGCAATCGTGCCTCGATCTGATACGTTAGCCTGCCACCGGTTCCGTAACGTAGCGTTTTGATCGGGGCTACGTAGCTGGCCGGCAAATTCACTACGTGGTTCAACTGCACTACGTCAGCAGGACCGGGTACTACGCCACACGACCAAACCCCCGGATCATCCCAATTTCCTGCTTTTACCGAAGTGATGGCTCCAGTTGTCCGGCAGTTGTTCGGATCAATCACACGTAGCGTAAAGGTGTTGCTCACCGTCAAACCCTGCGGATCCGTCGCGGTTACCGTTACCGAGCTGGTACCCGTTACACTGGGAACACCCCCAATCTGCGTTGGCGGATAGAAGCTCATACCCGCTGGTAACCCACGCACACTCAACAAAAGACTTTGGGACGATTCGTTGTCAGTGAAGGTGAGTTGAGGAATCGTATAGCCAAATTCCTGCCCCACTTTGGCCACCTGATCAGTCAGCGGTTGATTGACCCGAGGGGGCGTATTCGGCTGCGGATTCTGACAGAAACTGATCCAGTTGTAGGTAAACATAACTTCTCCCGGACTACCCGCCTGGGAGGCTTTCAGCACGATCGTCGGCTTGTCGTTATAAAGTTGCAGACTGTAAGGCCCCGGCGCAGTAGTCGGTGCCAACTCATCGGCCACCCAGAACGTAACGGTTTGTCCGTTAAGGCCACTATAGCGCGGAGTGAAGCTGATGTCGTAGCGGTTAGCCGCAATCTGATTACAGGTAATCGGACTCACGCTGGTGATGGCAAAAGGCCCACTGGCCGAAGCCGCCTGTAGCGTGAGGCTAAAGCTGGTTGTTACCGTGAGTCCACCCGGATCAGTCGCTGTCAGGGTAATGGTCGACGTACCGGTTTGCGACGGCGTACCTGAGATTGTGGTACCTACCAGCGTCAGTGCCTGCGGCGTCTGAGCATCGGAGAACGTGTTGGCCAGACTCAGGGAATACGGCTGGCCCTGGGACGCAAGCTGGTCAGGCACTGGATTGGCCACAATCGGTGGTGTGTTAGCTGCCGAAGTGTCCACCACCGTAATCACAATGGTTGCCGCCACCGTGAGCCCGCCGGGATCGGTAGCCGTTACGGTCACCGAACTTGTTCCGGCTACTGTCGGTACACCCCCAATTTGTGCAGGTGCTGTAAAGCTAAGCCCCGCCGGTAAACCACTCACCGATATCGTCAGGCTTTGGGGCGATTCATTGTCGGTGAACGCATTCTGCGGCAGGGTATAGCCGAAGCCTTGACCCACTCGAGTGGTCTGATTAGTCAGCTGCTGGTCAACGCGCGGAGGGGTATTCGGCTGCGGATTCTGACAAACGGCCAGCCAGTTGTAGGTATACGTAGCTTCTTTGACTCACCTTTTTCTCGAATAAAACAGGACCGAATTAATCGTCCTGTAGCCCCTTATCCGATTAGGCCTGCTGGTTAAGCTTCGCTTTGTGTATGCTGTATTCATCCCTCGTCGATATTATGAACCCTGTACAGCTGGTTCACGCGTTTGCGGGCACGGGTTAATCGCATTTTCACAGCCGATTCACTCAGCTGAAAGTGTTCCCCAATCTCCTTAATGGACCGGTTCTGCTCATACTTGAGTTGAAGGAGAGTTAGCTCAAATTTGGGTATCTTTTTCAATACTCGGCGCTGTTGCTCAAAAACATAGTCGCCCGTTTCTTCCTGGGGCGTCTGCTCACGTAGTTGTTCGGTGATGACTTCAACGGAAAGCCGCCTGGCTTTTAGCTGGGTAATGCAGTAATTATGGGAAATGGTGTATAACCAGGTCGAAAAGCTGGAGCGGTGCTGAAAAGAGTACAGTTTGATAAATACTTTTAAAAAAATATCCTGCGTCATATCCTGAGCATCGTCACTGTCCTGCGTCATCTTCAAACAATGCCGATAGACCTTTTGGACGTAGCGCTGGTAGAGCATCTCGAAACACTCGGCTGGCTGGGTTTGCTGAAACCAGCGTACCAATTGTTCATCCGATAAGTGTTTAATTCGTTTGTTGAGTTGAATGGAGTTGGTTGGCCAATACATGGTAGTTTTTTGTTGTTTATAAGGTAGGCAACTTGAGACATGAGTTTTTCGAATGCGCTCCTCATGCCCGGAATTGTAAAAAATAGAAGCCAATCAAGCGGGCTTCTTGCTTTTTCTAAATAGTTGGCGGAAAGAATGTTAAGTGGTCCGTTTGTGGTCGGTGGCAAACCGGTGGGGAAGGAGGTGCATATCGCTTACTGCCTTTATCGAGCGGCAACGGGGCTATTTCCTGTTCAACTCACTGACCCACGGGTACGCTCGGCAGCAAACGTCATTTATCAACCTATCCAGCTGTGAAACTTCAGCCAGAAGCAACACAGCTGGATAGGAATAAACTGAACTGATCAACCGGTTTGGTAGGTTTTATTTTCGTCCTCCGCCCAGATCGAAGCCCAGCCGAAAGCCGGTGTAGCCACTTTTGGTCGTATAAACGGTGGGTACGTTTGGCAGCGTATACGTGTGGCTCGGCACAGCGTTATGCTCGATGCTCACCACAAAATGGCCTACCTTAAGGCCCGCTCGCACCATTCCCCCAATCGTGGTGTACTGGGTAAGGGGCAGTTCCACGTTAGTCTGGTTTTCAAAAATGGCGACCTTACCCCCCGAAGCAATATGGAACACGCCTGCACCAATGCCGACAAATGGACGGAAGCGGGAATCGCCAAAGGGACCAAACAGGTAATTACCCGTAAGCAGGGTTGAACCAACACCCGAGACCACGCCATCAGATGCCTGATTGTTTTTGTCCCACTCGACCCCCCGTATCATCAGGGCTGACTCCAGCCGAAGCCCCAGTTCGATCCTGGGGCTGATGTTGTATTTGGGCTCAATTCCAATCAAGACACCGCCCTTTACGCCCAGTCCGGCCGGATTGGCATAGCCGACGGACAAATTTATTTTAAAAGGCTTGTACTCCTGAGCCTGCGCCAGCCCTGTGACCAGCATAGCGATTAACACAACTAATTTTTTCATAAACGTCTCGATATGGTGAAGTACCTAAGACGGGTTAACCACCTAAAAGACTCGCCTAAACTATATTAATGGGTTGTTTAATGACCTCAACTAGTTATTTGAGCAAACGATTGATGATCCATGAACGGCTTCCTTGGCTACCCTGTCGGACACGTTGTAGTTTAAAAACCGACTCGTACCAATTGGTTGTTCGTAACGGAGTAGCCCTGTTCTGTTGATAAACTAAGCCCATGTTACTTCCTTTCCGACTGTAGGCCATTCATGAGTCTGGCGATGAGTGGTCGGCAGTCGTCCACATTTTGCCTAAGCGTGCAATTGGAGCCTACCGAAAACCTTTTTCTAGGACAGATCGCGCGCTCAGCCGCCTGTTCGGCAGCCGTTGGGTGACTGTTTTTCTTAACAAGAGTGATCCAGACCTTCCATTAATTCCTTAGCTACGCTTGGTTTTTTCGCTTTGGGACACCTCGTTCCCATCTGTACCTGCTTGGCTCTCTTTTTTTGGGTGGCCTGTTTGTTCTCTATCTATTTTATAATCAAACGCTTTCAGTAATCCGCTGGGACGTAACCAAAGCAAAAATGAGAGTAACTAGGCTCTTCGTGACCAATGCCTCTAGCCGAAAGTCGGCCTTAACTTTCACCAAGATAGACGGAATCAGCATCGACGATCAGTTAAACTACCAGGTTAACGCCAAATTTTTGTGTTTCAGGCGAGACTAAATTCCCCTTTGTGTGTCTATAGTACATTGTGATAAGCCGCTTCGGATACACAGACGAAGTCAACTTAAAGGCTCCTGGGAATGTGCCGGGTGTTTTAATTCGTCAGCTGGCTCAAATACAGTACATGTCTATCCGTAATTTTTAGGTGTTAGCTTAATCAGTTAGGCATATTGGCCTTTATCCGATTAAAAAACACCCTTATGCCACGGACGACTGCAACGTACCTGGAGAGGTTCGACTTTAACCCGGGCATTGCCCGTTTGCTATGCCAACTGATCGTTACCTGGCCTTACAAAAGGCCGGCGAAAGTATCCGGGATTACCAGCGACGTCTGTTGCTGTTTGCCATTGAACATCGGATTGAACGGCCCAGTCACGGTCGGTACGTAGCTGAACAGATCATGCAGTTACACTTGACGGCACAGTTCCAACAGTTTAACCTACCTCCTGGCCATTGGAAAGACCGGCAATAATACGTTAACCGACAGCATCTGTCAAAAAACAACCAGGCGTTCAGGCAATGTTTCTTGTAATGAATTGCATCAACTGAATCGTTGGTTGTCATGCTGATTTTCTAACCCCTTCGCTTCAGGTTTACTTTAATAGATGCCTGCCTCATTTTAATACCCTAATCAGTAACCGTTTCCTTTCGGCCGCTCTGCTCGTTCATACGCTACATAAGGACATTGATAGTACTTAACAGCTCGTTGATGTGGTTCGGATGAATCATTGACGGCCTGCTTCAGTCTCATGTACTTACCCCAATTAGCTAACCAGGCCGTTACGCACCGCCTGGTTAAGCCAGCTCCGTTGGTAACCTATGATGACCATTCAAGATCAGGATCAATTAACCACTTTTATACACCAGCTTGCCCAGAAAGCGAAGACATCTATTGGCTATCCTCTGGCCACCCACTTTGATTATCGGGCCTTGTATCCGCTGCTGGATTATGCCATGCTTAACCTGGGTGATCCGTTTGTGGGCAGCAACTATGGGATCAATTCCCTGGCTATTGAACTAGAAGTGATCGAATTTTTTGCGGAGCTGTTTCGGGCTCCCCGGGATTCTTTCTCCGGCTACGTCACCAGTGGTGGCAGTGAAGGAAATCTTTACGGCTTATATATGGCCCGCGAACGCTACCCACAGGGAATTCTTTATTATTCTGCGGCCACGCATTACAGTGTAGCAAAAAGCGCCCGTGTGCTGAATATGACGGCTGTTCAGATTGCCAGTACAGCCAATGGTGAAATCGATTACACGGCGTTAACGTCAGCTATTCAGCAAAATCAGGATCGACCGGTGATCCTATTAGCCAATATTGGTACGACGATGACCGAAGCGAAGGACGATGTTCCTACCATTCGGCACATCTTCCAGGAGCTAGGTGTGCAGCAGGCCTATATCCATTGTGATGCTGCCCTCTCAGGGATCTACCTACCCTTACTGGATAAGAACCCCACGTTCGACTTTACGGGCGGTATCGACAGCCTTTCGTGCAGTGGTCACAAATTTATTGGTTCGCCCATTCCCTGCGGGGTCGTTATCGTCCGGAAAGAACATCCCCAGCGCGTGGGTAGGCATATCAGCTATATTGGGGCAATGGATACCACAATTTTGGGTTCAAGAAACGGCATTACTCCCGTGTTTCTGTGGTATGCCCTTAAACAGCTCAAAAAAGAAGGATTGCTCACTAGAATAAGGGAATGTCTTTCGCTGGCTGCGTATACGGAAGATAAACTACAACGGAACGGAATAGCTGCCTGGCGAAATAAGTAATCCATCACGGTTGTCTTTCCTAGACCGGCAGAATCCATTTGCCGTAAATGGCAGTTCGCTTCACAGGGCCATCAGGCTCATATCGTCTGTATCCCGGGCCTGTCCAAGTCGATGATCGATGCCTTCATCGACGATATGGTAAGCCTGCAGGCGGGCTAGCAGGAAATGTCTGTTCATAACCTGACAAATCCTAGTCGCCTGGACATCGTCCCTAACCCATGAGAAATTGTGTGATCGCCTTTTGCCGCAAAGACAAACGAATGGGGTAATCTGGTAGGTGAATCGACATTTTTCAGACTCAGCGGATACGATATCTGCCCGATTGGGTTTGGCCTCACAGCGGTGCCTGTTTCCGCTAAATCCTCATTGTGAAGGGGGGGGTAATTACGCCAGGGCATGCCCACTTCGATTCGTGTATTAAGCCGATAAACAGATTAAAAACGACTGTAAGCTGCTTTCGCAAACTGGTGGTTATTTTATATTGAAAACCCTGTTTGGGAATGGTTTTGGATACCTGACAACGAGGTGATTTTATAGCATAATCAAACCAAAAAGGAATTAAATATAGAATTATATGTAACCTAATGATAATATATAAGCCTCAATCAGATTGAAACACGTGACGTACTCACTTAACTTAATAAATTATCTAATGAATGGGCACTCCGCAGATGCAAAGCTCCTTCTGGCTATTCAGGAGATGAAGAAATCCATTCTCCGGTTTTATATACTGGGGCACAAGAAGGAAGCTGAGCTGCTAACGGCAGTCTTCGCTATAGCCTAGGTGACGCTACGTGCAGCGGCCACCTGCTCAGAAGGTCCCTGTCCCAACGACTTGGCTTCAACGATTCTAAAAGTCCATTCTTATTTATCTACCCTACTTCAGCAATTGCCGCCCGAAGCCAAAAAAGCCATGTTTAGCGGTAATTAACTGTTGAATAAAGCAGACGGTTAGCAAAACTGCTCCCGCATGTGTCTACAGCTACCTGATTGAGGCCGCATCGACAAGTATAAACCGATGACAGGCCGTAGTGTATCTATCCAGCTACCTGTTTTAGGCCATCTCTCTTGAATGCCTCTCTCAAAGCCCTGGCATACGGATCCTCATGGCTTGTCGTAAGGAATTGTTTTTCAGAAGTGCCTTATACTCTACTCATTAGGTGTTCCTATAAGCTTTACCTGGCAGCTCAATGCATGCCAACGCTAAATTTGGTCAATTTGTTTATCCTGGTTGGTGGCTAAATCGTATCACCAGCAATCACTCGGTCTGGTTTAGGTTTGAGATTTCCCACGCTTGATCTCATTATATAGGCCCCCAGCGTTACCCCGTCAGTTTATTGACCCCGTCGCGTTCTTGAATGGTTGAATGGCCTGACGAAAAAAGAGATGGCTTATGTGCTGAAAGTGGCCTAGCGGAATCTATACAATGCGCATCCGGGGAATTTGTCCGTTCCCTTTTGGAGCGACTGTTCTTGTTTCATTATGGCCTGACCGTTTTTGTTGGCAATCGCTCTGGATTTAATCACTAGCTTCGTTTCCCACTAGGGGCAAATGGACCAACCGCGACGCTGGAACTGTTTACAGACTCCTTCGTCCCACTCCGGGCAAGATTGACCCCAGCGGTCCAGTGCTCGTTCCACTGATAACCCACGGCAGGTATCAGGAAATATGCATTTGTTTGCCCTTTGAGGCTTTTGGGTAATCATGGCTTACACGGTCGTAAACCAGTAACGTGTTAGATTGGGCGTTTAGACGTATGCCGGTAAAAATTAGATCTGTAATCAGTAACTATAAACGCGCGTTTTTTATCTTTCCTTTTGATAGGGTGAAAACGTACTGTACTAATTGATCCTGTATGACGAAGACCGGATCTAAAGTAACAAGGTTCTGTAACGGAGGGCTAAGCCAGCTCGCCCCCATCAGCAAAACGACCGGCATCAAGGAGAAACGACTGATTATTGCAATAGTGTAGCCTTACCCCAATTAGGACAGCAAGCATTTAGACTTTTTCATCTTCCCCTTGCTTGGCATATGTTGCTGGTGCCAAGCCGCCCAGTGATTGA
>NZ_BAAGZL010000011.1:0-84649 GCF_054778555.1 Spirosoma flavus
TTTGAAGGCTTCAAAATCAAACTCGTTGGTCATAGTAGTGAAAGTTAGAGTTTTTATTCCCTTTATTCACCTGTGACACAGTTTAGCGAGCAGTCTCACGTCGTTAAAACTTTTTTAAAACAACAATGACTTAAAATGATAGAGACAGTTGTAAATAATTTAAATTTTATTTCAGAAGCTGAATTTATTATTTTAAAAATCGGGAAAATCGTTGCCTTAGTAAGGCGTTCCAGTCAACCAAAATCGTTCAGATAAATCCCTACTTCGTCAAACATGCTGCACTATTTAATTGAACGGTTTTTCTGAACGCAAAAAGGCCATTTCAAGCACCTTCCCTCCTACTCGGCCACCGTTCAGAAAAACGTCCAAATAAAATTCAGGATAAGACACACCGTAGGCTGCTACTTGAGTTGGGTAGCTATTAAACCTATAAAACGAATAACTCTAGCCTAATATTCGTATATGTTCCGTCTCAAAAAAATGCTCCCATGTGAGACAGAGGCTTACGGTACTGCCTCAAAATTGGGGCGTTTCGTGAAAGGGTACTTTAAGGTTGTTTGAGCGATTCGCAAAGTCAGCCCGCCTTCTCTCACGGTCTAGTTGTATATAGCTGCTCTACTCACTATAGAGTCGACTTTAAAAAGTCCAAACTACGGTGCACCCTAGGCACTCGTCGACTTAGGCTACTGCGTAAGCTTTGAGATCTGGCTACAATTCGAGCGCCAGTCCAAGTCGAGGCGACAATCATCCCGGCTGCCACCAAAATAATATCCTTGATAATATATTGAGCAGCTAGCGTGGGGGCATGGTGAGGTCCAGAAAAAAGCTCTCCCGGAAAGAGGAGAAGCGGAGACATAGCCCCGATCATTTGAGCCGCCATTAACCAAACACCCACCCGAAGGAAGCGACCCGAAATAAAGCAAATTCCTATAATACACTCCAGACCAGCCACGAAATCCATAGCGCCGTGTCCTCTTAGCATACCAAGGGTAAGGATGGTGGTAGTCCGGGTTGCCAAATCCTCAATCGGGCTGATGCCTGGAAAAAACTTTAATATCCCGAATCCCAGAAAAACCAGCCCTAAAGAGATTCGCAGTAAGGAGATACTATGAGCGACTAACCAGCCATTGATGGCGGTATCCAACCGGTCGAATCGGTCGAAAAGATGAGTTATTGTTTTCATGGTCGAGTGTATATGTTGATTAATTTCCATGAACCTACGATCATTCTTGATGGATGGATTTATCACCAAACATCTTACTACCAAGTTATATATGTATCCAATTATTGAAATTAATAGAAATGCACTTTTTTTTATATAATATTTTTTTTCATAAATCCAATTTTAAAACCCTTGCGTATGTGTGGAACTCTGCTTCGATTTTCGAGGATGGATTCACTAATCTTACGTACTCATTAATGGAAAATCAACCCAATGACCAGACCAAGGCACTAATGGGCCTGTCCGGTAAGGCATCGGCGGCCTTGGGACGTCGGCTATTTCTGCGGTATATCGGGGCTACTGCAGCCGCTGGTGTTGCCCTGAGTGCCTGTCACGATCAAGTATTTGATCCATCCAGCCCCGGCTCAGCCCGCGCTGGCTTTAATACCGTTGACCTTGGTGATGTAGGTGTTAACGATGTTGGTGTACTAAACTACGCTTATGCGCTCGAGCAGTTAGAAGCGGCCTATTACACCCAGGTGATTGCGACGCCCTACACCAACATGACTGACGCCGAGCGGATGATTCTAACCGAGATTCGGGATCACGAAATTGTTCACCGTGAATTTTTTAAGGCTGCTTTGGGTAGCGCGGCTATTCCTGGGCTGACCCCTGACTTTAGCAGCATCAACTTTAGTAGTCGGGCGAACGTATTGGCGGTGGCTCGGTTATACGAAAATGTGGGTGTATCGGCCTATAATGGAGCGGCCCAATATATTATGAACGCTGATTATCTGCTACTGGCCGGAAAAATTGTCTCGGTCGAAGCGCGTCATGCATCGCTGATCGCCACGTTGATTGAACCACAAGGTACTACGTTCGCCGGTGATGATGTGATCTTCCCCCAATCAGGTCTGGAAGAAATCCGTGTACCGGGCGAGGTGCTGCAATTAGTAGCTCCTTACATCAAAGAAACCGTCAATGGCATGATGGCAGCTCGTAAAGTATAACCTCTAAACGCTAACAATCATGAATTTACAAAATATTTTGAATGAAATTGAGCAGGTAGATGCTGATGTGTATGAGCGTATAGAGCACGTCTCTCGTCGACACGTATTCGGCAGTTTTCTCAAGAAGGCTGCAGCAGGTGTAGCACCAATGGCGTTTGCTGCGGTAGTTAACAAGACCTATGCGCAGAGCAACGTGGTCGTTGAAATCCTTAACTTTGCCCTAACGCTTGAATACCTGGAAGCTGAATTTTACAATCGTAGTATTAGCTCCGGTATCATTCCGACGGCTGCCCTGCCCTACTATCAGCAAATTGCCAAACATGAGAATGCGCACGTTGCCTTACTGCGATCTGCACTAGGTAGTGCGGCTGTTGCCAAGCCCACGTTTGACTTTACTGCCAAAGGAGCATTTCCAGATGTATTCACCAATGTTGTGACGAATTACGCGGTTGCTCAAGCTTTTGAGGATACTGGTGTTCGTGCCTATAAAGGTCAGGCTGGTCGTCTAATTCCATTTCCTGCCGTGCTGACGACAGCTTTGCAGATTCATTCGGTCGAAGCGCGCCATGCAGCTCGCATCCGTTATCTGCGTGCTCAGATCAATGGAGTTGGCCAGAAAGCGTATATCACCGCTGCCGGCGCTGGTGGATTACCTGCGGCTATTTACGCTGGTGAAGAAAACGTCATGCAGGGTGGCGTCAATGTATCTACTTTAGTGTCAGGTATGGGTATCAGCATGGATCGGGTTACCGAAGCCTTCGATGAACCCCTGACTAAAGAACAAGTGCTGGCTATTGCAGGTCCATTTATAGTTGGGTAACAGTAGCATTTATGTGGCCAGCGACTAGGAACTGGCTTTAGACTCAAAAATGTATTACAGAAAAAGAACCGGCCCATTTGAGCCGGTTTTTTCTTAGCCATACATGAAGTGAGCTTTGCTAGCAATAGAACTGATTTATATCGTTACTATAGTGCTTTTTTAATTGTTGCATCACTAATCGATACCGAGTTTTAACGGTGCCAAGTGGTAAACTAAGCTGGTCAGCTACCTCTTGATGAGTATACGATTTAAAATAGATCAACTCAATGATTTTCCGATATTTAGCGTGGAATCGTGCCAAGGGAAATGTCTCAGCATTTCCTTCTGGCATTCCTTGAAACGCATTTGCTGTTGATTGGTCATATATGTATTGATGCGCTACTGAATGGAGTTGCTTACTCTTTAATTCGTCCAGTGTCAAGCGTTTTGCGATAGTCACAATCCAGGTGAATAGACTACCAAGCTGGGGATTAAATGAATCACTTTTTGTCCAGGCTTTTACAAAGGTATCTTGTAATAAATCTTGGGCTACTGTTTCGTCTTTAACCCAGCGAACCAGCAAACGGTAAACAGGTTGAGCATAGGCACTATAGACTTGGGAGAATGTTTCTGTTTTTTGATGTTGAAAACCATAACTAAGTTGAGTGTCTTTCTGGTAGTGAGTGTCCATATGTAAGAAAAAAGTAGTGGAATCTATCTAATAGATTTCTGATTAAGAGACAGTTATGCAATACTATTAATAACTCTTTCATAACGTTGAGCCCTTACTATATTGCGTAAGGTGAATAACCTACCGGATAAAAAATGGTTATGTGTCTAAGGCTGATATCAGAGGATATATATTAAAAGGTATCAATTATAGTCTACTAAATACAGTGCCTTTGCGAGATATAAGAACTAACATGATATATAAAGCCTATGTCCTTACCCCGTTCGATGAGCCAGTTTTGACTAGAATTTAAGCCGCCTGTCGGTATTCAACCGGCGTCATAAACTTCAATGCTTGATGAGGCCGTTCAGTGTTGTATTCCAACAGCCACTCATCTACCAATCGCCGTACCTGCCTGATGCTCGTGAAAATGTGAGCATCTAAAACCTCTCGACGAAAGGTCCCATTGAAGCGTTCGATGTAGGCATTCTGAGTCGGTTTACCCGGTTCGATCCAATGTAAACCGATTTCCTTGCCCGAGCACCAATCCTGCAAGGCTTGACTAATAAACTCAGGGCCATTATCACTGCGTAATCGTTCTGGCTTACCATACTGCTCGACCAGCCGATCTAATAAGCGGGTTACCCGCTGGGCTGGCAGTGAATAATCCACTTCGATGCCCAGAGCTTCTCGGTTGTAATCGTCAACCACATTCAAGGTGCGAAACTTACGACCACCCGTCAAGTTATCCGAGGTGAAATCTAGCGACCAGCATTGATTACAAGCCGTTGCTTTAGGCAGCGGACGACGCACAGCCTCCGGTAGTCGTTTCTTCGTCTTTCGCCGTAAGCTTAAACCTAGGCTTCTGTACAAACGTCTAATTCGCTTATGGTTAACTAACTCTCCCTGCTTGCGCAACCGACGGTAAATCTTCAGTACGCCCCACTGTTTGTACCGCCGGGCCAATTGCTCGATCCGGCTTGCCAGTGCTTTATCCTTGTCTTTAATGACTACTGGCTCAGCCATTGCATTGCGGCTAAGGCCCACCCAACGACAGGCTTTGCGTTGACTAATCTGTTTCTGATCAACCATCCACTTGACCACTATTCGACGCTCGGCGGGCCTCACCACTTTTTTGCCAGGGCTTCCTTGATGATTTCGTTTTGTAAACTCAGCTCAGCGTACATCTTTTTGAGTCGGCGGTTCTCGTCCTCCAACTCTTTAAGGCGCTTCACTTCAGAGACCTGCATACCGCCATATTTAGCTCGCCAATTATAAAACGTGGCCTCGCTAATGCCATGCTCGCGGGTAATCTGGGCGACGGTCTGGCCGTTGTCCTGTTGTTTAAGAATCGCCACGATCTGCGATTCTGAGAATCGTCCTGCTTTCATTTCCCTTTCCAATTACCAGTGAAATTTAAGTGTTTTACTCTTTTTTTCACTGGCTCACTTTCAAGGGTTCAGGACACCTAGATCTTAGGACTAATAAAACCTTTTGGAAGACCAAGCACCATTTAAACCATATTTCTCACAAAACGCTCGATATAAACAAACCTCCCATCTTAGACTCTGAAACAGTTGACGCACAGCAGGTAACGATATGATGCCCGTCAAGGTAATGTTTGAGGGGGATCGGTAAAGCTGTGGTCATCGGTCATAGGCCAGATAGAAGAATCAGGCAATCTTTGTTCTGTATGATCAACGGCTATGGAAATGTTTACAGCACCCTCACCACGAGCCTTTACAAAATTCTATGATAAACATGCTCCACGACTTTGGGGACTTATTTTACTCGCCAATCTACCCCCATCTCAGTCAGAAACCATTTTAATTAATACAATTCGCAAAGCCTGGAAACAGGCTCAGTTACCCCAGTCTGACACGTTTTCTTTCTCGCAGATTTTATTGATAGCGCATCAGGAAGGCTTACCTAAAAATTCTTCCTTACTAACAACCCTACGACAGATTCGTCATTCGTAGCAGAAATGCTTTTCTGATCCTGTTTCACCGACTACCCATTAATGTCTATAATAGGTAGGTGTGCTGCTGGCGTTAGGAGTATTCCTGCTTCCTCAACAGCCCTGTATCATTGGCGTAATCTGCTTTTTTTGTTTACTTAGTAGCCTGCAGAAGGGATACTGGCAGTATTAGACAGGTTTCGTTTGCGTTTTTCAACCTAATGATTCAATGCGTCTATCTTAGTAGCCCATGCCAGACGATGCCCAAGATGAACTTTTCTCTCCCGACTGGTTAATTACCGATCCCATCCGAACACTGATCGATGCGGCTCCAATCGGAATTGCTTTACTACAGGCGTTTCGCAACGTAACGGGTCAAATTATTGACTTTCAGTATCAATTAGTCAACACAATGCAACAGGCACTGACCAACTATCCCGAAGAGGATTTAATGAGTTTGCCTTTAACGACGTTAAGCCCGGATGTGGTTGGAACGGGTGTGCTGGCGCAGTTAATCGAGGTTGTTCATTCAGGACAGCCCGGTTTATTTATGGAAGCGTATCGATTAGTTGGGGAGGTTGGTCTGTACGATCAGCTTTACCTAAAATCCGGGGATGGTGTTCTTCTGTTAGTGCAGGATATTACGTATCAGCCCTTATCGATCAGTGAACACCGACAGCAGGCCGACCTGTTGGAAGCGATTCAACACAAAGAATCTATTGAGTCTGTACGGGCAAAGCTGCTTGCACTGATCAGTGGCCAGACGTAGTAAGAGTTACGAATTAATAGCCATTCGGCAGGCATCATAACCGGAGTTGATGGTCATCATACAATATTTGTTTAGTAATAATCACCTTTGTCTGGAAACACTGCCTTTTTTGATACCTGTGTTACTTGTTAAATGGCCGCCAGGTTTATCCGGAATATGAAAGGGAAGTTTACCACAAATAAACGTACCACTTTCTCACGATTTAGGGTTTTGATACGTCCCACATGAACGGTTCCTTTATCAACTAAAACGATGAACAACCTACCTACCAAACAACCTGAAGAGAGCCAAGAAGCTAAACGCTCGCTGACTCAACTCGAACAAACGAACCGGAAACTGCTCCAGCAGATAGCCGACTACCGGCAGGAACTTGGCCGGGTTCAATCCGCCCTGGGGGAAGCACAGGGTGTAGTGGCACAGCGTCGTCAGTTAGAAATAGAACAAGGCAGACTATTAGTGCAGGAACGTGAGTTAAATGAATTAAAATCATCCTTTATAAACCTGGCATCTCATGAATTTCGTACGCCCATGATGACCATTTTATCCTCTGCTTCGCTCATAGGTCGCTATAGTGGATCAGACGAGGTCGGTAACCGGGAGCGCCATGTGCAACGGATTAAAACCGCCGTAAGCAGCCTAACTACGATGCTCAATGATTTTCTGGCGATCAGCCAGGTTGATCAGCATGACTTGCGCAGTGATCCACAGGAACTGGAGCTTACCGCGTTTTGCCATGAAGTGATTACGTCTATACAAGCCACGGCTAAACCCCGGCAGCGATTTCATTACCAGCCTCACACGGTACCCGTGAGGCTTCAACTGGATAGGCCGCTCCTGAAAAATATTCTGTCTAATTTGTTACTCAACGCCAGTAAGTACTCCGCCGAGGGTACGAACATTGAGTTAACCAGCACGATTCAAAACAGGCAGGTTGTTTTTACCGTAACCGACCAGGGAATCGGCATTCCCGATTCGGATAAAGGCAAGTTGTCTACCCTCTTTTTTCGCGCCCGAAATGCCATTCATATTCAGGGTGTGGGCCTGGGGCTATATCTGGCCAAACGCTACGTGGATTTGCTGGGGGGCTCCATTAGCTTTACGAGTGAGGCAGGCAAAGGAACGACCTTTACGGTCCAATTGCCGTTACTGAGTGAGCGGGCATGAAAACGATTCTGGTCATCGAAGACAAACAGGAAGTTCGCGAAAACATCGCGGAGATACTGAAACTGGCTCAATATTCGGTTGTTCAGGCTGAAAACGGCAGACAGGGTGTGGCACTCGCTCGCTCGACCAGTCCCGATTTAATTTTATGCGACGTTATGATGCCCGAATTAGATGGCTATGGCGTTTTACATATCCTGACCAGAGATTCCAATACGGCCCGAATCCCCTTTATTTTTCTGACGGCAAAAATTGACCCCGAACATATCCGCAGTGGCATGAGTTTGGGGGCTGATGATTACCTGACCAAGCCCATCGACGACATTGACCTGTTGGCGGCCATCGAACTTCGGCTTAAAAAAGCCGAACTGTCGCATCGGCCCATCGATCAGCCCGGACTGACCAATTTCCTGGAAGCCTTTCGTCAGGCCGATGGACTTCCGTATACGACCCTTCGCTACCCCAAAAAACAAGTTCTGTACGCGGAAGGTGATACGCCGGTATATCTTTACTATATCCGGAGTGGGCAAGTCAAGCGTTTTAAAACGGACGCTTCCGCCAACGTATTCATCACGGCCTTAGCGGGCGAAGGTGATTTTGTCGGTTTGCCGGGCTTATTACAGGACAGTTCCTATGACGAATCCGCCGAAGTGCTGCTGGACGCGGAAATCTGTCTGATTCCGCAAAACGAATTCCTGACTCTCTTACCGAATCATCCCGATATAGGGCTCTACTTCATGCGTATGCTGGCCAGTGAACTAAGCCAGCGCGACGAACGCCTGCTCAAACTGGCGTATCAACCCGTCCGTAAACGGGTAACGGAAGCCCTGCTGCTGGTTTACCTGAAATTTTATGCTCATTCAGACGAGTCGCAGCGTAAAACGGTCATGCCGGGCGCCAATCAATCTGCGTCCATAACGTTATCGCGGGAGAGCTGGGCTCAACTGGTGGGTGCGTCGATGGAAACCGTCATCCGGGTACTGAGTGATTTACGGACCGAAGGGATGCTGGAGCTATCGGGCAGTCAGATTACGCTACTGGACATTGACCGATTAACCCGGCTCAAACACTGACATTTTGATAAACATCAGGTGATAGGCTGACATTGGTCAGTAGGGCGACTGATAGCCATCGTGGTCATCCAGTTTACAATCATAGGGTAAGCCAGATGAAGGGGTGAACTTTGGGTTATGGTTAACGCAACGGCAACTGCCTACAAAACTCCTGCTTTCACCTGGAATTGGCTCATCTGTATCGCGAAGGGTTTTTCTCTACTTGTATTTGTGACACTTCGGTATGGACTCCGGTACCGATACGGGCTGATCGTCTCCAACCTGACGAACGCCTTTCCTGACCAGTCAATCCAGCAGTACAGGAAGCTGACGAATGCCTATTATCGACACATGAGTGATTTGTGCGTCGAACCGTTTTTATTCTTCTTCTCTTCGGCCCGCCAGCGGGCGCACCTGGCCCGGTTTACGAATCCTCATTTGCTGTCGGCTTTACACCAGGCTCATCGTCCGGTCGTTCTGCTGGCGTCGCATTACGGAAATTGGGAATACCTAGCCAAGCTACCTCAACTGACCGACTACCCGGTTTATACAGCCTATAGTCCCCTCAAAAACCGCTGGCTCGATCAGGTGCTGATTCGCTTACGGTCGCATCTGGGTATGCGAATGATTCCTAAACAAAGCTTTTACCGACAGGCCTTAACCGTACTGCGACGACCCGATGATTTACCCTTGCTGCTCCTGATTGCCGATCAGCGTCCCGGCCCTGGAAGTGCCAAATACCATCTGCCATTTCTCCATCAGGATACGGCAGTGCAGATCGGCGCCGAACGCATGGCGGTGTTGTCCAATGCAGCCGTGGTGAATATTGAGGCTCGTCAAACGGCTCGGTTTCAGTACCAATTTACCTTTCGGCTGCTCTGTGAGCAGGCCAGACGGACGGCATCGATGGCCATTACCCGACAGTATTACCAGGCCCTTGAACGGATTATTAACCAGGCGCCTAGGTACTGGCTATGGTCGCATAACCGGTGGAAAAACAGAACTACTAATCTGGAGTAGTTAAACACCAATCCGATTTTCCCCGACTTATCGGGATATATGCATACCGTCAGCTACCGCCGTAAAGTGGCTGAGTTTTACTCATACGTTACGATGAAGCCATTAAACCCGATCCATGATCCGGTCTTTACCGGGAAAAACTACTCGAGAATCGATAGGTTCTTTCTCCGGTTGATTAAGGATGAGCGTGATTTACCTTTCATGTACCTGATCATCCGTGTCAGTTTCAGTCTGCTTCCGATCAGTGTTTTACTGTTTATGCCGTTTATAACGGGCTGGCTGTGGTGGGGCCTGGCCGCCCTCCACTTTGGGGTGAGCAATTTCGGGATTAAAGGCCCTTTTGGGTTGATGCTTCACTGTACGAGCCACCGGCAATTGTTTAGAGCCCCGTATGGCTGGATGAATTACTACATTCCCTGGGTACTGGCTCCTTTTTTTGGTCATACACCCGAAACCTACTTTAGTCATCACATTGGGATGCACCACGCCGAGAATAATCTGGAGGACGATGACAGCAGCACGATGGTCTTCCAGCGGGATAGCTGGCGCAGTTTTCTGGCCTATTTCGGGCGCTTTTTCGTTATAGGTGTCCGGAATTTGCTGACGTATCTGCACCGAAAAAATCGGCTCAAACTGGCCAGCCGGGCTCTTACCGGCGAAATGGCCTTTGGCCTGGTCTGCGTGCTGCTCTGTTTTGTAAACTGGCGGGCTACAGTGGTGGTCTTTCTGCTTCCCCTGGTGATCTACCGCCTGGTAGAAATGCTGGGCAACTGGACGCAACACGCCTTTGTGGATGCAGACGACCCCGGTAATGCCTATAAAAACAGCATCACCTGCATTAATGTGGCTTATAACAAAAATTGCTGGAATGATGGCTATCACATTGGTCACCATATCCGGCCCGCTATGCACTGGAGCGAGCACCCCACGTTTTTCCTCAAAACGCTCGATCAATATGCCAGACACCAGGCCATCATTTTTGATGGTCTGGATTTCGGTCAGGTTTTTTTTCTATTGATGCGTAAACGTTACGATACGTTAGTTGGGCATATGGTCAATGTAAACGGCACCTTTTCCAGCGACGCTGAAGCCACTGCGCTTTTACGTCGACGGACGCAGCGAATTACCGCCCCGATAGCGGCTGAATCGATCTACTAAATGAATCCTTTCGACGGGGAATCAACGATACCATGAATTAAGACAACCTATGGACTCAACTATCGATGAATTAGCAGCTATCGGGCGCATTGTACAGGCGATTAAGCACTTTCGCCAACAATATCCCGACGTGCAGACGGCTCCAGAGCAGGCCAAAGACGACTACCTGAAAAAGCAGCTGTCAGACCAGGACTGGCTATTCTGGAAACAACTTCAGCAAGCCCCGCCGGAGTGGCTTACACACCCCCGGGTCACCTTGCCTGAATCGGCCTTATCCTATCCGCAATTTAAACGCTTATTGGGTCAATATAAACGAGCAGTCTTCGAAGTCTATCAAAGGCAGCTGCAATCTAATGTTGGAGAGGTCAATACGTTACCGCCCTGTTAATCAGTATTATTTGATCGTCGGGTCAGTCAAATGAACACTTTATAAGCACGCCCGTTCGAAACCTACCCGATCATGGATGAGCCCTACCGGCTACCGGCCTCGACCCGGCGTAACGTACAGCGAACTAAAATTCTCATCATCGATGATAATCCGGATCAGTGCGATTTAATCCGGACTGTGCTACAGGCGTGTATGCCGAAGGTGGATTTGCTAATCGCTTCAACCGGGGAAGCTGCTTTTAGCCAACTTCACCACTGCCTGGAGGCTAAACAGAAATTGCCCCGATTGATTTTGCTGGATCTTTACCTGCCGCTCGCTGACGATGGCTTACGCATTATCGAACAGATAAAACGAAACGATTCGCCTTATCGCTTAATTCCCATTACGTTACTAACCCATTCAGCCAGGCAACCGGATATTCAGCGGGGCTACGAGCTGGGTGCCAATTCCTACATTGTCAAACCAGCCAGTCATGCCCAGTGGCTGATTTATATGAAATCCCTGCGTCAGTATTGGTTGCATACGGTCACCCTGCCGCCGGGTTGAGCTACGTTCTTGACGTGTCTACTTCGTCTTGAGCATCAGTCAGCAGTTGATTAATCAGGTGGTTGGCCGTGCTCATATTCCGGCTTATCATATCCAGAAATTTCACTCGGTCATCATCCGTGGGCCCTTTCTGTAACAAGCTCGTTACCGTGCTAATGATGCCCAGGTAACTGTGCAGATCATGGACAACCTGACGCAGACGATCCACGCGCTGGCGGTTTCCCTGTTGGAGACGGGCAAGCTCGGCCTGAAGTGTTTTCACCTGCTCGTCGGCTCCTGTTTGCCATAATTGATCAACCGGCAGGGCCAAATTCTTGTTGACGGTCTTTACCAGTTGACGTAGCTGCGTATACGCCTGGGCAATCACGCCGGGGAGCGTTTGGGGATAGCGTTCCAGAAAGTGCTGAATTTCTGTATCTAAACTGTCATAAAAGTTGTCTAACTCCGCCAGCAGATCCGTTAGCGGATAGCCGTGTTGCCAGCGGTGAATCTGATAGAGACAGACTCTTTCCACCAGATCGCTTTCCTGAAGCTCGCCTGCAATACCCTGCGTAAAAAAAGTCAGCAGGGTCGGGAGGTGATCGACTAACTTCTCATTTGACAAATGGGTGCGCTCCTGAAGGTCTTTCTCCGGCGCGTCCGTCATCCGCCACCGATTCAGGACCGTCTCCCGGTGCGTAACCAGGTAGTCGGCTAATTGCCTGCATTGCCGCTTGTTATCCTCGGTTGAGTTAGTCATGGCTGTATCAGATAAGTCAGTCAATAGAGTCGCGATAAGGGTTAGGACGTCGGACGGCTTTTCGACGGAGATATCGAAGCCAGCAACTGAACCAATGCCTCCAGCTCAACGGGTTTGACCAGGTGCCCATCAAAACCAGCCTCCTGACTTAGCCGTTTGTCGTCAGCCTGCCCGTATCCGGTCAGGGCGATCAGGATCAGGCTGCGGCCCCAGGCCTGTTGCCGAATCAGCCGGGCCGTTTCATAGCCATTCAAACCGGGCATTCCGATGTCGAGCAGCACCACCTCCGGCTGCCCTTGTTCGGCAGCCACTATCGCCTGCTCACCGCTGTAGCGTACGGCAACGGTATAGCCGCTTAATTCCAGCAGCATGGCGAACGAATCGGCCGCGTCCTGATTATCATCCACGACCAGGATGCGTTGTTTCGGCGTGGCTAAATCAGCAGGAACCGGTTGAGCGTCCGTGTGCCCGTTGATGCCGGCTAAAACGGGTAGGTAAACCAGAAACTCACTGCCCTGTCCCAGCCCAGGGCTGCGGGCTTCCACCCGCCCCCCGTGCAGCTCAACCAGTCGTTTAACCAGCGTCAGGCCCAGGCCCAACCCGCCCTGCGAACGGGCGGGGGAATTATCGACTTGTGCAAACAGCTCGAAAATTCGCTCTAACTGATCATCCGCCAGACCGATACCGTTGTCGCTAACCCGCAGGCGGACCATTACGTCCGCTCCCTGACTCACCTGGTCTAGCTTGACCCAGACGTGACCGCCTTCGGGCGTGTAGCGAGCTCCGTTGGTGAGCAGATTAGTGATAACCTGTGTTAGCCGGGTCGTATCGCCCTGTACGTAGATGGGCTCATTCGGTGCGGAAACCGATACGTCGATCCGGCGCTGTTCAAAAAGAGGCTGCACGGCCGCTGAGGCCTCCTGCAGCAGCGTATTCAGATCGAGCGGTTCCCGCCGTAAGGTAATCTTGCCCTGGTTAATCCGGCTCACGTCCAGTAAGTCATCGACCAGCCGAACCAGATGATCGACCTGGCGATTCATCAAGGTGATGGCTGCGCGCATGGTTTCGTTCTGGCCGGCGCTCAGACCCAGCATTTGCAGGGTGTTGCGGACGGGAGCCAGAGGATTGCGCAGTTCGTGGGCCAGCATGGCCAAAAACTCGTCTTTCCGTTGATCCGATTCCCGCAGGGTCTCTTCGGCTCGTTTGCGCTTATCAATGTCGAACATCACGCCACTCATATGGAGGGCGTGACCGTCGCTTTCCTCCACTACGCGTCCGTAACCGCTCATCCACCGCTGCGAGCCGTCGTCCAGCACGGCGCAGAACTCCGCATCAAACACGCCCAGACTGGTAATGGCCTCCTGCAACTGGCGGGCAATCCGTTCCCGGTCATTGGGATGCACGTGCGCAAAGTAAAGGCTCGGGCTGACGGGATTAGGTTGGGGTTCCATACCAAACAGCCGGAAGTGCTGCTCATTCCAGATGATCTCGTCGGTTGCCAGGTCCCAGTCCCAGGTGCCCATCCGAGCGGCTTCGATGGTGAGCCGGAACCGTTTTTCCGACTCGCGCAGGGCGTCTTCGGCGGCCTTACGCTGGGTAATGTTACGGGCTACACTCGACACGCCGATGACCTGCCCCTGCAGATTTTTCACCGGGGAGAGCACCACTTCCAGGGCCAATTCCTGCCCGTCCTTTGTGATCCGAACGGTTTCGTGCGTTTCAACCCGCTGCGACTGTTTGATTTTTTCCGCCAGATTCAGGACTTCACTCAGGCCCTGGGGCAGCGTCAGCATCCCCAGCGACTGCCCAATGGCTTCGGCGGCCGAGTAGCCGTACAGGGTTTCGGACGCTTTGTTCCAACTCGTGATAACGCCTTCAAAATTGAGCGTGATGACCGAATCCTGGGATGATTCGATGATGGACGCCAGAAAATAGTTGGCTTCTTCAGCGGCCTTGCGCGGAGTGATGTCGACGAAGGTCAGCACAATCCCATTGATGCGGTCGTCGGTCGTTCGGTAAGGCAGCACGCGCATCAGATATACGCGCCTGTCGGTGGTTCGCACTTCCCGTTCCACGGGCTGGAGGGTCGCCAGCACCTGTTCCATATCCCCCATCAGGTGGGCATCGACTAATCGGTGGGTGATGTCGGTCAGTGGCCGCCCGTAATCCGTGGGGATCAGATTGAAGATTTCCCGCGTGGTCGGCGTAAACAAATTCACCCGTAAACTGCGGTCCAGAAACAGGGTGGCCATGTCGGTTGAGTTAATCAGGTTTTGCAGGTTGTCGCCCACCAGTGAAATCTCTTCCACTTTTACTTTCAGTTCCTGGTTAACCGTCGTCAATTCTTCATTAATGGACTGAAGCTCCTCCTTACTGGTTTCCAGCTCTTCGGCCGACGAACGCAGTTCCTCGTTGATAGCCTGTAGTTCTTCGTTGGTCGCTTTGAGTTCTTCGGCCTGTAATTCATGGTGCTCGTTGGCCGACCGTAACTGCGTTTTGGCCCGAATCAATTCTTCCTCCAGGTGATGGGCAACGGGTTCAACCGAGGTGAGCACCCGGTCTGGTTCGACATCCTCCTCGGGCGTGGGTTCAAAGAGGACCAGCATAAATCCCCGGGCCGAATCGCCTTCGCCAGTGACCGGACGCACGTGGAGGGTCAGCGTGTGGATCTGGTCGTCCAGGCGCAGTTTAAGCTGGCGCACCGCGACATTCGTTTGCTGCTGGCTGGCCTGGTAGAACGCCGTGCGCAGTTCCAGCCGCAATTCGGGCCGGATGAGTTTCAGCAGATTTTTGGACGGCTCGCCCCCGCCAATCTGGAGGTAGCGCCCCGCCCGTTCCGATACGTGCAGGATATCGTATTCGTCATTCACAATAATCGACGGGGGGGCATACTGCTCCAGTAACCGCTGGTGCAACTCCCCGTAGCTCAGCCGTACGTTCGGGCGCTCGTCCACCCTGGGGGCCGGTTCGGGTACGGATTCCCGCTGGGAGGTCGGCAACGCACTCGATTCGGGCACGGGAAAGGTGCGTGTCGGTACGGAGCGACTTTGGAACAGGTGGTGTTCCCGATTCACCGGCGCAAACAGATCGCTGCTGCCATCGGTGGTTTCGGCCAGGCCCAGCAACAGGTAACCACCGGGATTCAGGGCAAAATGGATGGTTTCCAGCACCCGTTGCTGAGCGGCCTGATTCAGGTAGATGAGCAGGTTGCGACAGCTCACCAGGTTCAGCCGGGAAAAAGGCGGGTCTTTGAGCACATTGTGGTACGCAAACAGGACCATCTCCCGAATTTCCCGGCGGATTCGGTACTGCTCACCTTCGGGGGTAAAAAAGCGACGCAGGCGCTCGGGCGATACATCGGCAGCATCATTGATGGTGTACAGCCCTTCGCGGGCAATGGCAATGGCGGCCTGATCAATGTCGGTGGCGAAAATCTGCACGTGGGGTGCGTCCAGCACATCCATCGTGCGCTCGGCGCACAGCATGGCCAGCGAGTAGGCTTCTTCACCCGTGGCACAGCCGGCCACCCAGATGCGCAGGGTATTATCCCCCTTTTTTTCGTGGGTCAGCAGCGGTATTACCTGCTGCTCCAGGGTGGTAAAGACGGGTTTGTCGCGAAAAAAGTTAGTGACCGAGATCAGCAGATCGTTGAGCAGGGACTGGGTTTCATCAGGATGCTCCCGTAGAAAGGCTGCGTACTCAGTCAGGCCCGGCAGGTTGCGGACGTTGATCCGGCGCTCCAGCCGTCGCAGCAGCGTGGGGCGCTTGTAATTGGCAAAGTCGTGGCCGGTGCGCTGGCGGAGTTGGGCGAACACCTCGCGCAGGGCCTGCTGCTGGTTTTCCACATCCGGCCGGGGTTCCAGGCTGATGACGACGGTATCCCGATTCTGGGCGTAGGCCAGCAGCTTTGCCGGAATCTGGGCCACGGGCAGAATGTCATCCACCAGCCCGGTGGCAATGGCATGGCGCGGCATTTCGTTGAAGGCAGCCTCGCGGGGGCTCTGGACAAAAGCCGCCCCGCCCTCTTCCTTGATCCGCTTGAGGCCCATGGAACCATTGGCCCCCGTTCCCGACAGGATCACCGCGACGGCCTGGGGGCCGTGGGACTCGGCCAGGGTGCGCAAGAAAATATCCACCGGTGCCCGCCGGTCTTCGATCCGTGCATTCGGTAAGACGAGGATGTCGCCATCGGTCATTTGCAGGTGCTTATCGGGGGGGACTACGTACACGTGATTGGCGAGAACCGTTACCCGTTCGGCCACCTTAATGACCGGAATGCTCGCCACACTCTGCAGGATCTGAGTAAGCTGGCTGTCATAATCGGGGGAGAGGTGTAGAATAACGACGTAGGCCAGGCCTGAGTCAGCGGTAACGAACTCAAAAAACTGGGTCAGTGCTTCCACGCCCCCCGCTGAGCAGCCAATGCCAACGATCAGGGTCTGAACCGGAACGGTCTTGTCGGTTTTTTTCGAGGCTGTTTTTTTCTTACTCACTGGATTGCGTTTGTCGGGTTAGGAGTGGTGTATCAGAAGTACGTAGTTCCGGAAGCCGATCATGGTCGGCTATATCGGTCGCCTGCTGCTGGATACGCTCAAGACTCAATGGCTCCTGCGCCCGGATGGCCTGCCGAATGAGTTCTCCGCGCCGGAGGGTCTCCTGGGCTTTCTGGAAATAAAGACCGGCCTGTTTGGGCTGATTGGCATCGGCCAGTTGGTCGCCTAACCGGTTGAGTAGCATCACACTTTCGTCCACCCCACGAATAGCCCCGTAGAGGTTATCCTCGATTTGCTCCGTGATGGCGGCCAGCAACGTATCAGCTGAGTAGGCATGACCGGTATGGCAGCGAAAGCGGGCCAGCGGACCCTCCTGAATTTGCGTGAGTACGCCGTGGCACTCCGGACACGCATAGTGAGTGGGTTGACCATACTCGAATACATTCATTCCCAGGGCCGTCTCGTCGGCTGCGATGCGAATCTCCATGTTCGTTTTTTCATTCACTTCCCTAGAAACCGGTGGAGGTTCTGAAACGTGTTCTCCAGCCAGTTGGACCAATTTCGTAGCTAATTGAGCTACGGGAAGCACATAATCGATGGCTACCTGGCGGATGGCATTCTCGGGCATGGCGGATACGAGCGCTTCCAGGGGGTCCTGTACCAGGGCCAGACCACCCCGGTGCTTGATGACCCAAAGGCCCGCCGTTCCGTCGTCGAGCGCCCCGGATAAAAGCACGCCCATGACCCGGTTGCCATAGGCATAGGCGGCTGACCGAAATAGCGGGTCAATGGCGGGCCGGAAGCGGTTTTCCTTAGGCCCGTGGGTGACGCGGAGGTGGTCATTGTCAACCAGCATATGACGATCGGGTGGCGCTACGTAAATGCGGCCCATCTGAATGGGCTCGTTGTCATAGGCATGAGCAACGGGAATGGTGGTAAATCGGCTCAGAAGCTGGGGTAGTACCCCATGAACAGTGGGAGCCATGTGCCAGACGATCAAGATGGCTGCGTCCAGATCAGGTGGTAAGCCGACCATAAGCTGTTGAAAGGCCTCGATGCCACCGGCCGATGCACCCATCACAATAATATTTCGTTTTTTCATCCGATGAGTGCAGTTAGGCTACCCGGCTACCGTAGCCAATTGAAGCGGATTCCAATCAGTTTTTAATCTAGGTGCCTTACTCGAAGGTGCTTCCACCCACGAATATACTGAACCCTGTTCAATAAAACCCTTGTATAAAATAAAGGGGGGCTTCTTGTTAACCCTTCCCCAATTTTGGGATTGTCTCGTGATTCTTCAGGGGCTTTCGGGCGTATAATTGAACCTCTACAGAAATGCTTTTACATTGTTTCGGAGCAATGACCCGGCGTACCGGTTAGACAAACTAGTGCTCCTGCTCACCTAGAGTGTACTTGGGGATTCAATAGTGCTTTCACAATCATTCGATTTCAGGATCAGATAACGGTCAACACAAATTAGGATGAGTCAAATCAATTTCGTCCAATAAAAGGCTAACTAACGATATTTATTGAACAAATAAATTATTATGAATGAATAGCTTATATTAATTCCATCCATCTGCAAAACCGTTCACGAAAACCTCCCTTTGATTAATATTAATATATGGGTAGCTAACTTGTTAGTTAGCTGGCAAAGCAGGAGTAAATCCTAATTTGACTAATATCCCCTCATACGAATTGACTCCCTCAAAGGCTAAAGCCCCGTTAATATCGGGTTCGTCGTCTTCATTCAGGGGAGCCACCCATGCTGTAGCCTTTTTTTCGGCAGACGCCGGTATGAGGCTTACGGCTACTTTCGTTACAATCGTCTCCACTTGAGTGTAAGTCTCTACGTCATCTGGGTGAGGAATTCGAAAAATCCACACCATGGGAGTTGGTAGTCTATAGTAACTATCAACAGTCCCATCTGTCCCAATGTCAATGCCTATAGGAATAAGATCTTTGATTAAGTAAGAATCCATTTTTAATATAACATGGCTTGTGTTATGACTGTAAACGTTTGAGAATAACATTATTAGAATAACCCAACTTCAAGTTCACACCGTAGGTATTTGAATGAATCCGTTCTTTTTTTATCCGTAGTCGTTTGGGCCGAGGTGGCTTAGTGATTTCAGTAGGTGATGGCTTAGTAGGCTGATTTATAAGGACTTTTTCGGTTTCCATTTTAAGGTTGTATTTCTAAGTTCAACTTTATTTGTATGGGTAGAGTTTTTGTAATTTAAGGTAAGGGTACTTAATTGACGACTGGTCTTTAATTGAGCTGCGGTACCAATAACACAGCATACTTGTCATTTCACTCCCATATGGCAATCGTGGTTTTATCGGAAGCAATACGACTTTTTTGTTCAAGAACTATTAGGGAAGCTTTTTGTAATTAGAAATTTCTAATTACAAAAAGCTCTTTTTATCTGATTTTATTTTGAAGTAGTAGCGATTTCTTCTATAATATGATGCTAAGTAAGTTACCCAATCAACCTTAACTCTTTGACACCTTACGAAGCATTTTGAAGTACACAGTATAAGAATCTCCATTCAAATAGAACCAGGATGATGGATCTGGCTCTATTTCATTTTGTTTCCCCCAATGAAAATCCCCAGTGGCTTTGTTGTAATAGTAGTTGAGAGCTACGTCATATTCATAACTCGTTAAGGTGCTAAAAGCATCGTACCGTTTTATTAATAAGGCAATGGGTTCAGCCATTGCCTTTCGTAATTGATATTCAGTTGTACTACCATTTTGTACGGTATATACTGTGTAGGTACCAATTGTATGGTTTGGCACTTTGGCGAAATTGGTGCTTGATCCTTCAACCGTAACCGCTACCGTTTGCGCTCCAGCCGGTTTCACCGTTAATTGATATCCTCCCCCTTTTATACTTCCATCAGGCTGACTAAGACTGTAGCTACCTTCTTGATATGCTTTAAAGCCATCTCCTACTTTAAACCCCGCATCGACGAATACTGCATTGTATGTACCTGATACCCGTTGAATTGGGTCAGGATTTTCACCTAACTCGATTTGGTTATTTAATGCAATTGGGTCAGGCTCTTTTTTGCATCCACTTACCAGAATAAGCAAAACCCCAGTGTAACTTATGATTTTATATGTGCTCATAGGATAAGATTTTCTTAGATTGGCCATACAATTACACTTTTTTTCCCCGCTGTTCTTATTCTTCGGATTGAAATAAACTCATGGTGCCAATGATTGAGCTAATTGCTTTAGGTGTACCTGTTCGACGTGGAGTGGCCGACTTGGGAGTAGTTTCTTTCTTTTTTACTTTAACGTTTTCAATACCAAGGGATTTTACCATGTAAGCCGTAGCATTTTTAACGTTTTTCCGCTTTCCTGAAGCTACCTCTGTATGGATTCGCAGGAATGTTTCTAACTTATCAGAGTTGTCGGTTATGGCTGCTTTCTGAGCCTCGTTGAGTGTGTAGCCTGCAAACCATTGCCACGCTAATGCAACGGCTTCTCCAATGGGCATTTTCTGGATATATTCTCTGCTCGCATCTACTTCGCTTTCAATCTGACTTAGCGGTGTTTTTTTAGTAAACTTTAAGCGGGTTACCCGTTTACCCTCTTTCTTAACCGGTTCGTAAGTAAATTCAATGCCCGTCTTCTCCTTGATTTCATTATACGCTACATCTAAGCACTTACGTGTAAAATCAAAATACTTGAACGTTTCGGGTACGTTAAGAATATGCCTCAAGTGATCGACCTCATAGGTAAAAGTATCGCTTCGGTAGTGACTCATTAGAATTTCATATACCCGTTTTGAATAGAGGGAACCTAACGAGCGCATTACTTCATAATCATAACTTGTCCATGTTTTTCCTAGCTCAGTGTAGTAAGGTACAGCGCCAGAGAACATGGTAATTTTTAAACACATCTTCCCCTTGTTCATCAGGTTCTCAACCAGTGGAAAAGGGATCATATACTTAAAATAGCGTTCACCCTTTTCATTGGTAAAGGCGAATCCCTGTTGCTTTAGCTGCAACGATTTTGCAGCCCGCTCAATTTCGCTGTAGTTTCTACTCTTACTGAGCTCAGCAAACGGGATTAGGAACTCAACATTTTGATTAGGGAACAAGGGCTGGCTTTTCTCAAAGTAGCGTATAGTCAACTGATTAATAATCATAACGACTATATTCTTCTCCAAAGCCGTGAACATCTGCCGAGACTCAGTTATCAGGTTGGGCTGGTAATTGTTTTTTTGCTTCTTACTGGGCACCACCATCAAATTTTCCGTTGAATCCGACATAGCGAATAAAAATAAGTTTTCAGGAAAAACATCCGCAATTTAGAAATAAAATAAGCACTACCAAATCGAATTGTACAAAATTGATGTAACTACAACTACTTATCTCTCAGAATGTTATTAAAATCGATCTTCGTTGCCAAGTCGCTTTTGCTTCGTATCTGAGTCGTTTTCTTGATTTAACAAATGGTAGAAAAATCTACCATTTGTTAAATCATTGGTTCTAAGGACTTAGCGAGCCATCCATTACGCTTATTTAGATCTAATTTTGTCCGTTTTACGGACTAGTAGAGGAGCTATTATTGTATTATATTGATACAAAAATTGTAATAAACTAATAAGTTGAACTTGCCTTCTACTTCGTACTCTGGTCGCTTTTCGCTGAAAGGTTATTAGGACATATTGCTTCGTACTCTGGTCGCTTTTAAGGGGGTTCTATATGCTTCGTACCCTGGTCGTTTTTCGCCTAGTTAATTCGTACACAAGTCGTTATTGCTTCGTACATTAGTCGCTTTAGCTTCGTACATTAGTCGTTATTGCTTCGTACATTAGTCGCTTTAGCTTCGTACATTAGTCGCTTTTCTTTTAGTAAAATACTAATAATCAACTAATTAAGTCATTCCTAATCTATCTAATTTTAGAAATTTTTAGAAAAATTTGACAATCTTGCTAAAAAAAGAACAAAGGGGAAAAAAAGAGAGACAAAATATGTTTAGATGTTCATATTTTACTAAAACCATTTATTATAAACTACCTAAATTACTAAAAAAAATCTTCCGGCAACTATATATGTAGTTATTATAGCTTTTAGCATTTTGTCCAAATTCAAAGTAGAAGATTCGAATACACTAACTGTTTGTGCCAAAATGACAGTAAATCTTAGATTATCCCCTTTTTTTGGTCATACCAAAAGTAAATGATATATTATGAGACCCTCGTGTATTCTGGTATCTCAGATCTGACTGTTAAAAATAGTGTGTCTTGATTAGTGTATAAAGACAAATCAGTTATTGCAATTTTTAATAATCGCCCCTTAGCTGTTATTTTACGAGAAACCGGAGGAATCGACCTATGAAAGATTCTGATAAGTCTGATTCAAAAAAATTATCAGACCTTATAAAAGAGTCAAATATAACTATGCAGGACCTGGCAGAGGTCTTGAATTATAACCGTGCCACTATAAGGGTACGCAAAAAGAACCCAGAGTTATACACAATTTTAGAAATTGTTACCCTGGCGAAAATGCTTAAGAAAACGCCTACCGCTGTTGTTAAGATAATTCTTCGCGAAATGAATGAATCAGCAGGTGACGTGGATAAGGAGGATGATTAATCCCCCTACCCTACCGCTTCGACTAATGCTTTTAGCTTAGGATATAATGGGTGTAATACAATCAGTTCATCAATAATGGCACTCTGGGTTTTATTTTCCAGCGAACTAATCATATTGAGTAGCTTGTGAGCCCTAGCTGATACTCGTGCTGCATTCAATGGCGATGGCGCTGGTGTCTCCATTTTCTTTTTTGATTTTGCGCCCCTTTTATTAACCGTGCTCCCCTTGTCTGCCGATTCAGTTACGGCCGGTTCAGTCTCCACAGAATTCACGACAGGCATGTTAGTTGGTGACTTCACATCAGCCACAGCTTCTTGCACCGGTGGAACGACTGGCGTATTAGAGCCCGATTCCTTCGAGTCTTGAACGTGAGCAGCTGGTACCTTAACTTCAGGAGCTGATTCATTTTGTATAGGTACTGCTTCTATTTCCGAAGAAGACTCGGTACTGTCTGTGTTATTAAGTGTTTTGGTACCTTGCTCGGCGGCTTTATTTCTAGCACTTTTCGAGATTAATCCAAAGCTTTTTGCCATCGGTGTCTTATTTAGTGGTTGGAATGTTCAGATCCGCTTCTATTTCATACTTCTCTAAAAACTCTTTGATAAAGGGCAAAAACTCATCTCTGCCTTCTTGGCTTTCTAACAGCGAGGTATATGTGTTATAGTTCTCGAAGATTTTTTTAAGCTTGATTTTTGATTGAAATAACTGGATCCCAATTTCTTCGGCAAATTCAGGAAGATATGTATTCTCCTTAATGTTTCGGAAAAAGTTGTGAAACGCATAGACGTACGTTGGATAGCCTTCGTCCTGTCTAATTTTTTTTAGTTCAGCCATAGTGGCCATAAAGTGGCCAGTCGCCAGGGCGTCAGCCCTGGCTGGTTTAATGGGGATGATAAAGCTGTCACACATGGCTAACAGAGCAATGATCGCATCATCTTCCAGGCCTGTCATACGGGGCATATCGATGAAAATGAGATCGTAACTTTCATTTTCATAAGCTTCCTCAATAATTGCCTGGGCTTCTTCGGGAGTGGCCGTTTTGAGATCCCAGTCAAAGGTTACTCCTCCCCCACCCGATTCAGCAATTTCCTTATCCTCCTGTCGGAGGTCAGTTATTGACTTCTGATTATCGGCGTCAATAACCAGTACCTTTTGGTCACTATGCTTAGCCAACACGTTCGCGATCCAGCAGGTTGTTGCTGTTTTACCGGCCCCACCCTTCATGGTCGATGCGCAAATGACTCTCATACATATTTGGTTTTAAATGTTACTTTGTATATTTGTTAACAAATATACAAAACATACTAGGAAATTAATTAATTATGCAAATAATTTCTCAATTTCAAACAATACAAATAATACAAACAATACAAACAATACAAACAATACAAACAATACAAACAATACAAACAATACAAACAATACAAACAATACAAACAATACAAACAATACAAATTTATTATGTACTTAGTTATTTAAGTAATTATTTGACATTGTTACCTATTGTATAAAATTATAGAATCTGTATAGTTACTGAGTTAACAATGTATGTTAATTACATTTTATTTTTACTGCGTAATAGACAAAGTAACATTACGAACAAATGGAAAGAATCGTGTGAAAATCATACTACCAGGTACTTTAGTGATGGAATGTGATTTATGTTAATTTGTGTACTATGTATAATACATAACATTGTTAATAAAATATTATATATTTTATGTTTTAAAATTAAATAAATATAATGTAGAAAAGTAAATAAATTATTTGTGTTACATTGTTAACAATATGAGATTTTTATCATTTATTTTCGCGGTAGTAAGAGATAGGAAGAAACTATACATCTATTTTTTAGCATGTATTTTTTAGCAAGAAGGAATGATATTATCATAGATAAATCATTGTAAATCAAAAGCATAGCTTTTTATAAAATATGATTTATATTAATAAAGTATTGATAGTCTTTTAGTTATAATAGATTTTTTTATATCTATGGCTAAAAATGTACGAGAAAATGGCAAATAGAGTAGTTGCAATAGATGAAACTGTATATGACGTAATGATCGAGGAAGTAGAGCAGTTAAATGCAAATGCTAACCGCGAATATCAGGATCAGTACAAATTAGCTGATACCACAAGACGTAGAAAGCTAAAAAAACCTGAAAAACTAACGTTGAAGTCATACACAGAAAGTGCACTAGAATACTTCCGAAAAAACCATATTGATCCAAGGTCGTTGGGTGAAGAGAAGGATGTGGTAGCAGAGGTGAAGAAGTTGCGGAACAATGTCTTTTCATTTATGCAGGTACAAGAACGAACCTATCTAATGCCCTTTGTTCAGGATGTTTATGAGTTGAGAAATCGAACAGAGGGCTTGGAGGAAACTAGCGTAGACATGCTGAATCTAATGGAAATATTCATTGATTTACTGTTGGCAGGCTTAGGATTAAGTGATCAGGAGCAAGAAAAATATAAAGCCAAAGCTGCCCAATTGTTTGCTCAGAAGAAAGCAAGTCGTAAACAGAGTGTTGGATGATAACGAAAGTTCTACCGCCGACAAAAAACCGGGAGATCAACTACGATAACAAAGGGAGTTGTGAGCGATTGGTGAATTATTTTGAGCACGAGGGGAAAGAGTTGGATCAGGAAGCCTACTATTTTTCCCAAGAAGATGACGGTCTGACTAAGGAAGAAGTAGTGCGGCAAATAGACGGAAATGTGAAGGGATTAAAGCGGGAGGATACCAAATTTGTGTCCATGGTTATATCGCCATCAAGTGATGAGTTGGCTCACATAAAGGATAACTCAGAAGATTTAAAAGAATATACCCGCCAGGTAATGGACAATTACGCAAGACACTTTAAACTCAAGAAAGGGAATGATCTAGAAGGGAAAGATTTAGTTTGGTATGGAATCGTGCATAAAACCCGAAAATACCAATGGAATGATAAAGGGGTAAGGGAAGGGGATGTTAGGCGGGGTGACCAAAAATCGGGAATACAAACCCATGTCCATATTGTTGTTTCAACGCGGGATAAGGAACAGAAAGTCACCCTAAACCCTAGAACTAGCAGGGCTCGATTCAATATCGTTGAGTTTCAAAGAAGCAGTGCTGAGTTGTTTCAAAAACAATTCAAGTACGAAAAACAAACCCACTATCACAAAGATAAACCTCTTAAGGAGCGAACCCATATAGATCAAGTTCGCTATTTTGAAAAGCGCATCAATCAATTAGCGGAAAAGTACGATTTAAACGAAAAGACGGTAACTAACCTACGAAATAAAGCCCTTGAAACCGGCTATTCGAAAGAGTTGTATCAAGCGATGAAAGAATACACCAAACGTCTTAATAGGGGAGAGGGGAGGAAAGATGAACTACCAGAATTTGAAAATCTTCGTAAAGCAGACAGACAGGAAACTCGGGTTTTTGCCAGAAATCAGGTCAATCAACCAATAAGGACAAAATCAATAAGTTTTGCAGTTGAGTCAGTACTTAAAGGTGCCAATGTCAATAAAGATGACGACAGAGAAATTTTAAAGGATTTGTCGAATAGGAGGAGAGGTAGCTTAGAGATTTAATTCATAATCACCCAATTAAAAGTAATGTCACAGTTTTATTATTTTTCTAATTACAAATTTATAATTAGAAAAATAACTCAAGTATAAAACTTGATAGAGAGCATGCCCAACAAATATAGCAACGCTTACTGTTGAGCCTAAAATGCCGAAAAAAGTAATTTTGTTTGAATATAAGTCTCACAAACTCAGCTAAAATGTAAGATTTTTGGTTTGATTCATGAGATAACTTTATGAGACTTTATTTCATAATGAAAGACTTTACTTGGGCTATATCTGTCTCCATCTCAAGAATAGGGCGTTCAAGGAGACACTTGAATGATTAAGCCGTTAATAGACGATCAAATTCGGTACCCAGGAATAGTGCTATGAAAGTCATGACTAGGTTTCTTTCTTTAAATAGGTCTACATAAGATATATAGTCTGGCGAGCGATTACTCGCAAATCCCATACTAATAGTAAATTAATCGTAACTTTACGATGAGAACCATTTTCGTGTAGGGAATAATAATGAATTGTGCTATGAAGCTTTTCAGTCTATTACCAATATGCTTACTGATTACAACCACCATCTTCTTGAGCAATGATCCCGATAAAAAAACGGAATTGAACGGTCCTTTAGTGACCTATATCAACAGCATCAAACAGGGTTTTTCAAAAATTCCGCAAGACCGCAAGGCTGAATTAGACAAAATTGCGGAGTTTGTTCAACTCAAAGTAAACGCCAAAGAGCCTGCCCAATTAACCTATATCTGTACCCACAATTCCCGGCGCAGCCATTTTGGTCAATTATGGGCAGCCACAGCCGCAGCTTATTATGGCGTGCCCAGGGTGAAAACCTTCTCTGGCGGAACCGAAGTCAGCGCCTTTAATGAGCGGGCGATCGCGGCTTGCAAACGAGCGGGATTCGATATTGCCAAAGTATCGGAAGGGCCAAACCCAACCTATGCCGTCAATTACGCGTCTGGCGTAGAACCCATTAAAACATTCTCTAAAAAATACGATGACGCCAGCAATCCCCAAAGCAATTTCCTGGCGATCATGACGTGTTCACAAGCCGACAAGGCATGTCCCATCGTGAAAGGCGCAGCGGTACGTGTAGCGACGCCCTACGACGATCCGAAAGCCTTTGATGGTACTCCCCAGGAAACCGCCAAATATGACGAGCGGTGCAAGCAAATTGCCACGGAAACCTTTTACGTTTTCTCGAAAGTGAAGGTGGCGATTTGATCGGTAAAAAACTTATTCATCGTAATATTGCAATGAATAAAAAACCTGTTACCTTTGGGCATGGGACTGACCAAAACCGAAATATTCACCGAAGAACAAAACCGCATCGCGGATCTGGCGAAAGCATTTGCGCACCCCGCACGGGTGGCCATTCTGCAATTGCTGATTTCCAAGAAAGCCTGCGTTTGCGGTGACCTGGTGGACGAGCTGGATTTAGCCCAGGCGACCGTTTCCCAGCATTTGAAAGAACTGAAACGCATCGGCATCATTCAGGGCGAAATCAACCCGCCCCGCGTGTGCTACTGCATCAATCCGCCCGTATGGGAGGAAGCCCGACACGCGTTCGGAGCCTTATTTGACACATTCGTGCCTGTAACCTGCTGCTAGTCAACGGCAGGTATTTTTTTGCTTGAGTCAATCGTAATATTACAATATACCAATAGGAAAGTATATGGAAACCGCCGAGCAAATCAAAGAAGTCGTGCGCCAGAAATACGGTGCGATTGCTGAACAACCGACCGTCGGCCCGGCTGATGCCAATGGCTGCTGTGGCCCCACCTCCTGCTGTGGCCCTGAAACAGTCGCCAGCGTGCCCATTGATATGACCGTGGGCTATGATGAGCTGAACGGTTATGTGGCCGAAGCCGATTTGGGATTGGGTTGCGGACTGCCCACGCAATTCGCGCAAATCAAACCCGGTGATACGGTGGTGGATCTGGGATCGGGCGCAGGCAATGACTGCTTTGTGGCCCGTGCCGAAACCGGCGAAACCGGCCGCGTGATCGGCCTGGATATGACCCCGGCCATGATCGACCGCGCCCGCAAAAACACGAAGACGCTCGGTTTTACCAACGTCGAGTTCGTCTATGGCGACATCGAGGACATGCCCTTGCCGAGTAATCTGGCTGATGTGGTGGTGAGCAATTGTGTGATGAATCTGGTTCCTGACAAACAAAAAGCCGTGGCCGAAACCTTCCGCATCTTGAAGCCCGGTGGCCATTTTAGCATCTCCGATATCGTGCTGAAAGGCGAGCTACCGGCAGGCTTGCAACAGGACGCCGAACTCTATGTGGGTTGCGTCTCTGGTGCCATCCAGAAGAGCGACTATTTGCAGCTCATCCAGGAGAACGGTTTTACCAACATCACCGTGCAGAAGGAGCGCGAAATCTCGTTGCCGGATGAAGTGTTGAAAAACTATCTGTCGGCCGACGAAATCGCCGATTACCGCCAACAGGACAAAGGCAGTCCAGCCCGGGGCATCTATAGCGTAACGGTATTTGCTCAAAAGCCCGAAGGAACGGCCACAGCAGCTTGCTGCCCTCCCGGTTGCTGCAACTAAATTCCATCAATCAGCCATGAAAAAAATCTTAGTGCTTTGCACAGGTAATTCCGCCCGCTCCCAATTGGCCCAAGGCTACCTGCAATATTTTGCCGGTGATCGGGCGGAAGTTCTTAGCGCCGGTGTGAACCCCAAAGGGGTGAATCCGCTGGCCGTTCAAGTGATGGCCGAAGACGGCATCGCCATTTCGCATCACACATCGAATCATGCCGACGAATACGTGCATATTCCCTTCGATTACGTCATCACCGTTTGTGACAACGCCCGCGAGCAATGCCCTTTTTTTCCCACGGTGGGCGAACGCATTCACCAGAGCTTTCCCGATCCTGGCCACACCGCATCGGCGGACCGACCAGGGGAAGACGCATTGACCTCCTTCCGCCGGGTGCGGGATCTAATCAAAACCTACAGTCAGGAATTCATCGCCAGCCGTTTGGGCGAAGCCGTCCCGCAATAAACTATGGCCATACACATCGAACCAGCCCAACCGGCCGATACGAAGGCCGTCATTGCCCTGCTGGAACAAGGGCAACTTTTGACCGAGGATCTACCAACCGGCCTTCCTGATTTTGTCATTGCGAAATACGAGGAAACCCCCGTTGGGGTGGCTGGTCTGGAACGATTCGGCCCGGTGGGCCTGCTGCGTTCGGTGGCCGTCGATCCCCACCACCAGGGCAAGCAGATAGCCGCTCAACTGGTCGGCCGACTGCTGGAAGCCGCCCAGGCATCCAGCCTGCAAGAAGTGTATCTCATCACCAATACGGCCGACCGCTATTTCGAGCGATACGGCTTTCAACCAGTTAACCGTCAGGAAGTGCCTGCGGCCATCCAACAGACACAGCAATTCAGCGATCTATGCCCATCATCGGCCATCGTCATGAAACGCGCGCTAACCCAGGAACCTGCATGAGTGCCCCCCGTCTTTCGTTTCTCGACCGTTTTTTGACTCTGTGGATCTTCTTAGCCATGCTGATCGGCGTGGGCATCGGGTATTTTTTCCCGCAGTCGCAGAATTTCATCAATCAATTCAATTCGGGATCGACCAACGTGCCGCTTGCCGTTGGCCTGGTGCTGATGATGTATCCGCCTTTGGCGAAAGTGCGTTATGACGAGCTGCCCAAGGTGTTTGCCAATACCAAAATATTAGGCCTATCGCTCGTACAAAACTGGATCGTCGGCCCCCTGCTTATGTTCGGTCTGGCGGTCATTTTCCTGCCCGACGAACCCGAATACATGACCGGCCTTATCATGATCGGCATTGCCCGCTGTATAGCGATGGTGATTGTCTGGAATGACCTGGCGGGCGGTGATCGGCTGTACGCGGCCGGACTGGTAGCCTTCAACAGCATTTTTCAAGTGCTGTTCTATTCGGTTTATGCTTGGTTGTTCATCACCGTGTTACCTCCCCTATTTGGGCTGCACGGATACGAGGTGAATATCACCATCGGCGAAGTGGCCAAAAGCGTATTCATTTATTTGGGCGTGCCCTTCCTGGCAGGCATGTTTTCGCGGATCATCCTTACCCGTTTAAAAAGCCGCCAATGGTACGAGCAGACGTTTTTGCCTGCCATCAGCCCCATCACGCTTATCGCACTGCTGTTCACCATCGTGGTCATGTTCAGCCTGAAAGGCCAACTGATTGTGTCCATTCCGCTCGATGTGCTGCGTATTGCCATTCCGCTGACCATCTATTTTGCCATCATGTTCTTTTCGGCCTTCTATCTCTCGAAGCGAGCCGGTGCGGATTACGCGAAATCGACCTCGCTCGCTTTCACCGCAGCCGGGAATAATTTCGAGCTGGGCATCGCCGTTGCCATCGCCGTATTCGGCATCAATTCGGGTGCCGCCTTTGCTGCTGTGGTGGGGCCACTGATCGAAGTGCCGGTGCTGATCCTGATGGTCAATTTTGCTCTGAAACAACAAGACAAATTCGCCCTTCACTACAAAAAAACGCTTCAAAAGCACGCATGAGAATTGCCCTGTTTTCCGACATTCACGCCAACTTACCCGCGCTGGAAGCGGTGTTGGCCGACATTGACAGCCGCCAGCCTGACGCGGTGTATTGCCTCGGTGATCTGGTCGGCTATAACATTTGGCCGAATGAAGTCATCGCCACCATTCGCAAACGTGGCATTCCCACCATCGCCGGGAATTACGATTTCGGCATCGGCCGCAGCAGCGACGATTGCGGATGCGCCTACCGAGAGGAAGACGAAAAGGCGATGGGCAAAGTCTCCATTGCCTACACCAACAAAACCGTGGGCGACGCCGAACGGCAGTATCTGCGCACCTTGCCGACCCATATCCGGGTCGAATTCGAGTTGGGCAACGATCCGGCCCATCTCTGGCAACAGCAGACCCCCGTTTCGCTTTTATTGGTGCATGGCAGTCCCCGGCGCGTGAATGAATATCTGTTCGAGGATCGGGGCGACCGTAGTTTAGGGCGTGTGCTGGAAGGAGCCAACGCCGACATTCTATGCTTCGGCCATACGCACAAACCCTTTCACAAGATGGTCAGTGCCGAAGCCGAAGGCCAGCAAACCTACTGGCGGCATGCCATCAATATCGGATCGGTGGGCAAGCCGAAAGACGGCGACCCCCGCGCCTGCTATGTCATCCTGACCATTGACGAATCCGCCCGGCCTGGTTCGGTGGATGGAGTTCAAGCGGAATTCGTGCGGGTTGCCTACGATGTGGAGAAAGCCGCGCGCGCGGTCGAGGAAAGCGAATTGCCCGACCCTTACGCGGACATGCTTCGTCGCGGCTAATCACCCGCCCATAAGAAAAGCCCTTCGTGGGCTTTTCTTATGGGCGGGTGATTAGCCGAAAGATTCTCTAGTTTTACGGACGATGCTGATGACTGTCTTAAAATCCATTTTAGTATTTATCCTGGCAGGGCTGTGCGAGATCGGAGGTGGTTACCTGATCTGGCAATGGATGAAAGAAGACAAACCCGTTTGGTACGGCGTTGTGGGTGGCATCATTCTAGCGGGCTATGGCATCGTGGCCACCTTCCAACCCGCTGGATTTGGCCGTGTGTACGCCACCTATGGCGGATTTTTCATTGTCATGGCCCTGCTGTGGGCCTGGAAGGTCGATGGGTTCCGACCAGACAGGTACGATATTATCGGCGCACTGATTGCGTTGGTTGGGGTGTGCATCATCTACTATGCCCCCCGGAACTAGACCCAAAGGACGACCTATCGAACGGCGCGCTTATCAAGTTTGTCGAGTTCCATGACCAGATAGACCATTTCTTTCGTTTCGGCAGAATCACCCATTTTCAGAGAAATCGGGCCTTCTTCGGGCTGGAAGGTCAGGTGAAACACCAGCCAGGGGCAGCATAGCCGCTCGAATTTGACGAATTCAGCCAGATCGCCAATGATTGTATTATCTGACCCTGCGAACACCAGTTCATAGCTATTGGGATGCTCAACGGCGCGCGACACTTTTTTAAAAAGCGTCCGGTGCAATTCATTCATTCGCTTGATCTGGTCTTTGTCCGTGAGCTTGCAGGCCAAGGCGATTTTCTTTTTTAATACGGCTTCGGTTTCCATTGTCTTTGTTGTTTTTGTCTGCGCCAAGCAGGACAGCGCGACCAGGCAGGCGAACCCGGTAAGCATGAGTGATTTCATGTTTTTTTCTGGTAAATTTAAACGATGGAGTATAGTCCACTGTCAAGCGTTTCACCGATAAATATTTATGCTCATCGGCATCATTGCCCAAGAGTCGGGCTTCTCCCGCAACACAATCCGGTATTATGAAAAAATCGGATTGTTGCGCCTGCCAAAACGAGCCCGGCGGGAAAACAACTACAAGGAATATTCACCGGCCATTTTATCGCGGCTTCGGGCCATCAAGGAACTAAAGAAAATTAGTTATACGCTGGCGGATATTCAGCGGGTCATTGCCTCTTACGAAACCGGTGGTCTGGACTGCATTGCGGGCAAAGACCAAGCATTAGAAAAAGTGCGGATGATCGACCAGCAAATCACTCAATTGTTAGCGATCAAGAATCAGTTATTAGAAGCCATTGCCGATTGTCCCGACCATTGCAAAATCACTGCAATCCTTGATGGAACGTTAGCCGAGATCAAAAAAATCAGTGGATGACACCGGCTACAAAATCACCAGCACAAAAACGCTTTAAGGAATGACCGTCACACTCGACTCCATGATTACATGCCCAAATTGTGGCCACCAAGCAGCGGAGATCATGCCAACCGATGCTTGCACCTATTTTTATGAATGCACCTCCTGCCAGATCCTTCTAAAGCCGCTGGTGGGGGATTGTTGTGTATTCTGTTCCTACGGGACGGCGAAGTGCCCCCCGATTCAAGAGCAAAGGATCTGTTGCGGCTAAGCCCCGATTAGGGGCTTTCTTTTCGTCCTTAGTGTTCCTATATAAACGAGCGTTTATGTAGGAACACTTTTTTACTTTCAAGCACATTATCTTAATCTCATAAATCGCTACCAATTGAGACTAGATAGGCTTACATAGTGGCCCAATTTTCGGGCGTTTGAAGAGACGCTTTCATAACAGTTATTCTAGGCCTAATACTGGATAACCAAACAAAGAGACGGACGGCCGCTGCCGCCGGGCCGACACTGCTGCCGTTGCGCTGAGGCCTGCCGCCAGATGGCACAAGGAGCGCCTGAGATAGTAGCTTAAATAACGATTCACCTAGTAAACCACTTGCTCTGTTCGGGAGCGGATTATTGAATTTCTTTTTGACTCCCTGTTGCACAAGCTTTTGCCGTACCTTTGCTGCCGTGAAGTGGTTGACCCTCTTGTTATCCGTCTATCTCCTTGGCCTGTCCCTTTGGCCCTGTGCAGATGAACCGCTGCTCTCTACCGGGCAGTTGGGGATAGCTGTGGGCTGGTCTTTTACAACCACTGAGTCGGATGCCGGTCATCAACACGAGCATGATGCCTGTTCGCCTTTTTGTACCTGCGCCTGCTGTGCCGTCACAATTACGACAGTTTCCCGATTCCATTACTCGCTTACGCCTTCGGTAGAGATTATCCCGATGGATGTAGCTTCCTTTCATTACGTATCGGCTCCCTTGTCCGATATGCTTACGGCCATCTGGCAACCCCCCAAACTCCGGGTCTGAACACCCTTTCCGTTCACGGCTAACTACTTCTCCACACCTTGCTCAATAGAACTGGTTGTGCGATTAGCGCGTGTATGGCATCCTCCTATTGTCCATTTGTTCAGATTCGTTTATGCTGGATTCCATTATTCGTTTTTCCATTCGAAATAAACTCATTATTGGCCTGTTTACCCTGGCCTTAGTGATCTGGGGCGGGTACTCGCTGAGTCGGTTGCCCATTGATGCCCTGCCTGATATCACCAACAATCAGGTGCAGGTCATTACCCGCAGCCCCGCGCTGGCGGCTCAGGAAATTGAACGGCTCGTGACATTTCCCATTGAGCAAACGATGGCCACAATCCCCCAGATTGTGGAAATCCGCTCGATTTCGCGCTTTGGGCTGTCGGTCGTTACCCTGGTCTTTACCGATAAGACCGATGTTTATTGGGCCAGGCAGCAAATCAGCGAACGCCTGACCGAAGCCCGCAGCCAGATTCCCGCTGGTACGGGCGAACCCACCATCGGCCCCGTTTCGACGGGTTTGGGCGAGATTTACCAATATGTGATTTACGCCAAACCCGGCTTTGAACATCGCTACTCGCCGACCGAACTGCGTTCCATTCAGGATTGGGTGGTCCGTCGTCAACTGTTGGGTACGCCCGGCGTGGCCGATGTGAGCAGTTTTGGAGGCTTGCTGAAGCAGTATGAAATTGCCATCGATCCTGATCGATTGCGGTCTTATGGGCTGAGTATTGGTGATTTGTTTGCGGCTCTCTCGCGTAATAACCAGAATACAGGCGGAGCGTATATTGATAAGAAACCGAGTGCTTATTTTATCCGTACGGAGGGGCTGGTGACCAACTTAGACGATATTGGGCGGATTGTGGTCCGGCGCACCACGGGCCGAACGCCGGTGCTGATTCGCGACGTGGCCACGGTGCAGTTTGGTTCGGCCGTACGCTACGGGGCCCTGACGCGCAACGGCGAAGGCGAAGCCGTGGGTGCGCTGGTGCTGATGCTTAAGGGCGAAAACGCCAACTCCGTGATTGGAGCGGTAAAAATGCGCATGGAACAGATTCGGCGGACGCTACCCGAAGGTGTGGATATTCACGCCTTTCTTGACCGGTCCGAACTGGTGGGCCGGGCCATTGGTACCGTCACCAAAAACCTCATTGAGGGCGCATTGATCGTTATTTTCGTTTTGATTCTGTTTTTGGGTAACCTGCGGGCGGGATTAATTGTGGCTTCGGTGATACCACTGGCGATGCTGTTTGCTGTCAGCCTGATGAATCTCTTCGGCGTATCGGGCAACCTGATGAGTTTGGGGGCCATCGACTTCGGTTTAATCGTGGACGGGGCCGTCATCATCGTTGAAGCGTCACTGCACCATTTGGGACTCAGCAAACTATCGCGGCTCACCCAGGAGCAGATGGATGAGGAAGTCTATGAATCGGCGAGCCGGATTCGTGACTCAGCGGCTTTCGGCGAGCTCATCATCCTGATCGTTTACCTCCCCATTCTGGCTTTGGTGGGCATTGAAGGCAAGATGTTCGGACCGATGGCGCAGGTAGTGGCCTTTGCCATTGCGGGGGCGTTTATTCTCTCGCTGACCTACGTACCCATGATGTCGGCGCTGTTTCTGAGCAAGACCATTGCCCACAAACCAAACGTCTCCGACCGGATGATGGCGGTTTTTCACCGGGGCTACGAACCCCTGCTGCGGGGAGCCATGCGGATGAAAATCCTCGTGCTGGCGGTGTCGGTTGCCTTGCTGGCCGGGACGGTATGGCTCTTTACTACGCTGGGGGGTGAGTTTATCCCCCAACTGAACGAAGGCGATTTTGCTGTGGAAACCCGGATTCGTACCGGCAGTTCGCTCAGCCAGACTATTGAAAAAACCGAGCAGGCCAGCCGACTGCTAAAAAAGCAGTTTCCCGAAGTACGTGAAGTTATCGGCAAAATCGGCGCGGGCGAAATCCCGACCGACCCCATGCCGGTAGAAGCCTGTGACCTGATGGTGATTCTCAAGCCACAGGACGAATGGACATCGGCGGGCAGCATGGACGAATTGGCCACCAAAATGGCTGAAGCCCTCGAAGTCATTCCGGGCGTAGAGTTTGGCTTTCAACAGCCCATTCAAATGCGCTTCAACGAACTAATTTCAGGGGCTAAACAGGACGTGGCCATCAAGATTTTCGGAGAAGACCTGGCCGAACTAACCCGGCTGGCAGGTCAGGTGAAGGGTCTGGTTGGCCAGGTATCGGGTGCCACAGACCTGTATGTAGAGCAGGTGTCAGGATTACCCCAGATTGTGGTGCAGGTAGATCGCGAGGCTCTGGCCCGCTACGGCCTGAGCGTGGAGGAGGTCAACCAAACGGTCTCGGCGGCTTTCGCCGGGCAGAGCGCGGGATTGGTTTACGAAGGCGAACGGCGGTATGACCTCACCGTGCGGCTGGCCCAGAATCAGCGGAGCAGCATCGAGGATGTCCGCGCCCTGACCATTCCCGTTCCCGATGGACCCGCCGTGCCGCTGGCTCAGTTGGCCAGTGTGGAACTACGACCCGGCCCCAATCAGATTCAGCGCGAAGATGCCAAACGGCGGCTCACGGTGGGCTTCAACGTGCGGGGCCGCGACGTGGAAAGCGTGGTATTGGAATTACAGCAAAAAATCAATGACCAAATCAAGTTTCCGACCGGCTACTACGTTACCTACGGTGGGCAGTTCGAGAACCTGATTGAAGCCCGCGACCGGCTGTCTATTGCCGTGCCAGGGGCACTAGCCTTGATTTTTGGGCTGCTGTTTCTCACGTTCGGTTCAGTCCGGCAGTCGTTGTTGATTTTCTCGGCTATTCCGCTGGCGGCTATCGGCGGGGTGTTGGCCCTGTGGCTGCGTGATATGCCGTTTAGCATCTCGGCGGGTGTGGGCTTCATTGCCCTTTTCGGCGTGGCCGTATTGAACGGTATTGTGCTCATTGGGGAATTCAACCGGTTGCGGTTAGCCGGTGAAACCGATTTAGTCAAAGTCATTTTTGAGGGAACCGCCGTGCGGCTGCGGCCTGTGCTGATGACGGCGACGGTGGCTTCGCTGGGCTTTCTGCCGATGGCCCTGTCGAGTTCAGCCGGGGCTGAGGTGCAGAAACCATTAGCCACGGTGGTTATTGGTGGGCTGATTACGGCTACGCTGCTGACCTTGTTTGTGTTACCGGTGCTGTATGTGCTGATTGAACGGCGGTTTGGCAAAAATTTCGGTCAAACCAAATCCGAAGTCAAACCAGATGTAGTACCTGTCCCGGTAGCGAACTGGCTGCTGATCGGGCTGGTCGGGCTGGGTACGTTGGGGTCGCCAACAGCTCAGGCCCAAGTTACGGCGCAACCAAGTGTGGCCCGACCCAACCCGGTTCAAGTGGGTAGCGGGGGCGGTCTTTCGCTGGCGCAGGCACTGCAACAGGCATCCACCAACAACCCTCAACTGCGGGTGTCACAACTCAATATCGACTACCAGCAATCCCTACGGGCAACAGCGGGCGATGTGGGCAAAACTGATATTGCCACCACGGTTGGCCAGTATAACAGCCGGTATTTTGACCAGTCGTTTACGGTCGGGCAGCGGTTGCCTAACCCGGCCCTGGTGCGGGGGTTGCGTTCGCTGGCCGATGCCCGCACCACCGGGGCCGAAGTTGACGGGCGGCTAACCCGCGCTGAACTGGCCCGGCAGGTGAAAGCTACATACTACCAGCTTTGGTACGTGCAGTCGCTAGCGGGTTTTCTGCGAAGCCAGGACAGCTTGTACGCGGCCATTGCGCAGGGGGCAGCCGTACGGCGAAGAACCGGCGAAGGGACGCTATTGGAACAGACAGCCGCCGAAGTGCAACGCCGACAGGCGCAAACGGCTCTGAACCAGAATGCCTTGCATCAACAGATCCTGGCCCGGCAGTTGCAGACCCTGCTGGCTTCCCCCGCCCCGCCCACCATTCCTGATACGCTATTGACCGAGCGAACGCTGCCCGGCGTGGATGGGCTCGTCGTAGACGCGGAGTGGCTGGCACAAAACGCCGAGCTGACCCTGCTGGGGCAACAAATAGAGATTGCCCGGCGTGAAACCGATGTAGAAGCCGCCCGGCTCAAACCCGATTTCACGGTGGGCCTTACCAACCAGTCGCTACAAGGCGTTCAGACCCTACCCAACGGGGCCGGTGATCGGTTCTACGGATTCGGTAGTCGCTTTACCTACGGGCAGGTGGGTATGTCGATTCCCCTATTTGCCAGAGCGGGCAAGGCCCGTGTAGCCTCCGCCCGGATTGGACAAGAGCGGGCCGCAGCGCAACGCACGGCCCGGCAACGGAGTTTGGAAGGCGAGGTAGCGACGACGATTCAGAGTTATCAGAAAGACCGGCAGGCCCTGACCTACTACCGCGAATCGGCCCTGCCCCAAGCTGCGCTGATTCGGGAGCAGGTCACCAAATCGTACCGGGCGGGCGAAATCGGCTACGTTGAGCTGCTACAAAACCTCCGAACTGTCAGTGAGATTCAGACCGGCTACTTAGCGGCCCTCAACGACTTAAATCAAACCTTAATCAATCTCGACTTTTTGTTGGGACGTACCGACTAATGAAACGAATCCATCTGCTTATCCGTCCTATTCTGCTGTTCGCACTGCTCACCGGTGCGTCGTGCAAACAGAAGCCCGAAGAAGCCAAAGGCGATACGGCAATCGCTCCATCAGCTACCGCAACCGCCGAAGCGGAAAAAGAAGAAGCGGGTTTGATTGAGCTGACCGAAGCCCAATACCAGACCGTAGGTGTGAAGCTGGGTCGGTTGGAGCAGCGGCAAATGAGCCAGTTGATTCGCGTCAACGGCTCGCTGACGGTGCCGCCCGGTCAACAGGTGTCGGTATCGTCGCCCTACGGCGGCATTCTTAAATCGGCGAATCTGCTGGCGGGTTCGCCCGTCCGGCAGGGGCAAACGCTGGCCGTGCTGGAAAATCCCGAGTTTATCCGCATTCAGCAGGAATATCTAGAAACGATCAGCCAACTCACCTTTCAACAGCAGGAATTTGAGCGGCAGCGCGAACTGAGTCGCGAGAACGTGGGTGCCCTCAAGACGCTGCAACAGGCTACGGCTCAATTGGGTACATTACGGGCGCGGGTGGGCGGGCTTCGGCAGCAACTCGCGCTGTTGGGCCTGAATCCGGCCCGACTTACCCCCGAAACCATCACCCGTACCATCAGCGTTCGTGCGCCCATCGGCGGTACGCTCACGCAGGTCAACGTGAACCGGGGGAGCTATGTGGCGGCTAACGACGCGCTGTTCGAGATTATGAACACGGCTGGTCTGCTGGCCGAGCTAACCGTGTTTGAGGGGGATTTGGCCCGCTTGCAGATGGGTCAGCGGGTCAGGTTGTCGGTCGTCGGCGTATCGGGCGAACGCACCGGACGGATCAAACTCATCAACCGCGAAGTGAATGCTGACCGGACGGTGAAGGTCTATGCGAGTTTAGACAACCCGGCTTCCGGCGCGCTGCGGCCCGGCACGTTTGTCAAGGCGGTCATCGAAACGGGTGCAGCTACTGAACCGGCCCTGCCCGAACCGGCGGTAGTTCAATCGGGCAATAGCAGCCAGATTTTTGTGTTTACCGGTAAGGAAGACCACGAAGGGACGGTTCACTACCGATTCCGGCCCGTGCCCGTGCGGGCGGGTGCGGCACAGAACGGCTACCGGGCCATCACGTTGCCGACTGGCGTAGCGGCTGATGCGCAGGTCGTCCTGGCGGGTGCGTATGATATTCTCTCGGCGAGTGCAGGGGGTGAAGAGGGGGGCGAACATGGACACTAATCGCATGGAACGAATCGACTCCGTATTGCTAACGCCAACAGGTAACAAAGTCCACCTGCACGCCCGCGATAATATTCGCAGCGTGCGGGTGAATCACCTGGTATCAGAAAACGAGCTGCCGTTTGCCCACTACCCGGCCCTTTCGCTCTCCATTGCTGACGAAGCGGGTTTGGTGCTGTGGAGTGAAGAAATATATGCCTATGCGCTACTGGAGAAACCTGACGAAGCCCGGATTGAAAGCACGTTTGCGGTTTGGGAAAGCCTGACCATTGGCATCGAGACCCACGGGGAAGCCCTTGATTTTTCAATTCGGGTATATTACACATTAAATCCAGACTGAGATAAACCCTTATTTGGTTTTGCTATGACTCCTCTGTTTCAACAGATCATTACCTACGCCCTGCTGCCAACCCTAGCCCTGACGGGCGGGGGGCTGCTGGCCCTGTTTATCCGCTTTGGCGTTCAGGCTCGTTCGGCCATTCTGCATTTTGCGGCCGGGGTGGTATTCTCGGTCGTAGCGGTTGAGATTTTGCCCGACGTAGTCCGTCTGCACAGCCCGGTCCTGACCACCGTAGGGTTTGCGCTGGGAATCGGGCTGATGCTGTTGATCCGCTACCTGACCGCAGCCCCGGCAAACCAAGAAACAGAGGCAGTCGTTTTGGTGACCCGCTTACCAACGGCGTTTCTGCTGGCTATCGGTGTCGATCTGTTTATCGACGGGCTGCTGTTAGGGATTGGCTTTGCGGCTGGGGCTAAAGAAGGGGTGTTGCTGGCGGTCGCTTTGGCCGTGGAAGTGCTCTCGTTGGGACTGGCTACCGCTACCTCCTTGCAGGAAAAAGGGCTGTCCAACGCCCGAATTATGAGTTTGCTGGCCGGGATGTCGGCCCTGTTCTTTGGGAGCGCACTGGCCGGGGCCACCCTGTTGCACAACCTGCCCGAAACGGGTTTAGACCTTGTGTTGTCGTTTGGTCTGGCCGCCCTGCTGTTTTTAGTAACGGAAGAGCTGCTGGTGGAAGCCCACGAAGCGGAAGAAAAACCCTGGTTAACCGCTATGTTCTTCGGTGGGTTTTTGTTGTTTCTAATTCTGGGAATGATTTCCTGATAGGTAGATTTTTATCTGTATTGTGCGTTAAAAAGCAAAACAACGAAACTAAATGCTCTGGAACTTACTGATTGGCAGCGTTTTACTGGGGTCTATCCACGCGGCCATTCCCAATCACTGGTTGCCGGTGGTGCTGATTGGCCGCGCCGAGGGCTGGTCGCAGCGCGAAACGCTGGGAGTGGTGGCCTTGAGCGGATTCTTCCATACACTCAGTACGGTGGTGCTGGGCATCGTCATCGGGGCCATCGGCGTGGAGGTTTCCGAACGGCTTGAAGCCCAAACCCGGCTGATTGCCTCGTTGCTGCTAGTGTTTATGGGGCTGATTTACTTTGCCATGCATGATGCCAACACTTCCCATGAACACGTACCCAAAGGGCTGGTGGGTCGCTCGAAAGCTGCCATTATCACGACCCTGTCGGTGGCCATGTTGTTCTCGCCCTGTTTGGAGATTGAAACCTTCTTTTTCACGGCGGGTACGCTGGGCTGGACTGCCATCAGCACGTTGGCCATAGCGTATACAATCGTGACCATCGCCTGTATGGTAGGGCTAACTGCTCTCTCGTACCGGGGGCTGGCCCGCGTTAATTGGCTCGGCGTGAATTCGCACTGGCTCGACCATAACGAGAAACGCCTGACCGGGGGCATCCTGATTGCCCTGGGTATTTTCACTTTTTTCATTGAACTCTAAAATTATCTATGGCACACGATCACGACCATGATGGTCACGACCACAACGACGGTGATGATGTCGAACTGATTGAAGCAGGCACCACACCCGCAGCAGCGGCCAGTAAAGAAGGGCCTGACCAGGCCTGGCGCACCTACCTACCTGCCACCATCAGCTTAGTGCTGTTGCTGGGTGGAATCACGCTGGATTACGTCAAACTAAGCTGGTTTAAAGACCCTATCCGGCTTACCTGGTACGTGGTGGCTTACCTGCCCGTTGGTTGGCCGGTGCTGCGCCGGGCGTGGAGCAGTATACTTCGTGGTGATGTATTCACCGAATTTTTCCTGATGGGCGTGGCTACCCTCGGTGCGTTTGGTATCCGCGAATACCCCGAAGGCGTGGCCGTGATGCTGTTTTACACCATTGGCGAATTGTTTCAGGATGCTGCCGTACTCCGGGCACGTCGAAGTATCAAAGCCCTGCTGGATGTTCGCCCCGACGAGGTAACTATACTCAAAAACGGACAGGCGCAGACCGTTAAAGCTGCTACGGTGGCCGTTGGTGACGTTATTCAGATCAAACCTGGCGAAAAAGTAGGGCTGGATGGCACCATGCGTTCTTCCTCAGGTACGTTCGATACGGCGGCTCTGACGGGCGAAAGCGTCCCCCGCACGATTGAAAAAGGAGAAGCGGTGCTGGCGGGCATGATTAACCGGCAGTCGCTGGTCGAGATGGATGTCACCACACCCTATCAGGATTCCAAGCTGTCGCGCATTCTCAAATTAGTGCAACAGGCTACGGGCCGCAAAGCGCAGACCCAGGAGTTCATTGCCCGTTTCGCCAAAATATACACACCGATCATCTGTCTGCTGGCGGTGCTGATTACTGTTGTACCCTACTTCTTTGTCGCTGACTATCAGTTTGCCGACTGGTTATATCGGGGTTTGGTCTTTCTGGTTATTGGTTGTCCGTGTGCGCTGGTGATCTCTATTCCACTGGGTTACTTCGGCGGCATTGGTGCCGGATCAAAGCAGGGTATTTTGTTCAAAGGCTCGGTGTTTCTGGATTTGATGACGCAGGTTAAAACCGTCGTCATGGACAAGACGGGTACGTTGACCAAAGGCGTGTTCAAGGTGCAGGAGGTGAAACCGGTAAGCATCGACGCGAAGGAACTGGCCCGGCTAACGGCCGCGCTGGAAAGCAAATCCACGCACCCGGTGGCTACGGCCATCATCGAGTATGCAGGTACGGGCTACGAGTCGGTCACGGTCGAAAACGTCGAGGAAATTGCCGGGCATGGACTGAAAGGGAGAGTAGACGGGAGGGAAATGCTGGCCGGCAACGCCAAACTACTCCGTAAGTTCAATGTATCGTTCGATGAGAGCCTGACCAAAATTCCGTTCACTATCGTCATGACGGCCATCGACGGACAGTTTGCGGGCTATTTCACCATCGCCGACGAGATCAAACCCGATGCCGCCGACGCGGTAAAACGCCTGAAGGCCGATGGTATCCGCACCGTGATGCTGTCGGGCGACAAATCGGCTGTGGTCGAGATCGTCGCCAAACAGGTGGGCGTGGACGAGTGGCACAGCGATCTATTGCCCGAAGATAAAGTGGCTCAAGTCGAACGGCTCAAAGCCGATTTAGCGAACAACCTTAAAGCAAAGCTGGCTTTTGTGGGCGATGGCGTGAACGACGCGCCGGTGGTCGCCTTGGCCGATGTGGGCATGGCGATGGGCGGCTTAGGTTCGGATGCGACCATCGAAACGGCAGATGTCATTATTCAGAACGATGAACCCAGTAAAATCGCCACCGCCATCGACATTGGCCGGGCCACCCGCCGAATTGTCTGGCAGAATATCACCCTGTCGATGGCGGTCAAAGCCATTGTCCTGATCCTCGGCGCGGGCGGATTAGCCACGATGTGGGAAGCCGTTTTTGCCGACGTGGGCGTAGCGATGCTGGCCATACTGAACGCAGTGCGGGTGCAGAATTTGACGTTTAAGTAAGCTCTGAGACAAAGAAACACCCCGCAGCCTATAGGCTGCGGGGTGTTTCTTTGTCTTAAGCCATGAAATATACTCACGCCAATTAGGCCACTGGATCGCTGTGGCCGCTGGTGTCGTGGGTCTCGGCGTGGTGTTCCGCAGCCGCCTGTGCATGCTGATCGGCTAAATTGTGATGACCATAGGCCACATAAGCCTCGTGGGCCTCTTTTTCGTGATCGCCTGCTTCGTGAAGTTGCTGGGCTTTCTCGTGATACTCGGCAGCTTTACGGAAGTGGTAAGCGGCCTCTTTATGATGTTCATGTGCCATACTAAACGTTGATATAGTGAATACGGGATACTCCTTTAAGAACTGTCTGATCTGATCAATGTTCGTCTCTCCAAATTAATAAGTCATTAAGAACCCCTAGCATATTTTTAATCAGGGATCACACCCGTAAGCTACTAGCTAAGTTGGACAATTATTAAAAAGCTCATCGTCTTATAAAAACGCTCCTAATTGAGACGAAGAATTAGTAGTTGTAAACTGTAAATCTAGTTTGGAATCGATAATTTACGCCCCGGTGCGATAAGAATCCCGGTTAAAGTTAAGTAATAGACTAGCGCAGATTACCGCCTATCAAATTATGTTCGTTCTCTGGCTGAATTAGTCCTTTTACAATGGCTTCGCACTCAACCCGTATACGTTCAAAATTTAAATCAGCATCGACGTCCGTATAAAAAACGGGTAGCTTACGGTTCGTCCCTTCGGCAAAGGTATAAGTAGGCAGCTTTAACCGAGTATGAAAAACGGGCTCAACCGCTTCGGCTGTAATGCCCACAAATTCGCCGGTTTCCATTCGGTTAACTTCATGAGGTTTAAACAATGCTTTGTCCTGAAGAGAAAAACTTACGCCTTGGCTGTGGGAGCCAGACTTTGAATCTATACCGTTGGGATTACTTCGGTTCTGGCTTTCATTCCGTTGAAGCATTTCCTCTTTCCCAAACATCTTACTCACATATTCGCCCGTTTCGATATTGGGATTCTTACCAAATAACTGGGTGTTTAAGTTGGATATAATCGCATAAGCTTCTTCCTTCCCGTATGCTTTAATCATTTGACTTATATCCTGTGCCATATAAATAGTAGCTACTTTATTGCTTCTCGCCGTTGCGGGTAGATCGGATAAATTCGGTATGTAGCACTGAGGCCCTTCATCCAGCAGAACCATACTATGTAATTTATCCGGATTATTCAGCTGTTTTAGCGAAGCCGTAATGAGTAAGGAAACAACCGGTGAAAGAGCTTCAATAATATCCTGTTTGGTACCGATGCAAAGCAGCTTAGGGTATTGGGGATCATTCAAGTTGATGTCAAAATCATCGCCCGACAGTACCCAGGCTATTTCCTTGGTATTCATTCGCCCCAGCGCATTTTGTAAGGTACCATATTGACCCGCTAACTGAGGTTCTGCTTTAGTTCGAATGGCTGTACTGACGCTAGCCACAATCGTTTTGGTCTCATAGTTGGTTTCTAATAACCCGATCAACTGGTATACATCATGACCCAGGATCATATTGAGTACGTGCGGGAGTGTGCAGTAATTCGGATAATGAATCTTCATGTACCAGATGACGCCCGCAAGTATGGAAATAGCAGAAGTATCCCAAAAGTCTTTTTCTCGAATAGCTTTTCGGTTAAGTGTACAATAGAACGCAGCTGCAAATTCATAGGCGTACGCCTGAAAGTATAACAGTTCGGGTAGGAGTGGATTAATCCGGTGGCTTCTGGAAAGGTCGACAAAATTGACGATGGCTAGATCGACCTGACATTCAGAACGGCTGTAGTGATTATAGGCATACTCGGTGAGAGAGGGAAACTTAAAATCAAAAAGCACACCCGTGTAATTCTTATAGGCAGCTTGAGCGATAATCTGGTGTGCGACCGAAGCCGTTTTGCCTGAGCCATTGGAACCAATAATTCCCACGCCCCGAGCCGGATTCGGAATGTTTACCCATGTTCCATTGGCTCCCCGAAAACTGAATGAATCTGGGTTATCGATCTGCTTTTTATCCGTTGGTATTTTATACTTCGTTTGATCACCTTTTATGGAGTGAGTTAAAAATGGGGTTGAGGGAATCACCAAAAGCAGCCCCACCAATTCCGCGTAATAGCTATAGTGAAAGAGCTCAAATGTAAACAGCAGTAGACAACCTAATAAAAAACAACCTCCTAAAAGCAGTAAGACAATCCGGCCTACACTAAATAAGCTCTTTTGCTTTTTTCGATCTAGTTCGGCCTGTAAAGAGGTTTCAGGCAGTAAGAAGCAGCAGGCGTACAGGAAAATAAACCCTACCCGGAGAACAAAGCCAGTTTTAAAAACCTGTTGCAATACAAAAGGGATAAATAGGAGCGGGTTATATTGAACCATCCCCTCCAGGCCAAGCAAAGCCAGTAGTAGAAGAGTTAGACTCCAGACTCCAATTTTAAGTTGATTAATATGCATAACCGGAGGGAAATGTAAACTAGTCTGTAATAAGATTACCTGAATGGCGATTTACAGGGACAGATCCTAAATGGGTCAGTTAATGTCACGTCCGTATGACAGGCCTAATTTCCACTGGCCATTCTCTTTGACGAATAGCTGATTAAATGTCTTGGAAAAGCCATCGCTATAGAATGCTCTTGCACTGACCATCGCTGAATCGGCACCCTGATTGTGTTGAGAAATCACCTCGACCTTTTTTAATCGTCCAATGCGCGTTTCCCTGGCAAACGTCTGTTCCATAATACCCGGCGTTTTACTGAATTCATGGATAAGCGGTTTAGAACAGTATTTAAAGACAGCCTGATTCAATACCGTTTTATCGCCAAGAAAGTATTTATTAGCCTCCTGGTAAACCGTCAGTAACACCTGCTTTGGCTCCATTGAGGTTGGGCTTAAGGTAGGCAACATGGCTTTATGTTTCTTAGCTGAAACATGTACGATGAGTTCAGCCACCATGACCGAAAACCCCAGTAATGCCAATGCAATAAACGTAATGAGGGGTAACCTGCTCTTTAGAGTGATTTTATTTTCCATGCATTTGGTGTTTGGGTTGAGTCTTTTTCTAACAAAAAAACAGAATCTAAATACGTCTCATCGGCATAGATGAGCACACCCTTAACTCGTACCCGACTCGAATCTTTTCCGTAGTCAGCCCCGTAAAAGTTGAACTTCCTGTACTGATAATTTTTGGTCAGCAGGGGTGACAGTTGCAGAAGTGAAGGCGTCGCATCGAATACATACCTGGACGCCAGCTCCCATTTTTGCGCATTAATGCAGCTCAGGTAAACTTCACAAATATGCTCAGGTGTATTCGGATTAGACGAGCACCCCATACACATTAAACTGATGAGCAGAATAGACAGACAGGGTTTCATAACTTAATGGCTGCTAAGGCATACCGTTGGAAACTTCGTTCTCGCGCCCCATCGACATATTTTTGTTCAGCAGTCCGCTGAACCGCTTCAAACATTAATTCGTCGCCCTTCTGACGGAGCTCAGCCGCTTTTACGTAAAGATCGATGGCCCCTTTTTGATTGGCGATCCGTTCACCGGTCGTCATGCGAAGACTGGTTGCGGCCGAAGATGTACCAAAGGCCGCAGCGCCGGTCGATGGATCTTGCGAAAAAGCTCCATAATTCACGCCTGAACTTCCCTGAAAGGAAGCCATCGCCGTTTTAAGGGCATCAGCCTGCGCTCGGGCAATCATATTCTGGACCTGGAGTTCCATCATTTTTTGGTCAGGTCCTTTAAACAAATCGCCAATCGCCTGTAGAAGCCCCCCCGTTCCTGTTCCTCCTGATTGAAGTTGTAGCATATTCTGCATCGCACCATCATTCCAGGTATTGTCAAATGAAAAAGGATCATTGAAGACATCGCCATTCGCTAAGGAGCCGGTGCTAAAAAGGCCTTTATTGGCGACCATCAGGGGCGTACCTTTGATGTCACCTTTTACGGCCAGGTTCATAGCGAAAGCTTTTTTCTCGATCTCCTCGGCCATTTTATAATATACGAGCGCCTGCTGGATCTTGCGTTTCTGCATAACGGTCTGTAGGCCATAGGTCCGATTCAGCGTATTCCGCTTTACTTCAAAATATTCCCCCAAATCCGCGACCTCAGCCTGACTTTCGGCGGTTCTACCCGTTTGGATGTAATCGTACAATTTCATGCCATCTGTTTCCTTCAAGTCCTGATTACTTTGAACAATACTGAAAATATAGGCCTGATCCCATAAAAGCGGCTGGATGTATTCATTGTAAGGAACCTTTGAATACCCACCGAAGGTATCCAGTTTGCCAACGTCCGAAAATTTATTGAATCGGGCAGCAATGTTGAGAAACTCGTCTGCTGTCCGTAACAGGTTTTCAATTTCAATCTCTGTTTCAAGCAAGGCACTGGTATTCTGCCGGGTACCATTGTTAATGGTATTCCCTTTTTGTAATTCACCAAGTTGTTTTTTTGCCTTATCAACCAGATTCTTAAGTTCAATTAATCGTTGAATGGCTGTCACGTCGATGGCGATTTGCGCGTTGACGGATCTGGTGATCAACATGCAGAAAGAAAGTACACCTGCTAAAATGATTTTCCGTTTCATGATCTTGATTTCTATTTAGTTGATTTGAAAAAAACCTGGTAGCCATCCTGAATTTCTACCTGTTGTATTGAGCGTTGGCGGCTGCCAGATGTAACGGCGTTGGCAATTCCACGAGCTGCTGAAGACCCAAGCGAACCTACTACACCCAACGCCGAACTATAGGGTATATACGTCGAAGCGTTACTGACGGCATCATTAACAGTTGAGCCGCCGACCTGACGCATATTGTCATTGACATAATCATAATTGTAGGTAATACCTGTCTGATAATCGGTATCAACACACATCAAATCAACGGGTAACTTCTGACCCGCTATCATACGGGCCGGTACCTGAAATTGAATTCGCCCGGAGCCTAAGTAAGCCACCGCCGTTAAAATGGTATTACGTGGTATATATACACTTTGAAAGGTTACAGCTTCTGTGGTACGAAAGCGAACTTTTCCGCCCGTTCGTATCATTTGCTTGCCGTAAACAGCCGCAGGAATATAGCGTACTCCGTCAACCTCTTTGCTGGAGCTGACCACCGATGGTGTAGCTGAAGGACGCGATTCAGAAGCAGTAACTGATTCTGCCGAGGTGACATGAACTGTATTAAACGGATCGTCATTCAGGGCAACATCCCTTGACTGTTGGCGCTTAGGATAATGTTTTCGAGCAGCTATTCTTACTTTAGAAGGAGTGGCTACTGATGAATCTTTTTTGATTGCCTGAACAGGGATGGGCAGAGTTGTCTTTAGTTGAGCTGTATCAAGGAGTTTTTTCGACGGGAGTTGACCGACCGGTTTGTAATTCCATTTACGGGCTATATAGTTTACATCAGGATTTGCTGATTGCCCATTCAGGTTGTTGTTATTGATTTCAGCCTCAACGGAACTAACCATACTCGATTTTCCTGTACTGGTTTTTACGGTTTTATACAGATTTGGGTCATCTGGAGTTACTCGCAGTCCTCTTAGCCCCAAACTGACCGTTCGTAAACCGAACAAAGCACCGGCGATTAAAACGAGTGCCAACAGGATAAGCAAGGTCATCTTGTTTTTTGCCGCTATTGCGCGGGCCTTTTGAACCCGTTGGTCTGGATAATCCCCTAACGAGCTATCTGCCGTTGGAGGATTCGGTTTCATCTCGGGTCGTTTTCGAATCCCCAGAATGCCTAATAGTTTGGCTTGGAGTGTCATATTGGAAACAGGTTGGAGTTACAACAAGGGGGCTTTCATGATTTTTTGAGCAGGTACTTCCAGAGTGACGACCCTGGCACCTACTTTTTCCCGGAAGATGATTTCCAGATAGCCATCTTCCGTGGTGGAGTAGAGCGGAAGGGAATAATAAAACGCTTCCGTCCGCCCCGCTTCAATTCGGGCGGGTTCTAGCCGATCATCCGGTTTCATTTCCTCAAATTGTGGAGCGACCTTGTTGCGCAGTCGACGGGGTAATTTTTCCTTGTAGGTGAACGAAACGATGTCCAGTACGTAGGCAACTGTGGTCGTATTGTGAAAAGCAATCTTTAAATAGGTGCGTTCGGCATCGTTAAAAAGCTGTACACATTCCAGATCAATCCCGTCCTTCTCTTCCCGAATATGGGTATTTGGCTTGATTACCTTCATCCGGGTAAGCTTCGAACTCGCCGGAGCTACCGTTGATGAAAGCTGATTAGACCTGGTATTTCCCTCATCCAATACCCGGTAATCATAAAAGCTTTTTGATGGGTTTCGCTCGTATCGAATGTAACCGGTAAACAGCCTGGACCCCGCTTGAATTAATAAGGTAGTCGGTGTCGCATTGGGCGCTAACGCTTTTAAAAAAAGCATACGTTCGTTTTCCACCTTACCCACGTAGGCTTTCGTTCCCAGGTTTACCAAGCTAATTGGCTCGTCAAAAATGACGTAGCTCGTTCCTTCGACAGAGACAGTGATCGTGTCTAAATGCTGCGCTGTGGCCGGAAGCAGGATGGACCAAAACGCCAGTGTCCATAGGATATTCATCAGGGTTCTCGTTTTGGGTTGTATTCAATGAAATTGAACTCTTTAATCTGTAATCCGAATGGATTATCCTCGGAGCGGTACGTCTGAATCAGATTGAACTTGGCTGCGATCGGGACGTATTGAACTTCGTCGGGATAAAGTACCTTCTGCTGCGTGTAGACAATACCCGTATACGGTTGGGAGGACACATTGACTGTGATGCTATCAATTTGCAGTTCCGTTCGAATCGAATAACGGTTATAATTCTCCAGGACTTTGCCTTCCCGAAACGTCTGATAAATGGCTAATCCATCCTGCCGGTTAATTAGCTTAAAGGCCAGATCGATGCGGTCTTTAAAGGTTTCCGCATCATGGCTGAACATCAGGCGCATAAAGTTTTTTATGTGATTTCTGGCTTCATACACCGAAGGAGTAGCGGTGGGCGATTCAACCGCAGCCGTCGTACCTTTATCTGAAACGACGTATACTGTTTGGCGAGCTTCCTTTAAACTAGTCGAATAGGTCCATCCCCAAAAGGCATTGGAAATAAATAAAAGTAAGACTGTAACGATTGTAATCCATTTCAGAGCCGTAAATGCCTTACTAAAATTGACGGCCACACCGAGTTTATTCGTTTCTGTTACCATGATTGCTCGTTTAGGCTGTTTGATCACTGCTTTCTAGCATTTTTTGGCGTTCACGCTGCTGCTGTTTTCGTTTGTCACGATCCTGACGATAATCATTCAGAGCTTTGTTGGCCGCTCCACCCGCCATCATGGCCGCTGAACCCGCAGCACCCTGTGCTGCACGTAGAAATGACGCTGATGCCGCACTGCCAATAAAGAAGGAGGTTAACAGGGGGACACTTAAGTACATGAGAATAACAGCTCCATTAATGACTAAGACGTCAAGGACGGCTGAGGCTTCGGAGAGCGTTGTTCCTGTTGGAATATCGAATTCCTGAATAAAACCGGCCATGATGGCATCCAGAATGGACAGGGTTAAACCCCAAAGTGATGTAGAGATAAAGATGCGCAGCCAGTGGCCAATGGTTCCACCAAAGCCTGGAATAGTGGCTATGGTAAAGGCAACCGGCCCACAGGCTAAGGTAAAAGCCAAGAGCATACTTTTTATCCGCTCAACAAACAGCCGGACTATCATCGCTAAGCCATTTTCAACGGCCAGAATCAACCAGGTAAAAAACGACGTGGCATCGTCGAAGGGCACTTTGACGTTCGGAAAGGAAAATTCAGACGTATGTTTCTTTAAATAACCCGTCTCTGAGAGTGTGTTTAAAGACTTTAAAATATCTGTACTGCTATCAATTCCTGTTAAGCTTGTGAACCACAGGGTAGCGTCATAAATGGCGTAAACTAAAGGGGAGTAAGCGGCCAGGCAAATCCATATGGCTATCACTTTGATGATAGCTGATGGATCAAACCGCATATCGCCAAAATACATTTTGGCCAGCGAAATCACCACGTGTAGAAAGAGCATGAGTGGAATGAACGTAAGGCATTTCGTAGCCATCCCGTCAATAATTTTCTGAGCCGCGCGAAAGAAAATTTCGCCTATGTTGTAGGAAGCCTGAAGCAGAATTAATCCGGCCATGTTCATAGTTTTCCCGTTTTTTTAAGTTCGACAAATTGTTGGATAGCCGCGTAAATGTCCCCGTATTCAGCTGTGAGCTGTCGCAATGTTTCTCGTTCCTGGGGCTTTGAGGTGGAAACGGCCTGGACGGCAAATGGAGCTTCTAAGCGGAATACCTTACCGTATTCACCTTGCTTTAAAAAGATTTCCCGGTAGTGCTTGTCAAGTTGTAGCGAGAGCACTTTATCTTTTTCGTGCTGGGTGAAGGCCAGCTCTTTGGAAAGCACATCAATTTCTTCAGTATCGGTGTGGCGTAGAATGTATTTGGTCGATGCATTTACTTTGATGGCCTTACCGATCGGAGAGGTGATGATTTCATTAATACCCTGGGTAATAATGGTCATACTGCCGTTGTTCTTCCGAATCGTGCGGTACATCAATTCAATAAAGTCGGTCATGGTGTCCGAAAGCATTGACCAAGCTTCGTCCATATAGATCCATTTATTGATTTTGGGATAGCGTGCTAGCTGATCGGCAGCTAATTCGGTAATGAGCATGCCCACAACCGGGTAAAGAATAGGGTTCGTTTTGATTTTTTTCATGTCGAAAATAATCAGCTTCTGTTCCGCTAAATCCTCGTACTCATCCGAGTTTAAGACCTCCTTATAGTGCCCGATGGCGAAGGGTTTTAGGCACAATAAGAACTCGTCAAAATGAAAAGATCCGGCCTGCTTCTGATACTCCCGATCCGCACTGCTTGAATCCATATAGTCTATTATGTATTCATAAAAGCCTGCTAAAGAAGGTACCGTAATCGCTGAATCTGTAGCTAAGGACTGCTTGTTGTAGTATACGTAATAGAGTAAAAGCAACTCGTTTAGGACAGACCGTTCTGACTGCCGAACGGTGCCGTTCTGCCCTTTCCAAATAACAGTTAATAAATTCGTTAGAAAATTATTTTTATCGCCATTCAGAACGAACGTTCCATCTGGATTTCGCTCCACTAAAAAGGGGTTGAATTTTAGCGGTCGCTCGGGGTCGTACTCAAAATATTTGCCGCCGAGCGCAATAGATGCACTGAGGTAGGTGCCGCCCACATCAATGATGATTTGTGGTTCGCCCCGGTCAAATCGTTGCAGGATAAACCAGGCCATCGTAAAGGATTTACCACTCCCCGTCGGCCCGATTACCAGGGCATTTTGATTCTCTAATTCGGTATTAAACAGATTGACTAAAACTGGAACCCCAAAGCGATCACACAGTAAATCACCTTTCACATCCGAAGTGTATTTGGTCAAAAAATTTAGATAGGCGGCCCCATTATCGCCCGTCATCGTCAGCCACCGGTAGTTTTGGTCGGAGTTGCCGGGTGCGTTGGCAATGAATAGATTAGCCGTATCCATGCTTTCAATAAAACAGTCCGATGAACCCATTTCCCGGAAAGCAGCCACGGTACGCTGGATATGACGTTCCAGCTCTGAGGTGTTTCCCCCATAGAGAATGACGCTAACGGAAGTCGAAACAATGTTTTTATTTTCACTACGGACTTCTTCAGTAAAGTCAAGGATTTCTTCCCGCTTGATTCGATTATCCTGCGTCATCATAAAGTCGAGGTTCTGAATGACCTTTGCCGTTGTGTCCATGTCGGATAAGATCTTTTCTTTATTCATGATCTTTATCGACACGCTTAGTACATGCGGGAAGTAGAGGTAATTGGTCAGTGGATACAACCAGGGCGACATTATGTTTCTGGCATTGCGCGCGAAGGGCTCCAGCGGACTACCCTGACCAGACATCGTGATCACATTCACCCGCTTTTCACCAATGGCCGCATGGGTTGAAGAAGGGGAGAACGTTCTTAACGCATCGGTTGGCTGATAATCCTTGTCAAACTCCAGGTTATAATATTGCAGATAGAGGTTTTGTAAACCTTCATCATCCAGGCGATTGAACGAAATACCATCAAACGAAGCCAGCGTGGTCGTAAAATCGGCCGCTACCTGCTCAATTGCAGCTTGTCGGTCCTCAATTCGGTCAAACGGATTTTTCGTTAAACTCCGACCTAGGGCAAATAAGGTATTGGCTGCATTGCGATCCCGTTCGAGTTTGGGTCCTATGCTGATCAGCAGATAGCCATCATGGAGTAATAGTTGTCGTTCGGAAAAATGCTCGATGGTTCGGCGCTGAAAGTAGGTTTTGTCACGGGTTGAAACCTGATACTCCTTGAAATAATAGGCGTCAAGCTTTTGAACAATAGTTCCTTCTGGTAGTACTTTCAATGCGCCGAAAAGAAGGGTATTCAAATAATCGTACTGCTTAGCGGACAGCTTTTCGGCCTCAATACCATTGACTGAAAATCCAACTGCCACCCGGCCATCTTTTAAAATAAGTTGGTTCGATTCTACCGAAAAGATGGGTATAATCTCATCAACTGTTTTTGTGTTGTTGTCGACGCTGAACATGGGGTTGGTTGCGTTTATCAAGGAAACTTAACTTTTTCATCCAAATCCGTCTGGGCTGAAAGAAGTGATAGGAGAGCAAACTGACGATGTATGAAGGGTGCTTGTTTTTTAGCCCATAGCGGACAATTCCTATGTATATGCCCATAGCTACAATGCCCGCAATGTTATACCAGACCGATATGGGAATAAACATGCGGAGGATGCCAATAAAGATCATGATCCCAAAAAATAAGGCCAGTGTGACGCCTAAATCGCGGATTTCAATGCCAAGAATCAGCGTCTTTTGTTCCAGTGATTTCCGTACTTCCATCGCTAGCTTATCTAGGCTCAAAACCACCTGCTGAACTGCCCCCAACCGATGAGGTGATATCTTCTACAATGGTGTTAAAGCCGTACCAGAGAATTGCTCCTACGACAAGCATTAGTAAGTTTCGGGCCGCATTGGGGGAGTTGGAAATAAAACCCGCTACGGTTCGAATCAGGCCGACTACCATGAGTATGATAAAAAGTGCATTGGCTGCCGTTTGGATAATCTTGGCAATGTTTTTTACCGAACCCGATACTCCTGACTGTGCGTAAGCCTCGGGACCCAGGATAATCAGCCCAAAGGCAATGATAAAAAAGGCTACCGATCGCGTTACTTGCTGCGTACTTCTTTGTTCTGAGAGTAACATAACGTGTTGTGTTTACAGGTGAATTAATTGATTAAGAAATCGAATGAAATTTTTATTTGCTGATATTCAGTGATTAATAGTAAGGGTCTGCATCAATGGTTAGGGCCGAACTGGCTTTTTTGTTATCCCTAGACGAGTGATAAAAGCCCTTGAATTTTTCGATGAGATATAGCTGAGTAAGTGGCCGGAAACTGAAAGGAAAAGGGCGGTAAACAGCACTGTACATACGCTGTCGATCAAAGCATCACCCATTGATTCTAGCACATCTATATAGGTGCTTTGCCATAGGAATCGATTGGGTAGGGGGCAGCTTGTTAGCCTTTTAGCATTCAGGATAAATAAATGGAGCATCATGCGTTTAGCTATGGTTTAGAGTTAGGATTGCGTTGTCTCCTTACGCTTGGGGCCAAAGTTTTTTAGGTTGGCCCTAAGTTTTTTTGCTTTCTCTTCGTCAAACTGACTTACCCCTTTTAGGGCCGTATTGATGGTTGCCAGCGGGCCTGATTCAATGGACTTTGCGGGTTGATTGACTCCAGTATATCCAGCGTCGTGGGCGTGTGAATTGGACTGCGGTTCTTCTTTTTTTACCCCGCCGTTTTGGAACTTGCCGGTGATTGACGTGGCTACAGGTTCCTGCTTTGATAAAGCCTGGGTTTTCGCGCTTGGGTCATGTTCGTTATTTTTATCGGGTTGAAAGCGGTTAATCACTCGTTTACTGCCTTCATTGTAGGCCAGCGCGGAAACGTGCAGTAACTGCTTTTCACGCAAGCCGGTAATTTGGTATAGGCTACCACGCTGGCTGGTTGCCTGTAAATAGCTTGTCTGATTTCCTTTAAGAAGAGCCCAGGCGATGCCTGTGAACCAGAGTATAGCCCAAAAAACACCAAACCCGTCGTAAGAATCTCCAATTAAAAAACTATAAAGATTGTGGAAGAAATTTATACCAAAATAAAAATAGAAAATGACTGGTATAGTTGCGATGGCAACAGGCCAATAAACTCCTATTTTATTCTTTATAGTCATATTAAATATTATATTAATACAATTAAACTGAAATTTATGACATATTTAGCCCATTCTTTAGCAAGTATAGCAAAAACTTCTTTAGAATTGTATGCTACTTTTTTATATCATAATGAAAATATTTTTTTACTTTAAAAATGGTAGAAAAAAGTAGCATTATTAAATGTTCCTACATTAATCCTAAGTAAGCTGTATGACGACCTTTGATGAGTATAAGAAGCGAATAGACCTGAGCGAATATGCCCAGCGTCAGGGATGGGAGATTGACCGTGATAAATCAACGAACTCGGCAACGGTCCTGGATAAAAAGGTTCTCGGCGAGACGCAGGATACGATTGTTGTGTATAAAGGAAAAGATCATGATTACTTTTATACACCCAACCACGACCGGGAGAAAGGAGACGTTATTAGCTTTGAGCGGATTAAAAACGGAACGGATTGGAAGGAAATAAATGACAAATTAGCCCGCTATGTGGGAGATGTCGATCAGCAGCGCATAGTACCTCAAGTAGTGAATACGCATTCGCATAACCAGGCTTTTCAGCATAACTTCAAGTTCCAGACGATCACGGAGACGGACTATCTGGAAAGTCGAGGGATAAGTAAAGCCACTATTTATGCTAAGGAGTTTAAGGACCGGATTTTTAACAAGGAATTTAGTTACAAAGAGTTTTTGGAGCGGGGCGTCAATCAGCTAAGTAAGTTGACACCAATACCAGAGGCTGAGAAAAAAGCCATTCAAGAAATTGGCCTGGAGAAATACTATTCAAAACCATTTTTTGACCAGCTTAAAACGATCCAGGGCCACGTAAAAGACACCGGCCAGTTGCCCGACAACTATTTAGAATCGTTGCGGAATACGTATGGTTATAAATCACCGGAAGGTGCTACTGACCGAATAATCGTGAATACTTCGTTCCCCTTACGGAATGAAGAGCATGTTATTGCGGCCATCAATCGAAACAGTGAATATAACCGTATTGAGCAGTCGAAAGAAAACGCAGTGTGGTCATCCAGGACAGATTATGACAAAAGACCGGTTAACACAGTAGTCATTCATGAAAGCCCAATAGATTCACTGTCTTACCACCAACTAAATCCACCCGCAGCAGATGAAAAACGATTGTATATCGCTACCGCCGGTAATATTTCCAGAGAGCAACCGGTGCTCATTGAAAAGCTGGTGAAGGAAAGCCAAGCCGACAAACTGATTCTGGCGAATGATAATGATCCGGGGGGGATCAGACAGAATATAAACCTGGCCGGTCGATTGAATATGTCACCGGAAAGCGAAAGCATCCATGCTCAGCTAAATGTGCATGAACGAACAGACGGCCGATTGCTGATCACGCTTGTTCATCAGAATCAGCAGGAAGGACAGCAGCGACTCACCCAACTGGCGGAACGGTTCATAACGGCCATTAATAAAACGATTCCAGAGGGTGCTGAGAAAGAAGCCAAAGCCACAATCATTCAAAATGGTACACGTTCCTCCGAGCTGGAGATAGCTTTTACTGCCAACCGTGAAAATCTAATTCGAGTGGAAAAGGCCTTACTTCAGGAACGTGGTCTTACCAATTACATGCAAGTCCAGCGGCCTACTGAAAAGGACTATAATGAAGATTTAAAGCGGGCTACCCCATTCATTGTAGCCTACCAGGAACCTAATGGACGGGAGAATATTGCCGGGCGCTATAAGAAAGAAGTAGAAGCTTATGCCGCAGTTGCTGAAAAAGCCCAGGAAAAGCCGCAAACTCAGGTGTCAGCCTATATGGAAATCAAAACACCAGAGGGGGCCAAAAAAGTAGAATTAGCCCATTATGATCAGGAGAGTCAAAAAGTGGTTGCTACGCCGGAATTTGGCAAGCGAGTGGAAGAGCAGCAGAAACAACAAGAAATTCAAGACCGTACTCAACAAATAACCCTAGCCTCAGCAAAAGCGAATACTGGTGATATTAAAGTGGTTGATGGTGATGGCAATACAGTAGCTAGGACAGAATACACAGTTGAAGTATCGACTAACGGTCAGACAAAACTGCGAAAAGAATCACAGTATGATCAGGATGAATTAACCAGGGAGGGCACCTCAGGTAAAGAATTGCAAACGGCTATGAATAAAGAAGTCGCTAGTGCCACAGGAGCGGGTAAAGGGAATTTGGATGGAGCCGATTTAAAGGATACAAAGCAGGATATAAGCCAGGAGCAGGAAGCCAAACGCGGTCTGTCAATGTAAATCCATTCATCATAGCTCCATGAAAACCACCAATGAAACCATAGTAAATTATGTAAGGCGCAAAGGGCTAAAGCACAAAATAGTTGCTGAATCAATGGACATGAAAGCAACAACCTGGTATAAAAACCGTCAGGTCTGCTGCAAAAATGTATCCATCGAGGAAATTTCCAAATTAGCCCGTTTCTTGAAAATATCGCCTTATAAAGCCTTTGAGCTGACGTATAACCATTTTTATCAAGCCAGAAATCAGCAAGTTAAACCATAAGCTAATTGTACCCAAAAATTGTAGACCCACGGAAACGTGGGTTTTTTATTAATCAGTTAAAACAAGAAAAGAACGACGGGGAAAAAAAGGGGATTATGTTTGTATATTTCATAATATGAGTTTATTTAAATTGTAAAATATGAAATAAATGAGTAAATTTACTTCATAGTCAATCAGTTAAACGGCTAAATACTTAATCTTATGAAAACGAAATTCACCCCTAAATCGACCGTTTCAACCACTGCTAATTCGTCAGAAAGTGTAGATATCTACCAGAAAATCACCAATCTGTTTATTGAAAAAATTGAAGAAGGTGTTAATCCCTGGAACAAAACGTGGTCAACAGCGGGTCTCGCTCCACAAAACTATTTTACCAAAACTACCTATCAGGGGATTAATTTATTCTTGCTGGCATTGACCCCGTATGACGTTCCTTTTTTCTGTACGTTTAATCAGGTCAAAGTGCAGGGCGGTAAGATTCGTGCAGGGGCTAAAAGTTTGCCGGTTGTATATTGGAATGTCGTAGACAGTAAAACCGAAACCGTGACCCGCGATGGGAAGGAGGAACCAAAGAAAAACTCGTTTATTAAATACTATAACGTCTTTAATGTCCGTGATGTAGAGGGAATAGACTTTGTGATTCCTCAGCTTACAGTGGTTCAGCAGAAGAATCGGACCATTGCCGTTTGTGAAAACTTGGTCGCTTCTATGCCGAAGGCACCACTGATCCGCCATACGAATAAAAACGCTGCCTATTACGTACCTTCTGCAGATTACGTGAATTTGCCAGACCTGGAGCAGTTTACTTGTTCGGCTGAATACTATAAAGTATTATTTCATGAACTGACCCATGCAACTGGTCATCAAAGCCGATTAAACCGGGAGGGAGTTACCCAGCTTTGTCGCTTTGGATCGACCAACTACAGTAAAGAGGAATTAGTGGCGGAGCTGGGCGCATCGTTTCTATCCACCTTTACCGGGATTGCATCGCCGGAGCTGTTAGATAATGCAGCGGCTTACCTAAAGGGGTGGTTACGCCCCCTGAAAGAGGATAAGAAATTTATCTTTTGGGCCGCTAAGGAAGCGCAGAAGGCCGTTCAATTCATTGCCCCAAACTTGACTGACTGGCAACCTACTGAGGAAGAATAAGCAGCATTAAACGAGCCCGCAATCATCTGAATTGCGGGCTTATCCGTAAAAACCTGTAAAATTGTCCGGCTACGCCGGATTGTTTAGAAACTCATGAAAAAGGAAGCACCTGTTTTTTATCTGGAGAAAACGACCTTTGTAATCAATGGTGTCAGTACCATCGGAGGAAACCAAAGGTTGTTTGTGGATGGCGTCGAAATTCTGCCAGAAAAAAGCCAGAAACTATATAATCACAGCCCCGATGGCTTTAGTTGGGGGTACAGCGGTTCCGGACCTGCTCAGAGCGCGCTGGCGATTTGTTTAGCGATTTTTAAGAACCAGCACGTAGCAGAAGGGCTCTACCAATCCTTTAAAGAAACGTTTGTCAGCCGCTGGCAACCCGTTGGAGCGCCTTTTCAGAAAGAAATCGATATAACGGATTTCCTCATCGATCACCGGGATCGGTTGCAAATTGCTCTAGAAAGGGAACAGAATGATCAGCAATGGTTGGAAGCAGAGATTGAGGAAATCATGTTCCCAATGGTGAAAGATTCAGTTGATGAAAAAAGGCCTGATTTGGCTTTACATCCGATTAGAGTTGAGCAAGTGCAGTCTTTACGATTTTGGCAGGTGGGTGATTTAGTAACCATCATTCACCCAAGTGAAGAAGGTATAAGAGCCTTAGTGTATGAGGTTTATGACCGGCCTGAAGATACTTACGGAATTAGTCTGCTTGCGGAAGATGGTCGTAATCTAGGGGGCTGGGAGCCTGAAACCTGGAAATTTCTGGAATTTAATCAGTCAACTGATTTAGCGTATAGTTTTGAAAATGTAGGTAAACTTAAACGTGATTTTCAAAGGGGTTTATTCACTCCTTATTTTGGTAGGATTTAACATGCGACACCCAATTGAAAAATACAATCAGCAACAAGCTGAAGCTCTAGCAAGTTTGCCCGAGGGCCAGCGAGACTATATGGCACGAATGTTTAGAATTGGGAATGCGTCCTATGCCTATTATAATCAAGTTAAAGAGCTCACGGTATTTGGTAAGGAGAGTGAAAGTGATCAGCCAAAGGGTGATTTATTGGATTGGTTGGAACAGCATCTCGGTGTATCTGAGGGAGACCGAGTACAGACGGAAAGTCGATCGGCCCGTGAATTGCTGGATGTCTATTTTGAAGAATACTTGGCAGGATTGCCTCACGATGGACTCCGACGAATAGAAAAGGAGGGTGGTCTTGATAAAGCGAAAAATAGCTATCCGTTCCGTCGTTACGTTCTGGAACGACACGACCTGGGTATGGACGAGTTTCTGCGGCAAAATCTGAGCGAAGAAGACTATGCGTTTCATGTAGAATGTGGTAAACCACTGTCCGATGAAACATAAATTACCTTGTCGATTGAATAATATGGCTTGGTCAGAAGCTTCGTAGGTAAACAACGAATAGCATGGAATCTAAAATAATAACTGCCTTTAATGTTTATAAAGGTGCGTTAACTGAACTAGCTAGTACTTTAAAGAGTCGCGTGAAAGCGAGTTCATCGCTGAAGGCCTTAAAAGAGGAGCTAGGCTTAACAGGTAATATGTACTACCAGCGATTGAATTACCCGCAGAATATTCCCGCCAACGAAATTGCTGCCTTCTCAAAGCTGCTTAACGACGATACCCTGATTCAACTTTATGACAAGACTCAGGCATTAGCTCAACAACTTTCCGAGGTAATTGCCGAATATATAAAAGAGGCTGATTTGACTATTACGTTCATCTGCAAAAAGTTAGACACGGATCCTTCAAGTTTTTATCGAAAGCAGAAAGACCCTCGCTTGTGGAGTAAAGAGGAGGTTGAAAAAATCACACAAATTGTAGAGACAATTAAAAACTTGTAAATCAATTTTTCAAGGGCTTTAAACAACTGCGTTAATATGGCATTCTGGCCATGCCCAAGTACGACAATTTAAAAGAAATACTTGCGTCTTGAATACGGGGGCTATCATTTTAAATGAATTAAGGCTATTAGTAATATACTTCCATGCCTGCCAATATATTCCGTTATCAGCTACCCAAAAAAGCAATCAAATCCGATTGTCCGAGTTGCGGTCCCAAACACCACAAAACGTTAAGTCGGTATATAGACACGCAAACCGGCGAACCCTTACCTGAAATGTATGGCCGGTGCGATAGGGAAAGCAATTGTGGTTATCATCTAAATCCATACCACAAAGGAGAGTCTGGAACGTCCTATTTTGAGGAGATGAAGGCCCAGACTCAGGTTGGGCCAATCCCTAAATCTTGGTTTACCTTTGCAGCTCGTCAGAAGCATGCTGGCGTATTGAAACAGGATATCATTGCTCATCTTTTGCAACTGGAAGGTGCCAGGCTCGAGCAAGCAGAAAGAGTTGCGGATTTCCTTTTTGAAAAATCTTCGACCTTTAACCGACCCATTGAACCAAAAAAATCTATCTCGACAGCTCAAGCCAGTCAGCTTTGCACTATTCCGGAGGATGTATTTAAACAGTCACTGGATCATTATGAACGCAATCAGTTTGCCCAACTATTAAGTCGTCATTTTGGAAATATAGTTGCCGATGAACTGTTAAAGCGTTTTAATATTGGCACATCTGGACGTTGGCCAGGTGCCTGTGTGTTTTGGTATATCGATGAGTGGCATCGAATACGTGGAGGGCAGATCAAACTGTTTGATGATACATTTCACACGGTCAAATACGTCATTAAAGCGGGCGAAAAACGTAGCCGAACCACCTGGGTCCATTCATCGTATGCACGTCGTTGTGATGAATTAAATAAGCCCTATCCAGCCTGGCTGACGGCTTATCTAGATGAGGAAAATGACGTGCAAAAATCCCCCTGCCTATTTGGTTTACCGCAACTTTTAAACGCCGATATAAGTCAACCAATTGCAATTGTTGAAGCACCCAAAACCGCTGTCATCTGTACTCCTTATTTCCCGGGATTTATCTGGATGGCCGTGGGAGCTTTATCGTATTTGAATACTGAACGATTGGCTCCACTGCGTGGACGGCGAATCGTTTTATACCCTGACCTGTCCAAAGATGGAAGTGCATTTGATCGCTGGAATCGGGTAGCGGGTGAACTATTGGCTCAGGGGTTTGATATCACCGTTTCGACTTATTTGGAAGATAATGCGACGGATGATGAACGAGTTGCCGGAGCGGACTTAGCTGATTTCTTACTTGAACAATGGCAAGACTACTCCTCCCAGTGGATTGAGTAAATCGGAAGCTTTTTCTGAACGGTGGTCGGGTAGGAGGGTAGAGGGGCTGGAAACGGCCCTTTGTGCGTTCAATAAATCCGTTTAATTAAATGGTTCAGTGACATGTAAAAGGATTAGGATTAATTGAAGACTGAGTTTTGAAAACAACGCAAACCTCTGTCAACTATTAAGCTTTTTTATTCATTCAAAGTTTTCAGTCAAGTATTATGTACTTGTGGCTGTAGAATGGTTAGCCAAAAGGCCACTTTTGATTAAGCGGCCTTTTGTTATATTATCTTTCGAATTCACAAATGTTCCCCACTTCTAATTCATTAAGTATTAATTCAAAAACTTCTGTTGGCGATTTCCTAAGCAACTTGGCTATACCAATAATATCTTGAACAGTGAAGGTTTCAGGGTGCACAATCAATTTTTCTACATCTGTAACGGAGAGCATGGTTGAAATCTGATTCATGATCGTTATGGTTAGATAAAGAACTAAACCAAGATCTACATAAAACCCCAATTATGAATGGGAGGATGGCTAAACAGGTATAAACTTGTGCTATACAGGTCTAGATGCGTGATGAATCCTGTACACTCAAATAGGCTACATATAAATGTTTAATTATGAGTCGTTTTAGTTGCGGAGTGAACACTACATCCATTTCTTAGCTGGCTCTACAGTGTTTAATCTCCTTGATTACTCATAAATCAACCGGTCAGGAAGATCAGTTAAAACTCGAAATTTCAACTTATTTGATTACTCAATGTCGATTTCCAAAGAACCAGTATATGCTCCACAAGAAACGATTCTTAGCCAAATAGGATCAGTTAAGCTGGTCGTAAAATCAGAGGCTGATGCAGAGTCTATTGTCTTATTAAAAAATGCTGTTTACGGCACAAGCGGTATTCGTTATCAACAAACTGGCCAAGACCAAAAACTAAACCAACTGTCCAACCCTTTTTTCTTTCATCTATATATTTCTGACATCCTTCAAGGTTTTTATTGCCTCGATCATCGGCTTGTTACTTATCCATTTGGTAGTATGAATGCCTTTTATGGGCGCTATTTTGCCATCCATGAATCAGCCCAGGGAAAGGGATATGGTCGATTTTTAAAAACTTCGGCTGTCAATTACATTACGGAGACAATTCATGCACCTTATCTGTTGTACTCGTTCATCGAAGAGAAAAACACACGTTCCCTCTCCTTGTCAAACCAAACAAATTTTGCAAGTGTTGCACAACTTAAAACGTTTGTCTTCCGTAGCCTAAATCCAAAAGCAGATGTGCGACTGAAAAGGGCCTCATCAGCAGAACTTCCCAAAATCAAATCTTTTCTGGCGACCTATTACGCTGATTATGGATTGGTAAACTTTGATAAAATAGGCTACCAAGGAAATTACTTTACACTGACAGTAGGGGAGCAAGTTGTAGGAGGGGTACAAGCCAATCCCGTTACTTGGAATTTTTTACAAATGCCCCACTGGACCGGCTGGTTCCTCATGAATATCCTACCAAGAATACCCTACCTAAAAAAACTATTTCAACCAGACTATTCGTTTTTAGCACTGGAAGGTATTTACCTGGCTACCAGGCAAGAGGGTTTGTTCCCAATTCTCATCGAAAGTGTACTAGCTTTTTTCAACTTAAACAGCGCTCTTTTCGAGGTTGACTGTCAGGATAAGCGATTAACAGCCATGCTCGCCCGGATGGGCTTACTCAGCGGCTATCAGGCCGATGTTACCACACATGCCATGGTTAAAGCCTGCGGCTTATCCGCTAACCAATTAGCTCAGCTACAGGTATCTCCGGTTTATTGCTCTTCTTTCGACTTTACGTAATTAGTGGAAACTTCGAACTCAACGCAGCTAACAGAATTATTGGAACAAGCAAGGCAACACTTGTCCCAACCTTTTGCGCATAAGCAACGCAAATTGCTTACCTATCTCAATATTGCTTATATCACACTGGCCATATTTTTTCTGTCCTTTGAAAAAATAGAAACTGGAAACTTTGTCCCTCATTTCGCACTGGCCTATGTTTATTTATTCGTCGGTGCTGCGAATTTCTTTTCTGCCCTTTACAACTATTGGATTTTAGCTGGAAAAACTAAAATTACCCTAGTGGGTCAACAGATTGATTTAGACCCTGAAAGTAAGTTTGATATTGCCTCCCGTTGGGTAAGTATCGTTTCCATTATGTTTCTGGCTTTCCTAAACATGATCGGATTTGAAAACCCTTCTAATGATTCAATCTTGGTCGATTTTGCCTTTGGCCATTCTTTAATTGTTCTAGCTGCTATCCTTCTTGGCCGCAAAGCTGCCTTTGTCTGGTTTTTGATTGTCCTAGGTACTCTTTTTCTAAAAGCGTATAGTATAGGCTTTACTTATCAATATAATTACTTGACTAAGGCCGAATCAACTCGTTACGAAAAAGCCCTTGAACGGAATGAAAACTGGGCTTTACAACGAAAAGCTACTTTGCAACGGGAAGGCTTAAACCCACCCAAAGTAGTCCGGTATCTGAATGAATGGATTGTCTTTATCTTGATTGCCTTCTTCACGGCTTATTTCTTTACGGGTATTTCGCTGGATATGATAAAAATCATTCCGTCCGTTACCCAACGGTTAGCAAATGCCATCGATACGGTTAAAGAGCAGGAGCTGGAACGGGAGCGGGAAAAGAATTTACAAGAAGAGCAGAAAATGCGTCTTGAACAGGAAACCCTGCATGCTGAGCTTAACTTTTTAAAATCTCAGTTGAATCCCCATTTTCTCTATAACACCTTATACTATTTGTATGTAAAGAGCCGCGAATACTCTGAAGATTTAGCTGATTCACTTTTAAAGGTGTCTGACATTATGCGTTATAGTTTGCGGGAGGATTCAAAATTCGTGCTGGTTCAGGAAGAAATCACGTATTTAAAAGATTTCATCGCCTTACACCAGATGCGATATAAAAATAAGCTTCAAATAGAATTTAACGTCCAAGGCCCTACCGATCAGAAGTTCATAATTCCCTTTATATTAATCAGTTTAGTCGAAAACGCGTTTAAACATGGACGGATGACAAATATGGATTTCCCGCTTACTATTAAACTGAACTGCTATACAGACCGAATCGAGTTTTATATGCGGAATCAGAAAGGTCATAAGCCGACTGTAGATTCAACGCATGTAGGTTTAGCGAACATTCAGCGCCGACTTGATTTGACGTACCCTTCCTCCTATACCTTTAAAATCGAACAAGATGAGGATTCCTTTTCTTGTTGGTTATCGATCCTAGCGTAAGTACCTAATTTTTATTGCCATGACCTGTATCGTAATTGATGACGAGGAATTTGCTATCCAGTATCTTGAGGATTTGATCCATAAAGTGCCGTACCTTGAGTTAAAAGGCTCATTTTCTGACCCTTCCGAAGCCATTGTCTATTTGAAGGCAAATCCAGTAGATCTCATCTTCGTCGATGCCGAAATGCCAAATCATGCTATTAATGGAATTGATTTTATTAAAATCGTTGGACAATTTCAGAAATATGTCCTGACGACAGCATACCCTCAATACGCACTACAAGGCTACGATTTAGATGTCATTGATTTTCTGCACAAACCATTTGGCTTTGATCGTTTTTTAAAAGCTGTACAAAAAGCCCAAACTAGCCTAGAGCCTTCAGCGAAACCGAGTCCGGCTCTGCCTAGAGAATCGTTTATTTATGTGAAGTCAGAAGGTAACTTGATCGCCGTGTACTTTGACGAAATCTGTTGGATTGAAACAGCTCCAGAGCGCAACTACATTCATATTTTTACGCAAAATGACCGTCTAACCTCCCATTTATAACTTAGTGACATTGAGTCCCAATTACCTCATACTTTCTTTTCTAGAATTCATAAATCCTTCATTGCTGCCAGGACTAAAATACGAGTGGTCAATAAGGATAAAAACACCGTCAGTATTCTTCGACAAGGAGAATTGAAGGAATTACCTGTAGGAGAATCATACCGGAAATCCTTATATCAACTGATTGATAGAAAAGTCGTTCGAAAAGATGGTAAATGAATTGGTGTAGAGAAATTCTATTAATATTCTGCTTTATAGACTGGTCTTCTAAATTCATTCGCCTTGGTATCCATTGATAGTTATCTGTAAATTGATACTGCGATACCGTCTCCACAAGTGCGCGCACTAGCTTCAATCACTATACCAAGACTGATGAAATAACAGTCTTTAAAGTTTTTATAGTGCCAATTGATTATATAGTCAAAATTCATCTTACAATACGTGCTTCAATCCCTAATGAGTTTTAAACTATCTGTCCTTACCCCGTTCGATGAGCCAGTTTTGACTAGAATTTAAGCCGCCTGTCGGTATTCAACCGGCGTCATAAACTTCAATGCTTGATGAGGCCGTTCAGTGTTGTATTCCAACAGCCACTCATCTACCAATCGCCGTACCTGCCTGATGCTCGTGAAAATGTGAGCATCTAAAACCTCTCGACGAAAGGTCCCATTGAAGCGTTCGATGTAGGCATTCTGAGTCGGTTTACCCGGTTCGATCCAATGTAAACCGATTTCCTTGCCCGAGCACCAATCCTGCAAGGCTTGACTAATAAACTCAGGGCCATTATCACTGCGTAATCGTTCTGGCTTACCATACTGCTCGACCAGCCGATCTAATAAGCGGGTTACCCGCTGGGCTGGCAGTGAATAATCCACTTCGATGCCCAGAGCTTCTCGGTTGTAATCGTCAACCACATTCAAGGTGCGAAACTTACGACCACCCGTCAAGTTATCCGAGGTGAAATCTAGCGACCAGCATTGATTACAAGCCGTTGCTTTAGGCAGCGGACGACGCACAGCCTCCGGTAGTCGTTTCTTCGTCTTTCGCCGTAAGCTTAAACCTAGGCTTCTGTACAAACGTCTAATTCGCTTATGGTTAACTAACTCTCCCTGCTTGCGCAACCGACGGTAAATCTTCAGTACGCCCCACTGTTTGTACCGCCGGGCCAATTGCTCGATCCGGCTTGCCAGTGCTTTATCCTTGTCTTTAATGACTACTGGCTCAGCCATTGCATTGCGGCTAAGGCCCACCCAACGACAGGCTTTGCGTTGACTAATCTGTTTCTGATCAACCATCCACTTGACCACTATTCGACGCTCGGCGGGCCTCACCACTTTTTTGCCAGGGCTTCCTTGATGATTTCGTTTTGTAAACTCAGCTCAGCGTACATCTTTTTGAGTCGGCGGTTCTCGTCCTCCAACTCTTTAAGGCGCTTCACTTCAGAGACCTGCATACCGCCATATTTAGCTCGCCAATTATAAAACGTGGCCTCGCTAATGCCATGCTCGCGGGTAATCTGGGCGACGGTCTGGCCGTTGTCCTGTTGTTTAAGAATCGCCACGATCTGCGATTCTGAGAATCGTCCTGCTTTCATTTCCCTTTCCAATTACCAGTGAAATTTAAGTGTTTTACTCTTTTTTTCACTGGCTCACTTTCAAGGGTTCAGGACATATCGATTTGGCTATATTTTTTCTAATTAGAAATTTCTAATTAGAAAAAATAAGTTAGTATAAAAAGGCTGCAAGAAATAGCAGCCCTGATATTAGTTTAATTCACATTCAACGCTTGGTGGGTTAACTCATGAAAAACCTTTTCATCCATAGCATACCGATCTGAAAGAGAAAGGCTGACGCGGCTATTCATCAGCGAGTAATTAAAAGCGTTATACAACAGCCACATCGTGGGCTCTGACTTTAATATCCGTTCTTCTACTTTCATACGTTCCTGGGCTTGCTTTACCAGTTGTACCGGGATTTTAACTTCTTTGGCTAATTTTTCGACTGTGGCTTCTTGGACAGGTTTATTATATAATCGCTGATAAACTTGGGCGGTTAGGGAGCCTTTATGTGCCATAAATTGCGTAAGAACCTTTCCTAAATAGGAGCTTAGGGAATCTATATCTAACCGAATATGATGCAGTTTTTTATGAACGACTTCATCGACTTCTTGCTTCGTGTAGGTTTTGGTTTCAATACCACTTTCCTTTATATCCAAAGCCTTTTTGTGCTTCTTGGGCTTCCCAGCTAATAGCCAGTTTAAGTAAGCATCCATTTCCAACCATTCATCTGCCCAACCCATTAAACCATTGCTACATATCTGTCGATAGTAGCTAACCCGTACGCCCGTTTCTGTCACAGTTCGTTCATTAACAATCGTTCCCTGAACCGTAAAAGGTGATTTACCCGTGTAACTATTGTTAATTATCAGATTGCGGTACAACCGTTCGTCGCCGATACTGATCTCGTTCGGTGTAATTACGTTTATAGTAAATTCTCCTCGGTCCGTATACCGTATGTTGATTTCATGCTGAGGTATGTACTTAGTCACAACTTCTCGCAAAAGGGTGTTAGGCACGATTGAATACTGCTCAGATTGAATCGCATAGACCACTGGGTTACTACCAGTTGGATAGCCAACAATCGAGTTCTGACGGTCCGATGGCACAATCTGGTAGCCTGGTAACATATCAATTAATCTTACCGATTCCACAGGGAAACAAATCTCGCTCCAACTGTCTGTTTTTAAAGGGGTTGTGCTTACAGATGCCATACAAAATAGTGTTTGCCTGTTCAATTACCTTTCGTGTACTAAAATAACTATTAATTTTCTAATTGCAAATTTCTAATTAGAAAAATGTAATTAGAAATTGATTATCTGCTTTTTTTCCCGATGTACTGTTAGAATTAGGCATTTGTATTCACTGATTATTGTTTACATAAAAGCCCTGACAAATCTGCCAGGGCATAGCTTATTCATTGATTTATTGCCTCACATTTTATAGTGATTTCGAATCATACGTTCGTAGATACCCGTTGGTAAAATACTTTTTAACAAAACGGAAAATTTCTCCAGGGATTTACCAACCCGGTACAATCGATCAACTTGGGGCGACTGAATGATTTTTTCGACCAGTGGCCCAAACACGTCGGGTTCTATTCCCTCACTAACACTTTCGTCGATTAATGCATATGTGCGGTCAAACGTTTCTTTATAGGCACTGTTGGCAGGTAAAGATACCCGAAGCCGATTCTTGTTAATATCCGTTTTCGTACCACCTGGTTGGATATAACAAGCCTGAATTCCAAATGAGGCCAGCTCTAATCGGAGTGCTTCAGTCAGCCGGTCAACGGCGGCTTTACTAGCGCAATAACCTCCTCGAAACGGTAACCCTGCTTCTGCCGCAATGGAACTAATATTAATAATTAAACCAGACTTTTGCTGACGCATCGTAGGTAAAACGGCTTGAATCGTTCGGATCGAACCAAAGACATTTGTATCGAATACCCGCTGTACTTCGGCAAGCGGTAAAGCCTCAACCGGCCCCGCAATAGCCAACCCAGCATTGTTAATTAATACATCAATTCGGCCATGCTTCTCAATAATTCGGTTCACCCCTTTTTGAATACTTGCTTCATTACGGACATCCAAATCCATGGTCAAAAAAGGTTTTGACTTCTGCTCAATTGATCGGGATGTTCCGTATACGGTAAAGCCCTTCTGCGCCAAATAGGTGGCGATAGTTTCTCCTAAGCCCGTTGAGGCACCAGTTATTAAAATAATTTTTGACATACTACACTCTGGACAAAACGCTTATTTACTCTTCAACTAATCTTTACCCTTTAATTTTATACGGTCGTTTTTAGTTTACTGTGCTCTCAAAATCTCACTCCATCGAGTCGTATACCGTCTGCTTAAAAACTTGCTGCGCGGTTTCCAATGTACGCTGTATCCCTGACTGGCAAATCGTATTTTGTCCCGCCCATACTTCGCGTTGAGTTTATCAGCGGTTTGGCTTACCGCTCGTAGTCGAGGATCGGAAACGTCATTAAAGAGGGTTGGCTTTTGATAATCATGAGGTACAAAACCTGATAGCATCACGCCTACACGCTTAAATTTATATCCAGGCTTGTAGATCGCATTTAACACACCAATGGCATATTGAAGTAATTCAGGGGTAGCACTAGAAGGATGCGGCAGTGCTGTAGCCTGGCTATTGAAATACTGCGGCTGGTCAGCTCTAAATGGATTGGTCTGCAAATACACAGTTACTAAACAGGCAGCCGACTGTTGTCTTCTTAGTTTTTCTCCACATCGAACTACGTGCGTATTCAGTCCTTCTTGCAGTGTTTTCAGATCGTCAACAGGCGTACCAAAACAAGGTGAGGTTAAAATCGACTTTTTCGGCGCAGGATATTGCTGGACGGGTCGACGGGTATTTCCTCGCAATTCATCGACTAAACGTAAGCCTTCAATTGTCATGTGTTTCTGAATCCACACATCATGACACTGGGTTAACGCATACGCCGTTTCAATTCCGTTTTTTTTGAGGAGTTGATTGTACTGGTGACCAATATCCCACACCTTCAAACAGGGGAAATCAGCAAGTGCCTGTTGAATGCGATCCGCTTCCCGTAGCTCAAAAACTCCGTTGTAGTTGGGTTGCTTTTTAGCGTACCAGCTCGCCACTTTTGCTAAGGTTTCTTTTGGCACAATACCAATCGAAACCGGCAAACCCACCCACTGCTTAATTGTCTTTCGGATCTGATGGCCAAATGCTACTAAGTCGGTATAGATCCGCTCGTACCCAGTCACATCTAAAAATGCCTCGTCGATTGAATAAATCTCGATCTTCTCAATGAATTGGTTTAAGATTCGCATTAATCGGCCGGAAACATCGCCGTACAGGGTAAAATTGGCGCTTATAATCTCTACTTTATGTTGCTTAACAACGCCCCCTAATTCAAACGTGGGTTGCCCCATTCTTATTTTCAGCTTCTTGGCCTCCTTAGAACGGGCAATTATATTTCCATCGTTCGCGCTAAGCACCACAACGGGTTTTCCTTCCAGATCGGGTCGAAAAATCCGTTCGGCGCTAACGTAAAAGCTATCGACATCGACCAAAATAATCATGGAATAACTGTAGTTTTTGGAAAAAGAAAGTAAACCATGCCGCTTCACTTTTTTTCCCCACTGTCCAGTTTCCTTATAAATCTCATGTAACAAATTAACTATGCAATAAAATATATAATATACAAAGTAAATTTGTTACGTTGTTAACAATTACAAAATTTTGACAATCAATCCTTTATAGGTATATCCGTTATTTTAATATAGTAGTCCTTCTCGGTTTGTTTCTTTATATAGAATTGTGTTGTTTCAAATAATTCATGGCGCAAGTGGCGCTGCACATGAATTGGCTCAACGCCTTCTTGAATAAGAAGTTGGCCTGTTGTATGACGTAGACTGTGCGCGGATAGCCTGGGACGTTTCAAGTTCAGTTGCCGCAGATATTTATCAACCCGATACCTGATTTGATAGGTTTTTAAATCGGTCCACAAGGCCTTGCCTGCCTGTGGTGGAATTGGCCAGTACGATTTATCCTGTAAGTAGGAAATCAGAGCCTGAGCGCAGGAATCAAACAGGTGGACATCTTTTCGAGTATCTTTTCCTTTCCCTTTGACCCATAACTGTTTACGTTCAAAATCAATGTCTCCCACCCGTAACCGGGTCACTTCTACAGTCCGTAAGCCTTCAATAACCAATAAAGCGACCAATGCCCGGTCGGCAGCATCCTCAATAGAATTCAGGAGTTCATCTCGCTCGGCCCGTTCCAGACTATCTTTATAAAACTTACGTTCGGTCGTCAGGCCACGCACAGCATCGACATCCCTAAGCGAATCGACCTGATCCGCAACTAATCCAAGCTGACTGCGATTTTTAATCACCCAGGCGGCTAGTTGCTTAATGGCCGAAAGGCGAATATTGACCGTAAATGCAGATAGACCTTCTTTCTTGAGCCATTCGACGTATCGACCCACCGTTTGACCACTAAAAGAAGCCTGGTTGCCCTGGCCTTGCTCATCAGCCAAATAACGAAAGAAAGCGTTCAGCGATTTGGTATACGTATCTCTGGACTCTTCCCCTCGTAAAGTGATTGAATCATGAAGGAAGCCAAGGATTAATTCATTGGCGGCTGGAATCTTGGTAGAAGTTGGTGGAGGGTCGGCGGTCAGCTGGGGCAAGCCTTGAATCTGATAAAACAGCAGAAATTTCCGCAGAGGGGAAATACGGTTAGCAGGCAAACCAGCGGCAAATAAACTTAGACTGAATCGATCAATGGAATACTTGTTGGTTAGACAGTAAACCAAGTATGGTCGCACGATCCTTGGATAGTTACCGGGTTTGGGTAACCAGGCGGCAAAGTAGGTCAACACCTGGGTAAGTGTCAGCTTACCACTACTTGTTTGGATAGCCCCGTCTGTAGTATTAACAGTAGAAAGAGTACACGATTGCTTAGGCATGGCCAAGGGTTTAAAAGAAGCAATGTACAAGTATTTTCAACATCTTGGAAATTCGGCTTTCCGAGATTTGTTGAAAACGTTAATATTTAGACTTTCGCCGAACTTCTCTATGTTAAATCATATCGCGAGTAAAAGCCCGTCAGCAGGGGATGACTAAACGTGAATCAGCGTTAATGTTGTGTAAAGTTCTGAAAAATCAATTTGATCCTAGTTTCTAGGCCCCGTCGAGGTAAGAGATATAGAGGTGAATCAAACGTACAACGTCCGTCATGGCTTTGTTACATAATGGATTTCAGCTGAATTCAGACTGACAAGTTGACATAAGTGGAAGCATAAGAAATGTTATTACATCCACAATTAGCTGACTAGACTGGTGGTAGAGCTATTTTATGCAGTTAAGAAGTATTTGAGGGCAATTTCCAGCGAAAAAGAATTCAGCATTCAGATAATCATCAGATTAAAATGTAACCAGAGCTTTCCTTATACACACTTTTAAACATTCCATTCGGCTCTAAGTAATGCCATTACGCAATCATTTCATAGAAATGGCTACATAAATCTAATAAACAATTGAACTTAAAATCATAAAAAATTGCTTTAACAGTGATTTCTTGTAAGATTTACGTAAAAATCGCACTTAAAAGTTATGTTAGTCGAATTTAAAGTAGCCAACTTTCGGTCTATTAGGTCAGAACAAATGTTTACGATGGCTGCAGAAAGCGGTCGTAGCAAGTCAGACAATACTTTTACTCTGACTTTGGCAGACAATAGTGAGGAACGACTTTTACGTTCTGCAGTGATTTATGGAGCGAACGCTTCAGGTAAATCTAACTTTATCATTGCATTTCATGCTTTTCGCTATTTTGTGAGTGAATCTTCAAAATTTAAAGTTGACAGACCAATAACTTGTTATGAACCATTTCTACTAGATGTGGTCTTTGAGAATGCCCCTGTGGAATTTGAAATTACTTTTATTAATAAAGAAAATATTAAACATAGGTATGGTATTAAATTTAATCGACAATCAGTAGTGTATGAGCAATTAGATTTTTATCCAAATGGAAAATTAACTAATCTTTTTAAAAGGATAAATGGTTCAGAAGATTACGATGAATTATCCTTAGGGAAAAGTTTAAAAGATAAGAATATATCTCGAAAAGTATTTAAAAATCAATTATATCTATCTCGCTTCGGCTTTAGTGAACCTCATGATCAATTGACTCCCATATATCGGTATTTAAATGAATTGAATATATGGAATGCATCAAATAAAATTAGACTAGATTTGCTAAGAAAAGATATTTCAGAATTTATTCTTGAGCCAAATAATGAAAACTTTGCAAAAAGATTAAGTAAATTAATTAAAGTAGCTGATACGAAGATTGAAAAGATATCTGTAAAAGCTGCTTTAGAGAATGAGTTCGATTTTCCTGATTTCTTACCTGATGATCTAAAAAAACAAATTATTGCAGATAATAGTATTAAAGCATTTGCTACTCATACTTTGTATAAAGACAATATTGAAATTGGAGTACGAGAACTGCCATTTGATGAAGAGTCGCAAGGTACGAATGTATTATTTGCTTTAGGAGGGCTAATTTTGCAAACTTTGGATAAAGGAGGTGTTATTATTGTAGATGAATTAGATAATAGCTTACACCCAAAATTGTCTAAATTTTTAGTTCGCTTGTTTAATAGTCCAGTTACTAACAAGCGGAATGCACAACTTATTTTTGCGTCACATGAGGTTACTCTTTTAGATAAAGACAATCTTAGAAAAGATCAGATATGGTTCACCGCGAAAGATAAGTTTGGAGAAACTGAGCTCTTTTCTGCAAAAGACTTTGAAGGCGTTAGAGATGATACACCTTTTGATAAGTGGTACAATAGCGGCAAATTTGGCGGTGATCCTAAAATTAAAGAAGTAGAGTTTATCTTCGGAAATGACTAAAAAAAAGAGAACATTAGCAACCTCAATATTTATAGCATGTGAGGGTAAAAATACTGAGCCAATTTATTTTGAAAGAATAAATGAGGAGATAGAAGAAAATGGCCAGTTAGCTGTAACTATATATCCCGATCGTAATGAAGAGAATCCAAAATCTGATGCGCTAGGCTTAATTAAAGAAGCTCAAAGTAGAATTGATGACTATGATGAAGTATGGGTAGTTTTTGACAAAGATGGTTATACCAAACATAAAGAGGCTTTTGAACTAGCAGATCAAGCAATAAATGGAAAAAAAATAAATATTGCATTTTCAAGTATAGCCTTTGAGCAATGGGTACTACTTCACTATGAAAAGAGTTCGGCACCTTTTCCAAAATCAGCAGATATAATTAAAAAACTTCAAGAAGAAGAATATTATTCAGAATATAGTAAAAAGGCAAACTTTGATATATATCCTAAATTAAAGGATAAAACAAATACTGCAATTGAAAATGCAGCCTGGCTTAGGTACACTATGAATACCCAATTTGGTACTATTCCAATTTTTGAACTTCCAGCTTATACCGACGTAGATAGATTGATAAAGCGATTGTTCGGAATTGACCAAGTAATTATTTGGGGCTCTTTTGATATTCAAAGTAATTTAGGTGATTTAATAATTACCCCGAGAATGGTAAACGAAAAATTGACTTTTGAAATTACCAATGCTCTTCAAGTGTCTTATATTATAAATCAACATAATTTAGAAGACAGAGTCCAAGTGTTTGATAATCAGAATATTAAAATTCCAATTACAATTGAACAAACTATATTGATTGAACCCCAGCAAACTAGAACAAGTATAATACAGCTCCCTGCTGGCACCTCAGGAAGCCACTGCCATTTCAATAATAATAATATTACATTAAAGATAATATTTTGATACTATTGATTTTCGATTAGATAGTTTTGAATAAACCTAGCATAAAGGAGAATTTCATCCGTCTCAAATAATTGAAACTCTCTAAAAAGAATTCTATGGCATTTTTTATATTTTGCCGCTCCGCCGCAAAAGCATTTGTCTGTGTTTTTTGGCTCTTTTTTATTAGCAATAAAATTAAGCATTTTGGCAATAAGAGATAAGTCTGTGGTATTAAACTTTTCTTGAAAAAATTCAATATGACCTTTATTGCCGTGAGATCTTTCTTTTAAAAAATAACCGTAAAGTTCACGGTGCTTTTGATTATAAAAATAAGGAACTACTTCATTTTCAATAAAACTTGTCAGCGTTATTCCTTTTTTGCATATAAAGGACTCTTGAGGAATTGACATCAAGCAACAATGTCCATCTGGAAAAATATGCCAATCAACGTTAATGGGAATTCTTCCACCAGTTTCAAACACAAAAGGAAGTTTTAAAGGGTATTCGTCAGTTGGCACTATTTTAACAGAATAGGAATCTATTATTCCTCCTTTGGAATCATGAAGTGGGATCTCACCATATATAAATGGATGACCATTTTCCTCCTCTGAGTAGTTCAAAGAAGGAAAACGGTCATTTATCTTTGTTGATTCTTGTCTGAACAAATTAACTCCATTCGTCATTACTCCATGGATTAGATCTAGCAGCTCCAGCTGCCACAGTTGTTTTTAAAGCAGAGTCTTGCTTTTTATCCTCTCCATCAGGAAAACGATCACCTAGATGCTTTTGCCATAACTTGCTTGATTTTAATTGATTGTCCTCTCGAAGAGCCTTGTCTGAATCATCTAAAAATTCTTTTAAAGCTTTCATAAAGTTATCTTTCCTGGCTTGATCATAATCAGCAAAAAGATCATCGCCAGGTTTAACTGGGACAATACATTCAAATTTAGCGTCCAGAGTTTTCTTAATTTCACTAAGAATATCTTTGAGTGTAATATCATCACGGTCATTAAGAACAATTTTATCTAATGCATTAGATGCTAAAATTGTCATTGTTAGACCGCTAGGCATTTTGTGTCGTTTATAATCGCACCACGCTTTCAAATACATTACTGCATTAACAATTCGCTCATCCTGCTTTTTCTTCTTTATAAACCATTTTATCATGCCTTTGGGGTCATCATCCCTCCATCCTTCGCCTTTGATAGCTATCTGATACTCATCGTTATCAACGTCTTTGTAGTATACAGGATGATCGATTTCGTAATCACCGGCAAATACAGTTCGTATACATTTTTTTCGATGCTGAGAAGGTTTACTTGTATAGCCGTCAACCGCTTGACATACCCAATCCTGTAAAGTTTCAGCCTCATGATCAGGTGTTCGAAAAAAATATACTCCATCATCTAAATCACATATGTCATCTTTTGTCCTAATGACTGATTTCATCTTAGTCGAACCTTGAACGTAAAACCAAGGTTTATAATCGGGTTGGTTTTTTTTAAACCAACTCCGAATTTTATCCCTCAGGCCATCACGTGAGGTTTTCATCCTCTTCTCCTTTTCACTATCAATAGATATCTTGGAGAGGTAATCCTGGAATAACTTATGACAGTCTGCCATTTTCTTTGTTGTTCTAAGTGGGTTATTTTAAAATATCAAATTTGATTAATTCATTTTCGATGTTATCAGGAACAAGTATCCTAATAGTTTTTTCGAAATTTGAAATTTCGCGCCGTTGTATCCGATCAAGATTATTGTCTCGCACCAAAAAGTCTTGAGAAAAGATTCTATTAACTGTTTCAAGAGATGACAACAAAGTTGTTGGTATGTCAAAAAAGTTAACATTATCTTCGTTTACATCTCCTTCTATATAAAATGGAAAAGGGCGAAACGAGGTATTAACCGTAATTTGCCTTAATGAATTAGTTCTTCTTTTCAAAATCGCTGGTTGAAGATCAGACAGCTTTTGAGGTAGCAATATGGTGATTGAAGGGAAACGATTTTTCACTTCAACAACTTGCCTATTAATCACATCTCCTTTTGAGTTTTTTTCGAGAACCTCAAACTCATCAATATGCGTAAAAGCATCAGCCACTTTCTCAAGGAAGTTTTTATAATAGCCTATCGCTAATGATGTTGATGGAAGCAAGGAAAACCTATATAGCCTCTCAGCTATGTCCATTTCTCCGCGAATGATATTGCAACTATTCCCTACTGCTGCTACTAAATTATCTCTATTTCTATATGTTGTTCTAGTAATCCCGTTAAAGTCTGATAAAATTTTAACGGATTCTTCTGCGATATAGAATGCTCTATTTGTTCCGATTGATCCTACGAAAAGGCCAAATTCGAATAGGACATTGTCTCTTGGAATAACCTCTTCTTTTCCGCGAATAGTAGCTTCATCATCAGGAGTCAAAATGATTATTGCAAAATCATAAAAAGATGCCCTATTAATTAAATTCTCAAGAGTGCTTTTATTTAAAGCAAAAAGATTCTCATCCCAAATATCGACGTCCGCTTCTTTATCGAAGTTGGTTTTTACGGCTCTTGCTACTTCTAGCCCTTCACTACTGCTACCGATGAAAATACTTGGCCGATTATTTGACGCGACTGTTAGAATTGCCATTGCAAATATTGGTTAGTTGTTTAACGTTCATTTAAAAGTAATACACATGCTTTTTATAAAATGGTCTAACCAAAATTGACTAGACCATTTTATACTTTATTTTACTTATGAAGTTGACCCACTGTTACGGTTACTTAAGTTTATATTTACTTCATTCCGTAACTGGATGTTATTATGCTGAAAATTATTTATTGTTAAACTCCGAGTAACAGCACTATAGACATCGTGGCGTTTTAACGGGTCTCGAATGGTAATTGCCAGGCAAAATTCTTGAGATAATTGTTCACCATCTATAGCAGCTGCATTTTCGGCTGCATGAGAAAATAATCCTTTTAGTTCTAAAAACCATTTTTTGGGAAATGCTAGACTACGAATTCGATGGGATTCAGTCATTTCCTGTAAATTAATTGCATACTTTTTGACTGGGTGAAATTTACCTAAGTCGTCACGTAATTGTCTTTCTTGAGTAAATGGGTGATCGATATATCGTTGGAATTTTGCGGCATAATGGCTTGGTAATAGAAGATTATAAGGATCTTGTTTCCCAATAGGATTCGAGACTGTTCTTTTCGTGGTATCACGTAAACGGATACGTTCATAAGTGCCAAATGAAACGTCAATGTTTGATTGACAATATTCAGCACCTTGTGTGCTATCAAGTCTTGGATTTGTAACAAGGGTAATTATTACTTCACCATAATATTGACCTTCCTCATTGACCAAAATGTCAGGGAATGGGAAATCCAATATTTCAATGTAGCCTCCACGGACAATATTATCTTGTAAGATCAAAGTGCTTTCATGAGGTGCATTGAAAATTATATCATCAATTGAACCCGGTAAGCCAAAGCCCATTTCTTTTAATCGATCCAGTGGACTCAATTTGATACTTGGGTGGTATTTAGCAGAGTGGATAGAAAGCACTTTTAATAACAATGGATCGAACTCACCTGCTACTCGATGAGATAAACCTGCTAATAGCGAAGACACTCGCGGTGTTGAAAAACTAGTTCCCGCTTGTTTAACTACACCACCTGAAATAGAAAAAGAATTTACCCCCGTCAAAGTCATCCGCCCGCTTGGCTCAACACCAGCATTTCCACCAAAATGTGTCAGTTCTGGTTTTACCAGTCTATTAGGGCCGAACCCAGTACGAGAAAAAGGAGAAGGATGTCCTTGAGGAACTTGATCATGAATACCTCGTTTATGTGCTATACTACCAACAACCAAGGAGCGAACAGAATCTGCGGAGTTTGGTATTCGACGTTTTGGCTGTCCCAAAGCGAAGTTGTTACAATTTCCAGCCGACTTACAAATCAGAATACCTGTAAGATGCTGTAAATCATCTAACGCTTTTCCAAAATCCGAAAAATCGCGGGAATTACACTCTAAAGAGCCGCCCCCAGATAGATTCCAAAGGAGTATATCTGGGTGTGCTTCTACGGCATTTTTTATATTTTCAATTAGCTCATCTTCATCAATACCCATTCCCGGGTGTGGAAATACAGTGGCATCCAATAGTTTAAATTCACCCACACCAACCCAGTTACTTTCCTCTAATTCATCGCCATATAGAAGTATACCGGCTACAAATGTTCCATGTGACCGATCTACATCAGATTCTGAATAAGCGGAATAGCGTCGTGAATCTAACCAAGGTGCTAAGTGCGGTATAGGAGCAATGCCAGAATCAAGTACACCAATCGTAAAGTAATCCTGCCCGTCTACTGGTGTTTTAACTGGCAATGGTATACTTGGTGTTAACTCATCTAATGCGATGCGATAGGATGGCATCGGATCGATCGAATAGAGTCCCTCAAATTCCTGAACTGAGATTAACGCATCGGGCTGAACATGATTCAGTTTATAAATAGTTAAGCCTGAGGTATATATTGTTTTCTTAAAGCTGATTTGGTTGGTTTTGAGCGTTTCTTCAAAAGCCCGTTCGATACGTTGATTTATTTGGCGACTCTGAAAATTGACAAGCTTAACTTTTAGCGGAGTATCTTGATCTACAGGTAAATCAACATGTGGTTGGAATGGTCGAATTTCATCAATGGCCGATACTCCTATTGCAAATGCCGCCGGTCGTTCCAAATTATGGTCAATAAAGGCAAGATGTTCGACAGAATCTACTTTGACCAGAAAATCTAAATCCTCTGATACACCAATAAAATTGTATTCTTCTTTCCGATTAAAAATCTTAGCGACTTCACCTCGATGAGATTTAGCCATCGCATCTTCCCGAACTGTAACGGTAAGTACCGCTGGAATAAAGCTTCGATCTTTTGAACGATCAGCAAGCTGCTGAGCAGTAAATCCTAATGATTCCCTAAATTCAGCTGATTTTGATTCTAAGAGAACTTCAGACAGGACCCAAGCGGGCAGATTGTTTCCGCCACCACCCTCAGTTCTCCTTTCATCTTGAGTACCCCGTTTGCTAAACAGTTTTATAGGAAGATTTTTAGATTCCATGCTTAAGATTTCGGATTAAAGAAATTACGCACTTGACGGAGCGACGTGTCCAATAAATCGGCAATTGCCGCCTGCGAAACTCCATGCGAGTTTAGAAAGCTCATCAGTGTATCTTGGGAGGCAGCACTGTGGTGTTTATAGTAATAGAATTGCAATAAGAGGTCCTCGTAAGTAAGCATCTGTTTTTTATCAAGGACATTTTGGGAAATGGCATTTTGACAAATTGACTTTATGTCAGCTGGGCTACTGCCAGTTAAGAGTTCGGCTAAGGATTCCCCTTTTTTACTGTCTAATTCAAAACTAGAATTGGTGGATCGAAGGTACAATTTTAGTAATTGCTGGATTTCTGAAACCTGCGGTTGAGACACTTCAATTATACTGTTGAAACGACGCCAGATTGCCTTGTCTAAAAGTTCCTCATGGTTGGTAGCAGCAATAAGAATATTGGATTCTACATACTCATCAATATTTTGCAACAAGCTATTAACCACTCGCTTTAATTCACCTAGTTCGTGTTGATCGTCACGTGCTTTTGCAATCGCATCAAATTCATCTAAGAATAATATACAAGGTTGGCGGCTAGCGAACTCAAAGATTTTACGAATATTCTTAGCCGTATTTCCTAATAAAGAGGACACTAACGAGTCAAGCCTAGCTACCACGAGGGGTAATTGCATCTGTTGAGCGATATAATGGGCTAAAGTTGTCTTTCCGCAACCGGGAGGACCATAAAGCAGTAAGGATGCATGCGGATCAACACCTGCGGCTTGTAGTTCATTCCGGTGTTGAACACGCCCTATAAAACCATCTAACTTATGCCGAAGATTTTCTGATAATATGATGGGTATTTGTTGATTAGGTTGAGGAATGATCAGATCTGCAATGTTCATCCGAGTTTCCTGATCAACTGGAGCGGTAAGAAGTTGATCTAGATAGACAGGTTGTGCTTGTTTATTATGTAGTGCCCGTAGAATCCGATCAGCTCCCTTACTGTCTCCCGCTTTGCTTAGGTTTTCAGCAAGTAGCTTCGCATAGTTGAGAACTTTCTGTGGGTCTTTGTTAAGCCCCCCTTCAATAATTTTTATTATTTCTGTAATCATTTGAGTAAAGTCGTTATCAAATGTAGTATATTCGTACTTAAAATCAATAATATCGTACTTAAAAATGAAAAAAATGTACCTGAAAAAATTGAGAGTTTAGTTTTTCATATGTATAAATGCCTAGTAATTAAGGATTCATAGAGTTGAAGGAGCAAAAAAATGAATCCGACGATTTGTTGAGAGGAAATACATGAATATGGGTTTTGTGACCGAATACCATTTTGGTGTGTATAATCCTAACTGATGCTACATAAACTGTAGGGAGTGAAATAATTACCTGTAATTAGAATAGGCTCTATGCTGATAGAGCGTCAGAAAGTAAAGGGTAATGTACTGTGTATAAATAATCGACACTTTTCTAGATGGTGACATAAGTGTATGTCAACAAACGAAAGCGGACAGACTGATAGAAATGGGAGAAGTGATTGCTATTACCCCATTGCGAGGTTTAGAAAAACGCTAATCAGTATTTAACTAACTGTATGAAAGTATTTTACACAACAATTGAATAACAGCAATGGCAACTTTAAACTACGCTAACAGACTCGCTAATCTTCAAAACAGAAAATTTGACAAGGAACTGAATGAGTCTGTTTTATCAAAATCATTTGAAACTCGTCAAATTCCAGATGATGTAAAATATTTACTAGAATCAATGAGACCAATTGATCAGAAGTATAATGATAAGACATATACAGCTGCTCAGCGAGTACAAACACATCTGCAAAATGGCCTTGAGTTGCATTTTGAAAGGGCTTACAGGACGCAAGGATCCGTAAAAACAAACACTAATATTAAGGTTCATAGTGATTTCGATCTGCTTACAATAGTGGATAAATATCATTATCCCCAAACCTTACGCAGTAGTTACACAGCATCTGATCCTAATCAAGACATAAAGGAGTTAAGAAAACAAGCTACTAAGATTTTGAAAGGTATCTATGACGAGGTTGATGATAGTCATGAAAAGTGTATTTCCATTTTTAATAAATCATTGGGAAGAAAAGTAGATATAGTATTTGGGTACTGGTACCACTCGGATATATATGAGGAGACCAAAAACCAGCGAAATGACGAGTATTACAGAGGAATTTATCTCTATAAATTTCCAAATGGGCCTAAAAATAGTAAGGCAGATTTTCCTTTTGCACATATTCATCAAGTGAATTTGAAAGGAGATAATACTAGAGACGGAATGCGAAGATCGATTAGGTTACTTAAAAACTTAAAAGCGGATAGTGATGTGGAGTTAAAAAACCTGAAAAGTTTTCAAATAACTTCGATTGTGCATTCAATTGATGATAACAATTTAATTTATTTTCCAGGTACTGAATTGGCTTTAGCAAAATCAGTATCAGTGCAGATGCATCGTATTATAGAAGATCCAAATTATAGGAAACAAATTAAAAGCCCTAACGGTACAGAAACCCCGTTAGTAGCAGATAATTTAGTTCCAGATATTAAACTTTTAAAAAGAGATCTAGACCTTCTAATTGAGGATTCAGCTAAGGATATTATGAAAAGCAGTGCGTTAGAAAAAGCCATTAGTTCATATTAAATTGTTTTTTATGACTGATCTAAAACCCCAAATATTTATTGGTTCTTCAAAGGCAGGTTACAATGTGGCTAAAAAAGTAAAGGCTTACTTATCAGATATAGGAGATTGCTTTCTATGGAAAGAGCCTGGTATCTGGGAGCCTAACCGTAGTACTTTTGATAACCTTCTCCGGATGGCAAGTTATTTTGACTTTGGCGTCTTTGTAGCTACGGCAGATGATTTGACATTAACCGCTGACAATAGGCTAGTTATTGAACCAAGGGACAATGTAATACTTGAAATGTCTCTTTTTCTAGGCTCGATGGGCCGTGATAAATCTTTCTTACTCGTAGAGGAAAGTAGAGATATGAAGTTGCCATCCGATTTCAACGGAATTTACATGCCACGTTTTAAAAAGGCTGATAATAAAAGTATAAAATCTGCTTGTGACGAATATGCAGATAAAATAGCTGAACATTACAAGCTAGGGCATTTAAGCTTATATCCTACAACAGCTTTGGCCATTGGTTATTATAAGAATTTTGTGACAGGTTTAGTAGATAGTATACAAAATGCAGATGCATTAGAGTTCAATGGAATTCACTATACTGATTTTACCTTGAAAATTATTATACCTGGGGACTTACAGGGAATGATAAGAGAAAAAGCTGCGCAATTTTATAAGAGACATGGGTTTGTAGAAAATACTATAAAGACTAGGTTTCGTAATCATCCTGCTTGGTTTCAATTGGATCCTACGAAAGCGCCACATGCAATTATGTATGATATGCCCAGCACATTAACAGGAATTGATGACGCAATCGAAATGATATTACAAAAAGGATTCCAAGGCAGGACTAAACTACAAGAAATAATAGAACAGAGGGAGCTTAATAATTTCAGGAGAGTACTTCAATTACAACTTAACAAAAGCCCTTTTGCCAAAGCAAGTGTCGAAATAATTGATGAATTCTAGATTAAAGTTATAAAACTTTTACAAATTGGAACGTCGTTGGGAGTGCTCGCTGAACTGTGTCAACAGGATTTTATTCGAAGCGATGGGAGTTAATCCGCTCTTCAAAGATAATGCTGAACTGATTAATCACTTC
>NZ_BAAGZL010000012.1:0-37346 GCF_054778555.1 Spirosoma flavus
CTCGCCCCCCAGGCTCCCAATGTGGACTTCCCCATCATGGATGCCAGCAAGCAGGGCGTCTACACCTACAAAGCAGCCACCGCTGATGGCTGCTCCAACGCCACCAGCGTGACCGTCACGGTGGCCCCCGGCCAGTACGAGGCCGCGGTGGAGGAGCTCGACTGCAACCACATCAAGGGCTGGCTGGTCAACCACCTGTGCCACAACCAGCAACCCGTGCTGCAGATCAAGATCGATGGCAATGTGGTGGCCACCCTGCGCATGGACCAGGCCCGGCCTACCATCAAAGCCCAGAAGGCGGCCGACGCCAACCATGACCTGTTCGGTTTCAACTGGGCCATACCTGCCCAGTACCGGGTAGGTCCCCACACCCTGCGCATCACCGATTTGGGGGATCATGACCTGATCGCTCCTCGCCCCTACGGCGTCAATGCGCTCACCGCCTATTTATTCGTCCCCGGCCAGATCGCCCGGGTGGGCAACTCCTACACCATCTGCGAAGGCAGCGGGCTGGGCCTGGGCCTGGATGGAAACGCGCCCGGTACTACCACCTGGAGTGGGCCTGGTCTCGCCCCCCAGGCTCCCAATGTGGACTTCCCCATCATGGATGCCAGCAAGCAGGGCGTCTACACCTACAAAGCAGCCACCGCTGATGGCTGCTCCAACGCCACCAGCGTGACCGTCACGGTGGCCACTGTTCAAATTCCTAGTGCGAATAGTACTACAATCTGCGCAGGGACAACTGCAACGCTGTCTGCAAATGGATGTGCCGGAATAATCACTTGGTCTCCATCAAACGTTACAGGTCCAAACTTTACAACTCCAATACTAAATCAGACGACAACGTATGCCGTAACCTGCACCCAGCAAGGATGTACATCACGCCCTACAGTAGTAACAGTAACAGTAGGAGAAAGCCAACCTAAGCCTATCCTGTCAGCCAATCCAGGCAATTTATCTTCCACGCGCTCTGTGACATTGACGGCTGCTGGCTGCCCCAATGTCACCCGCTGGGATTGGACAGGTGGAACATTTACTGGTAACCCCTTAATTACAACCGTTTCGCAAACGACATCCTATTCAGCGCGTTGCCAAAATAGCGAGGGCTGTTTTGGAGAATCAACATCAATCTCCGTCAATTTTTTAACGATAAATCCTCCTACGATTTCAGCCACACCATCGCTTATTTGTGGTTCTCAATCCCTTACGCTGTTAGCTGAGTATTGTCCTGCTGGTACCTCTGTACGATGGTCTAATGGTATGAGTGGTGCTTCCGTGACCTTTATTCCTACATTGACTACCACATATACAGCGAAATGCGTACTTGAAGCAGCTGAAAGTGAATCTTCGAATGGAGCATTAGTGACTGTACGGCCTACGCCCAGAGTGGATGGCGTCGTTAGTTATACAACCAATCAAACTATTTCGCTAACAGCGACTTCAGCAGGCGCCAGTAGTTACAGTTGGCAAGGGCCTAATAATTTCAGTTCATCGGGAGCTAATCTCTTGATCTCACAGGCCCAGAACAGTCATTCCGGTTCTTATACCGTAACAGCTCATTATACAGGGGGGGGCTGTGCGCCTACGGCGGTAGTGACCATTAGCGTCAATGGTCCTACGCTTCAAACAGGAGCCATAACACCAGCGTCAATCTGCGTGGGCTCTACACTGAGTGTCCCCTTCGTAACCACCGGCGACTTTGGCAATGGCAATGGTTTCACAGTGCAACTGTCGGACATGACTGGCAATTTCGCTGGTTCGACAAATATTGGATCGGGTTCGAGTAGTCCGATCATGGCAACGGTTCCACTCAATTCGCTAGCTAGCAGTAATTACCGCATCCGGGTAGTAAGCACTGTTCCAGAACTGAATGGTACGCAAAGCCCAACAATCCTAACTATTTCAGCGCCACCGTCAATTTCAGCCAGCAGCAACAGTCCAGCGGGAGAAGTCGGTTCGGGCAGTCCATTAAGTTTGAGTGTAACAAACCTATCATGGGCAACCTATCAATGGAGTGGGCCAGCGTCCTTTAATCATACTCAAGCGAATCCAATAATTCCTTCAGCAACATTAGCAAATAGTGGTACGTATAGTGTGACCGTTACAACGCCTAGTGGCTGTACGGCCTCGGCTACAACAACCGTGGTCATTTCTCCCAGCGCTATCATTAGCGGGAACTTAAAAATTTGCACGGGACAAAGTACAACGCTAACTGCTAGTGGAGGTAGCAGCTACCGATGGTCGACGGGTGATCAGACGGAAGCTATAGTAGTCAATCCTAGTGAAACAAGTATTTATAGCGTAACAGCAATAAATCCAAACGGGACCACTGCTACTGCGGCTGCTCTAGTCACAGTCCATCAACCAGCTGAATTACTGACAAGTGGTAACTTAGCCATATGCCCTGGCATGAGTACAACCTTAACCGCTTCAGGGCAGGTTAGCTATATTTGGTCTACGAGCGCTACTAGTGCTTCTATTGTAGTTTCCCCTACTGCTACTACAACCTATAGCGTATTAGGTACCGATGGAAATGGTTGTGTTACTTCGACGGCCGTAACCGTCCGAGCTATCCCTTTTACAGCTACTATTTATCCGCAAAACGCAACGATATGCGAAGGGCAAAGCCTAACCTTATCAGCTATTGGGGGACGCAATTATCTGTGGTCAAACAACGCTACTACTGAAACCATTTCCATTAATCCATCCCAATCTACATCATATAGTGTAACCGTCACCAATGCGGCTGGATGCTCTGCAACAGGGATTTCCACCATTACTATACTTCCCAAACCCCAGTTGACCATCACTGGAAATTTAACGGTCTGCGAAGGAAATAGTACCACTTTAACCGCGTCAGGGGGCGAATCATATCTATGGTCTACAGGTGATGAATCTCCATCGCTCAATCTGACACCGATCCAGACAGGTGTATATTCAGTCTCAATTATAGGCCAAAATGGCTGTATTGCTGAAAAATCCGTACAGTTAATTGTCCCTTATGTTTCTGTTTCGGTACAGGCAAACGCACCAGATAATTTTAGTGGTTCAAATCCTAAATCTTCTAATAGTTTAGTTCCTGGACAACTCGTTACGCTCTCGGCTACACCAAACGCCATAGAATCAGACAATTTTACATTTATTTGGACTGGCCCAAATAATTATTTTAGCTCGAGTCAGTCGCCATCATTTGTTTATTCAGGAACAGTCGTCGAAGGAACTTATTCGGTTCAAGCAACTACGCAGCTTGGATGTGTAGCCACTGCGGATGTAACTGTATCGGGAGCCCGAGCCAGCTGTGACTGGTTCCAAATAAACGAACCTGTTTTAGCTAGATTCCCCAACTACGAATACGAAGGTGTAAAGTGGATATGGATTACAACAAGTGGCTGCGAAACGGGCCAACTTCAATGGGAGGGGAACTCTTCCTTATATTTTGATAAAGATGGAACCTACTCTGGTAAACCAGGAAGTTTGGTCAGGTTCCTGCACGCAGGCGACCTCGACCGCCCTCTCCATTGGGATTTACGAGCTACATGTGTTCGTACGAATGCTTCTGGGGTAAAGGAGATATGCTCAGACGAAAAATCGTTTTCATTTTCGCTCGACTGCTTCAATAGCCTGGATATTTTACCAATAAAAAACGAAACTATCTATAAAGGCAGCTCAAAACAGTTAAGTGCGGTAGGCTGTGAAAATGGCACAGTAACTTGGAGTACGGGCCAAACGGGTCGTCAGATTACAGTAACCCCCCAAACTACTACAGTATATTACGCGAGTTGCAGTAATGGTTCATCAGAAAGTTGCTATAAAACAGCTCGTATCATATCCGTCCGCGATGCAGATTGTAGCCAGTTTTCGTTGTCGGCAAGTGCGACTACGATTAATAAAGGAACCACGGTCTCACTAACTTTGTCAAACTGTTTAGGTACTATTCAATGGAGTACAGGAGTTACCGGAGCTTCAATTTCCGTTACGCCGCAAGCAACAACAGAATATTCGGTAAACTGTATATCTGGGCAGCTCTCTTGTAGCTCATCGGTACGCATTAATGTTATATCCAGCAACTGTGGTAGCCTAAATCTTAGCTCATTCCGGGTTGTGAAGAGCGGGTATGTGGTTTTGGAAGCTGATGGTTGTAACGGAATAGTTCGCTGGAGTCATGATCTTGGAAGTGGAGCGCAAGTAGTTGCCAATCCTAGCGTAAATACAACCTACACGGCTACCTGCATAATCAAAAACGAACCTTGCCTAACAAAAGAAATTCTCGTTACGGCAGGTTTTGTAGGTGAAGAAAAGAATCCCTACAAACGCTCAGATGATGCTTGTAGCAACTTTACCGTCGAAGTGCTTACCCCCAATATACTGGCTGGCCAACAAGCGGTGTTAACTGCCGCAGGCTGTAATAGTCCAGTAATCTGGAGTAGCGGCTCGCGTGGAGATTATGTTTCAGTTAGTCCACAAGTTACGACAACGTATTGGGCGAGCTGTCCATCCAATGGCTGTCTTAAACGAGCTGTGGTAAATGTATCAACGTCAAATTGCCAATCCTTTCAGGTAGAGCCCAAATTGATTAGTTCACTTCCACTTAGCTATGACTTTCAACCGAAGGGATGTGCGGGTACGGTTAAATGGTACCGAGCAGACGGTGTCACTGAGGTCTCACGTATACCCTCAGGGCCGGATCGGCTGGAGTATATAGCTGTTTGTCAGCCTTCAGGCTGCCGGTTCAAAATAGCAAACGACTATGCCGGTAATGATCCTAGTTGGTACACTAAATTTTTCAGGGCGATTGCGGTTCCTGAATCAATTAAATCTGGTGAGTCAGCCAAATTAGTTACCACGGGCTGCCTCGGAACGGTTACTTGGGAAAACCTCCCAGTTTCTTCGTTGGGATATACAATAGTTGCACCAACGGCTACAACTACCTATAAAGTTACCTGTAAGCAAAACGACCCCTATTATGATCAGGTCCAAACGGCGTATGTACTTGTACAGGTAGCCGATACCGAATGCCAGTTTTTGGCGCGAGCTTTGCCAGCTACCCTAAAAAACAACAGCAATCATGAAGTTACCTTACTGGCATCGGGTTGTTTGGGAATCGTCAGTTGGGATCATGGATTAGGCAACGGAGTTGAAGTTTCCGTATATCCTGAAGAGACAACAGTTTATAAAGCAACTTGTACTAATGGTAGTTCTGTTTGCCAGCGTACCGTTGTGGTTCCGGTATATAATTGTACAAACTTTAACCTGGAAATACTGAACGCTGGCTATATACGTGCCAATGGGTGTATAGGTAAGCTAGCTTGGGAAGGGCGTTCAAGTGAATCTGCGCTGCTTGAGGTACCAGCCGGTCAGGCAGCCACTTACACAGCGACCTGTATGAGTACCGGCTGCTCTGCCAGCATCAATTATTTCCCACCGCCACCAGGCATACCCTGCGAATTATTTAAGGCAGAAGCATCTCCAGGTACCATTGCCCAAAATGAATCAACCCCGGTTAAATTTTCAGCGAAGGGTTGTGAAGCTGGCTCAGTTTTTTGGAGTAATGGACAAGAGGGCCAAAGTTTTACTACTTCCTTAAAATTAGCAGGGCGTACAGACTTTACGGCTACTTGTAAAATTAATGGGCAGGTAGCAGGGACGAGTAAGGTTACCGTGAACGTGGTGCCAAGTTTCGTTTTAAAGTGCAGTGACGTTAGCGTAAGAGCTGTACCCAGAGACGGTTATAAGGATTCTTATACGCCTGGCACTGAATTTACGCTTACCCATACGGGCTGTACTACCGGAAGCGTAGTTTGGAACACACCTGGCGGGGTAACCGTCGTTCGACCAACTCAGACGACTGAATATTTAGCCCGGTGTATAATTGATGGCATGCAGTGTTCTAATACACAATCCGTTATTATCATTATAACAGACTGTTCTGTATTTGCTAATCTGGATACTCCTGATTACGTGGGATGTGAAGATTACTATTTATCTAAGGTTGTTGGGTTTTCTTATGGAGAAAATCTTGTCTGTCCAGGCCAGGTAACCTGGTTTGCTAAAGACAGAAATGGTCTTATGCAGATCGCCCAATTTACCGACCCAAAAGCATATAAGAGGATAGATATTACAAAAGATGGCATCCCAGTTCAATATTATTTTGAATGTATTTGTGAAACACAGACATATACTGGTCGGTTAATTCCTACTTTCTCAGAAGGAGCGCCCTGTAATGCGCCACCATCCCACGTAGGGGGTAGCCAAGTAGGAGGTGGACGGGAAGAAGCCTTCGAGTGTTTACCCAAACTATTCTCTGATGTGATGGCCTCCTACTACGAAGAGCTTATCTGTGCAACTAAGGCACAGTGGCAGGGTGGAGGCCAACAGGCGATTGCCTACTTAGAAAGACTAAAGCAAGCTACACTGCAAAACCCGGTGCTTGCCAGCTATTCGCCCAATCTTTCGCTCATCAACCAGCAGACTGTACTGACAGCTTTACAAGGTATCAACTGTAAAGCAGCCGCTCAGGAATTTGCCAAAGCCTTTGCGAATAATATAACGGTTGACGAATATTATGGTAAGATTAGACCCACCTACAATGATGTAGCGAACTATTTGAAGAATCAAAATACGCCTTATTACTTGACCCCAGCGGGTAAAGCGTTTGAACTGCCTTCGGGTGCCACTCCTATATTCTTTAAAAGCGGCACTTTTCCCAAGGGTACTTTACATGGCTTCAAACTAGCCAATGGGCTAACCTATATCGCCGATATTAATACTGGAGCAGCTGTGCAGACGATGAATGGCTATCTCCAAAATAAGGCAAAAGAAAAAATATATTATCCATTGCCGAAATTACCGGTACAGGGTCGTCAGCCTGCGTATATTTTGATTCGTTACGATGAAAATGGCGTCTGTGGTTATCGAAAATATCTCGGTGAGTATGAGTTTGCTGGGCCTAATGCCAACCCTACAAACCAAATTATTCCTGGCGAAAACACGCCCCTTACGCCCCCCCTGCAAGATGTGGTGCTAGAAAATTGTGCTGATAGTGAAAAAATAACAATTCTCGAATTTGAGGGTAACATTTTTACCATTCACGAGAAAGAAGGAAAAGTAACCCAAGTAGAAAGTGAGTGGAACAGCTTTGGCAAATGTGCTTCTTGTGGGGCTAAAGCGGATTTGGTGCTGCAGGGCGTATTAGGTAAAGCCCAGGCTCAAGCGGGTGGGATTGCGAGTCTGGAAACGGTGGTTGTGCCTGCCATCACAATGGACTACGGTCCAGCGGGCAACATCATCTACAAAGCCATAAATTTGAAGGACTTGCTTCGTAATCTATCGAAAACTTACAATAGCTTTGTCGATAAAGCAAAGGTCCCTGATGCTGTCTGGAAGCCCCAGTCTGATTTACTGCCAGAGGATAAAGATTTCTTTGTACAGGATAAGACGGGAGTGATTTCGGGTGCTCTGGATCAAGCCATAGAGGATATCAAGGACTTGCCTGCACTAGTAGGGCTGGGATTGTCGGTTGTCTCTGATCCTCAAGGAGCAAAAAATCAGCTTATCACCTTTGCCCAGACAATGAATTGGGACAAGGCACGAGATCTAGCAGAGGGGATAGCAAAAGAAGCTATTCAATATGAGAATTTCAGCAAAGGAAGTCAATATGCCTTGTATGCTACGGGTCGAGTAGGAGTTACCCTAGCGAAGGTAGTGGCCAGTGGTGGTTTAATCGCTGTAGTTAAAGATGCTCCTAACCAGCTTAAGAAAAAACTCGATGATGTATTAGCTATTATTAGTCAATTACGAACTGAAGTGCAAGTTGTTGTTACACAGTTCTCCGATAAGACTCTTCTTAAATTTGGTAATGATTTAACTGATGTCGACTTTTTCGATTGGGTCAATAATCCTGAAAACTTCTTGGCAGTTAAAGGTTTCTTAGCTCATAAAAACGGTGTTATAACAGATCTAGAGCGACAACAGTTAGCAGAGATGCTAGACAAGGATGAAATAACACATCCCAAAGCGAAGGAATGGTTAGAGCGAAGTGAAAATGTTGCTACATTTAAGGGTTACACGGATGCGGGTCGCTTGTTTGAGACCAACATGAAAGTGGCTCTAAGCAATATAAGTTCGTCAGTTTATCAAGGGTTATTAAACAAAGTAGCTGATTTGGATCAGCGGACTATACTTTCACAAGTTCAGTTTTGTATCAAAGGCAATTGTATTGGTAAGGGTGAATATTTCATTGCGGATTTTGTAGCCGTTAGAAAAATACAAGATTTCGATGGTAGGGAGTATTTAGATGTAGTAATTATTGATACTAAGTTATCGAATTCAACTGCACTAACACCTAATCAAACGTACGCTAACAATCTAACTAGCCTGAAAGTCAAGTCCATACCTGCTGATTCCCGCATAAAAGGTGTTCATATTGACGAATTTGATGTCAATCGTAACGTGGTCAAAAATGGTCCAATTGTAAAAATATACAGTGACGGCAACGGAAATTATGCTGGAACTAACTAAACACACAGTAATGACAATAAGGGAAGTTGACGAAAAATTAGTTCTCAGCCTAGATTTTGAGCAATTTGGTTTTAAACATAGAGCCTATGACCAGAATTTCAACATTGCATTCTTTTATAAGAATGATGGTTTAAAAACAGATATGATAAGTTATGGATATGGTGGCTACACACATAGAGCTATTGATACAATTTCTATTTGTGGTAGCGCTTTCAAAAAATGGGTATCTTTTCCAATAGTAGAGAATATTCTTTTGAAATTTACCCCAAAAGAAAATATCACAAATTCAACATTTGACTTTATCAATCAGAATGACAAAACGATAGTTAATCATCCTATGATAGAGCAGTACACTTCTGAGGATAAATTTATTACCCTTTATGAAAATAATAATCTTATTGACAGTAATTTTCAAAAAGTAACCCTAGAAATTATTAATTATGCAAAGCTTAATTTTTTGCCTTTTTTTCAAAAAGTACATGATTTGCAAGAGGTGAATGATGAGATTATTGATAAAATACCTCAAATGCAGCTTTCTAATTATATACCTGGACAATTTATGTCTTTCAAAAAGCAAATTATTATGAAGCTTTGTAGTAACCCTAGCTATGATGACTATCTTTCTTGGTTGAATGGAAAATACCAATCAGCGATTTTAACGAATCCTGAGAGATATTCAGATCAATACAAAATGTTTCAGAACCTCTCAGAATATTTAAACAGCGGACTATATAAAGAATTATTATAAGATAAAAATCGAGTCGCTTGTATTAATCGCCCTGGACAACAGTCTTAAACTACATGTTTATAACGTTTAAAATGTATATGTTGCCGAGTGATATTTGAATGTTTATTTTATTTTATGAGTGTTAGGCTATTTGTAGATGCATTGCTAGTACAAATAGCCTAACACTCATAAAATATGACCACACCATCGGCCTAGACCAATTGTGTACCAATAATCGGCTTAAATTCTAATCAAAGCTGAGTCATCTTCGAGATTATAATGTTTTACAATAATTTATTTGAATTACAGTGAATAATCTTGGCTATTACTATAAAGGGCTTTTTATGTTTTTCCTGAAATCATTTACGGTTAATAATAGTGACTATGGCATACTAATTGTGTAATAATTGATTTATTAGCCATATACTATAGTAAGATCGATGTTGATACTAAAAAAAAGTAATTCTATGAAATTATATCTAACGCTAACTTTGAGTTTTTTTTTAATTGAGAATTTTTATTCAATCAGCTATTGTCAAACGGTCAAAGCACCAGTCTCAGGCATTCATTATACAGCCGGTACCTTTAAACAAGCCCAACAGGCAGCCAAGCTTCAGCAAAAGCCTCTATTCATTAAAGTGTATTTAACTGGTTGCCCACACTGCGAAGCACTAGCGCCTGTGTTTACAGAAAAAGCAGTAGGTAGCTTCTACAATACAAATTTTGTCAACTGGCAGATCGAAGCAAATCAAGCGGAATCAAAAGTACTTCAGAACCAACTTGGTATTAGTTATCCCGAATTCCCATTGCTCCTTTTTCTAAGTGCCGACGGATCAATAATACACTTGGCAACGCCGGCTGAACAACCCAACCGGTCGGCTTTCGTCGAAGAAGTAATTAAACATGCCAAAAGAGCTCTTGACCCTGGTCAGCGAAGTAGTTCATATGCAGCCCGCTTTGTTGCCGGTGAGCAGGAGTTAGGGTTTTTAATTCAAGCTGGCAAATATTGGAAAGCGACTCGCGATACGTCGCATATGAAATCCTTAAATGAGGCTTTTGCCCAAATATTAATCCGGGAACAGGCGATGGTAACTCCAATCGGCTTATATGTGCTTCACTGGTTTATCAATGATTTCCAGAATCCACTGGCGCAATACTTCTTCAAGAACCTTACCCAATTCAAAGCACGGTTACCTGTAAAAGATGTACTGGAAGCAGGCGAGAATGTGCTTTATAATAGTCTTTATGGCCCAAAAGTTAGCCAATGGACACCAGCTGATATTCAGCAGATGCGCCAAGCCATGATTAGTTTAGGAACGAATGCCAACGAAGCCCAAAATCGTACGCTCGTACCTGAACTGGAGGCCTACTTACGGGCTAATCAGACTACGAATGCCCTCGAGCGTGTCGAAGCTTACTGCCAAGAAAATCCCAGGATTGATGCAGGATCCTATGCTTACTTCATGAGTTTATTTAATCTGAAAGCATCCGACGCATCCTATCTGCCATTGATGCCAAAATGGGCAGAGGCAGGATTCCAACAGTTAAAGACTAAGTCAGATCCGACTATTCTGGCTTCTTTGCACTACGAGTTAGCCATCGCTCAGCAGAAGGAAGGAAAACGAGAGGCGGCTAGCGAGAATGCGCGGAAAGGATTGGAATTTGCCAAGTCGAGTAAGCAGGATTTAACCCGGTACCAGCAACTTTTGTCCAGTTTGCTTTGACCGCTAGGTTTACAAGACCTGTTTACCTTGTCTTAGGTGCACACATTCATTCCAGCCTGTTAGTTCAACATGCCAACCACACGAATTAGCTTTAATAATTAGCGATTTCTTTTGTGGGTATTGATGTACCGGTCTGTTCTTCTTTTCATATGCCTCTGTCCTGAACCCATAAAAGTGAGCCAGTAAATTATAGAGTAGAAAACTTTAATTTCATTGGTAAACAAAGGGGAAATGAAACAAGCTCGATTCACTGAATCGCAAATCGTGGCGATTCTTAAGCAGCAGGACAGTGGCCAGACCGTTACTCAAATCACTCGCGAATATGGCATTAGCGAGGCCACGTTTTATAATTGGCGAGCCAAATATGGCGGCATGCAAATTTTTGAAGTGAAGCGGCTCAAAGAGCTAGAAGACGAAAACCGTCGGCTCAAAAAAATGTATGCCGAACTTAGTTTGCAAAACGAAATCATCAAGGAGGCACTGGCAAAAAAGTGGTAAGGCCTACCGAGCGTCGAGGGCTAGTTAGATGGCTGATTGAGCAAAAACAGATTAGTCAACGCAAAGCTTGTCGTTGGGTGGGCCTTAGTCGCAATGCTCTGAGTGAGCCAGTAGCCATCAAAGACAAAGATAAAGCGCTGGCCAGCCGGATCGAGCAGTTGGCTCGGCGGCATAAGCAGTGGGGAGTACTAAAGATCTATCGCCGATTACGCAAGAAGGGCGAGTTGGTGAATCATAAGCGAGTCAGGCGCTTGTACAGACGTTTAGGCTTAAGCTTACGACGAAAGACCAAGAAGCGATTACCCGATGCAGTTCGTAAACCGTTGCCTAAAGCAACGGCTTGTAATCAGTGCTGGTCGCTGGATTTTACCTCGGACAACTTAACAGGTGGGCGTAAGTTCAGAACGCTAAATGTGGTTGACGACTACAATCGGGAAGCCTTGGGTATTGAAATTGACTACTCATTACCAGCCCTTCGGGTCACCCGCTTGCTGGATCAACTGGTGGAACGCTACGGCAAACCCGAGCGGTTACGGAGTGATAATGGACCTGAGTTCATCAGTCAGGCCTTGCAAGATTGGTGTAAAGAAGGGGGCATTGAGTTGTGTTGGATCTAACCAGGCAAGCCGACTCAAAACGCGTATATTGAGCGCTTCAATGGGACTTTTCGCCGAGAGGTTTTAGATGCGCACATTTTCACGAGTATCCAACAGGTAGGGTGTGTGGTCAATGAGTGGCTAGTCGAGTATAATACCGAACGTCCTCATCAGGCCTTGAAGTTTATGACGCCAGTCGAATATCGACAGGTGGCTTGATCTCCAGTCAAAACTGGCGCATCAAACGGGGTAAGGACACCTCAACTAAGGCATTCAGAGCGTCAGTGACAACGTCTTTTATTTGAAGCCCGTTTCACTAAGCAATTGCTTTAAAAACAGGATTCAAATCAGTTGTACAATCTCAATTATGTTTACCTGGTAGGGTAGATATAGGATTTAAGGCCGTTATTATTATGACAAAATTGTATCGTAAACTTATAGGCTCATTGACGTATGCAACGGATTGAGTTGGACACTTATTAAAACCTCAGTATGGAATGCAAAATATACTTTCTCACAAATGGCTCCTATGTGAGACTAGAGCGTCTTTAAAATCGGGCATTTGGGGAGACGGTGATCTAACCAATAATTTAACGAGTGAATGTAATATGAGGTCATGATTGTCACATTAAATTTTCAATTTTGCGCGACAATTAGGATTTGTTGTCTGGTATATAATGATACAGGTCACTTTCGAAATAATTGAACAAATAAGCAGTTTCAGCCTTTTCTCAAACGTTGGTAATGACTTTAACATGGAAGTGTCGGGCTTCCCAAACGTACAAAGTTTGACTCAAGTAGCTCAGGTAAACAAGAACCTTCAATCCATTAGCTGGGGAAATTTTACGCTAGAAGCACGCAACTCTATCACTCTTTATTTACATCACCGGCAACGGGATAAATATCAATCATGGAATGAAATAACTCGTCAGTTTAAGGCGTAACTTGTTCATATTGAGCCATTTTTTAAATTATTGCCTAACGAGTTAGATCAAGCAGCAGTTGATACATTTAATTGGAATATACTGGCTTTATGTATGGGAAGCTATTATGAAAAAATAGACAAGAAAACCCCTAACTTATTTAAGAGCTTTATACCAATTTATCAAGCAGGTCATATGCCATGTGGTTGGTTAGGTCCAATCGAGACAGTTAATAATACCTTTGCAATAAGTATCCAAAATGGTGTTCTTTTGATATACTTAATCTATCTCAACTTGACACTTCCCTCAGAATAGCGGTCTCAACAAAAGGCTCTATTCTTGAGATAGGGCAGTTTTAATCTTGGTGAATTCTTTCTTGAGTAGATAAAGTTTCAAAAAGATGTCTCATGAATCAATCCGAAAATCTCACACTCTAGCTGAGTTTGTGAGACTGATTTTTATTCCAAATGACTGTAACGGCCAACTGTGAATTTGATGGTTGGCCGTTACAGTCCGTTTTTTTAGATCTGCTCCTTTATATGAATTGAAACTGGTCAGTAAGCGAGCCTTTAGAAATTAAGTGCTAAATAAGGTCTCTCCTGTTTCGAGGTATACAATAAAAGGATGTTCCGGACGTTTTAAATCTGTTACGTTATTTCAGCCCCATTGGTCTTACCCATGGGGCTTTTTCGTAGGTTCAACTACTAATTGTTTCCAGCATGGAGGCGTATCTGATTAACTCCCTTCTCAACCCGATCAACCAGCTCCTGGGAAACTGCGGTTTGATGCCGCTAATGATTTTTTGACGATCTGTGATCGCTTATCAACCGGTTATGACAGTAGCTACTACTGGGAAGATGTGCAACGAGCTTTGCGCATTGCCGCTGGCTTAGAAAAGTGGCGGCAGCGGCCGACCGTCAGATTAACTCTCCTTCTTCGTACCGTATTCTTTCTCTCCTCTCCTACTTTTTTATTAATAGAAAAAGTAACCTAAAATATGAATTAGCCTATTTATCTATCCCTATAACAGCCTGTAAAATGGCTTGTAGTGGATTTAACGTTTATTAAACGACCCTTTAATTGAAGTTACGCTTATGGTGGCTAGAAGAACACAGATACAGGTAATACGACGGCTAAGCGTTCCGTCATTGTTTCAGGTAGTGTAGCGCCACAACGCCCGATTTGAAAACGAGTGTATCAACTAACCTCAAATCAAGGTTTTCCTGAAGGCTGCCCCCTTCGATTAGTTGTCTTCCACTTCCCACCAGTACCGGGTGGACAACCAGATGAAATTCATCAATCAGGCCTGCTGACAGCAATTCCGGCAGCAGGCTGACACTGTCTACGGAAATTTTTTTACCCCCTTGTTGCTTCAGCTTCAGCAGCTCCTGGGCCGGGTTGCTCCGGACAATACGTGTATTTTCCTCCACCTGGTCTAGGGTTCGTGACATCACCACTCGATCGATCGCCGTCAGTTTTTGGGCGAAGCGATTTTCATCGGCTGTACCGGATTGGTGTTTGGCCACATCGGCCCAAAAGGGAAACATCAGCTGATACATAATCCGGCCGAAAAAGAGCAGATCCACCTCGTCCAGCAGGCTGGTGAAATACTCGTGCACCTCTTCACTAGGATTGAACAGCGTGTGGTCGCAACAGCCATCCAGGCTGATATTTATACTAAAAGATACCGTTCTCATGTGGTTCGCTAGTCAGTTACTGTTTGCACAAAGGTAAACTCGACGAGCTGCGTTTATCAGGGTCAATCGCGACAATATGAGGGCGTTGTTAGGACCATTTCCCCTATCGATAGAAATCTTAAGCTAATCAGGAAACGGTATAGGGGTTGTAAAAAGGCGGGGATGCTTGTATCGTACAGCACATGCAAAACACCAAGCATTTTACGGTTAAAACTCTCTTTTAGTAGCATAAATTCGTTGTTCATGAGAGAAATGAAAACGCTATTCGGGTCAACTTAAATAGGTAATTTTTCAAGAGTTAATACGTTCTCATTCAAGTAGTTATCTACCTAAAATACTTTGTGTAATTACGAAAAATTTGGCACTATTAGGCTAGATTTAGGGTTCTATTACTAGCGACTAGATACCCAGTATATGTACTGTATTAAATGTGGCAATTTGATTCCTGAAGCGCGGCTTAAGGCCCTACCAACGGCCAAAACCTGTGTCCATTGTTCAGTTGCTCAGCGAGTAGCCGGCTTTCCCTTGATTACCGGTAAAACGGAATATTCTGCTCTACAGATCGTATCACAAGCTGATGCCCAACAGCTGCATAAAATGGGAGCCCGGCGAGGCACAGGAGCCTCTACCTATATGAAGCGCGAGAAGCGGAATTAGTATTCTTTATGGGGTACCGATACGTTTGCTGCCTTCGAGCTAGCTTACTGCTGGCTGACTCCTCGACGAGTTGGCCTTTTTTATTGACTTGGTGACAGAATGGTTATTTGGTGGTAGCACTAAGGGTGCGAGTACCCATAAGAGCCAGATTGATTTTAGCCGCAATGCTTTATTTTCGTTGAATGAATCAAACGGTATGCTACTTCCTGAAGACGAGCGCATCGATATAACGAAACTGGCATCTGTCTTTTCAGACACAACCAACTCCTATAAATTTTACTGGTTGCTAGCGATACTGGACAGTCTGCGTGATAACGGTCGGACCCGAATCGCCATGCGTGATCTATCGATACGCTTGATAGCCAGTGTATGGTACCCGCTTGATTATTTCAAATTGTCGTTTGGTAGGCAGGATAGCTTTAAGTTGATCGCCGATTTCGTATCTGAACGAATGGCAATTGACAACGGTCCTACAGCCCCAGGATTAGTTGATCAGCTACAAAGCGGTTTGTCCGAAAGCGATTTGACAACCCTGTATGGTAAAGTTGGCAACTTATTACGTTTTGTCCCCTATCGCTTTATCAGACCATTCTTTGCGCAGGAATTGCGCGGGATTCCCGATTATCAAGTCAACGTCCGACTCGTTGAGCTAGCCAATCAGTCGTCAAAAGCACCCTACCGCTTTAGTGGCGATGACATCGAATTAACCCAGGACTGGTTCAGGTACCTGAACCAGCATCAGGCCATACTACGGGGCTACACGCAATGGCACTTGGTTCGGTTTCTGCAAAAACATAATCCGAATGTCATCGGCTTGACGGAAAAACTGGAAAAACCTGGAGTTCGGCTATTATCCACCGCCAGCAAGTTCTGGAAAACCTATTTAGTAGCCAATCCAAAGTTGACCTGTATTTATTCGGGTCAACTAATCACTGAACCTAACCTAAGCTTAGACCATTTTCTGCCCTGGTCCTATGTGGCTCATGATCAACTTTGGAACATTATTCCTACGCCTAAAGCGGTTAATTCCCAGAAAAATGACTGGCTACCGTCCATGGAGTTATACTTCAATGCCTATGCCTGGCTTCAGTACCAGGGATTCCAGTTTCACGCAATCAACGGCAACAATAAGCTGCTAGAAGATTACCATTTGTTTTTTGCCCAAAGTCTGGATTCTTTACGAGATCAGCCATTTGACTGGTTCAGGGAGCGGTTGGAGCGCCAGATTATACCCCATGTTCAGACGGCCAAAAATCTAGGTTTCACTTATCCTTTTAAACTATAAATGAATGAGTAACGAATCGCCAACTTAGTCATCCTAGCCACTCCCCTTCCTTGTCGCATGAGGGTTCTTTATTAACTTCCGTGCTGTGATCACCACGACTACCTTGATGTCAGTCCCTGGCTGTCTCCTGTTGGCGCTTCAATAGGCGCATGACCTGAGTGGCCTGAAACGCGCATCCCCGTACGGTTTGAAAGCCTGAGTGGTTGAGATAGTCGGCAATTTGAGAATAGTTCTTTCCTGCCTTGTACATCATGTCGGCAACGGACAAAGCCCGCCGGTTGGCAGGGTTGGCTAACGCATTCCGCCGGGTGGTTTCCCCACCCCTCTTCTGGCCCTGAGCCGTTAGATTCTCTGGCTTACCCAGTTTCACCCCCTGAGCAAGCTTAGCCGCCAAGGCTGCCCGGGTGCGAGCGCTAATTAACTCCCGTTCGTGTTGAGCCAGTGAGGCAAAGATGCCAATGGTTAAGGTGTTGGCATCGGGCATATCGACACACTGGAAGTTAACACCCGAATCCCTCAAGGTAAAAATAAACGAGGCATTACGGCTTAATCGATCCAGTTTAGCAATGACTAGAATAGCACCCTCTTTCTTGGTCCGCTCAATGGCCGCTGCCAGTTGAACGCGCTGGTTGTTCTTACCCGATTCAACCTCTGTATATTCCGCTAATATTATTCCTTTTATAAATCGGGCAACAGCCGTACGTTGTGCTTCTAATCCTAAACCCGAGTCCCCTTGTGCTTTGGTGGATACTCGATAATAGGCTATATATTTAGTGAAGCCCGTACTAGTAACGGCTGGGACTGGTTTCTTAGCCATTGGCTTACAGAACTACTTTATTAATCCGAAAGGTAAGAAATGGGTATTTCTTCGAGAGTTCCATGAGCCGGGTCTCAGCTTCTTCCAGGGTTAATTGCTCAGCGGAATCCGACACGGGTAACAGTGCCCCGGTCGAGTCATCAAATTCTTTGACGGAGATCCACTCCCCCTGAACGGGTGTGGGAAACTGAACTTCATGGTAAACCATACCTTGTTTACTTTACTTACTTTGCGTTGTCTGCTCAAAAATAGGATTTCTTATTTACTTTACAAGGCTTGAACGCTCGTTGTGAAAATGTTACAAACTCTTATTTTTGTCTATCTTCGCCAAAAGAGTGATTGAAGCAAGCCAAATTTTATTTGGAATGGGGGGTGAAGTAGTGTTTTCGATCCCCTTTTCAACCCTAACCTATATACGTCTTAGCATTCTATGAAGTATGTTCCTTACTACCGCGTCTCAACAGCTACTCAGGGTAAAAGCGGATTGGGGCTATCGGCTCAACAAGACATTGTCCAACGCTTCCTCAAAACCGGCGATGAGTTGCTCGATGAGTTTATTGAAGTCGAGTCAGGAAAGCGAGCCGATCGGCCCCAACTGGCTGCGGCCATTGCCTATGCTAAACAAAACAAAGCGCGACTGCTCATTGCCAAGTTAGACCGGCTCAGCCGGAATGTCTCGTTTATCTTTTCGTTGCGTAATTCGGAGGTCGACTTTGTAGCCTGTGACATTCCCGACGCCAATACCCTAACGGTTGGCATAATGGCTGTATTGGCTCAGCATGAACGAGAGCTGATCGGCGAACGTACCAAGGCTGCCTTGACAGCAAAGAAAGCACAAGGATATAAACTGGGTATGCCTAACATCACTCCTGAAGTAACTAGTCGAGGGTTAGCCGCCCGTCAACAAAACGCTCAGGTTAATTTAGCCAATCGGCAAGCGGCTGAATTGATTCGGTTATATCGTAAAGATGGTCTGACATACCGGGCCATTGCCGATCGGTTGAATCAGATGGGCTATCGTACCCGGCGAGGCCAAGAGTTTTTGGCTATGAGTGTCAAACGACTAAATGTGCGGTCTACGTTAGAATAAATTTGATCGACTTGTGAATGGACAGAGAATACAACCTACGCTTAAGAGGGATTAGTGAACATATTTTAACTTTAAAAAATAACTATCAATTGTATGATTTTCAGTAAACTTGGGTTAAATCGAATATGAGAAATTACGTTACTTTGACGAAAGTAGTTACTAGCATGCTTTTCATGATAGTAGTTTAAATCAGCGAAACTTTGTTTCGTTTATTAAGTTTATATAAACACTTATCATTATGGAAGCTGTAATAGAAAGGCCAACTTTACAAGAGCAAAAAGTCGCGAGTGAATCGCTTTTTAGTTTTGCAACAGCAATGGCAGGCAAAAGCTCAGATAGAGTAACCATTCAAATACAGGAGAGTAGAGATGCCATTACTATCCCTAGGAAGGCTCTTGAATTACTTTCTTTTATACTATCAAGTATGGCAGAAGGGAAAGCTATTTCGCTGATTCCTTCAGAATCCGAGATAACTACTCAACAGGCGGCCAATATATTGAATGTGTCAAGACCACATATTGTCAAATTGCTCGAAGATGGAATAGTGCCCTTCAAGAAGGTAGGTAGCCATCGACGAATTTTATTAGGAGATCTACTAACCTACGAAGCCGGACAAAAGCAACAACGAAAAGGGGCTTTACAGTTTTTGGCAAAGCAGGCTCAGGAACTAAATTTGGGTTATGAATGATCCATTCCTCCAGATTCGTTGCGCTACTCGACGCATGCGTACTTTACCCAGCGCCTACTCGGGACCTGTTACTAAACTTAGCCGATTTTGAATTGTATATTCCAAAATGGACAGATCAAATCCATGAGGAATGGACCAGAAATCTTCTTCTTAATAGGCCTGAACTAAATGCAAACCAATTGCAGAAGACAGTAAAGGCTATGTACAATGCCTTCCCTGATGCTAATGTTGAGCATTATGAACAGCTAATTTCTTCAATTAATTTGACCGATAAAGATGACCGGCACGTGCTGGCCGCTGCTATACGTTGCCAAGCTACAATCATTGTGACATCTAATCTTAAGGACTTCCCGAATGACTACCTAAAGTTATTTGATATAGAAGCTCAGCACCCAGATCATTTTATTGCCTATTTGATTGACTTGAATCCAAAAAAGTCAATTAAAGCATTTCATCAGCAAGTAACTTATTTGAAGAACCGCCAATGACTAACGAACAACTCTTAAATAATTTTAGAAAAGTTGGTCTTTATTCGACAGCTGATAAAATAGCCAATTTAATTTGAAATGAAGTACAAAGATTATCATCTCCTAGGATGCTACTTAAAAAGATAGTCTTATATGCATTAAGCTTAATAGCCAATAATAACAACCACAAAAATGGAGAAACCTTTTTTACAGCTTTTTTTAGAGACAGGTCTTTTTGATATTGGAGACAATGATACTCGTTTGGAGAATTTAGAGTCAGCAATTAAAGATGTTCAAGAGAAGTTAAGTAAAAACCACAAATTGTTACCTACTTATACACTTGTTGCACTTGATCCCAATGTGTCCGAAAACGAGCAAGCTTTAGTAGATACTGAAGCGATCGTCACAACATATTGGAAGGCATTAAGAACGAAATATTCTGAACGTCCAATACATATTCTTCGAGGAGTTATTCTAAACGCTTTGTATACTATTGGAAAGGCCGATCCTAAACTTGCAAGAATAATTGTACTTACGGCAACCAATTTCTACCCGTACGCATCATTAAATAAAGAAATTAGCGTCATTCATAAATGGCTAACTGAACTCTCTGAGCTTGCCGAGAAAAAAGCTGTAGAAACTTGGGCATTAACATCTACAACGCCTGAACTCAAAATATCGAATCTAGAACTTTCTGGACTGAATTTTGGAAATATTGAGATAGATGTGGAAGATCTAAAGGAAAAAATCGCTTCAGCGACAACAGGAAGTGGTTATAACTCAAGTTCAACCCAATGGGGACAACATTTAGGAAATGGAGCTGGAACAGCTATTGCTAAAACAATTGAAAACGCGCTGAATGAATTTTCTGAATCTTTGACTCCAGAATCGATAGAAGGTCCGATCAATAAATACTTTGCCGGTTTCAAGAAATCGCTTGATTCGGTTCTGAAAACATCTTTTGATGCTATAAAAGCCGTTGATCAGCGCAGCAAATTGATATGGTGGAAAGAGACGTTATATTCAACAGCCCTGAAACGTGGATATAGAGAAATAGATAAGATGCTTCAGCCGATAATGATGGCATATGATCTCTATATTTTGTTGCCATCTATTACTCCTGTCAGTGTTGACTACTTATTAAAAGATACTCTAAGATTAGTTAATCCTGATTTGGATAATGATATAACATTTAAAGAGTTATTAGACGGGATAGATGGGCAAGAAATAAAATTACTATATCGTCCTTATTTTCAAAATAAAGATGATATAGGCGGGAGAATATCAATAACAGACTTTGTATATCATCTCGCTAATGATAAAGTTAAAGTAAATGATTTTTATAGCAGAACTGGAATCGACTTAAACAGAAAGACATCATTAGCTTATTTTACGGTATCAATTCTCCATGATTTAATGGCTGTTTATCTTATTAAATAAAAATGGCAGAAAAATGTAGTCAACCTAGTTGCTTCCCTGATGAGACAGGATGTAATGTAGAAGGTTGTGAACGGATTACGGATTGTGAGTTCTATAATAAGGATTTGAAAACAGATCATTCGTCAAAGAATTCGGATGATGACATGTTGCATGTACCTTGGACAAGCAGTTCATTTGGCCTTGAAGATTTGAATTTCCTAACAGCAAGTTCTCCAACTGTTTTAATCGGAATTACAGGGGCGGCTAATGCTGGTAAAACTACATTTTTAGCAGTACTATATTGTTTAATAAGACACGGTTATGCTATTGGTGAATATCAATTTTGTGGATCAAAGACCTTATCAGGCTGGGAAAACTTAGCTTGGTACCTTAGTTGGAAACGCGATAATGATATTCAGTTCCCCCCCCATACGAGTAGTAATTCTGGTCGTGTACCTGGCCTTTTACATCTTTCCTTAAAAAATAAAGTAGGTTTAAGAAAAGACATCATCTTTACAGATGCTCCAGGTGAATGGTTCGATAAATGGTCGTACAATAAGAATGATTCATCGGCAGAAGGAGCTAAATGGATACATCAACGTGCTGATGCCTTTTTGTTATTTGCTGATTGCGAACTATTGAGCGGTGAAGAGCAGGGGAGGGCTCGTAGACAAACTAGATTAGTTGCTGATCGATTGTCCGAAAATTTAAGAGACCGGCCTTTCGGCCTAATTTGGTCAAAGTCTGATATTGAGCTTGATAGTGATATAAAGGGGCAAATAAGCAACTACATGGCCCGGTTTCATCACGCTCATTATAAGGAATTTAATGTGAGTGTACAGGCCGGAGAAAAGAATCAGCATTATGTTAATATTGTAAATTCTATATCATGGATTCTTGATGAATTAGATCATTATTATAATCCGATCATAGAGGTGCCAGTTCTAATTGAAACAGATTTATTTATATCTAAACGTTCCTATCATGGCTAATAAGAACAATAATGGTATAAAATATTTTGGGGGGCCGGAAATGTCTAATAATATCTTGGTAATTGGTGGACCTAATGCTGGTAAAACGCATTTCGGTGGTCAGTTATACGGCCGTCTAATGGACCGTTCAGGATTTTACAGTATAACTACTCCTCCTGAAGATTTAACAGTTTTCCGCGAGGTACTCGACTGTTTAAGTGATGGGAAATCGGCAGGCCATACTAGTGTAGATTCTAACACACGTTTAGAGCTTAACTTAGAAGATGCAAAAAACAGTAAGATTAATTTTTCATTTCCTGATTATGGGGGAGAACAAATTCAAAAAATAGTTAACCAACGTAAGATTAATGACACTTGGAAACAGGATATTGAAAAATGCGATACTTGGATGCTTTTTATTCGCCAAGATGAGATTTTGCCAATAGAGGATGTTATTAATAGAGGCTTACCAGACAAGAAGATCCTCAAACAGAGAGAATCAGGACAAATAGCGTTTAAATTATCAGAAGCAGCTTATTTTATTGAACTCTTACAAATACTTCTCTACATCAAAAAGGTATCATTACATCTTCCAATTTTATTGCCTAGATTAACTATTGTGCTTTCTTGTTGGGATTTATTACTTGAAGCTGATAAAGAGCTTTTGCCATCAAATCTACTTGAAAATAGACTTCCAATGCTAGCTCGCTTTATTAAAATGAACTGGGCTGAGGGTCTAGCAACCGTCATTGGTCTATCCTCTACTGGTAAAACATTATCTGACAAAGTTGCTGATAAAGAGTTTAGAAAATATGGTCCAGAAGCGTTTGGTTATTTTATAGCCCCTGATGGAAAAATGCAGAAAGACTTAACATTAACGATATCAATAGCCATTGGGAACTAATCAAACCATAACTATACATCAGGCATTTTATGGGGAAGTAAGCCGTGCACATGGATGTATAACTTCTACTTTAAAAGATGAGCAACTAAACTCTTTTTTAACCAGCTTTTCCGATAAACCAAGTCGAATACCAGCAGGAGTAGCCTTATACGAGTATATAGCTGGATGTTTGTATAAAGATTATTTTGTTTTAATAAAGACTGGTCCTGATCCTTCTACTGTACGTTCAGGAATGGTGTTTACTCATGCGCTAATATTACAAAATGAAGATCTAGATGATATAAATGATTTAGGTACTCTACTTTCATATTTTACCGAAACAATTCCGCCCAAAACACAAAATTTGTTACCAATTCAAATCCCAATTATTGTAAAGAAAGGAAATATTAGTGCCAAGAAAGTTCCAGTTTTCATTTATGAGGCAGCTAAAAAAATAGTACAGGGTGAAAAAATAGTGTTTTTTGGCTCAATAAAAAATTTTAAGAATGTTTTGGAAAATTTATGGAATGGTATACCAAGACATTTACGTAAATATTTGAGCTTTAATATAGGATTTACTTTATTGGATATAAATGATTTACCATATCAAATTTTGTACTTTCAAAAAGATCAATTAACTAAAGTTAATTATGCGAATGCTGTCACAGATGTTGACGTTTCATTAATCGAGGCAACAGAACAAGCAGTAAACCTAGTATTAGGTTATTCTAATGAAAATGATTTTAACGATTTTCTAAAAAAATTATCAATTACGCTGAATGATATTAGTGAATTAGTAACGGTCAATAAAGCCTACAAACTATTTAAAAGAAAGGATCAGCTTGATCCCAATGATCTGAGACAATTGCTTAGACTCTTAAGCAAGCTTTGCCCAGATCCAGATCTGGGATCAGATCTTAAAGGTGAATTAATCAACCAACTAGCATTGGCTGTCAATGATGGGAGGGATAAAAATATTAAAGCCCTTCGCAATATAGATGTTCAATTTTTTCATACTGCTGAAGAATCGTTAAAAGTAGTAGTGACTGTATATGTAAAGACTCAAGTAACAACACACTCCTATTTCAATTTAGAAAAGTGCAGAGAGTTAATTGATTTAGTATCAAATAAAATAGATACTAGTTGGTGGCACGTAGCAGTACATAATGGTTTAATGGATGGGTTTAAAGATCCTTCATCTATTAATAATCTATGGCAGCTTCTTATACAAACAGATAATAACGAAAATTTATATCAAATTATTGAACAAGCTGAAACATCAGAGCTGGATTTGTTAAACTCATTTCCTGATAATTTATTAGCAATTCAAGCTTCAAAGCTTAAGATATGGTTCAAGCAAAAAGAATGGTATCGCTTATATGCTAAAGCAAATCTTGCTTATCAATTACCAACTATAGCTTTGAGCGAGCAATTAGAAATTGAACGTGCATTCAAACTATCAGAAGCGTCTGGTGTTCGACTTATTACATCAAATCTTTCCGATACAGAATTACTATCGGTTGACTTAATTGAATTAGATGATAAAACATTAGAATTACTTGAAGAACGTTTACTTGTAGATTATTCTTTGCTAAATATTCTTGATCTTGAAAATGTTCGTTGGCATACGATTTGGAGCCGGTTTCTATTCCATCGACCTAACTTGGAATTAGGTATTTTGGATGTAAAGTCCAAGATTCAAGCTCTTTATGACTTAATAAGTCAGGGTCGTCAATTACCAGATAATATTATAGAGTTATTAAGTAATAGTCAATATGCTAATTTATCATCTTACAAAAAAAGACCGCTATTTTGGAATTCTGTACCTGTAAAGTTCAAAAAAAAATTTTTACTTACTACAACTATCGCAATGGTTGATGTAGTTATTAATGGAGAAATAGAAATATCAAACATCGAAACAGAAATTTCTGAAGTTTTGAAGTCAGATGGTTTCGTTTCTGATTTCCTCTCAAAAAATAGGAATGACTTTGCAAAAGTCATTGGAATCTATGAAACTGTCCCTGACTTAAAAGATCAGTTTCTAAGTGACTATATTTATTTATACAAATACTATTTATCCGATACAGATTCGCGTAGGCTTGGTAATTTGATAACAAAATATCAACTTGTAAAATCAGCTGCTGCTGTATTTGAAAAAGCAAAAATGAGTACATCATTTCAAATAGCTCTTAATGTATGTAAATCACTTTTGCACTTAGGATTACTTGATAGGTTTATGTTTCGAAGGATTTTAAATGACACGCTAATTGGATTTAATCCTCATGAAGCTTTATTTGAAATAGCTACTCAACTTTACAAGCAAGGGCCAGAAGATAACGATATTTGGCAAAGAGCTGGTGGAGATATTAGTAAGCTTCATGACAAAAAAAGCCGGGAAGAAAACTGGAGGGTTGCAATATCTTTAGTTCAATCTGGTGGAGGTGGCAAGAATATTACAGCAATGAGCCTTCTTAAAGAAATGGAAAAAGATTTTCCTTTTAATCCTATTATTAGCGAATTAAAAAAACAATTTAAACGATAAGGTGAAAAAAGTCTTAATAATAACTGCATTAGGCTTAGAGTTTAAAGCAGTTGAGGAATACATTACAAACCTAGTACCTGAAACACATCCATTAACAGGTTCGACATATGTACTAGGTGAATATCAGGCTCTTAGTTGTAAGTACAAGGTAATGTTATTAGAGGCTGGTGCAGGTAATAACCGTGCAGCTGATGAAACTAGTCGCGCTTTACAATACTTTAATCCAGATTTTTTATTTTTTGTTGGTGTAGCTGGTGGGGTTAAGGATGTTAAAATTGGTGATGTTGTCGCATCCTCAAAAATAATTGGATATGAAGTAGGAAAGGCAGATGACAATTTTAAACCACGGCTGGATATCATGCCGGCTTCTTATTTTTTGGAACAACTTGCAAGACGTGTTAAACGCGAGGGCAAATGGTTGGAAAAAATAAAAACCAGTGTATCTAGTGGTAATCCCGTAGCTTATGTTCAGCCAATCGTTGCTGGAGAAAAGGTAGTGATTTCGAATAAGTCAGAGGCTTATAAAATAATTAGCACCTTTTGTAGTGATGCGATAGCAGTAGATATGGAAGGCATTGGTTTTCTAATCGCTGCACGACCTTACGGTGTAGAAGCTATTGAGATTAGAGGGATCTCGGACATGTTGCAAAAGAAGGAAGAAGCAGATGCAAGTGGTTCTCAGCCAGAAGCTGCTGGTAATGCTGCAGCATTTACTTTTGCAATGATAGATAGTATTAAATTTAAACCGGATTTAAGGGATAAGGATTTTCAGCATAAGTTGCTAGAATTTGTGATTTCACATTATCCTCAAGGGCCTGAGCAAGATGATGTTTGGAGTCGAGCAGGAGGAGATGTATCAATTTTAGTTAATAGCGTAAATCGAAAATCTCAGTGGAGAAGTGCGATACAGCGACTTGCAAATGGAGGTGGTGGGAAAAACATTTCTTTAAATACATTATTAGCGGTTGTAGAAGAAGACTTTCCAAATAACGATCTAATGGAATATACTTAGGAACAAAAGGTTTTTTCTAAATCGTGTAATTTATATCGTCCTTGAAGGAATCTGTAAAATTCGGTTTAATAATCAAAAGTGATAATGCCCCTTACCCTCAATTATTAGACATAAATAATCTTAGATAATACTACGATTGTAGTCCATTAAATTCGTATTCCTCTGTAAAACCGTGAACTATTAAACTGAACGGGTTTATTGAACGCAAAAAAGGCTGTTTCCAGCCCCTTCCCTCCTACTTGGCCACCGTTCAGAAAAACGTCCGTGGCTGTTGCACAACTCTTCTTAAACTAAGGTTTATCCATACATCTGCTCGCAGATAGGGTCAGATATCAGTACTTAGGCCAGAAAATAGTTTGTATCGCCTTGTGTTGCTACCCGTCTACCAGTTGGTTTGAGTTGTGCAACAGCCACGTTCGTTTCGGATCTAGACTCAATACGCAACTTCTTACTACCTGTTAATTACAATCAACAGCATACGTTTGTTGATTGTCGATTCTACAATTGACTCGACTGGAGTACTAGCAGCCCTTGCTAGTGATTCAGATACACTATTTTATAAAAGAGGAGCAACCGGTAAGCCATGATCACAGCAGCAAACAGAACGGTGCTCAGTAAAGCCACTAAAGCAGACCAAAGTTTACCCGTGCCGTAGAATCGACTAAAAGCGCGGGCTTGATAAACGCCTAGAAAAGCCAGACCTAGCAGGCTCCAGATCAGGTCTCCTCGCGTTTCCCATTGTTGCTGGCCAAACAAGCCAATGTAGGGTAAAACGATGAGGAACTGCTGGAGTAAAAAGAAGATCAATACAAAACTCAAAAAGTGCGCCTAGAAGATTAGGTGCTCAATGAATGTCCGCCGAGAGGACCACATCAACAAGCCGAAAATCAGTGCGTAAAGCGGTATTAGCACAATGAGGTAGGTCTTCGAACTGGCTTTCATCGACTCATCGAACACCGGCTGGTAAGTAACCAGCGACTGATCTGAGCTAGTGAGCGCCTGCTGTACTGCTTCTTTGGTTCCGAAAGCGGTATAGTTGGTATAATTGAGAAAGCTACTCAGGGGCTGATTAAAGGCATTGTAGGTAGCCAGTAGAAAGAACACAAAGTTAATGACCAAAAAAAGGCCCAACGGCTTCATATAGTGAACGCGTCGACCGGCTACATACTCGACCGAGAGCTTACCAGGTCGAAAAAGCAACGCCTTTAGGGTTCGTAGCAGGGTATGATCGGCATGCGTAAAACCCTCAACAACTTCTTCGGTGACATGGCTCAGGGTTAAGCTATGTGGATCGAACCGTTTTTCACCACAATTGGGGCAAAAGTTTTCCTGGTTATGATGGCCGCAAGTCTGGCAGGTCATGATGATAGGGGTCGAACAGAGGTAAAGAGGGCTTTCGTTGTTTATTGAATCACAAATTGGGTTATCGAAACCTTAGTAAGCCAGCCTATGTAAGCTACAGAAATAGTTGTCAGTTGGCAAGCAAATTTCAATTGGTATGTTAGGACTATAATTGACAAGTAGTAAAAAAATGGTCAATCCCACTATACGCCCCCTACTCCAAAACTGGTCAGTTGAACCTCCGGATACTTTCAGACTAAGATCGGTATTGGCCGATCAACCCCCTTTAAAGCCCATAAACTTGTTCTAAGTGCTATTCTGGTTAGTAAGAGAACTGCTCATGCCAGATCAAATAAGGTCTCTAATGGGTTAAAAAAGACGTATCACGATCATTCGGCAGGTGGAATCAGGGGCCAGGTAGCCTGAGTTAAGGCTTTTTGGTACTATGTATCATTCTAAAACAGGCATAAGCCGTAGCCTACTAAATTTCGAAAATTCGAAAAAAATTTGCAGTTATTCGGTTAATAAATATTTTATAAAAAAAGTTATTCTAAAGTAACAAAGTTATTCAACAGTAACCTTTGAAGTTAACAGGTTAACAAGTTAACCTAAGTTGGGGACCGAAAGGCGACTTGAGCGCGCGGAGTGCGAGACGAGCCCGTGTAGCGGTGCGGACTAAGGTATAAACCCCAGCCAAGGCTCACAACTGGCTTTTAAGCCACGGTCTATATTGAACCCTACATTTATTCACTTTGGATAAGATCGCCACGTAGAATCCAAATAAAGCGCCTAAAATCAATTGGGGATAGGAAGCAGGATCTGTACGCACGTCAAGTGGGCGGATGGTCATCATCCACGCAGGCCGCTAATCACGCCAATAGCGGTGCGAATACCACGGCCGTTCGCCAATCAAGTGGACTACGAGGAAAGCCCATGGTGCGCGCTCCGAGCCGCCCCATCATATATGCCTAGCCTTTACACCCCGGCAATTGCACCCCCTACACAGTGCGTGGCGGGGTGCAATTGCCCAGAAAGAGCCTTATTTTTCCAATAACACCTTAACTGTGCTTGATTGTCAATGATTTATACCAAAAAAGTTGAAAAATGACCCAAAATTTTCATCCCAGATTTGACATGATTATTTCGGCTATGCCACTAGTTGTCAAAGTTTTAACTGACAAAAAGTAGAAATTTAGAATTGATTTGTTTTGAGGTGCAATTGGTCAATTCCTCCCCTGTTTCGGCCAATTGCACCCCAAAATTCGGGGAGAGGCGCCCACTTGGGGAAGCTGGGGAACCCGCTGCCACGCGGGGATAAGGCAGGCCGATTGCCACTCAACGACACTCACCACCCGATCCAGCGGTAGGAAGTCATCCGGATCGGGCACGGGGTGTAAGTCAGGGCCGCCCTGAGTGCCACAACCCCTATCCATTACGAGATGGACGGCCAAGCTCTTGGTTGTTTTAGGGAGCCCCGGGTGATCAACCCGGTTGGCTCACTGCGGCCCAACCGGGTTGATCACCCGGGGACTCAAGCCCAACTGCTGTTGGCGAGCTTCCGTCCAGTCCTTGAAGCCCGCATACAGCGGAGACCGATCACTGCCACCCCAGTGCTGGCTAACCAGGAAAGCCCACAAAGCCTGGTACGCCCGTTGGCCACTTGCATCCTGGTGGGGGTAATGCACCATGTGCCCGGCGGGCATGCTTTGCAAACAGGCAATGGCTTTGTCGACTAGACCGTCACTGTTGATAATCAGAAAATGGTAGGCCCCCACCGGCGGTTTGTCGACCGTTAGAAAGGTACCAAAATCGATCAGGCTGTAAAAGCAGTGCCAGGGAGCAGCGGGCCGGTCGGCTTTGAAGAGGGTTACCTGTTTGGGGCCGACCGCTGTCTTGGCCCAATCGCCATAGCGGCGTAGCTCGTATCCACCTGCCACGTTAGGCAGGCCGAACCCGTACCGTTTCTGGCTATCCTCACCCAGGTAAACGAGGTCTTCCAAATAGGGCGCAAACCGCTCGGCGCTAATGCCCCGGCTGCCCAGGTACAGCGCCGCCCTAGTTAGGGAACTACCCCGGCCATAGACGCGGAATGGTTTGTGTTCTAGGATCCGGTAAGCGGGTTCTCGGCGGACGGACAGGGGTGGGATCAAGCGGGTGGGTGGGGCGACTAACCCGCTTGATCCCACCACGCTTTCTATATAAGCCAAGGCTTGTTTAACCTGCTCCCCATCCAGTCGTGCCGGTAGCGGTAGGCCACTCCCCATCCGATAAGCCAGATCGATGATGTTGCCCCCTCGCCCCTCGCCAAAATCCTTCCACCCCCGGCCGTCTTTGGAGACATGAAAGGAGGGCGTTTTCTCGGATCGAAATGGGCTGAAAAACCGGAAGTCCTTCGCCGTGCTTTTCACCACGGCATGACCAGCCCGTTGCAGAAACTCATGGATCGATATGGACTTGGCCTGCTCAATGTTCATGGGGTGAGTATACAAATTTTTCGGTAGGGGCCGAACCCCTGTTCGCTAAAAAAGTTTATCTATGTTTAATCCTGCACGTTGCTACGCCTATCGGCTTCCATGAAGCACGTTTTCTTTTTCTTGTTGGTGACCGCCGCTACCCTATTTAGTGACTGCCACCAGGGCGATGCGGGGTCCGCGCCTCCTCCGCAACCCGCTGCTTTAGCCGATCGAGTCGGCCAAGTAGCGGCCCATATCTTAAGCTTGGACTTTTCTAACTACCAATTAGCGAATTCGATCAACCTGTCGGCTTTAGCAGTGACCTCGGTTGAGACCCTCGAAAGCGCATTCAAACCGGCCACCTTGGGCACTTATCAAGCCCAACTCAGTACCGATTTGTGGATTTTGGGTCCTTTTGACAAATACCTGCGAGCTGTACTGATTTCTACAGTCGGGACCAATATAGATCTCTACTTTGTGCTAAAATAGGGGCTTTAGCCGCAGACTCATCTATTGCTAATCGGGGACGGCGCTTTGCTAAATACAATAACATATGATCATATATCTTAGCAATCCCGCTTCTTTCATTAGTAATTCACAGCCGATAGGCGGTAATAAAGGTATTTTTTCTATTGGTTAATTTAAAATACTGGTTTGCGTTAGCAAATTACGGTGGATAAGCCTACAGATCGTTAGTAAATTACGGTATTTTAGTTAGTAAATTACGGTGAATAAGTAGCTTAATACCCTGTGAATCAGCGGTTATCCACATCGTTTTTTTATCTTCGCCGTAATTTACTCGTATATTTTATCACAATCCGTTGATAGTCAGCTGTTTAGCTATAGGTGTAGCACTATGAAATAGCATCAAACCTTTGCTTCCCTTTTGCTCAATTCGGGCATCTGTATAAAGGTATTTTACTGATTGCCAGGTCTTTAAAAAGTTAAACCTGAAATCGCTCATTCGTGAGTACTCTTGACCAAATTGATCTTTAAGTGTTTTCCATGCGAGAAACTGGGGCTTTCCCGGTGGTATGCGATATAACCGGTGCGCCAGGAACGCGTACAGGTCCAATGCTGAGGCATTGTTTGACAGTGCGGCCAGATGGTTTTTGGCCAGCGGCACGGGGTGTTCGGAAAGGTGCTTGTAATATTCCTCAGATAGCGTGATTTGGCTCGTCCACTGGTTGCGCTTAGTGCGCGTGACGATCGGCACCGTTTCGCCGGTTTCTTCCTGCTCGTCCAGATAGAATGTGCGCAGCACGCAATTGGACAACCGGTGCATCTGGTCTTGAATAACCGACAGTTGGTTACCCCCATCGGTCAGGCCGATATCCTTCAGGAATTTGGCAGGGCTATTTGCGATCTGGATGGTGCGGGTCTGCTTCTGGATGGCGATCGTATTTAGGTTCGCTAGCAGCACTCGCGCCTTTGGACCATATGGAAGTCCAGAATAAGTTTTTTCGCCCGTTTGCGGGTCTGGAAACGGCTGTGGCGTGATATAAAGCACAAACTTGCCCGAACGTTGCTCCCATGCCTCGTGTGGCTGTAAATCCGGCTCACGGCGTGGGAAATACGTATGGCACAGTGCTGCTGCCGTAAACAGGATCTCCCGATCGTCTGGCTCCTCGGTATAACTCTCGTACACCAGCTTGCCGCGCCGTTTAGCGACCTTCGACAAATCCATAGATTTTTTGACCACTTTGTCGGCTTCAGCAATTTGGTCTTGCTTTTTGTCGGTCATTGGTATAGGGTTTATTCTCTGGTGACCCCAATTTACTTGGTCATAAGTGACAGGGTTGATAGCCATTGAGGCAGACGACAACAAACGACCTAAAATCGTTCAAGAGTGGCTCAGTTGCCCCAACCATGTCATTTCTTCTTCCGATCACGCTCCAGCTTCTCCATCACGGCTTCAACGATCCAATCGTGCGTCGATACACCCAGTTTTGGCGATCCTGGTTTACGTGGCCGCTTGGCTCTCAAAGCATCAATATCCTGAAAAATCCCCACACTCAAGCGGATGTTGAAAAATTTCGGGCTATCGCGGTCAATGACAGCGTCTTGACTGGCGGGACCGGGGGCAGGCTGGCCCCCGCGATTGACGTAGGCATCAATCTCCTGCTCTGTGGGCGCCGGTTTCTTAGTGCGTTGGGGCGGTGGTGTAAGTGCCATGTTTGATTGCGTTAAAAAGTGTCTCCATTTCGTCCACGGCTTTTACGTCCGGTTGTTCCATCTCAAACACGGCCAGACCAATGCCGGCCGAATTTGCAAAGGCTTTCCTATTGCTCAATTGGAAGGGCAGGAACGTGAGCGCGTCGTAGGTCTGTAAGGCCTGGCTCATGTCGCGATTGTCCTGCGATCGGATGTCGGCCCGATTGATGAAGCTGTAGGCTTTCAGAGGTTCGGGACGCATTGATTGTGCTTCCTCGACCAGTTCCACTACTTTGGTGACCGTCCACAGGTCGTATGACCGTGGATTGAACGGGCTTAGGAAAACATCACAGACGAACAGCGCGGCACGCTGGCTGGTGGTGTCTCTCCCACCCGTATCGATGACGATGTGATCGTATTTGGGCCGCAGGGATTCAACCTGCTTGCGAACGTGTGCGCCGTTAATCTGGACCAGCGTGTAACCGGTTGAGCCTTTGGTCTGCTCCCGGTACGCGCTAAAATCTGATGCGCTGCCCTGGTCGTCGGCATCGACTAATAGAACATCTGAGCCTTTGGAAACCAGCCACGCGGCAAGGTTTGTGGCAACGGTGGTCTTCCCCACCCCGCCTTTTTGTGAACCGACAACGATAACCATTATGATAGCGGTTTTAGTACCGCAAATAATACAGGTTTCAGTTAAGAAACAAGTATTATTATCCTACGGTTTTTGATAGCGGTTTCTTAACCGAAAATCATACTGAATTCCATATTAAAATCAATATGCTAATTTGGGTTGAAGTTCAGAAACGCCGGGCCATCTGGGCCTTTGAGTGGCGACAAAAAATTATTGAGCAACTTATTGGCTTTCAAACGGTTATTCCCCATGTTCAAGGCTGCCTTATTGGTGGTGACTTTGTTCATCATGTAAGCGGCTTCATCGTAAACACTAATCGGATAGATCGCTTCGAAATCCTTGACGACTTCAACTTCAATATTGTGCCGCGGATAGACGCTTTCCAGCTGCGGCAGGAAGCAGGAAAATGATCATTAGACACGGCTTGCCAACGCCAAGATCAACCAGGCCGTATGCCTGTTGCGGGTATTCGGGTTCAACGCGGGTTAACAGGACGGATAAGGGTTTTTCAACGTCCTGGTTGCACACTTCGCGCAGGAACACGACCGGTTTGTGATCAACTTCCGGCGACAGTCCGTTTTAGGCCAGCTTCGCAATTTGTTCGGGTGTCAAAAGGCTCATGGGCTGGTTATAGACCTTGACAGCCATTTTGCATAGGGTAGGGCATGAATTCCGACGCCCAACATATCCGCGGCTGGTATCGCGCCATTAAAGAAGCCAGTGTCTGCGTGACCTGCCAATATGAGGGGCTGCTCGCCAATGCTGGCAAGGTGGAATTCTACCACATCAACGCATCCGCTAAATCTGACACGCTCAGCAATATGGCGATCCGCCCGACCATAATGCCGCTACAATATGCTGTGGCGCCATTGACCTATGCGATCGAGTTGAGGAAGGTCGCCCCAATGTGTCCCGACCACCACCGGGAGCTGCACCGCGCCGAGGATAAGGGGAATCAGCAAACACTCCGTCAGAAATTCGACCTGACTGCGATGCTTTTTACCAAGCTAAATAAAGGAATTTCGCACGGTGGGCATGAGTTTGGCTCAACCGGAACTATTCGCCCAGATCAACGACGAGCTGCTGGATATGCTGCACGATGGCTAGCTGATCTTTACCGAAAAGGGCTTTGAGCTAGCGCGTGGGAATACGCCTGTACCGGTCAATTATTCGACCGTTATTTCAAACCGACCACTATCGGCAATTTTTGATTTATCGTCACATTGATCATGATATTGCCATATTGGATATTTTTTTATCCAATCGGTATGACTCTTTTGCCTGAAATTGCTTTTAGAAAGTGATAGGCAAACAAGTGGCACCGATTCGGCAAAGCTATCTTTAGAGCTTAAATACAAAGACATACCGTTTATCTAAACTTCACACGGATGAAAAAGAATGATACCCTTCCACCAGTTACTCAGGTTTCCATACAGCCCGCCACCATTCAACTAAAGGTCGTCACGGTAAATAACCGCAGCATGACCTATGCTATATTTAAGCAGCTTCCAGAAGAGGATTTCTTCGATGAGTCGTTTAAAATCACGGGTATACTATGGGGTAGGGTAAATTATTTTTGGGCTGATCATAAAGATGCTACTGATACAACCTTGCACATATTATGGCAGAAAGGGAGCGAACTCCGACGTTGTATTCTCTACAAACCAAAATCATTCAACCATATTAATGGGAAGATTCTTGACTTATCACCAGATTTTGATCGCATGGGTTTCCCCAGTATTGTTGACCGGGCTTATTTAGATCTTAAACTTAAGCTTCGGTCCAATAATAATTATGAACGAAAACCTGACATATGGGAGTCTGACTTGGACCGAGGAAAACGCCATGATACGAATCAAACTATCCTACTGGCTGAAGCCTATCAATCGCTCTACACCAAGTTGAAGCAGATTCATCAGAACTATGTAGATCTTTATATGGAAACGAAGGAAATCCCCCAGCTTTTTATTGCAGTCGGCTAAGCTATGCATGATCCGACTAATACAAGGTGCAACTTTCAGTCATTTTTCGAAAGAGTCGATTTGCTATGCCCCCTTATTTCACAATCTCCTTTTCAGTTAACCAGCATTTTCACTCAATGAGTAAATTGAACAATGTTCATTAATTAGAATAGTAGTTAGGCCATACCGTAAAGGTGCTTGCCACATTCACAAATAAAGACACATATAGCTGAAGCATACCCAGAGCCAAGCAGTATTGGCATCAAATTTGATCAATCAAGTAAACAAATTGAAGCGCTATGAATATTATTTTGTCAAATATTGTGCCAAAATAATATCGCTGATCTGTATAAAACACAATAAATAAAACCAATATTGCTATATTAATGTTTTATTTAAAATCAGCAAAAATATATGATGTTGGAAGTTTAATATTCTACAAAGCTAATAATCAATAGATTAAAAGATATGTATTTAACAAAAAAATAGATTGGATAATATGGGATTTCCTTAAATGTGCTATTAGTCATATTATTGTTAACGGAATTATTCTTTTCGGCACATAAGTTGCAAGTTACACTCGCCGCACACCAGGCAACCTTATCGTAACTTGATTTATGAAACAATTTTTACTGATCTTATCAGTCTATTTTACGTTTGCTTCCGTATACGCCAATCCGACCAAACCATCTAGACCACTTCCTGTTAAAAATACCTTTAAAGGGGTAAGAATAACTGATATACCGCCTACCTTCGGTTCTAAACATCCAACATCGCGTTCAGCGAATCAAGGCCGGTCGAATAACACGCCCCGCTCAGTTCAGGTGTCGGCTGATGATCCCCATAGTTTCTCAGTTATCGCCCCATTACCGTTACCTAAACCCTTACCTGTGTTGAAACGGGTTGGGCCAGATCCCATTCGGTTTTTCATACAGACAAATAAAAATGCAGTTCAGGTAGGTGAGGAATTTGAACTTACAATCACTGCGGAATTATTACCTATTTTACCTAGTCAACTATTTTTTTTCGATCAACAAAAATCATTCAGCTTAAAAATCATCACGCCTGAGGGCTTTCAGCAAACAGGGGGGAACTACATCGATTATATAGGGACAGATTTAGGATTAAATGGAACGACTTCAGTATCATATACCCTTAAAGGACGTTTTACAAAATTCATTGCCGAGGCTACATTCATTTTATTGAGAGGTCCAAAAGAGGCTTTAGCAAATAGTTTATTTGAAAGGAAGTTTGATCATAAAGTTCAGATAATTAATCCTAATGAAAAATCTATAGCATTAACTAGACAAGGAACAGTAGTAGAGGCAGGATGCCAAATTCTTGATAAAGCCGTCAAGATTATTCAGGGTAACAAAATAGGCAATGTAACGTCTCTGACTATTTTAGTACAGGATGCACTAACTACTTATGAATACAGTGCTGATAGCCTTGCGTTTAGCCAAAATAAAGTTATAAGCACCACTAAAACGGACGGGTACATATTTGTTCGAGATGGCCAAAATCTCACATGTTATCGTAAGTTGCCTTATTCCATAATCAACTTGGGGGGCGCCGGTACTTCCACTGCACCTTCAGGTCCCACGGAACCTCCTTGCGGAGGACCTTCGGGATTCATTGGCGTAAACCCTAGTTCTGGCAGTATATGTGATCAAAACAACACTTCATCACCTAATATTCCACAAGCACGAGTTACGACCACTTCAATATCGCTGACAGTAACTGGGTGCTCAAGCAATATTGTATGGCATGGCCCTGGCATTGAGGGTTACACTACTCCGGTAGTCACTGTGTATCAGTCAGGAAATTACTATGCTGGTTGTCGGACTGCCCTATGCCCTAATACAACAAATTATAGCAATACTGCATATATAGATGGCTGCCCGCCCCCTCCTTCAGATCCCTGTGCCGGTAACTACACCAACCCACCCATCATAAGCTTAAGCTCCGATGGCAACAACCACACGGGGGTGACCATCTGTCAAGGAGAGAATGTGAATCTGGTGGCGAACAATTGCTCAGGCGCTCTAAAGTGGTCTGATCAAAGTACCAATGCTACCCTCAATCTGATTGGTGTGCAAAGTACTGTCACTTATACGGCCACCTGCACGGAGGCCAATAAGTGCACGAGTGGGGTCTCCACTGCTTTCGTCATCACAGTACGCCCTTATACTAACCCACCCATCATAAGCTTAAGCTCCGATGGCAACAACCACACGGGGGTGACCATCTGTCAAGGAGAGAATGTGAATCTGGTGGCGAACAATTGCTC
>NZ_BAAGZL010000012.1:37443-39657 GCF_054778555.1 Spirosoma flavus
GATTGGTGTGCAAAGTACTGTCACTTATACGGCCACCTGCACGGAGGCCAATAAGTGCACGAGTGGGGTCTCCACTGCTTTCGTCATCACAGTACGCCCACGTCCTAACAATATTCACTACACTTGGATCCTAGATCCAATCACCTGGAACCCGACCACGACCTCTGCCTACACTATCTGCGAAGGCGTTCAGATCGGCTTTGGCTCAAATGCAAATAACGCCTCCAACATTCAAACTCAGTGGTGGGTTAGGCCCGACGGAACGACATTCAGTGTGGATAATAATCAAAACTGGGAGGGTGAGCCCCAGCTAGGCACGTATACGTACTGGATCAGAGACATGAACGGCTGCACCAATAGCAGCCAGGTGACCATCGACAGAACCCCACCCGTTTATGAGGGTTACTTCGGAACGGTCAACTGTACGACGGTGGATGGCTGGATTGCAGACCGTGCCTGTCTGCAGCGTTCGATCCCCTACAAGATCTTTATCGATGGGAATTTGGTTTACACCGGAATTGCCAATGTGGATCGGAATGATGTAGCGGGTTACCTAAATAATGGGAACACCAATGCTTCCACTTTCAAAAAGTATGGTTTCTCGTTTGCGATGCCCGACCAAGGCAAGGTAGGTCCTCACACTCTGCGCTTCACTGATCTCAACGGCAATAACCTAATCGCTCCACACACCTACGGCGTCAGTAGCATCCCCCGAGCATCTCAGGATGGTAACTACAACAACACCACAGGCGTGAGCGTCTGCAAAGGAACAGCTGCCAGCTTAAAAGCCGACAATTGTTCGGGCACAGTCCGCTGGTACGTGGGAAGCAGCCTGAAGGGGACTGGCAACCCTTTTAATACAGGTCCCCTGCAGACCCAGACCACCTACAACGCTCGCTGTACGGATGCTGGCGGGTGTGAGAGTGTCAACTCTAACCCTTACACCATCTCGATATTAGCTCTCCCCAACAATATTCACTACACTTGGATCCTAGATCCAATCACCTGGAACCCGACCACGACCTCTGCCTACACTATCTGCGAAGGCGTTCAGATCGGCTTTGGCTCAAATGCAAATAACGCCTCCAACATTCAAACTCAGTGGTGGGTTAGGCCCGACGGAACGACATTCAGTGTGGATAATAATCAAAACTGGGAGGGTGAGCCCCAGCTAGGCACGTATACGTACTGGATCAGAGACATGAACGGCTGCACCAATAGCAGCCAGGTGACCATCGACAGAACCCCACCCGTTTATGAGGGTTACTTCGGAACGGTCAACTGTACGACGGTGGATGGCTGGATTGCAGACCGTGCCTGTCTGCAGCGTTCGATCCCCTACAAGATCTTTATCGATGGGAATTTGGTTTACACCGGAATTGCCAATGTGGATCGGAATGATGTAGCGGGTTACCTAAATAATGGGAACACCAATGCTTCCACTTTCAAAAAGTATGGTTTCTCGTTTGCGATGCCCGACCAAGGCAAGGTAGGTCCTCACACTCTGCGCTTCACTGATCTCAACGGCAATAACCTAATCGCTCCCCGCCCCTACGGCGTCAATGCGCCCGGTGTCTTCGTGTTCGCCCCGGGCCAGATCGCCCGGGTGGGCAACTCCTACACCATCTGCGAAGGCAGCGGGCTGGGATTAGGCCTGGATAGCAATGCACCTGGTACTACCACCTGGAGTGGACCTGGTCTCGCCCCCCAGGCTCCCAATGTGGACTTCCCCATCATGGATGCCAGCAAGCAGGGCGTCTACACCTACAAAGCAGCCACCGCTGATGGCTGCTCCAACGCCACCAGCGTGACCGTCACGGTGGCCCCCGGCCAGTACGAGGCCGCGGTGGAGGAGCTCGACTGCAACCACATCAAGGGCTGGCTGGTCAACCACCTGTGCCACAACCAGCAACCCGTGCTGCAGATCAAGATCGATGGCAATGTGGTGGCCACCCTGCGCATGGACCAGGCCCGGCCTACCATCAAAGCCCAGAAGGCGGCCGACGCCAACCATGACCTGTTCGGTTTCAACTGGGCCATACCTGCCCAGTACCGGGTAGGTCCCCACACCCTGCGCATCACCGATTTGGGGGATCATGACCTGATCGCTCCTCGCCCCTACGGCGTCAATGCGCTCACCGCCTATTTATTCGTCCCCGGCCAGATCGCCCGGGTGGGCAACTCCTACACCATCTGCGAAGGCAGCGGGCTGGG
>NZ_BAAGZL010000013.1:0-20324 GCF_054778555.1 Spirosoma flavus
ACCTGTGCCAGATCCGCAATCCGGTTCGCTTCGGACTTAGCGAACTCCATACGGGCATCCTCAATGGCGCGGGCGGCTTTCCCGACAATCGCCCCGTTTTCAATTTCAAGCTGTGCGGCTGCTTCGCGGTATTCCTTTTGAGTTAGTATCCCTTTTTTTAGATTTTCTTTAAGCTGCTGTTCGCGGGCCTTTAGTGCCTGCTGCTGCTTGTTACGTTCGGCCTCGATCAATTGAATCCGTAGGTTCAGCTCCTCGGCTGAACTCTTGCGGGCCAGTGCCAGGGCGCTCTCGATCTCACGTGCCCGCTCACTGTAGCCGATATCTGCCAGCTTACGGGCGTGGTCGAGGGCGGTTTGCTGAATCTCAGCGTCGGCTTTATCCTGAATCCGTTTACGGGCGGCAGCGGCCCCGGTACCGGCTTCGACGGCTACCTTTTCAGCCTCGGCCCGTTTCTTGATTAGCTCAATCTGACGTTTGTAGATTTCATTTTCAATTGAGATTGTTTCCTCTCCCTTGCGCTGAGCCATTATCAAAGCAGATTCAGCGGCATCAACTTCGGCCTGGGCTACTTTCTTAGCTTCCTCCAGCGCCTTAGCCTTACCTTCGGCAACAATACTATTGAGCTGGTTTTGCAGTTCGGTACGTTGACCGACCCGCTGCGCTTCTACTTCGTCGAATTTAGCCTGCTCTTCAGCTACTTTTTTCTGATAGTCCCGTTTGTCCTTATTGGCCGCTAGTTCAGCCTGAGCCAGCGCAATGCGTTTACGCTGTAGGTTCTGCTCCAGGTTCTGAATTTTTTGACTCTCAGCAAAAGCAGCGCGGGCGGCTTTTTCGCGGGCGGCTGTCGTTTTTGTCGTGTCCTCCGCTATCTGCTTCTGACGCTCAATCTGCTTCTCACTACGGGCGCGGGCGGTCTGAAGGGAGATTTCGGCCCGCTCAATGTCCTGTGCCATTTTAGCCAGGTCCGCCCCGGCGTTGTAGGCTTTCTTCATTCCACTCACTACACCCTCCACCCCGGTAGTTACCTGAGCCAACCCGTCGCCGATCTTGGTAGTGTCCCAGTTCCTCACCCCGTCCATAATTATTTTCAGGGCTTTGAATCGATTGATGAGGTTTTGCTCAATAAACCTGCCTACGTCGATTAAAGCCTGCTTGGGATTATCGAACGCATTAAAAAGCGCTTCACCTACATCGGCAACTTTTTGGAATAGCACATTAAAAACATTGGTAATCCCGCTGGTTGCCTGGGCAAGAAAGTCTATTCCCTTTTGACTTTTGGTCAGGAAGGCATATATAAGCGTTGCGAACGCAACAATAGGAACAGCCGTTAATAGCAACAGCGCGGCACGACCCATGCCGACGGCTTTTGTGAACACACCCACGCCTTGGGAGGCTGACTTAAACGAGTCGATAGTACCACCAACGTTAAAGCCTAGTACATCAATATCCCGAATGTATTCCTTTAGGCCCTTACGTGAACCCTCGATGGTTTCCAGCTGCTGCTCTATTGATTTGGTCAGGGTATTGATTCGCCCGCCTACGTTCGGATCGGCACGCTGCGCGGCATTCAGCCCCTCCCAGGCATCATCTAACTCAGATAGCACCTCTTTGAGTTTTTTAGCACTGGAGGCATTGGCGATAAACATCGCATTCTCAACCTTCAGTTCGGCGTTTAGCTCCGTAATCCGCTCGGATATGGTTTTAGTGGTTGCGTTGTGAACCGATAGCTGAGCGTTTAGCAGCGGTAACTGTTCTCGCATCTGAGACAGACTATGCTCGGCCGCTTCTGTGACCTCAGCGTATTCCTTCAGGGTTTGCTGCCCCTGTTTGATAGCAGCGTTCGCCTTTGTGATGTGCCCGTTAATGGCAGCGAGGGATTTGTTATACTCTTCCTGAGTAATCTTCCCCGCCTTGAGTTCTTTGTCGAGGTCGTTTCGCTCTTTGCGAAGTAGTTTCAACGACGCTTTGGCGGCATCGATCTTTTCTTTAACCTCTTCTTCTGTTACTTTAATCTGAATGACAACTTCATTCGCTGCTTCATTTGCCATAGTATGGGTTGTGAGTTGCGTCTATTGCAACTTACTACACACCACCGACGCGTGTATACATTGAAGTGGGAAAGGTATAGGGAAATCTGCACCGCCTATAGATAGTCCTATTTTCGGATTATGGCAGAAATGCCACTTTCTCACTGTATTCTCGCTGCATTCGCTACTTGTGGCGGTTTTTACAATCCCGGTATTATTCAACTTTCAGGGATCGACTGATGATGTTGGCATTGAACAAACCAACGGCGGCACCTTCAAATTTCTGAACCCAGATGATTGATTCGATTCGATCAATAACCTGGGCAAACGATTCGCTGCCTGCCTTTGCTGCTCTCATTTGCCGCCAATACGTTGAGTTGAGGTCCAGATAAACGCACAGCCCCGAAAAGGTATACGGGCGCGGCACTCGCAGAACAACCTTTGCAACGGGGTTGCCCCTGAAATCGACTTTAGTCAGCGGGTTAGCATCACACCACTCGAAATAAGATTCAGCGGCACTCAGTAACTCCTCGGCGGTCTGAAACTTCGCCTTTCGTCCGGAGTGCCGCCGTAACGACCATAGTTGATTTCCTTTTGAAAAAGCCATTTCGTGCGTGATATGGGAAAGTAAATGCTTCGCGGCTAAAAATGTAAGGTTTTGTAAGGATTAAGTAACTTAATAACTATTATAAATATACCTGTAAAAACCTGCAAACTTGTCTATTTGCCTCAAAAAAGTAGGGTTTGGTAGGGTTTTTCGGAAAAAAGGTAAGGTTTTGTAAGGTTTTTTGACCTGGCTACACGGTTGCGGGTTGTTCACTGTCCAGGTTCATGGTCAGGTGTATCTCGCCGGTTACGCCAACAACCTGCTTATCCCTCCAGTTTGCAGGCTGACGGTTCTTTAACCAATGCAGGGCGGCTTTGGGATCAGGCGGGTAGTAGGTTTTTGTATCGACTAGTTTAACCTGCTGCTCGGTCTTACTGGTTTTAATAACAAAAACCTCTACTGTGTCCACTTCAAAGCCCGTAGCACGTTTATACAGGGCTTCGGCTACCTGAGCGTCAGCCTGAACGCGTCCGCGATTTACAGCGCTGTAAAAGTCGGGGTAACGTTTAAACCAGTTCTTAATGGTTTGGTGGGAAACGTCGAACGCTAAGGCCAGCTTCTTGACAGTGAATCCTAGCAAGGCTAATCGGTAGCCCTGGCTAACGTGAAAGTCAGCGTCGTAATAAGTCGGGCGGTGGTGGACTGTTGCCATACCTAAAGATACGCATTATTCCGATGAGGCTCTATGACGCGCGCGGGTGACTGTGGCAAAAAAGGTCAGACGCTATAGGCGGGCAGTTTTCTATACTGGAGTCTTAAAACTTCAATCGACTGCAAACGCGCGTTTTTACGGGTAAGAAAAACTCTCAGCACTTCGCGCACGTATAGAGCGAGGAAATATCACGCGGTGCCTGTAATTCGCCTGTAATTGCGACGACCGGCGCGCTGTTTTTCTTTTTACCTTTTTTTGACTGGCCCTGAGCCCTAAGGCAGAAGGGCCAGTCCGTTGAATATTCTTGAAGAATATTGAAAAATATACGGAAAAATGCCTGCTGATAATCAGAAAGTTAACCACTGATTTTTCGACAAATTGACTACACTTTTTCGACAAATTGACTACAGTAGCCCGACAAATTGACTACACTTTTTCGACAAATTGACTACACTTACAGGGTTTCAGCTTCGACAAATTGACTACACCCAGAGTTCGACAAATTGACTACACCAAATCTACCCCCGAAAACAGGTCTGCTTCGGTCTTGTGAGCTGGATATTTGGCAGGGTTTAAGACTAGTTTATCAACCTCCCCCTCGCGCTTGTAGCTGATCAGATAACCGAGTTCTTTTGCGGCCCAATAAGCGTTGTCAATCAAGGTGATCGCTCTGGCCTTCTTTCCACGCCAAACAGATTCGGGCATTTTGATTTCCTTAGCGATTGTCTGCCAGTTGCATTTTATTTCGTACTTCTCTTTTTGCTTCGCCCCCACTCGGCTATTCTTTCGGCGTTTTTGCTCAAACTGGTACTGTAGGTAAATGATAAACAGGAAGAGGTAGGATGATATTTTCTTTTCGCCAATCTTAGCTTTTACCTCCTCACGCCAACCAAAAGGCACCAATAAGTAATAGCTTGATTGCTGGTCAAGAAATATTGCAGCGGGCGTTATTTCGTAGTGTTTGAAGTTCTGATTATCATCATTGACAATCTGAATCTTAAAAAGCGAATCAACGGCATAAACGTGCTCTTTTTTCCAGTCTCCAGTTTTTGCGTCCCGCTCTGGCTTTCCATTAGCATCCTTCGCGAGTCGGGTATAGTAGAAGCAAAACTGTGTAGTAGCCAAGTATCCTAACGCCTGAACAGTTCGCTCCATATGTGTTTGTGACTCGTCATTCATGCCGGCCAGCCGTACTAACTCCCTACGTCCAATTTTAAGTTTTGGTATCTCTTGCACGTACTTGTAGAAGTTAGGCAAATCGGATTCTTTGTCTACCTTATCGAATTTTTCTACTAGCTCAGACTTTGCGATTGCAGGCAAATTGCCTTTGTAGTTGGTGTGTGTAAGGGCAGATAGTATTCCATCCATAACCCTGTGTTGTATGTCAGTGAGCCTTACACCGATGAATGGTACCGGGTTTTCAATAACAACGCCGGTCTTTTCCTCCCACGCTTTTTTAATTTCCTCGGCGGTATATGCTGACTGTGATTCACCGAAAAATTGAGACAATAAATGTAGCCCTATTTGAGTATGCCGCCCCTGTTCCGGTAGTGGAAGTATTGCCGCCCGACCATCAACGATTGGCTCGTTCTGGCTACCCTCACAATTGCCATCGGCAAAGCGCCTATTGAGTTCGTCCCGGTTGATATAGACATAAAAACTCATCGCAATCAAGAGCACCTCTGTTTCATAGAGGGCTTGCAGCGTGGAGGCTATGAACTCTTCGCTGAACTCAGTTAACTGTATATCCTCTTTAGTGACTGGGTTTTTATAGATTGAACTATTCACGCCTACCCGCCCCGCTATTCTAAATTGTAGGATTGGCTTACCGTCGTCTTTATATCCATCACAATAAACCTGAATCTCAGCGACCAAATAATCAACAATCGGCAGTATACGATCAACCTCGGCATCAATGCCAGGGTACTCTTCTTTGAGCCACGCCCTGGATTTTACCAGCCACATAAATGATAAGACTAACTCTTTAGGGCTCATCTTGTAGCTTAACTTCAACGTCTCAATCTCCTCGGGCGGGGCTGATTCACATTTGAACTCTTCGCCGGTTTTCGGATCCGTTAGAGTGATCGTTATGCTGTTGGGTTGTTTGAATGGTTCCATGTGGGTGTTAGATTAAATGGGTTAGCGAGTCGGTTTGGTTAGACATACTGAAGTTGGGCCTTTCGTAATTGCTTAGTACGCCGGTGTTCCCGTTAAAGTTGAGCATCCCGTCAAGTTGAGGTCGACCGCCCCGGTTCTTAAGCAAATCGACGTAAACCAGTCCCGGCGTTGCCCTGTAGTTCATTCGCTCGTTTAGCTCTTTTGTATCGTCATCACTGCACAGTGAACGCTTATCGTTGTTCCAAAGCCCTAATATGACGTTTGCGACCCGTTCAATGTCTCCAGCTTCGCCTATATTGGTCGGGTGCATCTTAGCGGCATTAATGACCGTTCGGTTAAATTGAGCTGCCAAAACAATAGGCAGGCCCGTATCTTTTGCGACATCTTTCAAGTCCATACAGATACGTTTAAGCTCTTCCTGTCTGCTCTGCTTCCAGCTTTCCTTGCGGAGTAGTTGCATATAGTCAATAAACACCCCGCCCGCGTTCCCTTCGTTATGAAGGTACCGGATAGCGTCCATTAATGTGTCTGAATCGTAATCAACGGACTGAATACTAAGCCGCCCTCCTTCAATCAGGCTAGAGAAAAACTCCTGCTTTTTTTCGGCAAAGTTTTTATAAGTGTTGCCTCTGAAATAGCTATTGTCGTTTCGATAGTGCGAAGCAATAATTCGCCGGTTATTTCGCCCAAAGTCGGTATTGATATAAGCGTTCATTGCCCGAATGGTCATATCAGCCCCGCTTTCCTCAAACCCTAATACGTAGTAGTTTTTAGTAAGGTCATTGGTGGCGGCATTAACAGCGAAGTTTAAAAGAAAGGCTGTTTTGCCGTGACTAGTAGCGCCCGCAATGATTGATATTGCTCCGGCTGGTAGTCTTATTTCCCGCTCGGCTTTCTCTTCAGGTGTCTCTTTGTTAGACTCTGGCTCACCTAAATAGTATCCGGTTAATATATCAGCGGGCCTACTCTTTAGTTGTGCAGCAATATCAGACTCACTAACCGGCGTTACCAGCGCCCGAAACGTCTCTTTACTGGTAATGGCACTAATCTTTTTGGACTGCTCCTGTAGCTCGGAGAGGGCTTTTTTCATTTCCCCTACCTTATTCAACTCCCCGGCCTCTTTGAGCAGGTTAGTGATAGCTTCGCGCTGCTGCGCCTTTTGCGTATCGTAGTGGATTTTGTCCAGCGTATCAACAAGCGTCTGTTTGGTAATAGGTAGCTGGTTGGTTTCGCTAAACCTTAGTATCAGGTCTTCATAAAACCCGCGCTCTAGCGGGCTTTCGATGGATAGCCCTACGGTGACAAATTCCTTTAGTAATCGATCCTCATCAACTATATCAATATCCAGTCCGCCCGCTTCATCGTACCGACGCATAATGTCGTACGCCCGAAACTCATACGCTCTTAGCTTTTGGACTACGCTTGCCCTATTGTTGAGGTCCGATAATTCGATTAGGTAGATTTTAGCCGTTGAGGACCGCTCCAATAGGTCCAGCGCGGCTATTACTTCAGTAGTGGCTTGCTCGGCCGTGTAGTAGATGTAAGCTGCATCCGCGTTTGCCTCCTTAACGGTTTCCTCATTTAGATAGCCCTCTTCGGAAAGGTCGGACTGCTCACCGTCAGCATTGCTCGACTCAACGCGAATACTATCTACACGTACCCGCTCATTCGTCTTTTTCTTGTAGTTGCCTGGTTTGCCGTACCCGTCTGCCAGTAGCCGCCTGCGGGCTTCCTTTGTGTCGCCGTTGCATTCTAGTTGAACGTAAACACTAGCGGGTGAAATACCTTTCTGCTCCGGAAACTCAGTTGATGAACTCCAGACAAAGAACGTTCGGTGTCCTTCGTGAAAGTTGCCCGATGTTTTTGCGTCTGATTGCCCCGGTCGTTTAAAGTGCACCTTTTGTCCCTCTGTCTTTACAAAGGTCCATCCGTGTTTTTCCAGCAACGCTACAACATCCCCGCGCTGGTTGTAGTCGACAAAAGGATTGCTTTCGTCATTGCTCGATTGCCCGTACTCTTTTTGTGATTCCCGCCGGGTTTCCGGTTCAATGTATTCGGTAAGACTTCGCGCAATAGCAATCAGGTAGTTTCGGCTCTCCAGATCAATAACAGGGATTGCCGATAGGTCGCCCTGAATGATTGTATAACCCGCCGTTGGTGGTGCTACGACATAGCCGCCCTCTCCCCTGGTCTCAATCAACACCAATAGTTTCTCATTGCTTGCGGCTTTTTCCTCGGCTGTAGCTTCCCGATTGGCCAGCTTGGTATTACCGGGTAATTTTGGCAGTTGAATCAGATCAGGACATCGATAATACAAGTGATAGCCCCCGCTCCGTGTTTGCCCGATAACCAGACTAGACGCTACTTCAGGCAAGTTGTCTTTAATCAGGCTCAAAAACTCAGTGTATAGATTCCCCCGAAGGTCGTACTTGGTGTCAACGTCTATTACCTCCAGGTATCCCGATACCGCTCCGGTTATTATGCCAATTGAATTAACGGGTACGGTTATTTGAGAAAACATCTCTATTAGTCCCGCTTCGGTAAGAAACTCTTTTTGGTACTGGCTCCACTTTAGTAGAGGTATTTTCTTTTCACTGACCGCAAGTGGCTGTAATCCGTAACGTAAAAGGGTTAGTGCTTCAGTCTGCATAATCAAAACGGCGTTGAGCCGCCGAGGTAAAATTGTTCATTAGTGTAGGTTCCTGTAATTGCGTCAATCGTCGATTCGATAGCCTTACTCTCCAGCATCATTGCAAAGCCCCGTTCGGCCCGGTCCTGACTAATGCCGGTATTGTTTTGGATTCGGGCGATAACCTGCCCGCGTGTGTAGATGGTGTTTGTGCTAAGCGCCTGTCCTGCCAGTTCCCAAACTCTGGCATAGCCTGGAGGGGTTTCGAGTCCGGTCGGTTCCAGATCAAGCGTACTAATGAGCCTGGACAGTGCCGGATTCTTTAACTTCATCCGCTCTAATGCCGAATCCATTGCCGACAGTCGCGGGGTAGCTACCTGGCTAACCTCGATTAGATCGATGTCAGGATTAATGACTTCGGCTACTGGCTCGGCTATTTTTCGCCTTCGGAGTTGCTTTATGTCGGTGACTAGTCCGCGCATAGTTTTTTTTGCGAAGTCCAGAAAAGGGACAGTGTTGATAATCAGACTCTTATGCCGCCTTTGTTGGCTCTGGCTTGCCCTGTCGCTTGTGGTTTCTTACCAAATTGGCAATTAAATCGCGGGTTGCGTCTGATAGACTAATCTCGCGCTCTTGACATATCTCCTCAAATTGCTGCTTTAGCTTGGGACTCATCCTAACCTGTAAAAGCACTGATTCTTTAGCCATTAGCCTATTTTTTGATGGTTTGCTAAAGTTAGTAAATTGTAATGTGTTTAGCAGTATATTTTATCGAAATATTTGTAATGCTAAATGCATTAACTTAACTTTACAATATCATAACGCTCGTTATGGAGTTGTAAAATAGGGGGTATTTAGTATAATAACAATAGCATTTTAGGCACATGGAAACGTATTCAGTTCAGATAGTCCGCAAGGCAGGTAAGAACCCAATAACGGGCGAGGTTATTACTGAAGAGTCTGAAACATTGCCAATCGAAGCGGCAAGCGTTGAGGATGCTTACCGATGGGGAAACATACTACACACACTGCCTATGCGGGGTGCAGAGGTGGAGGTCTATATTAATGGTCAGCTTGTAAAAGGTCGATTCTAATGGAACTGCACCGACTCAACTTCAAGGCTCCCAACGGCTACCCTAGTTCGTGCGACATCACGCTATACCCGGAGATTCAATTAGTCGTAGTGAGTGAAACCGGCGAGGGTATGAGTGTGACCAACGCGGCCGAGACTATAGCCACTGAAGTAGTGAAGCGGTTCGGGCTGGATCCTAAACGGTTGATGTTTGTGGAGCACTACTCCGAAGAACAGCGGCCTCAGCCCTACGGCGAATCCTACGACCTGGTTACGTTCACTTGGGGCAAATACGGCGCTCATACTCCAGTATGGCGAAGTATGCCGCCTAATGAGTTTAAAGAAATTCTTAGCAGTATCAATCAGTTATGACCACTATGAAAAAGATTTACGCATTCATGACTAGCAATCAGTTTATTGTTCTCCTGCTGTTTTTCATAATTGGCTATCAGGTCTTTTTGCACCGTCGAATAAATGAGGTGCGCTGGTCAGCTAACAGGACAGGGTTTACGGCGCAAGACAATCAAGAGATCATTCGCGCTATTGCCGACCACCTCAAAATTGACTATTAAAACCATGAAATACGTTCTTTATTTCCGGGTATCGACTAAAAAGCAAGGGGAGTCCGGTTTAGGACTGGAAGCTCAACGCTCCTACATTGAGCACTACTATACAGGCAGAGAGATAATAGCCGAGTTTACAGACGTTCGATCTGGTAAGACTATTCACAAGAGGCCAGAGCTTCAGAAAGCAATAGCCCTATGTAAGAAAGAGGGCGCTACGCTGGTGGTGGCCAAGATCGACCGTCTGAGCCGCAATACGGAGCAGGCACTTAGTATCTATCGGGATTTAAACGAGCGGTTAGAGTCCTGCGACATTCCGAATCTGGATAAGTTCACCCTCACGCTATTTATGGCTATCGCTGATCGGGAACGGGAATTGATAAGCATTCGAACGCGTCAGGCATTAGAGGCACGACGTAAGCGCCTGGGCGAATGGAGAGCCAGCGGACCAAATGAGAAAAAGGCGGCAGCGTCGGTGCTCGGTGTCAGGTTGAATAAAGAGTTGGCGGCCGACAATGAGAACAACCGGCGGGCTAAGTCAGTAGCCGAAATGATGCACAAGGCAGGCAGCAACTACAGCCAGATAGCTACCCACCTCAACGGATCGGGATTTAAAACCGCTAGGGGCTGCGAGTTCCAGGCTACTCAGGTAATGCGGCTACTTCAGCAAAAAGCCCTTGTATAGTAAATCCTATACACTGGAAAATATGAGCCACGACCTAAACCGTTCTTAGGTAGTAGAGGGTATACGATAAAAGTAGTAGAGGTGCAGTAGTGGCCACAGTAGCGGGCTATTATTGCACCTCTATTTATATGCTGGAAAATATAAACTAACCGATTTCGGTGAGGTTGGTGTAGCTACAAACGACCTACAAAATGAGCCACTTTAAAAAGGGTTTCTAAATCCCTTTATGAATTTAAATACCCTAAAAATGGGGGTTTTAAATGCCGGTTTTGGCGGCATTATACCCGCGCGATAGCTTTAAAGATATTGCACTACCTGTGTACGGAACTTTGCGTACACGACTGGTAGTAAAACTCCCGACTAGTTGCCTGATGTAATCAATGTTGCTTACACAGATGTACTATAAAAGTAGTACATAAGTTGTTGTACATCCGATGCTAAATCCTTCGCTTAGATTTAACTGTAGTCTCCCAGGTTTTCCGACGGTTGCGGGCCTGAATGTGCTTCCACTCTTTCTCCAGTAAGCTCCGATGCAATTCCTTGTCTCTGGGAACAAACGTGCTGGTCTTTGTCTTTGTGTCAAATCCTTTTGCTTGCCAGTAGTTGCGGTCTGATGTATCGGGAATGGAGGTATACTGAAGCGTGCTCATTAAGTATTTATATAAATGATTAATTATATAAATATATAGCTAACAGAACTAACAAGCGTTATGATTGATTATATAATTATATACGCTTTCCGCTGTTAGTCTCCACCTTCAACCAGCCAGCCACGCCCAGCCTTCCCTCTGGATAAGGACAATTGTCTAAATAACTAAGACAACTTTCTTAGTCCGCGTTACTGTTCAGGTACTGCTCCAGTGCTTCAATGGTGAGCTGCTTAATTGACTTTTTACTGTTGACCGCGTGAATCTTCAGACGGTTGCCCAGGCTGTCAGGCATCCAGATATTAAGGTGATACTCGCTTTTGGCAGGCTTCGGATCCTTTGGCTTTTCCTCAACCGGACGCACCTCCTGAATGGGTGTTTTGATTGGCTCTGATTTGAGCTTATTACTTAACTCCTTAAGTGAGTTCTTATATTCCTTTGCCATAGGTAGGGGGAGGGTTATGTGGCTCTATTGCGATTAATTGGCAACAGAAACCACAAAATGATTATTCAGATAGTCGGTTAATGATTTCGCTGGCCAGCTCAATTACTTCATCTTTAGCCCGCTGATCCTCTCCACCAAATACCCCGTTAGTCATGGGCGAGCGGGTGTAGCTGACGCGCTGCGAAATCGCCGTAGGATGCAGATAAATACCATACTCGGTAAGTATGTCTTTTACCTCATCGTTCAGGCTCGTTCGGGGTAGTACCATATTGAGCACAATGCCTGCCTTTAGTGCCGGCTTAAGCTCCATACTTTGGCGTAGCAGGTTGATCGTTGCCCGAATAGCCATTGCATCCAGTATGCCCGCTTTCGTAGGCACAAGCACGTAATTAGAGACTGCGAATAGTTCGCTCAGGCGATTGGACAAATACGGCGGGGTGTCTACGATCACTAAATCATACCCGGCGAGGCCCGCAGATAACAACCTATCCAGCGGCACAATGTCAATGCCGGTCAGAAAGTCGGAAAGGTCCGAAACGGATCCTTGCAAATCGGCATCAACGATAGCAACCTTTGAACCTTCAGCGAAGGCATAAGCCAGATTGATAGCCAGGGTAGTTTTACCAACCCCGCCCTTTTGGTGAGCGATAGTGATTACCTTCATAATGGACAATATAGGGTAAGGGTTTGATTATCTACTTAAATGAGCATTTATATAAATCATCAATTATATAATTAATCAAATGATTCAGGCACTTGGGCAAGCTCCGTGTTGAGGCCAAGCAGGTAAGTTTTTAGGTAGTAACAATCGACTACCCTATCCTCTAAAAAACCGCCGTTGTGCGCTGCGCGGTATTCATGCAGCCACATTGTCTCTATGTTGTTGGCGGTATCGTTGGCGCTAGCCAGTTCACAGAAGCCGCCTGCCTGAAATGACACAAGCCGCCAATATTCGCGGGCTGGCTCTACACCGTGAGCAGGAAAGAAACTATACAAAATATCTCCCTCAAATACCTTTTTGCCTATACAGTCGTAGAGGCCCGTAAATTGCATAAGAATGCATTCGGCGCATGGGTAGGTATTTGTTGCTCCTAATGGCGAAACTCGCTCCCGAGTAAAGGAATCGACGTAAAACAGGGTGCCACTCGGCATATGGTAGGCGCGAAACTCAAAAGGTCGGTTTGCTGGCATTTTATACACTGGAATATATAATTGAGCAATTGATTAAATAAGTAATTATATAAAATCCGGCTCCAACTACAACCCCTAAGAATTGCAAAGGAACCGGATTGCTCAACCTCCCACTACTTCAACTCTGGCAATACAAATAACTTCTTGGCTAGGTGGTAGAGGTTGTCTAGCTGCCCGTACTTCTCAATGATGCTCAGGTAATTCCGTTCGCCCTTCCCCGGCGCGTGAGCGTACACATTGAACTCATAACGCAAATCGAACTGTCCGTAAAGGTATTTCCAGGTTTCGTGCTCACTTCGGCGCTCGGCCGCTGCGTAGCTATTTACTAACCGGATCAGTTTACCCCGTACCGTCATCACGGCCGGTTCTTCTGTATTGGCTTCTGGCTCGATTGGCGCAAGTTCAGTGAGTGCCTGATAAGTCTGGGTAAAGAATCCTAGCAGGGTATTAACCCGCTGCTCGGCCAGTGACAAACGGGCCTCGAATGTTGGCAGGGATTCGGTAGGCTGAGGGGCTGGTTCTGGCTCCTGCTGTTTGGCCTGCCGTTGGCGTTCCTCTTCTTCAGCCTTTTGGCGGTTTTCTTCGTCAATCATAGCCTGCGCTTCACGGAGTGCCCGCTGTCCAGGTGTTTCGTTAATCGTTGATTCTAGGGGCGTTTCTGGCATCTGTGTTGGTCGGTCAGCGAAGCGATAGCCGCTAGTCAGGTTTGCAAACAAACTTTCCTGTGTACTGGCAGGGGGCGTAATTGGCGGGTGCGTTGCTATTTCTGGGTTTTGCTGATAGTCCGTTAGATAGTCAACGACAGCCTTGCCCCGGTTTTTTGTCTGGATACGGGCAATTCGAATCGCGGCATCTACCGTTATGACAAAATCCATGAAGAGCTTAACAGGATGTACTTCTGGAATCACCGAGCCGGTTTCATAAAAGTCTTTCCCCTCAATGAGTCCCAGCTTTTTTTGATTGTGACGGAATCGATCGGTAAATGTATCGCGAACGGCGCGGGGTTCAGTAATAAGTTTATAAAGCTGCCGGCCGTAAACCGACGGGCCTAGTACAGGATCGTTGATAACTTTAATTGATGTTTCCACTGTGTTGAAAGTTTGAGTTGTGAGAGTTATTGAGTGAAGAATAGTGTAGCTAGAAACGACGCTATTGCTAAGGCGGGCGCGGGCAGGTGTAAGGGTGGTTATTCATTGGTTGGCTCCTGCGGGGTTGACTCTTCGGCTGGCAGGTCTTTGATGACACTCCTACGCATATCCAGTAAAACCGCTTCCAACTTCTCCGGCGTAATGTCGGGGCGCTTCTGAAGAGTTATTTTCTTGAACTGAAGCATCAAATCGCGGTCAATATCATCCGCTATCCCCTGCAACCAGATCGGTTCAGGTTCGGCTTCCACCGTTGGTTCGGACTCTTCAGGCTCTTCGGTTTCGCTCAACTCGTCGGACTCCTCTTCACCACTGAAACGCACCGAGTAGGCATCCATGAATTTGTTCTGCTTGTCTAAGTTCCCTTCAAAAGCCCTTGTATACCAACCAGCGTACCAGTCGGCATCTTTCTGGCGTAGGTACGCCTGATAGTTGGTATCGCTCAACTCACAGGCATAGCCCGAAAGAAAATCTAACTTCCTTTTAAGCGTGTTGTAATCTTCAAAATCACAGGCGGCCTCGTCGGTTTCGTCGTTAACGATCTTCCGAAGGACCTCCTTTAGTTTGGTATCGCGGGCATCCTGCAAAGCATCTACTACAACATCAAACTCCGAGCGGCCACGTATGGCGGTGGTGCTGAGGTAGTACGTGATGAGGTTCTCTCCTTTTGGGTTTGGCACTACCCGATCTTCCCCGCTGCGGGTTGGAATGTTGATGTGGCCCGAATGCTCCTCCAGCTTTTTAATGACTCTCTCCTGACGGTTGAGCAGGGTATCTTTGATGGCTGCCGACTCCTGAAGTTCCTTAATAAGCCGCTCCTGTAGGCTATCCTGACGCTGGTAGGTGTTGATTGTTTTAGTCATCAACAGCGACATATCCTGAAGTTTCTTGATCCACTCCTGAAGCAGGGTAACATCCGTATAGTTGTACGGATTGTTCATATACACGTCGTAGGCTTCGAACTGAAAAGCGTTCTCTTCAATGTCCGCCGGCACAGTTACAGGTTTGTCCGGCAATGCCCCCAACGTTTTTACGGCTCCCCACTCTAGCACTTTAGAGAAAGATACCTCCAGCGCTCTGTAAGCGGCATCAACCATAACGTCGCGTCGGAGAGATAGTGTTGAGTCATAGTAGGCTCTGAAAACGTCCCGAATTGCTTTTTGCAAACCTGCATACTTTTCCGTGTCTTTGAAATGACGGGTAAGGAAACTAGGCAGATTGACGCTGAGGTACTGACCGTCAGGCCCCGGCTCAGGATCCAGGCTGGCGTTTGGCTTGCTAGGGTTTGGCACGTCCGGCGCGAGTGGCTCAGGTGTTGCGGGCGTTTCCTCGGTTGGCTGATCGGCTGAGGTTGCCGTTTGTGGGTCTGAAATGACCGTCTGCTCATTGATTGAACCGTTTGGCTCATTGGATTTGGTAAAGTCCCCCTTACCCTCGAAATTTGCGTCCGAAGTCATTAGATGAAAGTTTAAATGGTTTCTGAAAAGGCCCCTCCCGCTGCATCTTTCCACGGACTAGCGAGAGGGGATACTCATTTTTAGGCAATAGTTCGACCAGGCACCCCGATTAGGGGACTATGTGAGCCTCTTATATTTCCCAGATTGTTAAGCGAAATTAACAATAAAAAATTACAATCCAATACAAATAATACAAATCAATACGATTTGTTAGATATCCTTTTTGTTAGATAAATCCTGAAGTCTTTTCCTTCTAGCCTCCATCTCGGATTCTATAGCGGACTCCTTATTCTCGAATAGATACTTTACGGCGCGGTTTATGATGCGTGCAGGTGGTTCATCGAAAACAACAGACAGCGCTTCTAATTGCTCCTCTACGTCGGAGTCAAACCGTACTGATTTAGGTAGTTGCTTTGCCATTACTACAATTGATTACATTATAAAACTACATTACAAATTATTACACTACAATACATTTCCTCTTTTTGATGCTTTTTGTCTTCATAGCGGCCATATATCTATCTGGCTATATAAAAGGTCATTTATATATTTAATCTTTTATCTAATAAAGCAACGGCAACAAAAAGGGCGTCCGCTTTATTGGACACCCTTACTACCCCTACCCATTTTAAAATCTTTTACACCTCTGCGAGTGTTGTTTGTTTCCTAGGTCTACCGCCCTTGTTTTTAACTGCCTCTTGACCTGTCGACAAGAAATTTACTTTACTACGATGTACCACAACCTCGCGGGCCAGGTCGTAAAGGGATTTACGTAGGTCAAAGTCAAACAGCGGTCGATAGCCCCGGCTGACAATTAACTCAATGTTTTCCGGTCGGCGCGTGGTATACATTAGGATGGTTAGGACGCTGAGCGGAGTCTCGTAGTGATTTACCCATTGCTTACTTAATACTTCGTCGAGTTCGCTCTCCGCTACGCCAATGGCGCGGATTTCGGCGGCTTGCTTAGCCAGGTCAATCATTGCCGCTAATAATCGATCTAACGTATGATGTAGCGCGTTAATCGTTGTCTCCTGTAAATGATCGATAATAACCGGGTTGATCGTTGACTGAAGTAGCTTTATTTTCTCAAGCTCTGGCAGTTGCGCGACTTCCTGTTTGTTGTACTCATTAGGGTCTTTCTCGGGCACCTCTTCTTTATTGATTAGGTACCGCTCCCCGGCTGGCACCTTTCGAACCTCAACGCGTGGATAGGGCCCGCCGGTAATAGACTGCTCTTTGTGGCAATGGTCGCACGTGTGTTTTATTTCACCTGCTTCGTTTGGCTCTCCATCAGCAACAAGCTGCCCGATCCGGCATTTGCCACAGGTTAGGGTGATTTCGTAGGATTCGAGCCTGACGGTTTTTTCCTGATTGTAAACATCTACTGTAGTAGGCATAGTGTTTTGGTTTGAGTGGTTAAAAATTAACTGCTGCTTTTTGCCGGTTGCCAACGATCACTTTAGCGGCTCCGTAGAGGAGTTTCTTAAACTTGCTGCTGTGGATCAGGTCAGCGGTCCGGGTTTGGATTAATTCAACGTTGTGTGCGTTGGCGGTTCTGGCGAACACCTCCAGCAACCGCTCGAATGACATACGGCTTACCTGACTTTCCGATAAGTCCGGGTCAATCTCGTTAGCTAAAAGGCGGCTTGCTTTCAGCGCGGCCGCTTGCCTTGCCATGGTGAACAGCACGTTTTGCAGCTCCGGCAAGGTAGGTAGGTTGTACTGCGTCGAGTGCTCTAAATGATCAATAACAACCAGGCTTTTAGTGACCTTCAGGAGTTCAATCTTTTCCCGTACTGACAATTTATCTACGGCGCTTCTGCTGAATGTGTCCGGGTCTTTTCCGTTCATAATGAGCTGTCTAATCCTTAGTAATAATAAGCAATCTTGATTATTTAATCAATTATATAATTATATAAATGCTCAAATGATTAACCAAAAACAAGAAAGGACGTAACAAATCGTTACGCCCTTTACGCAACCCCACCACTCTGGTACGTACACTGTACGTACAACCCTATGCTGTTTCTTCAATTACTTTCTTTTTGTTGCTTCGCTTCATCGGATCCGGCTCGGAGAGTTTTACCCCGTATTCGAGCTGCACCCAGGCGCGGACTTTGGCGTAAAAGTCGGATGCTTCAAACCCATCGAGCGAAGCGGTAGAACCAACCACAACCAGCGGCCTACCGGCTACCTCCACGTAGCTACTCATGAATAAACTGCATAGCACCTTATCTGCCTTCTCTCGGTCCATACCGAGTAGCCTTGCGACCTCTACCAGCAAATAACCCCAGTAGTACCCTCGCTGGAGTGTTGAGGCAATAGGTCTTTTAAGGCTTATTTCTACCGACCACAAACCAGCGGGGAGGGCACGAATAGCCCGGTATAACCGTCGGCGGGTTTTTAATTCCGATGTGTCTAGTAATATTCCCTTATCGCTGCTCACGCTTCAATTTAAGCAATTATATAATTAATCAATTAAGCAATTAATCATTTGATTATCCTCGTCGCTTCCACGTACCCGGCGTATGTTCTCGGCAAGGTCGTGGCGGTTGCGCTCGGCGATACTTTGCCCTAATCGTTTACGGGCGCGGTTGTTGTTGGCTTCGATTGCGGCTTGCATTTCAAGAATTTCCTTTTCCTGTCTTGCCAGATTAACCTCGGCTTCGGCCTGGAATTTGGTTAGTCGTGGATTAGGGAAAAACCAACCAAGCAAAAAGCAGGCGGCACTAGTAACGGCTCCCACTAAGACTCCGGCTTCAAATTGAGAAATATCAAACATGAGTATATTGTCAACTAATTAAACAATTGCATTTATGAAAGGGCTATCTGTCTGCCTCCTGGCTATCTCGGTTTTTATCATCTCCTGTAAAAAGGGCTTCACAACTAGCGACTTCGAGGGTAAAACCTATACGGCAAAGATTCAACTTGACACTACAAACGAGAATGATGAGGTTTTTCAAAAGCTATCAGGACTTACAGGCATGACCTATGCGTTTGGGCCCAAAGGCGAAGCTACTTTATCCGGCGAAGTGGGAACGTTTGCCGTAAACCGACCTGCTAAGTGGTCGGTTGTGAATGACTCGCTGGTTATGGAAAGTAGCCAGAACGGACAAACAGGGCGTAGGGCGTGGGGCATTAGCAAAACGAACGAGGGTTTTCTATTAAACAGCGGCCGATATAGGATTGAACTGATAGAAAAGACCTCCGGCAATCCTTAATTGCTTCTCGCTAGTGGATTAGTTAATCCTTTAATTAGGCCCATTAGCTCCTGAATAAACCGATTTTGCTTTTCAATAATGTGGCCGCCCTCTTCAATGACCCGGTTACTATCAGGCTGGCTTTCGGACTCTTCAACTTGAACAAGATGATTCTTGCAATACTCGTGCACATCAATTGTAGCGTGTGCTCTGGCTATCCGCCACTCGACGAAGTAATGAGCCGCCGATTGAGTAGCTAGGTATTTTGCCGCCTGCTCAACCAATTCCGAAAGAACAGGCTGATTAGACGGGCTTCTTATTTCGTCATCCTGTCGATAGTATTCAATCTCGGCTAAGGCAAACGCTTTTACTGCATCGCTCACATATGCCTGAATTAATGAGTTAAACGGTTGACCTTTTAGGTCTGGGCGGATAGATTCAATTCTAAGCCCCAAATAAGCGCGTTCAGCGCGTTCAAATAATCCAGTAAGGTATTTCATCATTCTATAAAGATAGTGTCTTAAATCGAAAATGTGAAGTTTTTGATTACCGGCGAGGGTTAACCCAAGAACCATAAGTGTCGCCACCCGCTTCAGCATCCCTCATGTCTTTGTCAACCCTTCGTATGTCAGTAACTGCAACAGATATGTTGGTCCGCTGAAGTCCCTTAATTACAGCCTCGGCTATTGCATTGGTGTCTGTGTTGGCAATGATACCCCCATAGGCCATTTTATTCTGGAATACGGCGGGGTTGATCGGGCCAATACCAAAAGCGGCACTGATATTCGGCATCGGACTCCTGACGCTTTGGAAGGGCTTGCCGAATCCACGATAAGCGTTTATCTGGGAAAGCTGCTGCCCAAAGAGTGCCGTTGATCGTTTATTGATAATTGCCTCGCCCCCTTCTAGCTCAATCATTCGCCGACCTGCTACGCGGGCTTTTACTCCCCCCTGTTTGTGAGAAGGCCCGTCGATAATACCCCCCTGCTCATATTTGGCGTTATCAATCTGGACTTGAGTTGCAATAGACTTCGCCACAATCAGCGCCGAAGCGATAGCCCCGCCGATTGGTCCTAAGTCAGCAAAAGCCCGAATTACTGCTGTCGCCGTATTGATGGCATTTTCAAACGTGGCGAGCTTGCGCCGGCGCTCGCCAGATTCATGCTCTATGGCTTTTTTCTTATCGTCGTACTCGCGCTCGTACTTCTCTCGGGCTTCATTGGTCAGGGCGGCACTGGACAAAATAGCCTCGTACTGTTGGTCGAGCGCGCTGATTTGGCGAGCTGTTGAGGCATCGATGATTGCCCCCAGTGCATCCGATGTTAAATGAGCAATATCAATGATTTGATCCTGAACAGCTTTGTAGTGCTTCTTAACGGCTGCGATCTCCTGAGCGTCGAAATCTCTGTTGATTGCATCAATAGCCGCTTTGTCTTCTTTTGCCGCCTTAATTGCAGCGGTTCGCTTTTCTTTGAGCTTCGAAAGTGTTAATTCAAGTTCTTTCTTGGATCCATCCCGAACTAGTTGCAATTCGGCATCGATCATTGCCACGCGGTTAGCGCGGTCCTGTTCGGCGATCTGATCGTTCAGGGCTTTATTATCAGCAATCTTTTTCTCATTGATTAAAGCCAGTCGTTTATCGTAATCCGCCTGACTGATCTGATTGTATTTAAGCTCAATGTCGAGTAGGGCCTTCTGGGTTTTTTCCTCCAGATCAATACGGGCTTTGGCTGCTTCACGTTCGGCGGCAAGGGTCTGCCCGTTCTTCAGGAGCGTGGTTTGAATCTCTACCTGTGCCAGATCCGCAATCCGGTTCGCTTCGGACTTAGCGAACTCCATACGGGCATCCTCAATGGCGCGGGCGGCTTTCCCGACAATCGCCCCGT
>NZ_BAAGZL010000014.1:0-8907 GCF_054778555.1 Spirosoma flavus
GGAGCGGTGAAAGAGCGAATGGCTGGCGCCAGCAACCCTTTCGCTCTTTCACCGCTCCGGCGGCCCGGTCTTTCGCTCTTTCGCTCTTTATGATTATTACCCTGCTCGGAACGGGAACATCGTCGGGCGTACCGTTGATTGGCTGCTCCTGCGAGGTATGCCGGTCTGTCGATTTTCGCGATAAACGGCTCCGAACGTCGGTTCATATTGCCGTGGAGGGACGTAGCTTTATTATTGATACGGGTCCTGACTTTCGGCAACAGGTACTTCGCCTGAATCTTCAGCAACTCGACGCTGTCATTTTCACCCACGAACACAAGGACCACACGGCCGGATTTGATGAAATCCGGGCGTACAATTTCCGTTCCGGTAAGGACATTCCGGTTTATGGCCGGCCGTCGGTTCTCGCCCAGTTGCAGCGCGAGTTCGCTTACATTTTTGCAGAACACAAATACCCCGGCGTTGCGCACGTGCAACTAAACCCCATTGGTAATGAACCATTTGAGGTGTTCGGTGTACCTTTCACTCCCATCGATGTTCTGCACCATAAGTTACCCGTTTTCGGCTATCGTGTGGGTGATTTTACGTATCTCACCGATCTCAATTATATTTCCGACCAGGAACTGGAAAAAGTATACGGCACCAAAGTGCTCATTTTGGATGCCCTGCAACGGCAGCCGCATATCTCGCATTTCACCTTCGATCAGGCCGTTGCCCTTGCCCAGCGTGTAGCTGCCGACAAAACGTATTTCGTGCACATCAGCCACAAGTTGGGCCTTCATAAAGAGGTAGAAAAAGAGCTTCCATCTTCCATTCGGCTGGGCTATGATGGGATGCAAATCAGACTGTAGTTTTCCTTAAACCACAACGGTTCTCCCTTTTTGCGGTAAAAAATGGGGTCGCTCCATTCGTCAAACCAATTCCTGTTACGTAGCGTTACCTGTTTAGAACTCGAAACAAGATGGTGCTGACTGTAAAACCTTCCCGGTCGTTTTCCGACGAACTACTAACGCAATACCGCCAGCAGGGAGATGCTCCTGCCGATGTAGTCATTGCGTCGGTTATTGAAACGGCCGGCCCGACGGGTTTACATGCACTCATGCGTTGGCTGGCCGACGCAGATAACGTAACGACCATTGACCAGCCGACGGTTGTGCAGCAATTTTTTGAGCAGTACGCTCAACTACCCACTTGGGCCGACCCCGCTCGTATGAAACGTAGCATGGATGTGTTTCTGAAACACGACCGGCTCATTGGACTTCTACTCGGCTGTTACTCACTTCCTTACTGCTATCTGGGCGCACAGGGGGCGCAGGTACTTTGGCTGACCGAACGTATCAAAAAAGACACAACTCGCCGTTTGCAGGAAACTGGCGAATGGGTTTATGCCGTCAATAATCCGAAAGAGTGGGCAAGTGGCAAAGCAATTCAGCGAACCCTGAAAGTTCGACTGATTCACGCAGGAGCGCGCTGGTATACACTACGTTCCGATCGGTGGAATATGGCCTGGGGATACCCTGTCAATCAGGAAGATATGGCGGGAACAAATGGGGCGTTTTCATACATCGTGCTACGTGGTCTTCGGAAGTCGGGTATTACGTTGAGTGAGCAGGAGGAAGAAGATTATCTACACCACAGTAACGTCATCGGATTTCTCAACGGCGTATCAGCAGAATTGCTACCCCAGAATCTTCGCGAAGCCTATCACCTTGATCGCGCTATCAGCCGACGACAGTTCACTACGTCCGAAGCCGGTGTGGGGCTCACACATTCACTTTTAAACGCAATTGCGACCGGTATTCCGGGGCAGTTACCATCAGAGAACCAACGTCCCGAAACGCTCCGGAACCTCGCAGCCGGTCAAATGCGTTTCTTTTTGGGCGATACGTATGCCGACTGGCTTGGTATACCGGACGTACCGGTTGAAAAACGGTTCGTCGGATTACTGAATCGCTTCCCTATTTTTCCTCTGTGAGTCTCCATTCATCTCTGTGTATCCGCAACGGTGGCCCATTCCACCAAACAACTGGAACACAGAGCTATACAAAGATGAGTATACATCAATTAGAACCTATTGCTGCGTTGGCTACCGCTCCAGGCATTGGCGCCATAGCGGTGCTACGTGTGTCGGGCGAAGGAGCCATTACGTTAACCAATCGAATTTTTCGCGGGAAAGACCTTACCCAGCAGGAGTCGCATACGGCCCATTTTGGCACGATACGTCAGCACGACGGTGGCATTATTGACGAAGTGTTAGTGACGGTTTTTCGCGCTCCCCGGTCGTTCACGAAAGAAGATGTAGTTGAAATTTCGTGTCATGGGTCGGAGTTTATTATCCAGCAAATTTTGCGTCGGCTCACGCAGGAAGGTGTTCGGCTGGCTCGTCCGGGTGAGTTCACGCAACGGGCGTTTTTGAATGGTCAGTTCGATCTGGTGCAGGCAGAGGCCGTTGCCGACCTGATCGCGTCGGATTCGGATGCCAGCCACCGGGCTGCCTTGACGCAGTTGCGCGGTGGTTTCTCTAAACAACTGAAGGAGCTTCGCCAGCAACTGATTGACTTTGTAGCCTTAGTTGAACTGGAGCTGGATTTTGGCGAAGAAGATGTTGAATTTGCACACCGTGACCGCCTACGGCAACTGATGCTCGACATTCGAAGGGAGCTGCATCCACTAATCGACTCGTTTTCAGTCGGCAATGCGATTAAAAATGGGGTACCAACGGTCATTATCGGTAAGCCCAATGCAGGTAAATCGACATTATTGAATGCGTTGCTGAACGAAGAAAAAGCTATTGTTTCCGACATCCCAGGCACTACCCGCGACGTAATCGAAGACGAGCTGTTCATTGACGGCATTCGCTTTCGCCTGATTGACACGGCCGGTCTGCGACAAGCTACTGACCAGATCGAAGCTATTGGTATCGAACGAACGCAGCAGAAAATGCGGGAGGCCGCCCTAGTTATTTATCTGTTCGATGCCCAGGCAATAGACCCCAACGATCTGCAAACTGCAATAGCTGAAATTAACGAGGCAGATAAACCCTATTTGCTGGTAGGAAATAAATTAGATACACTATCAGCGACCCGACGGCAGGAGCTGGAAAACGTAGTGAACGACACTATTGTCTGGATATCAGCAGCCCGGCACGCGGGACTTGATACGTTGAAGGAGACACTTTCGCTACGTGTCCGGACAGATACTGCTGTACAGACGGGAAGCGCTGTTGTTACCAATGCCCGTCACTACGCACATCTGACTGGTACCGACAATGCACTGACACGCGCTATCAACGGCCTCGACGCCAACGTAACACCCGACTGGCTGGCCATGGATTTACGTGTTGCTTTACAACATTTGGGAGAATTAACCGGCGAGATTACAACCGATGATTTATTAGACTCAATTTTTAGCAAATTCTGTATCGGAAAGTAAGCCCACTTAACAAACTCATTACATTCATCACTAAATATTGCTTAAAGCCCTGAAAATGGGCTTTTTCGATCTATATAATATATATTTATTAATATATGTTACTTATTTATTGAGAGACTATTTGTACCTTTATTGTATCCTTAAGAAAATTTCTCCACGGAAACCCATTTATTGGGGAGATAATGGCACAAACTGACACACTGAGACACAATTGGGCATATTACTGACACAGTATGACATATGAGTTCTAACATACGTATTACTCGCATCTGTCAGCAATGCGGCAACGAGTTTGAAGCTCGTAAGACAACGTCAAAAACCTGTAGCGATGCTTGCGCGAAGAAGGCGTATAAAGCGCGTCAGCGGTCGGGAAAGATTCAGGTAAGCGACGATCAGACATTACTGGTAAAAACCTGGCCCATTGAGACTATAAAGGTTCAAGAGTTTCTAACGGTTGACGAATCGGCTAAACTCATCCGCATTAGCCGCCGTAGCCTGTACCGACTCAACGAACGGGGAGAGCTTCCATTTGTCAAGCTTAACCGCCGTACAGTTATCCGACGTGCCGACATAGATCGGCTCTTTGAACAACCAGCCGAACTCATGGAGAAAAGTCGCCCTATTCCGATTCCACTCGCAGACTGCTACACTATGAAGGAAATACGAGAGAAGTACAGTATCTCAGAAAAAGCTTTATATGAGCTTATACATCGTCATAAGGTTCCAAAGCAGCACAGGGGCATTTATGCCTATGTACCAAAGTCTCAAATTGATCAGTTACTCGCCCATACTCTACTATGATTAAAGTCAAACTGCGGAAAAAAGCAATTACGGGCGGACGTACAAGTTTGTATTTGGACTATTACCCAGCAATTCCTCATCCTGATACAGGCAAGCCCACTCGACGTGAGTTTTTGAGTATGTATCTGTTCAATCGGCCTAAAACCCCAGCCGATAAACAACAGAATAGCGAGACATTAGCATTGGCAGAAACGATAAGGGCAAAACGGCAGATCGACGTTCAGATGGGTGCGTACGGTTTCCTCTCCAAACGACAACGTATGGCCTGTTTTGTCGAGTACGTTGAACAATTAGCCGCCAAGCGTAAGGGTAGCAATGCCGATAATTGGACGAGTGCATTATATTACCTGAAAGACTTTACTGGCGGTACGTTACGATTTGCGGACCTGACAGTCTATAAATGCGAATCATTCAAAGAATTTCTGCTCACTGCGCCAAATCGGCGTAATAGAGATGCGCTAGCCACCAATTCTGCTGTGGGATATTTCGGCAAATTCAAAGCCGCCTTGAAGCAGGCTTTTAAGGATGGGCTATTGTCGACAGATCTTGGAGCTCGAATAGATGGTATTAAACCTGATGAGACACACCGTGAATACTTGACGCTGGAAGAGTTACAAGCGCTGGCGCGTACAGACTGTCCGGCCATGCCCCAGCTTAAACAGGCTGGCTTGTTCTCAGCCCTAACGGGTTTACGTTATTCAGACATAGTAGCGCTCACCTGGGGACAGATTCGTCATGATCCTTCCAATGGTTATCTGATTCATTTTACCCAGAAGAAAACCAAGGGTGTTGAGGTAATGCCCATTTCAGAACAGGCTGTCGCTATTTTAGGAGATCGTCAGCAGGCTGATCAGTCTGTTTTGCCAAGTCTAGCGTATTCGGCAACGCTGAATAAAGTCTTACGTCAGTGGGCAGCTGATGCTGGGATAATCGGTAAACACTTGTCTTTTCACTGCTTCCGGCATACCTATGCTACACTGCAATTGTCGCTCGGTACAGACATTTACACTGTTTCCAAGATGCTGGGGCACCGAGAACTTAAGACGACTCAGATTTACGCTAAAATCATTGACCAATCCAAGCGGGATGCCGCTGATAAAATAAAATTACAATTTTAAATCATTTCAATGCTATGAACAATCCTTTATTCAAGCCGAAAACAGACCTTAAAGATTATCTAAATGATGGCTTTAATCATGAAATATATTGCGCTTTAACTGACTCAAGCATATGGAAAGATGTTTTTAAGCCACTAGATTATTTAAATCTTCTATACGAGCGTTTTTACATTGTACAATCTAATTTAACCAGACCATATGATCAAATTGAGCACCTGAGAAGTCTAGACCTTACGAAGAAACAATATTTTTTTTTGCTTGATGGTTTATTACATCTACTGTATAATAATATCACATTTTTAGCAAATCCGTTTAACAAAAATCTCTTGGCTGGAGGTGGTCAGTCTTACCAAATCATGAACTCTCTTCATAGCCAAGAAGTTAAATCAAAAGCAAAAATTGCTGGTATTAATGAATTTCAAGATGGTATAAATAGACACATTAATGTGTATGATTTCATTGAAAAAGAACGTGATAAAATTTACAAGGCTAATGAAACTAGTGTAGGAACACCTGTTAATAATTTAACTACAAATGATAACAAAAAAACACATGAAGTTCTACCATCAGAAAAAGCAAACTCATTAATAGTCGAGGAGAAATTGCCAAGCTTGAAGCTTTCCCATAGGGGAGTAAAAACCGATGTTTTAAGAATATTCAATGCCTTGTATGAACTCAATCTTTTGAAAACCTCTACTGGGAACACGCCCACAAAAAAAGAATTCATGTATTTATTAGGGCGTTTTTTGGGAACAGATTATTCAAGTTACTCCCAACAATTAGAAGGGGCTTTGACAGTGGATTTGAAAAAGCACCTAGCAATCTTTGATAAACTCAAAGAAAACGCCGAAGCTCAATGGGAGGAAAAAAATAAAATAGATGGCAGTGAAGATCGGTAAATATCTTATAATCAGGGCAAATCATATAGGCCCTGATTTTTTTTCTACAAATAAAACATGACTAAATATTGAGTATAGTATGCCTGTAATCGAGAGACATGAGCTTTGTGACAGATTTCGAGGGCCCCGAAATGTAAGTTTAAAACCTCTAAAATAATGCTCATCACTTCTCTTACTGGCGACCAATTAAGCCAAATGATGCAAGATGCCGTTCGACAGGGCATAGCTGATTATGTAACACGTCAATCTACTAATGTCGAAACTAACAGGTGGTTCTCAATTGAAGAACTAAGTAACTACCTCCCAGGTAACCCAGCCGTCACAACCCTCTATGGAAAAGTGCAACGACGCGAGATCCCACACAAAAAGATGGGCAAACGTCTTGTCTTTCTCAAGTCTGAGATTGACCAATGGCTAAAAGAGCAGCATCGCAAAAGCAGAAGCGAAATCAATACCTCTGCGGAACAATATGTATCTTCTACTTCCACCCGAAAACGTAAATAAGAAATGGAAAAGCCACAAATGCCTTACTCAACTGAGGAGATGTATACCCTTTCGGCAGCACATATGCCAGTTCAGGACAGCCCATCTGAATGTCCTTTATATGATTCTGAAGCAGCTTTCGCTTTCTTCGAAGCACCCGAGATTAATGGCAATGAAGCACTCGAAGGGTCTCAGGAAAATATAGCGTCTTCATCTGAAGAGATGGACACTACTCTGGCCGCACATGTGCCAGACCAAGACACCCTAGAGGAATTATTCTATGAGTACAATTCAGTACCTTCTTGGATCAATGACCGCTATGAAGCAGTCGAGGATGAGATCAATGAAGAACTTGATTTTGACAATTATGAAAGGTACGAGGAGCCTCACGAAGATATGGGGCCTTACTACTCAGAAGAAACCTACACCTTTCTGGCAGAATATATGCCAGTTCAGGACCACTCTAAATCAAAAGAAGATGCAATCGCTTCATTAAAGGCCACCCTCAAAGAGTTCGCTGAAAAAAGTGAGAAGTCTCATGAAAGAGGAACTGAGGTTGAAAACAAAGTACGGTTTTCGTCTACAACAGATGATGCAGGTTATCTTAAGCCTTATGTAATTCAACTCGAAAGGCTCAGGCATTTATTGAATCGTTTCAAAATGATCGATTCAGCTAAGATGACCTCTGACCAAAGTAAGCAGGCCAAAGATTCCTCTGGGTCAACCCGCCAAATGATGTCAGCATTAGAAGAGCAATTTTGCCCAATTGATTTCAGAGATCGTGTAGAGCTACAGCCTAAGGAAACCCTCAAAAACAAGCACTATCAGATAATTGCTGTGGAGGAAATCTTAGTGCTGGCTGAACAGAACGGGTGGGGAATCGGTCATCACAATGATTTTCCCTACATCTACAACGGGTCATATTGGCAGTTGATAAGTGCTGGTGAGTTACGTGAATTTTTGAGTAAGGTGGCTCAGCGGCTGGGAATTAATAAGTTTGACGCTAAACATCATCTTTTTATAGACCATTTGTACAAGCAGTTTATGGAGATGTCTCGTATTCCAGCGCGTGAGAATGAGTCAGATGCAGTTTTAATAAACCTCGCCAACGGTACGTTTGAATTTTCCCCGCAAGGGCAGCAATTACGGCCAGCAGATAAAGATGATTTTTTGACGTATCAACTTCCATTCACTTATGATCCTGATGCTGTTTGTCCGCTTTTTGATGACTACCTATGTACTGTACTGCCTGACGAAGAATGTCGTAAACTACTGGCAGAATTCATCGGTTTTCTGTTTGTTAACTCAGACTATCTAAAATTAGAGAAAGCCCTTATCTTACATGGTTCAGGAGCAAATGGCAAGTCAGTATTCTTCGAAATTATCTCAGCATTGTTAGGACCGCAAAATGTCAGCAGCTATTCACTGGCATCCTTAACAGACGAAAAGGGATATCACCGGGCCAAGTTACAGAATGTCCTGGTGAACTATGCCAGTGAAATAACTGAGAAGTTGGATGCAAATATGTTCAAACAGCTAGCATCAGGTGAACCTATCGAAGCACGTCTACCTTATGGTCAACCCTTCATACTCACCAATTACGCCAAATTGATCTTTAATTGTAACGAATTGCCGAAAGGAGCGGAACAGACTCCAGCCTTTTTTCGCCGGTTCGCGATTGTGCCTTTCGACGTTACCATACCAGAATCAAAACAGGACAGGCAATTAGCTTCGAAAATTATTCAGAGCGAGCTGTCAGGTGTATTTAACTGGGTTATTGGTGGGTTAAAACGTCTACTGGAACAACGTAAGCTCACCGACCCGCCAGCCGTACGGGAACAGCTAAAAGCTTACCAGTTGGAGTCCGATTCCGTTAAGCTATTTCTGGATGAATTCGGTTATATTAAATCATCCAGCAAGCATTATCAGGCTAAAGAACTGTATAATCAATACAAGTTTTTCTGCACAGAAGATGGTCATCGTCCTGTTAGCAAAAGCACTTTCATGAAGCGTTTAAGACATGATGGTTTTATAACTGAGCGAAAGAATATCGGCTGGATGATTTTTTTGGAGTCCGAAAAATAATTATTGGTTTCAGGTTCACAAGCTACACTGCCTACACGAACGTTCGTGTAGGCAGTGTAGCTTGTGAACCTGAAACCAATAATTATTTT
>NZ_BAAGZL010000015.1:1654-4725 GCF_054778555.1 Spirosoma flavus
GAATCAACACGCAGCAAAAGGGCGTCTGGGGGATGCCTCTGGCTTCTGATGGCGATGAAGGACGTGGCAAGCGACGAAACGCTAAGGGGACCCGCTGGCAGGGGCTGATCCTTGGGTATCCGAATGGGGCAACCCACTGTCTTGAAGAGACAGTACCCTACGGGGGGCAAACGCGGAGAACTGAAACATCTAAGTACCCGCAGGAAAAGAAAACAACATGTGATTCCGGTAGTAGTGGCGAGCGAGGCCGGAAGAGCCCAAACCAATCAGGTTACGGCCTGGTCGGGGTAGTAGGACCTGACAGCAAACCAACAAGCGAACACGAAGTCTTTGGGAAAAGACGCCATAGCGGGTGAGAGCCCCGTAGTGGTCAGGGCGTTGGTGGGTCGGGGATCCTGAGTAGGGGGGGACCGGCGAAATCCCCTCTGAATTTGCCGGCACCATCCGGTAAGGCTAAATACATTCAGAAGACCGATAGAGAAGAGTACCGTGAGGGAACGGTGAAAAGCACGGGGAGTACCCGGGTGAAATAGACCCTGAAACCAGGCGCTTACAAGCGGTCGGAGCCCTCAGACGGGGGTGACGGCGTGCCTTTTGCATAATGAGCCTACGAGTTACCATGGCTGGCGAGGTTAACCACCTGAAGGTGGGCAGCCGAAGCGAAAGCGAGTCTGAACAGGGCGCGTAGTCAGTCGGGGTAGACGCGAAACTTGGTGATCTATCCCTGGCCAGGTTGAAGGGGTGGTAACACACCCTGGAGGACCGAACCGATAAGCGTTGAAAAGCTTCCGGATGAGCTGGGGATAGGGGTGAAAGGCCAATCAAACTGAGAAATAGCTCGTACTCTCCGAAATGTTTTTAGGAACAGCGTTCCGTGTTACCGTGCTTGAGGTAGAGCGACCAACAGGATGCGGGGGAGTCACATCCTACCAACTTCTGATGAACTCCGAATGCGAGCAGGGGTGCGGGGCAGTGAGGGGCAGGGTGCTAAGGTCCTGCTCCGAGAGGGGAACAACCCAGACCATCCTCTAAGGTCCCCAAGTGTGTGCTAAGTTGAACAAAGGCGGTCCGGCTGCTGAGACAGCCAGGAGGTTAGCTTGGAAGCAGCTATTCCTTTAAAGAGTGCGTAACAGCTCACTGGTCGAGCGGGGCGGGCGTCGATAATAACCGGGCATCAAGCACATCACCGAAGGGGTGGACAGTTAGTTAGACTAACTTGTGGTAGGAGAGCATTCACAAACCGGCGAAGTTGCAGCGTGAGCTGTGGTGGAGGGTTGTGAAAAGCAAATGTAGGCATAAGTAACGATAATGGGGGTGAGAACCCCCCACACCGAAAGGCTAAGGTTTCCTCCGCGATGGCAGTCATCGGAGGGTTAGTCGGGGTCTAAGGGCGACCGGAGACGGGCAGCCTGAGGGGAAATGGGTTAATAATCCCATACTAGCTATGCAGGTCCACTTATGACGGAGTGCCGGGGGTGTTACGTCCTGACGGAATAGGGCGTTGAGCGGAGGTTTCGGCCGAAGCGAAGCACTGAAGGGGCTTCCAAGAAAAGTAAGTAGGCGTTAAGCGCATGGCTACCCGTACCGCAAACCGACACAGGTAGCTGGGCAGAATATGCTAAGGTGCACGAATGAATCATGGTTAAGGAACTCGGCAAAATGACCCTGTAACTTCGGGATAAGGGGGGCCTACCCAGTAATGGGAGGTTGCAGAAAAGAGGCCCAGGCGACTGTTTACCAAAAACACAGGACTCTGCCAAAATGAAAGTTGACGCATAGGGTCTGACACCTGCCCGGTGCTGGAAGGTTAAGGGGGGAGCTTAGTCGCAAGGCGAAGGTTTGAACTGAAGCCCCAGTAAACGGCGGCCGTAACTATAACGGTCCTAAGGTAGCGAAATTCCTTGTCGGGTAAGTTCCGACCTGCACGAATGGTGTAACGATCTGGGCACTGTCTCAACCATGAGTTCGGTGAAATTGTAGTAGCGGTGAAGATGCCGCTTACCCGCCACGGGACGGAAAGACCCCGTGCACCTTTACTATAGCTTAACATGGGATGCTGGTCAGGCATGTGTAGGATAGGCGGGAGGAAGCGAAGGGGCGTCGCCAGGCGTCCTGGATCCAACCTTGAAATACCGCCCTTGGCTGACTGGCGTTCTAACCTCTTTGGGGGGACAGTGTTTGGTGGGTAGTTTGACTGGGGTGGTCACCTCCGAAAGGGTAACGGAGGTTTCCCAAGGTTGGCTCATGCCGGACGGTAATCGGCAGGGGAGTGCAATAGCAAAAGCCAGCTTGACAGTGAGGCCGACCAGCCGATCTGGGACGAAAGTCGGGTATAGTGATCCGGTGGTTCCGCATGGAAGGGCCATCGCTCAAAGGATAAAAGGTACGCCGGGGATAACAGGCTGATCTCCCCCAAGAGCTCACATCGACGGGGAGGTTTGGCACCTCGATGTCGGCTCGTCACATCCTGGGGCTGGAGAAGGTTCCAAGGGTTCGGCTGTTCGCCGATTAAAGTGGCACGCGAGCTGGGTTCAGAACGTCGTGAGACAGTTCGGTCCCTATCTGTGGTGGGCGTAGGAACATTGACGGGATCTGTCCTTAGTACGAGAGGACCGGGATGGACGCACCGCTGGCGAGTCGGTTGTCAAGCCGTTGGCACGGCCGGGTAGCTACGTGCGGATCAGATAAGCGCTGAAGGCATCTAAGTGCGAAACTGGCCTGAAGATGAGTGTTCTGAGTAAGGGGTGTTGTAGACGACGACGTGGATAGGCGGCAGGTGGAGGCTGTGAGAGCAGTGGAGCTGAGCCGTACTAATGACCCCGGGAGCGTGTTGATTCTGCTTTACGAGATAGGCTTTGTGATCAAGTGTTTGTATTGGTAATGGGTATGTTTCTCTCTGTGGGGACTAAGAATGCTAAAGGTATTTGACTCTTATGAGTCAGAAGAATATCTACGGTTGGTGCTGTTAAGGCGGGTGGACACCTCTTCCATGTCGAACAGAGCCGTTAAGCCCCGTACTGCCGATGGTACTGCTGTCAAAGGTGGGAGAGTAGGTAGGTGCCACCGTTGAT
>NZ_BAAGZL010000016.1:0-1634 GCF_054778555.1 Spirosoma flavus
CCCAGAAGGATTTCTTTGTGCGTGACGGCACAGGGGTGATTTCGGGGGCCCTGGATCAGGCCCTGGAAGAAGCCAAAGACCTGCCCGAGTTGGTGGGGCTGGGTTTGTCGGTGGTCTCTGACCCACAGGGGGCTTGGGACCAGTTGGTCAGTTTCCGCCAGCAGATGAGTTGGGAGAAGGCCAAAGAGCTAGGCGCAGATTTAGCCAAAGATGCCATTCAGTATGAGAACTTTGAGAAAGGCGGTCAATATGCCCGCTACGGTACGGGACGTATTGGAGTCGTTCTTGGCTTAGCTGTAACCACGGGTGGCTTGGTGGCTATGGTAAAGGGGGCACCCGAACAACTTAAGAAAAGTTTAGACGACCTGGCTGCGTTTCTGGATAACGCGGGTAAATTTGTGGATGCACTCCTGGAAGCGGATTACCAGCGGTATGTAAGCCGAAAAGTGGGTCAAGGAAAGCCTGCTCGTGAGCGATTGGATTGGAAGAAGGAGCGAGACTACTGGCTGAATGATTCGCCAATTGCCAGAGGTAATGCATTTAATAAAAGAGCCGTTAGTGAAAGATGGTACCCTGTTAGTGAGCTTAATCTTTCGAATGGAAAACGTTTGGATTCTTACCTTCCGCCAATTGGTAATAATGTAGGTGAGATCGTGTCTCGGAAAGCAACAAGTTTGGAAGATATAGAGCTGTCTACTTTTGAAAGTTACCTAAGGGAGATGCAAAGTAAGTACTCACCGGGTACCATAATACGGTCAAATAAATATCCAGCAATTGATGGGCAATCATTGCAGGGAAAACAGATTCTGGAAATTCCAGCGTCCAACCAAAATTTTAGTCAACTTCAAGATTATATTGATTTGGCTAAGAATACGTACAACATTGACATTCGTTTCAGACCTGAGTAACTATGCAACTACACCCTGATTTAAAGTACGCTTTAGATGGAATCTCATTCAGAAAGCAATACAAGCAAATAGTCAAGAGATTTTCATTTGACATCAGTGAAAGTTTTGAAGATTACTCACCTAATGAAGTGTTAAAGATTATTAATGAATTCGGTTACGAAACCAAGTTCATAAAAAGAGAAAACTTCTTTAAAATATCGGAGGTAATCCAACCTTTTCAGTTTCAATTCAATATTTCATTAAAATATGGAGTTGTTGAATTAATATGGGATATTCTGAAAGATAATCAGCGTTTACATTTTGGCTGGGGAACTTGGGGGTCTGTTTCAGATATATTGGACGACTCAGAAAAATTAAAAAATCCCATTTTCCGAAACTATGAAGACCTCCTAGATATCCTCAAAGAAGCTTTCAGTATATATGAAAACTTTAAAGAAGCGTTGATTCAACAAGAAAACCCGGCTTAGTCGCTAGGTTTTCTTATTAAACTAAGTCACCCAATACCCCTTGAAATAGTCTGCTTTTAAGCCCTAACCGCCCCCGATGGCCGGGCGGTACGTTTGCCCAACGGAGCCCGGCCTAAGTTCTTTAACTTCGGCGGCTCCTGGGGCATTCCACCCGTGGGTACTCTGCAGGGCTACGTAACAGCCAGTGGAGATACCTACTTTGCCGAGATTATAGGACGCTTTGTGGGCTATCGACTGGCTAAAGTGCCGCTGTGTCCCG
>NZ_BAAGZL010000017.1:0-1319 GCF_054778555.1 Spirosoma flavus
GAGACTGCTCGCTAAACTGTGTCACAGGTGAATAAAGGGAATAAAAACTCTAACTTTCACTACTATGACCAACGAGTTTGATTTTGAAGCCTTCAAACAGGCTGCTATTCAAGGCCTTTATGAAGGCAAACCACTGACCGGCGAAAATGGCCTATTCGCTCCATTACTCAAACACTTTTTAGAGTCCGCTTTGGAGGGCGAAATGGATGGCCATCTCACCCAAACCCGGCTCACCGAGCAGAATCGGCGAAATGGAAAGACGACTAAGCAAGTCAAAAGCAGTGCCGGTCCTTTGGAGTTGCAGACGCCCCGCGACCGCACAGGCAGCTACCAGCCCCAGATCGTACCCAAACGACAGGTTGTACTCACGCCCCAACTTGAACAAAAGGTCCTCTCTCTCTATAGCGTCGGCAACAGCTATGCTGATATTAGCCAACATCTATCGGAGATGTATGGCTATTCGCTGTCAGACAGCGAGTTAACGGCTATTACCGACAAAGTCATTCCGGCTATGAGAGAATGGCAAAACCGGCCCTTAGAAAGTCTATACACGCTGGTGTGGTTGGATGGCATCTACTACAAAGTGCGTCAGGATGGTAAAGTAGTTACGCGCGTTCTCTACAGTGTGATTGGGCTGAGCTTATCAGGCAAAAAGCAGGTATTAGGCATCTACACGGCTGAGAGTGAATCAGCAAAGTTCTGGTTGACGGTGCTCACTGATCTCAAACAACGGGGCGTTGAAGACTTGCTCATTACGTGTGTCGATGGTCTGAAAGGGTTTGATACAGCCATTGCCAGCGTTTTTCCGGCCACCACCGTTCAGCTCTGCATTGTCCATCAACTCCGAAATAGTTTTCGGTTCGTACCTGATAAATTATTGAAAGAACTGGCCAGCGATCTGAAGACAGTTTATCAAGCCCCAAACCGAGAACAGGGCTTGGAGAACTTGTTGGTCGTACAGGAAAAATGGGGGTTAGCTTACCCCAAAGCCGTACAGCCCTGGTTGGAGAAATGGGAATTATTGTCGCCATTTTTCGACTATCCAGCCGCCATACGTAAGGTGATGTATACGACCAATACGGTCGAAGGCTATCACCGGCAGTTACGCAAAGTCACCAAGACGAAGGGGGCTTTTTCTTCCGATATTGCGTTGCAAAAGTTGATTTATTTGACGATCCAGAACTTGCAGATCAAGTGGGAGACTACTACCTACAATTGGAAAGAAGTGATTAATCAGTTCAGCATTATCTTTGAAGAGCGGATTAACTCCCATCGCTTCGAATAAAATCCTGTTGACACAGTTCAGCGAGCACTCCCAA
>NZ_BAAGZL010000018.1:0-1192 GCF_054778555.1 Spirosoma flavus
CCCCAATTAGGACAGCAAGCATTTAGACTTTTTCATCTTCCCCTTGCTTGGCATATGTTGCTGGTGCCAAGCCGCCCAGTGATTGATGGGGATGAAAACGATTGTACTGATCCATCCACTCGTCTGATAAAATCCGAACTTGCTCAAGCGAATCGAACAAATATGCATCTAATACATCCTCGCGATAGGTTCGGTTAAGCCGTTCTATGTAGCCGTTTTGCATAGGCTTGCCGGGTTGAATGTATTGAATTATAATGTTGTTAGCTGTGCACCACTGCCGAAATTTATCCGCTATAAATTCAGGCCCATTATCCGCTCTAATCTGTTTGGGTAGAGGACGTTGCAGAGCAATATCGTTCAAAACATCGACTACTTTCTGAGCGGGCAGCGAAAAATCAGCATGAGCGGCTACCACTTCTCGACTACAGTCGTCAATAATGGTTAGCACGCGAATCGTTCGCTTACTGGTCAGAACATCCGCCACAAAATCCATACTCCAACTGTAGTTGATCGTTTCGGGGGCATGTAAAGGTTGCTTCACTCGGGCTGGTACGCGTCGCTTATGCCGTCTTCGATGTTTCAAGCTCAGCAGCCGATACACGCGCAACACCCGTTTGCGATTCCATTTAAGTCCTTCATTACGGATCTTACCATAGTAGTCATCGAAGCCACGAGTCGGGTAAGCTTCCGCGTAAGTTTGTAACTTCTCAATGACCGGCTGGTCATTCTTTTTGCTGCGATAGTACCACCTGGACCGATGCATACCCACTACCCGACAGGCCCTGCCCACAGTTATGTTTTCTTCCACTGCCCACTCCACTAACTCCTTCTGTTGGCAAGGCCTTAAAGCCGCTCAGGCGGCCCTGTTTTTTTCGATGATTTCTTTCGCCAGTCGATAATCCAGGCTGAGTTCAGCGTACATCTGTTTCAGCCGGTGGTTTTCATCTTTAAGCGCTTTAAGTTCTTTCAAATGAGTGGCTTCCATGCCACTGTATTTCTTGCGCCAGTTAAATAAAGTGGCTTTAGAAATGCCATACTCACGGCACACGTCCATGGCTTCTCGTCCTCCTTCGTACTGCTTCAGGATGGCTACGATTTGTGTTTCGGTAAACTTCTTTTTTTTCATGTGTCAGTTAAAATTAGCTCTTTTCGAGTCTAATCCATGACTGTCCTAATTTCAGGGAAGCTTACA
>NZ_BAAGZL010000019.1:0-552 GCF_054778555.1 Spirosoma flavus
AGCAGAGCGGGCTTCTTTGCTTCCACTCGAGATGAATGCCTGTCTCCCCAGGTGCGTCTGGAATGCAACCCCGAGATCCCTGTCGCCCCTGGAGAGGAACATTGGCTTCTGGACACAAGCCTAGATGAGGTCTATTGGCCCTGCAGTCACTCGACAGCAATCCCCAGCTTTCCTTCGCAACTCGAATGGAAGATTGGACTTGCCTGGGCCAACACAAGAGGCAGCCTGAATTCCCCGTCGTAACTCGAGAATCCCGCCGTAACTCGAGAAAAACCACGTGGCTCCCCCGTCATCGCAAGATGAAGCCCTTTCCCGCTACAGCGCCTCAGGAGAAGTCCCACGTTAGGAATTGGAGGCCGAAAGGGCACTTGGCACCCTTGATGCGACCCACAAAGTTCCCCGAAATCCCGGTCTCCCTCGAGAGGAACACTGAGGTTTTCCGGCACCCCCTCCTCTGAGCCCTTTCTCCCCTCCTGATCTGGACAGGAGGGTCGACTCCCCTGCTTTGTCTGGAAGGGGTTCCCGACCTTCCGGTCGCACCTCAGGATGAGG
>NZ_BAAGZL010000020.1:0-535 GCF_054778555.1 Spirosoma flavus
CTGCCAGCGGGTCCCCTTAGCGTTTCGTCGCTTGCCACGTCCTTCATCGCCATCAGAAGCCAGAGGCATCCCCCAGACGCCCTTTTGCTGCGTGTTGATTCGATTTAGAAAATACTTTCCAACTCGTAAACTTTCGCTTACAAAAAGTTAAATCTTAATTTGATCATTACGATCAATTCGTTTCTCCCTGTAGGTCAAAGAACTTATGAACCCGAATGGTTCATGTGGAGAATAACGGATTCGAACCGTTGACCCCCTGCTTGCAAAGCAGGTGCTCTAGCCAGCTGAGCTAATCCCCCTTATTTAATAATCAGCCTTAATCTGATTTGTGGGCCTGCGTGGACTCGAACCACGGACCTCTACATTATCAGTGTAGCGCTCTAACCACCTGAGCTACAAGCCCGTTTCTTTGCATATTGACATCTAAAGTAGGGCTAACGGCTCCAAAAAGGAGGTGTTCCAGCCGCACCTTCCGGTACGGCTACCTTGTTACGACTTAGCCCCAGTCGCCAGATTTACCCTTGTCCGGCTGTGA
>NZ_BAAGZL010000021.1:0-532 GCF_054778555.1 Spirosoma flavus
AGCTCATGGTGGTGGCCGAGACCACCATGGTGGTCAGACTCAGCACCCCAGCGTTGGCGGCCCGGGCTTTACTCAGTGCCGCCTGCAAAGCCGCTTCGGCCTGAGCCGGGCACTGGGCGCATTTGCCAAAGTCCTGCCAGGTGCCCCTTACCCTCAGATTACCATTAACCACCTCAAGCACGAACACATTGCCCCTAATGTTGACCACGCTGGTTTCCTGACAGGCTTTGAAGTCGGTGGTAAGGGTATGAGGTCCGCTCAGAGCTGGCGTAATGTCGATTAGCCCACCGGAGGGGTCTGGCTGGAAGGAATACGTCGTTTCCAGCCAGTTATAACCACACTTACCGGCGGCTTCGTCTTTATACTCCTGGAAATAGTAGACATTGGCCGGTACATTAGCCGCTACGTTGACGAACACTGTTTTATCGTAGAGGGCGGGACACAGCGGCACTTTAGCCAGTCGATAGCCCACAAAGCGTCCTATAATCTCGGCAAAGTAGGTATCTCCACTGGCTGTTACGTAGCCCTGCAG